>DATEHE010000031.1:0-136594 GCA_035279745.1 Candidatus Acidiferrum sp. | reverse complement strand
ACCGTGTCTCAGTTCCAGTGTGGCTGGCCATCCTCTCAGACCAGCTAACGATCAAAGCCTTGGTAGGCCGTTACCCTGCCAACTAGCTAATCGTGCGCGGGCTCCTCCTCCGACGACTTACGCCTTTGAGTCCCCAGACCGGAGTCCAAGGAATGTTATGCGGAATTAGCTTCGGTTTCCCGGAGTTATTCCCCATCGGAGGGCAGATTGCCCACGTGTTACGCACCCGTGCGCCGTGCGCCACCTGTATTGCTACAGGCGCGCACTCGACTTGCATGTGTTAAGCACGCCGCCAGCGTTCGCTCTGAGCCAGGATCAAACTCTCGTTTGAAACTGGTTGCTTGGGTTATCGCCTGCCGGCCAAAGGCCTTCACGCAATAAAAAAGCCCCGGTTTGCACCGGAGCCAGCCTTCCCAAGCGAATTGTTGTCGCTCGATTTTACTCAGACCATTCGTGCTCGAAAAGGACGAATGGTTTCGAACGGATTCTGGCACATCGTATCGGTTGTCAAAGAGCGTGACCCTCCTGTCCAGCAGAAAGGCGCTTCCACAGCCCAAGAAGAATACGATGCGCCTACAGAATTGTCAACACCACATTTACGATTTCCACAGCCTTCCACATCTGCGCCGCTTTGCTCTTTGCGCTCCGCGATTTTCTCGCTGCTCCTGCCTCAGGCACCTTCTGACCGCCGCCGCGTTCGCCCTCGCTCAATCTATGCTGGACTTCTCCCCCCATTCTCATTAGCCTTGCCGCCGCATAAGAAACAGTGCGTCGAAAGGACTATGACTTGTACTTGATCCCAGCCCGAACCACCAAAATTGCAGCGCAACTCCTGTCTGCGACCGCCCTCCTCTTCGTCATCTCTCCCGGCGCATCCGCCCAAAACCCGAACGGCACCGAACAAGCGGGCCCTTATAGCCTGCTCGAAATTCGCGGCGTCACTGTGATTGACGGCTCCGGCGCTCCCGCCTACGGCCCTGTGAACATTTTCATCCAAGGCAACCACATCGAACGCATCGTTCCCGAAGACGCCATCGGTCGTTCCCGAAATCAGAGCGCTCCTGGCGCCAAACAGGAAAAGGCTCCCGACCGCATCATCGAAGCCAAAGGCATGTACGTCACACCCGGCCTGATTGATGTCCACATTCACGTCAATGAAAACAAAGATGTCCCCGCCGAGTACATCTACAAGCTGTTGCTCGGCCACGGGGTCACTACCATTCGCACCTTCAACATCGGCAACGACACGCCCAAAGAAATGGTCGCTGAAAAACAACTCAGCGCGGAAGACAAGATTATCGCTCCGCGCATCTATGTTTACCCTTTCTGGGGGCGCGGCAACGATTCGCGCTTCTTCCACGCAGACGGCGCGCGCCAGGTCGTGGATGAATGGCACTCCGAAGGCGTGGACGGAATCAAAGTCATCGGCAAACCGGGCCTCTGGCCGGATGTCTTTCACGCGCTAGCCGACGAAGCGCGCAAGAACGGTATGGGCGTCGCTGTTCACATCGCGCAGGACGGCGTCTACCCCATGAACGCCGTTAAGGTGGCCAGCGAAGGTGCTTCCACCATCGAACATCATTACGGCTACCCAGAATCCTCCTTCACGAACCAGACCATCCAGAGCCTTCCTCCCGACTATAACTATTCGAGCGAGCCGGATCGCTTTCTCGAAACCGGCCGCGCCTGGCTGCAAGCCGATGTCGGCAAATTGCACGGTGAAGTCATCCACTCCCTTCTCGACACTATGCACAAGACGGGATTCATCATGGTTCCCACCTTCAGCATCTATGAAGCAAATCGGGACGTGATGCGCGCCGCCAACCTTCCCTGGCATTCCACGTACACGCTCCCCGTCGTGATGGATTCGTTCCTTCCCAATCCCGCGCATCATGCTTCCTATTTCTATGACTGGACTTCCAACAAAGAAGCGGATTGGGCGCGCGCGTACCGTATCTGGATGGATTTTGTGAACGACTATAAAAACCAGGGCGGTGTCGTCGCCGTCGGCTCCGATACCGGATTTTTGTTCAGCTTGTGGGGCTTTGGAACCGTTCGCGAGCTCGAGATGCTCGAAGAAGCCGGCTTTTCGCCACTCGAAACGATTCATGCCGCCACCGAGAATGGCGCGCGCGTGGTTAAGAATCCAGAGCTCGGTGTTATCCGCCCCGGCTACCTCGCGGATCTTGTCTTGCTCTCCGAAAATCCTCTCGCGGATGTGAAAGTCTTCTATGGCATCGGTGTGACGCGCGTCAGCCAGGACCGCAAGGAAGTGCACGAACAGTGCGTCAAATTCACCATCAAGGACGGCATCGTCTACGATTCACAAGCTCTGCTCAAGGACGTTCGCGACATGGTCGCGAAGGCCAAGCAGGCGAAGGCGGCTCAGTCCAAGCCCTGATATGCATTTGAACGATTGCAGCGGGAGTGCAGTTCCCTGCGCTTCCTTGCGCTCAAACTTCTTCCGGCACGACATACGGCGCGCGGTACGTCCCGCGAAGCATCACGTTTGCTTCTTCGTCTCCAACGACTTGCTCCGTGGCAGGATCGAATTTTAGCGTCCGCCCAAGCCGATACGATGCGTTCGCCAGATGCACCAGAGTGCAGGAAATGTGACCTTCCTCGATAGGCGAATGAATATCCTCGGCACGCCGGCTGCGGACACAATCAATGAAGTTTGCAAAGTGGTTGCCGGCCGCTTTTCCGTGCGGCCCTGGCTCGAGCTGATCCGTGAGCCATGTCTTGTACGCATCGTAGCCGTCAATCGCGAGAATTCCTTTCGATCCATAGAAAATATTTCCGATGGTGTTGGTCTTTGCGTCTTTCGGCCCGAGCCCCGTCTGCCTGCTGGGAGATTTCATTTTGGCCGGTGCACTTAGCCCGGCGGGAGGCACCGCGCTTGCCCCATAAGCCCCTGTGCCAATTTCCGCCTCGTGGTTCGTGATCCAATGGCGAATTTCCAGCTCCATCATTTTCCGCTTCCCGTTCGCATCGTCGAAGTAGTAGACCGCGTTCAAATCGTTGGGCGTCTCCTGGTCGTCCTCAAACATGAAATGCCCGCCCATCGCCGAAACGGAAACCGGAAATCGCACGCCAAGTCCCCATCGCGTGATATCAATCTCGTGAATCGCTTGGTTGCCGCATTCGCCGTTGCCGGTGTCCCAGATCCAATGCCAGTTGTAATGAAACCGGTTGCGCGTGAACGGCTTGAACGGCGCTGGGCCCGTCCAAAGGTCGTAGTGCACTCCGGCCGGTACGGGTTCCGGCAGCGCGTGGCCGATCGTGCCGCGCCATTTGAAGCAAATCGCGCGCCCCAAATAAACGTTTCCGACCGTGCCATCGCTCAGATGCGCGATTGCTTCGAGCATCCCGGGGTTCGAACGCGACTGGCTGCCGTGCTGGCAAATCCGGTTGTACTTTTTCACCGCGCGCACCAATTGCCGCCCTTCGAACCAATTGTGCGAACACGGCTTTTCCACATACACATCTTTGCCGGCTTGGCACGCCCAAATCCCGATCAGCGAATGCCAGTGGTTTGGCGTCGCAATGGAAATCGCATCAATTTCCTTGTCTTCGAGCAGCTTGCGCACGTCCCAATAACCCTTCGGCCTGGGCCGTCCCATTTTTTCAATGTCCCCAAGCCGCTCGTTCAAAACGTTTTCGTCCACGTCGCACAGCGCCGCAAGCTCGACTCCCGGCACGCCCGCGAACCCGCGAATATGATCCTTGCCGCGCCCGCGCACTCCGCAAACTGCAACTCGCACGCGGTCGTTCGCTCCCAGAACTTTCCCTCCGAGCGCCAGCGCCGCCGCGCCCACCGTGATTGCCTTCCCCGTTGTCTTCAGGAATTCGCGCCGCTCGATCTCCATGTTCGCCGCCTTTGTCTTGTTTTTTATTTCCCGCCGCATAGTACATCCGCGTTCCCGCGAACGCCACGGAAACTCCTGCGCCTCGCTCGTTTCACGCCAAGCTCTCTAGCCACTCCCTGATGTTGCGCGCGCCGCTCGACCCGCTCCTCCGCCAGTTGCTACCATAGCCGCAACAACAATGCCTAAGCGAATTTCTTCGAGCGCCGCAACTCGGCAAGCAACCGCTGGCTTGGCCCGCCGTCTTCTGCTGAGCCTCGAGAGCACTCATCTACTCGAGCCCGGCACTCGCGTCGCAGTGGCTGTCTCCGGCGGAGCCGATTCCGTCGCTTTGCTCTTTCTCCTGCTCGAAATTCAGCGATCGCTCGGCCTCGTCTTGAGCCTGGCTCACCTGAACCATCGCTTGCGCGGCACGGCTTCGGACGCCGACGAAAAGTTTGTCGCGAAGCTGGCCACAAAATTTGACTTACCTCTCTACGCCGAAAAAATCGAAGTCGCCGCCAAAGCCAAGCGCGAAAAAGCGAATCTCGAGGACGCGGCCCGCCGCGCTCGCTACGACTTCTTCGCGCGTCTCATCCACCAACAAAAAGTGGATTGCGTCGCCGTCGCTCACACCGCGGACGATCAAGCCGAAACCGTCCTCGCCCATATTCTTCGCGGCACCGGACTCGCCGGCCTCGGCGGCATCCATCCGCGCACGGAGACGATCATTCGCCCGCTTCTCTCTTTTCGTCGTGCGGAACTCCGCGCCTATCTTCGCGCGCGCAAACAACGCTGGCGCGAGGACGCCACCAATCGCGACCTTACTCGCCTGCGCGCCCGCATTCGAACGAAACTCCTTCCAATTTTAGAGCGCCATTTCCCCAGCGGTGCCGTCGAACATCTTTCTTCTCTTGCGGAACTCGCCCGCGAAGATGAATCCTTACTCGATTTTCTCGCGCGCGAACGCTGCGACGCACTCCGCACCCGCCTTCCCCACGAATTTCGCATCCCCATTTCCTCTTTGCTCGCGCCGTTTGGCCCCTCTTCCTCCGCGGCACTTTCCAGCAGCGAGCAAAATCCCCTCAAGCCCTCTTCGGAATCTTCCATCGCCCTGACCAAACGCATCTTGCGTCGTCTAATGGAAGAGGCAAAGCACGGCACAGGACAAATCACCGCGCACCACGTTCAAATCGCTCTCGAACTGGCCCGGCATGGCCAAAGTGGAAAGTCGCTGCAACTCCCCGGCCGCCTCGAAATCCGCCGCGATGCCAACGCTCTGGTTTTTCGCAGAGATGTTCCAGCTCCAATCGTCTCAGCGAATGACACCAAAAAAGCTCCCGCCGCGGACTTCGAATACAAAATCGATTTTAGCCGCGGTGAATTCCTCCTTCCCATTCCTCAAGCAGGTTGCGTAATCCGCCTCACGGAGATTGACTGGCCCGCCCAGAGGGGAGAAACTAAGGAATCAGGGGCAGTTTTGGACCGCGATCGGCTGCATTTCCCGCTTGTGCTTCGAAGCTGGCGCTTCGGCGACAGGTTCCAGCCCGCGGGTCATCAGCACGCGCACAAACTGAAACGTTTGCTGAACGAAAAGCACATCAGCCGCTGGGCTCGTCCTGGCTGGCCGGTGCTCGAGAGTGGCGGCGTTTTGATTTGGGCTCGCGGTTTTCCCGCAGCCGCGGATTTTTCTGCGGATAGCGAGACAAAGCGAGCAATCTCGATCATCGAGGAATTTTCTTGAAGCACGGAAGTCCAACCGCCGGATCGCACGCGCAGGGCCGCGCAGCCCTTGGGCCGGATTACTTCGGCTTCCAAATGGCATCTAATTATCTAGGGGTCGGTTACGGCCTGCCTGCGGAGAAATCGTCTGGAGCGGAACTTCCGCTCTTCACCGGTTTCCTCGCTGCAGGCAAAGCGGCGGCGGGAAGTCCCGGATTAAGGTCGAACCATTCTCGCTCCGCAGGCTCGCGGGCTCCGTTTTCGCGAGTGCTTGGTCAAAGGTGAGGTCAACGTGAATTCCAGCTCGACAGCGAAAACAATTCTCTTCTGGGTCTCCATTGTCTTCCTCGGCGTCATGCTCTGGAAGCTGGTTTCCGCCAATGGCAGCCAGGCACGCGAGCAACAGCCGAGCTACAGCGAATTCATGAGCAAGGTGGATGCGGGCGACATCAAGGAAGTCACTCTTTACCTTTCTCCGAACAGCTACGAAATCCAGGGCGAATACCGTACTCCTGCGAACACCAAGTTCACCGTCACCGTTTTCAAGGAAGCCGCTCCCGATCTCATCAAGGAACTTCGCGACAAGGGCGCGATGATCAAGGGCATGAAGGAAGTTCGTGGCAGCGATTGGCTTCTCATCGCCTTGAACGCGCTGCCTCTCCTCCTCCTCGTCGGCTTCTGTCTCTTTCTCATGCGTCAGATGCAGGCTGGCGGCAACAAAGCCTTGAGCTTCGGCAAGTCTCGCGCGCGTTTGCTTTCCGCGCAACAGAAGAAAGCCACCTTTAAAGACGTTGCCGGCACCGATGAAGCCAAGGAAGAGCTGCAGGAAATTATCGAGTTCCTGAAAGATCCCCAGAAATTCCAGAAGCTTGGCGGACGTATCCCCAAGGGCGTCCTTCTTGTCGGGCCTCCAGGCACCGGCAAGACCCTTCTCGCTCGCGCCATCGCCGGCGAAGCCAACGTTCCCTTCTTTTCGATTTCCGGTTCGGACTTCGTCGAAATGTTTGTCGGCGTCGGCGCCAGCCGCGTTCGCGATCTCTTCGAACAAGGCAAGAAGAACGCTCCCTGCATCATCTTCATTGACGAAATTGACGCCGTCGGCCGCCATCGCGGCGCCGGTCTCGGCGGCGGTCACGACGAGCGCGAGCAAACCTTGAACGCCTTGCTCGTTGAAATGGACGGCTTCGAATCCAACGAAGGCGTCATCCTCATCGCCGCCACCAACCGTCCCGACGTTCTCGATCCCGCTCTCCTTCGTCCCGGCCGTTTCGATCGCCGCGTCGTCGTCGCGCGTCCCGACGTTAAGGGCCGCGAGGAAATTCTTCGCGTTCACACTCGCAAGGTTCCTCTATCCGATGACGTGGACCTTTCCATCATCGCTCGCGGCACTCCCGGCTTTTCCGGCGCGGACTTGGCCAATCTTGTCAACGAAGCCGCTCTCTGGGCTGCTCGCCAGAACCGCAAGTTCGTCATGATGATCGATTTCGAAATGTCCAAGGACAAGGTCCTTATGGGCGTCGAGCGCAAGTCCATGATTCTTTCCGATGACGAGAAGAAGAACACCGCCTACCACGAAGCCGGTCACGCCCTCGTTGCCGCCATGACTCCCGGTGCCGATCCCGTTCACAAAGTCACCATCATTCCGCGCGGCATGGCCCTCGGTTTGACCATGCAGCTTCCCGAAGACGACAAGCACACCTATACGCGCGAATATCTCGAAGCGATGCTCGCCGTCCTCATGGGTGGCCGCTCCGCCGAAGAAATCTTCCTCGGCCACATCACCACCGGCGCCGGCAACGACATCGAGCGCGCCACCGAAATCGCCCGCAACATGGTCTGCGAATGGGGCATGAGCGAACTTGGCCCGCTGGCCTTCGGCAAGAAGGATGAAGCCATCTTTCTCGGCCGCGAAATCGCCCAGCATCGCGATTATTCCGAAGACACCGCCATCCTGATTGACAAGGAAGTTCGTCGCATCGTCAACAAAGGCTACGAAAGCGCCAAGAACATTCTCTCGACGAATCGCGACACGCTCGAACGCATCGCCCAGGCTTTGCTCGAACGCGAAGTGATTGACGCCAACGAAGTCAAAATGCTCATGGAAGGCAAGACTCTTCCGGAAAAGCCGCGCACTCCGCCTCCGCAAGCTCCGCCGGCGCCCAGCGCGGACCCTAAGGTCGTTCGTCCCGAATTGCGTCCCGCTCCGGGCTTCACTCGCGGCGAAAACCCCGCCAAAGCTTGACCGCTTCGCCCGGTTCCATTTCTCGATAGGGGCGCTAACTGTCGCGCCCCTCTTTTTTTTCTCGCCCCCACCGTTCTCTTCTTTCGCGCCCGATGTGCTAGATTCGTCCCCTAATGGGCATCCTCGAAGAAATCGCCGATGGTCGCACGGACCTTGTCTTCGACTACCTCTCGGAAGGCCATCCCGCCACGTCCGCTGGCAAGGACGGTGTCTCCTTGCTTCGCTGGTGCGCCTATTATGGCGATGTCAGCGCCATAAAATTTCTTCTCTCCATTGGCGCAAGCCTCGCGGAACTCGGTGAAAACTTTGATTTGGGCTCCGCCAGCTTCCACGGCCACTGGCGCCTTTGCCAATTCCTACTGCAACGCGGCGCGGATCCCAATCACGCTTCGCCGGACACGGGTGAGACTCCGCTTCACGCCGCCCTCTGCCATTCGAATCGCCTCGGCCGCAACCTGGTCGTTAAGGTCCTTCTCGCTCGCGGCGCCAATCCTAACGTTCGCACCAGGCCGGGCGTCGAAACCGGCTCCTTCATGCGCGACTGCCGCACCAAAGGCGAAACTCCTCTCCATCGCGCCGCCGCTTTTGGCGATGAAGAAGCCGTTCAAATGCTGCTCGACGCTGGTGCCGCGCTTGACGCCAAGGATGCGAACGGCGATTCGCCCCTCTCCTGGGCCAGTTGGTATGGTCGCCCCGCCGCGATCTTGCGCCAACTCTGTTACGGCGATTATCGCGTTCATCCGCGTCATCGCGCCATGGATCGCAATCTGCAAGGCGATCCGCACTCTGAATAGTCTCTTCACCTTCCGCGAATCCCCTGCGCGTGCCGGAATGTTTAAATTGGCGTAGAATGCGCCTATGGCCAAGAAGGAACCGGATAATCTGCAGGTAACCTGCCCGTGCTGCCAGGCCAAGCTCGTCGTGGATGCCGTCTTCGGCTCCGTCCTCTCGCACGAAGCTCCCGTCAAGCCCGGTCCCAATATTGACCTCGAAAATGCCCAAGGCATCCTTGCCGAACAGCATCGCCAGCGTGAAGACAAATTTGCCGATTCTTTCTTCCAGGAAACTCACAAGGAAGATATCCTCACGAAAAAGTTTGAAGAAGCCATGCGCAAAGCCAAAGACGCCCCCGCCGGCAAGCCGCTTCGCGACTTCGATCTCGATTAATTCGCGGCAACTCCCCCGTTCTTCCTGCGTTTCGGACCCGCTTCACCACCCTCGTTACCTTTATCTCCTCGCTCGCGCTAAACTTCTCCCACCATCTCCATGACTTTTCGCAAAACCTTCCGCCTCAAGCTCAAGTCCAGAACTCTCGTTCTCGGCCCGCGCACTCTCGTCATGGGTGTCCTCAACGTCACTCCAGACAGCTTTTCTGATGGAGGCCAGTTCGAAGACCTGGAAGCTGCCGTCGCGCGCGCTCTCGACATCGAAGCCGCCGGCGCGGATTTGCTCGATATCGGCGGCGAATCCACTCGCCCCGGCTCGGAGTCGGTTCCCGCTTCTCTCGAACTCGACCGCGTCCTCCCTGTTCTCGAAGCGCTTCGCGGACGCCTCAAGATTCCCATCTCGATGGACACCCGTCGCTCCACCGTTGCCGAACTCGCTCTCCGCGCCGGCGCGGAACTTATAAATGATGTCTCCGGCCTGAACTGCGACCCGCGCATCGCGGAAATCGCCGCGAAATACCACGCGCCGCTCATCCTCATGCACATGCGCGGCGAACCATCCACCATGCAGAAGGGTCCCTTCGCGCGTGGCGTCCTGCGCGACGTCGTTCGCAGTCTCCGCGAATCAATCGCCAAGGCGCGAAAGGCTGGCGTCGCGAAATCTCGAATCATCTTGGATCCGGGAATTGGCTTTGGAAAAAGCCATGCGCAGAACTACGAGCTTCTGCAAAAACTTCCCCAACTCTCAAAGCTCGGCTGCCCTCTACTCGTCGGTACTTCCCGCAAAGGATTCCTCGGCGCCACTCTCGCGCGTGACGGCCAGCCCGCCCCGCCCGAAGACCGCATCTGGGGCACCGCCGCCACTGTCGCCGCTTCCATCCTCAACGGCGCGCACATCGTCCGTGTCCATGACGTCATCGAAATGGTTCAGATCGCTCGCGTCGCTGACCGCGTGCTGAATCCGGCTCTTTCGCTCCCATGAGCTCTCTAGTGGCCGCGCGCACTTCTTACGGCTTCAGTTCCAGCACGTCCGTTGTCACCCCCTGGACGGCTTGCCTGCTATAGCTCAGCGGAAAGTACTCCCCATGCAGCCACAGCGGAATCAAATCGTCGTAGTGCGCGCTCCCCGGCTGCCCGCTTTGCCCCGGCACGTTCACTCCCACGCTCTTGTCCCAATCGCTCAAATCGAAAATCTCCCGGTAACTCGCTCCCGCTAATTGGTCGAACGATCCTCCTCCAAAATACGTCGCGTCCACCGTCGTTCCATCGCCGGGCCTCGGGTACGGCCCTCGGTCGAAAAGCGCGGCCGCTCCCGGCATCACTTCCTGCAGCGGATGGATGAAGCTAACTCGATGGAGCCGTCCCCACATCCAGCCGTTCGTGTCCGCTCCGAGCGTTTCGCGCAGTTTTGCGGCTGCGGCCTCGAGCGCTTCGAGAAGCACCGCATCCCGTCCCTCCTCGGGATTCGCTCCGAAGACTTCTGCTCTCGGATGCTTCAATTCATCCATCGTTTTCGCAAGCGAAATTTCTCCCACCGCCTTCTGCGCTGCCGCCGGAGCCGCCCGCTTCGTTACCTCTTGCCTCAGCTCGATCACCCAGAATTCATAGAGCGTCTCCGCCGGCGAATCTCCGCGTAAAGAACAATCCCAATCCAGCAGCATCTTCGCATTGCCGTCCGGCGTTCCCCCTGCGGCGCTCCGCAGCAGTTTCTGCAAATCGCGTGCGGGCAGCGACACCACGTCGTTCTGCAAATTCTCCATGTCCGTCACGCTAAGCTTGTGCCCGCTTTTCTCCGCATCCTCAATCACTTCCGAAATCCGCAGAAACCGTTCCGGCGGCGCCCACTGGAATCCCACCTTGTACGGATAATTCTCCGGAATCATCTTGTGATTTGCTGTCGCCACAAACCTCCGCGCCGGATTAAACGTGTGCGGCAATTCGCTGTTCGGCACGAACCCGCTCCATTCGAATCCGCCGTCTTCCGGCTCCGGCAGCAAGCCTGTCCAATTTTTCCGCAACGGCGCCAGCCCCGTCGAATGCTCGCCAATATTCCCTTCGCGATCCGCGTACACGATATTCTCCGAAGGCACTTTCCATCGCGCCATCGCACTCTCGAACTCTTGCCAGTTCTCCGCCCGGTCCACCGAAAGTGATCCCAAATATCCCGCTGTCCCCGGCTCCGCTCCCACCCACCGCAAAATCAGCGCCCGCTTTCCGTCGGACCACAGCACCGGCCCGTGCCGCGTGAATTTCAATTCGGCCGCAACCGCCGCGCTTCCCTTCACCGGAATCATCTCTTTCTCCACCCGCATGCGCGCCCATCCATGCTCCGTCTTGTATTCCAGCGGATTTTCTGGATTCAGTTGCGCCACATACAAATCCTGCTGATCTAATCCGAATATCGTGAATCCCCACGCAATATTTTCGTTGTGTCCCACCGCTACTCCCGGCAGTCCCGGCTCGCCCGCTCCGATCACGTCCCAGCCCGGCGCCACCAGGTGCACAACGTACCGCAGCGAGGGCTCCGCAATCACGCGATGGGGATCGTTCGCAAGCAGCGGCTTCCCGCTCGCCGTCAACGAACCCGATATCGTCCAGTCATTGCTTCCCTGTACCGGCGTCTCCGGGAAATGGAGCGGCACGTCACTTCCCACCAGATTTTTCAGCAGCGCCGGCGATAGCCCTGCTAAATCCAGCCCCGGCGCGGGGTCGAGTTTCACTGGCGGATCCAGTTCCAGCAATTCCGCCGCTTTCTCCGGCCCCAGCAGCGCCACTAGCTCCGCATTCCGCAATTCGCTCGCTCCGTTCCCCGTCATCGAGTAAGCCGCCAGCCGGTTCAAGCAATCTTCCGGCTTCCACGCTTCCGGTTTGAATCTCGCAAGCTCGAACTCCAGCGGCAGTCCGATTCCTCCTGGCTTCTCGATTTCTCGGATGTACGCGTTAATCCCCGATGTGAACGCCTCCAAGATCTCTTTGGTATCCGGCGCGTAGCTCTTGTACTCCGCCTCCATGTCGCCCCGGTACCTCAGCAGCCGCGCATTCACGTCCCGCGCCACGTACTTCGGCCCCAGAATTTCCGCCAGCCTTCCCTGCCCCGATCGCCTCCAAAGCTCCATCTGAAATAATCTGTCCTGCGCCACCACGAATCCCTGCGCGAAAAACAAATCGTGCTCGTTCTTCGCATAAATGTGCGCCACTCCCCAGCGGTCTCGCTTCACTTCCACCGCCTCGCGCAAACCCGGCGCTTCCAGCGTTCCTCGGATTTGCGCCAGCGCCGCCGTAGCCCGCGCTTCAAGTTTCGGCTGCTCCGGAACCGCCTTCCGCGTCTCCGCCTGGGCTTGGCCAGCCTGCACACTCGCCTGCCGAGTTATCGCGGTCACGCTAAATCCAATCACCACCGCAAAGAAAAGAATTCGCTTCATAACAATTCTCCCTGCCAGGCCTGCCTGCCCAAGCCCCAAGATAAAGTCCGCACCCACAGTGAACTTAACCCCTTTATCTGCAACACTTATGAGGTAGCCCACAAGTGTTGATTTTAAAGCACTTACAAAAACTCTAAGTCCTTTATCTGCAACACTTACAAAAAACACGGGGGTGGGTATTTGACACTTCCCTCCCCGTTTTCCTCCCCCTCTAACCCAGCCGGCCTCTCAAAATGAGCGGGCCGCCCAGTTTTCCCCCAGGCGGCGGGAGCTTATACTACTCCCCGTCCTTATGCACCACTTGTACCCGGTCTCCATCCGCCAAAGATCCAGCCGTGTTTTCAGCCTGCGCGTTTTCCGCATTCCTCTCCTTCTAGTATTAGTAAACATACTAACTAGTTACTCAGCCTTCGCCCAATTTCCCCCCGTAAAGGACACTCTGAATCCCGCGCAGTCCTCGCAATCTCCCGCCGCTTGCTCCGCCACCGACGCTTCCAGTTGCGCGCAGGTCGCCTCCAAAATTCTCCCCATCATCCTCGGCCCTTCGCCGATGGAGGAAAATCTTCGCCGCCTCACTGACGAAGTCGGCGGCCGCGTCACCGGCTCTCCCCAAATGGCCAAAGCTGTGGATTGGGCTGTCGCCGCCTTCCGCTCCCAAGGCATCGAAGTCCACGCGGAAAATTACACCCTGCCCGTCACCTGGAGCGAAGGCCGCGCCCAACTTGAAATTCTCGGCCCCGAGAATTTCCCTGTGCGCATGGTTTCCGAAGCGTGGTCGCCTGCAACGCCGCCCGGCGGAATCGAAGCTAAACTTGTGGATATCGGCTACGGCAACGAAGCAGATTTCGCTGCGGCACGCACGTCTCTCAAAGGTGCGATTCTTCTTGTTCACAGCGACATCGGATCAACCTGGGCCGATCTCGACAGCGAATATCTCTTGCCGCCCCAAATTATCCAGCGCGCGCTCGCGGCTGGCGCTTCCGCGATTCTCTGGATGGCGGCGCGCGAACGATTGCTTCTTTATCGCCACGCAAATTCTTCCAACGGCGGCATCGACAAGATTCCGCAAGCCATCGTCGCTCGCGAGGATGCTTTGCGCCTTGCGCGCCTTGTCGCTGCTTCGCCGGGAAAAGTCTCTGTTCGGCTGGAAATGCCCAACAAAATTGGCGGTCCCATCCAGCAGCAAAATGTCGTCGGAGAAATTCGCGGCTATGAACATCCCGAAGAATCCGTGATTCTCTCCGCGCATCTCGATTCCTGGGAACTTGGCACCGGCGCTCTCGATGACGGTTGCAACGCCGCGCTCGTGATCGAAGCCGCGCGCGCATTGAAAGCCAGTGGCTTGCTTCCTCGGCGCACTATCCGTTTCGTGCTGTTCAGCGGCGAAGAGCAAGGCACCCTCGGTTCGCACGCATACGTCCTGGCCCATCGCGCCGAACTCGATAAAATTCTCGCCATGATTGTTTTCGACGCGGGCTCCGGCCGTGTCACCGGCTTTTCTCTCGGCGGCCGCCGCGATTACGAACCCGCGCTTCGCGCCATTCTCAAGCCTCTCGAGTCGTGGGACATTTCTCATGACACTTACGACGCGGATTTCGGCACCGACAATTTTGATTTCCTTCTCGAAGGCGTGCCCACGCTCGTCGCCAATCAGGAAATTGCCGACTATCTTCGCAACTATCACGCTGCTTCGGATACGTTTGACAAAGTGGATTTTCGCAAATTGAAATTGAATACCGTGATTGCTGCGCTCACCGCGTGGGGCATCGCCGACCGCGTCGAGCCTTTCGCCAAACGTCTTTCCCGGCCTGAGATCGAACAAACTTTGAAAGCAACCGGCCTCGGCCAGCAGATGAAAATTCTTGGCTATTGGGACGCCTGGCAATCCGGCTCCCGCGGCCGCGCACCTTAATTACGGCCAGCGCCGTAGACTTCGGCGTCGCAGCTTATCAAGGTGTCCGGATAAACAATCCGCGAGTTTTTGTATTGATGGCGGGCGGCCTTCGAGAAGTGCAATTCCCAACGCTCATTCAACTTAATCGGAGATGGCAGCTCGATCTCCAGCAACTGGTCCTGAAAAATAGTTTTGTAGAGTCGGTTCAGCATTTCCTCTGAGTTCACCCTAGCGTCCGCGTTTGCGCTCAAGGCGACTCTCTTTCCGCGCCATTCCGCGGCGGTCAAGATTTCACCGCCGGTCTTGTGGGCCATGTCGGCAAGATCGCGAGGACCCGTTTCTTCTTCCGGCGTCCGATCCCGGTAAGGGGGGCCGCGATAAAGCAGCACGGCGAATACTCGCACAGAAGTCACGGCGAGTCGGCGATCCAGTTCGGCGGCCGATTCATGGCTGGCGTTGTCACCGCCATCCGTCAGAACGTAAATGGCGTCGGCGGAGGTCGGATGATCCAACAGCAACGTTGCTTGGAAAATCGCATCGCGAAGTGCTGTTTTTCCTCTTATGTGGCTCCTTTCGTAATGGGGATCTTGAGCAACCTGCTGCAGCTTTTCGCCGACTGCGGGGTTCCCCTGCGCGAAGTGAACTTCGTCCGTCACTTGGCTGTTGAAGAAGAGGATCGCAATTTGCGCTCGTTCCCGATTCTCCTGGAAAAAATGCGTGGCGAGAGATATTCCCAAAGGCCACAACGCCGGATCTCCCTCTTCAGTCGCCATACTGCCGCTGTTATCTATGACAAGCACGATCCGATGGGGGCGTGAATCGGGCGCCAGCGAAACGAGCTTTACCTGCTTTCCATGTAGCTTCGCTTCCAGGTCGGCGACCGAAACGTTCCCCAGAGGGAGATTCTGACCGTCCCGGAAGGACACCGCCATCTTGCGCGAAGTGCAAGGAAGCTCTTGCGCGTCGTTGGCCCGCACGAAGAACGCGATAACGGTCAGACCGAGAAGGCCAAGAACTGATCTTCGCGAGCGTTGTGCCACGAAACACGTATTAACACCAATAAGCTCGCCAATGCAATGGTCACGATCCGCGAAAGAGTGCCGAGGCTGTAACCGATAGTCCACCACTCAACGCCGCAGAGAGCCCGCCACACGGCTTCCCGGTATAATTGAGGTGTGAGTACGCCGTCGTCCGCAGCGAAGGGCTCTCCGTCCGCGCGCATACTTGCGCTGGATTATGGGCGTGCGCGCATCGGCTTGGCACTGGCCGACTCCCTGACCGCACTTCCTCAACCTCTCGCGACCATGCACCGTATCAACCGGAACGAAGACATGCGCCGCCTGCGTGAACTCGCCCGCGAACATGACGTAAAGAAAATTGTCGTCGGCCTGCCGCTCCGGCTGGACGGCACCCGCGGCGACATGGCGCAGGAAGCCGCCCGCTTTGCGCAACGCGTCCAAAAGCAGTTGGGCCTTCCAGTGGACCTGGTGGACGAGCGCCTCACAAGCTGGGAAGCGGAACGTCTTCTCGAGGAACAGCAGGGCCGGACACTTCATCCGGAAGCGGTTAAGCCGCGTAAGAAAGCGGCCACAAGGCCGGGAGTAGATGCGCTCGCCGCCGCATTGATCTTGAAAGAATATCTCGGGCGGCAAAGCGCGCCGGAGAGCACGCGGGAGGCGGAATGATTTGCGCTCGCGGACAATTCGAGAGGTTCGATTGAAGAAGGCGCTTCTCATCGCCGCAGTGGCTTTGCTCACCGCGTCCGCGGGCGGCGCATGGGTGTGGTATAGCCTGACGAAACCGTATCGCGGCTTCGGTTCGGAAGGCGTTTTTGTCACGGTTCCGCACGGCGCTTCGCGGCGAAGCGTTTCCCGGTTGCTTGCGGAGAATGGTGTGGTACGCAGCGCCTTTGCGTTCGAGCTTTATGCGCGGCGGCATCCGAAGCGCACGCTGGAAGCCGGCGAATATTTTTTCAATCAGCCCGCAACGGGTCGCGACGTTTTCTGGAAGCTGGCGAAGGGCCAGGTGTATGAGGTGCCGTTCACGGTGCGCGAGGGCGAAACAATTTTCGACATCGCCCATGATCTCGAAGCCGGTCATTTTCTTTCCGCCGAGGAATTCATCAAAGCGGCGAGCGACCCGACCTTGGTTCGCGATATTTCTCCGCGAGCGCTCTCGCTCGAAGGATTTCTTTTCCCTGCCACCTACGAACTGCCTCGCCATCCGCTTCCGAATGAACTCACGGCGAAGATGGTGAAAAAATTCAAAGAAGAATGGGCGCGGCTGACGCCGCCGATGGCCGATGACGACAAAACCAGATTGGCTTCCGGCGAACCGGTTGCTGCGGTGGTGACGCTCGCATCTTTGGTAGAGCGCGAAACACCGAAGAAAGATGAGCGCCCGCTCGTCGCCGGCGTGTTTGAAAACCGGCTGCGAAAGGACATGATGCTGCAGTGCGACCCTACTGTAATCTACGCGCTCCAGCAAGAAGGCCAGTACACCGGCTCGCTGAGCGGCGCCGATTTGCACATGCATTCGCCTTACAACACATACGAACATACAGGGCTGCCGCCGGGGCCAATCGGAAATCCGGGCGAAGCTTCCCTGCGCGCCGCGCTCGATCCGGCCAATACGGACTATCTTTATTTCGTGGCCAATACACAAGGCGGACACTTTTTTAGCGCGACACTGGCAGAACACAATAGAAATGTGACAAAGTACCGCCGTCTGCTGGCGGGACTTCCGGCTGATCCTCCGCCGCCACCGCCGCGCAGGCGCGTGCATCAAAAGAAGAAAGGGCGCGCGAAATCGCACAGAAGCAGAGCTTGATGACCGATTCGCAGAAATCCAAAAAGGAATTCATTCTGCAAGCCGCGAGGGAAATTGGCGCTTCGCGGTGGACGCTCGCGGAAATCGACCAGTTGCGCCGCCGCTTGACCGCGGATCATGGCGAAGCCGCGAAAACCAGCTCGGAGTACATCGCGGAAGTATTGAAGGCCGCGGGATGGAAAGTGCTGCTGTCTCTCCAGGAAGAAGCCGAAGAACAATACGAAGAAGAATTTGAGGACCTTCTGCACTTCAAGACACTGGAAGACGCGGAAGTGAGCATCATGCGTTTGGACGAGCTGATGCGGAAATTCCGGGAGCATGGAGAGAATGCGGCCGTGGAGCGCGTGCTGGACGTGGCCCGGCTCGGAAAGCGCCGCGCGGAAATGATTTCGCACAATCACAAAGTCGAGCCGCAGAAACGGGCGGAAAAAGAGGAAATCGCCAGCTGGTTCCGCATCTGGCTGGAAACGCCCGACGCCTTCTTCGATTGGCTGGATGTCCGAAAACAATCGCCAGACTTTCGCAACCGATTTCCGGAGGCGGAGCCGGTTGAATGACTTCCGATTCCGGGGTGCCACCGGGCGCGCTGGATCTGCCGCCCTTATCACTGGGAGTGGAAACGCTCGATCTCGGCGGCGACGTCAAGGCCGTGGGGCTTGAACTTGTCGAAACCGAGAGCCGCGAGCCTCTGCGGGGACACCAAGCCGCGGAAATCTGGTCGGGGATATTTCCGGCTCTCGTGCTGGATGAAACGCTGGTCATCGATTTTTTCAGTCACCTCGATCGCGTGACGGAATTCTGCAAGTCCCGCAAAATCGAATATCGTGAGGCCGCCAGCCGCTGCCTAGTGCTGCCAAGCCCGCGCCAGAGCCAAATGTTCCAACTCTTCGAGAGATTTGAGGGCGAAACGTTCGGAGTACGGGCTGGAGCGGCGGCGCAATCGCCCGATGCAGCTCTCGAAGGAGATCTCTCGAGCCGGGGTGTGGATGCGTACCAGCCCGCCTACGAGCGCTATTTATTCTGCGCGGTGTGCGACCTGGAGGACGGCTGGGTGACGCTGCTCAGCGCGACACTCTGGGCCAGCGAGGTGATTCGGCGCGTCCGGCCAGCCGTGCAACCGTTCGATGTCTACATCGCGCGTACGCAGTAGACTCACGTTTCATTCAGTCTGTATTTTGTCCGGCGTGCGCCTGGCCGAGGACACCCCAATAAACCGAGAGAAGTAACTCTGGCGAACTTTTCCTGCGACTCGAATCGCAGAATATATCCCAATGGGATATAATTTATTTTGTGAAGGCACAAGCACGTTCCGGCAAGCAATCTTCTTCCCGGGATCTATATCGAATGCGAGAAGCCGTTCGCCACCTAGCGTGGTTTCGCTACAGTTTTCGCAAATTCATGCGATTCAGCGAACAGGCGGCGCGGGAGTGCGGCCTGACGCCGCAGCAACACCAGCTTTTGCTCGGCGTGGCGGGCTGTACGGACCGTGGCCAAGCCACGGTGTCCGAGCTCGCGGAATTCCTGCAGGAGCACCACAACTCGACGGTGCAGTTGGTGAACCGGGCGGCGGAGCGTGGGCTGGTCCGCAAAGAGCACGCAGCGAATGACCGGCGCTTCGTCTTCGTCTCGCTGACACACCGGGGGACCGCGATGCTTCTGACGCTCTCCCGGCTTCATCAACAGGAAGTTCGCCGGCTGCAAGAAGGCCTGCACAAACCAGATAAGGACTGGCGTCCTCAGACTCGAAACTGCCCGGTACCGGGAAACGCGAAGCGAGGAGCACGCGCCAGGGAATCATAAAAGGAAATAAGGGAACTAATGCCAGACAGACCGAGAGGAGCTTTAGATTTTCCAATGCTGCGAAAGTACCTTCCGCTGGTTCATCAGGATCTCAGCGCGACTTACTCGCGCGATTTGCACAAGTGGCTGGTGATCGCCCCGATTATCGGGGTCATGACGGGGCTGGCAATCACCGGAGTCGCCGTGATTATCCTTCACGTGGTCTGGCCCGTTGTCTTCGGCTACTTCATGCATCACCTTTGGGCCATGGTTCCGGGTGTGGGGCTGGGGTTTCTGATTACGGGGCTCATTATGCAGTACCTGACTCCCGATCCAGATGAGCACTCGACGGAAGAGATTGTTCGCTCCTACCACAATCATCAGGGCGACATTGATATGCGCCCCTTCTTTCCCAAACTCATCGCCGCGGTGACGACAGTAGGATTTGGTGGCAGCGCCGCTCTGGAAGGTCCCAGCATTTACGGCGGAGGCGCAATCGGGTCGTGGCTATGGACCAAACTCAGGCGCTTCAATCTGGATTCGCGCGACCGGCGAATCATGCTGATAAGCGGGGCCGCGGCGGGAATGGCGGCCGTGTTTCGCGCACCGTTGACGGGGTTGGTGTTTGCCTTGGAAATGCCGTACAAGGACGACCTGGCCCACGAAGCGTTATTGCCTTCGCTGATCGCGTCCGTCGTCTCCTACATAACTCTGGCGGCATTCCTTGGCGCGGCCCCGCTTTTCGATTTTGCCAGCACAACTTCCTTTTCTGGGAAGGACTTGCTCTGGTGCGCGGTGCTGGGTCTGGCCATGGGATTGATTGCCATGACTTTTTCCATCACGTTCCGGCGCGCGCGCGCTTTCGTCGTGAAGTGGGCTTTGCCGCACTGGGCAAAACTTACGGCCGGGGGACTCCTGACCGGATTGTGCGGCCTGGGGTTCGTGTTGCTTTACCGGGATTCGCTTGTACCGCTGGGACCGAATTATGAAGCGGTGCCCGCGATTCTGGGCGCGCATCACCCCACGCACGAACTCGTCATGTTCGGAGTGCTGAAGCTGGGCGCGACGATTTTTTCCTTGGCTTCCGGCGGAGTGAGCGCGATGTTCGTTCCTCTCTTCCTTAGCGGAGGGAGCTTTGGGATCGCCTTTGCGCAACAATTCGTGCACAGTCCCTCGCTGGAACTTTATGCAGCAGTCGGCATGGCTTCGTTCATCGCCGCCGGCTACAAAACGCCATTGGCAGCAGTCGTTTTCGTTGCGGAGGCGACGGGCGGGCACGCGTTCATCATTCCCGCGCTGATCGGATCCGCGATCGCGTACGGAGTTTCTGGCGACGCTTCCGTATCGGGAGACCAGCGGCTGCACGAAGAAGTGAAAGTGCACGAGCTGACCGATGTGGTCGTTGGCGAAATCATGCAAAAGCAGATTGTATCGGTCCAGGGCTCGATGACCTTGCGCGATTTCGCGGATGCGGTGGCTCCCCATTACCGGCACGCGGCTTTCCCCGTGTTTGAGAATCACACGCTACTGGGAATCGTCCCGGCCTGGTCGCTGGCGCACACTCCGGTGACGAAGTGGGGGAAAACAAAAGTCGCGGATGTGACCGATCGGGGCGTCCAACGAGTGGCGCCGGACTGCGACGCATCGGAAGCCCTGCGACTGCTCTTGAGCGAGACGTTCCGGCCCATGTTGCTCGTGACTTCGGAAGACGGGCGGTTAGAGGGCATCGTAACCAAGACGGACATCCTGGAGAGCACGAGGGATTCCTGGCCGGCGAGCGCCGGAGGCCAGCGATAAGGGCGACAGATCTTGCAGCCGTTACAAGGAGGTGAGTGATGGGCAGTATGGGCCTACCCGGGACGGAAAACGGTGAAACGGTAAGCAAGACAGGGAACTTCGGCATCGCACTCGAACCGGAAGTCGTAAAAATTTCGCTGTACGCATTGTTGATCGGGCTGATCGGCGGATTGGTAGCCGAAGGTCTGCTCGAGCTGATCTACTTTTTCACCAACCTCTGTTTCTACGGAAAATTCTCGTTCACGATCACAAGTCCCGCGCATAACCACCTGGGCCTTTGGGTAATTCCGATTCCGGCGTTGGGCGGATTGATCGTCGGTCTGATGGTCTACTACTGGGAGCCGACGCTGAAGGGGCACGGCATTCCGGAAGCGATGGAAGCGGTGTTGTTCAGCCACAGCCGCATGCGGCTGCGGGTCGCGTTTCTGAAACCACTGGCGACGGCACTGGCAATTGGAACGGGCGGCCCGTTCGGAGCGGAAGGTCCGATTATTCAGACCGGCGCGGCGTGCGGATCCCTGTTTGGCCAAGCGGTGGGCTTGACGCCGTACTACCGGCGCGTGCTGCTCGCTTCGGGAGCAGCGGCGGGAATGGCGGCGACGTTCACGGCGCCGCTCGCGGGAATCCTGGTGGCGGTCGAATTGTTGCTGTTTGAATTCCGGGCGCGCTCGTTTATCCCGGTGGCGCTGGCGTCCGCAGTGGCGACAGGAGTGCGAATCCATTTCGTGGGATGGGCGCCATTATTTCCGACGGCGGCGTACAAGCTGACGGGGATGAACGAATTGTGGCTCTTCGCGATCATGGGCGTGCTCATGGGGCTGGTGGGAATTGCGATGATTCGCGTGCTGTTCTGGCTCGAAGAATTTTTCGATCACCTGCCGATCCGCAAGGCGCTGATCTGGTCGCCGGCGATTGGCGGAGTGCTGTTGGGAGTGATTGGCTATTTTTATCCGCAGGTGTTCGGCACGGGGTACGACACGATCCGCGACATTCTGGCAAACCAATTGTCGCCAACGAACATGCTGGGAGTATCCATCGCGAAGTTCTGGGCGCTGGTCATCTCGCTGGGCTCTGGAACGACGGGCGGCGTCTTCGCGCCGTCGCTGATCGTGGGGGGCGGAATCGGCGGGGCGTATGCGATTGTGATGCAGCATTTTCTGCCGCATCTGGTGAGTAATCCGGCGTTCTACGCGCTGGCGGCAATGGCGGCGGTGTTTGGAGGGATCGCGCGGGCTCCATTCACGAGCATCGTGTTTCTCTTCGAGCTTAGCCACAATCCGAACGCGCTGCTTCCGCTGATTGTGTGCGTGATGATCGCGGATGGGTTCGTGCGGCTCTTCAGCCGTGACTCGATCATGACCGGGAAGCTGATCAAGCGCGGATTTATCGTGCTGCAGGATTATTCGGTTCCCGTGCTGATGCGGGCGAGGATCGACCAGGTGATGAGGAAGCAATTCACGGTGGTAAAGGCGGACGCCGAACTGCGGACCATTCTGCAAAGAATTTCGCCGGAAAACGTGGAATTGCTGCCGGTGGTGGAAAATGACGGAAGGCTGCTGGGGATCATCGAACCTCATGACCTGCTGAAGTCGGACACTCATGACCATCACTTTACGATGCGGGAACTGGCGCGCCAGGATTACGTGCAGGCTTACCCCGGCGACGCGGTGGATATTGTGAATCGAAGCATGTTGTTGAAGAATGTGGAGAACGTGATCGTCGTGGAATCGCGCGAGGAGCCGAAACCAATCGGCATCGTGCGAGCCAACGATATCTTGCAATTACGGCGCTGGCTGCTGGAAGAAGAAACGAGGGAACAGAAGACCGCTGGGGCGACGACCTGACGGATTAGCGAGGTCGGCGAGACGGGACATCGCGGGCCAGCGCGCGGGAATCAACGGTTACGGCCAACATCCAGGAAAGTCCGGCGGTTCAGCGGCGGTGAATTCGCCGAAGTATGGGCGCTCAGTCATAATAGAGGTTGGGCTTGATTGACGAGCGCGGTGATGGTTGTTAGATTGCATTATTTGTCTTTGGAGACGCGGAAACGACGGATGCGGCGCGGGTTAGCATGGACTTTTCTGGCGACAGTGACGGCAATTTCCTGCGGTTGCGGAGGCGTCAGCAAGAAGAGACAGGTACCGGCGACGCAGATCGCGGTCGCGCAAGTGGCCACGCGCGAGCAGTTAATCGCCAAGTACAACGCGTTCGCTTCCGGAGTGAATAGCCTGGACGCGACCGTTCAACTTAAGCCGACGGCGGGGTCGCAATACAGCGGGGTCATCGAGGAATACCACGAAGTGAAAGCATTTGTGCTTGCCGCGCGGCCCGCGTATATCCGCATGATTGGACAAGCGCCTGTGGTGGGCAAAACGATTTTTGACATGACGAGCGACGCGGAGACATTTCACGTCTGGATTCCATCGAAGAACAAATTTCTGGAAGGGCCCGTGGCGCTGGAACACACCAGCAGCAAGCCGATTGAGAATTTGCGGCCACAGCACTTGCTGGACGCGCTGCTTTGGACCCCGATACGCAAGGAAGAGATCGTGTTGTTCGAAGAATTCAACAACGAACAGGGGCGGTATTACGTGCTGACGGTATTGCGCGGCGGATATCAGATGGAGATTTTGCGCAAGATCTGGTTCAACCGGGCTGACCTGCAAATCGAGCGGCTTGAGTACTTCGGGCCGAACGGCACGCTGCTTTCAGACATCCGCTATTCGGACTGGGAACCGTTGTCCGCCGAGGAATTTCCCGCGAGCGGCGGCGCTTCAGAACTGACGGCTTTCCCGAGAACGATTCAAATCAACCGGCCGCATGACGACTACCGGTTGGATCTGGGAGTGACGAAGCTTGCATTGAATTCGGAGATTCCGGCCGACCGCTTCCAGCTTGCGCAACCGGCCGGGTCCGAACTCGTGCACGTTGGCCAGGAAACGCAGGAGAACCGGCCATGATGACCGAAGTCGTCATCCGGAACCTGCTGCATCGGCCGCTGCGGACATTCATTGGAGTGCTAGCTGTAGCCGTGGAGGTGGCGCTCGTCGTGCTCATCGTGGGGCTGACATCCGGTTTGCTGACGGAGACAGCGAAGCGCATCGAAGGAATTGGCGCGGACGTGATGGTGCAGCCGCCCGCGGCATCCGTGTTCATTGGAATGACGGGCGCGCCGATGCCAATCAAGATTGGCGAGCGGCTGGCGGAGTTGAAATACGTGCAGGCGGTGGCGCCGACGCTGCTGCAGTTCTCCTCGCAGGGCGGAGTGGATGTGGTTTACGGAATTGATCCGGCCACGTTTCGATCGGTATCGGGAGGGTTCGTGTTCCTGAAAGGCCGGGACATGGAAGGACCGGACGACTTGTTAGTGGACGATCTGGCAGCCGCGGCAAAGCACATCGAGGTGGGCGGGACGTACCGGCTGCTCAATCATAATTGGCATGTGGCCGGAATCGTGGAGCATGGAAAGGGAGCAAGGCTCTTCGTGCCGATCGCCACGCTTCAGGATCTGGTGGGAGCGCCGGAAAAGGCTTCCGTGTTTTGGCTGAAATGCACGCGGCCCGAGCATACCGAGGACGTGATGGAAGAAATCCGGCATTTGTTGCCGGGCTACACAGTGCGGCCGGTGAGTTCCCTGCTTTCGCTGATGACCTCGACTAACATTCCGGGACTGGAGAATTTCATCAATTCGATGATCTCGCTCGCGGTGGCCATCGGACTGTTGGTAATTTTTCTGACGATGTACACGACGGTGATCGAGCGGACGCGAGACATCGGCGTGCTGAAATCGCTGGGCGCGGGAAGGGCGTTCATCGTGCGAGTGCTCCTGACGGAATCGGCCGGGCTGTGCCTGCTGGGGATTGTGGTTGGCGTGGTGCTGAGCTATGTTGTGCGCGCCGCGTTTCTTGCCGGCTTTCCGACATTGTCCATTTTGATTACGACGGGATGGATTTTCCGAGCTGCTGGAATTGCATTAGTGGGAGCGTTGCTGGGCGCGAGTTATCCGGCATGGATGGCCAGCCGGAAGGATGCTGTTGAAGCACTTTCTTATGATTAGAGGGAGCGCGCCAGCATCGAATGAGAAGGCGGATTTTGAAACGAGACGATGGGAAGAAAAAAATGGAGAGGAAGGCGGTAACTAGGCACGGATGGGAATCACAGCTACAATACCGACACCTGCCGACGGGCTGACCGCCCCAGGAAAAAGGATCTTGGAGCCGATACTGCAAACTGAAAACTTATGGAAGCTCTACCGAGCGGGGAAGGTAGACGTTCCCGCGCTACGTGGCGTGAATTTTTCGGTGGCTCCGGGTGAATCAGTGGCGGTGATGGGTCCTTCCGGCTGCGGAAAATCTTCTCTTTTATACGTGATTGGCGGACTAGCGAAGGCGTCGAAGGGCCGGGTTCTTGTGGATGGGAACGATTTGACGGCCATGAGCGACGCCGAGCGCACCAAGCTGCGACGGCATAAGATCGGGTTCGTGTTTCAGCGATTTAATTTGCTGCCGACGCTGACCGCGAAAGGAAATATCGCGATTGCGCAATTCATTCACGGCGATGGCTTCGATCCGCACCGATTCCAAGTTGTGACCAGCATGCTCGGGCTTTCGGAACGGCTGGTGCACAAACCTTCCGAACTGTCGGGAGGAGAGCAGCAGCGTGTAGCGATCGCACGGGCCATCATCAATGAACCAAAGATTCTTCTTGCGGACGAGCCGACCGGCAATCTGGACTCCAAGAACTCCGACGCGGTTCTACAAATGCTCAGGCAGCTGAATAAGGATCTGGGCCAGACAATCGTCATGATTACCCACAACCCCGAGGCGACGACGTATTTTGACCGGGTGGTGCACATGCGCGACGGCGTGATTGTGGACGGAATCCCGGCGGATTGAGATGGCGAGCCTCGGGCAGATCTTTTCAAAGACTTTCTTTTGGGCGTACGAGCGAGGGACCTGGCAGTACGACGCCGCCGTCATATTAATATTGGTGTTTGTCCTGGCGACGCCGCGGGGATGGTTTCGAGACCAGCCGCAGATCGGAATGCCTGCGAACGCGCCGGGACAGGTAGTGCTGCTGAAAGACGACGGAACCACGAGAACCTATCAAGTGGATGCGCGCGCGCTCGCGCCGCCGGCGCAAACTCCGGCGCTGGAATCCGAGCTGCATACCGCATTGCAAAAAGCGCTGCCGGACTTGAGCCATAAGCGTTTTACGATTGCAAAAATCGAGCCAGTGAGGGACGAACAAGGCAGCGTCTCGGCGTTTCGCGTGGAGGTCCATCCGTAAGTGGGGTGGAAACGGCGGCCGATAACGGAGTAACCTGGCCAGAGCTTTCCGCATCTTTCTCGATATACTGGAGTTGAGGAAGCGCCACGAGCCATCCCGGCGCTTTTTTATAGGGGAACCGCTTGGCAAGAATTCAATCTGTTTTATTCATTTTGGCTTGCACGGCCGCACTCGCGGGAGGGAGCGGCGGATCTCAAACTGGGTCGCAACTCACGGCCCAGAACGTGCTCGAGATGATGGACCGTTCCGCAAAGGACTTCCGCAGCCTGACGGCGGATATTCAGGATGTGAAATACACCGCGGTGGTGAAGGATACTTCGACAGAAACCGGTCAAATCTGGGTGCGGCACGACCAGAAAATGCGGATTGAGATTACGAAACCCGAGGCGCGGACCATCCTGCGAACCGGAGACTCGCTTTATATTTACAATCCCAAGATCAATCGCGTGGATGAGTACGATTTGGGAAAGAACCGGGCGGTAGTCGATCAATATATTCGGCTAGGGTTTGGAACGCGGAGCGAGGATTTGAAGAAGAGCTACGTCGTGGCGATGACAGGAGAAGAGGAGTTCGATCATCGCAGGACCGTCGTGCTGGAGTTAACGCCGAAGTCCGAGCGGCTGCGCGCGCAGATTTCAAAGATTCAGATGTGGATTGATGAAGCGTCCTGGATGCCGCTGCAGCAAAAGTTTTATGAGACCGGCTCCGAGGATTACATTCTGTTCCACTACACCAACCTGATGAAAAATCTAAAGATCAACGAAGCAAAGTTCAAACAGGATTGGCCGAAAGACGTAACACGCGAAAAGCCCCACGCATAGGGTGCGCGCAGGGCAGATCGCTAGCATGGCGCTTATTTATACCTGCCGGGAGGCGGTTTCGCTCTCCGCAGCCAGGAGCCGCTCTTTCCTCCCTAGTCCCCAGCGGTAACCGGACGGCTTGCCGTCCTCGCGAACAACCCTGTGACACGGAACGACAATAGACACAGGATTGACAGCGCACGCGCGCGCTACCGCGCGTACGGCACGCGGGATCCCCAGAGAACGCGCCACTTGCGAATACGTCCGCGTCTTACCGCTCGGAATCCGCTGCAATTCTTGCCAGACCCGGCGCTGAAACGCAGTGGCTCGCAAGTCCAGAGGAAGTTCGAGAAGCGCCGGCTTGCCTTCGATGCGGCCGACAATTTCCTGGACCCAGCGTTGTGCGCTGCCAACCGCGGCCGAGATTTCCGCTTGAGGATATTCGTGCCGAAGCTCGGCGATGAGCTTTGGCTTTGCGTCTCCCAAATAGACTGCGGAGATGCCGCGTTCCGTTCCGGCCACCAGCACCCTTCCAAGCGGTGATTTTGCAATCGTGTATTCGAGTTTCATGTTCTTCCCTCCTTTTTGATACGTCGCCGGGGTCATCCCCAAGTGCGCGTTGCTGCGTTCATAAACTCTGCTCGATGAGCCGTAGCCTGTTTCGTAGAGCGCGTCGGTGATGTTTCTACCGGAGCGCAGCAAATTCTTGAAGCGATCGATGCGAAATGCCTGTGCCAGTGAGCGGGGCGTCAGGCCGGTCACCTGCCGGAAGGAGCGGCGTAGTGTAGCGGTGGAGGTTTGTAACTGCCGTGCAAGTTCGGACAGATTGACGCTGTCGTCCTGCGACTTGGCGAGCAGGCGGGCTGCTCGAGAGACCAGTGATATGGATGAAGCAATTTCATTCGGGCGACACCGGAGGCAAGGTCGATAGCCCAGTTTTTCGGCAGCCTGAAGAGTGCGGAAAAACGTGACGTTGCGGCGCAGCGGACGCCGAGTCGGACAAGACGGACGGCAATAGATTCGCGTCGAACGGACAGCAATCACAAAGGAGCCGTCCGCGCGGCGGTCGCGAGCAAGGGTGGCACGCCAGAATTGTTCTGCCTGGTGGGGCGATACCTCGCCGGGAGCGCGGTGGTTCGAATAGTTCGTCGTTTGCATGGTTCAAACCTAACCCAGCGATTTGCTCAAATCTATCCGGAAAGATGCGTCAAACAGGTTGCAGGATTCACGAAGTGGGTGCCGATCTGCTTTGGCGCGGCTGCCGTGACTCAGGCTTCTCCTGGATGCGCCAGGGCTTCGACGGCCTCGACGGAGGTCTTGTGGGGAGCGGTGATGACCACAACGACGGCGGTGAGAATGACGGCAGCGGCCAAGCCGGTGCGGATGGAAATGCTTTCCCCGGCCCCGAGCCACCCTAGAAAGAGAGCCACAACTGGATTCACGAAGGCGTAAGTTCCGACGCGAGTGGCCGAGATTTTCTTCAACAGGAAGACGTATGCGGTGAAGCCGACGGCAGAACCGAAGGAAATGAGATAGACCAGTGCGAGCCAGGAATGCACCGACACCTGAGAAAAGTGGAAGCCATGTACTTCTCCGCTTAGAAAGCTAGCGATCCAGAGCGCTGAACCGCCGACAAGACTCTGCATAGCGACTCCCATCATTGGAGAGCTCGGCAAGTCGCGATGCTTGGAATAAACGGAGCCGCAGGCCCAGGCGAAGGAGCCAACCACGAGGATGGCCGCACCAATCGGATTGACGCGCTCGGAACCTCCCAGATGCGCTGGACCAACCAATAGCGCGAGTCCTCCAAACCCAAGCACCAGGCTCACAAAAACGCGCGGGACTGGGCGATGGCCGCCGGGCCGGAGCCAATCGAGTAGAACCATCCAGAAAGAAACCAGCGCGACGAGCAAGGCCGCGACGCCCGTTGGAACGGTTTTCTCCGCGAGACAGACGCAGCCATTTCCAAAGAGGAGGAGAAGCAGACCCGTGACGAGTGCCGTGCGCCACTGGGCGGGCGTCGGCCGAATGCCAGTCTTCCAGCGCAGCAGAGGATAGAGGAGAAGCCCCGCGAGCAAGTGGCGGGAGGCGGGCAGAACCAAGGGAGGAAACGATTCAATACCGATCGCGATCGCGAGGTAGGTGGAACCCCAAATCAGGTAAATGGCGGCAAATGCGAGCGCAATTCCAAGCGAGCTATGCTTGATTTTGTGTTGAAGATTGGAATTCGAAGCGTCGGGCGCGGGAGATGGCGACAAGATAGGATTGGACATTCCGAAAGCCTAAAGATGAAATTAGAGCGAGATCAGCAAAGAGTCGAGCACCATTTTGGACGAAGATATCCACAACATGAGATCAGAGCATGCAGAGACCATGGGTACTATAACTAAGTGTTTGAGGTTAAGACACTTCGGGAGTTTCCCACAGGTTGACGACCGAGTCGGGAGATGGCATTTTATCCACCCACTCAGTACGCGAGTGGATCCCCGGGGCAAAACGCAATTTTGTCAGGCAAGGCAGGGTTAGGCCAGGAGTGGCAGCACTGCAGTGGCATCTCTCTGAGGGTGAGATGAGCAGGGCAAACCGAGCCAAAATCGAGCAGACGGTCGAAACTGAAACGGCGAGCCTGCCGTTGCCGACGATAAAGCCGCTGAAAGTGCCGAGCGTAGAACCGAGGCGCGCGCCTTCGTTGTGCATTAAGCCATTGCTGACGCCGGGACGTCCCCGCCAATTCGTGCGAGTGCCCACGCATGCCGTTGGAGTGAATCATGAGCAACGCCAGTATCCCCGCGCATCGCTTCGGCTGCCATTGCGATTGAGAAGCGTGGACTCGGTTCCTGAAGATTTTCCCGTCACCCTGGTAACGCGGGACATCAGTTCGACGGGCGTTTATTTTCTGTGCCCGAGAGCAATCGCGGTTGGAGCGGTAATTGAGTTGGAAGTCGTTCTGGTCAGCCGGCCGATGGGCTATGGAAATGTAGTGATCGCCACGATTGCGCGGGCGACTCGCGTGGAACCTGCGGCTATGCCGGGATGGTTTGGAATCGCAGCCAGCTTCGATGATGTGCAATTTGACCGGGATGATCGCGTCCCCTCGCGCTTCCTGGAACCCTGAACCCCTACCTCGTTTTTCCTATGACAGCAGCGTTGATTGGATCGACGGAGGTTTACTTCCGTTGGCCGAAGGTCGCAGGTTTCGACTCTGATTCCGTCCCCGCGGTGAACAGAGCGAGTGGTATGCCTTGAGCCATGGCTGCGTATCCTGCCGGTGAGGGATGAAGATGATCTCCGAAATCGTATGCCGGCAGCAGCCTCTCGGAGTGCTCTGGATCGCGGGTTATTTTGTCGAAATCAATGACCGCATCAAAATGACCCGGAGCCCGAATCCACGCGTTGATGACCTGTCGATCGGCTTCGTTGGCTGGACCGGGATGATAGTAGTTCGATCCGACAAAAGGCAGGATGGTTCCTCCGATGACCTTGATACCGTGAGTATGCGCGCGCGCCACAATTTGTTCATAGGCTGCAATGATTCGATTGACCAGCGCTGCATGCTCTGCGCTGACAACCTCGCCTTTGAGAGAAAGCATGCCGACGTCGTTGATTCCTTCGAGGACAATTAAGTAGCGTGCTCCAGCCTGGGCAATAACGTCATGATCGAAGCGCGACAGCGCGTTGGGGCCTAAACCGTCCGTGAGCAGATGGTTTCCTCCAATTCCGTGATTGAGAACTGCCACCTTCCGCATCCCAGACGAAGCTTGCAGTCGCTTCGCGAGGACATCTGTCCAACGGTCATTGCCATTTGTCGTAGCGCCGTGGCCGTCCGTGATGGAGTCTCCAAAGATCACGATCGCCCTTGCATCCTGTGCAGCGGCTACGTCAATTCCAGCGAGGAAATACCAGTGGTCAACTTTTTCAGGCGAGGGTAGTTCCGCTGCCGAAATCATATCGCCGTGCACAACATAAGAAGTGGCCCGCGAACCTGGATGTCCGGTTTCTTCCGCTGGCGGCACGTCCAGATGCAACGTGACGGCTACATCCGTCAACGGAGCGACTGAAAACGCGACGGGGTCAGAAAGATAGTCGGCATGCGGTGGAATCGTAACGTCCGCAGCCCCGGAGAACAGAACGGCCTTGTCGCTGTTCGCCACGATCTTGTCCGAATTCGCGGCAACGGCACGCGCGATATGGACGGCGGTAAAATGCAACGGCGCGGTGCCAAAACGATTGGAAAGCCACAACCTCACTTCATTTCCGCCAAGAGACAAGTGAACGATCTGGCGCAGAGTGGCATCACGCAAATCTTCTTGGCTGAGGGAATTGTTTGGCTCGACGAGTTGTTGAGACGACGCCCAGGAACCAACCCAACGGTTGGCCACAGAGTTGGTCTGTGCTACACAGACCTGGCCGGCGAGCAAGAAAAGACTGGCACACAACGAGCGTGAGGCCATTCTCGAGATTCGACTGAAGCGAAATTCCAACATGTCACCTCCTAGAAGTGCCAAAAGAGTCCGTCTGCCCGCCTTGGCCAGGGTAAATTCCCAAGAAACTGCTTGACAGCGACGCAAAACGGAATATAGTTCGGATACCAAATTAAAACGCCCCTTTTTCTTTTGCAAGTCGAGGCGCTGCAAAAGATCCGGGCAGGCATTAGGGTAAGTTGAGCGGCTCCATGCGTCGTCTTAATTTCACCAATACTCAGATCGCCTCTATCCAGACCGCTCGGGACATCAATCGTGGTGTGGTGCTCAACCTTATCCGCCGTCGCCAGCCTATCTCGCGTGCCGACCTTGCCCGAGTTTCAGGACTTCAGCGCAGCACTGTTTCCCAGATCACCGAACAACTCATCCACGAGCGCTGGGTCGTCGACGGCCCCACCGGCCGATTGCCGCGAGGGCGCCGTCCAACATTTCTCCAGTTAAACGACCGCCGCGCGATTGTGGTCGTGGATTTGCGCCCTTCGACTACCGCCATCGCCATCTCTGATGCGAACGGCCGCTTCCTGTCGCAGGAAGGTATTCACACCCCCTCGGACGCGGAAACTGCCGTGCCCGTGTTGGCGCAAAAAATCCGCCAGTTAATTGCGAACCATCCAGACTTGATTTTCGAAGGGATCGGCATCAGCGTCCCCGGCAGATTTGACGACTATCAGCAGCGCGTAGTATTCGCTCCCAACCTGAAGTGGCAGCAATTTGACCTGCGAGGGCCACTCGAGAGAGCCACCGGCCTTCGTGTTGAACTGGAAAATGCCGCTAATGCCTGCGTGCTCGCGGAGGTGTGGTTTGGCAGCGGCGAACGCGCGCGGGACCTCGTGGTCGTGACAATCTCGGAAGGCGTCGGCGTGGGCGTATTCAGCCACGGGCATCTTGTAAAAGGATGGAATGGCCTGGCGGGAGAGTTCGGCCACGTGTCGCTTGACCCGGATGGCCCTCTGTGCGGTTGCGGAGCGCGCGGTTGCTGGGAGGTCTTCGCTTCCAATTGGGCCGCGGTGCGCTACTACAACGAATCGAGCGCAGCGGCGAACGGCCCAACCTTCAGCGATCTCCTCTCATTGGCAAAGAGCGGCGACACCCTGGCGCTCAAGGCGTTTGACCGCATGGCTCACGGAATCGGTCGCGGGCTACGAATGATTGTGGCTGGAGTGTCGCCCGAGGAAATCGTTTTTGTCGGAGAGTTTACGCGCCTGTGGAGCCGCGTTGGTCCGCTGATCGAAGCGAGCGTCGCGAGCGCAGCGCTGGTAGGAAATCCTCCGCGCGTCCGGCCGGCCGAAGCCGACCCCAGCACCGCGCGCCTGCGCGGAACGGTTGCCATGGTGTTGCAGAAGCATTTCGGACCCTCACTTGGAAACGAGGCGAGAGGTCCAAAACCTGCACCGCGAAGAGCCCATCTGCGAAGGTTGGCTCGCGCCGGCGGGATGAAAAACTAGGTCAGGCGCAAGCCGCCAGTCGACCGGTGTTCGCGGCGCCAGGAAGCGAGGCTATTTCTCATGTACAATTTCATCTCTGGAGTAAAGCGGCGGTTTAGTTCGATAAGCAAACTAATTCTCATAGCCCCTTTAGCTTCATTCCTCTTGCTAACTTCTCCATGTTCAGCGCAGGTGCTCTATGGCTCGCTGACGGGAACCGTAACCGATCCCAGCGGTGCGTTGATCGCTACCGCGAAGGTTGAGGCGCTTGATATTGCCACAGGTGTTGTCAAGGAGGCCGCTACGAGCACAGATGGAATTTACCGCTTTAGCGCCCTGCTCCCAGGCGTCTACAAAATAACCATCTCCGCTCCGAATTTCGGCACACAAGTCACATCCGGAGTCCGCGTCCAAGCCAATGAAGTACAGCGCGTGGACGCGCAACTAAAGATCGCCGCCGCGTCAGAAAATGTGACCGTCACCGCCGAACCCCCGGTTTTGCAAACCGACAAAGCTGACGTGCACACCGACCTGACTAGCCGAGAGGTCGACGAGTTACCTTCGGCGGGCAGCCAAGGACGAAACTTCCAGTCCCTACTGCAACTCATTCCCGGCGCCGGACTCGTTTCAGAGACTAACTCGCTGGCGGGCAATCCCGAGCGAGCGATGAACACCAACGTAAACGGACAATCCAATCAGGGCGTCAACACGCGAATCGACGGCGTTCAGGATGCGTATCCATGGCTCCCCGCCAACGTAGCGTACGTGCCGCCGTCGGATGCGATTCAGGAAGTCAACGTGGTGACGAATTCGTTCGATGCAGAACAAGGGATGGCCGGAGGCGCCGCCGTCAATGTTCAGATCAAGTCCGGGACGAACCAGTTCCACGGAAGCGCTGACTGGTTCCACACGGATCAGAATTTCATGGCGCTCAACTACTTTTCACGTCCGGGCACGAAAATTAACAGGAACAACCAGAACCAGTTTGGCGGAACGATTGGCGGCCCAATCAAGAAGGACAAACTATTCTTCTTTGGGGACTACGAGCGCACCACGCAGCGAGGAAAAGCCGGACCGGATCTGCGGACCTTGCCCACCGCGCAGATGGCCACCGGCAATTTCCAAAATCTCCCGGGAAATCCCATTATCTACGATCCAGCCACCGGCGATGCGCATGGCAACGGAAAGCAGCAGATCTCCTGCAACGGTGTACTCAACATGATCTGTCCGAACCGGATTGATCCGGCTGCTGCGGCGCTGCTCCAACTGATGCAGCCTTCGATCGGACAAGAGGTTCCCTTCGATAGCCAGTTGCATAACTTCGCCGGGAGCGGAACAGCGCTCTTCAACCGCGACAATACTGACATCAAGATCAATTACATTGCGACGCAGAAGTCCATGCTATGGGGCCGCTACAGCTTTTCGAAGATCCTAGTATTCGATCCACCGCTTCTGGGAGACGCTGGCGGCGACGCAACGAATGGCGGACAACTCGGAAACGCGCCGGGCCTGATTCAGAGCGTCGGGCTCGGGGCTACCTACGCATTCAGCCCGAATCTTCTGTTTGACTGGAACTTCGGCTACACCCGGCAACGGCTGGCGGCGCAATTCGACCTCGGCTCGCCAAAAGGGCTCAACCTGCTCAAAATCCCAGGAACCAACGACGCGGGCGATCCCAACGGTGGCACTCTCTATAACGGTTTGCCCGCATTCCAGATCAATTCCTCCGCCACAAGTTTGAATATCGGAAATCCGAATACCGGTAACCCATATCTCTTCCGCGACAACCAATTCGTTAGCGGCGCAAACTTGAGCTGGACACACGGAAAGCACAACCTTCGAGGCGGCATCGAATGGAACCATACCCAGCTTAACCATTTCCAGCCGCAGGGCGGCAGCTTCCAGACAGCGCGTGGCTCTTTTCTGTTCAATGGAGATGTCACGTCTTTGCCTGGAACGACTCCAACCTATTTCAACTCCTTTGCAGATTTCTTGCTTGGTCTGCCGAGCCAGACGGGCAAAGCGTATCTGCTCTTCAACCCCGTTGCTCTGCGCTGGAACCAGTGGGCTTTCTACGCGCGTGACCAGTGGCAGGTGACTCCTAAACTCACGTTGAATGTTGGGGTGCGCTGGGAATATTACCCCTTCGGCTACAGCGACAACGGCAAGGGCCTGCGGTGGCTAAATCCTCGGGACGGAAACGTATATATCGGCGGTTACGGCAATGTTCCCCAGAATGATGGCGTGGACGTCGGGCTAGGCAAATTCCTGCCCAGGATTGGCGCTGCCTACCGGCTTACCAACTCGACGGTCATCCGCGCTGGCTATGGCATGAGCCTGGATCCGAACAACTGGCGTTACTTCCGCAACGCTTATCCAGCCGCAGTGGTCTCAAACAACGTGAACCCGACGGCGACCACGAAGGACTTCACCCCCGCGGCGAGCCTGACCGGCACGAATGGAACAGGGTTGGGCGGCGGAACATACTCGGTCCCGACTGGTCTCGTGCTTATACCACCGCCCGATCTGAGCACGGGTGTAGTACCGCTCCCGACGAACGCGGGGACGACGACCGTACCGAGTCCCTTTGATCGAGGGTACATCAACTCGTTCAACCTCACGGTGGAGCAGGAGTTCAAAGGATTCGTGTTCCAGACGGGATACGTGGGCGCGTACGATGTTCGGCCATTAGTCAATATGAATCTCAACGCCTCAGCGCCCGGAACCGGGAGCGCGGGAGGCCTGCTCAGTCAAGCCCTCGGCAAAACCTACACGGCCACCATCAATGGGGAGGTGCCTTTCAAGAGCAATTCCTATAACTCTTTGCAGACAAAGGTCACGCGCCGGCTCGCGCAAGGGTCTACGTTTGGGGTCGTGTGGACCTGGTCGAGAGCGCTCGACTACTCGGACGACGAAGAACTCAACTTCCTGCTCTTCCCTTATCCCGCGGATTGGCAAAAGAACTACGCGCCCGCAGCTTTCGACCGGGCCCACGATGTCGAAATCTACGGTGTACTGAATGTGCCGTTCGGCAAGGGACAGCGCTGGGCAAACACGGGAGTAGGCAGCTGGATTCTCGGCGGCTGGCAAATTAGCCCGACCGTGAGCATCATGACAGGCCTGCCCTTCACAGTTACGGGGAATGGGAGCTCTCTCGCCGCGAATGGCTCGACTCAAACGGCAAATCTCGTCGGATCATTTCATTTGGCCGGCGGCCAACCGCCGGTGCCGGGAGTGCCTGGTGGCTCGTGTTCAACCGCGAACCTCGGTTGTCACTATTTCGACCCAACGGCATTCTCTGACCCATCTTTCGGGCTCCCTCCTGGGACAACGGTGCCCTTCGGAAACACGGGGCGCAATGCGTTTCGTGGCCCGGGCTACTTCAACACGAACCTGAGCCTGGCTCGTCAGTTCAAAATAACCGAACGGATCGGACTGCAGGTCCGTGCCGACGCCATTCACTTCACAAATACACCGCATTTCAATAATCCCAACGCATCATGCGGGGCAACTGCAACCAATCCGTCATGCACGGCGACCAACCCGAATTTTGGCGTGATTACCGGTACTCTCTCGCCGCCGGGGCAAGGCTTCTTTGGTAATGATTCCGGCAGCCGCGTTCTCTGGCTTGGGGCGCGCGTGATTTTTTGATGCGCGAGGTTTTTTCCTGGGCCGGCACGTCGGTCGTCACGACCTAAACAGTCGAGAGCCGACTTGGCCCGAACCGACGCACAGCGCCAGTGATGGCTCTGCGGTCAATTCACAATTCTCTTGACGAGGTTTCGAATCGCTTAGCGGAATCGCGAGCTTCTATACGTAAGGAGGACGGCGATGCTCTCGACGCAAGGAATTTCCGCGAAGCTTTTTGAACGGATCATGCCTCTTCGAAGCATGATGTTGATGTCGGCCGCGCCGGCGATTGCCGCCCTTGTTCTCGCTGGCGCGTGCTTCGTTCCCTCTTGCACCGCGTCGCAATCCGCGGCCCACAAAGCGAACGACACGCATAGTGAGCGGTCTTCCGCGCGTGGTGTCCTGCTCGACCGCAACGCTGCCATTTTCATTAGCCCGGACGAAGAAGAACCGGTGCAGAAAGCAATCGAAGACCTGGCAGCGGACTTCCAATCCGTGTTCGGCGTAAAGCCTCGCATTATCCACAGCAAGCAAGATGCGGCGCCGCTGACCATCGTCGTCGGCCAAGCGTCAAAGCTTCCGAATGAGCTTCGTCCCAGCGAGTTAAACGCGCCGGAATCCTTTTCGATCGCGCTCCGACGCGGTAATTGGAAGCAGAACGTCTCCAGCGAATTCCTCGTCCTCTCCGGCGCCGACATGCGCGGCACAATTTACGCTGTCTATCAATTCTCTGAAAAATATCTTGGCGTAGATCCTCTCTATTATTGGACCGACCATGTCCCGCTCCGCCGCGCGTCCATTTCCCTTCCGGCCTCCTTGCAGGAAACCTATCCTTCGCCGGTTTTCAAGTATCGCGGATTTTTTATCAACGACGAAGACCTTCTCACCGGATGGGCGCCTGGCGAAAAAAAGGACAAGACTGGAATCGCTCTCGACGTCTGGAACAAAATCTTCGAAACCATCCTGCGGCTGAAAGGCAATATGGTCGCTCCGGGGACCTGGATTTTCCCCGATGATCCCCAGGTCCAGCTCGCCTATAAACGCGGCCTCATCATCGCCCAGCACCACGCGATTCCCCTCGGCCTCAATGTCGCGCGCTGGCCGAAGGACGTTCCCTACAACTACACCGAGCATCCCGAGATTCTCGAGCGCGCATGGAAAAATGCCGTCAACTCCTATTTGCCGAATCAGGAGGTGCTCTGGACGGTTGGCCTTCGCGGCTTGTCTGACGTGACCTACGCGTCCATGGACCCCAGCGTCCGCGACAATAACCAAGCTCTTGGCGCCTTGATTAGCAAAGCGATCTCCAACCAGATGAAGATTGTGCGCGCCGCCCGCCCCGATGCGAAGTTTGTCACGAATCTGTGGCAGGAGGGCGCGCGGCTTGTTCAGCAGGGCGACTTGAAAATTCCTCCCGAGGTTCCTGCCGTCTGGGCCGACGACGGATACGGCTATCTCCAAGATCACGGCGAAGTCACGGCCGGCCAGGGCATTTACGATCACGTCGCTATGATGAACGGCCGGGCCAATCAGCTCACCGAAATGGTTCCTGTCTCGCGCAGTTTTTCTGAAATCGGTCGCTACATCAAAGCCGGCGCCACCAACTATTTTCTCGTCAACACCAGCGACATTCGCCCTGTTCCCATGTCCATTCGCGCCGTCATGGACGCAGTTTGGGCAGGAGTCCCGAACAACACGAATCCCGCGGACGAGTTCTACGAGCAATGGGCCGCCGAGGAATTTGGCGACAAAGCTGCTCCTCAACTCGTCGAACTCTACAAACAATACTTCAGCGCGCCCGCGCATTTCGGCGAGCCACCCCACGAATACGGCGATCAGCTTTTTCACACCGAAGCGCGCCGCATGCTGCTCACCTACATGATTGATTCGCCCCTCTATGCGCTGCCGAGCCAGGCTCCGAAATGGGAGCCGTCGCGCATTCTCGACAGCGGCTTCGGTTTTGGTCCGAACCGCATTTCGGGGAAAGAATGGCTCGGGCAGACGATTGGGCGGGAAATCAAACAGTGCGGCGACGCTCAGTCGCGTTGGGACGCCGTCTGGCAAAAAGCAGTCGCTCTCGAACCTTCGATTCCTATCGCGCGCCGCAATTTCTATCGCGAACAAGTCCTGGCCATGATTGCCATTCAGCGCGATAGCAACCGCGTGCTGTTCTCCGTCTCGAAGGCAATTCAGGCGGCGCAATTGGGAAACAAGATGGAAGCGCATCAGCAAGTCGCGCAGGCTCTGGCCGCCTTCGACGAAATTCGCCGTGCAGAAGATGCCGCCGAGTACGCCAAATGGAAGAATTGGTATCGCGGGGATTGGCTCACGGGCATCTATCGCACCCGCGAGTTGGTGCAGATATTTTCAAAGTTTCTGGACGACCCGGAAACTCACATCGCGCCTCCGGTTCTTTGGGATGGCTGGGAGGCTTACTACCACATCATGCACTACGAAGAAGATCGCAACGCTGACGTGCAATGAGGCGCGGGCGTGCGATTTCGTGAGAAGCAGACTCGGCTCATCCCGATGCTAACTGCCGCGCGAACGGCGGGCAATTCTGCGCGCGTTGTTCTGCGCTCCTCGGGGCACTCGCGACGCACTCAGTAGTGTTTGCCCAGAAAAAGTTGTGTCCCGAGCACGGTTCACTGCCCCAACGTTGAATCATGCCCCCAATGTCCGAGCTAGAGCAGCAAGACTCGGCCTAACGAGCGCAAAACGCGATACTTCTTGGCGACTAAATTGTTGTGAGCGTTCGGCGTGCAACCGAAAGCGCATGACGGATTCTGTTTCCTGTAATAGAATCAAAACAAGCGCGTTGCTCGCTTCCCCGGTAGCTCAATGGTAGAGCATTCGGCTGTTAACCGAAGGGTTGCTAGTTCGAATCTAGCCCGGGGAGCCAAATCCTCATAGAACAAATAAGTTATATAGAAAGAAAAGTAAAAGAGTGTTTGGTCGTCAACCAAGCGGTGGGTGCTTCAAGTCTGCTCGCCCGGCCTTCTCTATCTCCCTCTGCGAATTGGAGTTACATGCTAGCGAACAGCGAGCATGGTTGCCTGATTTCATAGTTTACGTAGCAACTAGGACGCCCTGCGCAACCCCTACTCGACGCTTAACTGTGTGCGTCACCAGTCGTTCACGGCCGTGCGATTGGATTTGTGGGCCAGTTTTTGAGCGGGCGAGATCGCGGCAAGTGCCTGGAGTGCTGACTACAGTGATGACGTCTGTTACTCGCTTGCGGTGATACTACGCCAAAGTATCGCAAATGCTCGGGTCGCTCTTCTGCAGTTGACGAGACCGTGCCCACTAGAACAGCGCGCTCGGTTCCAACTGTTCGATACGAGATCCGACTAGGAAATGGCTTCTTTCCGGCATCAGCTGACGCTTCAAATGCCGGCGCAGGCAACGTCTCGCGTGGAAGATTCTTGCTTTGACGGCGGCGACGGTTAAGCCGAGGCGCCGAGCGGTTTCCTCGGTTGTAAGACCATGCAATTCGCGCAGCAAAACTACGCTTCGCAGGTTCTTTCGGAGCCGCGACACGGCTTGTGTCAATACGTCACGAATTTCCTCAGCGGCGGCAATTTGTTCCGGCGATGGCGCCCTATCAGCAAGGACATTGGCCAGGAGCGCGTCCGAGCCATCGGTGACGATTTCTGAGAGTGGTATGTTTGATCGGCGTTGGCGAACCATCATCAAAGCTTCGTTGATTGCGATGCGAGTCACCCAAGTCGCAAACGTTGAGTCTTCACGAAATCTGGCCAGATTCGTAAAGGCACGCTGAAAGCACCGCTGAGCTGCGTCTTCAGCATCTTGCCGCTGGCGAAGGACTCGATAGGTGGTGTTGTAGATGCGGAGTCGATAGCGCTCGTACAACTGTCCGAAGGCGCTCGATGACCCTGATTTCGCCCGCGCCACGAGTCCGATTTCGTCGTTTGCTTCGCTGACCGTCTTTGTGTCGCGCTGTTCTGGCCGCATAGGGTTCTATCGTTCATGTGTGGTTCCCTCTCTTTCAAAATTCTTCGCGCATCCCCGTTATCCTTGTGCGATCTCGGGGTTGCGAATACTGCTGTGTACGAACATTCGCGATTAAACCTGCGGCGAAGAACAGAAACAATTGGACGAAGGTATCGCCGATACCTTCGTGTGAGACAGCGCAAAGGGAAGCCCGCAGGCAACTGATTGCCGCACGTCCGGCCCATGCGTTCCATGCGTTGCCGAGCGAGAATTTCTGCATACAGCTTCATTCGGATGCATCTCCATGGCGTAAGCAGACCATCGTCGTCAGGGGCTTCCTTCCGCGGTATGGGGACATTGGTGCGGGCGGCCGGTGAACTAGAAAAAATGAGACGCGTCAGGCGGCGCACTCGTGTTGAAGGACTTTGACTTCGCGCAATCTGCCCGTGTCCACATCAAAAATGAGTCCGCGCACGGGGATGTCTTTGGCAATCCAAGGATGCGATCTCACTTTCTTGATCTGCTCCCTGGTGTTTTCCTCGGGGTCCTTAAAGGAAAAGAAGCGCATGGGAGCTGGCGAAGCATCTCCGGTTGAAGCGCTAAGTTTTGCGTTCAGCTCCTCATCGGTGAATGTGGTGAACCCGCAGCCGGTATGGTTTAGCAGCAGTATCTCAGTGGTGCCCAAAACGCGGGTGGAAACAACAAGCTCACTGAGAACATCCTCGGTGACGGCCGGTCCTCCGGTTCGAATCACGTCGATCTCCGCGAGCGGCAGACCCAAAATCCCGGGGAGATCCGAGAGCCGTGGATCCATGCACGTTACAACTACGAGTTTCGGTCCGGGACGTTTCCCGAGCTCCGGATTATATTTCTTTGCAAACTCGCGGTTTGCTTCTAACGCCTTATCAATGATGCTCATATTTTCCTCCTGACGGGCGGACGGCGCGGAAAAGCCCGTTTTTTGTGGTGTCGCTCGAATCCGATTGATTCGGCTGCGACAGAGCGATTGGGCCTCACGCGCTCAGCCAAAACAATTGGACGAAGGTATCGGCGATGACTACGTTTAGCGAATGCGAGAGAGAACGGGACGGGTGACCACCTGATACGAAAGCAGCGGCGATACCATCGTCCAATTGATTTCCTTATGGGCCACTGTCTTAATCGCATTCGAGCGCTGCGTACGAATCAATCTGGATTCGCGCGAGGCGCGGTTTTGTTGAGATTGAAAAGGAGATGCCGTCATGGCAGTGCAAAACATACTGGATACAACGCAGGTCGTTGCTTCGCTCGCGGGCGTAGGAGCATCGCACCGAGCGAGACTCGATAATTTAAGCCGGCTCACACAAGACGCGAGCTCTTGCGAAGTGGCTCGCGACGGTGCATGCGCCTTGGCCGAAACGGGTCTCATTGGGGCCGCAGGGAATGGGGATGAATTTGCCGATGATGAGCTAGTTGAAAACCGCAAGCGGCGGGGAGTCTTGATGTCCGTATTAAGCGCGCTGCGGTCGGCCATGCGACTGACTCTTATTATTCACGGTGCTGATGTGCTTTCGATCCGGCAAACGGCTGAAATATTGGGCACGGCCGCGACCGGAGCCAGATTCGGCGTCTGGCGGCGTCAGCGGGCACTTCGCGACAAGATTCACCGGCATTTGGCTTCTGCTAGCGCGGCGTAGAACAGAGTGGTAGTCGCGTAATTACGCCAGATGTCGTTGCGAAAATCAGTAATTGATGAGCAGCAGAAGTCGGAGTAGGAATCATGATCGCTAATAACCCCCTCCACGGATCCGGACGAGCGGATTTCCCGCATCCGGCTCTTGCCTTAGGTAACGACGCCCATGCGATGCAGGGGATAGGGATGACAGACAGTAGGCATAGGCAGCCAACGGTTAATGAGGCGCCGCATGCGGTCCCAGAGTACGCGACCGTTCTGACTGCGCCGCGACAAAGCGCGGTGCCAGAGCCGCCCGACTTGGAACCGAAAAATCCACAGCGCGTTTTGGTTCCGAGGCACACCGTAATATCGGATGTGCCCACGCACCACCGCTTGCAGCCACTTGCCCTGTTCGGGGATGGGTTCGTGCATACGCCGCTGAAGTTCGGCTTTCACCGCGTTCAACTTCGTCTGCAGCCTTTTGCGAATCGTTTGCCGCAACACCGTGAATCGGCCATTGCTCCTCTTCTTCACGCAGATGTGCGTAAAGCCCAGGAAGTTGAACGTCTCCGGTTTCCCTTCTCCACGCCACTCCCGTTGGTCGATCGCAAACGGACCGAACTCCAGAAGTCGCGTCTTTTCGGGATGCAGTTCCAGGTTGAACTTCTTCACTCGTTCCGTGAGTTCCGCCCGAAACTGATCGGCATCCGCTCGGCTGTTAAATCCAACCACGATGTCGTCCGCAAATCGCACCACGATCACATCGCCGTGCGCGCGCTTCTGACGCCATGCTTGGACCCACAGATCGAATACGTAATGAAGATAGACGTTTGCCAAAAGCGGCGAGGCACTGCCGCCTTGGGGCGTCCCCTCTTCCACTGGTATCCGCTTCCCATCCTCCAGCACACCGGCCCTCAGCCATTTCTGAATGAGCCGCACGACGCGCTGGTCCGCAACCCGGTGCTCGATGAAATTCACCAGCCATTCGTGGGAAATCCCATCGAAAAAGCCTTTGATGTCCAAATCCAGCACCCAGTTCACTTTTCTCGTCAGCAGTCCCGTGTAGAGCGCGTCCAACGCTTGATGCTGACTTCGCCCGGGTCGGAACCCATACGAGAAGCCGAGAAAATCCGCTTCGTAGATAGCGTTCAGCACCTCGACCGCCGCGCGCTGAACGATTTTGTCTTCCAGCGCCGTGACTCCGAGCGGTCTTTGCCGCCCGTCGGCCTTGGGGATGTACACCCTACGCACCGGCTTCGCTCGGTACGCTCCTCGCTGCAACCTTTCGGAAAGGTCCTGGATGTTCTTTCCCAGTTCCTCGCCGTAGTGTCGCCACGTCTCCCCGTCCACACCCGCTGCGGCTTCCTTCTTCAGCGAGAAGTAAGCCATGCGGAGCGTTTCCAGGTTGTAGATGTGGTGCAGAAGCGCCGTGAACCGCAACTTCTTATCCTTTCCTGCTGCTTGACGTACCCGCTCCAGCGCACTGAGCGCGTCGTTCCGGCCCGGTGTCCGGGACGCGTTTTGCTGTGGCAGGTTCCCTTTGGCCAGACCCCTTCCCTCTATCCCTTCCGCCGCCGGTTGTCCGGCATTGTTCAGGGACTTCCCAGGTACAGTGGATCTGTCCGACCTCCCAGGTCCGTTCATCATCGGCGTACGTCCTTAGACTTCCCGACACGTCCCAAGGCAACTGCGGCCTTGGGCGGACTTGGGATCTCCCGGTTCCCATGCGAGGTGCTTGCGTGCGTGCACGGGGTCTCTGACCGCGCGGGACTCTGGCACACCTCGCGATATCGGTGCACCCGATGGGGCCTTCCGCTTTCTCCTACAGCGTCGGCGTCCCGGAGGAAGTTTCTTACGCGGCTGAATACCCGGCCCGCACGTTCCCCTGTCAACGCTTCGACGCTGCCTTCGCAAGCAGCTCCGCATGACTCGGGGCCGAAGTGGATCGCTATTTCACATTCGTATGACTTTTGCATTCACAACACCTCGCCGGTTTAGCCGGCGCACAGGAGATGCGAAAATGAGAAGCAAATGGGTCCTTGGGTTTGCGATTCTTGTAGTATCCCTGCTTGTTATGGGCGGAACAATGTTTGCACACCAGGACAGGTACACGCTGAAAGTGCCTGACGGCCTCGCGTTCTCGGAGTTTCGGGGCTACGACACTTGGCAGGACGTTGCGCCGAGTGCGACGGAAGGCAGCATCAAGTCAATTCTGGCGAATCCCATGATGATAAATGCGTACAAGCAAGGCGTACCGGCCAATGGCAAGAGTTTTCCCGACGGCTCCAAAATCGTGAAGATCGAGTGGGTCAAGCAGAAGAATCCACAGTCACCCTATTTTGTCGAAGTGCCGAACACACTAAAATCGCTTGCCTTCATCGAAAAAGACTCGAAGAGATTCCCGGACACGCACGGCTGGGCGTATGCGAAGTGGGACTACGAGCCCGCCTCCGGCACTTTCAAGCCTGACGCCCTATCCGCGAGCGGACATACCTGCGGCTACACGTGCCACACCGCGGCAAAAGCAACAGACTATATTTTCACCGCATACCCCAAGAGGTAAGCAGCAGCGGTCCGGATGGATGCCGCAAGAGAAGCGTGAACTTCTCCGGAGCATGTGACTGCCGAGAACTTCTGCCCAAGTACGGCTGTTTGCGCGGAAAGGGAAAACACAGCTCCGTGAAAATCAGAGAGCAGAATCAAAACGAGCCGACTGCTGAAAAGAATTAATTTGAACCTCTCATTTGCACCGCGGAATACGCGGGCATGCGTTGCGTCGAACATTCATCCAGCAGGAAAACCAATACAAAAGTGTCGTCGATACCATCGTGCAATTGTTCTCATCTAGCGCTTCTGCTCTGATTACTAACGCCGCCCGATTCAATCGGGATTCTCAAAAACACGGGAGAACAACATGAAGATACTTATAGTGCTGACGTCGCACAACCAACTGGGGAACACGGGCCGCCCGACTGGCTTCTGGCTTGAGGAATTCGCGGCCCCGTATTTCGTATTCAGGGATGCCGACGTCGAGGTGACGCTCGCCTCTCCGAAAGGCGGGCAGCCGCCGATCGATCCAAAGAGCGATCTGCCGGAAAATCAAACACCGGCGATGGCGCGGTTCAAGAAAGACGTGGAGGCGCAGAACGCACTCGCGAACACTGTCAAACTAGCAGACGTAAAGGCGGAAGAGTTCGACACCGTCTTCTATCCCGGGGGACACGGCCCGATGTGGGATCTTGCGGAGAGCCCTGCCTCGGTTGCACTTCTGGAGGCTTTCTACAATTCGGGTAAACCAATCGCGTTGGTGTGCAATTCGCCCGGGGTGCTTCGTCATGTTACCTACCAGGGTGCGCCGCTGGTGAAAGGAAAGCACGTCACGGGATTCACGAACGGTGAGGAAGATGTGGTGCACCTCACCGAGGTGGTGCCTTTCCTGGTCGAAGATGAACCGCTGCGACTCGGCGCCATATTCGAGAAGAAGGCCAACTGGCAGCCCTTTTCCATCACCGACGGCCGTTTCATCACTGGCCAGAATCCGGCGTGATCGACATCTGCGGCTCAGGCACTTCAAACACTCATGGCAAGGCAAACTGTTCGTGCAACAACGGCTTCTTGATGTCGATTGCCCGGTGACGGGCACTATCCGATGCGATTGCCCAGCACCGCGGTTGAAAGATTGAGAGAAAAATGAAAGCTGCAAGAATCCATTACTTTGGCCCGCCGAACGCGATCGTCATCGATGAGCTATCACCTCCGACCCCGAAAGATGATGAGCTCGTTGTACGGGTCGCTGCTGCTGGAGTTGGCCCATGGGACGCGCTCATTCGCGAAGGAAAGAGCGTTGTGCGACCGTCCCTCCCGATCATTCTCGGATCTGACTTGGCGGGGATTGTCGACTCCGTCGGAATAGGGGTCACTCAGTTCAAGCCGGGTGACGAAATTTTCGGTGTCACAAGCAAACAATTCATTGGCGCTTATGCCGAATATGCGACGGCTTCGGCACAGATGGTAGCAGCAAGGCCAAGGTCTTTGAGCTTTGTCGAGGCCGCCTCCGTGCCGGTCGTGGCAGTGACCGCGTATCAGATGCTGTTCGACCATGCGCAAATGAAGTCGGGCCAAGCGGTATTGATCCACGGAGCAGCTGGAAATGTTGGCGCGTATGCCGTGCAGCTGGCGAGGCAGGCAGAACTGCGGGTTTTCGCAACCGCTGGGCCCGATGATCTCGACTATGTTCGCGGCCTTGGTGCCGAGACGGTCGTGAACTACAAGACTACAAAATTCGAAGATGCCGTGCCCGCCGTCGATGCTGTGCTCGACACGGTCGGAGGAGAGACGCAGCATCGTTCCTTCCGTGTTCTAAAGCCGGGCGGGATCCTCGTGTCGGCGATTTCACCACCACCACAGACTGCCGGGTTTCGTTCCGAGTTCATTCTGGTAGACGTCACTGCGGCGCAGCTGGGCGCACTCGCGAGACTGCTCGATAGCCGAAAGCTGAGCACCGACGTGGGCACCGTGCTCCCACTCGAAGAAGCTCGGAGGGCCCACGAGATGCTAGCCGGTACGCCGCACGCAAGAGGAAAGATTGTGCTTGCCATGCATGGCGTCCAGTAAATACCGCGCTTGATGCCCGAAAACCCGCGGCTGGGATTGTTTGCGAGGGCCAACCCTGGTGCGGGTCCAAGGAGGCATGATTCAAAGCGCGAGACAGAAGCGCAATGCAATCGTGAAAACAGCGTTTCGGGAATCATGGCACAAAGGAGAGAAACATGAACGCGAAGCTGCGGGTTGAGCAATCCCCGCAAGACGAGCGCATCCGTGCGGCACTCGATCAGCATTGGGCGGCGTCCGATGCCAACGATTTTGAAGCGGAGCACCACATCTACCACGACGACGCGCTGCTGGAATATCCGCAGTCAGGCGAGCGAACTCGCGGTCGAAGCAACATACAGAACCAACGCGCCAGCCAGCCGAACAAGAAACAATTTTCCATTCGGCGAATCGTTGGCAGCGGTGGACTTTGGGTGACCGAATTCATCCTGACGTATGACGGCAAGCCGTCTTACACCGTGAGCATCATGGAGTTCGAAGGCGACAAGGTTGCGCGGGAAACTCAGTATTTTGTGGATCCATTCGTGGCTCCCGCATTCCGCGCGCAATGGGTCGAGCGGATGGACACATAATGTAGAGGCTGAAACGGATGGAGGGATAAGAAGTGGATTCGAGCCGGTGGGTGGAACTTGTGCTGCTGGGCCACAGCGGCTTGGAACAATATGCTGTCCTGCTCGTACGCGTTTCTCTCGGGCTATTCTTTGCCATTTCCGGGGCAAACAAGTTGTTCGTCGCTGAAAGAACGCAAACGATGTACGAAACGCTCGTTAGCGCGAGAGTGCCATTCCCTCGCTTGATGACTCATTTCGTGTCGGGCGTCGAGTTCTTTGGCGGATTCTCACTGGTTTTGGGCTTTCTATCGAGCCTAACCTGCTTGGCGTTATTGATCGAGATGCTGGTCGCAACGGTGACAACCGCAGTTTCCACGATACGTAAGGGACTTTCACCTCTTAACTGGTTGGACGATTTCCTCTACCTTCCGGAAGTCCTGTACGTGCTCCTCCTTATCTGGTTGATCGGCTCGGGTCCCGGAAAGTTCAGTGCAGATAGCTGGATCGCCGGTAGGTTGCTGAAGTGATGGACGCAGTCAATTTTATTCCGGTGTCTTGAATGCCGCCTACGCAGATGCTGGTCTGATGCGGTGGCGAGTGGCGAACCGCTTGGGTCTCGAATGGGACAGAAATGTACGTCCGGAATTATTCCCTGCCGCGGTTGAACAATCCTGCTGGAAGCGATAGTGTGAAATCCCACCCTTAGGTGGATTACGCCTTAAGGAGGGATTGATTTATGAAGACCACGGCCCCCATCCCGTTTGCCGGCTCCCAACTCGCAGAGACCCGTCACGTTTGCGCATTCTTCAACAGCGAGGAGGAAGAATACCGAGTACTGCTTCCGTTTATTAAGGGCGGATTCGAATGTGGGCACAAGGCAGTCCATGTCGTCAACCCGCAGCAAAGAAGCGAGCACATTAGGCGGCTGGTGGCTGCAGGAATTGATCCGGTGGCAGCGGAACGCAGCGGACAATTAGAGCTTCGAACCAACACAGAAACGTACATCCGCGAAGGCCGATTTGATAAGGAGCGAATGCTGCAGGCATTCGAAAAAATTGCCAGTGGCAATGCGTCTGGAGGATTCCCGCTGAGCCGAATTGTTTGTCGGATGGACTGGGCGGCGGAAGGAAATTCTTACACGAACGATCTGATTGAATTCGAATCACGAGTAAATCATGTCTGGGAGCATCACGACGACGCGGTGATTTGCACTTACCATCTCGGGCAGTTTGGCGGGGACACCGTGATCGACATCATGCGCACTCATCCCATGGTCATTATTGGCGGCACCCTGCAGCGAAACCCATTTTTTGTCCCTCCAGGAGAATTCCTTCGAGAGCTCCGCGAACGGCGAAATGAGCGGAGCGCAGCAACATCGACCGCAAGCTAACATGGCAGTACAGGCCGACAGTCCCTCCGAGGAGATCAAGCGACTCCGGCGATGCATTAGTGATTTAGTGAGCATCGTTGCCCTCCCGGCCGTTTGGACGGGCGGAGCACCATCACAGATTGTAGGGAACTTGCTCGATGCCCTCTTGAGCATGCTGAGCCTGGATCTTGTGTACGCACGGCTAAAGGAGCACACGGAGGCGGGATTCACCGAAGATGTGCGATTCGGTTCAAGTTGGGGGCCGAAACTTACTCCGCACGAGTTCGGCAAAAATTTCCAACCATGGCTCCGAGACAACTCTCAAAAATTGCCTATGGTTGTGAAGAAGTTCTTAGGCGAGTGCGACGTTGTGCTGGTGCCATTGCCGTTGGGGCTGCACAATGATATCGGGATCATCGTTGCAGGTTCGCAACGACAGGATTTCCCGCAGCAAACTGAGAGACTCGTTTTGAACGTGGCGGCGAATCAAGCTGCCATCGGGCTGCACGAAGCTAACATCTTGAGAGAACTCGATCAGAAAGTCGCAAAACGGACTTTAGAGCTCACGTCCGCGAACGAAAAGCTACACGACGCCAGCTCTGCACTGGAGAAGGCATTCGATGAAATAAAGAAGTCAGAGGCCAAGCTACGACGGGTGATCGATGCAATCCCTACTATTGCCTGGTGCAACTTGCCTGATGGGCCAAACGAATTCCTGAATAAGAGCTGGCACGAGTACACCGGTCTCTCCCCGGAAGAGTCGCATGGTTGGGGCTGGGGAACGGCGTTCCATCCGGATGATTTGCCGCCGTTGCTCACAAAATGGCAAGAAATGCTGGTGACCGAAAATCCTGGAGAAATCGAAGCTCGTATTCGCCGTCATGATGGGGTCTATCGTTGGTTTCTCATCCGAGCGGCGCCGTTCCTCGAGGATGGCAAGTTGGTCAGATGGTACGGCACCAGCACTGACATTGACGACCGCAAACGCACAGAGGTTGCCTTGCGAGACAGCGAGCAAAGTTCGCGGTTGATCCTCGACGGCATCGCAGGATTGGTAGCGATCATGAGCGCAACGGGTGCTGTTATCGGGGTCAACCGCCAAGTCCTGGAGTACTTTGGCAAGACCGTAGAAGAATTAAAATTCTGGTCAACTACGGACGCCGTCCATCCAGACGATCTCCCTAGCGTGATCTGTGCTTGGACTCGTTCGGTCGAGACTTCGGCTCTATACGATGTGGATCACCGGCTTCGCGGCGCGGACGGTGTGTACCGTTGGTTTCACGCGCGAGGTTTGCCCTTGCATGACGAGGAAGGGCATGTCGTCCGTTGGTATGTTCTGCTCACCGACATCGATGACAGAAGACGGGCGGAGGAAGCGCTGCGAGCCAGCGAGCGCGAACTCGATTTGATCGTCAATACAATACCTGCGATGGCGTGGTCGGCGCGTCCTGACGGCTCAGCCGAGTTTTTCAACCTTCATTACCTCGGGTACGTCGGACTAGCTGCGGAACAGCTGCGCGGCTCAGGCTGGACTGTGGCCGTTCATCCAGACGACTTGAGCCGGTTGGTTGCGGTGTGGCAATCGATGATTGCTTCGGGCAAGGGTGGGCAGGTCGAGGGGCGACTGCGCCGCTTCGACGGTGAGTATCGCTGGTTCCTGTTCCGTACGAATCCGATGCTCGATGCATCCGGCAACATTTTGAAATGGTATGGGACAAATGCCGATATTGACGATAGAAAACGCGCGGAGGAAGAGTTACGCAACATGCAGATGGAGCTCGAAAGAGTTATGCGGGCCATGACGATGGGGCAATTAACCGCTTCGATCGCCCATGAAGTAAATCAGCCCCTTTCCGGCATCGTTACCAATGCTGGTACATGCCTTCGGATGTTGGATGCCACCCCTCCGAATTTGGAAGGGGCACGTGAGACGGTGCGGCGTACGATTCGGGACGGTAATCGTGCTTCGGAGGTCATATCGCGATTACGCACGCTTTACAGCAAGAAGGAACCAGCTCTTGAACCGATGGACCTGAATGAGGCAACTCGAGAGGTGATCGCATTGTCCTTGAGCGAACTGCAGAGAAACAAGGTGGCTCTGCGACTGGAGCTTGCTGAACACTTGCCGCTGATCTTGGGCGATCGGATCCAGATTCAGCAAGTCATTTTGAATCTGGTACGAAATGGCTCGGATGCCATGAATGTCGTCGATGACCGCCCTAAAGAACTGGTGATCAAGACAGAATGTGACGAAAGCAGCGAAGTGCGCCTCAGTGTTAAAGATTCGGGAGTGGGATTTGCCCCCCGATCGGAACAGAAGCTTTTCGAGGCCTTCTACACGACGAAGAGCGACGGCATGGGAATCGGACTTTCCGTCAGCCGATCGATTATGGAGAATCACCGCGGTCGGCTTTGGGCAGTTCGGAACGAGGGCCCGGGGGCAACATTCTTGCTCTCCATTCCAGGCGGTACCAATACTTAGGTCCAATAGACGCACCAAGCCGCCAGCCGCATTCTGACTCTATGAAATCCCAAGACGGAGAGAGCGCTAGTCAAAGTCCAATGGTAGCAGTTGTCGACGATGATCAATCTGTCCGCGAGTCCCTGCCCGATTTGCTAGGCGAGTTTGGCTTTCGCAGCAAGGTTTTCTCGTCCGCTGAGGAGTTCCTCGCATCCAATACTGCCAGTCAGATGAAGTGTCTGGTGTTAGATATCGCCATGCCGGGCATGACGGGGTTGGATCTGCAAAAGGAACTAAAGGTTCGCGGCCATAACATTCCCATCATTTTCATCACTGCCCAAAAAGACGAAGCGGTTCGCAAGAGAGCGATGGAAGGTGGGGCGATAGGATTCCTGCTCAAACCATTCAGCGATACGGCTCTTTTAAAAGCGCTCAATACAGCGCTTGGTTTGGATTGAGCGATGGCCGCAGACGTATGGTGTTGGGGAGTAGAATGAATTTGACGGAGGCGCCAGGTCATGAATCGGGGTCATTTTATATGTCACACGCCACGTCGATTGTGTTTGTTGTAGATGACGACATTTCAGTGCGAGAGTCGCTGGAATTGTTGATCCGATCAGAGGGTTGGCAGCCGGAGATTTTCTCCTCGGCGCAGCATTTCCTATCACACCCCCAGGCGCCTGTTCCTAGCTGTCTGCTGCTCGATATTTCCATGCCCGGACTGAACGGCCTCGAACTACAGAAACGTGTTTCGGCCGAACGCCCGGGCGTGCCCATCATCTTCATCACGGGGTTCGGCGATGTGCCGAAGACGGTGCAGGCCATGAAAGCGGGCGCTGTCGAGTTCCTGACTAAACCGCTCAATGATATGGTGCTGCTCGGGGCCATCAAGCAGGCCCTCAAACGCAGCCAGGTTGCTCTTGGCCAGCAGACGGAGATCAAGCAGCTTCAAGATCGCTACTCGTCGCTTTCCCCTCGCGAACGAGAAGTGATGGCATTGCTCGTCTCCGGCCTATTGAACAAACAGGTTGGGGGCGAGCTTGGGATAAGTGAGATTACAGTCAAGGCCCACCGCGGAAAAGTGATGCTGAAAATGAAGGCCGACTCTCTCGCGGATCTGGTCAGGATGGCGGCCAAACTCAAGATCGAATCGCCCTTGAAAGCCTGATGAGTATGGCCGCCAGGTTTTCAAGGTGGAGTAAATATGTGAATTTGCTGCCTTCGAATGGCGCGCGAGTTTACGAGCAAGTGGGGCGAGGCGGGCGTTGGAGAAGATCGTAACGGAGCGAGGAGCACCGCCGGCGATTCGCTGAGACGACGGGCCAGAGCTGACCAGCCGGCTTTCTCTAGAGTGGTGTATGGAGCAAAATGGCGCTGACGCACATGCGGCCAGGACGGCCCTAGCAGAACGGGCAGGTAGAGAGTCTTTGTGCGCGATGTGTGTTTCAAGGTGAGTTGGTTTGAAAATCCCCGCGTCGCGCGTGTCCGGCTACACACGCCGGCTTGAACTAGCTAGAATCTGGCAGGGCGTCGAGAGTCTGGGACATGAGAGTCAAGTTGAGCGCTTGCTGACAGTTCCCCGGACTACAAATTCCGTAGGCAAAATTCTCTGGCTGAAGGCCATCTGGGGATGGTGCAGTCGCTCCAGGAGCATTTTCATGCAAGTTTGTCCAATCTCCTCCTTGTACACGCGAACCGTCGAAAGCGGCGGGTCCATGAGCAAGGCCTCTTCGCGATCATCGAAGCCTATCAGACTCATTTCTTCCGGTATCTTGATCCCACGGCGCTGCAGGGAGAGCCAAAGCCCATAGGCAATTTCGTCGTTCCCTGCGACAACTGCTGTGAGTGGAGAAGTTCGGGCGAGAATCTCTCGCGCACTCCTCTGCCCAAATTCAACGAAATTTAAAGAATTTCGCAAGGAAATCAAGGCCGGCCGGAGCCTATTTTCGGTCATCGCCGCTTCGAACCCGCGAAATCTGCGGTTCAGCCAAGGATAGGAAATGTCGCCCACAAAAGCGATCCGGCGGTGTCCATTTGCGATGAGATAGCGCGTAGCAAGAAGTGTGGCATTAGAGTCATCGAAACCGACCTGATCGCATTTGTAAACTTCCTCCGTTCCCATCAGATTATTGCCGAAGGCCACGAAAGGCATATTCATTGCTTCTATCCGGCGAAGGAGATTCGGATAAATTGTCCCCGCCAAAATCACGCCATCAATCAAACCGTGTTCCTGTAGGACGGGCGGGACGTCTATTTTCTCAGGAGGCGTTCTGGGGGAATAATGAAGAGCGGCGAAAAGAACATGCTGCTTCAGTCCACTTGCAAATGATTCGACACCCTGGAGGATGCGCGCATGAAATGGGTGAAGGAAATCGCGGTTACTAAGGAGAAAGCAAACCATCTCGGCGCGGCGTTTGAGAATGCGGCGAGCCTGGGCGTTGGGACGGAATCCCAAGCGGCGGATAGCTTTGAGGACACGAGAGCGCGTCTGTTGGCTGACCTGCGAGCTGGAATTGAGAACCCTGGAAATTGTTCCCACTCCCACTCCCGCTGCCTGCGCTACGTCACGGATCGTGGTCTTTCTTGGAACTGCTTCCATGCTATTCTCTAGGCTCGTGTGGGCACAGTATATCCGATATGATGCCGCTCCCGATACGAACCGGTTGCGAGTCTAACACAATCCGTCAGATCCGATACTTTCTGCGAACCTGCCGACAGGTTTCCTATCGCCAAGCCAGAACGTCGACCGTGATCGCTTAGGGAACCCGTTTCCTCATTTCCCGGACGGCCGTTTAAAGGGTCCAGTAACCAACGTTCGTGGGGGCTGAACTATCCAGATTTCGCAATTCTACTGGTGAATTTGCAACCCTCGCTGCTAGCTAGCCGATTTCTTCGAGGGGTCCCAGACTTCAGCTTGTCCCCAAACTGACCGATGGATCATCGAGGGAGGCCTCCGCAGGCGCCACGCTGCAAGGTCCCCTTCAGCGGGACCTTGCTTTGGGTGGGCCTGCTCGAATGCGCTCTGGGCGTGCGCGCCGGCGTATCGGGGCTGCCAGCATATTTCTGGAAGTTATGTGTTGACATGGGGTGCGGACTGGACTACCGTCCGGAACTGTTTCCAAGCGATTTCCGGTTATCCGGGAGTGGGACGTAAGCATCCTCTGAGGATGGTGGGGGCAGATGCTATGAGCCAGCTATGGGGAGAGTATTCCCTTGGAATTCAGGAGAGGGTCAAGCGGTTCGCGGTCGGAACTCCGAATATTGGGCGCACTGCCGGATTCTGTGTAAGCAGTCTGTTTCGGTTGGGCGTGCTCCTGTTGCTTGGGATGGTGCTCCTGGGTTCATCGCCCCGAGTGTTCAGCCAAGCAGTCAACGGGAATATTGTTGGCACGATTATGGATTCGAGCGGCGCGGTCGTGTCGGGAGCCACGGTTACGATTACAGAAACGCGCGAAAACGTGAGTCGCTCGACGACGAGCAACGAAAGCGGGTTTTACTCATTCCCCGACGTGTCGCCGGGAGTGTACAAGGTCAAGGCCGAAAAGGCCGGCTTCAAGAATGTAGTCCGGGATGAAGTGCAGCTTTCCGTGAGCAATACAGCGCATGTGGACCTGACGCTTCAGCCTGGATCCGTGAATGAAACCATCAACGTAGAAGTATCCATTCCAACACTGCAGACCGACAACGCCCAGACGGGCGGACAGTTGAGCAGTTCGCAGGCGGAACAGTTGCCTGTAAGCCGAGGACGGAACTTCCAGACGCTCGTCAATTTGGTTCCAGGCGCGACGCGGGCTGAAAACAATCATTCGGTTTTCTTCAATCCCCAGGGCAGCCTGAATAGCGAGGTAAACGGCACTTCGAGCATGAGCAACAACTTCCAAATCGAGGGAGTCAACGACAACGAACGAACTGGGCTTTTGCAGGTCTACGTGCCGCCAATCGAGGCGATTCAGGAAGTGCAAGTTCTCACAAGCAATTACGACGCGGAACAGGGAACCGCGTTGGGAGCGGTAGTCAACGTCATCTATAAATCAGGGACCAACAATTTTCACGGAGCACTCTACGACTTTTATAATGGAAGCGCGCTTAACTCGAAAAGCTTCTTCGATCGGGGCCCGAACGGAAGCGCCTTCCATAAACCGCATTCCGTTTACGACTACTGGGGCGGAAATCTGGGCGGGCCAATTTTCAAGGACAAGACATTCTTCTTTGTTGATTACCTGAGGACGACAAACCACTCCGCCCAGTTTCAGCGTTTGAGCGTGCCGACCGCGGCGGAGCGCAATGGAGATTTCAGTGATCCGGCTCTTACGCAGATTTTCGATCCGTTAACCGGCGACACGGCCGATTGTCTGCCTGGAGGTAATTCCAAGCTCTGCGGCACTGGACGCACACAATTTATGGCGTCTTCGAGTTCTTCGAGTCAGAATTATAACCCTGCATGCACGCCGACGACGCCGACTTACAACGCGGGTAACTGTGCCAATGTCATTCCTTTGAACCGGTTGGATTCCGTCGCGCAAAAGATCATGGCGCTGGTGCCGCTTCCTAACAACAACCAGAATGCGGCGGGAACCGGCAAATACGCACAGAATTTCTTGGAGAGCACTCCTTTCACCCAGGATAACAATTCGTTCGACGTCAAGATCGACCATTACCAAGGCAAGAATAACCACATTTCGGGCCACCTGGGATATATGAACCCAATCACGTTCCAAGGGCCAGCGTACGGCCTCGCGGGCGGACCGATCGGGGGTGGATTCCAAGGGACCGGAACAGACAAGACGTTTTCGGCAGCAGTCAATTGGGACCACATTTTTTCTTCTTCTTTTGTCGTACAGAACCGGGTCGGGCTCAATCGCTACCGCAACACTGCACAGCAGAATGACTACGGCTCGAATGCTTCAACGCAGATCGGCATCCCTGGAGTGAACGTCAGCCCCTTTGAGAGCGGGTTAACGGGAATTTTTGTTGACGCTACAATTTCCAACCCCATGGTCGGATATTCGGCGAGCCTGCCTTGGGTACGCGCGGAAACCGATCTGGATGTGGTCAGCAACTGGAATAAAGTCATCGGGAATCACACCATTAAGTGGGGCGGCAACCTGATTCGCTTGCGGGATGACCTTTTGCAGGAGCAAACCTTCAGCCCACGAGGCGCATGGCATTTCGGTTCCAGCCAGACCGGGCTGAATGCTGCTGGGGCGCCAAAAGTTGGCTTTGCCAACAATTTTGCTAGCTTCTGGTTAGGCGTACCTAGCCAAGTGGGCCGCGACCTGGCCATTGTCTTCCCCGCGTACCGCGAATGGCAGGTGTTCACTTACGTAAACGACAAATGGCAAGTCAAACCTAACCTGACACTCAATCTCGGGGTGCGCTGGGAGTTTTATCCCCCCGGCACGCCGCACTTTGCCGGCGGGTTCTCCAATTACAATCCAACGACAAACAATCTAGTCGTGGCGGGGGTCGGCGGCAATCCAGTGGATCTGGGGATGCAGAAGAACTACAAGGATTTTGCCCCGCGAATCGGTCTTGCGTATCAGTTCACGAGTAAAGATGTCGTTCGCGCCGGCTATGGAATCAGCTACGAACCTTTTGTGGACAATACTTATGCCTATGACTTCCCCGTAAAACAGAACAACTCCTTTGACAACGTATCGGGCTTCGGCCCGGCGGTTCTCCCTAATGGGACACCTGCCACATTTGCGGCCGGATTCCCGGCGCCGCTGCCTGCGACGATTCCTTCCAGCGGCATCATTCCTGCCAACACGCCGTTGCTGATCAATCAGTCTTACGACGTCATCAATCTGAAATATAAAGACCCTTATATCCAATCCTGGAACCTGACGTATGAACGGGCGCTTCCGATGAAGTTTACTGTTGACGTCGCTTATGTGGGAAATCGCGGAGTGCGCATGCCGATTCAATACAACCTGAATGCCGTTTCGAATCCGGCGATGTTCAACACTGGCGCTGCCGGTCAGCCCCTGATCGGTTTCTGTGTACCGGGAACGACGACGTGCCGCACCGCGTCCACAACGGAGCGCTTTGCCGGCGCAAGCTCGGACTACAATGCCCTTCAAATAAAGTTCGACCGGCGAGTTGGGAACGGGCTGAATGTGACGACCTCGTATACCTATGGCAAGTCTCTGGGCTACATCGAGGAGAATGGAGAAAACTCGAACGGCATCGACTATTACATCAATTTCCGGAGAAACTATGCGCGGGCGGATTTCGACCGCACCCACATGTTCGTGCAGAGCTATATCTGGGATTTGCCACTCGGCAAGGGGCATCGCTGGCTGGCGGGCGGCGGACCGCTCAATGCGATATTCGGGGGATGGAGGTTTAGCAACGTGGTGACCTTCATGACCGGGACGCCCTTTAACTTCGGCTGCAACTGCCACACCCTGAATACACCGGGTAACCATCAGTCTCCCTGGGTGACGGGCCCGATCACGGAGCCTAAAGGAGTAGATACTCAACTTTGGTTTAACACATCGGTGTTCGAGGATCCTTACACCGCCAACAACAACACGGTCACGTTCGGCAATGTTGGACGCTACATCTTGTCCGGTCCTAACCTCTTCAACCTGGATTCCTCTTTGGCCAAGGTGTTTCGACTGAGCGAGCGATTCAGTTTTGAGTTTCGGACGGATTGGTTCAGCGCCACGAACACGCCGCAATTCAACAACCCGGACGTTACCTTGGGCGACGCCAACTTTGGTCACGTTACTGGCGCTGGCGGAGCCCGAAACATCTATTTTGGAGGGCGGCTCATTTTCTGATCTGTGTGCCATTATCGTTTGAGAGCTAAGGCACCAAGCAAATTGAGCCTTTGTCAGACTCGCACTGCTGTCACAGTGCAAGCCTGAGTGAAATCAACCAGGCGGGAGGAGCTCTCCTCCAGGAGGCAAAAAGTGTGCTCAGTGCGGGCCCTTCTTGATCGCAAGGGGTTCTTGCAAGCCGCAGGTGTCGCCTTGGTTGCGGGGGCCGGGCTTGGCCGTGCTGCGATCGTGGAGGGCGGAGTGCCCGACGAAAATCCTTCCAGATCCAGTTCACCTCGGCTCTTCTCCGGCTGCTGCGCCTATTCCTATCGCAAGGACCTTGCTGCTGGCCGAATGACTATGGAGGATTTCATCCGTACGGCTACGGCGCTAGAGATTGATGGTGTAGACATGACGGGCTACTGGTTTAAGTCCACCGAACCCAGCTACCTGTCCTCGCTCCGACACTTTGCATTCAAAAACGGAGTGGGTTTTTCCGGCGCTGCGACTGGGGCAAGCATGGTGCAGGCGGATGCCGGCAAGCGTACTCAGGTACTGGACGACATCAAGAAATGGGTGGACGTCACGGAATCGCTCGGCGCCCCTCATCTTCGGGTCTTTGCTGGCAAGCTCCCGCAAGGCGCAACGCCCGAACAAGGCATTGCGTGGACCGTGGAGACCCTGAAACCGGCCTGCGAGTATTCCGGCAAAAAGGGCATCACGATCGGCTTCGAGGATCACGAGGGCATCACTCAGAATGCGGATTCCTGCCTGGAAATCATCCGGCGCGTCGGCTCGCCCTATCTAGGGATAAATCTGGACATCACTCATTTCATCCCCACCCCGTCCGCGGACTCTTATGCGCAAATCGAGGCCTGTATACCCTACGCTACGCATACCCACATACGCGATGTCTTCGACAACGGGCAGCCCATCGATCTTGACCGCATTTGGAAGCTCTTTGCGGACGGCGGATATAAAGGCTATATGTCCGCCGAGTATGAAGGAAAAGAGGATGCAGCAATTGGCGTTCCCAGGCTGCTCGCAAAGATAAAGGCGCTTTGCCGAAAATATTCCAGCGTATGAGTACGAGGCACCGTGGTGGGTCGTACCTTTTCTTTGACGAAGGCAAGGACTCGTTCAACGGGTTAGAAGTCCCAAACACGCTTCTCAGGTCGAGCGACTTCCTGTTGTGCGAGATCGAGTAAGTCCGAAAATGCGAATGTTTGAAATTAATCGGCTTCTAGTTTCGGAGAGGCTTGTTGAACTCCAGGTCTCGCAGGGCCAAAAGCCCGGGAGTACCACTTATGCGTCATTTTATATCGCGTCGTGAATTTATCTTAGCAATTGGGACGGCGGCAGTGTCGACTTCGTCCAGCTCAAAAGCAGCTCTCGCCGGCGAATTCAAGTCGCCATTTCGAGTGGCCGTCATCAACGATGAGATCACGCAGGATTTCGAGCGCGCCTGCGAAATTGCGTCGCGCGAATTTGGGATGCAATGGATTGAGATTCGCGGCATGTGGAGAAAAAATATTGTTAATTTGGATGCGAATGAGATTTCTGAAGCCAAGCGCATCTTGGACAAGTACAGCTTGCGCGTCACTGACATCGCCAGTCCTTTGTTTAAGACGGATTGGCCAGGAGCGCCAAAATCAAAGTTTAGCCCGAAGAAGCCCGAGTTTGGCGCCAACTTTTCCGGTAGCCAGCAGGACGCGCTCCTGGAGCACTGCATCGACCTGGCAAAGACGTTTCAGACTGAGCGGATCCGCTGCTTCGATTTTTGGCGGCTAGATGATCCCGCGCCATACCGCGAGGAAATTAACGAAAAGCTTCGTCAAGCGGCAGAACGCGTCGGCCGAAGTGGCCTCATTCTGGTTCTCGAAAACGAGCTTGATTGCAACACAGCCACTGGAGCGGAAGCTGCCAAGACATTGCAGGAAGTTGAGACTTCTCATCTCATGCTGAATTGGGATCCAGGAAACGCAGCCGCGCGCGGCGAGCGGCCATATCCCGATGGCTATGATCTCCTGCCAAAGAATCGCATTGGACACTGTCACTGTAAAGATGTGGTCAAGCGGGCGAACGGCGAAGGTTTCACGTGGGCGGCCATGGGCACGGGCCTGATTGATTGGGTCGGCCAGTTCAAGGCCCTCAAGAAGGACGGCTATCATTACGCGGTCAGCCTCGAGACGCACTGGCGCGGCGCGGGTACGCCGGAAGCCTCAACACGCCAAAGTTGGTCGGGTATGAAAAAGGATTTGGAAGAAGCCGGCGCTTTGCAAGCCTGAGCGCGACTCGCGCCTCTCGATGTTGCGCGTTTCTGGTGCGTACTGGAGCATCACTTCGGCGGACCAACTATTGCAACGACATCCGTGGCAAGACCTGGCTTACTTATGTTGAACTCCGAGGGGGCTAGAATGAGCGAAGATTCGAGACGTGAATTCATTAAGAAGGCAGCGATAACGACCGCCGCGACATTGATCGGCCCAACGGTCCGAGTGCTCGGCGCTAACGATCGTGTTCGCTTCGGTCTGATCGGGGCCGGGGGTCGAGGACACGCGATTTTCAGAGCTGCACTGCGATCTCCCAATACGGAAGCTGTAGGAGTCGCCGACGTGTATACTCGCCGCCGCGAACAAGTGAAGCAGATTGTCCCTGGGATCCAGACCTACTCCGATTTCCGGCGATTGCTTGACGACAAGTCCGTCGACGCTGTTCTCATTGCAACGCCCCAGCACCAGCATGCGCTCAATTTCGTTCCCGCGCTTCAGGCGGGTAAAGATGTCTATCAGGAAAAAACCATGGCGTTTAATCCCGATCATGCACGGCGCATGCGTGCTGCGATGCAAGGGTCTAAGTCCATCGTGCAGGTTGGCATTCAATCGGTCAGTGGCCCCGCGTATCTGCGAGCCAACGAGCTCGCCACATCTGATCGGCTCGGAACCGTCACGTCCGTGCACACTCACCACTATCGCAATGCCCGGGATGGAGGCTGGCTGCGCTCGATTCCCTCGGACTGCAATACCGACAATGTCGAATGGAAAGCTTTCGAGGGCGAATCGGCGCCTCATGCCTTCGATCCGCAGCGTTACGTCAATTGGCGGTTTTTCTGGGATTATTCCGGTGGCAACGTCTTTGAGAATATGGTTCATCAGGTCGGCTTTTGGTACAAAGTATTGAAGCTCAACGTTCCCCGTTCGGTCACTATGGTTGGTTTCAACTACTTCTCGCCGGAGATGGAAGTGCCGGATACCATGAACGTTTCCATGGACCAGCCGGAAAATCTATTGTTCACGTGGAATTCCGGGTTCGGAAATGACTTTTATGGCGAGGACGGGAATGACGCGGTGCTGGGAAACAGGGGCACCATCCTGCGGACGGCAGAGAATGTGAGCTATCTACCGCAAGGGCGGCATTCGGCGGCCGCTTCCGCGGAACCAGGCGCGCAAACCTCCAGCAAGCCTGACATCGTCGGAGGCTCAAATGACACGAACCTTCACATGGACAATTTCTTTGACTGTGTGCGCTCACGCAAGGAACCAAATTGCCCGTTCGAACTTGGCTATCGTTCCGCCATCGCCTGCCAAATGGCAATCGCTTCATTGCGACGGAAACGTACCGTCCGTTGGGATGCCGAGCGCGAGGACATCCTTTAGTTTTCTAGAGATTGAATCGTTCGCCCGCGAGCCATACTGAATTTGTCCCTATAATATACTTAAGAATATATTTTACCACAAGTTATACAATCGATGCTTCTGTTACGTTCTGTAAGAAATAAGAATACGGCGTGTGCGGTCTTGCTAGCTAGAGAGATGCAGCCCTTCGCAGGCTGCGCAGCTGGCGTGGCGCTTGATACGAAAAATGCGTTCGGCGGCAGGCCGTGAGATTGTGCTGAGGAATGCAGTCAGTCTTCGGCAACCGCAAAAGTTGGCTGAAGATTAGGAATCTTAATAAAATCGCGATCCAGTGACCTTGATCACAGCCGGCTCGCCCATCCCCTTCTAGACTGGAAAAGTGCAGGAGGGAACATGACCTACGGAAGCGACACTAGGGTGAACGAGATCGCGCTATCGGGTGCGGGGGCTCGCCAGATTCTCGAGCATGCCGGAATTGACTACTGTTGTGGGGGCGGGAAATCACTGCGGGACGCCTGTCTGGCCGCCAACGTGCCTGCGGAGGAGATCCTACGCGAACTCCAAGAGAGTGGTTCCAAGTTTGAGACCGATGAATCTAGATGGACCGAAGCACCCCTGGCTGAACTGACAAAACACATTCGCGAAGAACACCACCAGTACGTGCGGCGTTCCATACCTCGCCTGCGAGCATTGCTGGCAAAGATTCGAGAAAAACACGGCGGAAGGCACCGCGAGCTGGGGGAAATTGAAAAATTGTTCGGCGACGTGGCGCGCGAACTGCTGGCGCACATGCAAAAGGAGGAACAAATTCTTTTCCCTTTCATCGAGAGCATGGAACACGCGGGGAAGAACAACGCTGGGATCGAGTTGCCGTTCTTCCGGACAGTCAGAAATCCGATTCACGCGATGATGATGGAGCACGACAACGCGGGAGAGCTGGTCCGGCGGATCAGGGCACAGAGCAACGGCTACATGGCGCCCGCCGATGCGTGCACTAGCTACCAAGCGGCATACCAGGAATTGCAAGCATTTGAGAAGGACTTGCACCTGCATGTCCATTTGGAAAACAACATCCTCTTTCCGCGGGCCGTTGAGATGGAAGTGAAGGCTGCAGCGTGAAGGACACGCCAGCGCTCTCCGGGGATGTAGAAATAGCTGCGAAGCCGCCGCAATCTTTCGCAGCGTCCCCAGTCGAGATCTTTGCACAAGCGCGCGCTCGCGAGGAATCGCTATCGAAGCTGCTGATGGCGTTTATCAGTTCAGGTCTTTTCTTTATGTTGTTTCCGGGCACGTTCCTCGGAGTTTGGAATCTCCTTCAAATCAGTGGACGTGAGAGCGTTGGACTAATTTCCCCTGCGTGGCTGCAGGCGCACGGCCATGCTCAGGTTTTCGGTTGGGTGGGCAGCTTCATCTTGGGAATCGGGTTTTATTCCATTCCGAAGTTGCGAGGAGGCGCTGGGAAGTTTTTTGTTGCCGCATGGGCAAGCTGGGGAATCTGGACGTCAGGCGTGGCAATTCGATGGATTGTAAATGTGTATCTTTGGCAATGGAGAGTGCTGCTGCCGCTTTCGGCTTCCCTCGAGCTGATCGCCTTTGCGATTTTTTTTCGCGGAGTTTCGTCGCATCGACCGTCCGAGCGCGGGAAAAAGCTTGAACCCTGGATATGGGTCGTGGCAAGCGCCTGCATTGGGTTATGTCTCGTGTTGTTGACGAATCTCGTAGGCTGTGTTTCCGTCGTACTTCGCGGGTCAACTCCGGCATTTCCGCACCTCTTCGATCAGCGCTACTTGGCATTAGTCGCCTGGGGATTTCTCGTTCCCTTCGTTTGGGGATTCAGCGCGAAGTGGATGACTGTGTTTCTCGGACTGAAGCCGGTACGCACAAATCTGCTAGTGCTCGCTTTGGTGCTCAATATTTTCGGACTGATCTGCGTGTTCTCCGGATTTGTTTTCACCGGCTCATGGTTCTTCCTTGCGGGTGGCGTGCTGGCGGCCGCTGCGATTCGCATTTTTGAACCGGCGGTGCATGAACCGAAGACGCGCGGGGTTCACAGTAGTTTTCCATTCTTTGTGCGGTTGTCTTATGTCTGGTTGCTCGTTGCGGCGGGCCTGGGTGTTGCAGCGAGCCGCTTGGATACTTCCGGAGGATTCTGGGGTGCGTCGCGTCATGCGCTGACGGTCGGCTTCATATCCACCATGATTCTCTGCGTCGGACAGCGCGTGCTACCTGCATTTGCTGGAATGCGTCTCCTCTGGAGTACCAAACTCATGTTCGGCGCATTAGCGATCGTCACACTCGGGTGTACGCTGCGCGTATCCTGCGAAATTCTCGCTTATCAGGAGTATGCGAACTGGGCGTGGTCCGTGCTTCCTTCGTCTGCATTGCTGGAACTTGGCGGCTTGACACTATTTGCCGTGAACATTCTGGGGACATTTGTCCTGGAACCAAGCCACGCATATAAACAACCGATGGTCACTACGATCGCCGCGCCGGCAAGACGGACCTGAGAGCATATTTGCCCTGATTATAGTTTGAGAAATCTCGTTGCCGGAAGGCTTTGCAGGATATATTCTGAGCGTCCCTTCCGATGTAACTCCTAAACGCGAGTCGATCCCGCGGGCGGGAAACCGTTTGGAGCATGCGATGGAAGCTAGCCGGAACAGCTCGAGCAAAATTCAGCTGGCACTGGGAACGATCTCCTTTGCAGTTTGCTTCGCCGCGTGGGGATTGATCAGTTCATTTGCGCCGCGCTTTCGCGAAATATTTCATCTCACTGCGACACAGACAGCGCTACTGATTGCGGTGCCCGTTCTACTTGGGGCAGTTCTGCGCATCGTCGCGGGCATGTTCACCGACCGCTTTGGGGGGCGGAGCGTATTTGCCGCGCTGATGCTGGCCGTGTCCATTCCAGCCTATCTTGCCGCATCCGCGGGCAGCTACCACACCTTGCTCTATGTCGCGTTTTTTCTTGGGATAGCGGGAAGCTCGTTTGCAGTCGGCATTGGATTTGTTTCCGGCTGGTTTCCTCCAGAGTCGCAAGGCAGCGCGCTAGGTGTCTACGGCCTTGGAAACATTGGTCAATCCGCCGCCGTTTTTCTCGGGCCGGTGTTTGCTGCGGTGGCCGGTTGGCAAAATGTCTTCCGGGGGACCGCCGCGCTACTTGTCGTTTGGGCAGTGATCTTTTTCCTTTTCGCTCGCAATTCTCCGAAGACCGCTCGTCCGGCAGGCATCTCGGCCATGTTAGGCGTACTGGCTCGCGAGCACCTTTCTTGGCTTCTTTCGCTATTTTACTTCCTGACCTTTGGCGGGTTTGTCGCCTTCTCGATCTATCTGCCGGTGCTCCTCAAGGATCAATTCGGTCTGCGCCCCGCGGACGCCGGGTTTCGCGCGGCGGGGTTTGTGGTGCTGGCAACCGTAGCGCGCCCGCTCGGAGGTTGGTTGTCCGACCGCATTGGCGGCGCCAGAGTTCTGCACATGGTTTTCCTTGGAATCGCTCCATTTGCACTGTTGATGTCCTGGCCGGCGACGTTGCCCTTCACCGTCGGCGCGCTCGGTTGTGCGCTTCTTCTGGGTAGTGGGAATGGCGCAGTTTTCAAATTGGTGCCGCAATATTTTCCGAAGGAAGTTGGCACAGTTACAGGATTGGTCGGGGCAATGGGCGGGCTTGGCGGATTCTTCCCGCCATTGCTCCTGGGCTTGTTCCGCGATCACCTCCACACGGTATGGCCGGGTTTTGCTTTACTGGCGCTCTTTTCACTCATGCTCTGGCGTGCCAACGCCGTCGTGTTCCTGAGCAAACAGGAAAGCGCCGAGTTCACGATCTCGGCTGAATTGACTCGCACCGCCGACCGCATTCGAGCTGGCGTCACAGCCACTTTCTTCACGGGCTTGCTGGTCGCTTCCATCGTTGTAGGCTCGCGCAATCTCCAAAATTTCGATCCTTCTTTGGTGATTTATACCTTCGCTACCATATTTGCAACATGGGGAGTTGTCTACCATTATCGAGTCTGGCTCGATAAGCCGCCTACGCGCGTGTATTGGCAGCGAGGTTGGCAGCTTTTTCGGGAGGCGGGAGTCTTCCGCGGAACAACTCGTCTGATTCGCCTCGCATCCACACATCTTGCCGCGCAGACGTTCATCCGCCGCCGGTCGGCGTTGCGTTGGTGGATGCATCAGTTCTTGTTTTGGGGTTGCCTGCTCGCCGTGGCGATTACTTTCCCGCTCGTCTTCGGCTGGATCTCATTCCGTTCGTTGCCCACGGATCAGGAAACCTATGTCGTCCTCCTTTACGGATTCCCGGCTCAGACCTTCAAACTTCATACTTTGCTGGCGGAACTGCTTTTTCACGGTCTGGACATCTCGGCGTTTCTGGTTCTGGCAGGAATCGGACTCTCGCTCTGGCGCCGTTTCCGGGACCGCGGCGCTCAGGCCGTGCAATCTTTCGCGCTCGATTTTCTTCCAATCATTCTGCTTTTTGCGATTTCCGTAACAGGGCTGGCGCTCACCGTTTCGCAAAACTGGCTTCGAGGAGAATTCTATAGTTTCCTCGCGATACTCCATGCGATCACTGTTATTGCCGCGCTGCTTTTTCTTCCCTTCGGTAAGTTCTTCCACATCTTTCAACGGCCGGCGCAGCTTGGCGTGAAGTTCTATCAGGCTTCCGGCGCCGCCGGGGAATCCGCAAAGTGCGCGCGATGCGGAGAACCCTATGCTTCCCGGATGCACATTGACGATCTCAAGCGAGTCCTTCCGCAACTCGGCTTCGACTACCGCATGGAAGGTACGGACGCGACTTGGCAGGAACTCTGTCCCGCTTGCAAGCGAAAATCGCTTTCTCTCGCACAGTTGCGCCTGAAGGAGGAAGCCCGTGGCTGAGCCCCCGGCCCCACCCGACGTATTGCTGGAAAAATTTGGACCGCACGCTGCGTACACACCTCCGGGCGGCTGGCAGGATGAATCGCGGAATCCGGCCGAGCGCCTTGTAAAAACGCATTGCTGCTTCTGCGGACAACAGTGCGGGATTCAATTGAAGGTGCGGGGCAACCAGGTGATTGGCTTTGAACCATGGGAAGAATTTCCGTTCAATCATGGAATGCTGTGTCCCAAGGGTGTGAAACGATACATGCAAGGCGGTCACCCGGATCGCCTCCTCGACCCGCTCATGCGAAGCGCGGAAGGATTCCGCGCAGTGCCGTGGAGTGAAGCGCTCGATTTCACCGCGAGAAGATTGCGCGAAGTGCAAGAGAAATACGGCAAGGATTCCGTAGCCGTGTACGGTGGAGCTTCGCTGATTTCCGAAAAATCCTATCTTGTCGGGAAATTCGCGCGTGTTGCACTCGGCACGCGCCACGTTGATTACAACGGGCGTCTCTGCATGGTTTCCGCCGGAGTCGCCTACAAGCTGGCTTTTGGCGTGGATCGCAGCCCACTTCCCTGGAGCGACATATTGAGAGCCCAGGTGGTGCTTGTCGCTGGGGCCAACGTAGGCGAGTGCGCCCCAATCACGACGGACTATTTGTGGCGCTGCCGCGACGCGGGCGGGAAGCTCATTGTCGTTGACCCTCGCATGACTCCCATCTGCCGCAACGCCGATATCTACCTTCCCGTCCGGCCGGGCACGGATCTCGCTTTATATTTGGGGTTTTTGCACATAGTTCTGCGCGATGGCTTGCAACGAGGCGAGTTCATCGCGAAGTACACCACCGGATTCGAAAAAGTCGCCGAATCGGCGCGTGCCTGGGATCCACGTACGGTTGCGGAAAAAACCGGCGTCCCTCCAGAAACAATTGAGCGGGCGGCGCATCTCTTCGCGAAGGCCGATCGCGCCATCGCCATGCACGCCCGTGGCGTTGAGCATCAGTCGAAAGGGGTTGAGAACTGCCTCGCTCTCATCAATTTGTGCCTCGCAACCGGGAATATCGGCCGCGAAGGCGCGGGCTGCACAATGATTACAGGACAATGCAATGGCCAAGGCGGGCGCGAACACGGGCAGAAATGCGACCAACTTCCCGGCCAGCGTGTTATCAGCGATCCCGAAGCTCGAACGCACACCGCCAAAGTCTGGGGCATCTCGCCGGACCAAATTCCTCAAGCCGGCTACTCCGCAGTCGAAATCATGGAAGCAATTCACCGCGGCGAAATCAAGGCGCTCTTATCCGCATGCTTTAATCCAGTGGTTTCGCTTCCTGATGCGAATTTCACGAAGGAAGCACTGTCTAAGCTTGAGTTCTTCGGCGTTCTCGACTTCTTCATGTCCGAAACCGCGCACTACGCGGATGTGGTTCTCGCGGGAAGCCTTCAGGAGGAAGAGGAAGGAATCGGCTGCACCGCGGAAGGACGCGTGATTCATATTCAGAAAGCCGTCGATCCACCCGGCAACGCGAAAGGCGATAGCTGGATTTATGTCGAACTGGCCAAGCGCCTGGGCAAGGAAAAATATTTTCCCTACCAATCAACGAAAGAGATTTACGACGAACTGCGGGAAGCCTCGCGCGGCGGCCACGCCGACTATTACGGAATCACCTACGAAAAAATTGATCGCAATCTCGGCGTCTTTTGGCCTTGCCCGACCCTCGATCATCCCGGCACACCGCGTCTTTTTGCCGATGGCCGTTCGATGCACGCAGACGGCAAACACCATTTTATCGTCACTGAATGGCGGGAGAGTGGCGACCCGGTCTCGACGGAATATCCCGTGTACCTGACGACGGGGAGAGTCGTGAGCCAGTATCTTTCGGGCACCCAGACGCGGCGCATCGGCGGGCTCGTGGACCAATACCCGAATCCACGGCTTGAAATTCATCCCCGCCTCGCGGAGCAACACGGGATCAAGGATGGAGATTGGGTAACAGCCTCTTCGCGGCGCAGTGAGATCACATTGCAGGCGATGGTAGTGAAGACGATTCGCCCAGACACCGTATTTATTCCCTATCACTGGCCCGGCGGGCGCAGCGCGAATCGGTTGACGCATCGCACGCTCGACCCACGCAGCAAGATTCCAGAGTTTAAAGTTTCCGCCTGCCGGTTGAAGAAAGCGGACGGACCACCTGACTGGTTCAAAGCGCAGCCGCTGATGGCTCCCTCGCAACGGAAGAGGAAACCCTGATGCTGGGCTACGAATTTTATGTGGACCCATCGCGATGCATCGGCTGCCAGTCCTGCGTTAAGGCGTGCGAAGAATGCGAGACGCACCGCGGCAAATCCATGATCAATTTTGATTTCATTGAGCGCGGCAGCACTACGGCCACGGCGGCGTACGTATGCTGGCACTGCGACGAACCCACGTGCGCCATGGCTTGCCCCGCCGACGCTATCAAGAAAGGCGAGGATGGTGTCGTGCAGTCTTCGTTGAAGCCACGCTGCATTGGTTGTTCGAATTGCGTCCTGGCTTGTCCGTTCGGCATTCCGAAAATATTCCCGGAACTCGAACAAATGATGAAATGCGATATGTGCTACGACCGCACATCTATTGGCAAACGGCCCATGTGCGCTACTGTTTGCCCGAGCCAGGCACTGGCGTATGTTCGTCCGGAAGACATCGCGCGCCGCCGCGAAAAGCCTACGAACGTTTTCTACTTCGGCAAGCAGAAGATCACCACGCGAGTGCACATGATGACTCCGCCGGAGGCCGAGTCCGTCTCGTTGGATGTTCTCGATTTTATTTGGGAGGAAAAGTATGTCCCTGCTGCGCAGCCCGAGTAAGGAAAGTCTCTGGAAGGACGAATTTTCTGTATTCACGAACGACGAGCGCTACGTTACGCGGCGCCAATTTACCAAATTCCTGACTCTGGCTAGCCTGGGAATGTTCGTCGGAAATCTATGGATCGTGTTGAAAGCTTATCTGGCGAAGAAGCCGGTGTATCGCACTGCGGAGATCGCTAGCTTGGGCGAAATTCCAGTGCGGGGCGTGAAGCTCTTTTCATATCCGACGCCCGATGACAAATGCATTATGGTCCGCACGGGCGAAGACGATTACGTTGCCTATAGCCAGAAGTGCACGCATCTTTCTTGCGCTGTCTACTATTCCGCAACGAATGACCGGCTTGAATGCCCTTGCCACCAGGGCTTCTTTTCAATTAAAGATGGTTCCGTGCTTCAAGGACCGCCGCCGCGTCCCCTGCCCCAGATCGTGCTCGAGCGCGTTGGCGGAAAACTTTTCGCAACCAGCGTCAAGGTGAGCGGCAATGGTTAACACCGATCCGACTAAGCAGCGGCGCGGGCTGGTGGCCATTGATGGAGCAATGGCTCTCATCGTTATCCTGCTCGTGGTCCAAATCTGGCTCTTGAGCGCAACCCTGGAAGCGTTTCTCGCCGGGCACTCCGGTCCGGTGGTACCTGCTGCCATTTTTTCCGGCCTTCTGTTTTTTGCATCCTTCGTCCTGAATATTTTTGTAAACCATATTGATCAAGCTTCGCGCCGCCCCTAGGAATCGCGTGCCCAAGAAAACTCGCCTTGACTGGGATCCAAGGGAAGAGGCGGTGATCGCGGATCAGATCGCCGCCTATGACCGCATGCGGAAGGAGTGCCCGGTCGCGTACAGCGAGTATCTTCATTGGTCGCTCTTCAAGCATGCGGGCGTGATGCAGGCGCTGACGGATACAAAGACTTTTAGCAACGCCGTCTCCAGTCGTCACGTTGCTGTTCCAAACGGAATGGATCCCCCGAAGCATTCGGAATTCCGCCGCATTATGGATCCATATTTCAGCGCCACACGCATGGCTCAGTTCGAACCGGTTTGCCGCGCGACCGTCGGTCAGCTTTTTGAAGGCCTCGGCCGCAAGCAGGACTTCGATTGGGTCGCGGAATTCGCTCAGGTCTTCGCCGTTCAGGCGCAGTGCGCATTCCTGAATTGGCCCGCAAAACTTCACAAACCTCTCGTGAAGTGGTCGCGCAAGAATCAGGCAGCGATTTTGTCCGGGGACCGCAATGCGATTGACAAAATTGCGCTCGAATTTGATGGCTACATTCGGGAGAGGATCAACGAGAGCCGCAATTCAAGTGCCGCAACTCAGGATGATCCGGTGGCTAGGCTCTTGAGAGAGCGTGTGTGGGGACGGCCCCTAAGCGAAGCAGAGATTGTCAGCATTTTGCGCAACTGGACTGTGGGCGAGTTGTCCACCATTTCGGCGTGTACCAGCATTCTAGCGCACTTTCTGGCCATGCGGTCATCTCTCCAGCAAAAATTGAGGAAGCAACCGAGATTATTACCCGGGGCGATCGATGAAATTCTCCGCATCCATCCGCCGCTGATTTCAAGCCGGCGGATCACAAAAGCAGCCGCCAATCTGGGAGGGTGCCCCATCTCACAAGGCGAGCGAATCACAATTATCTGGGCTTCAGCAAATCGCGACGAAACCGTCTTTGGTGACCCGGACGAATTCCGGCTCGATCGCAATCCTGATCACAATTTGCTGTATGGCGCAGGGATTCACTATTGTCCCGGCGCGCCACTGGCGAGACTCGAACTCCGAATCGTCATGGAGGAACTCTTGAACCGAACCAGTTCGATAAAGCTATCCGCTGCGCGTCCACCTTCCAATGCCACATATCCTGCCGGCGGTTTTTCGGCCTTACAGGTTTCCATTGAGTGGAACACGCGCGCCGCAAACACGCGGGCTGACTAAGACGCACCGTATTCCCCTGAGATAGGATGGGACGATCCCAAATCAGGCTGCTTGTTCTGTAAAAATCGGCCGACTATCAGATCGGCACTAGGGGCGGTTCATACACGAAGCGACGCACGCGGCGCCAAATCCATTATCAATATTGACGACGGTGACATTCGACGCACAGGAGTTGAGCATACCAAGGAGCGCAGCCACGCCGCCGAAACTCGCGCCGTAGCCGACGCTCGTGGGCACGGCAATCACCGGAGCAGCGACCAGGCCGGCGACCACACTCGGAAGAGCGCCTTCCATTCCGGCGACGCAAATAATGACGCGAGCCTCCGTGAGTTTTTCGCGATGTTCAAGCAGACGATGAATCCCCGCAACACCAACGTCGTACACAGGTTCAGCGCGATTCCCCATCATCCTTGCCGTAAGCAGTGCCTCTTCCGCAACGGGGATGTCGCTCGTGCCTGCGGATACAACCACGATGTTCCCCTGGCCGGTCACGTGGGAATTTCGCTGGATAGTTATGACACCAGACGCTTGGTGGTACTTTGCAAGCCGCCCGAGTTTTCCAGAAGCCCGGGTTACTGCCCTGAACATCTTCGAGTCAGCGCGCGTCACGAGAATGTTGTGAGTCGAGTTCTTCTTGTCGAGCATCGCGCGAACGATTTTCGCCACTTGGTCCGGTGTTTTGCCCTTCCCAAAAACGACCTCGGCAAAGCCTTGTCTCAATGCGCGGTGATGATCAACTTTGGCGAAACCCAAATCCTCGAACGGCATGTGTTTCAGCCGCTCCGCCGCCTTCTCCGGCGAAAAAGCGCCGCTTTTCACTAACTCCAAAACTTTCAGAAGATCCTGATGATTCATCGAGTCTGGCCGCCGCAAATTCTATCATCGAGCATGCAAATCCCCTCAGCTTGACTTGACCCCACTCCGCTGCGAGACTGAATTATCCTCGCGAAAACATGCCAGATACACAAAGCCAAGTCGTAACCGTGGGTGTAACCGGGGCAAGCGGCGCATTGCTTGCGCGGAAGACCCTGGAGCTGCTGGAAAGTGACGCCCGCGTTGCGCATATTCATCTCGTGGTAACGGAAGCGGGACAGCGCCTATTCGCGGAAGAATTGGGAATTTCTTCGGGCGATTTGAGAAGGCTTCCGAACCGTTTGCTTAACCGGCCAGCCGCAAAAATTGAAGTCGTGCCAAACAAAGATGTGGGCGCCTGCATCGCTTCGGGCAGCTACCTCGTGAATTCCATGATCATCATCCCTTGCTCAATGGGCACGCTTGCGTCGATCGCCGGCGGCGTAAGCGACGATCTTGTTTCACGCGCGGCCGATGTCATTCTGAAAGAGGGCAGGAAGCTCGTGCTCTGCGTGAGAGACACTCCTTTCAACCGCATCCATTTGGAAAATATGCTTCGCGCGCAGGCTTCGGGCGCCGTCATCATGCCGGCGATTCCGGCGTTTTACCATCGCCCGCAAACCATAGATGACCTCGTCACACAATACGTCTTCCGCGTGCTCGCGCAAGCCGGGCTTCCCCAAGAAGCAATGTTTCGTTGGACAGGCCAGCCCAACGCAAGAAAGGCGGAGGCGTAACTGATCATGGCCGGCCGCATCCGCACCGTTCTCGAAATGATCAAGTTTGAGCACTCGGTGTTTGCGCTTCCCTTCGCGCTGACCGGCGCGTTGCTTGCCGCCCGCGCGACTCATCAGCCGCCGCACGGCTGGCCCACCTGGTGGCAACTGCTGTGGATCGTGGTGGCCATGGTGGCGGCACGCTCGGCCGCGATGACGATGAACCGGATCGCCGATTTGCGCTATGACCGCGAAAATCCACGAACGCAGCAACGCGCTCTTCCCACAGGGACATTGTCTGTCCAATTTGCCTGGCTTTTCACGCTGGCCGCCGTCGCCGTGTTCTTTGCCGCGGCTTGGGAGCTGAACTTACTTGCGTTCGAACTCGCGCCAGTCGCTATCCTGATCCTTTTCTTCTACTCTTTCACGAAACGCTTCACGAACTGGTCGCACCTCTTTCTCGGCTTTGCTCTGGGTATTTCCCCGGCGTCCGCGTGGATTGCCGTCACAGGCGGGCTGGACTGGCGCATGCTAATTTTATGTGCAGCGGTGACTCTATGGGTAGGCGGCTTCGATGTCCTCTATGCATGTCAGGACGTGGATTACGACCATCGAGCGGGCCTGTATTCCGTTCCGAAACGCTTTGGCATTGTTAACGCTCTCTTGATCGCACGGTTGATGCACCTAAGTGTTGTCGCTCTTCTTTCTTGGTTGGCCTTCAGCTTCTCTCTTCCGTGGCCGGCGTGGGCGGGCATCATCGTGGTTGCGGCGCTCCTCGCCTATGAGCATTCCCTTGTCAAGCCGAGCGACTTGAGCAAGCTGGACGCTGCGTTTTTTGCCGTGAACGGCTATATTAGTTTGTTGTTCCTTTTGTTCTGGGGCGCTGCCGCAGCGGTTTGGCGCGTTTGATATTTTCAACGAATTCAAAATGAGCGAACTTACGATCACGGACCAACGGCTGGAACCCATCGCGGCGAAGGTGCTTGCCGGCGAGCGCTTGAACCTGGACGATGGCATTGCGCTTTATCGGTCGCCTGATCTGCTTGCGGTGGGCTGGCTCGCGAATCACGTTCGCGAAAAACGCCACGGCAATGTGACCTATTTCAATGTCAACCGGCACATCAATCCCACGAATGTCTGCGTGGCGCACTGCCGCCTCTGTGCCTTCGGCCGCGATCCGAATGCTCCCGGCGCCTACACATTTGCTCTCGAAGAAATTTATCAGCGCGCCGAGCAAGGCGTTCGTGAAGGCGCCACCGAATTTCACATCGTCGGAGGCCTGCATCCCGATCTGAGCTTCGAGCATTACCTGGAGCTGGTGCGCGGCCTGAAGACTCGCTGCCCGAGTGTCCACGTCAAAGCGTTCACGATGGTTGAGGTGCATTATTTTTCGCGCATCGCAAAACTCTCGATTGAGGAAGTGCTGCGCAAGATGAAGGAAGCGGGTGTGGACTCCTGCCCCGGCGGGGGGGCGGAGATTTTTCATCCGCGCGTCCGAAAAATTATTTGCGACCACAAGACGAGCGGCCAAATGTGGATCACCACTGCGAAAAAAGCTCATGAGGCTGGGCTGCGCTCAAATGCGACGATGCTCTACGGCCATGTCGAGACCGAAGAGGAGCGCGTTGATCACCTTCTCAAATTGCGCGACTTGCAGGACGTGACGCATGGCTTCGTCGCCTTCATTCCATTGGCCTTTCATCCGGATAACACCGCGCTCTCCCATATCCCAAAGCCCACGGGCTACGCGGATCTCCGCAGTATCGCCATCTCGCGCTTGTTGCTCGATAATTTTGAGCACATCAAGGCCTACTGGATCATGCTGTCGCCTAGCATTGCGCAGATTGCCTTGCGGTTTGGAGCGAACGACCTGGACGGCACGGTCATCGAAGAAAAGATTTATCACGACGCTGGCGCGAAAACCTCCGAATTTACGCCGCGCGCGGAACTCGAACGTTTGATTCGCGCCGCAGGCCGCGTCCCCGTCGAACGCGACACTCTCTACCGCCCTGTGGATCGCTCCAAGTCGCCCGCGCTTCCGCCCGCTCGCCGCCCGGAGCTTGTCTCGCTTACCTTGAACGTTTGATTTCGCCCGCTCTGACTACCGAATCGTCACCGCTTTGGCGGCTACTTTCTTAAGCAGTTCTTCAGGAAGTGGCGGGTAGCCTTCTTCCTCTGCTACTTTCTGGCCGCTGCTGTAAACCCATTGCAAATACGATTTGATTGCCTGCCCGCGCTCCGGGTCTTGCGAGACTGCCGGCACGTAAAACCATGTGAAGCTGCTGATGGGGTAGCTGCTTCGTCCCGGTCCGTTCGTCAAGGAGACCCTGAAGTCGTCGGAAGCTTTTTGCGTCATCGCTCTTGCTGCTGCGGCAATGGTTCGCGCGGAAGGCCGGACAAATTCTCCTTCTTCGTTTCGAATACTTGCCATCCGTAGCGACGCCTTCTCCGCGATGTTTAGCTCGGTGTATCCGATCGCTCCTGTGGTGCCTTCCACTTTGTCCACCATATCCTGCGTTCTTCCGGCGCTCTCTCCTAATGGCCAATCGGGCGATTCGCTGCGGCCAACATGCGCCTGGAACTCCGGACTCGCTTTGGAAAGAAAGTCCGTGAGAATGTAACTCGAACCTTTTCCGGCTGTCCGATGAACTACTTTTATTGGCATCGCGGGGAGCCGCAGCTCCGGATTGAGCTTCAAGACGGCGGGGTCATTCCAGCTGGTAATCTTGCCCATAAAAATACTTGCGAGAACTGGACCGGAAAGATGCAGTTCGCCGGAAACCCCAGGCAAATTGTAGATCACAACGATTCCAATCAGAACGGTTGGAAGCTCTACGATCGGAAAGCTTGCGGTCTTCAATTGCTTTTCTGGAATGGGCGCATCTCCGCCGGCGAAATCGCCTGCTCTCGACAATACGCGCGTCGCTCCCGCTCCGCTTCCCTCGGGCAAGTACCGCAACTTCACCACGGGATTCTGCTTGTGGTACTCATCATTCCAGAGCAAATATAGCGGTTCCGGCATGCTCGAGCCCGTGACCACCAGCACAATCGAATCCTGGGCGTTCGTCGCTGGCAGCAGAAGCAATGCCACAGCAAGAGTCACCAAGAGTAGCGCTTGAAATCTTCGCACCAGTAGGTCCTCCCCACGCCGTTAACTCGATGCGGAGGCGAAAAAAGCGGTTTCAGAATGCCTCGACTATTCCACTCTAACGGATGGTCTCAGACACTCTGAACTGTTAGATGGTTCAGGTGTGCAGAATCCAGCATCATTTACCGAGTTTATAAAAGCTTTGGCTAACTGCGCACCTTGCCAGCGAGCGATCCGGGGTTCTGGCCTTTTACCAAGCGCCCTTAAGCTGAACCTGCGGTATTGTTTTTAATCACTAAAAGACAAGCCGTTTCCTCGCAATAACGCTAGGCGGCCTGACTCTATCCGCGAAAGGGTTGACTCCCAAATATGCGAACCATTCTATTGCTGACGATCTCCAACATCTTCATGACCGTCGCCTGGTACGGTCATCTCAAATTCCGCTCAACGTCGCTCTGGAAAGTTGTCGTCATCAGCTGGGGCATTGCTTTTTTTGAATATTGCTTTCAGGTACCGGCAAACCGTATTGGTTCCTATGAATTTACGGTCGCCCAGCTCAAAGTCATTCAGGAGGTCATCACTCTTACGGTCTTTTCGGTGTTCGCTCTTCTCTATTTCGGAGAGGAATTGAAGTGGAACTATTACGCTGGTTTCGCGTGCATCGTGCTCGCCGTCTTTTTCGTGTTTCACAAGTGGTAGTCACTCACCAAACGCGAGCCGGCACTTCTTCTAATGGCCAGACCACTACATCCTGCCTCTTCGAGAAATGGAGTAACGGTTCCACCGGTGGCAGTGAAATCCCGGCTGCCTCGGCTGCGGAATTTCTGGCCCATTCGACCTCGGCCGTTTGTAACATCCAAGGTTTGTGATGAATCTCGCCACGCATCAACCGGCCGTTTGAGCCAGCAGCGTACAAGCAGTAGCGCTCCACCAGGAAATGCTCACGCGTTCCTTGCTTCGCGGCAAACGGTTCGCCAATCGCACGGTAGCGGGCGCGAACATTGCATTCCGCCGCTCCGCGGTGGGTTCGCTCACTTACATACTCAATCCATCCGTTCCGTTCACCGCAGGACATTCGGGCCCGGTAATAAGGCAAGTGGAACCATCGCCTCGCCACCGCAACAGCGATCGCGTTTGCGGCATCCAGGCTGAAAAACCAAACACCCCGCTTGCCCCCAGCCACAACGTAAGTGCGCACATTCATTTCTGGAAAGTTCGATAGGCAGGGGACTCCAGGAGTCCCGCGCACCCGGACGCCACTCATCCGAAACGGCACGATCCCCAGCCAGGACTCCCCGTCGAAGAGATCAAGATCGAGTTGCGGCGGAATTTTCGTCCTGAGTACCTCTTTCGGGACCGGCCAGTGTGCGAAAAGCAGATCGTGCCAGGTTTGCGCCATAATCCAATTGCGCCCTGGAGCCGGCCAGGGCCGGTGGACAGCAGATTCCCTTTCGGTCGAGGTTTGCATTCGCCTCTCCGGCGCGTTCGCGTCCTGCGTTTTAATATATCCTTCTCCCTCCCCGTTGAATCGAATTCTTGGTTATGAATCCCGCAAACTTTTCGAAACAAACAACCGAAAGGAACAAATCATGCAGCGTAAAGCATCGGCGGTGTGGCAAGGTGGTCTGAAGGACGGTAAGGGTTCGATCTCCACTGACAGTGGCGTCTTGAAACAAACGCAATACTCCTTCAGCACCCGGTTTGAAAACGGCATCGGCACGAATCCTGAGGAACTCATTGCAGCGGCGCACGCAGGCTGTTTCACCATGGCCCTCTCAGGGCAACTAGGGGCGGCGGGACTGACCGCTCAAAAACTCGAAACCACCGCTACCATTACCTTGGAGAAGTTAGCGGATGGCTTCGCCATCACGAAGAGCCATTTGGACGTCGTCGCCAGCATTCCCGGCGCGGATAAAGCCAAATTCGACGCTGCCGTTAAAGCTGCGGAAACAGGCTGCCCGGTCTCGAAACTGTTGAAGGCAGAAATTACAGTTAGTTCGCGGCTGACTTCTTGACCTGGCGGCCGCTTCGCGCCGGGACTCCCATGCGGGTACAATGCAGCACATGATTCCAGCGCCAGGCGCCTTCTTCGCAGGTGTGGCGATATTCCTGATCGTATTATGGGACGCCTTCGAGGCCATTATTCTGCCCCGCCGCGTGACACGACGATTCCGGCTGGCTCGCTTTTTTTATAAATCCACATGGACCTCCTGGAAATTCGCGACGAGTCTGATTCGCTCACGAAAAAAGCGGGAAAGCCTGCTGGGATACTACGGCCCGCTTTCTCTCTTGTTCCTAGTCGGGGTTTGGGCGATCGGACTGGTATTGGGCTTTGCCCTGATGCAATACGGCGCCGGATCAGCAGTCAACGCAAGTCTGCCAGCCTACGGCTCAAGCTTTTTCACGGACATCTATCTGAGCGGCACAACCTTCTTCACGCTTGGCCTCGGAGACGTAATTCCGCGCTCCGGACTTGCTCGCGGCCTCGTGGTCACGGAGGCCGGAATCGGATTCGGCTTTCTTGCGGCGGTCATCGGTTACTTGCCATTCATCTATGGCTCTTTTTCAAAGCGTGAAGTGAACATTTCTCTGCTTGATTCTCGCGCCGGAACTCCACCCACCGCCGGCGAACTGCTCCGCCGCCATAGCTATGCCCATGGCCCCGACGCATTGCGCGAACTGCTGAAGGATTGGGAACTTTGGTCGGCGGAATTGATGGAGAGCCATCTTTCCTATCCGGTCCTTGCCTTCTTTCGTTCTCAACATGACAACCAATCTTGGATCGCTTCCCTGACAGCCATTCTCGACACATGCGCTCTCCTCATGGTTGGCGTGGAAGAAGCCTGCGAAAAGCAGGCGGAGCGAACTTTTGCAATCGCTCGCCACGCCGTTGCCGATCTCTCTCAGGTTTTTGGCACGGCCCCGCGCGCGCTGCCGCAAGACCGCTTGCCTGCCGAAGAGTTGCGCCGGATTCGGGACATTCTCGCGGAGCACGGACTGAAACTCCGCGACGGCGAAGAGCCGGATCGGCGGCTTCGCGAGCTTCGCGCCATGTACGAACCGTACGTCCATGCCCTCGCCGGCTACCTCCGCCAGACTTTGCCTCCTTGGTTGCCCTCAAAGAGTGGCAAAGACAATTGGCAAACTACTGGTTGGGCGAAGGTGACTATCGCGTCCGATAAACAGACTAAGCATACCCACGTAAATACGGATGACCATTTCTAGGAGGCCATGCAATGAAAGCGATTGTCGTTCACGAATTCGGAGGTCCTGAGGTTCTCAAGTACGAAGAAATCCCTACGCCGAAGCCGGCGGCGGGCCAAGTTCTCGTGCGGCTTCACGGTGTCGGCGTCAATCCCTATGACACATACATGCGTACGGGCACTTACGCGATGAAACCATCTCTTCCATACACACCTGGTTCAGACGGCGCGGGGACCGTCGAAGCGGTCGGCGCGGGTGTCACGCGAGTCAAACACGGCGACCGAGTCTACGTGGCGCGCACTGTCAGCGGCGCATACGCCGAATACGCGATCGTCCTCGAGAACCAGGCTCAACCGCTGCCGGCGAACACCTCCTTTACGCAAGGAGCTGGGGTTTGGGTTCCTTATGGCACGGCCTATCACGCTCTGTACCATTCCGCGCTGGCCCGCTCTTCGGAAACCGTCCTGATTCATGGCGCCAGCGGGGGCGTGGGGATTGCTGCGGTGCAATTCGCACGCGCGATGGGGCTGCGCGTCTTTGGAACCGCAAGTAGCGAGAAAGGCCTTGCTCTTGTTCTCAAAGAGGGCGCCCACGAAGCTTTCAATCACGGCAAATCCGGTTATCTCGACGAAATTATGAAAGCCACTGCCGGGCGCGGAGCGGACATCATCCTCGAAATGCTCGCAAACGTAAATCTGGCCAACGATTTGAAACTTTTGGCGATCAATGGCCGCGTCATCATCATCGGCAATCGCGGTGAAATCACCATCAACGCGCGTGACCTGATGGCCCGCCGCAGTTCCGCGCGTGGGTTCACGCTGTGGGGAATCACGCCCGAAGAAGAAGCCGCGATCCACGCCGGGATTTATGCCGGCCTCGAAAACGGCACACTCCGCCCCGTAGTCGGTAAGGAATTGCCGCTGGCCGAAGCCGCGCGCGCCCACAAGGAAATTTTGGAGCCGGGCGCCGCAGGAAAAATCGTGCTTGTGCCCTGAGACGCTTGCATTCCGGCAGCCCCAGGCCAAGCGTTCGAACGCCGGGGTTCCGGTATTCCCAGGCTTTTTCAATCCAGCATTCGGCCTTATAATTCTGGTGGCTTAAACAGCGGCCTAAGACTCCGCCTGCCGAATACGACATCAACCACCTCGTGACCGCACGCTTATTCATCTCGTCTGTCATTCTCGCGCAAAGCGCCCTCGGCCATTATTGGCATCGGCTCACCGATCGAACGTTCGCGGGAATTTACCACCCAAACGCCTTCGATCTAGCCATGACCATTCCTTACTTTCTCGTCCTCATCGTCCTGGCTGCCTACGGCTTCCATCGCTATTGGCTCGTTTACGATTACTACCTCTACTCGAAAAACGTTCCCGGCGCTCCGGCGGAAGTCCGCCAGTGGCCACGAGTCACGATCCAGCTTCCCATCTTCAATGAGCGCTACGTCATCGAGCGCCTCGTCGAGGCGGTCTCCCGCTTTGACTATCCTCGCGAGTTGCTGGACATCCAGGTGCTTGACGACTCGACCGATGAAACGCAACAGGTCGCCAGCGCCTGCGTCGCCCGCCACGCCGCCGCTGGGCTTCCCATCGTCTATATTCACCGCACCAACCGCGAGGGCTACAAGGCCGGCGCGCTGGAAAATGGTCTTCAAACCGCCAAAGGTGAGTTCGTCGCCATCTTTGACGCCGATTTCATCCCGCAACCGGATTTCCTTCGCCGTACCATTCCTTACTTCGTCGATCCTTCGAATGGCTCGAAAATTGGCATGGTTCAAACGCGTTGGACCTACCTCAACCGGGATTACTCTCTTCTGACGCGCGTGGAAACGATTCTCCTGGATGGTCATTTCGTCGTCGAGCACGGCGCTCGCTCGCGCTGTGGCACTTTTTTCAATTTCAACGGCACCGCAGGTGTCTGGCGCAGGATCGCTATTGAACAGGCCGGTGGCTGGCAACATGACACCCTCACCGAAGATACCGATCTTTCCTATCGCGCGCAGCTCAAAGGCTGGAAATTTCTCTATCTTCCACAAATCGAATGCGCTTCCGAACTACCCGTGGACATGAACGGTTTCAAGGCTCAACAAGCTCGCTGGGCCAAGGGCTTGATGCAAACCGCAAAAAAGATTCTGCCTCTCGTCTTGAAATCGGATGCTCCGCTGCGCGTCAAAGCCGAAGCGTTTTTCCATCTCACCGCGAACATCAGTTACCCATTGATGGTTCTTTTTTCTGCCATGCTGCTGCCCGCCATGATCGTTCGCTTCTATCAGGGCTGGTTTCAGATGATGATCATCGATCTGCCTCTGTTCCTCGCTTCTACCTGTTCGATATCCAGCTTTTATCTCGTTGCGCAGCGTGAACTTCGCCCGAAAAAGTGGTGGAGTACGTTCCTCTATATGCCATTTGTCATGGCCGTCGGCATTGGCATCTCCGTTCGAAACGCCCAGGCAGTGATTGAAGCGCTTATCGGGAAGAAATCGGAATTCGCGCGCACTCCCAAATTCAACATCGAAGGCAAGAAAGGCACTTTTGTTGCCAAGAAATACCGCAACAAGGCCGGCTGGATGCCTTACGCTGAAGTCCTTCTCGGAATCTACTTCGCCGGAACCGTCTTTTACGCATTCACGAACGAAAATTACGCCACAATTCCCTTCTTGCTTCTTTTCGTCTGGGGCTACCTCTACACCGGCCTGATGTCTCTCGGTCAAACCTATCTTGCTCATCTCCGTTTCGGAGTCAACGCTCCGGAAATGCGCCCCGCGGCTTCCGGCGCTCCCGGTTTCTAGCTGGTCGTTCCCGCAGCGCCCGTCTCCGCGAACCCTCACCACAATCCTCTTCGCAAGTGCAGATGAGTGTGGAAGCAGTTTTCCGCCGACTTCCGCAGTCCTGATTTTTTCTTGCTCCTGCCTCCAGCTTCGGCCCGAATCTGTTACTGTTTTGCTGCCAACGACTCAAGGAGGCAACTGTGTCTCACTCAAGAGATCTCTCTTCTTGTTCAGCGCGCGCAAGGAGTTCAAGAATTCGCCCATTTCTGTTTGCGCTGACTCTGGTTCTCGCTGCGCCTGGTTACGCCGCCTCCGCTCCGGGCGCCGACCAACGCATCGAGGCCAGAAAACTTCTTGAGCGCACTATGTTCAATCCAGAGTTCCGCCCCAAAACCTTCCGCGGCGGCGAATGGTTCGGCGATGGCTCTTCCTATCTAGCTCTAGAACGCTCCACGACTCCCGGCGGCACCGACATCGTTCGCTACGATACCGCCACCGGCGTTCGCAGCATCCTGGTCGCGGCCAGCCAGCTAATTCCTTCCGGCCAAACTTCTCCGCTCTCCGTCGAAAATTACTCTTTCTCTCCCGACGGCAAGCAAATCCTCATCTTCACCAACTCTCGCACCGTCTGGCGCCGCAACACCCGGGGCGATTACTGGGTCTTTACTCCAACATCGGGCGCATTACGCAAGATCGGCGGCGACGCTCCTGCTTCGACCTTGATGTTTGCCAAGTTTTCTCCGGACAACACGAAAGTCGCTTACGTCCAGGCGAACAACATCTACTCCGAAGATCTCGCTACGAAGAAAATCACTCAGCTCACCCACGACGGCTCCGACACTGTCATCAACGGCACCTCTGACTGGGTCAACGAGGAAGAATTCGACATTCGGGACGGCTTTTCGTGGAGTCCCGACAGCCGCCACATCGCATTCTGGCAATTCAATACTTCCGGCGTCGGTATGTACACGCTCATTTACGACCTCGGCGCGCCTCGCGGCGAAATTGTTACCGGCATTCCTTACCCTCAGTTCGGCGTTTATCCGCAATTACTCCGCTATCCCTATCCTGAAGCTGGCGCGCAGAATTCGGCGGTGCGCGTCGGCGTCGTCAGCGTGCCCGGCAGCGAGACGGTCTGGGTAAAAACCCAAGGTGATCTTCACGATTTCTATATTCCTCGAATGGAATGGGCCGACGCGGATCATCTTCTGCTCCAGCACATGAATCGCCTTCAAAATAAAAATGAGTTCCTCCTCGCCGACTCTTCCACCGGCGCGACTCGCGCAATTTTCACCGACGAAGACCGCGCCTGGGTCGAGCTGAACGACAGCGTGGCCTGGCTCAACCACGGCCGCGAATTCCTCGTGCATAGCGAGCGCGACGGCTGGCGTCATCTCTACCGCGTTTCTCGCGAAACCGGCCAGCCTCGCCTTGTCACCCGCGGCGATTTTGACGTCGTCAGCGTCGAACGCGTCACTCCTGACGAGAAGTGGGTTTACTTCCTCGCCTCACCAAACAACGCCACCCAGCGCTACTTGTACCGCGCCCGCCTGGATGGTTCCGCCTCTCCTGAGCGCATCACCCCCGACCAGCCAGGCGTGCATTCCTACACCATCTCTCCAAGCGCCGAGTTTGCCTTTCACAATTTTTCATCGTTCAACTCTCCGCCCTCCTCGGACGTCGTCCACCTCCCGGATCACCGCATCTTGCGCGCCACTGCCGATAACTCCGTCCTGGCGGAGCGCGTGCGTCCTCTTTCCGGTGGCCTTGCCGAATTTCTCAAACTCGACGCTGGAAACGGCCTGACCGTGGACGCCTGGCTGATGCGGCCGCCAAATTTTGACGCTTCGAAAAAATATCCGCTCATCGTAAACGTCTATTCCGAGCCCGCCGGCCAAACTACCGAAGATCGCTGGCCTTCGATGTTTGACCGCACCCTTACCGCCGCTGGCTATCTTGTCGCCAGCTTTGACAATCAAGGAACTCCGGCACCGCGCGGCAGCGAGTGGCGCAAAGTTGTTTACAAAAATATCGGACCGCTTTCTTCGCAAGAGCAAGCCGCTGCTCTTAAATCTCTCGAAAAAACCTATGACTTCATCGATCCGCATCGCGTCGGCGTTTGGGGCTGGAGCGGCGGCGGTACGGAAACTTTAAATCTCATGTTCCGTTACCCGGATGTGTATAGCGTCGGAGTTTCCGTGGCTTCCGTCCCCGATCAGCGCCTCTATGATTCCATTTATCAGGAACGGTACATGGGCTTGCCGCAGGACAGTCCCCAGGCTTACGAGGATTCTTCCGCCATCAATTTCGCCTCCGGCCTCCACGGCGACCTGCTCGTCATGCATGGCTCCGGCGATGACAACGTGCACTTCCAGGGCTTCGAGCTTCTTGTCAACAAACTCATCTCGCTCGGCAAATCCTTTGACATGCGCGTTTATCCCGGCCGCACTCACGGCATCTTCGAAGGGCAAGGCACTTCGCTCGACGTCTACACCAACATCCTCGCCTACTTCGAGTCTCATCTCCCAGCAGGCCCACAGGCGCCGTGAATTAGTTCCCATTCGGCGGGAGCGTTCGCTAAATTCGCTGTTCAGTCGCTCTTGAGCTCCGCAACGCTCGGCAAAAATTTTCTCCGCACTATCGAAAACTCACTGTCTTGGCGCCTTAAAGACGATATGCTGGAAGATGGAGTGTGATAATGCCCCAGCCCTTCGATAACGAACGCATACTGCCGTCAAACCGCAGGCCGTCTCGTTCCTCGCGACGCCCGAGTTGGTTCTTCTTCCTCGTGCTTGGCATCTTCCTGGTTGTTTTCCTAAGCGGCCAAACCTGGATCTCTTATTACGTAGACGCGCTCTGGTTCGGCTCTCTCGGTTATCAGGAAGCATTTTTCAAAATGTTGCGGCTTGAGTGGCAAGTTTTCGCTGTATTTGCCGTCGCCACTTTCCTTATTTTGTACGGGACGGTTCTTCTTCTTAAGTGGACTCACCGCAACGATCTGCCCTCAGGGCAAACGATTCTCGTTGGCGGCCAGCTTCTGCGGTTCCCGGTTGACTCCATCGTTCGTTTCGTGACTCTGGGCGGTTCCAGTGTCATCGCTCTCGGCACAGGCGCTTTCATGATGTCGGAGTGGCCCGCGCTTGCCCTGGATTGGTACGCTCCGCGCTCCGGCAATGGAGTTATGGATCCCATCCTTTCCCGGCCCATCAGCTTTTACGTTCTGAAGCTTCCCGCATGGCAGCTTGTTTCCGGATGGTTGACTACCCTCGTTGTGATCATATGCGCTGTGGCCGCTTTATTCTTCGTCATCGCCAGCAGTGCTCGCGCCATCCAGGGATTTCGCCGCAGTCTCAACGAAATGCCCTGGCGCGGCCCCTCGATCGCTCTCGCTCTCCTGCTGTTGGTGCTCGCGCTTCAGGTCTATATCGGCCGCTTCGCGCTCATGTTTCAAGACCACACCATCTTCGGTGGCGCTACCTATACTGATGTTCATATCACGCTGCCCGGCTTGCTTATCGTTTGCATAGCTCTCCTCCTCGGCGCAGGCATCTCAATCGCCAACGCTTTTTCCGTGCAACGAGGCCGCTGGTTAGTCGCCTCTATCGTCCCCGCAGCAGCCTGTTACATCCTGCTGCAAATCGTCGGCTGGTACGTGAGCAACTTCGTTGTAAAACCCAACCAGTTGGTCCGCGAGAAACCCTACATCGCGTACAACATCAGCCTCACTCGCCAGGCCTATGACCTGGACCGCGTCACGCAACGTGCGTTTCCTGCCGAAACTACCGCCGCTGCGGCCGATCCCTCGAATAATCAGGCCACCTTGCAGAACATCCGCCTCTGGGACTGGCGCGCTCTTCAGGACACTCTTCGCCAAATTCAGGAAATCCGCACTTACTACGACTTCCCCGACATTGACATTGACCGCTACGAAATTGACGGCCACCTTCGCGAAGTGATGCTCGCCGCCCGCGAGTTGAACGTAGACAAACTCCCCGAAAGCAGCCGCAACTGGATCAACGAAAAGCTTATCTACACGCACGGCTACGGCATCACCATGAACACGGTCAACGGCTTTACTCCCGAAGGCCTTCCCACGCTGCTCCTGAGCAACATGCCTGTCGAAAGCACCGTCCCCAATCTCACCGTCACGCGTCCGGAAATTTATTACGGCCAGCTCACAAACACCGATGTGTACGTGAAGACGCGGCAGAAGGAATTCGATTATCCGCTCGGCCAATCAAACAGCTTCGCCTCCTATCAGGGCACGGGCGGCATCGTGCTCGGCGGTTTCTTTCGCCGCATCCTGATCGCCTTGGATCGCGGCGACATCACCAAACTCCCCTTCAGCGATGACTTGACCCCGGACAGCCGCTTGCTTATGCGCCGCTCCATCCTCGCGCGCGTCTCCACGCTGGCCCCGTTTCTGACTTTTGATCCGGATCCTTACATCGTCGTCGCTCCGAATGGTCGTCTGTACTGGATGATGGATGCCTTCACGACTTCGGAAACCTATCCCTACTCGAGCCACTACGTCGTGCAGGGAGACAGCATCAATTACATCCGCAATTCCGTGAAAGTGGTCGTTGACGCTTACAATGGAACCACCACTTTTTATGTTTTCGATTCCCAGGACCCGCTCCTTTCCGGTTACCGCCGCATTTTCCCTGGTTTGTTCAAGGATGCTTCCGAAATGCCCTCGGACTTGCGCAAGCATGTGCGCTACCCGGAAATGCTTCTCAAGGTGCAAGCAGCCGCCTACGGCCTCTATCACATGACCAACCCGGAGGTCTTCTATAACCGCGAGGACTTGTGGAGCGTCGCTTCCGAAGTTGGCTTGAACGATGTTGGCGAGCAAACCAGCCTGACGATGCAGCCCAACTTTGTCCTGATGAATCTTCCCGGTGAGCCGAACGCGGAGTTCATCGAGATTCTTCCCTTTACGCCCGCCAACCGCAACAACCTCATTGGCTGGATCGCGGGGCGCAGCGATGGCGCTCAATACGGCAACTCAATCGTCTACGACTTCCCCAAGTCCAAGCTCGTGGATGGACCGCTTCAGGTCGAGGCCCGCATTGATCAGGACGCGCAGCTTTCCGGCCAGTTGACTCTCTGGAGCCAGCAGGGCTCGCACGTCCGCCGCGGAAATATGCTCGTTATTCCCATCGGACGCACCCTCCTTTACGCAGAGCCCATTTACCTCCAGGCGGAACGCAGCCCCATGCCGGAATTGCGTCTCGTCGTGCTTGCCGTACAAGACAAACTTGCTTACGGCCCCACCTTCGAGTCCGCCATGGCTGCTCTCTTTGGTGGCGCTCCTTCATCAACCAGCGCCGCTTCTGAACCCCAGGCCCAGCCACAAAATGCCTCTCTCCCTTCCGCGCCCGCCGGCCCTCAAGCTGGCCTCCAGGCGCTCATCTCGCGAGCCGCAAGGGATCTCTCGGATTACCAGCGCCTGACCGCCGAAGGCAAGCTCGGTGAAGCTGGCCAAAAACTGGACGACCTGAAGCGCACCCTCGAACTCCTCAATGCAAGGCCGAAGTGAGCCGCCACCGCTCTCCTGTGGCGTTTTTTATTCACGACTCGCGCTGGAGATGGCACCCCCGAATAGGCGTCACACTTTCGGGCCATCCTAGCTATTCAGACCATCCTCCTTTCATCCCAATCCGCCATTATCCTTTTGGCCCCATACCGGCTGCTCGCCGTATCCCCACGCTAAAATGTCTGGATTGTTTCTCTCGGAGTGTTCGTGCGCAGCAAGCTTCTCGCTCTTCTGTTTCTGGTCGCCCTGGTGAGCCCCGTTTTCGGGGCCATTGCCGCTCCCGCTCAGACAAAAGTCGGCCAAACCCCTCCGCTTTCTCTCCCTAGCAAGCCCGAGTATGTCTTTCAGCGCGTTGGAGATAGCTTTGGCCTCAGCTCGCTTACCCCTTCCTGCATCCTGCAGGACAAGGATGGTTTCATCTGGATTGGCTCTCCCGATGGCCTTCTTCGCTTTGATGGAACTCGCATTGTCCGGTATGGCCTCGAGCAAGGATTGCCCAGCACCAATGTCAACCAACTCGTTCTAGCCCCTACAGGCCGCATCTGGATCGTCACTTCCCGCGGCATCGCCTACATGGATGGCGGAATCCTGCACACCCTGCATCTCGCAAAAACCTACAACTCTTTCCGCAATAGCTCCACTCTTGCGCTCGATCCTTGGGGAAATGTCTTTCTGGCGACCGAGTCCGGTCTCCTTCGCGTGGACCCGGATCGCCCCAACGACAATCGGCTCTGGTCTCTCGCCGACGGACTCCCTGCCCTCGAAGTCGAGGCCGTCAGCGTCACCCCGGAAGGCCACATCTGGTTTGGCTCCGGCCACCGCGTCGGCTGGCTCGATGCCCAGAATCGCGTTCATATGTTTCCTCTCCAGAGTGGGCTGCCCAACGAGCAGGTCATCAGTATTCTCCAGGACTCCGAAAAAATTCTCTGGGTGCGCACGAGATCCCATCTCTTCCGGCTCAATCCTGGCTCGACTCACTTTCTCCCTGAGCTTCCCGATCTTCCTCCTGCTAATGACTATGGCGGCCCTTCCCTCGATCGCGCCGGCAACCTGATGATTCCCACCTACCAGGGGCTCTACCGCAGAGTTTCCGGCCACTGGGAAATCATTGACCAAAGTCGCGGAATGGCGGTAAACGCCACATTTGCAATCACCGAGGACCGCGAAGGCGCTTACTGGATTGGACTTGGTGGCGCAGGGATTGAGCGCTGGATCGGACGCAAGACCTGGTCCGGCTGGACCCACTCCGAAGGCCTTCCAGACAGTGTCGTCTGGTCTGAACTTCGTGATAGGGCTGGTCGCCTCTGGGTGGCAACCAACAACGGCGTCGCCATGTGGGATTCCTCGGCGTCTCGCTGGCGTATCTGGAAGACCCGGGATGGCCTCAATGGAATCGTTGCGCGCGATTTGGTTCTCGCTCCTGACGGCGCTGTTTGGGCCCTCTGCTATCCCGGCGGGCTGACGCGCTTCGATCCGCAAACTCTTCTTTCACAAAAAGTTTCTTCGCCAGGTTCGGATCCAACCGGCATGGCAATCGGTCCCGATGGTCGCCTCTGGATTGCCAACAGTCACTACATCAAGGCGGCGGTCCCCACGCGCTTTCCAATCCAGTTCGCCGATGTTCCTCTTCCTCCCGAAATTCATCAGGGCATCGGTCGCCTTGCTTCCAGTCCAGACGGCACCCTATGGGCTGTCGGCCGCAGTGGCCTCTCCCGCTTTGATGGCAAGCACTGGTTGCATTTTACGAAAGCAAACGGCCTTCTCCAAAATGAAGTCGTCGAAGCCGCTGCCGTGAGCCGCGATGAAGTCTGGTTCCGCTATTCGGACGCGCTCGGCCTAAGCCGCCTTCGCATCGAGAATGGAAACCCTCGGTTCACTCACTACGGTCTTGCGGACGGTTTGCCTTCTCTCGATGTCTATATGTTGGGCGCCGATCATGAGGGCAATGTTTGGGCTGGCGGCGCTCTTGGCCTCACCGAATTTACTCACGCCGGCCGCATCCTTCGCTTTACTCGTTCCGACGGCCTCATCTGGAATGATCTGAGCGAAAATGGTTTCTATGCGGAGTCAGACGGCACTTTGCTGTTCGGCACAAGTGGCGGCCTCGCGCGCTATAGTCCGGGCTCCGCCGATGAAGGCGTCGAGCTCCCCCCGCGCGTTGTCATCACCTCCGCCCAACTAGGCCTCCACGATCGCCTTTATGATCGTCATCCCGAGGCCTCTCGCAGTGACAACACGTTCCGTGTCTCCTTCGCGGCTCTAACGTATCGCGATACGGAAAACGTCCGCTGCTCCTACCGCCTTGCCGGCCTCGAATCCGACACAAATGAAACTTCCAGCCGCGAAGCGCGTTACCCCGCGCTTCCTCCCGGCAACTACACCTTTTCCGTCGCGTGCCGTTCCGCTCGCGGCACTCTCAGCTTCCCCGCCCAATTTTCCTTCACCGTGATCCCCGCCTGGTGGCAGCGCTGGTATACCCGCGGCTTCGGTATTCTTCTCGGGCTCTTCGCCATCTATGGCCTCGTCCTCTACCGCACCCGAAAGCTCCAGGGCGAACGCCTCCGTTTGGAACAGGCCGTTGCCGAGCGCAGCGAAGAACTCGCCCTCGCGAACAAAGAACTTCAGCAAATGTCCCTGACCGATCCGCTCACCGGCGCTCACAATCGCCGCTATTTCCAGAGCGTAATCGCCGCCGACATCAATCAGGCCGTTCGCGCCTACACCGCCCCGGATGCCGTTCGCAGCCGTCGCAATCGCGACATCATCTTCTACTTGATTGACGCCGACCATTTTAAGGAAATCAACGACCGCTTTGGCCACGACGCTGGCGATCAAATGCTCATCGAATTAACCGCCCGCATCAGTTCCGCGATTCGCCTTTCCGATGTCCTCGTACGCTGGGGTGGCGAGGAATTTCTGGTCGTCTCGCGTTTCTGCGAACGAAAAGAAGCTTCCACGCTCGCCGCGCGCGTCCTCTCCGCCGTGTCCAGCGAACCCTTCAAGATCAAGGGCGGCGGCATTTCTCTGCGACGTACCGTTTCCGTAGGCTGGGCCGCGTTCCCTTGGAATATTGATTCCCCCGTGGACGTCAGCTACGAGGAAATTCTGTCTCTCGCGGATCGTGCTCTCTATAAAGCCAAGGACGCCGGCCGCAATCAGGCCATTGGCGCGCTTCCTCCTGCGTCTGCCGCCGAGCCGCATACCGCCGTCGCGCATGCCGATTCCGAAGCACGCGTCGCGGAGCTTGCCGCCACCGCACAATACGTCACCACCTACGGACTCGAAACCACTTCCATCACCTAATTCCCCGCGCGCCGCACCGATTTCGCTCGTCCCAGAGTAAACTCGTTCCCGTGCCCGCCGCCCTCGAAGACCTCACTTTTCACAACGGCTCAATCCAGCTTCACGCCGTTGCTGCCGGCTCGCCTTCGGCTCCTCTCGTCATCCTTCTCCACGGCTTTCCCGAATTCTGGTATTCCTGGCGGCATCAACTCGAGCCGCTCTCCTCCGCCGGTTTTCGCGTCATCGTGCCCGATCAGCGCGGCTACAACCTCAGCTCCAAACCGCCCTCCGCCGCCGATTACAAAATCTCTCTCCTCGTTCCCGATGTCCTCGCTATCGCCGACCAACTCAACGCGCCTCGTTTCTTTCTCGCTGGCCACGACTGGGGCGCCGCCGTCGCTTGGGCCACCGCAATCCTTCATCCTCAACGCGTTTCTCGCCTCGCCATTCTGAATGTTCCGCATCCTTCGGTCATGCTCCGCTTTCTAAAAACTAATCCCCGCCAATTTCGCCGCAGTTGGTACGTGTTTTTCTTCCAGTTACCTTGGCTTCCCGAAGCTGCTTTTTCCGCTTTCAATTTTCGCCTCGGTGTCCGCTCGCTCGTTTCTTCCAGCCGACCCGGCACGTTCACCGAGGACGATCTCGCCCTTTACCGCGCCGCCTGGTCTCAGCCTCACGCTCTCACGTCCATGATCAACTGGTATCGCGCTGCGCTCCGTTCTCGCGATAAATTTCCCGATCCTCGCGTCCGCGTTCCAACTCGCATTCTTTGGGGCGAACGCGACGCCTTTCTCCTGTCCGAAATGGCTCACGCCAGCCTTTCCTATTGCGATTCCGCCGAGCTCTACACCTTCTCCGACGCCTCCCACTGGCTCCAGCATGAAGAGCCCTCTCGCGTCTCCCAGCACCTCATTGATTTCTTCCGCTCCTAGCCCCTCTCCATTTTCCGCGTAAAATAATGGTACGATTCTCGCTCATGTACCCCGCGCTGCGACGCTCATCGGTCTTTCTCTCCATCCTTCTCGCAATCGTGTCCATCGCCTGGAGCGGCCATCGCGCATTTTCCGTCCTCGCCTCTCCCCGCGGCCCTCAATCGCAATCTCCTTCCGACTCCGCCCTCTCCGCTCGCATTTCGCGCATCGAAAACGGTCTCCTCCCCGCCGTCATTATCAAAGGCCAGCCACCCGCCGCCATGTCCGTCTCCACCCGCATGGCCCATTACAAAGTTCCCGGCGTCAGCATCGCCTTTTTCGATCACGGCCAGATTCTCTGGACTCGCGCTTACGGCCTCGCCAATGTCTCCTCCAAAAAGCCCGTCACGCCCGACACGCTTTTCCAGGCCGCCTCCATCAGCAAACCTGTCACTGCTCTCGCCGCTCTTCGCCTCATTCAGCAGGGTAAACTCAATCTCGACGAAAACGTTAATCTCAAGCTCAAATCCTGGAAGGTACCCGAAAACGAATTTACCTCCACTGAAAAAGTCACCATCCGCCGCATTCTTTCCCACAGCGCCGGCCTCACCGTTCACGGCTTTCCCGGTTACGCCGCCGGCGAGCCCGTCCCCACCATCCTCCAAATCCTCAATGGCGAAAAACCTGCCAACAGCGAACCTATCCGCGTGGACGTTGTTCCCGGCACTCTCTGGCGTTACTCCGGCGGCGGCTACGTCGTCCTTCAGCTTCTTCTCACCGAAGTCACCGGCGAGCCTTTCCCAAAAATCATGCACGATCTCGTTCTCCAACCCATCGGCATGACCCACAGCACCTTCGATCAGCCTCTCCCTAAAAATCTCTGGGCCGAAGCCGCCACTCCCTATCGCGCCAACGGCGATCCCGTCAAAGGTGGCTGGCACGCGTATCCGGAAATGGCTCCCGCAGGCCTTTGGACCACTCCCTCTGACCTCGCCCGCATGGCCATCGAAGTTCAAGCCGAATTTGAAGGCAAATCTTCGAAAGTCCTCAATCAAGCCACAGCTCGCGAAATGCTCAAGCATCAAATCGGCAATTGGGGCCTCGGCTTCGGCCTGGAAAATCCCGGCGCCAAGCCTTCTTTCTCCCATGGCGGTGGCAACGAAGGTTTCCGCTGCTATCTTTTCGCGTACACCGATTCCGGCCAAGGCGTCGCTCTCATGACCAACTCCGATTCCGGCGGCGAACTCATGAACGAAATTTTGCGCTCCATCGCCAAGGAATACGGCTGGCCCGACTATCATCCCGTCGAGCACACGCTCGCCAAAGCCGACCCTTCTCTCTTCCCCGAATATGCTGGCGTCTACGAAATCGCCGGCGTCGGCAAACTTACCGTCACCACAAAATCAAACTCCCTTTTCATCCAAGCCGATCCGCTCGGCCCTGAACCCGTCGAACTCCTTCCCGATTCCGCCATTCAATTTTTCGTCCTTTCCGCCGACATCAGTTTCACCTTCGATCGCCTCGCCGCTTCAGGTCCCATCTATCAGCTCACCATCCACGCCGGCCAGCAAACTCTCGTCGCCCGCAAGATTTCCTGACCTTCGCCGTTTCCGTACCGCATCCCGCGTGCTACAGTTTTCTTGTAACCTGTCTGTGCGCTGCGCGGGCGCCTCCTGCTGTTCGGCTTTGGCCCGCCGCATCCTCCACCCACACATCGCCAAAGGAGTTCGCCTGTGCCTGCTTCATTCCCGGGTTTCCCTCCCGAAACTCTTCAATTCTTCCGCGGCCTCTCCCGCAACAACCGCCGCGAGTGGTTTCTCCCACGCAAAACTCTCTTCGAGGAAAAAGTCAAAGAGCCCATGCGCCAATTGGTTGATTCTCTGAATTCCTCTTTCCGCGAGTTCGCTCCCGAGTACCAAACCGATCCCGGCGACGCCATCTTCCGCATCTATCGCGACATTCGCTTTAGCAAGGATAAGAAGCCCTACAAAGAACAGATCGCCGCCATCTTTCATCGCCACGGCACCGATACTCACGGCCGCGGCGGCTTTTACGTCGCGGTCTCTCACAAGCGTGTCGCTATCGGCGGTGGCGTTTACATGCCCGAGCCGCATCAATTGCTCGCCATTCGCCAGCGCATCGCCGCTCGCCACGACGACTTCCGTCGCATCCTTGCCGCTCGACCCGTCCGCAAACTTCTTGGCCATCTCGATGGCGCTCAGCTCTCCCGCGTCCCACGCGGCTTTCCCGCTGATCATCTTGCCGCGGACTTCCTCCGTTACAAGCAGTTCCTGCTCTTCGTCGAGCTCTCTCCCTCTCTCGCCACTTCTCCCGCTCTTTATCGCGCCATCGTCAACCGCTTCCGCGCCATGCTCCCCTTCATGCAATTCCTCAACGACGCTCTCGCCTCCCACCCCAAACACCCCTCCCCCCGCCCCATCTTCGCCTGAGGAACCTTGTATAGAACACTCCGGACTAGGGTGGCCTCGCATTCGGTGCAGTGTGTTACTATCCGGCGTCTCTTATCGTAAGGATTACCAGAATGGACCGCCTCTCGCTCGCCGCCGCAGACAATTTCGACAACCACTACGTACAGGAATACACCGTCACGCCGGGAACGAATACCTGCTGGTGGTCCACCTCGGGGCTTATACAGAATCCGGGCACTCAAAACTCATATTGGACCGTGGGAACGGTCAACGGGAACCAGGAACACAACCACTGGGGGTATGACAAGATTGGGTGGGATCTTAGCGACCTGGATAACATAGTTCAAAACGGACCCAGTCATGGGATCACTTTCCCCTGCACGATAACGATCTACCAAGGAATGCGGATAGAGTGCGATGCCAACGCTTGGTGGGACTACCGGACGGACGTCATCACCATCACAGTTGACAACAGCCAGGAGAACGATGAAACGGTCTGCCGGGATGAAGCGGCGGACCCGGACAACTGTGGCCTTCCCGTGAACTTCTCGTATCGAAGGGCAGAGCAGCCCACCTGGTGGGCACACATTCGGAAGATCCCGGCGCGATTATCGCCACAATCAGCGGCAGCGAAGGAGGCGAGATAACATGAAAAGAATACTTGCTCTCTCCGTTTTGCTCATCAGCGTTGGGCCGTTCCTCTTGGCTCAATCTCCAACCAAGCCATCATTTATGGACGCTGCAGTTATTCAACACAACGGGGCTTCTCGGGTGTTGACCGCGAATTTCCCCAGCCCTCTGTCCCAAGCGATTGAGGCGATTAGCCAAGAGTACGGCTGGACCGTCGATTTCGAGGACCCGCATTACACAAGTCACTTCGATTTAGTTGACGACACAGACCCTAAATGGCGAGCGAACCATCCGACCGCCAAAGGCGTTGTTCGGGTGGCAGGCGGCTTCTTCCAGAGTAATTTCCCCGAACCCTCGACGATCACGACGGGGGATCCCGAGGAGCAGGTCCTGCAAAAGCTGGTTGCCGACTACAATGCGAGCGGTAATCCCGGCAAATTCGTCGTTCGCAAGGAAGCCGAAGGGAGATATGCCGTCATCGGCGTATCGAGAAAAGATGAAAATGGGCGAGACGAAGCAGTCAACGCCCTGCTCGATACCCCGATCAGCATCCCCGTGCAACAACGGGACGCCAAGGCGACGCTTCGGTTGATCGTGGACACGCTATCTGCCGATACTGACGTGAACGTCCATTTGGGCACGATTGGGCTATCGAGCGATCCTCTACAAGAGGCGACACTTACTCTCGGCGGCTCAAACGTCCCCGCGCGAACGCTGCTCCTGCAAGCTTTAGACGGCATAAGCAGCACGAGTCCCCACTTTCGAGGAATCTTCGTATGGAACTTTCTCTTCGATGCGGATACGAACGCCTACTGGCTGCGTATCCGCGCGGCGACAAAGACCGTCAGCAACGCAGGCGGGCGTCAGACAATTCAATTCCTTCGATATCCGGGAAACTGATCGTCAAAACAGACCCGCGAGCTTGAGTTCTCGGACCGGAGCGCACAAACGGCTCGGCGGGTGCTAGCCCCTTACCCACTTGGCAAGAATTAAGTGCTGCAATCTTCGGTTTCAAGGCTGCGGACTTTGACTTATTCGTCCCGTCCGCTCGCGAGCGCACGAATGATTTCTTCCTGTTTGGGACGAAACGTGGAATAACCCCAGTAGCGCTGCAATGCGTCGAGAAGATTGCTTCGGCTGGCCAAAGTGGGTGGGCACGGCGCGACGGCGGTAGAGGACATTGTTGCTCCTGGCGAGCGTGGCAACGGGGAGCTCGCCGCTGGATATTCGCTTTTGTTTCGCCATAAGTCAAGTCAAAAGTTTGCGAATCTCCGCCCGTTTCTCCCCGCGTGTCTTGCCTTGCCGGCACCGTCACCGACACTTCCCCTCCGACGTCGGTCTTCTCGCCTTTTCCTTCGAACCTCGAATTTCCAACCTCGAACCTCCAGTTCCCCGTCTCACCAAACTACCCTTTTCTCTGCAACTCCTTCCATCCACACCACTTCCCCGTCTCACGTTCGAATCGTACGCATAGAGTACTGTATCTTGACAGTAATTCATTTTTGCGCTACCATATGCGGTGAATCGCTCGCCCCAGCCCGCTATCCCCGGCCTCCCCTCCCGTAACCCCTGTATTATCCGCACTTACAGGAACCCCGCCCGTAAACCCTTTATAATCCGCACTTACGCACCCCCTTCGGATCTGCGGATTCTAAAGGACTTACCATTTCCCAATTTCTTCCGTAACCCCTTTGGAATCTGCACTTACAGACCCCCTCGTATCTGCAGAAAACAAACGACTTATAACCCCTTTAGAATCCGCACTTACAAATTTCCCGCCCACAACTCCTTTAGAATCCGCACTTACAAAAACCATAGGGGGGAGTATCTCCCTGGGTACTCCATCCCCACGCTCTGCCCCTCTCTCCGCCTCCGCCCCAGCCGCTCTGGTGTTCTCTTTTTCCTTTACCTCCTTTATCTCCTTCACTTCTTCTCCCTCCTTTCTTCTCAGATTCTTCGCAGACGCCCACCCACTTACTCCCACCGAATCATATTCTTGCGAAAAACAGGGGGGGCTCTACGCTTTTCACGGATCATGGAACACGGGCCACGGGTTATGCACTACCCACTGTGCACTACCCACTGTGCACTACCCACTTCCTCCCCGCCGCTTCTTCCTTTCCGTTACAATCCTTCTCCGCTTCTTTCGAGGTGATTGGATGAGCTTTCGGCCCCACGTTCGGTCTCTGTCGTTCCCTTCCCGTAAAGCGTCGCTCAATTATTTCTCCGTCTACCTCGTCCTCGCCGCGCTCGCCCTTCTCTCTCTTGCCGCTTCCCCCTCCTTTGCTCAGCAGCGCCGCGAGCGCGAACCCAATTCCGTTTACGCCGCCCGCCGCGCCAAGCTCGCCTCTGAAGTGGACGCCCCCGTCCTCCTCTGGGGCTTCACCGGCCGCGAGGAATTTTCCGAGGACTACATCTTCTCCCAGGAAGAAGATTTCTATTACCTCACCGGCCACAACGAGGAAGGCGCCGGCTTGATACTTTTGCCTTCAACGAAAACCTCATCGCAAGCCGCCGCCTGGGAAGGCCCTCAGGAAATGCTTTTTCTTCCTCCCCAAAATCCCGAAAAAGAAAGATGGAACGGCTACCGTCTCTCACCCTCCGATCCCGGCATCGAAGCGCGCACCGGCTTTTCCAGCGTGCTTCCCTTTCCGGAAATGCGCGCCACTCTCGAACGTCTCGCGAAAATCTATCCCGCGATTTACACGATTCTTCCTTACGAAAAGGAAATTGGCGGCTACCCGCACGAAAAACAGGTCGTGGACTGGATTCACTCCGCCGTCCCCCTGCTAAACATCAAGGACGTGCGCCCGAAAATCGAAGCGCTTCGCGACATCAAATCCTCGGGCGAAATCGAATTTCTCACCAAGGCCATCGACCTTTCTCTCGACGCTCAGCTTGCCGCCATGCGCATGATGCGTCCCGGCCTCTTTGAATATCAGGTAGCGGCGAAAATGGTCGAAGTCCACTCCATGGGTGGCGCGGAAGCGGAAGGCTACGCTCCCATCGTTGGCGCCGGACCCAATTCCACCGTGCTCCATTACGACAAGCTCTCCCGCAAAATCGCAGATGGCGATATCGTCGTTCTCGATGTCGGCGCGCAATTTTCCGGCTATTCCGCGGACATCACCCGCACAATTCCCGCCAACGGCAAGTTCACCCCGCGCCAGCTCGAGATTTACAACATCGTCCTCGGCGCTCAGAACGCCGCCCTCGCCGCCATCAAGCCCGGCATGAATTACTGCTCGCGCGGCGCGCACAGCGTCTATCGCATCGCCTACGATTACATCAATTCTCATGGCAAGGATCTTCGCGGTGAATTGCTGGGCCGCTATTTTATTCATGGCCTCGGTCACGACATCGGCCTCGATGTTCACGACCCCGGCGAATATTGCAAGCCGCTCGAGCCCGGCATGGTCGTCACCGTCGAGCCCGGCATTTATATTCCCGAAGAAAAGCTCGGCGTCCGCATCGAGGACGACATTCTCATCACCGATACTGGCTACAAATTCCTAAGCGAGCGACTGCCGCGCGACCCCGCCGAAATCGAAAAAATCATGGCCGAGGCCGCCGCGCATCGTTCGCAAAATTCGCCCGAAGGGAGATGATTGACCGTTTGGAACCCGCTTCTTTATACTGTTTCTTCGCGCGGAGAGCGTTTTCGCTCCGCGTGCCTCGTGTCATTCCGCGTGGGCCGCATCGCAGAGCGGGCTGCTGGCTGGAATTTCCGATATCAGCAAATTCTCAGGGAGGCTCCGATCGCCACGCGATCACACAATTGAACCATGAGCACCGTCAAAGCCACTCAGCTTCGCCCAGGCATGGTCATTCAGCATGAAGGCCAGCTTTATACCGTTTTCAGCGTGGATCACCGCACCCCCGGCAACAAGCGCGGCTCCATGCAAACGCGCCTCAAGAATCTCCGGAATGGAACCATGATTGACTATCGCTTCCGCGCCGAGGAATTCGTGGATCGCGCCATTCTCGATGAAGTCGAATTCGAGTACCTCTACAAAGAGGGCGACGACTTCCACTTCATGAATACGGAAAATTACGAACAGATGCAGATGAGCCGCGAACAGCTCGGCGAATCCGTCTACTACCTAATTCCCAATACCACCGTCAAAATCGAATTTTTCGAGGACAAGCCCATCGGCGTGGATCTGCCGGACACCATGGAATTGAAAGTTCTCGAGACCGAGCCTACGTTGCAGAAAGCCACCGCCAGCGCGGTGATGAAGCCCGCCACTCTGGAAACCGGCCTTGTCATTCAGGTTCCGCCGTTTGTAAACTCCGGCGACAAGGTGAAAGTGGATACGACGGAAGCGCGCTACGTGCAGCGCGTCGAGTAGGTAGTGTCGCCGGCAGTGCTGGCGGCGCTGTGCGATATTCTCGCCGCGCCGCTGCATGCGATGTTCTTGAGTTCCGCCTCCGCAGCTAATTTCCGCGCGAGCGAAAATTAGAAGAGGCGAAAGGGCCCCGCCTCGCGCAAGCCGGCGGGGCTCTTCGTTCTTTGAAAATTAATTTTCATTTTTCCCGCGTTGCGAACGCGAATGCTTCGCTAAAGATTTCGGCGCGAACGCGGTCCGGCATGTATGCATCCGGCGTGAATCTTGTGCCGCCATTTCTTTACGCTGGGCTCGCCTCCGATTGTTCTCCCGCGGGATGCGGCCCGAATACGCGGTCGAAAATCGCGTCCACGTAGCGAAGCTGCCGCTGCAAATCGAACGTGTGCGCCAGGGCTTTCGCATCGAGGTACTTTGCGATGCGCGCATCCTTTTTTATGCGCTCCTCGAAACTCGAGTCGCTCTCCCAGGCGGCCATCGCGTTTTCCTGCACGGCTTTGTACGCTTCGTCGCGCGGCATTCCTTTTTCCACCAGGTCTTGCAGAAGCTGGCCGGAAAAAACCAGTCCGTGGGTGGATTCGAGATTGCGCAGCATTCGCTCCGGGAATACGCGCATGTCTCCGACGATGTTGGTCATTCTCGCGAGCATGTAATCCACGAGAATCGTCGAATCCGGCAGAATCACGCGCTCGACGGAACTGTGCGAAATATCGCGCTCGTGCCAGAGCGCCACATTCTCGAATGCCGCGAGCATGTTCGTGCGCACCAGCCTCGCGAGTCCGCAAATCTGTTCGCAACTCACGGGATTGCGTTTGTGTGGCATCGCCGAGCTTCCGCGCTGCTCGCCGCCGAACGGCTCTTCCGCTTCGCGCACTTCGGTGCGCTGCAAGTGACGGACTTCGAGCGCAATCGTTTCGAGCAGCGCGGCCACAAGCGCAAGCGCGCTTGAATATTCCGCGTGGCGGTCCCGCTGAATCACTTGCGAAGTGACGGGCGCGACGGCAAGGCCAAGCTTTTTGCAAATGCGCGCTTCCATCTCCGGGCCGAGATGCGAAGCGTTGCCGACGGCGCCGGAGATTTTGCCAACGGCGATCTGTTCAGCGGCCGCGCGGAACCGCGCGATGTTGCGCTGGTTTTGCGAAAACCAGTTGGCAATTTTCAATCCGAAAGTAATCGGTTCGGCGTGAATGCCGTGCGTCCGTCCGATCTGCGGGGTGTGACGGAATTGATGCGCGCGCAGATCGAGAATCTCTCCAAAAATCACGAGGTCGCGCTGGATGAGATGGGACGCTTCCCGAATCATCAGCGCTTGCGCCGTGTCCACGATGTCGTTTGACGTCAAGCCGTAATGCAGCCAGCGTGCGGCGGCGGGATCCCCAATGGATTCGCCGACACTCATGGTGAACGCGATGACGTCGTGTTTCACGCGCGCTTCGAGTTCGTGAATACGCTTCACGTCCACTTTGGCGCGCTCGCGAATCACCGCGGCAGCTTCCTTCGGCACCAGGCCGGCCTCGGCCAGCGTTTCCGTGGCTGCCAATTCGACGTCCAGCCATTTCTGGAAACGGCTTTCGTCGCTCCAGATGTGGCCCATTACTTGGCGCGTGTAACGTGGAATCAAATCCGGCTCCTCAGAAGCTGCGTGCGTCCAACCAAATCAACCGCAGGAAAGCGATCCAGCAGGCATGCAGCAGCCCATCCCAGCTTGCCGTTCCATCATACCGTAACTTGCTTAGGCGCAGCGTCCGCGCGGGAACGCGGCACCGGCAAATGGCGGCGGCGAAAGGAGTTATGCGAAACCTGGGGTGTCCAACAAAATGCGAAACACTTGCGGCTATAGAGCGTCTATAGGGTAGGATATAGCCAGTCTATAGCCATAGGCTGGGAGGCGGGATGGGCGAACGATACCGGAACCGGATCGAACTTTTGCAGGGAACTCTGGACCTGCTGATTTTGCAGACGCTGATGTGGGGTCCGCAGCATGGCTACGGCCTAGCCCAGGCGATCCGCGCGAATTCGGGCGAGCTGCTGCAAGTGGACGCCGGCTCGCTTTACCCGGCGCTGCACCGGCTGGAAAAACAGACTTTGATCGGGGCGGAATGGAAAGTTTCTGAGAACAAGCAGGACGTGAAGGTCTACAGGCTGACAGCCGCGGGACGGAAGAAGCTGCTGCAGGAGCGGACGCGCTGGGAGCAGATCACGGACGCGGTTGCAGGCGTGCTGAATCCGGCGAAAAAGGAGACCACACCGTGAAGCTCTGGTGGCTTTGGAAGCGCCGCGACAGCGAGCTGGATAAAGAAATTCAGCATCACTTGCGGATGGCGGAAGACGAGCGAGTGGAGCGAGGCGCGACCGCGGAAGATGCGAGAGCCGGAGCGCGGCGCGAATTTGGAAACGTGGGATTGGTAAAGGAAACATCGCGCGACGCATGGGGCTGGCGCTGGCTCCAGGATTTCTTCGCCGATCTTCGCTATGGCTTGCGCATGCTGCGCCAGAATCCGGCGTTCACGGCGGCGGCGGTGCTGGCGATCGCATTGGGCGTCGGAATCAACGTGGGGATTTTTTCCGTGCTGAACGGAGCGGCGCTGCGCCTGCTTCCGGTTCCGCGCGCGGCGCAAATCGTCAGCATCAATCAGGCTTTCCACGGCCATTTTTCGCGAAATGTGCACGGCGAAGGAAGCATGTTTTCCTATCCGGAATATCTGGATTATCGCGATCACAATCACGTCTTCCTGGGGCTGCTGGCCTACGAGCCCTTCGTGGAGACCACGCTGGCGGCGCCCAGAGTTCAGGACCTATTTGGCGCGCTGACTTCCTGCAACTACTTCGATGTCTTAAACGAACATCCCGCGCTCGGCCGCGGCTTCCTTGATTCCGATTGTGCGGCTCCGGAGGGCAATCCTGTGGTGGTGATCAGCGACCAGCTTTGGAAAAGCACATTCGGCGGCGATTCATCCATCATCGGCAAAAATATAACGCTGAACCGGACAGCTTGCACGGTGGTGGGGATCGCCCCGCCGCATTTCACGGGAACAGACGTGGTGCCAAGCTCCTTTTGGGCGCCGCTGACTTTACAGCAAGGCCTGGATGCGGAGGCGCATTATCCGCTCGACGGAAACACAAGCTGGCTCGCCATGCTGGGCCGCGCGAAACCCGATGTATCGTTCGAGCAGATGCGCGCGGATTTGAGCGTCATCGCCGGGCGCCTGGACCGGCTTCATCATGGGCGCACAACTTCGCTTTCCATTTTCACCGCGCGATTCATGAGCCGGCCGGAAGAGCGAGAAGTGTTGATTCCCATCGCTTCGGTGGTGCTGGCGGCGTTCGGACTCGTCCTGCTGATTGCGTGCGCGAACGTGAGCAGCCTGCTTCTGGCGCGAGCTTCGGCGCGGCAGAAGGAGATCGCGCTTCGCCTTTCGATTGGAGCGAGCCGAGGGCGGCTAGTGCGGCAATTGCTCACAGAGAGTCTTTTGCTTTCGGTGGCGGGAGGAGCGCTGGGCTCGCTGCTGGCGTTCTGGTCGTTCGCGGCGATTGCGCGCTACATCAGCGGGCATTTGCCGGCGCAATTTCCAACACTGACGTTCAACCTTGCGCCGGATTTGCGCGTGCTTGGTTACGCGCTGGGAATTTCGCTGTTGACGGGAATTGCGTTTGGACTGGTTCCAGCGCTGCAAAGCACGCGGCTGGATTTGAACTCAGCGTTGAAGGCCGAGGGCTCGCAGTCCGGGACGGGGGAGAAAAAAGGGAGGTTGCTGCGCAATACGCTTGTCGGCGCGCAAATCGCGGTCTGCATGATCTTGCTGCTTGCCGCCGGCCTCTTGCTTCGCGGACTTTTCTACGCGCAGACGGTTGATCCCGGCTTCGAAATGAGAAACATGTCGCAACTGTTCCTGAATCTGAAGGCCCAGGGATACGGAGAGCAGCAGGCGACCCGCTTTTTGCGAAGCTTGCGGCAGCGTCTGGAAGGCGAGCCGGGAATCCTCGAAGTGGCGCAGGCCGAAAGCGCGCCGCTCAGCGACGACCATACCGCGGACCACTTCTGGCTGGACAGCCAAAACGCGAAAATTCAAATCGAGTACAACCACGTTTCCCCGGAGTTTTTTGCCGCAGTGGGAATCCCCATTGTTCGCGGCCGGAATTTTGGGGCGGCAGAGGGAAGCGACGGGAACGGGGTCATCGTCACGGAATCCACTGCCCGGCGTTTGTGGCCCGCGCAAGATCCTCTCGGAAAATTGCTGCACCAAAGCGGCGGGAGCCAGTACGAGGTGATCGGCGTAGCCAGGGACGCGCAAGTGTCGCATCTCGGAAAGAAAGACGATCTGTATCTTTACTTTCGCGCCGCTCCGCGGGAAAGCCTGCGCGCCTTCCTCCTGGTGCGATTCGCGGGGAGCGCCGCGAGCGCGGACAAAGAGCTTCGCGGGGCCGTGCAATCGCTGGATCCGCAGATGCCCGTGCAGATTACGAGAATGGAAGACAACCTGGAAGTGTGGCGCACGCCTTCGCGCATCGCCAGCGGCGTCTCGGGAGCGCTGGGAGGACTGGCGCTGCTGCTGGCATGCATCGGCGTGTACGGAATGGTGTCCTACAGCGTGAACCGGTCCGTGCGGGAAATTGGGATTCGGATGGCGCTGGGAGCGGATGGGTCAAGAGTGATGGCGCATATAGTGCGGAGGGCGATGCGGCCAGTCGGGATCGGTGCATTGGTTGGAGTAGGCGGGTGCGCAGCGGTTTCATGGGTCCTAAGCAGCATGCTGTTCGGACTGAATGCGCTCGACCCGATCGCGTTTCTGGCGGTTCCCTTGTTTTTGCTGTTGGTGGCGCTGATCGCAAGCTATGTGCCAGCGCGGCGAGTGATGCGCGTGGATCCAGTGGTGGCGCTGCGATACGAGTGATTTGGAAAGAGGAAGCAGTAAAGCAAGGAAAGCGAATTGACGGGACGAAGGTTTGCGCGACTGAGCGATTGAGCGATTGAGGAGGGCCAGCCATGAAGCAATGGTGGAATTGGCGAAAGCGGGACGCGGAATTGGACAAAGAAATTCAGCATCACTTGCGGATGGCGGAAGAAGAGCGCGCCGAGCGCGGAGCGTCGCAGGGAGAAGCGCGTTCGAGCGCGCGGCGCGAATTTGGCAACGTGGGATTGGTGAAAGAAGTGACGCGGGATTCGTGGGGCTGGCGCTGGCTGGCCGATATGCGCGAAGACGTGAGATATGGGTTGAGGACGCTGGCGAAGAGCAAGGGGTTTGCGGTGATTGCAGTGGTGACGCTGGCGCTCGGCATCGGCGCCAACACGGCAATCTTCAGCCTGATTGACGCGGCATTGCTGCGCGCGCTGCCGGTGCGCAACAGCAGCCAATTGGTGCTGCTGAAGTGGAAGGCGAAAAAACAGCCGGAACATTTGAACATGTGGTCTTACGGCGACTGCGAATCGGAGTTCCACAAGGCGAATGCGGGCGGCTGTTCCCTGTCGGAGCCGTTCTTTCGCGACGTGCAAAAGAAGGACGATATTTTTTCGAGCGTGGCGGCATTCGCGGGCGCGAGCCGGCTGAACGTGAGCGGAATCGGCGCGGCAGCCGTGGCGAACCGCGGGGAGTACGTAACGGGAGAATATTTCGACACGCTGGGAATCAAGCCCAAGCTGGGAAGGCTGATTGGCGCCGAGGATGATACGCAGTCCTCGCCCTCGGTGGTGGTGCTGAGCTTCCAATACTGGCGAACGCAATTTGGCGGCAGCGCGGATGTGGTTGGAAAAACCGTTTTGCTGGACCGCGTGCCATTCACGATCATCGGCGTTGCGGAAGAAGCGTTTGATTCGCTTTCGCCCGGCAACAAGATTGACCTCTGGATGCCGATGATTGACGACGCGCGAATCGAAACGCCCTGGGACAACCGCAACCTCGACGCTTCTTACTGGCGCGTGGTGATCGTGGGCCGTTTGAAGCCGGATGTGGAGATGAAAACGGCGGACGCGGAGTTGAGCACGCTGTTCATGAATTCCGCGCAGCACTCGACGAATGGCTTGCCCATGCTGAAACCGGAGGACGGCGGAAGAATTGAATTGAGTCCGATCGAACAAGGACTGACGGGAGAGCGCGTCTCCGCCTCCGCGCCACTTTATCTGATGATGATGGTCGTCGGAATCGTGCTGCTGATTGCTTGCGCGAACGTGGCGGGATTGATGCTGGTGCGGGCAACATCGCGGCAGAAAGAGATGGCGGTGCGGTTTGCGCTGGGCGCGTCCAAGGGCAGAATTCTGCGGCAACTGCTGACGGAGAGCCTGATGCATTCGTGCACGGGAGGAGCGCTGGGAATACTTTTTGCGAGCTGGTGCCTGGCGGCAATCACTGGGTTTATCGAAGCGAACCAGGACGGCCCGCTGCCGTTCACGGCGACGCTGGATACGCGCGTGCTGCTCTTCACCGCCGCAATGGCGATTCTGACGGGCGTGCTGTTTGGACTGGTACCGGCGATCCGAGGCCTGGGAATGGACTTGACGCCCGCGTTGAAGGAAGGAACGGGAAGCAGCGCGCAAACTTCCAAGCCGAAGAGGGGCTGGTTCACGGCGGGAAATTCGCTGGTGATCGCGCAGGTGGGGTTGAGCATCCTGGTGCTCGCGGGAGCGGGCTTGCTGATGCGCACACTCGAAAATCTGAAGAAAGTGAATCCGGGGTTCGATCCGCGAAACGTTTTGACGTTTGCGATGGATCCGACGCTGATCGGATACAAGACTTCGGCGGCGGATCATTTTTACGCCGAGTTGAAAGAGCGCATTGCGCAATTGCCGGGAGTCGAGTCGGTCAGCTACTCGTGGCGGCCGCTGCTGGGAGGAGGGCTGTGGATCACTTCGTTTCACCTGGAAGGCACGCCGAAGGATGAAGAGAAGAATGCGGACGTGCTACCGGTGGGGCCTGAGTTTTTCCGCACGATGCGAATCCCGCTGCTCGAGGGACGAGGATTCGGGGCGGCGGATTATGCGTTGGCCGAGACGCTGGCGCTTGCGCGGGAAAAGAACAGCGAAGAGCGAGCGGCGCGTTTGACTTCGGGCGGAGCGGCGGCGGCGAAGCAAACGGCTTCGCCTGATCTTCCGGCGATGCCTGCCATCGTGAATCGCGCTTTCGTGAAGAAATACATGCCCAATGTAAATCCGGTCGGGCGAATATTTGGGAGTAATCCAGGAAATCCGGAGAAGGACGAGGAAAAAACCGCGGGCTGGGAAATCGCGGGCGTGGTGGGGGACGCGAAATACAATCAGTTGCGCCGAGAAGTGGAGCCTACCATTTACATACCGGTCAGCGGAGGCGCAGTCTCGTTTTCGGTGCGGACAGCTGCGGACCCATCCAAGCTGATCCCGCATGTTCACGCGGTCGTGACGCAATTGGATCACAACCTTCCCATCTTTCAGATACGGACGGAATCGAAGCAGATTGACGAGCAAATTTTCAAGGAGCGTTTGGTGGCGCGGCTCGCGGGATTTTTTGGCGGGCTGGCGTTGCTGCTCGCTTGCATCGGATTGTACGGATTGATTTCCTACGAAGTGGCGCGGCGGACGCGCGAGATCGGAATCCGTTCGGCGCTGGGAGCGGCGAAGCGCGACGTGCTGCGGCTTGTTCTGACGCAAGGGATGCGGCTGGCGGGGCTCGGCGTGGTTGTCGGAGCGGCGCTGGCCTTCGCGCTGACGCGATACGCGAAGGAGATGCTCTTCGGAGTAAAGGCGGCGGACCCGCTGACTTTCACGGCGGTCATCCTGTTGCTCCTGGGAGTCGCGCTGCTGGCGTGTCTTGTTCCGGCGCGGCGGGCGATGCGCGTGGATCCGGTGGAGGCGCTGCGATATGAGTAAGAAAAAACGCGAAGACGAATTGAATAAAGAAATTCAGCACCATCTGCGGATGGCGGAAGAGCAGCGAGTGGAACGAGGCGCGACAGAGGGCGACGCGCGCGCCGGAGCACGGAGGGAGTTTGGAAACGTGGGACTGGTGAAAGAAGTGACGCGCGATCAATGGGGCTGGGCCTGGCTGGGAGATATGTGGAACGATCTGCGTTTTGGCGCGCGAATGCTGGCAAAGAGCCCGGGATTCACGATCATCGCTGTGCTTACGCTGGCGCTCGGAATCGGCGGAAACGCGATGGTGCTGAGCTGGATTCGCGGCGTGCTGCTGGACCCGCTCCCTGGCGTACAGGATGCGTCGCGCATGGCGGCGATCGAAACCGTGATGCCGGACGGCGAATACCATACGAGTTCGTATCCGGATTGGAAGGACTTTCGCGAGAAAAATCGCAGTTTTTCGGACATCGTGGGATTCGAGTTTATCGGGCCGGACATTCGGTTGACGGCGAAGTCGCAGATCGAGCGCGTGTGGGGCTTGATCGTCACGGAAAATTATTTTGACGTGCTCGGCGTGAATCCACAGATCGGACGGCTTTTCCATGAAGAAGCCAACCAAGGGCTGGGCTCAGATCCCGACATCGTGCTTTCCGATGGATTTTGGAGGCAGCGATTCGGCGCGAATCCGAAAGTGATCGGCCAGGCGATTCATCTCGATGGGCATCCATTCACGATTGTGGGAGTGGCTCCGGCGGAATTTCACGGAACGATCGTGGGAGTGGATCCGCAGTATTTCGTGCCAATGCTGATGCAGCCGCAAGCCCTGCCGGGGGAAAGCCTGACGGAGCGCAATCCGACGTTTGTGCATATCCTGGGCCGGCTGAAGCCAGGTGTGACGATCGAGCAGGCACAGGCGGAACTTTCCACGATCGCGGCGAATCTCGCGAAAGAATATGCGGATACGAGCCGGAACGTGGGCGTGTACGTCGCGCCGGTCTGGAAAGCGCATTACGGAGTGCAGGATTTTCTGCGGAGCGTTTTTGGATTTTTGATGATTGCGGCGGTATTCGTGCTGCTGATCGCATGCGTGAATGTTGCGAATCTGCTGCTGGCCCGGGGATCGGCGCGGGAAGAAGAACTGGCGGTACGGACCGCACTCGGAGCGCCGCGCAACCGGCTGGTGAGGCAATTGCTGATGGAGAGTTTGCTGTTGGCGGCGATCGGCGGAGTGTGCGGGCTCTTGATTGCGAGCTGGGGAGCTAAATTGCTGGCGATATTTTTGCCGCCGCTGCATTTGCCCATCGCGCTTTCGGTGGGAATCAACAGCACGGTGCTTCTCGCAACGATGGCGGTGACATTGCTGACCGGATTTTTGTTTGGGCTGATGCCTGCGTTGCGAGCGTCGCGCGTGGACTTAAATGCTTGCTTAAAAGAAGGCGGAGGAAGAGCGCGCATGGGCGGAAGCAGCCACAGGTTGCATGGATTGCTGGTTATCTCGGAAATGGTGCTCGCCACCGTGCTGCTCGTCGTGGCCGGACTGCTGGTGCGTAGCGTTCACAACGCAGAGCAGGCCGGACCGGGCTTTCACACGCAAAACATCGCGCTCGGGGCATTCGATTTGCGGGCCAGCGGATACAACGGCCAGCAGGCTTCACAGTTCTTTGACCGGCTGGCGCAGAATCTCCGCTCGGCGAGCGGAGTGGAAGAAGCCACGACCGAACGCTACGTGCCCTTGTGGTTCACGGGACGGAGCTACACGCTGATAGAGGTCGAGCACTACACGCCGCGGCAAAATGAGGACATGCGCATTGATCTGAACGTCGTCGGCGCGAATTATTTTCGCACTCTGGATATTCCTATTGTTTCCGGGCGCGATTTTTCCGAGCAGGACCGCGATGGCGCGCCGTTCGTGCTGATCGTAAACCAGACGATGGCAAAACATTATTGGCCTGGGCAAGACGCCACCGGACGGCAGTTGCGATTCTGGGGTCACACGTGGACGGTGGCGGGAGTGGCGCGCGACGTGAAATATCACCGCATGAACGAGCCGCCAGAGGATTTCATGTACCTGCCGCAGATGCAGGCCGGCGGCATGGACGTGAATGTGCTTGTGCGTTCGCAAATGCCGGCGCAGGCGGTGATCGGGCAGATTCGCGCCGCGTCGCGCGCGCTCGATCCGAACGTGCAGCCGCTGGAATCGGACGATCTTAGCGGCTTGCTTCACGCTTCGCTGTTTGCGAACCGCACGGCGGCGGGCGTTGCGACGGTGCTCGGCGGATTGGGCTTGCTGCTTGCCGCGCTGGGAATTTACGGCGTGCTTTCCTACAGCGTGAGCCAACGCTTGCGCGAAATCGGCATCCGCATCGCGATGGGCGCGCAAACGCAGGATATTCTGCAATTGATCGGGAAAAGAGGGTTGGGGCTGGCGGCGGCTGGAGCCGCGATGGGAGCGATTGTCTCGCTTGGACTTGCGAAAGCGATTAGCAGCCTGCTCTATGGCGTCACCATCGTTGACCCGATTACCTTCGCGACGGTTGGCGCTCTGCTAACGCTGGTTTCGCTGGCGGCTTGCTGGGTGCCGACGAGAAAAGCGACGCGAGTGGATCCGATCGTGGCTTTGCGATACGAGTGAAGAGGATCGCGATGGAAGAAGCGCCGCGAAACTAGGGAACGGAATCGCCCTCTGCGAATTAGGCGAACACATAGCGAAGATGAGTGCAACTTCAGAATTCACGCCCAGGGCCACGGATCCCTCGCTCTAAACCTTCTTCTCAGAATGCGTTCCCACGCGCGCGAAGAGCTGCGGGCGCATTTCGCATGCCGCTCGATGGTACAGTAGCTCCAGCACCGTCCGAAAACGGACACTTCGCCACCTAACCGCAAGCCCCTATTCCTGTCTAATGAACCGGATGAGCGAAAGCGCTGGAAGCCCGCAAGACCGCGAAGCAGTGCAAAACGCGGCCCGAGAGAGCGATGGCATCGCCGTCGAGCGCACGCTTGCGGGCGAGCGCGACGCGTTTCGGTCTCTGGTGGAGCGGCATAGCCAGCAGCTCTTTCGTCTCGCCTACCGCATGACTGGGAACGAACACGACGCCGAGGAAGTAGTGCAGGAAGCGTTTCTGCGCGCTTACCGCAATCTGGGGCAATTCGGCTCGCGAGCGAACTTCGGCACGTGGGTATATCGAATCGCGGCGAACTACGCGATTGACAGGATGCGCCAGAAGCGAAACGAAGAGAGCCGGCGGAGTACGCCGAGCGCGCTTGCGGATGAGCCGGACCAGGATCCACTGGAACTGGCTCCGGACGAGCGGCCGACGCCAGACCGTCTGGCGACGAATCGAGAGTTGCGCAAAAAGATGGAAGAGGCGCTAAAAGCACTGAGCGCTTCGGAGCGGACGGCGTTCGTGATGCGGCACTGGGAAGGCTGCGCGATCGAGGAAATCGCGGCGGTGCTGAAGTCAACGACGAGCGCGGCGAAGAACACCGTGTTTCGCTCCGTCCAGAAATTGCGGCACTCGCTCGAGCCGTACGTGGGAGTGCGCGGAACGCTGCAGGCAAAAGCGGCCGCGGCGCTCCCGGAAGCGAAGGGAACAGAACTATGACGCATTGGTCGGAAGAAGAATTGTTTGCGTATCGGGAGGGCGAGACGAAACAGCGCGAAGCCATCGCCACGCATTTGACGAGTTGCGCGGAATGCCGCGCGGAACTCGAACGGATCGAAGAGGTGCTGGGTGCGCTCGACCACTTCCCTGTTCCGGAACGCGGATCCGAGTATGGCCGCGCTGTGTGGCAGCAGATTGCGCCGCGATTGCCGGAACGAGCGGGCCGCGGATGGCGGGCGTGGTTCGAGCCACGGCGAGTGCTCGCGTTTGGCGTAGTGGCCGCGATGATCGCGGTGGCGTTTGTCGCGGGCCGCTGGTCCAAGCCGGTCGAGCCGGGAACGCCTGCAGCGACCACCGCGCAAGTACGGCAACGCGTGCTGATTTTGGCGGTCGGCGAGCACCTGGGAAAATCGGAGATGGTGTTGATGGAACTGGCTAATGCATCGCCAGCGCAGTCCGGGCAGAAGGAGATCGACATTTCCGCCGAGCAGAAGCGCGCGGAAGATTTGCTGGACTCCAACCGGCTCTACCGCGAGACGGCTTTGCACAATGGAGACGCGGCGCTGGCGAGCGTGCTGGATGATCTCGAGCGCGTGCTGCTGGACGTAGCGCACAGCCCGGGCGAATTGACTCCGGCGAAGCTGGAGAGTCTGCAAAAACGGATCGAAGCGCACGGAATTTTGTTCAAAGTTCGGGTGGTTGGGCAGGAATTACAACAAAAACAGAAATCCATGATTCCCGCGCCAGCGACGACCGGAGCGGAATTGAGAGAGAGGAACAAGGTATGAGCAAGGCAGAGAGTTGCATGAAAACGGCAGTGATCGGCGCGTTGGCGGGAGCACTGCTTTTCGCGCCGTGGATGGCGCGACCAGTATTGGCGCACGCGGCGAGCTTCGCGCCCGCGACGTCATGGCAAGATCAGGATAATTCTGATCGCGCACAGGAAGCGCAGGAGCGAGCACAGGAGCAACGCGAGCGTGAGCAAGAAGCGCGCGACCGAGCGCAAGAAAAGAAAGACCGGGCGCAGGAGCAAGTGGAGCGGCTCGATGAACTCTACAGCGACGGCCGCGAGGCGCTGGACGAAGACCGCTATGACCGCGCCGCGGACCGCTTCAGCCAGCTTGCCGAACTGAACGGGCCGCAGACCGACGCCGCGCTTTATTGGAAGGCGTATGCGGAGAACAAGCTCGGAAAGCGGGACGTGGCGCTGACCACGATCGCGGACATGAAGAAACGATTTCCGCAAAGCCGCTGGCTGAAGGACGCGAGCGCGCTGGATATTGAAGTGCGCCAATCCACCGGACATCCAGCGAATCCAGAGAATCAGAGCGACGAGGATTTGAAGATGCTGGCGCTGCAAGGAATCATGCAGAGCGATCCCTCGCATGGCGTGCCGATGGTGGAAAAGTTTCTGAACGGCTCGGAAAGTCCGCGGCTGAAATCGAAGGCGCTCTTCCTGCTGGCGCAGAATGGCTCGCCGCAGGCACGGGACGTGCTGGCGAAAATGGCGAAAGGCGACAGCAATCCGGACCTGCAGCGGAAAGCGGTGGAATACCTGGGACTTTTCGGCGGGCAAGAAGCGCGGCAGACGCTCGCGCAGGTTTACTCGTCCAGTTCGGATGCATCCATCAAACGCGCGATTCTGAAAGCGTACATGCTCGGCGGAGACAAGCAGCATTTGTTGGAAGCCGCGAAGGGCGAGAAGGACGAGACACTGCGAATGGACGCAATCCGCCAGCTTGGACTCGTGCATGCTCCGGCGGAATTGCGGCAGCTTTACCAGGCGGAGAGTTCGCCCGACGTGAAAAAGGCAATTTTGCAGGCGTTTTTTCTCTCCGGCGACGCGAAGTTTCTGCTGGAGGCCGCGCAAGGAGAAAAGGATCCGGACGTGCGCCGCTCCGCGATTCACAATCTGGGACTGATCGGCTCCGATGAAGCGCGCCAGGCGCTGCCGGCGCTGTATACGCGGGAAACCGATCGCGACAACAAGGAAGCGGTCCTGAATGCGCTCTTTATTCAGGGAAATGCGCACGGCCTGGTGACTATCGCGCGCGGCGAGAAGGACCCGGAGCTGAAGAAGATGGCGGTCTCGAAATTGGCGCTGATGAACTCCAAAGAGGGCAATGACTACCTGATGGAGATTTTGCAGAAGTAAGAAGGCGCGGGCCGGCGGCTCGCAGGGTTCCGAACAATCAGGGAGATTATTGGGGGAGGCGAGCATGTTGAAATGGCGGAGCATTTTCATCGCACAGGCGGTTCTTGCCGCGGGCTTCTGTTTGGCGGGCATGACGCAAGCGGGACAAGCGCCAGAGAAGCCGAACGTTGTCAACGCGAAGATGGAAACACGCGCGGTCAGCGGAACTCTTGCGGACTCGTTGCATGCAGTCACGGCGCAGGCGGAGAAGCCGGAGTGGGTGGGCTACAGCGTTCCGGAGATTGCCGGCGACAGAAGCGTTTGCTGCGGCAATTACAATGATGGCGACGGAGGTTGCAGAACCTGCCAGCTCGAAAACGAAAACGGAAATGCGAGCTCGACGCGCGGGGATTCGGCGAAGGGCGGCACCATCGAGCTCGAAGGATCACGGCAACTCGTGGTGCTGTTTCGGGTGGAAGGCCAGCAGGTCACGAAAATTCGGGTGGCGTCGGAGGACTGCACTCTCGATGCCGGCGGGCTTCCTTTCGTCTGGTTGAGCGCGGCAAAACCGGCGGAAAGCGTGGCGCTCCTCACGGATTTTGTGCGCAAAACGAATCTTGAAGGCGGCGAGCGCGAGCCATGGCATGGCGCGCTGACGGCAATTGCGTTGCACGCGGATGCGTCGGCGGACGGCGTGCTGGCTTCCTTTGTCGCGGCAGATCAACCTGAAAAGCTGCGCAAGCAGGCCACTTTCTGGCTCGGCGCGGCGCGCGGCAAATCCGGAGAGCAGCTTCTGCAAAATATGGCGCGAACGGATCCCAGCCCGGAAGTCCGTTCGCAAGTTGCGTTTGCGCTTTTTGTGAGCCACGAGCCCGAAGCGCTTCAGGAAATGATTCACATGGCCCACGACGACGCGAGCGCGCATGTGCGCGGCCAGGCGCTCTTCTGGCTGGCGCAGAAAGCCGGACAAAAAGCGATGGGAGCGATCACCGGCGCGATTGAAAACGATCCGGACACGGAAGTGAAGAAGAAGGCGGTGTTCGCGTTGAGCCAAATGCCGAAAGATGAAGGCGTGCCGAAACTGATTGAAGTGGCAAAAACAAATCACAATCGCGAAGTGCGCAAGCAGGCCATGTTCTGGCTCGGGCAATCGAACGATCCGCGCGCGCTGGAATTCTTCGAGCAGGTCCTCTCACACTGAAATTGCGGCGGACGCCTCGCCGGGCCGCATCCACCGCTCGAAGCGGCGCTCTGATTATCCGCAAATTGAACGGGCACGCGGAGTGTGAGACGATTTTCGTAGAAGCATGACCGCCGAGCAGCGCAAACTCGCCTACGAATTGATCACCAATCCGCCGCCGGGGAGCAAACTTGCGGCAGCCAAAGAATGGGGAGTCGATCTGACTCTGCTCTACGAAAACCTGCAACTCACGATTGACGAACGCGCGCACAAGCTGGAGGAAGGCGCGAATTCACTCGCTGCCCTGCGCGCCGCGGCCAGAGCGCATCGAGCGAAGCGGTGAATTTACACGGCACTCTGACTGCTCTTCACGCCGCACAGGTGGAATTCGTGTTGATCGGCGGCGCCGCCTTTCAATTGCAAGGTGGAGCTCGCCCCACAGAAGACCTGGATTTTTGCTATTCGCGGACTACGGAAAACATCCGGCGGCTCGCCGAGGCCCTCGAACCCTTCCATCCTCGACTAAGAAACGCCCCCGAAGGGCTGCCATTTCGATTCGACGCGAGCACGATCGCGCACGGCCTGAACTTCACATTGAATACGGATTTGGGCGCCATGGATTTCCTCGGCGAAGTTTCCGGGATTGGAGACTATGCCAAGGTCAAGGCTGCCTCCGAGCTCATCGTAGTGCTCGGGATTCCGCGACAAGTCCTAACCCTTGAAGGGCTGTTGAAGGCAAAGCTCGCCGCGGGGCGCGAAAAGGACTTGGAGGCGATCAAGGAAATCGAAAGCCTCCTTGAAATCCACCGGCGCACCGGCATGGGGAAATAGCTGGTGCCGGGGTTCAGCGCAACAGGTCCTCGAGCTGGGCGCGAGCGTCCGTTTTCGCGTCTCGATATTTGACGACCACGGCGCACTGCACGCTGAGCTTGTGCTTCGCACCGACCGGATGCGTGAGCGCGCGCGAACCCGGGACAACAATCGCTTCCGCTGGGACGACGAGCGGCGAATCTCCGCTCGCGGTATAGACCGCATCGCGCACCAAATCGTAAACGGGAATCGAGGCGTTCAGAATCGTGCCCGTGCCAAGGACGACGCGGCGCTTCACCACGGTTCCTTCGTAGACACCGGAATTGCCGCCGACGAGCACGTCCTCTTCTATGATGACCGGCATCGCGCCGACCGGCTCGAGGACTCCGCCGATTTGCGCGGCCGCGGAAATGTGACAGTTGCGGCCGATTTGCGCGCAACTGCCAACGAGCGCGTGCGAATCAATCATCGTGCCTTCGCCGACGTAAGCTCCAACGTTGATGAACATCGGCGGCATGCAAACCACGCCGCGGCCGACGTACGAGCCGTCGCGGATGCTGGAGCCGCCCGGCACGATGCGCACGCCGTCGGCGACCGTGACGGCGCGAACGGGGTAAGTGGATTTATCCACGAAGGGCTGCCGCATGCGATCCACGGACATATCCACGACCGCGCCCATGCGGAAGCCGAGCAGGATTCCTTTTTTTACCCAGGTATTCACGCGCCAGCCGGTGGGCGATGCGGCATCGGGTTCGGCGGCGCGGACTTCGCCGCGGTTCAACGCGCTCTTGAGTTCACGGAAAATGCGGAAATGCGATTCATTGTAAAGAGCAGGTGGCTCATCGAAGAGCTTTTCAATTTGCTGTTGCAGCATGCACTCTCTCGGCCTGCGGCACATCGGCGTGCAGCAGGTTGAGCGACTCGAGGACAGCGCGAATGCGGGCCTCGTTTTCCGGTTTTGGCGCAACGAGAGGCAGCCGCCAAACCGGCTCGAGCAAACCCATTTGTGCCAGCGCCGCTTTCACGGGAATCGGATTCGACTCGATGAAGTTTACCTCCATCAGCGACTGCACGCGCCGGTGAATTCTACGGGCCGCTTCATAATCGCCGGCGAGCGCAAGGTGCACGAGCTGCGTCATCTGCGCGGGAATTTCGTTGGAGACGACGGAAACTACGCCGCGCCCGCCAAGCGAAATCAGCGGGAGTGCGATGGCGTCGTCGCCGCTCAAGACGATGAAGTCCTCCGGGACGAGATTCAGAATCGCGCCCATTTGCGAAATATTTCCCGAGGCTTCTTTTATGCCGATGATGTTTTCGATCGCGGAAAGGCGCCGCACGGTGGCGGGTTCGATGTTCACACCCGTCCGCCCCTGAACGCTATAGAGAATGATGGGCAGGGGAACGGCATCGGCAATGGCGCGGAAATGCTGGAAGAGGCCTTCTTGCGTCGGCTTGTTGTAATACGGCGTGACGGAAAGGATTCCGTCGGCGCCGATGCGCGCGAGTTCGCGGGCCATCGAGATCACTTCGGCGGTGTTGTAGCCGCCCGCGCCCGCAAGCACCGGCACGCGGCCCTTGGCGAGTTCGACGGCAATTTCCACGACGCGAAGATGTTCTTCGTGAGTCAGCGTGGGGCTTTCGCCGGTGGTGCCGCAGGGAACGAGAAAATCGATCCCGGCATCGAGTTGCCGCTTGACGAGCGCGCGCAGCGCCGGCTCATCGAGCGAACCGTCGCGTTGAAAAGGTGTAACGAGCGCCGTGCCTGTCCCGGTAAACATGGTGTGTCTCCTTCGTTTTCTAAACGTTGCATTGCAACAAATTCAGATTCGCTCCCGAGCGCCGGCCGCTTCCTGCCGCGCATCCTCGGAACTCAACTCGCCCAAAATTTCCTTGAACTCAAAAAAGCCTCGCTTGCCCGCAACCCAGCGAGCGGCCAGCAGCGCGCCTCTCGCAAAGCCTTCGCGACTGCGCGCGGTGTGGCGCAGAGTGATCGTGTCGGTTGCGGAGTCAAAACCGATTTCGTGGGTTCCGGGAATTGCGCCCGCGCGATTGGAACTGAGGCTAACGGGCCGGGTGTAACCCGCCGCGCGTATATCCTCGGCCAGCTTTTTCAGAGTGCCGGAAGGCGCGTCTTTTTTTGCGGAATGATGGATTTCCCAGCCCCAGGCTTCGTATTCCGGATGTTTCGCGAGAAGCGCAGCGGCGCGCGCCACGGTTTCCTGGAAGATGGTCATGCCCACGGAAAAATTCGCGGCCCAGACAAGACCCGTGCGAGCGTGAAGGACGGATTCGCGAACGGAAGCGAGCTGCTCGAACCAGCCCGTCGTGCCGCAAACACAATTCACTCCCAGCAATGCGAGGCGACGTATATTTTCCGGCGCGGCGGCAGGGGTGGTGAATTCCAGGGCCACGTCCACGCCCCGCAGAGTTTCATGCGAAAGCGCGTGCGCGTGCAGATTGTTCAAGCTGCCAAAGGTCGCAAGCACGTTGCAGCCGTACTCCGGAGCGAGGCGTTCGATGAGCTGGCCCATTTTTCCGTGGCCGATGATGGCGAGGTTGAGGTTCATGGCGGTGCCACTCCCGATGCCAGAAGCTGGCGAGTCATCCGCGCATAAATATCCACGGCGTCGCTTAATTGCTTTTTTGAAATGCGCTCTTCGGCCGTGTGCGCGAGATGGATGCTGCCGGGGCCGATGAGGAAGGGCTGCCCCCATGCGCCGTCGTAAGTGGGGATGTCCGTAGCGAACGCGACGACGGTGGTGGGAAGACCGTCGAAGGCGGTCAAGCGCATCGCTGCGGTGTGCAAGACTTCGCGCGCTTCGGCGCGGCCAGCCACTGCTGCAAGAACAGCCTGGCGGATTTCGTCCGGAGCACCGACGGTGCGAAACATGATTTCCGCCTGCGCATGATCGGCGACGACATTCGGCGCGCGGCCGCCGGAAATCACTCCGATGTTGAGCGTGCTTTGCCCAAGCAGAGGATCCTGCGGCAGGCCAATCATGCGAATTGCGCGCAAGACATCGAGCAATGTGTGAATCGCGGAATGGCCGAGATCGGGATAAGCGGAGTGCGCGAGCTTGCCGTGGGCGGTGATCTCAAAGCGCAGAGCGCCTTTTGAGCCGAGCGCGAGCTGATTTTCCGTGGGCTCGCCGTTGATCAGAAAACGGGAGCCGCGCGGATTCGCGGCCGCGACTTTGGCGCCCGCGCTGTTGCGCTCTTCGCCGACGACGAAGAGCAAACCAAAATTTCTGGCGCCGGATTGGAGCAGGCGTTCCGCGGCGACCATCATCGCGGCGATGATGCCCTTGGCGTCGCAGGAGCCGCGGCCCCAGAGAAATTCGTCGTCCTCGAGCGAAGGAAAAAATGGCGGCACGGTGTCCAGGTGGGTGGAGAGCGTTACCACCGGCTCGCCCCAAAACGCGAAAATGTTGTCGCGGCACGGTTCGACGGGCATGCGCTCGAGCTGGCCGGAAGTGCGCGAAGCCAGCACCGACAACTGAGCGAAAAGGAAGTCGGCGACGTTTTTTTCGCGGTTGGTGACGGACTCGATGTCCACCAGCGCGCGTGTTAGCTCAAATAGATTCATGCGTTTCCGGTTTTCAAGATGGAGCGGAGTGAAAGGAAGGAACCGCGAAGAATCTCGGGGCTGCCGCCTCTCGATAGCGCTCCATCCGGTTTTCGCACTGGCCGCCGGGCGGCCATCGAATCGGATGACAGTGAACAGGCCTTGGACCTGTTCCCCAACCCCCGCGGCTTCAGCTTGCGCGGCGGTTTCGGCGGAGTTTGCTGCGACTGCCTAGCCCCTTTCGCCCGGCGCTCCGAAGCTGCTCGGAACGGCGCGCCCGGTTACTCATGGCTTCCGCACCTCTACCAAGAACCAAATTAGTCTAGAGGAGCATCGCGGAAAAAGCGAGAGGAAATTCGGAGAGTTAGAGTTCGAGGGGCTTGAGCGGAACGTATTGCGAGGCAATCATCAGCTCGCCCTGAAAAGCGCATTCGGAGGGGCGGCGGCCGAGGGCTTCCTCCGCGGAGAGGCGCGCGACATCGGGATTGTTATTTTCCTGGGAAAGATGGGCGAGAACGAGATAGCGCGCGCGGGCGTCAAAGCCCTGCGGATCGGAAAGATATTCGCTGACGGCATGATTCGAGAGGTGGCCGGTGCGGGAAAGGACGCGCTGTTTGACGACCCAGGGATACGGCCCGACCTTCAACATCTCGAGATCGTGATTGGATTCGAGGACGAGGCAGTCCGCATCTCGCAAATGGACTTTGACGAGTTCGGGCATATAGCCGAGATCGGTGACGATAGCGACTTTCGTGCCGTTAGTGCGAAAAGTGAAGCCGATGGGATCGGCGGCATCGTGCGGAATCTGAAACGCGTGAACGTCAATATCGCCGATGGTGAAGCGCTGTCCGGCCTGGATTGTTTCGAGGCCGCAGAGACGCTTGTCGAGAGTGTCCGGAAGAATCTTGCGAAGGGCGCCCATCGTGGATTCGGTGACGTAGAGCGGGGCTTTCCACATGCCGAGCATTTGCGGGAGGCCGTTGCAGTGGTCGGTGTGCTCGTGGGAGATGAGGATGCCGTCCACGCGGTCCACGGACTGTTCGATGGCGGCGAGGCGGGCGAGCGTTTCGCGTTTGCCGAGGCCGCAGTCCACAACGAGGCGGGTGCGCCCGGTCTCGAGCAAGGTGATGTTGCCCGAGCTGCCCGACGCCAGAATGGAGACCCGCAAGCCGATCGGTTGCTCCCGGAAACTGAGTGAAACAAATTTTCAAAATGATGGCAGAGCGGCGGAGGTGCGTCAACCGGGAAACTGCCTCATAAGGGCCGACAGTATTAGGGCAATGCGCCTCGCGCCAAGCAAGGCGGTCGTAGAATTAGCAGGCGAGGCGGGAACGGTCGAGAGTGAAGCCGTTCAGCGGGCCGAGAACGGTGACGGCGATGTTGTCGGGCTGGAAAAATTCGCGGGCGAGAGATTGGACCGCATCGAGAGTGACAGCGTCAATCGAAACCAAGATTTCATCGAGCGAATAGAAGCGGCCGAAATAAAGCTCCTGGCGCGCGAGATTGGACATGCGCGAAGTGGTGGATTCAAGCGAAAGCATCAAAGAACCTTTGAGATGATTCTTGGCGCGCGTCAGTTCTTCGTCGCTCACGTGCGATTCCTTCATGGCGCGAAATTCCTTGATGGTAAGGTCAATCACCTGGCCGACGGTTTCCTTGGCGGTGCCGGCGTAGACGGTGAGCATACCGGCGTCGGAGTAGGGCGTGAGTTCGCTGAAGACGGCGTAAGCGAGGCCCTCTTTTTCGCGGATGTTCTGGAACAGGCGAGAAGACATGCCGCCGCCGAGCATATTGTTCAAGACCGCGGCGACGAAACGGGCTTCGTGGCCAAGAGGAAGCGAGGGAACACCGATGCAGACGTGAACCTGCTCGAGGTCGCGCTTGCGTTCGATATGGATAGGAGCTTGCGTGATAGGCGCGATGCGCGGTGCGAGCGCGCGAGCCGGGCCCAGCCCGCCAAATTCGCGCTGCACGAGTTGGAGAAGATGTTCGTGAGTCAGATGGCCGGCGGCAGTGATCACCAGGTGATCCGGGGCGAACCAATCGCGGAAGCGAATGTTCAACTGTTCGCGATCGAAATTGCGCACGGTTTCCGGAGTGCCAAGAATGGGGCGGCCGAGAGGATGTTCGGGCCAAAAACCGCGGGTAAAAATGTCGTGAAGCTGATACTCGGGATTGTCCAGGTCCATCTTGATTTCTTCGAGGACGACCTGGCGTTCCTTGCGGACGTCATCCGAATCAAATTTGGGGCGGAGGACGAGATCGGAGATGACGTCGAAGGCGATGGGGAGATGCTCATCAAGGACTTTGGCGTTGAAGCAGATTTGCTCCTTGGAAGTGAAAGCATCCAGCATGCCGCCGACGGAATCCATTTCGCGCGCGATGGCTTCGGCGGAGCGGCGCTCGGTGCCCTTGAACACCATATGCTCCATGAAGTGGGCGAGGCCATTTTCTTCGGGGATTTCGCGGCGAGAGCCATTGCGGATCCAGACGCCGACAGAGACGGAGCGGACGTGAGACATGGTCTCCGTGATGATGACCAGGCCGTTGGGAAGGACCTGCTTCTGAATGTCGCGAGCTTCGGTGGCAGTCGCCATTCAGTTATTGTGACACAAGCAGCGGCAGAAAGAACGCTGCGACCGGGGTAAGCGGGAATCTAGGCAGGAAATCACGCTATTCTTGAGGGAGAGCTCGCGGCGAGTGCGGAAGCTGGGCTGCGAGCCCGGATAGAGCGGCAATGGGATTTATGGAATTACTTGGCAAATCGAAGGAAGAGTTGCGAGCGCTATGCGCGGCGATGGGTGAGCCGGCGTATCGCGGAGAGCAGATTTATCACGCGCTTTACGCAGAGCGAAAATTCGACGTCGCGCAGATGACAAATCTTCCGGGGGCATTTCGCGAAGGGCTGGCACGGGAGACCACGATTACGCTGCCACAAGTGCGGCAGAGATTCGCGTCGGCGGATGGATCGGTGCGGTATTTGTATGGCCTCGGAGAAGCCGCGGTGGAAGCAGTCTTCATGCCCAGCGAAGGGCGGCAGACGATTTGTATTTCGACGCAGGCGGGATGCGCGGTGAATTGCCAGTTTTGTTTGACGGCGCAGCTCGGATTGATCCGGAATTTAACGGCGGGCGAAATCCTTGCGCAGTTTTTGCTGCCGATCGAAGCGCACAAAGAGACTTTGGCGCCGCAGACGAATGTCGTGCTGATGGGGCAAGGAGAGCCGCTGCTGAATTTTGAGGCAGTGATGGCGGCGCTGCGGATTCTGCTCGATCCCGAGGGCGTGGGGCTTTCGCCGAAGCACGTGACGATGTCCACGAGCGGAATCGTGCCGGGAATTGAGCGGCTGGCGCAAGAAAAAGTGCGGCCGAAGCTGGCGATCTCGCTGAACGCCTCGAACGATGAGGAGCGGGACGCGCTTATGCCGATCAACAAGAAATATCCGCTGCGCGCGCTGCTGGATGCTTGCAAGAAATATCCGCTGCGGGCGTGGGAGCACTTGACGTTTGAATATGTGCTGCTTGGCGGGGTGAATGACACGCCGGAGGATGCGCGGCGCGTGGTGCGATTGCTGGCGCCGTTGAAGAACGTGAAAGTGAACCTGATCCCGTGGAATCCGGGAGAGTTGCCGTACCGGGAACCGGCGGCGGAACGAACTGAAGATTTCCGGCGGATTCTTGCGGAGAAGGGCGTGCCGGCATTTGTACGATATTCGCGAGGCCGGGACGTGATGGCGGCGTGCGGGCAGCTGGCGCTGCTGCAGATTCAGGACGCCGCAGGACAAGCGCGAGCTTGAGAGCGGCTTTTGATGAGGAAGCTGAGTAGCTACGACACCCCCCTGTTTCTTGCAAGTGTTGATTCTAAAGGAGTTGGCGTTTGCGTAAGTCCTTTAGATGCAACACATATGGGCGACCTACAAGTGTTGATTCTAAAAGACTTACAGAAGATCGAGAGCTGAACTCTTCACGGCACCCCCTCCCCCTAGTTTATCGTAAGTGTTGATTATAAAGGAGTTAGAAATTGCGTAAATCCTTTAGATGCAACACTTATGGGAGGTCTACAAGTGTTGATTCTAAAAGGCTTACATAAGATCATCCGTGCGCGGTCTGTGGCTCCCGGAGACTTGGAACGTCAGCGGCGGGCGCGACCTGCGCCCATAGCGAGTCTGCGGCGGGCCAAGCATGGGGCGCATGCGTGATCGCTCAGAGCACTGAGCAGAAGGGATCAGCGCGAATGGGGGCAGGGATTGCGGCGCTACCTAAAAAGCGAAAACGCCAGCAGGAAGCTGGCGCGGAAGAAGCGGGACGCGATTGTGTACGGAAGCAATGATATCGAAGAGGTACCTTTCTGTCAAGCGAAAAATTGGGAGTTCGGAAGCAGTTGAAATGAAAGGCGGTTAGATCAGGGACGAATGGCAATGGCGGCCATGAGGCGGCCGGTGGCGGGGCCTTGCCTCCGGTAGGAAAAGAGGAGATCGGGGCGGCAGGCGGTGCAAAGATCGAGGGTATGGATGTTCTGAGGACGGAGGCCCGCTGCCAAGAGCTGCGAACGATTGGCTTTGCGGAGATCGAGGAAGACGTTCCTGGGAGGCGGCTGATGACCGGGAGGCGCCATATTGAGCCACTGGAGAGGGTTGGGCTCATCGCCGGTGCGGAGTTCGTCGAAGTAGGAGGGGGCGTCGGCGAATTGGGAGAGGAACTGGGTGGCGACTTCGGTGCCGACTTCGTAGCAGCAGGGACCGATACAGGGGCCGATGGCGGCAATAAGGTCGCGAGGGTCCGTGTGGAAGTGCATCTGAAGGGCGCCGAGGGTTTTGGCAACGATGCGGGCCAGAGTGCCGCGCCAGCCGGCGTGGATGGCGGCAATGGCGCGTTTTTTGGGGTCGGCGAGGAGAATGGGGACGCAGTCGGCGGTTTGGACCGCAAGGAGGAGGCCGGGGCGGTTGGTGATGGAAGCGTCGCCCTTGCAAGGATCGGAAGGAGCGGAATCGAGGAGACGGATCACGTCGGAGTGAATCTGTTTGAGGGCAACGAGCGGGAAGGCGTCGGCACCGAGGGCAGATTGGAAGCGGCGGCGGTTTTCGAGGACGTTTTCGCGAGAGTCCCAGTCGGTGAAGCCGAGATTGAGGACTTTTTGTTCGTTGAGAACGGAGATACCACCCGGGGAGGTGGAGAAGCCGTGCACGAGGAAGGGGAGTTTGGAGAGGGCGGGGACGTGGCGGAGACGGAGGGCGTGAGAGATGCGGGCGGTCGATCGGGTTGCCGCGACTCTGGGAGCACGGCGAGGTTTTGGGGAACTCATGCGTTTAATAGTATAAATCGGGGGAACCAAATAATCCTTCACGGTGCCTAACTCAGAGTGGAACACGCAGCTGGTTAGGTCAGCAAGGAATTGAACTTGTATTTTATGAGCTCATGAGAGGCATTGGTGCAGGTCGTTGTCCTGAATTGATTTCCGTCATTTTGGCTGCGAGTTTCATCGCATGCGGGGTCTTGCCGGACCGGCGATCCAACAAGAAGGCGGAGTCCGTTGCTCAAGATCTGGTCTATGAAGCCGTGGTTCAGGAATTGGTTGAAGGGGGATGGGGTGAAGGTAAGCTCACTCAGCTGGTATTTAGTGACGAACTTCTGACCATAGGAGGAGCGGCAAATGGCCCTGAAGAATGCAGCGCGGAAGTTCGCAAGCGGATGACCTGGGATTACGATGCGCTGCCATACGATACAATCGTGGACAAAATCTACCGATTCTTTCATAGCGGCATTTACCAGGGCGCGGCTGAAACGGAAACCGTGGAAGAATTCCTGAAAAAATCCTGCAGCCCAGGGCATCTGTCGAGAACTTTTCACACGAAATTGCCGCGGACTTTCGTCGCTTCATCTCGCGTGCAATTCGACGCGTGGCCAGCGATGAAGAGCCGAGCACCGGTGTTCGGGCAAAAGTATCCTGGCGCAGGGGGAGTCATCTCGTTCTCGCGCGTGGGTTTTGATACGCGGCCGGATGAGGCCATGGTTTCTGTATCGTTTGTGTGCGGCCAGTTGTGCGGGTCAGGATGGGTGTATGTACTGAGGATACGATCCGGACAATGGCAGATTGCGGGAAAACGGCTAGTCTGGGTGTCTTAGCCCGACGGGGTGCTGAACCGAAACTCACGGCGATTGAGGAGCTGGCGTGATCATAGGGATGGGAGTGGATTTGGCGGAAGTGGAGCGGGTGAAGGGGGCGATTGAGCGGCATGGGGAGACGTTTCTGCGGCGCGTGTACACGGCGGCGGAACGGGAGTATTGCGAGAGATTCCGTAACAAGTACGAGAGGTATGCGGGGCGATTTGCCGCGAAAGAAGCGGCGATGAAAGCGCTGGGGACGGGATGGCGGCGGGGAGTGCGGTGGGTGGATTTTGAGGTGGCGCGGGAGAAGGGCGGGAGGCCGACGATCCGGCTGGATGGAGAAGCGAGAAAAATCGCGGAGGAAATGGGAGTAAAGAGAATTGCGCTGAGCATCACGCACACGGAAGCGATGGCGATGGCGCAGGTGATTTTTGAAGATTGAGCGAGGAGGCCTGGAAAGGAAGTAAAGAAGTAAGGAAGTAAAGAAATAAAGAAAATGACTTAGGCACGGAGCGCGGGGGATTCGCTGAGAGTTGGGTGGAATTGACCAACTAGCTGGCCGCAGAGGCAGTTCCCTTCCAATTGGCCGATTTCTGTTTCCAACCACTGGTTCGAAGTAAAAATTCCAGGAATTTGCACTTCGAGGTAATTCGAAGAGAGCGCTGGGGTGACGCCGGCGAGGCCGTCGTGGGCGGAGCGATGGAGGGTGAGGACGCGGAGAATGCGGCCGAGCTGGGAGCGGCGGAAGGCGGCGGATTTGGATTCGGAGAGAGCGCGGAGTTCGCGGGCGCGACGCTTGACGAGCGGAGCGGGAACTTGACCGGGGAGAGACGCGGCGGGAGTGCCGGGGCGGGCGGAGAAAGAGAAAACGTGGAGGTAGGTGAAGGGGAGTCGCTGGATGAAATCGAGCGTGGCGGCGAAGTCGGCCTCAGATTCACCGGGGAAACCGCAGATGACGTCGGCGCCGATGGCGGCGTGGGGAAGGAGGTCGCGGATGAGTTCGACGCGGCGGGCATAGTGACTGGCGCGATAGCGGCGGTGCATGGCGGCAAGGATGCGGTCGGAGCCGGATTGCAGAGGCATATGAAAGTGCTGGGCGAGGCGATCGGTGGAAGCGAAGAGCGCGACGAAGTCCTGAGTGACGTCCTGCGGTTCGATGGAGGAAATGCGAAGGCGATCGAGAGAAGTTTCGTCCAGGATGCGGCGAAGGAGCGAGAGAAGAGTGATGCCAGGAGAGAGATCGCGGCCGTAACTGCCGAGATTGATGCCAGAGAGAACGATTTCGCGAGCGGGGTTAGGCGAATGCGGTGAGGCGAGGGACTGGATTTCGCGGATGACCGAGTCCGGAGGGAGGCTGCGTGATTTGCCACGGACGAAGGGGATGACGCAGTAGGAGCAGCGAAGATTGCAGCCATCCTGGATTTTCAGAGTGGGACGCGTGTGGCCGACTTCGCCGCCGAGAAGCGGAGCGGAAAGCAGTTTGGTGTGGGCAAAGATATCACCGATGAGGATTTGGGCAGAGCTTGCTGGTTGCGGCTCTGGGAGGAAGGAATGAAACGGGAGCGCGGAGTCCGGGAAGAGAGCGCTCGAAGGAATAACATCGCGCGCGGCGGCAATGAGGGAAGGGATTTGCGGCTTGTGCGAATTGCCGACGACATGGGAGACGCCGGGGAGCGCGGCGAGCTCTTCCGGGGCGCGCTGAGCATAGCACCCGGTGACGATGAGGCGGGCGTCCGGATTTTGCGCGTGAAATTTACGAATGGCGTCGCGAGCTTGGGCGTCGGCGGCGGCGGTGACGGTGCACGTGTTGAGAACGATGAAGGAAGCGGAAAGAGGATCGGGAGCAGGAGTGCAGCCGAGGTCGAGAAGCTGACGCTCGAGGGCGGCGCCATCGGCCTGCGTGGCGCGGCAGCCGAATTGTTGGATGAAAAAGGTGGACATGATTCCAAAGGCACCAAAAGCAGCGAAAACGCAGCGAGGAAATAGGATAGCAGGTTCATTGGCGGAGAGGGTTGCAAGGGGTAATTCCAGCGGCGGGGAGGGCTGCGCGGAAAGTTGCGCGGAATGTTGTTAGCGATCAGGGCAAATGGACATGGGGACGACTTTACTCTGCGCCAGCGGGACCGTTAGAATCCAAATCAAGCCATATGTGTGCACTGCGGCGTCACCCCTCTGCGCTCGATAACCCCAAAGTTTCGGTCATCATTCCCGTTTACAACGAAAAAAGCACGATTGAAGAGATAGTGCGCCGCGTGCTGGAAACGGAAATGCGGAAAGAAGTGGTGATCGTAGACGATTGTTCGAAGGACGGGACACGACAATACCTGGAGGCGATGAAGCAGGCGCAGGAACGGGGCGAGGCGCAAGTAGCGGCGCACGATGGAAGCGACGCGGTTGCGGTGGGCGATTTGCGGATTTTTTTCCAGGAGCAGAACCAGGGGAAAGGCGCGGCGATGCGGCGCGGATTTGCGGAAGCGACGGGCGATATCGTGCTGGTGCAGGATGCGGACCTGGAGTACGACCCGAAGGATTATCCGGTGCTGCTGGAGCCGATCCTGGATGGACGCGCGGATGTCGTGTTCGGCTCGAGATTTTTGTCCGGACCGCAGCGGGTCCATTATTTTTGGCACTATGTGGCCAACCGTGTGTTGACGCTTCTCTCGGATATCATGACCAACCTGAAGTTGACGGACATGGAGACGTGCTACAAAGTGTTCCGGAAAGAAGTTTTGCAAGGGATCAAACTGAAGTCGAACCGGTTTGGATTCGAGCCGGAGATTACGGCAAAGGTGGCGAAGGGCAAATGGCGGATCTATGAGGTGCCGATCAGTTACGCGGGGCGGACGTATGAAGAGGGAAAGAAGATTACCTGGAAAGACGGAGTGAAAGCGTTGTGGTGCATATTTTGGTTTAAGATATCGGACTAGAGAGCAAGAGTGAGTGGTGGGTAGTGAGAAGCGGGCCGTGCTCTGGAAATGAAGACGGCTTCGCTGGTGAAGAAGCGCGGGCTCGGCTAGAGCGAACAGAGAATCACGCCAGACGGAAAATTACCCAGAAAAAATGAAGAGAAAAGGCTAAGCGGAAGTCGCTTCGGCGTAGCCGCGAGGGTGCCTTTGTTTCCAGGCCCAAGCAGAAGAGATGATTTCCTCGATGGAAGAATGCTGCGCCTGCCAGCCGAGGAAGCGGTGAAGCTTGTCCTTGCTGGCAACAAGCACGGCGGGATCGCCCGGGCGGCGAGGCGACATTTTGCGAGGAATTTTGCGGCCGGTGATGCGCTCAGCGGCGTCGAGCACTTCGAGAATGGAAAAACCGCGAGAATTGCCGACGTTGAAGGCTTCGCCGGAGACTTTTTCGATGGACTCGAGTGCGCGGACATGGGAATCGGCGATATCGAGGACGTGGATGTAATCGCGAACGCAGGTGCCGTCGGGAGTCGCGTAATCGGAGCCGAAGACTTCGACTTCAGGAATAAGACCAAGGGCGGCATCGAGGACGCGCGGGATGAGATGAGTTTCCACGCGGTGGGCTTCTCCGCGCTCGGCGGATGCGCCAGCAGCGTTGAAATAGCGGAGAGTAGCGAAGTGGAGAGCGGTATAGCTGCGATAGTCGGAGAGAATTTCTTCAAAGCGTAGCTTGGATTTGCCGTACGGGTTGATGGGATTTTTGGCGTGGTCTTCGGGAATGGGAACAGTGTGAGGCTCTCCGTAGGTAGCAGCGGTGGACGAAAAGATGAGTTTCTTGACGTTGTGGCGAATCATGGCATCGAGAAGATTCACGCCGCAGGCGATGTTGGCAGCGTAGAAGGTGCTGGGCTCGCGGACGGACTTTGCGACGAGCGCTTCGCCGGCGAAATGCATGACGGCGTCGATTTTGTGTTTTGCGAAGACATCCTCGATTTGGGAGCGCACGCCGAGGTCCACCTGGTAGAACGCCGCGCCGGAAGGAACGGCGGCTCGATGGCCTTCCTGGAGATTATCGAGGCCAACGACGTTGTAACCGCGAGAGAGCAAGACTTCCGAGCAGATGCTGCCAATGTAGCCGGCGGCGCCGGTGACGAGAACGTTCAAAGGAATAACCTCACGAGTTTGAAAGGAGCGAAGGCCCACCCGGGGCGCGAATATCACCGCGAGAGGCGCGACTATTAAAAATATCAGGACAAGCAGGGATTGTCAGCGAAGAATCGCGGAAGAAATGCGGCAGCGCGAGCGGCTACTGGGGAGTCATGCGGCGCTGGAAAGTCAGGAGAATGAGATCCGCGCGGCGGCGAACGCCAAACTTGCTGAGCAGGTTGGAGACGTGGAACTTTACGGTACGCTCGGCGATGTTGAGCTTGTTGGCGATTTCCTTGTTGGAGAGATTTTCGAGAAGCGAATCGAGAACTTCCTGTTCGCGCCGGCTGAGGTTCGTGACGGAATCCGTCTTGAGGCGGCGGCCCTGGCTGGTGAGGACAGAGTCCACAAAGCCGGAGAGCACCGAGCGCGGAACCCAGAAGCCGCCATTGGCGACCAGTGGCAGAGCGCGGACAAGCTGGTCGCGGGCCTCGGTGTACGTTAGAAGACCTTTTACACCGAGGCGGAGGAGCTGATAACTATTGGCGTCGGTATGCTGTTCGCCGACGACGATGAGGCGAGCCTCGGGATGTCGTTCGAGAAGATTGGCGAGAAGAGCGCCAGTGGCGGGGCGAGCGGCGTGGCCGTCAATGACGTAGACCTGAGCGGGCGGCGGCTCGAGATTGCGCATATCGGGAGCAAGGGTGGATTCGAGCTGCTTGACGGTGATGCGAAAAGGCGCTTTGGCCAAAACGCGTTCAAACTCGCTCAGCACCAAGGGATGCGGCGAAAGGATGCAGACAGTCAGCTTGGACGATGCACGCTTGGTAGTCACTAGGGCCAGCGTAGAGAAAACTGTCCGAAGGGGCAAGTCTGAAGGAAGGGCTTGTTCTCGAATCGTTACGTAACGGGTAGGGTGCTTTTCCGAAGTGGGTTAACGGGGCGAATTCTTAACAATATGTCAACGATGCGTTCGGCGGCGTGGCCATCCCAAAGAGGAGGAATGCCACCGGGTTTGCCGGCTCCGGAAAGGATTTCGCGGGCGGCGGCGAGGATTTTCTGCGGATTTGTGCCGATGAGCTGATTGGTTCCTTGAGAGACGGTGATGGGGCGCTCCGTGTTTTCGCGGAGGGTCAGGCAGGGGACGCCGAGGGCGGTGGTTTCTTCCTGGATGCCGCCGGAATCGGTGAGAACGAGCGTGGCTTTGCTGAGGAGACACAGAAAATCGAGGTAGCCGATGGGAGGAATCAGCTTGAGTTGGGGATGGGTCTTAATACCGGCTTGCGAAAGCCGCTGCTGAGTGCGGGGATGAACCGGAAAAATGACGGGGACTTCGGCAGCGATGGAATCGATCGCCGTCAAGAGCTCGGCGAGCTTTTGGGTGGAATCGACGTTCGAAGGGCGATGGAGAGTCAGGACTGCAAAACGGTGCCAGCCAGCGGAATTGCGAAGGGCGAGCTGATCGCCGATGGAGGACTGCTGCGCGATGGGGAGAAAGTGGCGGAGAGAATCAATCATCACGTTGCCAACCAGATAGATGGAATCGCGGGGGCGGCCTTCCTTGAGAAGATTCTCGATGGCGTCTTCTTCGGTGACAAAGAGGTAGTCCGCGAGAGCGTCGGTGAGGATGCGATTGATTTCCTCGGGCATGGTGCGGTCAAAACTGCGAAGGCCGGCTTCGACGTGAGCCACGGGGATACCGAGTTTGACGGCGGCGAGGGAGACGGCGATGGTGGAGTTGACGTCGCCAACGACGAGGACGAGATCGGGCTGGCGCTCGAGGAGGACAGGTTCGACGCGCTTGAGGACTTCCGCGGTCTGGGCAGCGTGAGAGCCGGAACCGACTTCGAGATTAACCTGGGGAGCGGGAATGCCCATCTGGCGAAAGAAGATGTCGGAAAGAGCCTCATCGTAGTGCTGGCCAGTGTGGACCAGGATGGGCTCAATCTCCGGATGGCGCTGCATTTCGCGCATGAGAGGAGCGATCTTTGGGAGATTGGGGCGAGCGCCAACGATATTGATGATTTTCAAGGTAGGGTTCATGGAGTGGCCGGGTAAGCCGATGAAACGAAGTATAGCATCCGGGATAATGCCGTTCAGGGCTAGAAAACGACCGTTCGAGCCTAAAAAACAACCGTTCGCTGCAGGAAGTTCGATTTCGGCGGCCAGGCTACGTAAAATGGAGAGTCCCAATGACGGGACGATTAGTGAAATTGTGCGCCGATTGAGCTGGGCACTTTTTAGGAGATGTGAGATTCGAAGATATGCGTAATTTGAAGGAATCCGAAAAGGCCCTGCGCGAGCTGCTCGCGGAACGGATTCTTGTGCTCGATGGAGCGATGGGCACGATGCTGCAACAGCGGCATCTGACGGCGGAGGATTTTGGCGGAGCGGCGCTGGAGGGATGCAACGAGAATCTGGTGCTGACGCGGCCGGACGTGGTGTTGGACATACACCGGAAATATCTGGAAGCCGGAGCGGACATCATCGAGACAAATACGTTTGGAAGCACGCCGCTGGTGCTGGGCGAGTACGGCCTTGCGGAACAAGCGTATGCGATCAGCAAACGAGCGGCGGAGTTGGGAAGACAGGCGGCGGACGAGTTCGCGAAACCGGGAAGACCGAGATTCGTGGGCGGATCGATGGGGCCGACGACAAAGACGATCACAGTCACGGGCGGAGTGACGTTCGATGGATTGATCGAGAACTACTACACGCAAGCGAAGGGTCTGGTGGACGGCGGAGTGGATCTGCTGCTGGCAGAGACCTGCCAGGACACGCGAAACATAAAAGCGGCGCTGCTGGCGATCGAACGGCTCTCAAAAGAGATTGGCGCGCGAGTGCCGGTGATCGTTTCCGTGACGATCGAGCCGATGGGGACGATGCTGGCGGGGCAAAACGTGGAAGCGCTATGGGCTTCGCTGAAGCATGCGAAGCCGCTTGCATTCGGAATGAATTGCGCGACGGGGCCGGAGTTCATGACGGACCACATCCGGACGCTGAGCCAGCTTTCCAATGAATTTGTGTCCTGCTATCCGAATGCCGGATTGCCGGACGAAGAGGGCAAATACCTGGAGACGCCGGCATCGCTGGCCGGGCAGCTGGAAAAGTTCGTGGATCACGGCTGGCTGAATCTCGTGGGCGGGTGCTGCGGGACGACGGAAAAACATATTGCGGCGATCGCGCAGATGGTGGAGCGGAAGAAGCCGCGGGTGCGGCCGGCCGACCCGCATCGGGCGATCTATTCGGGAATTGAGACTATCGAGGCGGAAGAGAGCACGCGGCCGCTGCTGGTGGGCGAGCGAACCAACGTAATTGGTTCGCGGCTATTCAAGAACATGGTGGCGGAGGAAAAATGGGAAGAGGCGAGCGAGATTGCGCGGAGACAGGTAAAAGGCGGCGCGCACGTGGTGGACGTTTGCCTGCAGAGCACGGAGCGCGATGAAAAAAAGGACATTCCGCCCTTCTACGAAAAGCTGATTCGCAAAGTGAAGACGCCGGTGATGATTGATACGACGGACGCGACAGCGATCCAGCTCGCGCTGACGTATTGCCAGGGAAAAGCGATCATCAATTCGATCAACCTGGAGGATGGCGAAGAGAAGTTCGAACGCGTGGTGCCGATCGCCCATGATTTTGGCGCGGCAGTGGTGGTGGGCTGCATTGATGAGGATCCGGTGCAAGCGCAGGCGTTTACGCGGGAACGGAAGCTGGCCGTAGCGCAGAGAAGCTACAAACTGCTCACGGAGAAATATGGATTGCAGCCGGAAGATATCGTATTTGACCCGCTGGTATTTCCGTGCGCCACGGGAGATGAAAACTACATCGGCGGAGCCGTGGAAACGATGGAGGGCATCCGGCTGATCAAGCAAGCCCTGCCGAATACGCGGACGATTTTAGGAATCTCGAATGTGTCTTTCGGCTTGCCGGCTGGCGCGCGAGAAGTGGTGAATTCGGTTTTTTTGTACTACTGCACGAAAGCGGGGCTGGATCTGGCGATCGTAAATACGGAAAAGCTGGAGAGATTCGCTTCGATTCCCGCGGAGGAGCGCGAACTAGCGGAAAATCTGCTGTTTTCGCACCCGCCGAAGGAAGTGCCAGCCGACGGGGCGCAGACTGAGCTGCTGCGAAATGTACCGGCGGACTGGCGGGAGCAGGGCAAAGAACAACGAGCGGCGGTGAATCAACATCACATCGCGGCGATTGCGGAATATTTCCGGACGGCAAAGAAAAAAGAGAAAAAGCGCGCCGCGGATTTGCCGCTGGATGAACGGCTGGCGAATTACATCATCGAAGGGACGCGGGACGGATTGATCGCCGATCTGGAACTCAAGCGAGGCGAAGGGATTGCGCCGCTGGACATCATCAATGGACCGCTGATGAGCGGCATGGCAGAGGTAGGGCGGCTGTTCAATGCGAATGAGTTGATCGTCGCGGAAGTACTGCAATCGGCTGAAGCGATGAAAGCGGCGGTCGGGCATCTTGAACAATTCATGGAGAAATCAGAAACAGCGAAGCGAGGAAAAATCGTGCTCGCGACTGTGAAGGGAGACGTGCACGACATCGGGAAGAACCTCGTTGAAATCATTTTGAAAAACAACGGATATGACGTGGTGAACCTCGGAATCAAAGTTCCGCCGGAAGAACTGATCAAGGCGTACCAGGCGCACCATCCTGATGCGATTGGCCTTTCCGGGCTGCTGGTGAAAAGCGCGCAACAGATGGTTACGACGGCGAGCGACCTGAAAGATGCGGGCATCGAAATCCCGTTGCTAGTGGGCGGCGCGGCACTTTCCGCAAGGTTTACACAGACGAAGATTGCGCCGAGCTATGGCAAAGCGGTGTGCTACGCGAAGGACGCCATGACCGGGCTTCGTCTGATGAACGAACTGATGGATCCGGCGACGCGAGAGCGCGTGCTGGATGAGCATACGGCTACGGGGAACGGATTCGCGGTGGCGACGACGGTGCGAGTGAAGGAGTTGGAGTCGCCGAAAAGGTCTCCGAAAGTCCGCGCCGACTTGGAAATCGCGAAGGCTGCCTATCTTGATCGCAAAGTACGGATCGTTCCCGACCTGAATGAAATCTGGAGCTACATAAACCCGTACATGCTGTTCGGACGGCACCTGGGCTACCGAGGCGATTTTGAAAAGCGCTTTGCGGAACGCGAGCCGAAAGCTTTGGAGTTGTTTGAAAGCGTGGAAGAAGTGAAGCGCGAGGCGGCGGGGTTCATGAAGATTCGCGCGGTGTGGCAGTTTTTTGAAGCCCAAGCGGAAGGCGACCTGACGCATCTGTTTGAACCGGGCGGGAAATCACCGGTGCATTCGTTCCGATTTCCAAGGCAGAAGCGGGGAGACTTTCTGTGCTTGAGCGACTACATTCTGCCGCCGGTGAATGGGCAGCGGGATCATCTCGCGTTATTCGTCGTGACGGCGGGCGAGGGCGTGCGAGAGCGTTCGGAAAAAGCGAAAAATGACGGCTATTACTTCAAGTCGCACGCACTGCAGGCCCTGGCCATTGAATCCGCGGAAGGCTGCGCGGAGTGGCTGCACCGGAGGATTCGCGAGGATTGGGGATTTCCCGATCCGCCAGAGATGACGATGGCGCAGCGATTCACGTCGCGATACCGCGGGAAACGCTACAGCTTCGGGTATCCAGCATGCCCCAACCTGGAAGATCAGGCGGGAATCTGGAAACTGCTGCGGCCGGAAGAGATTGGAGTGCAGCTAACGGACGGCTTCATGATGGATCCGGAAGCAAGCGTGAGCGCGCTTGTATACGCGCATCCGGACTGCACGTATTTTTCAGCCAGCGAGGAATCGCCAAGCTAGAAGCGAGCGATCATCCCATTTCGGGATCGCTCAAGAGGCCTTGCGCGGCGGCATCGAATCCCAAACGCGCCAAAATTCCTTCATCTGATCCGGTGTGCCGAAAGACACCCGAACATGCGTGCTCATGGAAGGAAAGAGCCGCGCGACGGCGATATTATTCCGACGAAAATATTCGATCACTTCCGTGGCAGGCCGGTTTGCCTGGAGCATGGCGAAATTCGTTTGCGAAGGGATAACCTGAATGCTCCTGGCTTTGGCCTGCGAAAAAAATTCCGCGCGATCCTTGGCATTGCGGTGCGCGCTGAACCGGACGTATTCCAAATCGTCATAGGCGACGAGAGCGGCCCTCGCGCCGACGGCGTTCACGCCCTCGGGCAGACGGCGAGCGGTCAACGCCTTGATTTTTTCGAGTGAGCCGACGGCGTAGCCCACACGGATGCCAGCCAGACCATAAACTTTTGAAAAAGTACGCGAAGCGATGACGCGACCGTCGTCCATCGGATGCTCGATGAAGGAGGCGTAATCCACGCCCGGCTCGACAAAGTCGTGGTAAGCCTCGTCAATGAGGACAGTCGTGGATGACGGAAGTTTGCGGATAAATGATTCGAGGTCCTTGCGAGGGGTGAGCGTCGCGGTGGGATTGTTTGGATTGCAGATGTAAATCAAGCCGGTTGAAGCGTCGGTCTGAGCAAGGATGGTATCCAAGTCGTGGGCGTATTCCTTGGTGAGGGGAATTTCGGCAACCGAAGCGCCGACGGTTCTGGCGCAGCGGCCGATAGCTTCGAAGGTGGGAAGCCCGGTGATGAGTTTTTTGCCGGAGCCGAGAAACGTGCTGGCGCACAAACCGAGAATTTCTCCGGAGCCGCAACCAAGCACGACTTGTTCCGGCTTGACGGAATGAGAAGCGGCGATGCGCTCGTGCAAAGCCCGGACCGCGGGATCCGGATAGCGATTCGCGAACTGCAAGGAGTTTTGCATAGAGCCGATCACTTTTTGCGAAGGGCCGTAGGCATTCTCGTTGCGGCTGAGGACGATGGGCGGATCGGATTTCTCGGGCAGGGCCGAAGACCCTAGCCAGGGGAAGGCGGAGTCTGGGAAAGCAGGCAAGCCGGCGGTAAGCGCTACGCCAGCAGCGAGATTCTGAAACATCTTGCGACGTGTGACACGCATAAAGCTCCTAAGTGATACGGAGTCGTTGATAGCAGAGAAATGCGGGGAAGGTCAACCTCGAGGATTCCTAGTGATGAAACTGCGCGATGACTGCGTGTGAGCGATAGTTAGGGAAAGCGCGCGGCGGCAATCACGAAGCGACGGCGCCTTCGGCTACGCCCGCAGAAGGAGCAGGCTGAGCAGCCGCAGCAGCGCTGACTGGAGAGGTAAGTCTGTGCCCGCGGTGAATTAGGGGATTTTCAATGAACCGCCAGGATAATTCCGCGACAAGCCAAGTCAGCGAAAGGCCGAGCGCGACGACGAATAGATAATGCCAATCGGTGAATTCGGGATCCTTATGGAACAGAACGTGGGAAGCAACCCACTTCATCGCGAGATGGATGATGTAGACGCAGTAAGAAATTCGGCCGAGGCGTCGAAGGAAGGCGGCCCGCGTCAACCTTGCGATGCGGCTTTCATTGCACGTAAGTGCCACAACCAAGAGGGAGGCAAAGAAAAGTCCGACAAAAGAGCGCTCGAAAGCCATCACGAGCGCATACGTGTACTTTACCTGGGCATCGAAGAGATATTCGGATACTAGGATGCTTGCTCCAGAGAGCCCCAGTGACCAGTAAACGTATGAGATGCGGCTGACGATCCAATTTTTGGCGCTGGGAGTCGCCCAGATGACAGCGAGCAGGACGCCGAGGGCAAGTTGATCAGCGCGACAGGGAGTCCATAAGAGCACGGCGTTGGGTTGCCCAGCCAAAAGCTCGCAGATGACCGCGCGAAGAACCGGAGAAAACGCGATCAGCGCGACTAAGAAGTAAGTGAGATGACGGATCTGGAGTTTGCGGACGATGAATGGCATGACCATATAGAAGTGCTCTTCGACGGCGAGCGACCACATGGGCCAAAGCCAATAGGCTTGCGCAAAGACATAGAAAAAAGGGCTCAGCAAAAAGTTCTGGAGGAAGAGAAAGTAGATCCACATGGGCCGAACGGTGTGGAACTTCTCTGCCCAAAAAGGTCCCCACAGCGGGGCAAGAAGACTTAATACTGCGAAGAGAATCAGCCACGTGTAGTAGATCGGAAAAATGCGGTGAAATCTTCGGATGTAGAAGCTGCGATAGTACGCAGGTGAATTCCGGGATTTCAGCAGGATGCCGCCGATCAAGAAACCGGACAGGACAAAAAACAGGTCAACGCCGTTGGTTCCGATGTGGAAGAGATAGCCGGAACGGACGAACCAGCTATGTTCGGGGCCGACGGGGACAAAGTAATGGCAAATCAGCACCATGACGATGGCCAAGCCGCGAAGACCATCCAACTCCGGTATGCGGGAAGATGAATCGGAATGCGCAGGCTTTGCTGCCGCGGCTGGCATGTGACTTTCTCGCGTGGTTTCGTCGGACATTGGTGCCGATTCCAGACTGATCCGTGCTATTTCGATACCATCCGGAAAAGATGAAGCCGAAGGCTCATGCCGACGACCTCATCCCTGTGAGCGGACGGGGGCATGGCTGACATTTTAGACCGGGCACATTCCTGACACTTTCTGGTCTTGCAGGTCCTGCGTTGCAGGGCCGGAAGCAGGGGTCGCGGGGGCGTCTTGGTTCCTTTCTTTCCTGTAAGAGTTTTTGG
>DATEHE010000030.1:0-250313 GCA_035279745.1 Candidatus Acidiferrum sp. | reverse complement strand
AAAACTCTGCTCAGTTCGGATTGCAGTCTGCAACTCGACTGCATGAAGCCGGAATCGCTAGTAATGGCGTATCAGATCGACGCCGTGAATACGTTCCCGGGCCTTGTACACACCGCCCGTCACATCACGAAAGTGAGCTGTACTAGAAGTCGCCGCGCTGACCGCAAGGAAGCAAGCGCCCAAGGTATGACTCATGATTGGGGTGAAGTCGTAACAAGGTAGCCGTAGGAGAACCTGCGGCTGGATCACCTCCTTTCTAAAGTAGTCGTGGCTCAACCCGCTATGGTGTGCGGGTCATGCCACGCAATGCATCTCGCGGCTCTCACGGGCTTGCGGTTTGCACGCTCGGCTCGGCTGCTTCGGCGGCCGGGTATGTTTTACTCGGTACCCATTTTTGGCTTCGGCTGGAAATGCGGCGGACTCAGCGGATTCTGGCAGATCGGATCGAGTTTCTTCCTGCACGCTGCGGGGCCTTTCCCAGAAGGAATGCCTTTCAAGCACAGGGTCGAAGAGCAAAACCAAAATTCAGTAGTGCGTTTATCAGGGCCGCGTGATTATCCCGCGGCCCTTTTTCTTTCTGCTCTGTCGAAATTGGGTCGCTCCAATGGCGTTTCTCGCACACGACGATTATTCCTTTTGACTCCGCGCACTCCGGGAAATTAAAATGGTGTTTTGGAATTCATCTTTTCCCAGAAGTAAGAAAGGCTCTTCACGCATGATTCGTCCCCGGGCAGTCTTCTTGTGCGCCGTAGGTGTGTTCGCAATGGTTGCCGTATCTCTTCACGCACAGGCTCTCTCTTCCACTTCAGCAGTGCCACGCTTGCATGTGGCTGACGGAACTGTTCTGGAGTTTCATTTGCAGACTCGCTTGCGGCCGACCGCAGGAGACCCGCTGGACGCGCTACCACAGGGCACAGTTCTTCACGTAAAAATTCTTCGGCCGATCGATTCCGCCGTGGATCATGACGGGAGCGAATTTCACGGCTGGGTAGTTTCCGATCTAAGTCTCGGCGATGGCCTGGTGATCCACGCGGACTCCGAAGTGACGGGCCTGCTGGTGCTATTGCGAAGCAGGAATCATCCGGAGGGCTTCCGATACGAACTACTTCTGACCGAGCTGACCGATCACGGCCGATCCTATCCGCTCACAGCATCGCTGAGTCCTTCGTTCTTTGACCCGGGGCCACACCCCGTTGCCACTGCCAAAGCTACAGCGAAGCGCGGCGCGCCGGGAGTTGCGGCTCGCGACTGAGCGAGAGCCCTCGCACGAAAACGATTCGCCCTTCAACTGATTGGCAAACTGAAAGCTAACCCATTCGCATTAAGTGAATACAAGGAGTCGAAAGCTCTTCGGTCAGTTTGTCCACGGAGTGTGAAGAGTTTTCTGGTTCTGGTACTGAAGATCCCATCGCGCGGTCCTCTAAGACAGTCCTTGTAAGCTACTGATTCGGCTAAGCTTCGCTGATTTTCATAGAATGATTCAAGCTGTGGCGCGCGGTGTGCGTCAGAGTAGCCGCTCGCCCAATCCATTCGAGGAGGAAGGAAACATGAAAAATCTATGGCGAGCGGTCTTAATCGGTATGGCAGGTCTGACGCTGGCAGGTGCGCTGCTGATTCTGCCATCCACAAATGCCCGCACTTATGCAGCAACCACGCAGGCGGCTCCGCAAACGCAGTCCATCTCGGGGAAGATCGCAGCAGTGGGAAGTAATTCCTTCACACTGACGATCGCCACTTCCACGAAGGAGAGCGTGGGCCAGGATCCTGCTCCGCACACGATGTCCTTCACTGTGGACAAGAACACGACGATAGAAGGCACGTTGAGAGTTGGGTCGAATGCCGATGTGACCTATCGCCAGGAAAATGGCGCCAATCTCGCCGTCAGCGTCCATGTAACACCCTGATTTGTTTTGACCAAAAAACCGAATGGACTTGTCTCGGGGCTTTCTCATGCTCGCGCTGTTCAACTCTTCGCTCCCGAGCTCCGAGGCAGGCCATTCGGTGAAAATCTGCAGGATGAGATTTTGCACTTGGGGATACGGCAAGAGGTTCTGAGTTCGAATTGAGGCAAGCAAGGACGGATTTCAACCAGAGAGACGAAGAGCAAAGCCAAAACTCAGGAGTGCGTATAAAGGGCCGCGTGAGCTTACCGCGGCCCAATTTTTTTGTGGCTGGCGTAGGCCTGCACAATCACGCAAGGGTCGAGAGTCAGTCAGACCAGGCAAGATAGCCCGGCACGATGATATTGAGGATCGGCACAATCAGCAGTATGCCCCACCAATTCGGCTTGTTTCGTGCTTCCGCGATGCCCATCCACAATAGGATGAAGATCACGAGGTTCACCAGCGGAATGAAGCAGAGAATAATCCACCAAATTGGCTTTTTCGCAATCATGCACATCAAAACGATATTCACGATAGGAATCCAAGCCAGCCAGGGGTTTTCGGTATTGGTCTTTTGAGCGATGGTTTGGAGCGCCAGCGCGAAGTAAACATAAAAGGCCAGCAGGCAGATCACGTAGACCATCAGGAATGCACCAAAGAACGCGATGGGCAATCTGCTATCGTCTTGAGCCAGGGCCGCTGTGGGGACAAGAATCAGGACCATGGCCGCGAACGCACACATGACCGCAAGTAGCCGTTCTCTAAATTTCATACTTGCTAACCTCCGTTGATTGCTGATGGTTTGGACTTCGTCAAGCCCCAGGGAAGTGGAAGCTCCGTGAAGTCCTCACCGTCCGGCGAAGTGCTCTAAACGCAACGAAAAGCTGGAATAGAGCGGTCAGGATTCACACAGAACTCCCGTTGGCGCGACTGTATTGAAATTGGCAAGCAGTGTCAAAAGAGAATCGCGAAACAGGTTCCGCACAGGCACGGGCGGAATGGAGAACTCGCCCTGTGAAGCGGCGGACGCAGGACTTTTCTTGCTTCAGGATGGAGCCAGACCAGGTTGAAAAGAACTTTCTGCCAGAGTACGCTTTGCCGAGCCTCACCTTTCCCTTCCCCATTGGCAGTGCCGTGAGGCTGGGCTCATCTCCGAAGGAGTTTTCCAGATCCCTCCGCGGGAGGACGCACATGGCGGCAGAGTGCAAGGCGATCGTCCGACGATTGTATGAAGAAGTATGGAACAAGCGAAAGATCGAGCTTGTGAACCAGTTGATTTCTCCGAGCCATGCGCTTAGTGATCCGCACGTGCCGGGCTCCGCAGTTGGACCCGACGCCTACAAGCGCGTTTGCACGCAATTCCTCGCGGCATTCCCGGACTTGCGTTTTACCGTGGATGAATACATTGCCGAAAAAGATAAGGTCGTTGCTTGCTGGACAATCGCCGGGACGCACAAGCGAGAGTTTCGCGGGATTCCTGCGACGAACCGCAAAATTTCCGTCGAGGGCGTGACGATCAATCACGTTTCGAACGGCAAGATCATCGATTCCGATGTAAGACTCGATTATCTGGGGCTCTTTCAACAGTTGGGCGTGGCTCCCGCGTTTGCCGAGCCAAAGCGGGCTATCGCCGAGTAACCCCTCCACCCGATGTGACCTGCCTCACGCCGGAGCATGCTCCCGGTCACGGCTAGTTTTCAGCCTTCTGTCGATAATTAAAGCGTTGGCAGTGGTAGCTACGTCCACGGTCGAATCCCATGGATGACGAACCTGCCACTGCGAGTGAGCGAGCACACCCGATCCTGGAGGAGGAAGCGCTATGGCCCTCGGATCCATGGTTCACCAGTTGATTGAAGTTCCCGCGCCACCAAAGCCGGAAAAGGAAAGCGCCGAGGCTCGGCTGGATTACGGGTCGTACGCAGCGAGTTTTGATCTTTCCGGTTCCTTGCTTGAAGCAAACCACATGAAACGTCCCCGGAGCGCACTCGACGTACTTATTTCCGTGGTGCTCCACTTAGTTTTGATCGGGACGCCGGTGCTTCTGTCGCTGTGGTTCACTAACACGCTCGATCTCAAGGCCTTTACGAAGACAATGCTGATTGCTCCGCCGCCACCGCCACCACCACCGCCGGCACCCTCAGTTGTACGTCCCGTTGCGCCCCAGAAGCGAGTGTTCTTAGACCAGGGAAAACTCCTTGCGCCCTCCTACGTTCCCAAACAAGTGGCGATGCTCAAGGAAGCGCCACTGCCTGACGATGGCGGGGCGGGCGTATTGGGAGGGGTTCCAGGAGGCGTGCCCGGAGGCCAAATGGGAGGCGTACTCGGCGGCATTATCGGCGGAACTGGTACTGCACCCGGGCCCGCATCGCCAAAGCCAAAAGCGCCGGTTCGCGTAGGCGGCCGCGTGCAAGCGCCCCGCGCGATGTTTACTCCCGCTCCGGAGTACCCTTCCATTGCGAGGAGCGCGCGAATACAAGGCGTAGTTGTGATTTCGGCAATTCTGGATGAGCAGGGGAATGTGGTTGAGATGAAAATAGTCTCTGGCCCTGTGTTGTTGTACCAGTCCGCCCTTTCGGCAGTCTCACGCTGGAAATATCAGCCGACGTATTTGAACGGAGAACCGATTTCCGTGGAGATGAACATACTGGTCACATTCCAACTCTCCGGGGTATGAATTAGCTGCAGCGGTTCGGCTCTCCCTGAAGCAATTTCGGGGCGCTCTAACTGGCCGTCCGGACAGTTGGTAACTACCACCGCAAAGCTGGCCTTCGCATCGCTCGAACAACCAGCAAAGACTTCTAGAATGGGGCTATGACCAGGCCCTCCAAAGGCGCTGCAGCCTTCCTCACTATTTTCGGGCTGATGTTTTTGGTGCCCGCTCTCTATTTCCTGTTTACGGTAGTCCTCGGGAGCCAGCAACAAAGCGGAAGGCTTGCCGCCGGCGCAATCGCTCTTTTGTTTATCTTCGTGGGCGGTGGATTCATCTATGCCGCATTTGGAGGTTATCGTCGGCTGAAGCAACAGGAGGCGCTGGAAGAAGCCAATCCCGGGTCTCCGTGGTTGTGGCGGGCTGACTGGGCTTCGCGGCGTGCGATTAGTCAGCACAAGAACCAGGAAATCGGCGCGTGGATCCTTTGCATTCTCGGCAATCTGTTCCTCTTGCCGTTTGCCATCAGCTTTTTGCCAATGCTGGCGCACTATGGTGATCTTCGGTCGCTCCCAGTCTTGGGGTTTTGCTGTCTCGGCCCGCTGCTGCTGATTTATGCCGTCCGCGCCAGCCTACGCCACCATCGCTTTGGAAATACGAGTTTTGAACTGGACGCGCTTCCGTATATTCCAGGCGGCCGGCTTTCGGGTCGAATTCACCTCAAGTTCGATACCGATGCCCAGCACGGAATCGACCTTCGGCTCAGTTGCCTGCGCAAAACGGTCACCAACACCGGTAACAACCGCACAACAGTGCAGACAGTGCTGTGGCAATCCGATAAGAATGTGCCCTCGAGCGCAATCAGCTCGGATCCATTTGAGCGAACCATTCCCGTCGATTTCGCGATTCCCGCGGACGCTTATGTAACGGATCACGACAATCCATCCGACCAGGTTCTCTGGCAAATTCACGCCCAAGCTGACATTCCTGGAATTGATTATTCCGACGATTTTGAAGTGCCCGTCTTCAAGACCTCGCTTGCGCCACAGGGAATGAGCGAGCAGGGATTCTCGACAGGATTTGGGCCGGCGTCCGATGCGGGAGCTTCGGCGGACTCTTCATCCGTCGCGCCGCCAGCGAATCCAAAAGTGGTCATCTCCGCAACCGATGGCGGGACAGAGTTCTATTTCCCCGCGTTCCGGTCTCCTGCGCGCGCTCTCCTCTTGCTTTTCTTCACCGTAGTTTGGAGCGCGATTGTCGTTTTCCTGTTCAATTCCAAGGCTCCGTGGTTTTTCCCCGTCGTTTTTGGTTTCTTCGATTTGTTTTTGGTCTTGGGCGTTTTTCACAGTGTGCTTGGGACGTCGCGAATTCGGGTGGGCAACGGCGAACTGGTTTCCTCCAGCCGCGTATTGGGAATTGGCGGCTCGAGGCGATTCACGGCATCGGACATTGATTCGATCCTGCCTGTCACCAGCGGGCAACAGGGAGGCAGTCCCTCGAATACGACGTATGCGATTCGACTGCGCACAAAAGCGGGCCGGCGGTTCACGCTTGCCGATGAAATCACGAGCCGCCAGGAAGCGCGCTGGATCGTCTCGCAGATCGAATCCCTGGCCGGACTCAAAGTCGATACGCGGGTGGAAGTCACCGCTCCTTTTGGCGCGCCGCCACAGCCTCCTCAGCCGGGGGTTGGTTCGGTGCAATCCGGCATTGGCACGGCGAACTGGCGGCAGGCTCGTCAGCCTGCCCGTGCTGGCAACCTCATCGCAGCCTCACTCTTCTTTCTCTTCATAGGCGGAATGATCGCGTTTCAGGCGTGGCGCTTTTCGAACATCAAAGCCGTAGCCGGCGCGCGAAATTCGCGGGCCGCAACTGCCTCGCGCATGCCGGGAAGACGCGTATTTGCAACTCCCATGACCGATTCTGACGTCGCACGCGTGCTTGCGCTTCCGGCTCAGGATCAAGCGGAGGAATTGTTCGAACGCGCCATCGAACACGACGACCATGCGCGAGAGCTCTTCAAACAGCACATCCAGGAATGGATCGGGCATATCCGCTTGACCGAGCGAATGAAAGAACTCGAACGCCGTTCCGAGTTTTCGAGCGATCTCCGAGTGCGCTACGAGAATGCCGACATGAATCTCGCGCTCGACGGTTGGCAAGAGAACGAGCAGGCGGCCGACATGCTGATTGCGCGGGCCCAGAGCGATCAGGGATACCGCGCTGCGGCGGTTTATTTTCTGGGAATGCTGGCGGGGCGCGGCGTCGCCTACGAGAAGATTTACCCCGTGCTGCTGAATTATGCAAAACGCGATCCGGACCCCATTGTTCGGCAGTGGGCGGTCGAAGGCATGCGCTATCTTGGCAAGCCCGAAGCTTTGGATGAATTATTTGATTCCTTCACGCACGATCCTTCGATGAATGTGCGCGACCGCGCGGGTTGCAACATTTCCGATTGCGGAAACTTCACACGCGCGCAGCGAATGCGCATGGTGCCAAAATTCCTGGAACTTGTCCTGGATTCGAAGACGGACCCGCAAACTCGCTCGTGGTCATTTCTGGCGTTGCACGAAATCACGGACGAAAATTTGCCCGCGAATGCGGAAGCCTGGCGCGACTGGTACGGGAGGGATGGCGCCGGGAAGCTCGCGGAATTCGAACAGCAGCCCTGGTGGCAAGTTCACGGGGACGAGTAGCGATCACTTTTCTTTTTAGGCCGAGCCTGCCGCCGGCTTGGGCAGTCTTAGAATGACGCGGTGGCTGCGGGATTTCGACCGCTGTCCTACCGCTTCCCTTACTTCTTCGCGGCGAGAATGCGCTCAATCTGCGCGATGTGATTGAGATCGTGCCCCGCGATCATGTGCAGAATTCGTTCGATCGATTCTTCGCCGCGTTCGGCATGCATTCCCGCGCGTTTCCATTGCTCTGAACTCAGCGATTTCATCAACGTGAGATTGGCGTCGCGCAGCACACTGAATTGTTGGAGGCTCTTGTGCGGGTCCCGCTTCGCGTAATTGCCGGCGGTTGCCCACGCGTCCTGGTCGAAGGGCTGAATCGGAGTCCCAGGCGCGGCCAGAATGGACCGCACACGCCATCCCATCACCATTTCTGTATCCGCGAGATGCGCCAGAATTTCTCCCGCGGACCATTTATCCTGGGCCGGACGTTTCCGTAGTTTTGCCGGCGACGCTCGCTTAACTAACTTTTCGAGCTTCTTTGGTGTGGCCGCTTGTGTCTTGAGAGCGTCCTTCCCGCCAATCATGCTGAGTATCCGTTGCGTGTATTCCTGCGGTGTTTCCTTCATGTGTTGGGACCTTTCTAGTCAGCCGAGTCGCTGTCTGCGGCTCGCGGCTGCGCGGATGGTTGTCATTATTTTACATGGCCAGGCTAATCCGCCGGGGCTGGCGCAACCTGCGCCGGAATGTCCCGGCGAGCCATGTCTGTGGCGATCGTGCGCGAGCCCATATAGAGAACCAACGCTAAACCGACGCACAGGACGGGGATGATGAGCATGGCTTGTTGCAGGCCGGTGGCGCGAAATGCTTCCGTCACTGTGGATGCGCCGGAAAGCAATGCCGCGCGATGCGCCAGATAATCGCTCAGTTTTCCGGTCAGGAGCGGTCCAAACGATGCGCCGAGCATGTACATCGCCAGGAAATAGATGGCCATAGCCGCGCCACGTTGGGTGGGCGCGATAATGTCATGGAGAGCGGAGTAAACCAGTCCATAGTAGCTTGTGAGCGCGGCGTAAGTTAGCCCCAGGAAAATGAGCGCCATGCCAAGCGACCCTCGAGGCTGGAGTATGCCCACGCACGAGAGCGGGATCGCGGCCAGTGCCGTAAATGCCGCGCATAACATGCGTCCAGATTTGCTGCGCCGCGCGACCACGTCGCCGAGAACGCCGGCGAGCGCTCCGCCCGCGATTCCACCGGATAGATAGGCCGTCCCGGTAGCGATATCGGAAGCGGCGAGGGAGAGGCCATGGACGCGGCTCAAGAAAGCGGGCAAGAACGTGGCAAATGCATAGGCGTTAAAATTCAGCAGAGCACCCGAGGCAATAATCCACCAGAACGTTGGAATGCGAAGAATGCTCCACATGGAACCCGATTCGAATCGAGCCTGATGAACTTCGCTGGCGCCACGCTGAGGCTCGCGAAGCAGGAGCAGAGCAGGCACCAACAAGATTGCAGGCACGGAAGCAAGGACCATGGCGACACGCCAGCCGTAGGCTTGTGCTAACGGCCCGCTGAAGAAATAACCTAGCGCCCCGCCAATGGGGACACCCAACATGAAGAGAGCCATAATGCGGGAGCGCTTTTCCGCCGGGAAAATGTCGCCGAGCCAGCTAGTTGCCGTCGGCGCACAGGTGGCTTCGCCGACTCCGACGCCGGCACGGGAAAAGAGCAGCAGCGCGTAGGTGGATGCCAGGCCGCCGAGAGCGGTCAAGGCCGCCCAGACGGCAACTCCACCAGCGAGAATTTTTTTGCGGCTGGCCACGTCTGCGAGTCTGCCGAGCGGAACGCCGATGATGGCATAAATCCAGGTGAAGGCCGTGATCAGGAGGCCGATCTGGGCGTCATCAAGGTGAAACTGTTTGCGCATAGGCTCGACGAGGGCAGCCGGAACATGGCGGTCGTAAAAATTCAAGATGTTGACGGCAAAAAGGATGATGACGGAGAACCAGAGGCAGCTCTTTTTGGAGTCCTTCGACAAGGCCTGGAAATGCTAGCACAGTAGGCTGCGAGGCGCCCGCGATCGGCCGAGATCGCGCTATTGGTGCGGGCAACGCGTACGCAAGGGGCCTGCATCGCAAGAAGTGATCAGCGCAGGGAATTGAGCAACAATCCAAAAACGATCTTCATCTGGCACAATGCTGCACTCGTGTTGGCGATTGGCCGGGATACGCTCAATCGTTGCTGTGACGACTTGGAGCCCGAGGGAAAAGCTGGGGTTGGTTCGAGGCAACGAAGCTAAACCGGGCAAAATTCGACGTGGAGGATTACAACAGTGAGAATCATGGAGAGAGTTCGAGAGAAGAGTATGGTCCGATTCAGCAGCATCGTGGCGGCAGGTCTTCTCGCTTGCGGGTTAGGCGGAGCCACGCTCAAGGCTCAGAGCAGCGGGACAGGGACAAAAGTCGCGGTGATCAATGTGCAGGCGGCCATTGCGAGCACCGCCGAAGGAAAACAGGCCGCGGCTCAACTGCAGACGGAATTCACCCCACGCCGCAATGAGATCGAACAGATGAACAAAAAGATCAACGACATTCAGCAGCGGCTGAACGCGTCTTCCGGGGTGCTTAGTGACGCAGAGAAGGAAAATCTCACGGTCGAAGGGCAGCGTCTTTCTCAACAACTTCAGAGGAAACAAACGGAATATCAGGAAGATCTGACCGAGGCGCAACAGGAAATCGTGACGCGAATTGGCCGGAAACTCGTCACGGTCTTGAACAAATACGCTCCCAGCAACGGGTACGCGGCGGTCCTGGACGATTCCTCGCAAACCACGCCGGTGATGTACGCGTCTACGGACATCACAGAAGAAATCATCAAATTGTACGACCAGACGTATCCTGTGAAGAGTGCGGCGAGCGCCGGAGATCCCAAACCGTCGGCGTCGAAACCGGCAACGAAACGGCCATCCGGACGCTAGGGCGGAATTCCACGGCAGCGTGAAGACTATTTCGGCTTGGAAATAAGCAATTCGAGCTCGTCAAGGTTGCGCGGCCAATCTTCGCGCAAGAGCCGGGAAAGCGCGCGGTCGGCCAGGAGTTTGCCCCCCGTCTGGCACGTTGGGCAATAGTTGGTTTCATTTGAGGCATAACGGATCCGCTGCACTTTCGAGCCGCAGCGCGGGCACGGAAGTTTGTACCGGCCATGCACTGCCATCCCGTCTCGAAACGCCGTCACATTCTCAGGGAACTTGCCGGCCGCTTCGTCGCGCAACTGCGCGGTCCAATTCAGCAAGCTCGTCCGCGTGGCTTCGAATAGGCGCTTGATTTCGGGAACGGCTAGCTTTTGGGTGAGGGCAAGCGGCGACAGCCTGGCTTCCCAGAGAATTTCGTCCGAATAGGCATTTCCGATTCCGCTGAAAAGATGAGGGTCGGTTAGCGAGCGCTTCAGGGTATGGTTTGCAGAGAGGAGACCCTGCGCAAATTGTTCAAGGGTGCAATCGAGCACCTCGAGGCCGCCCGGATTGAGAGAGAGCAGCCCGCTCTCGCCCGCTACAAGATGCAAGGATGCGCGTTTCTGGGATCCCGCTTCCGTCCAGAGTAGGCATCCGTTAGGAAAATCAAAAGCGGCCAATCCCCGGGGCGGCGAGACTTTCGCGCCGCGGGGCTTCCAGTGCAGCCGGCCGGCAATCATGAGATGGAGCACAAGCCATAGGTCGTTCTCAAAGCCCACGCAAATGCGTTTGCCCAGGCGGCGAAAGCTGACGACGCCTTTTGCGAAGGTTTCCTGGAGCGGAGGGTCGGCAGTTCGAAGCAGAAAAGGGCTAACGATGCGAACGGATTCCAGGGTTTGTCCGAGAATCCTGGCTTCGAGCGCTTCCACATAGATCGTGATGTCTGGCAATTCGGGCATGGTTGCAGAGCTTCCGGCTGGTCTTCGATTTCCTTAACGCACATGGGAATGGTACATCGAGATTGCGGCGTTTGAGCGATTGCGGCCCAAGCCGTGTGGCATGAGACAGACGGGCTCACAATAGGTTGTGGAGGAAATCGAGAGAAGCCGGAAAACTGAACGCAAGGACAGGCGAAAAATATTCGTAAAAACTCCGAGCGCGGATTGCATATACAAAAAAAGTTCAAAAATACTCTTGACAGAAAACGGCGTGCCGACTGATACTCCCCGACGCGCCAGTTTTCTGCCTCCCCCAGAAACACGTTCCTGGGTTCCTTCCCCTATCCGCACGCCGGGCAAAGTCAGCGAGGAGCACCGGTGTCCGTACAAATTACAGAGAAAGAAACCATGAATTCTTTGGAAATGGACAGGGAAGTCATACGCTGTAAGACATGTGGGCTCGTCCAATACCGGACGCGCACAGGGAACTGCCGCCGTTGCGTGCGCGCGTTGCCTCAGCGTCTGGAGTTCCTGATTCCTCCACCGGCAGCTCCGGAGGAAGCAGCGGCCGAGTCCGCAACCGAGAAATTTGCCAACCAGCAGACGGTCGAGAACATCGGACAGCGCATCCGCCAGTTGCGGGAGTCGCGCTCGATGACTCAAAGCCAGCTGCAGTCCCGCTCGAAAGTATCGCGATCGTATCTATCGCGAATCGAGAGCGGGCAGATGACGCCAAGCCTCGGCACTTTGGAGAAGATTTCCGAAGCGCTGAACGTCGGGTTGAACCGCTTTTTCATTCCCGAATCGGATGGCGAAGCGCTGCTCGAGGATCCATTCATCCAGGGTTTGCGGCCGTTCCTGCGCCAATTGGATTGGGAACAGTGGCAATCCATCCTGAAGAGGCTCCAGGCGATCAGCGATCACGTTCACGCCGTGCCCGTCAATCTCCGCCCTATCGGTAATCCGGCGCGGATGCCGCAGCCCGCGCCGTCGAATGGCAACGGACACAATGGACACATTGGTGCCGGGCATTCGAATGGGCATGCGTTCACGCATTCCCATGGGCAGCCGCAGGGCTATGTGCTGCGGAGGCCCGGTGTGACGCCGGTGTTTCAGCGTCCGTTGGCTCGGTAAAGAAGGATCAGGCAGCGCGAAGCTCAAGCGCAGCTTTCCTCGAAGAGAGCACGCGGCGGTCTCGTGAAGGCAAAAATATTGCGCGGCGGGACTCGGTTGAGTCCTGCCGCGTTTTTATTATTGCCATGCAAGTTCCCACGCGTATGGGAACGCACGAAGTATTGTCGCAACTGCTATTCGATTAATTTCTGACGACGGAAACTTTCGCGGTGGGAACTTCGAGCCTCATCAAGCGATGGTTCGAATCAAGATACAAATCAATCTCAAGGTCAGTCGTGCTGACGCGCAGGCCTTCATAAGATGCGCCATCGAGAGTTGTGGGACCAGTGGATTCCGCAGTGATCGTGCCCGGCATCAACTCTTGAGGAATTAATACAGGGAATGTCTGCGCGCCGCCCTTGGACCAATCGTAAAGCCGCGCCAGGACGCCATACTGGTAGTAAAGATTATTGTCGAGGACGGCGACGAGGGGAGTGCCGAAATTAAAGGTTTGATCGAACGGCCGCGCGCCCTGCATCTGCAAAGTCATTTTGGCGGTTCCGTTGTCGAAAAAAATGTTGGCGCCGTTGGTTTTTTCGCCCTGAGATGTCCAGGCATAGCTGACGGGAGCACCATTCGGTTGAAGGGTCAGTTCACCGGAGACTTTGCTGGCGGCGCTCCCTGACGGCTTGATCTCAGCCGTGCCCTTGGCGATCCAGTCGCCGTCGGTGGGAGTAATCTCAAACTGCTCGTGGCCAACCGTTTGGCCATTCAGCTTGATATCGAGTTTCCCTTTGTCCTGTTCAAAGACGCCGCTGGCAGCAGTCGATTTTTTCTTCTGTTTCGCTCCAAGCGAAACCGAGCATGCCAAAATCAGAAGCGCTCCAAGGCACGTTGAGAGGACTCGCTGGTTGCCGGTCCAATTTGAAATCATGAGACGCCTCCCGTACGCCCGTGAAAAGTAGAGCGCGGTTATTTCCAACTTCCTGTTACCGGCAACCATTTTAGCGAAGTGAAACTAGGAATTTGGGTTTTCGAGGATGAGGTGTGCTTCGTTGCCACCGGGGCCAATCGCACCGGACCGCAGGATTTCCGCAACGACATCGGCGGGATCGCCCGAGCTGTCCACGTGAAAATCCGCAAGCTGATACGAGGGAAGCCGCTGTGCGTGAAGGGCGCGAAAGCTTGCCTCATCGCGGAATAAGGGCCTGCCGGTCATCGTCATGCAGCGCGACAACAAGATTTCGATTGGCGAATCGAGCCACAAAACGGGAATTCCCGCGTTGCGTAGAAATTCGGGACAGCCCGGCTGGGCGTACGTTCCTCCACCAAGCGCAAGCACCGTGGCCTGTTTGTGCTCGGCGGCGCGCCCGAGAGCTGCGCGCAATTGCTCCGCTTCCATGCGGCGAAATGCCGGCTCGCCGAAACGCTCAAACAACTGTGGAATGGTGAGGCCGGCGGATTCCTCGATCCGATCATCCAGGTCCACAAAATGCCAAGCTAACTGGCGCGCGAGTAGCGTGCCCACAGTGGTCTTGCCCGAGCCCATAAAGCCGGCCAGGCATACGACCTGTGCGCGAGAGGGGATACTTCGCAAGACTGGAGACGGTGTCACGACTTTGTTAGGAAGCGCAGGCTCTTTAACGGCTTAGGCAATCGCGGTACGCAAACGAACGTGCTAATCGCGCTTCATGATGCGGATTGTACCACTGTAGGAAGACAGTTCGACTTTAGCCAGCCCGAGTCCGACGGTGCCGAAAAGTCCGTGCACGAACTTCGAGGGCAAATGCTTCACGCCGTGTGAATCCGGCTTTAGAAACGCAGTGGCTTGATTGTCCACGATGCCTGTCGCCGTCTGCGCCTTCAGGTCAAACGAATCCGAACTCGAAAAATGTACTTCCACGAGGCCCTTGCCGCTCTTCATCGAGTACAGCCCCGTGCGAATAAAATCGCCGTCAAAGAGAATATTCCCCGTCGTCGTCATCAAGTTGACGTTGCTTAGTTGCGGCTGGAGGATTTGCGCATTCCCGGCTATCGAGCTGAAGTCCAGCTTTCCCGCGCACTGCGTGCAGACCAGCGAACCGCCCGTCGTCTTCACGATGATGTAGCCGGAGACCTCCTTCAGGTGTACATCTCCTCCAAAGCTCTCCAGCTTCATATCGCCGCGGACTTGCTCGACATAAATCAGCCCCGACTCGGTTTTCAGCTGCAGCTCCGTTTGCTCGGGGACAGTCAATTGCAGATCGGCTTCCAACTCGAGCGGCGACGCAACTGCGTTCAGGACATTCGCGGTCACATCCACGCGATCTCCCGCCTGTTCGATGTCGAAACCAATCTTATTCGACGTTTGACTCCCAACAACATCAACTTGCGAGTTCTTCCACGACCGGACCTCGATGCGCCCGTTGGCCACGTTTTGAATAACGACCACCGGGTGTCCCGTCACGTTGAAAAGCTTTTCGATATGCTGCCCGGCCGCGGCGGCACCCGAAGGCATGACGCCCGCAAACAGAATCCCGGCGGCCAGCACCGGCAGAATGCTGCGGCTTTTGTTTGAGCCAGTCTGGTCCAGGCTCGCCCCCGTCATTCGAAGACACATATTAGTTTGTGCTCCTTCCGCGCTCGATCATCGCGGACAGTAATTCCGCTTTCTGTTCGTAAGCAGCCGACAAATATTCCTGAGTCAGTTCATCGTTGGGCTGCTCTTTCAAGTGCTGTTCGCAGTCCGCGATAAACTCGTCCACTTTCTTCAGGTTGTCTCGCAGCGACACGTCTACCGGCGAACTGCTCGCCAGTATCATCCCCGTGGCCACCGGTTCCTGATCGTCCAGCGCACGTGCTGCGCTCGCGAATACCGGCGCATCCTGCCGCGCCGCGGAAGTCGTTGTTGGCGGGGCCGGAGTAACCTTTGCACGCGCAGGCTCCGGAGCCTGATTCACAGTTTGGATTGGCGTCGGAATGAAAGCCGTCCTGTCGCGCCGGATCTGGAAAACCGTCGCTGCCACAATCAGGATTCCAACCATGCCGGTAACCAGCGCGCGGCTTCGGAAGAACTCCCGGATGGCGCCGAGAAAGCCGGCCTGCTTCTCTGCTGGCGGCTGTACAACTGTTCGAATGATTCCTTCTTGCTCGAGCTGCGCGCGCAAGGAAATCCATACTCGATCCGGCGGAGCAACTTCCGATGGCAGCTTCTTCGCTGCGTCCACCAGGCTCGTCAGATCCGCAACATAGCTCCGGCATTCGCGGCACTCGGCCAAATGCGCGCGCGCTTCCTCCGGGAGCGGATCAAGCCCCTCCTGCTCCAACACAAGTTCTATATCTTTACACTGCATGGCGGTTCACTCCGCGGCTAACGGACCTGGGTAGCCTTCCAGCTCGACGACTCTTAAACTTATATGACGCATTTTCCCGCCTGCCAGTTGGCTGCATTTTAGCTCAATTTCCCAGCCCTGCCTGCGTTTTTGCTGCCTGGCGTTCCGCGCGCGCCTGATCCCGCAAATCCTCCTGCAATAACTCGCGCAAGCGAGTGCGCGCCTTGTGCAGCTGCGATTTCGAATTCCCCACCGAGCACCCCATAATTCCCGCAATCTCGTTATGCTCGAACCCCTGCACGTCATGCAGGACGAAAACGGTCCGGTATCCCGGAGGAAGCTTTTCGATGGAGCGTTCCAAATTCACGCGGTCCACCGCTCCGCTCAGCCGCAAATCCGGCGCGCCAATGTCTTTCCTCGGGCCGCCTGTTTCTTCATCGGGCTCCGTCGTTTCTTCCAGAGAGGCCGCAGGGAGCGACTTCTTGCGCAACCGCATGAGGACTACGTTCACCGTCATTCGATGCAGCCAGGTGGAAAAGGCGGACTCTCCGCGGAACGTACTGATCTTGCGAAAGAGCTGCAGAAATGCTTCCTGCATCAGGTCTTCCGCATCCGACGGATTGCCAACCATTCTCAGGCACAAGGCGTAGACGCGGCGGCTATGCATCTGGTACAGCAACTCAAAAGCCGCGGCATCTCCAGCTTGGGCCAGACGAATCGCTTCCGCTTCAGTCGCCGCTTTAGCGCACTGAGACGCATTCACCCCGTTTGGCGGCTGAAGAGCAGTCGGCACACTGGGCTCGCTTGGTCTGTTACGGGCCAACGGTCCAATTGCGGCGCATCCTCGGTTTCGGATGCACCGTATACCTCCCTGAGTTGTCCTTGCATTGGCTGGCAGTTTCCTATCAGACAAGCCTGGACAGGTTCACATTTCCCAGCCCCGGCGCTGGGTTGCTCCGATGGCTGGAACTACTATTCTCCCTCGATCACGGGAATCCGTCTATGGCGAACCAGGCGGGGACTAATCACGACCTTTTTGGTCCGCGGAGTGCGGAGGTAGACATGCAGCGTCGTCTTGTAAACGTCGAGCTGGTCTTCCGCAAGGGCCAGAAGGAAGGACTTCAACACGACGATGGTTTCCCTAAGACAAGTATTCAAATCGTAGTGCGTGGCGTCGAGCGCCTGCCAGTCGGCGTCCAAATTGTCCCATGGGGATGCGCTAATTCCGCTGGCAGCCGAGCAGAAATCCAGGTTTAGATCTTCAACCATCTCCGCTAAAACGCTCAGCTTATGAAGGAACTGAGCTCGCGCGCTGAAGAGGACTTTGCAGAGGAGGCTGCTGATTCGAGCGGCCCTCTGGCCCCGCGCACCCTGGAAATTGTCCGGATCCAGTGGGGCTGCGTTGGGCACCGTTCCATAATGTTTTGCATGATCGCCAAGCGACAGCAGCAGGGCTTCCAACGGGTGAGCGAACCGGTCACAGAGCTCGGGGGCGACGAGCACCGCCTGCCCAGCCTTGTCCGGCCTGCCCATCTGGCGCAGAGACAGCGCTTCATCGAGCGCCACGCTGAGCATGTTGTAGGAGATTTCTAGCTGGCGCACCTGAGACCGGAACACTTCGTCCTTGGCTTCCGGCAACCAGGCACGCCAATCGTCCTTTACAGACGGGCAGCGGCCGGAGGGGGCACGCAGGCGGTCTCTCACAAGGGGCTCCTGAGGGAACAGGCCGCCAAGTATAACAAATTCTAATTCTGGTAGTAGACCTTTCTTTGGTCTCGGTAGCCAGCTATCACAAACTCCCGGACAGTTGCCAAACGCCTGCTTTTGCTTGCGGTTGCCCAGCCCGCCTGCCGACCGTTATACTGCCGTGCACTTCGCACGAGAGGACTTCATCTTGCAATTCGAGCCACGCGAACAGTTTGATCAGCGGCAGAAGAAGCTCGAACAGATTCAAGCTCTTGGTTACGAGCCTTTTCCACGCGAATTTCGTTGGACGGAAACTCCTGCAGCCCTTGTGGAAAAGTATGGTGAAAAGACAGCCGCCGACCTCGATGGCGATAAGAAGGAAATTCGTGTTGCGGGGCGCTTAGTCTCTCTCCGATCTATGGGCAAGGCCGCCTTTGCCCATCTTCAGGGCTCCGGCAAGCAAGTCCAGATCTATGTCAAGAAGGATGTCTTGGGCGACCGCGGATATGCCCTCTTTCAATTGCTGGATTTGGGCGACCTGATAGGAGTGCGCGGACACCTGTTCCGGACTAAGACAAACGAACTCTCCATCTGGGTTGAGGAGCTGTTTTTTCTCGCGAAGGCGCTATTACCGCTTCCGGAAAAGTGGCATGGGTTGACCGACGTTGAGCTTCGCTATCGCCAGCGTTACCTCGACCTCATTGCCAATGACGCCGCCCGTCAAGTGTTTGTCGTCCGTGCCCGGATCATCCGGGAGATGCGCCGCTTTTTCGACGCCAGGGGCTATGTGGAAGTCGAAACGCCGATGATGCATCCCATTCCGGGAGGCGCGGCGGCCCGGCCGTTCATTACGCACCACAACACGCTGGACATTGACCTTTACCTTCGCATCGCACCCGAGCTTTATCTCAAGCGGCTCACGGTCGGCGGGTTCGACCGTGTTTACGAAATCAACCGCAACTTTCGCAATGAGGGCGTCTCCACGCAGCACAATCCCGAATTCACGATGCTCGAGTTTTACGAGGCCTACAGCAACTACCGCGATTTGATGGACCTGAATGAGGAATTGTTCGCCCAACTGGCCACGACCATCACCGGTTCAACCCGCGTGAAGTATGGCGAGCATGAATTGGATTTCTCCAAAATGCAGCGTCTGACCATGCGCGATGCCATCCTTAAATATTGGCCGGCTGGAGCCGGGAATGCCCCAAGCTTGCAGGATTTGGCGTCCCCAGGAGGAGCCCGCTCGGCAACAGAACGCTACAATGCCTGGTCGAAAACTGCGGGCGCTCCTTATGCTGTTTCGAAGGGCGTCGTCACCGATGGCGAGTGGACCGGCTTGCTCTTCGAAACGATCGCGGAGGATAAACTCATTCAACCCACGATCCTCTACGATTTTCCGACCGACATCTCTCCGCTCTCGAAGCAAAAGCCGGACGATCCTTCGTTGACGGAGCGCTTCGAAATCTACGTTGCTGGAATGGAAGTGGCTAACGGTTTCTCCGAACTAAATGATCCCGCTGAGCAGGAGCGCCGCTTCCTCGCGCAAATCGCCCAGGGCGGAGACGAAGTTCCGAAGCAACTGGATGTGGACTACATTCGCGCCCTCTGCCATGGCATGCCTCCTACTGCGGGCGAAGGCATTGGCATTGACCGGCTCACCATGCTGCTTACCAACTCTCCGTCCATTCGCGACGTAATTCTTTTCCCGTTGCTGCGCCCCGAGTCGCGCAAAGACTCCGCTACCGGCGCGGAGACTCCTTAAAGTATTCTTTTCGCTATGCGAAGCCGCCATGCAATTTGAATGGTTCGTGGCGAAGCGCTATTTGCGCTCGCCTTACCGTCCCGCCGTTCTGCGCCTCGTCACCTTGTTTTCGATTCTGGGAGTTGCTGCGGGTGTCGCGACTTTGGTTATCGCGCTGGCTATGAACACCGGCTTTCGCGAAACGCTGCAAGATCGTCTGCTCGGCGTCCAGGCGCACATCTCCTTGACTCGTCCCGGTTCGGACATCCGCGATTACAATTCACTGGCTGACAGGCTCGCGGCTCTCCCGGGAGTCCGTTCCGTCACTCCTGCGGTCTATGAGACAGTTCTGCTTTCCTTCGGGGGTGATGCTCTTGGCGTCGTGGCAAAGGGAATTGAACCGCAGCGCGAGCGGCGCGGTGACGAAGCGCTCAAAAATATTGTCGCTGGCAAACTAGATTTTTCTCCGGACGCGGACGGCATTGATGCGCTTCTGATTGGTAAGCAACTCGCTGACGATTGGAAGATCCGGCCCGGCGATTACATCACGCTGACAAGTCCACAGGGTCGCCTCACTCCCTATGGCTTGATTCCACGGACGCGCCGTTTTCGCGTTGCCGGCATTTTCGATTCGGGATTTTATGATTACGATCGCAATTGGTGTTTTATGACGCTGCCGGCCGCGCAGTCTCTTGCGGGCACCAGCGACATCGTCAACGTTCTCGAATTCCGGTTGTACAATCCAGACAGCGCCCCGGCGATCGCCCGCCAGGCCGAACACCTCGCCGGCCCCGGCTACCTTGCATCCACTTGGATGGAACAGAATTTCGCGCTGTTTCGCGCGTTGCGCCTCGAAAAGCTGGTCACCGCCATTTTTATCGGATTGATTACATTCGTTGCGGGATTGAATATTCTTGTGGTTCTCTCCATGACGGTGACCGACAAAGCGCGCGACATCGCCGTGCTCATGTCCATGGGCGCGCGGCGCAATCAAACGCGCACCATTTTTCTTTTGCAAGGAATCACAATTGGATGCATCGGAACCTTGATCGGTCTCTGCATCGGTTACGCATTCGCTTTTATCGCCGGCGCTTATCATTTAATTCCGATCGATCCGGAAATCTATGCAGTTTCTTATGTGCCCTTTCATCCCGGCGTGTGGGACGGCGTATGGATCACGTTGGCCGCGTTGGTCATCTCGCTTGGTGCCACCATTCTGCCTGCGCGTTCCGCTGCGCGCCTGCTTCCCGTCGAGATTCTGCGCTATGAATAAGGCGACCTCAGAGGCTCGGTTCGGGCCTGGGAAACCCCGTTTTTGGCGCGTGGCTTGCACGTATTCAATTGCAGAGGCAAGCGGGCAAATTCAGGGTGCTGCCCTCAACACCCCGATGTGGTTTTGCACGCTACAAGTTATTGAAAAAGAAAAGCTTAGTTGCTGCCCTGCTTTGGCTAGAACGACGCCATTTTCGGGCGGGCAGCTGAATGGCGCAAATAGGAAACACTTGGGCTTTCAGTCGCCACAGACTTCGGGCTCGCGATTGTCCGCCCACGGCTATTTGGCATCTAAATATATGTGGAGAGAAGCCCTGGAGGTTTACCCGAGTTCGTATTTCGTTGGGCGCTCTTGAGATGATTAGCTCGGCCGACAATCCGAACTCTCAGCGCCTTTCGGAAGCCGCAGACGCGCATTCCGGCGCTTCATTCGTTATGGAAGCTCGCGGCTTGAAGAAAATTTATGGAACGGGGCAGAAAGCTCTCGCGGTCTTACTAGATGCAAGCCTGAGTTTGCGCGAAGGGGAGATGGTTGCGATTGTTGCTCCTTCCGGCGCCGGGAAAAGCACTCTGTTGCACCTGCTTGCTGCGCTAGACATGCCAACGAGCGGTACAGTATACTTCGCAAATAAAGCCATTGAAACGAATGATGACGCGGCGCTTGCCAAATATCGAAACCGCGCGGTGGGTTTTCTCTGGCAGCGCCACCAGTTGTTACCGGATTTTAGCGCCGCGGAAAATGTAGCTATGCCGTTGTTATTGCGCGGCGAAAAATTTGCTTCTGCTCTGGAAACGGCGCGGAAGTGGATCGCGGAGGTTGGCTTGGAACAGCGGGCCGGTCATCGCGCAGGGGAACTCTCTGGAGGGGAACAGCAGCGCATCGCCATCGCCCGGGCGCTCGTCACCGGGCCGCGTGTCTTGCTGGCCGATGAACCTACCGGAGATTTGGACGAGCAGAATGCTTGGGCCGTGTTTGAGCTACTGGAACGGCTGCATCGCGCGCATCGGTTGACGTCGCTCATCGCCACGCACAACCTGGCTCTCGCGGCGCGTTGCGACCGGATACTCGGACTGGAACACGGCGTTCTGCAAACTCGCGGAGTTTCCGCTCCTGCGAGCCGGGCCCCGGGGGGAGAAGCGAGCTAACGTGTTTGAACGCTATACAGAGAAAGCGCGTCGCGTCATCTTTTTCGCAAGGTACGAAGCCAGCCAGTACGGCAGCCCGTACATCGAGACCGAGCATCTTCTGCTTGGCTTGATGCGCGAGGACAAGGCGCTGGCCAATCGTTTCCTGCGTCAGCAAGGATCCATCGAATCCATCCGCAAGGAGATCGAGGCCCGCATCACTATCCGCGAGCGCATCTCTACGTCAGTCGAAGTGCCTCTTAGCGCCGAGTGCAAGCGCATCCTGAATATGTCCGCTGAAGAGGCGGAGCGCCTCGGTCACAAGCACGTCGGCACAGAACACCTTCTCCTCGGCATTCTTCGCGAAGAGAAATGTTTCGGCGCGGAAATTCTCATGGAACGCGGGCTGCGCCTCTCCACTCTGCGCGAGGAATTGCAGCGCACTTCCGGCGAAAAAACCACCGCCACGCGCCCGAAAGAAACTTCGCTTCTCGCCGAGTTCAGCCGCGACCTTACGCAAGCTGCGGGCGAAGGCACTCTTGATCCGCTGGTTGGCCGAGAGAATGAAGTCGAGCGGGTGATCCAGATTCTTTGCCGCCGCACGAAAAATAATCCCGTTTTGATCGGCGAGCCCGGCGTCGGCAAAACCGCCATCGTCGAAGGCCTCGCCCAGCGCATCTCCGATGGCGACGTTCCTCCATTCCTCGCCGATAAGCGCATTCTTTCTCTGGATCTTTCTCTCATCGTCGCCGGCACAAAATATCGCGGCCAGTTTGAGGAACGTCTCAAGACCATCATGAAAGAATTGATGGAGAGCCAGAACTCCATCGTTTTTATTGACGAGCTTCATACGCTCGTCGGCGCTGGCTCTGCCGAAGGCTCTCTCGACGCCGCCAATATTCTCAAGCCCGCTCTCTCCCGCGGCGAAATTCAGTGCATTGGCGCAACCACTCCAAGCGAATATCGCAAATCCGTCGAAAAAGATCGTTCTCTCGAGCGCCGCTTTCAAGCCGTCAAAGTTCCCGCCCCCAACGAGGAAGAAGCCATCCAGGTTATCCAGGGCGTCCGCGAACGCTACGAAAAATTCCACGCCGTCAGCTACACCGATGAAGCGCTCCGCTACTCCGTCTATCTTTCAAACCGCTACATTCCCGACCGCTTCCTGCCCGACAAGGCCATTGATCTCATTGACGAAGCCGGCGCCCGCGTCAAACTCCGCCAGGCCAGCGTCCCCGAGGAAGTCGGCGAAGTCCAGAAGCGCGTCAAGTTCATCACTCATCGCATGGAAACCGCCATCGCACAGCACGAATTCGAAAAGGCCCGCTTCTACTCCGAAGAGGAGCGCAAGGAAAAAGAAAATCTGCGTACTCTCCGCGAACGCTACAAGCTCGACGACGCTTCCACCGGCATCGTCTCTCGCGAGGACATCGAAGAAGTCGTCTCCCGCTGGACCGGCATCGGCGTCACTTCCATCAAGGAAGACGAGCAGCAGAAGCTCCTTCGCATCGAGCCTGAACTCCACAAGCGCGTCATCAGCCAGGACAAAGCCATCGTCGCTCTCGCCCGCGCTATTCGCCGCAGCCGCGCCGGCCTCAAGTCCCCGCTTCGTCCCGTTGGCTGCTTCTTCTTCCTTGGCCCCACCGGCGTTGGCAAAACGGAAGTCGCCCGCCGTCTCGCCGAATTCCTTTTTGGTTCGGAGAAGTCGTTGGTTCGCTTTGATATGTCGGAGTTCATGGAGAAGCACTCCGTCTCGAAGCTCATCGGCGCACCTCCAGGGTACGTGGGCTATGAAGAAGGCGGGCAGTTGACGGAACGCGTCCGCCGGACGCCTTACTCGGTCATCCTTCTGGATGAAATCGAAAAGGCTCACCCGGACGTCTTCAACATTCTCTTGCAGGTCTTTGAAGACGGGCAGTTGACGGACGGCCTCGGCAACACCGTGGATTTTCGCAATACCATCATCATCATGACTTCCAATCTCGGCGCTCGCCATCTCCAGCGGCGCACTTCCATCGGCTTCCAGTCCGGCGCCGATGAAGCCAATCAGAAGTCCATCGAAGAAATGGTGATGACCGAAGTCAAACGCTCGTTCAATCCGGAGTTTCTCAACCGGCTGGACGAAGTCATTATTTTCAACGCGCTCGGCGACGAAGATTTGCTACGCATCATCGATCTGCTCGTGGGTCAACTCAACGATACTTTGATCCATCGCCAGGTCCAGGTCGTCCTCTCGCCGGAAGCTCGCCAGTGGATTCTCGAGAAAACGTGTGCGGACCGCAGCTACGGCGCGCGTCCGCTTCGTCGGGCTCTTCAGAAATACGTCGAAGACCCGCTCTCCGAGGCCCTCATTCAGGGTGGTGTCCAGCGGCCCGCGACTCTGCAAATTTACGTCGCCGGCGACGCCTTGGCCTTCCGTCCCGTGGGTGAGGCAACCCCGGTTATCCACTAGCGAATCTGACACATCGCACGGAGGGCCCCGAACAGCTCGGGGTCAACCATTTCGGCCGGTCCACACCGCGGCCGGCGGGAGATAGATATATTGCGCTTCGGGGGCGCGGCCTTGAAGGCTTCAGCGGCCGCTTATCATAGAATTCGTTTGTCGTTTCGGGTTTTGACGTGGTTCGCAGCTTGCATCGCGGCGTCTTTCCTTTTCTTCGCCGCCTCCTCGCCTGCAACGCCGCTCCCGATTCTCTCCTCCACGGAATTCTTCTCCGCGGAGGCTGCTCCCCTTTTTCTCGCGTCTGAATCCGCAACCGCTTCCGCCGCCTCTCCCCAATCTCCTTCCGATCAGCAACAGCCCGCCGCCAACCCAACCGCGAACGCGCAACCGCAGGCCGTCATCGAACGCATCGAGTTCATCGGCAATCGCCGCATTCGTAGCGACACTCTCAAAGCCCGCATCTTCAGCCGCGTCGGCGATCCTTATAACGAAGAAACTCTTCGCCGCGATTTTCAGGCTTTGTGGAACACCCAATTCTTCGAGGACGTCAAGCTCCGCGTCGAGGATTCTCCCGATAAGCCCGGCAACAAAATCATCATCTTCGAGGTCCGCGAGCGCCCCATCATCCGGCGCATCCGCTACGATGGCATTCATTCCATCAGCGAGTCGGACATCCTCGATCGTTTCAAGGACCGCAAAGTCGGCCTCTCCGTCGAGAGTCCCTTCGATCCCACCAAAATTAAAAAAGCTGAAGTCGTCATCAAGGAATTGCTCGGCGAACATGGCCGCCAGTTCGCCAAGGTCACTCCCCAATATGAGCGCATCGCTTCCAGCAACGCCGTCATCTTAATTTTCAAGATTGTGGAAGGTCCCAAGGTCAAGGTCGGCTCCATCAAATTCGTCGGCAATCATGCCTTCAGCGACCGCAAGCTCATCCGCTCCATGAAACACGATCGCCCCTACGGCATTCCCCTCTATTTCTGGGACATCCCCGTTCTATCCAAAACCTACGACCGCGAAAAACTGAACGAAGACCTCGAAGTCGGCGTCCGCGGCTTGTATCAGAATAACGGCTACTTCCGCGTGATTGTCGCGCCCGATGGCCCCACTCTTACCAACGTGGACGTCCACGAGAAAGGCGTTCCCCTCGTTCCCGGCCTCAAGCCTCACATCGGGAAGGCCGTCAACATCACCATCAAGATTGAAGAGGGCGAGCAGTACCGCATGGGCACTCTGAAAATCGTCAGCTCCGACCCCGATAAAGCGCTCTCTCTGAAAGTTGATCCCCTGAAGACCCTCTTCCCGCTCAAGCAGGGAGATGTCTTCAACGTGGATAAGCTTCGCAAGGCCCTCAAAAATTACACCGACGCTTACGGCCAGTACGGCTTCATTGATTTCACCGCCGAGCCGGATTTCGATATTGACGACGCCTCAAAGCGCATCAACCTCACTCTACGCTTCGACGAACAAAAGCAGTTCTACGTCCACCGCATCACCTTCACAGGCAACACCACCACCCGCGACAAAGTCATTCGCCGCGAATTGCTCATTGATGAAGGCCAGCTCTTCAATAAGCGCCTTTGGGATATCAGCATCCTTCGCCTCAATCAGCTCGATTATTTCAATAAAATCGACGCCGATAAGGCCGTGGACCTTCAGAAGAACACCAAGGAAGGCACGGTTGATATCAACCTCAAGCTGAAAGAAAAGGGCAAGCAGTCCATTGGTCTGCAGGGCGGCGTCAGCGGCCTGGCCGGCGGCTTCATTGGCCTCACCTATCAGACCAACAATTTCCTCGGCCTCGGCGAAACGCTCACGCTATCCGCGCAATTCGGTGAGTTTCAGCGCGTTCTTCAGTTTGGCTTTACCGAACCCTACCTCTTTGACCGGCCCATCTCCACTGGCTTCACCGTTTTTTCTAGCAAGTATGATTTCAACCAGGCTCAGCAGGAAGCCCTGCTCTTCGGCCAGCAGGTCAGCCTCAATCCTCAATTCGTCCAGAATTACAATCAGAACAGTAGCGGCTTCACTGCCTTTGCCAGCTACCCCGTTCGTCACTTCTCGTTCGCTCGCGTCGGTCTTTCTTACGGCTACTCGCGCACAAATATTCAGTCCTTCAACCAGGCTTCTTCTCTTCTCTTCGAACAAATCCAATTCCAGAGCCTCACTGGCCCCAGCGCTCTCAATGGCATCATCTCCAGCTCCATCACTCCCTCCATCAGTTACAACACGATTGACAACCCCATGAACTCCACGCGCGGCAAGAGCATCTATTATGGTCTCTCTTTCTCCGGCGGGCCGCTGGGCGGCAATGTCAACACCTTCTCCAACACCTTCGATGCCAAATATTTCCATCCCATCAATAAGCGCCGCAACGCTGTCGGCGTGCATTTCTCCACTTCTTTCGTCACCGGCTACGGCGGAAAGGAAGTTCCTCCCTATAACCGCCTCTATATGGGCGGCGAACAGGACTTGCGCGGCTTTGACATTCGCTCCATTTCTCCTGTCGTTTTCATTCCCACCGTCACTCAGCAGACGCTCACCTACCACGATCCTCTTACCGGCGGACTCCCGCGCACCTTCACTCTTCCCGTCCTGCTCTACACCGCCACTTTGCCCGGCGGCGATTATGAGGCCTACGGCAACGCCGAATATCGCATCCCCATTGTCGGCAACTATGCTTCGCTCTCATTGTTCATTGATGCCGGTACCGATGGCATTCTCAAAAAGAGCGCTTTGCAGCTCGATCCCACCGGCATCGCCAATATTGCCTCCCAATTTCCTCAGGCGCAGGTTCCCCGGAACCTTCCGATTTATTCTGGAACGAATTTCCATCTCCGCGATTCCACCGGCATCGAAATCGGTTTGAACCTTCCCATCATTCAGGCGCCGTTCCGTATCTATTACGCCTACAATCTGAATCGTCTCTATTCGCAGATCATCGCTCCCAATCCGGCCTTGAATCCGAATACGGTGAACCAGTGGAAAACCACTCTCGATAGCCTGGTCCCCAATCTTTGGGAGAACGAAATTGTGCCTCAATTGGGTTTCTTGAATAATCCGGGCCGTTTGAATTATTTCGAGCCCAAGACGACCTTCCGTTTTACGGTCGGGAAAACTTTTTAGCCATGTCTGCGTCTCCGCATACTGGTCATCGCCCGCATTCGAGTCTTGGTTATTTTGCCGCCGCGCCCGTCTTTTTTTTCCGTGCGCGCGCGCTTGGGGAGGCAAGGGAAATGAAGTTGTGGAAGCTCTCGTCCAGTCTTATCTTCTCGGTCTTGTTGGCTTGCTACCTTCTCGCCGGTTGCGGCACAAAATCCAACGCCAATGTCGTCACCATATCCGTCACTGCTCCGACTCTCTCTTTGATTATCGGCCAATCGACCACAATCAGTGCCGTCGTCACCGGCAATACGAATACGAACGTGACTTGGGAGCCCGGCCAGCCCGCCAATACCCCCTGCACTTACACCACAACGACTCCCAGCACCACCGGCACGGGCACTCCCACTACGAGCAAGCCCGTCGCTTGTCCGACCGATGGCTCCCTCGGCACGCTCACGAACATTCAGACCACTGGCACTGCTACTTACACCGCTCCTCAAACTCTTCCGGATACCACCAAGTTTCCGGGTTTGGCCATTATCATCACTGCTGAGTCCGTCGCTGACACTTCGAAGACCGGAACCGCTACCCTCTTCATTGATTCCGGCATCGCGGTTGGTATCAATCCGGTCACCGCCGCTGTTCCCACCAGCGAAAAGCAGCCTTTCTTCGCGATTCTCAGCAATGATTTGAAAGCTCAAGGAGTCACTTGGAGCCTTACGCAGGCTACTCCCAACACAACCAGTGGAAGTACGCCGAATCCTTATGCAAAACTTCCCACTTGCACCGTCAGCGGCAACGCCACCGGTTGTGGCTCCATTGACTCCAGCGGCACCTATACCGCTCCTTCTGCCGTCCCTACTGCCACCGTCCCGGCCACTACCACTTCCATCCCCACCGATTCCACGACTCCCCAAATCTTAACAATCGTCGCTACTTCTGTTGCCGATCCCACTCGCATCGCCATCGGCACCATCACCATCACGCAAGGCGGCCCCATCACGTTCAACGGCATCTCCCCCACCATTGCTCCGCAAGGTGCTCAATATTGGGACATCTACCTCAACGCTCCCAACTTCTCTTCTGCCTCGCAAATTACTTTGACGGATCCTAATAATGGTAAAGTTCCCATCAACACAGCCTCCGGCAAGATCAAAGTTCTTTTTCCCATTCCCAATTCCAAGGTCACGAATCCCTCTTCCATCGGCGCCCGCTTGCGACTTTCGGCCAGCGATATTCCTTTCGCTGGTCAGTACACCATCTCCGTCACTGATCCCGCTCAGACCGTCACCAACGCTCCCGGCGGCGTATTCGCGTTTAACGTCATACCCGTCCGTCCTACCGCCATCTTCTCTTCGCCCGCGCGCCTCATTCAAGGCTCAGTTTCCGCGGGTGATATTGGTGTGACTCTTGATGGCGGCTATTTCGGTGATTCCGGTTCCCTCGCAACCGTTAATTTCCAGGGCAACACGATTCCCGCCAAAACGAATGGAAGCGGCCAGCCACTCTCCTACCCTCGCCAGCTCCAGGTCGCATTTCCTCCTGGGCCGATTAATGCCGGTCTTCCGGGTCTCTATTCTCTTTCGGTCATTCGAAACACGCCGCCTCTTCCGTTGACGAACAATCCCGCGGTTACCGATCTCGCCGTTTTCCCCAACTATCAGTTCAATCCGCCTTTCCTGGTCGGGACGCAAACTTCAGCCGGAACCAATCCCAGCGCGATAGCGATTGATCCGGTGCTTGGTGTCGTTGCTGTCGCCGAAACCGGTTCGAATGCCGTCCAGTTTTACTCCATCGGCACCGGCTCTCTCACTCCTATCGGCGGTCCCGTTCATGTCGGCAACACGGCGAATAGCTTGCCTACCGGTCTGTCTATCAATCCCAACAACCACACGGTTGCGGTTGCCAATTATCTCGAACAGAGTGTCACCGTTCTTCCTATCCCCGGCGCTCCCGTTCAAGCGCCCGGCACGCCCTTCACAATCGATCTTTCTAACGCGCTTCAGGGCCAGGTCGCTCCCGCGCCTTTGCCTTACTCCATCGGCGTGGACCCCGACACAAACATGGCCCTGGTCGCTTATTCTTCCACTTCCATTTCTTCCGCTGCCAATCTCGGCATCCTGGTCAATTTGAATCCCAATACAGGTACTCCTTCGAATCCCTCGAACCCATTCGGTTGCAGTTTGGGTCTGGCGATCAACTCTGCTTCCAACGCCCTCGGTCAGTGCATCACTGCCCAGGTCACTCTGAATACCGGTGCTTATCCGCAGATTGCCATGGCCCCGCATGGGCACGTCGCCTTTGTCTCGCCCGGCGGTCGCGGTGCTCTGCAAGGGATTGACGTGACCAAATCTTCTTCCTCTGCCTACATCTCCAGCCTCACTCTCGCTGCTGGCATCGTCACTGCCACAACGACCGCATCCAACGGTCTTGTCCCCGGAAACTCCGGCACCGTTCTCATTACTGGCGTGCCCGGACCCGGCTCTGCTGGCAACAGCACCACTGCGAATTTCAATGGCGTCTATTCCGTTGTCGCGCTAAGCGACACCAGCTTCAGCTACTTTGTAAATTCCACTTCCAGCGGCACCGTCACCCTTACTACGACGCCGCCCGTTCCGCCATCAACGATCCCCACTACACCGGCGCAGGTTTTCTACGGCACTCCCAACTTGATTTATGCCGGCATCTCTCAAACCGCCCAGGGCATTGCCATGAATCCCATTACCAACACCGCCGCCCTCGCCGATGCCAACGCCACTGGAATTCTGGCCAACCCTCAGATCGATCTCATCAATAGTCTCGACGAGAGCGTTTCCAGCATCACCTTCTCCTCGGGCTGCACTTTTTTCACGACCACCATTCCATGTACTGGCGGAGCCGAACTGCTCGGTACCGCCGATGTTGCCTGGCAGCCCTATACCAATTCTGTGGTTTCCTACAATCCGCGCATAAATCAGGTTTCTGTTTCCGATCCCGTCAGCCTCCATCGCTACGCCATCGCTTGCAACGCCGCCAGCATGAACTCCTGCGTCGTGAATCCCCAGAACCAGACAGACATCCAGACTTTTGCCACGCAGACCACTCTGCCTGGTTCCGGCGAAGCAACGCTCCAGGTGCAAAATGGCACCACCGGTTCTCTTACTCTCTTCGGCGGTCTCGCCGTTGATCCTTCCACAAACCAAGCCTTCGTCGTGATGTCCGGCAGCAATCAGATTGACATTCTTAATCTCGGCCCTTGCAGCGCGGCGAACGGCTGTCCAAATCCTTCTAACTCTATGAAGCCGGCTGAGGTCTCTCAAATTCTTGTTCCCAGCCCCAATCCCGCCCTCGGCGTCGTGGGCGGAGTTCCCAATGCCACCATGCCTCAAGGCACTCTCACTTCCGCCACCGATTTGACTGGCGTGCAAGTGTTTGGCGCTGGATTTGACGCTTCCACGCAGGTCCGTTTGGACGGCGCCGCTCTCCCCGCGGCCGACGTCCAATTCGTGAATCCACGCCTGCTGATCTTGACCGTTCCCGCGTCCTTCCTCTCCTTCCCGCATCGCTATGCACTCGATGTCGTAAACGGAAGCGGCTCGCAATCCAACGCCACCGATTTCTTTGTGATCCAGGCCGTGGATATGTCTCAAGTCTGTACCGCCACAGGTGGAACTCATCCCAGCTCCGTCGCTATCGCGGATCAGTTGGCCAATGGGCCCTTCGGCCCGATTGCCGCAGTTACCATGAATGGCTGCAACAGCGTTGTGACCGTGGACGTGAATCCCACTGCGGTGGTGAATGGCCAGACCGTTCAAAATCCCAACTTCGGAAAAATTCTGAATACGATTGCCGTCGGCACCAGCCCCGAAGGCATTGCAGTAAGCCAGCCCTTCGGTCTTGCAGTCGTCGCGAATAACGCTGCCGGCACTGTGTCCATCGTGAATCTCCTCACCAGCGCCTTGGCTGTTCCCGATGTTTCCACTGGAACGAATCCAACCGGCGTGGCCATCAATGACGCGACCGGCGCGGCGATCGTCACCAATCCCGGTTCGAACACCATCACAGAACTCGATCTTGGCCTGCTTTTCGGCAGCTCTCCGGCCACTACTCTCGCCGGCACGCAAGTCAGTATCGGCGGATTCCAGCAGCCGACTGCCGTCGCAATTGATCCCGACCGCGGCACCAACGGTCAGGGTCTCGCCGTTGTCACTGAGTTGCAGCTCGCGAACGGGGCGGCGCCCCAGGGCGTCTTGCAAACTGTGGACATCGGCACATCAACTCCCATTCTTAGTCAGACGGAACAAACGGGGCTCGTGACCTCCCCGGCTACGGGCATTGTCTTCGATCCCACGGTGTTTACCGGTAGCGCGCACAACGGACTGTTCTTTTCCAGTTCGAGTGGCGGCAACGTGATTTCTTCTTTCAATCCTGACTCCGGTTTTGCCGCCAGCGTAAACGTCGGAATCAATCCGACCGCGCTCGCGATCAATCCCGAAACCGGCGCGATTCTCACCACCAATCTCGCGGGCAAAACCAGCTCGATCGTGGACACCACGTCGAGTCCCCTGCGCACCGTCGCAACCTACGGGCTGCCAGGTTCGGGACAATTCGGCGCGGCGATTGACGTGTTTACTAATTTGGCAGTCATTGCCGACCAGGCCAACAATCGCCTGCTGATTTTCCCCATGCCCAACTGATCTTTCAGCGCGCGTGTGGGCATTCGAATGGGACCGGAATCAGGACCGAATGGGCCAAGCTTTTGATTGCAGCGGGAGGAGCCCCTCGGGTATACTTCGGGATTTGCGTGGCACCCGCAGACTGCGCAGGCAGTCCGAAACACTTTCAAACCAAGGATTCAAGCCAATGAATAGTTGGTTCGTGTTGGTTTCGAAAAATTCGGGATGATATTCAACAAGGAGAATAAAGTGAATTTCAGAATCGTTTGGAGATGCGCTGCTCTGGCCGCGGCGGGAATTTTCGGCGCGGGAGCAGCCTGGGCGCAGGCCGCGCCCGCCGGCGCCGCGGGAGCCGGCAAGCAAGTGGGAATTATCAATTTGCGCGGAGCCATCGGCAGCACGGCGGAAGGCCGGCAAGCGTCCGCGGAATTGCAATCGCAATTCGCGCCGCGCTCGGCCGAAATCGATAACCTCACGAAACAGATCAACGACTTGCAGCAGCGGCTGCAGTCCGGCCAGGGCAAGCTGAGCGACGATGAAGTGACGCGGCTGACGGCCCAAGGCCAGCGGCTGACGCAGCAGCTCGACCGCAAGCGCACCGACTTCCAGGAAGATGCCTCCGCGGCGCAACAGGATGTGCTCGAGCGCATCGGCCGGAAAATGGTGGACGTTCTGGACAAATACGCTCGCGAAAACGGCTACAGCATGATTTTGGACACCTCCGGTCAAAATTCGCCGATTCTCTACGCGTCCAATCAGATTGACGTGACGCAGGAAATCGTGAAGCTCTACGACCAGGCGTATCCCGTGAAGGCCGGCGCAGCGCCCGCGGCCAAGCCCGCAACGAAGCCGGCCACAAAGCCGAACCAGCGATAGTTCGCTGAACCGAAATTCGCGAACATAATTTCGCGTGCAAAACGCCTCCGGGATTTCCGGAGGCGTTTTTGTTTTTGTGCGCACACTTGCGGAAATGAGGCGAACAAAGTCCGCGCGCGAACTGATGCGGACGACGCGCAGGAAATGAATCGGGCAACGCGCGGCAGCCGAATTCGATATAGTAGGCGGAAAGCGCAAGGAGGGAATCATGCCGGAAACCAAAACGAGATTGGAACGAATGCCGCGGCCGCCAGTTTTCGAGAACGCGGAAGCGGAGCGGCGCCACCGAAAAGAAAAGTTGGCTGGAGCATTCCGGCTCTTTTCGAAATGCGGATTCGATGAAGGCGTGGCGGGTCACATCACGGCGCGCGATCCGGAGCGGCTGGACCATTTCTGGGTGAATCCCTTCGGAATGCACTTCAGCCAGATCCGCGTTTCGGATTTGATCCTTGTAAATCACCGGGGCGAAGTGGTCGAAGGGAATCACGAAGTGAATCTTGCGGCGTTCGCGATTCATTCGCGGATTCATCAGGCGCGGCCGGACGTGATCGCGGCGGCGCACGCGCATTCGCTGAACGGAAAGACGTGGTCGTCGCTGGGACGGCTGCTCGATCCGCTGACGCAGGACGCTTGCGCGTTCTACGAAGATCACGTGGTGTTCAGCGACTACACGGGAGTGGTCTACGAAACGGACGAAGGCGACCGCATCGCGAAAGCGCTGGGAGAAAAGAAGGCGGCGATTCTTTGCAATCATGGATTGCTCACGGTGGGGCACACGGTGGACGAAGCGGCGTGGTGGTTCATCACGATGGACCGCTCCTGCCAAGCGCAATTGATGGCGGAAGCGGCGGGAGAGCCGCGGAAGATTCCGCACGAAACGGCGAAATTGACGCATTCGCAAGTGGGCGCGCACATGGTGGGATGGTTCCAGTTCCAGCCGCTGTGGGACCGAATTTCGAGAGAGCAGCCGGATCTGTTTGAGTGAGGGACAAGTGGGAGTAAGTGAGTAGTGGGTAGTTCGTGACTCGTGGCACGTGACCCGTGCTCCGTGAGGAATGGAGAGATGATCGGACTGAGCGGACGGGGCATACCACACCCCGGGTGATTTGCAGAAAGAGTGCGGAAACGATTGAAAAGAAGGGAGATAGCGATTTGGGAAGAGCGAAAGAGTGCGCAAACTGATGAAAATAAAGGAGGTAGAGGAAGTAAAGGAAGTACAGGAGGTAAAGGGAAAAAAGAACACCTGAACGGCTGCGGCAGAAGTGGCGTAAGGGGCGGGGCGGGGGGTTGGGGTACACAGGGAGATACTCCCCCTATGGTTTTTGTAAGTGCGGATTCTAAAGGAGTTGCGGGCGGAATTTTCGCAAGTGCGGATTCTAAAGGGGTTATAAGTCGTTTGTTTTCCGCACTTACGAGAGGGTCTGTAAGTGCAGAATCTAAAGGGGTTACGGGAGGAATTGGGGAATGGTAAGTCCTTTAGAATCCGCAGATCCGAGGGGGATGCGTAAGTGCGGATTCTAAAAGAGTTACGGGAGGAGGTCTTGTAAGTGCGGATAATACAGGGGTTAGGGGCGGAGATTGGGGAAGTGCGGAAGCTTCGGGAGAGGCGCGCGCGGAGGCGCGGGGAGTTGGCGGAGTTGGAGGAAGAGTTGGGGGAAGGGCGGAAAGGGAAGGGGTTAGAGGCGGGGAGGGGGAAAGGAGCGGGATGGTAACGAAAATTCACATGAATTTATAGCACAAAATAGTAAACTTGTCAATAGAAAAATAAGTGCTTGCTTGTCAATTAGATGGAGACAGCGGCGCCTTGCGTAGGGAGAGGGCGTCGTTGATTGAGTGGATCGCGGTAGCGGGGGCGCAGTAGGTGGGAGCCGTTGAGACGGCGGCGAGCTTTGTCGAAATGCGGGCCGGGGGAGCGAATGGAGTGGGTTGAGGGATGCGCCCGGTGCGTCCGCTCCGAAGAGCTCCTATGTCTAAAAGTGTCTAGTATGGAATACCATTTTGAGTTAACATCTGGCTTCTACACTGCAGAATAATCAAATGGGCATCAAGAAGCAGGAATTCTACGAAGGTGCGGCTTTGCACGTCCTCGCCCGCTCTGGGGCGATCAGTGGATTGTGCTACGATCCGCCTTTTTTCTTATTCAATGGAAGCCTTTCTGCTTATTTCAAGTACAGCACAAGGGGGCGTAGTCCGTGGGCATTCACTTTCATGCCTGCCGAGCAGTTGGCTTTGGCCGCCAGGGCTGCCGCTTTCGAAGTCGTGATCGGGTTAGTCTGTGGTGCGGACGGGGTAGCCGCGCTTAGTTATCGTTCCTATCTCAGAGTCGCGTCGACCAGGAATGCAGCCGTTCACATAGCGTGCTATCGCCGCCGAGGAGAACACTACGAAGTCAATGGTCCCGACGGAACGCTGGGCGAGAAGATAGCGCCGTCATCTTGGCGACGAATCTTGGGAGGGCTAGGCTCACGATGAGGCACTCTGATCAGGTTTTGGCGCTGTTGCAGAAGCAAATTGGCAATTCGGAGGAAGTGGGTGACATAAGCAGGACCGCAGATGAAGTTGTCAGGAAATGGGTCAATCCTCTGAGTGGAGGGAAGGCTGAAACGAACGGGCTGATTTACGGACTGGTGCAGAGCGGTAAGACTGGCGTTCTCACAGTCACTGGTGCAATGGGTGCAGACGAGGGCTACCGGACAATAATCATTCTCACTTCCGACAACGATCCCTTGTATGAACAGACGCTCGGGCGTGCGCGCGAGGCCTTTCCGGGCATTGATATCATCGGAAAGAAGGAGTTCAAGGATATCGACTCGTTCTTGCAGCGCGTGAAGAGTGGAACGTGCGCTATCGTCACTACGAAAAACTCGGGCCTATTGAAGACTCTGATTGAGAACTTCAAAACGGGGAGAGTCCGAGGGCTCACCTGCCTTATTATTGATGACGAAGCTGATCAAGCAAGCCTCAATACGAAAACCCGTAAAGCCGACGGTACGCGTAGTGCCATTAATGATCGCATTGCTGAACTGCGTAGCTTTTTTGAGAGGAATACGTACCTGCAGGTCACAGCAACACCGCAGGCGTTATTCCTTCAGATTCCAGGGCACGACTTTAGGCCGAAATTCACGGTTCTTAGTCATCCAGGCGCGGACTATGTTGGGGGGGAGGACTTTTTTGGAGATGGTTCGACGCTCGTTCGTGAGTTTGACCTTCATGACATCGCAGCTCTCGCACCGGGGCCGCAGCCGACTCCGAGTTTGGAGATTCCAAGGTCGCTTCTGAGTGCTCTGGACGCTTTTATGATCGCTGCGACGTTTAAACGAACACAAGAGGCCGATCAAAACTGCGCTTTTCTTTGTCATGTTAGCACGCGTACTGACGACCACAGGCACATCGTCGAGGTACTCCGGCGATACAAGACGGATCTCGCACAAAAGGTTAAAGCGCGCGACAAGGCAACAGTTGACCGGTTAAAGGCCGCATACGACGACTTGGCTGGTACTGATGGGAGACTTAGGGCAAAGAATTTTGAGGAATTGTTGGAGGCTATTGACTTCTTTTCACCGGGAATTGCCGTGAAGTTGGTCAACGGCGAGACGGACGAGGACGTCGCCGTCAAGTCTCCCTATAACCTTTTCGTGGGTGGCAATAAGCTCGGCAGAGGCGTGACCATAAAAAATCTGCTTGTCAGCTACTACGGGCGAAACCCAAAGAATCCGCAGGCAGACACAGTGCTCCAGCACGCCCGGATGTATGGATACCGCAGGAAGGACATCGGTCTGTTGAGGTTATTTCTTCCGCGAGAGCTCCACATCGTATTCCGGGCGATCAATCAGATGGAACTCGGGCTTCGAGATTTGATCGCGCGTCGACCTGGTGAGGAATTTCGGGGAGTATACGTTGAAAGCGGGTTGAATCCGACCCGTAGGAACGTTTTGGCTCCAGGCTCAATTGGAGTGTATTCGGGCGGCAGCATCTATAACCCTGCTCAGGTCATGCGTGACGATGGGAGTGAATCCTTCAGCTTGAGGGTAGATAAACGGCTGGCGTCTGTCGCGAATCAGACCTACGCAGAGACGTCTATCGAGGACATAGCCGCATTGATTGCGCTCACCGTGCCAGATCAGAGGGAATCTGAGAGGGTGTGGAACCCGATCGCGGTCGCCGAGTCAGTTGCTCAGTACGCGAAGCTCTCAGGCCAAACCTCCGGGTTCGTTTACGTTGACCGCGAACGCGGCCTTAAAGAGAATAGGCGGGAAACTCAGGGAATTCTGGACGGGGGAGAGGCTGGCCGGGTTCCAAAGGACAAGGTTACACTGTTTATGTTGAGGACCAAGGCGCAAGGGAGGAGTAGAGCGGCTTGGTGGCCGCAGATTCGTTTCCCCGACGGTCGCTACGCCTTTGCGTTTGCGATCTAATGGACTAGCAGTATGGGCGAGGGCGTGGCACAAAGGCTAACCGCGATCGATTTATTTTGTGGCGCTGGCGGGCTGTCTGAGGGACTGCGCCAGGCCGGATTTAGTGTGCTCGGCGCGTCGGATGTTAATTCTTTGGCCTGCCGAACTTATCGGTCGAATCATAAACGAGTGAAGCTATGGGAGGGCGACGTCCGCCGACTCTCGCCGAGACGAGTTATGAAAGAGCTTGGACTTCGGTCTGGTGATTTGGGTCTTTTAGCGGCTTGTCCGCCATGCCAGGGCTTTTCTAGGATGCGAACGAGGAATGGGGCGCAGCGAAACCGAGACCACCGCAATGATCTTGTCTTTGAGGTCGTGAGATTCGCGCGATCGATGCGACCTGTTTGCGTCATGTTGGAAAACGTTCCTGGGCTGTCTCGGAATCGGCGTTTCCAACGATTTCGAACGAGCTTGGAATCGCTTGGGTATCGAGTCGTGTGGGCTGTCTTAGACACGGCAGACTTCGGAGTGCCGCAGAGGCGACGCAGGCTCGTGTTGCTGGCTTCGAGGTTCGGGATACCGAGTTTCGCTAACGCGTCTCCTAGGCGCTCTACTGTAAGGGAGGCGATTGGGAATCTGATTTCTCCCGCGCACAGTAAAGATGAGCTGCATAATTATGTTACCGTTCGGGCACCTGCCATCATGAGTCGGATAAGGGCTATTCCACACGATGGCGGAAGCCGAATCGCGCTCGGATGGCAGGACCAGCTGGCGTGCCACGTCCGCAGTGACGGATTTAAGGACGTCTATGGCCGGATGGCTTGGAGCGAGCCAGCACCGACAATCACTTGTGGTTGTATCAATCCGTCGAAGGGAAGATTCTTACATCCGAATGCAGATCGTGCCGTTACCCTTCGGGAGGCTGCTCTCCTCCAGACTTTTCCGAAAACGTATCGGTTTCCACTCGATCGAGGCAGGTATCCTGTCGCGGAGCTCATTGGTAACGCTTTGCCGCCGGAATTCATAAGGCGACACGCAGCAGGTTTGCGGCGACTTATATCGGGGCGAGTAGGCGGTTGTTGAAGTTTCGCTGCTGTTGGCCGATCAGGCGTCTGTTGCCCCAGAAACCTCTTGGACACCTTCGACAAAGTCACACGTTCACGCGTTATGAGCCACAGCCGCTCGAGCGGAACGAAGACTACAGAGCGGCGATTTCGTTCACTTCTGATGCGGGCTGGGATTCGCGGGTGGCGGCTGGGGCATAACTCGGGCCTGCCGGGGAGGCCCGACATTATCTTCCCGAGTGCTCGCATCGCCGTGTTCCTGGACGGATGTTTCTGGCATGGCTGCCAGCGCTGCCGCTCAATTCCGAGAACAAATCGTTCGTTCTGGCGACAAAAGATTCGAAGGAATCAGGTCCGAGACGGACTAGTCCGGAAGACACTTCGTCTCAACGGGTGGAGGGTTTTGAGATTCTGGGAACACGAGCTTCGGTCTTCGGTTGAGAGAGTGTTGGCTAGAGTTGTAAGCGAACTAACAAGACGCGCGTAAGCGTCTAGCGAGATTGGTCAAACCGCTGCGGGAGAAACGCGGCAGCGGAGGCTGAAGCGACGCCCCTGCACGACCGGGATGCTGGCGCTACAAAATGGCGGGGAAGGGAGGTCCCTCCGCTGCGCGTGAGCAAAAGTCACTGGCGCTGCGGTCGGGATGACAAGCGAGGAGAAGAGGGGTCCCTCCACTACGGTCGGGGTGACAACTGAAGCGAAGAGAGATCCCTCCACTACGGCCGGGATGACAAGCGGGTTGGTGGCGGATTCGAGACAGAGGGACGCGGAATGGGAGGAGAGGAAGAGCGGCCTGTGCGAGGATTTATGCGCATCGAGGCCTGAGAAGAGATGAGACGAGAATTCCGGTTTGACGATGGAGGACGAGCGGCGTCGGGCTACCGCGGGAAAGCGGGAGACTGCGTGGTGCGAGCGATTGCGATCGCGGCGGAGCGGCCGTACCAGGAGATTTATGAGTTGGTGAACCGGGCGGCGCTGCGGGAGCGGACCGGAAAGCGGAAGCGCGGAATCAGCAACGCGCGGACAGGAGTGTACAAAGTCTCGATTCACCGGGTGATGCGCGAGCTGGGCTGGGAGTGGACGCCAACGATGCAGATCGGGTCCGGATGCACGGTGCATTTGCGGCCGGACGAGCTGCCGGCGGGAAGATTGGTGGTGAGCGTATCGAAGCATTTGACGGCGGTGATTGACGGAGTGATTCACGATACGCACGACTGCTCGAGGAGAGGAAGGCGATGCGTGTACGGCTATTGGAGCGAGGGACGAGGAGCGCGAGCGAGAAAGAGAGTCGAGGCAGGGAGAGAAAGCCGCGCGATGCGAAGAGTGGTGTTGCGCGAGGACACGAGCGGCGCGGAGGAAGCGATGCGACGGAGGCGGAGAGAAGAAGAGAAAAAGCCGCGAAAAAAGGGGTTTTGGGAGTGGCTGTTTGGGTGAGCGCGAGAGAGTGCGATGAGGCTGGAATTCAAGAGAAGCTTTTGGGGCGAGCCTGGCGCGAGGATGAAATTGAGAGTGAGCGAGGATTGGAAAAGACAAAGGACAGTGGAAGAGAGCCGTAAAGCCGGAATTATCAAGAGTTTTCGGAACGGAAGAGAATTTCCCTACCTGTACTCGTACTAGTTGATGTACCAGTACAACGGTCCATGTACCCTGCACAAACGGTCAGATAGGATGCCTGTCCATAGAGGCAAGTCGAAGAGAGAGCATGCGGTTCAGCGGAAACGAGCCGCTCTCCAGAAGGTTCGGACAGGAAAAGGGACATATGACAGAAGAGCAGTTTCAACTGATGGTGGAGAACTGCGCGGACATTCTGACGATACGCGAAGCGGACGGGCGGATCCGGTACACGAACGCATCGTACGAGCGGATTCTGGGATATAGCGTGGAGGAGGCGGTCGGAGAGACAGGGTATGAGCTGATTCACCCCGAGGACAGCTCGAAGGTGATGGCGGCGCTCGAGGAGTTCCTGAAAATGCCCGGCGCGCGGGATTGCATGCAGTACCGCGCGAGGCACGCGAATGGCTCGTGGGTGGTGCTGGAGGTGGTGGCGCACAATTTGCTGGAGCACCGGGGAGTGCGCGGGTTGCTGCTTAGCGGGCGAGACATCAGCGAGCGCCGAAGCGAGGAAGCGGCGAAAGAGCAGCAGATTGTGGAGCTGGAGCAGGCGCTTTCCAGCGCGAAGGCGTTGACGGGAGTGCTGCCGATTTGTTCTTCGTGCAAGAAGATCCGGGACGACGGCGGAAAGTGGCAGCCGATTGAGGTGTATATACGGGACCGGGCGCCAGTGGAGTTTTCGCACGGGATGTGCCCGGAGTGCGTGGTGCTGTGGTTTCCGGAAGAGGCGGAGGGTTGAGGCGCGGGGCTACGGTTTTTGCGGGCTTAGGTTAATTTGAAGCCACCGAGGGCGGTGTATTGCATTTGACGTTAGGGCGGAATATACTACAGCTTCGCACTGAGGCAGGTCGCACGGATCGGTGGGCGCAAGCCCACTTTTTTGTTGGGCCGGTTAGAGTGCAGGGTAGACCGGCATTACTCGTGGAGTCTTTAGTTGGACTTGGAGAAAATTCGGGCAGCCGCCGAGCGAGTGGCGCGGTCGGAGGGGCTGGAGATTTTTGATGTGGAATGGAAGATCGGCAAGCAGCGGTTTTTGAGAGTGACGATTGACCGGCCGCCGAAGGCGGGAAGTGCGACGAACGAAGGGGCTGGGCTGACGGAAGGATTGGAAGAGAGCGGCGAGGAAGCGGGAATCAGTCACGCGGATTGCCAGCGAGTAAGCGAGCAGTTGAGTGTGATTCTGGATGTGGAAGAGCTTGTGGCGGGGCCGGGGTACGTGCTGGAAGTGAGTTCGCCGGGGATGGACCGGCCGCTGCGGAATCCAGCGGAGTATGAAAGGTTTCGCGGGCGGCTGGCGAAAATCACGACGACGGAGCCGGTGGAGAACGAGAAGTTTTTTGAAGGGCGGCTGGCAGGAGTAGTCGAAGGCCGAGTGCGATTGGATTTGGAAGGCAAGAAGGCGCGGACGGTGGAAGTGCCGTTGGAGAAGATACGGAAGGCGAATTTGTCGATTGAGTTTTGAAGGAATAAGACGGTAAGACGGTCAGGAACGAGAAATGGCGAACCTGCTTTATCAACAAATTGAGATGTTGAGCCGCGAGAAGCACATCGAGCCGGAAATAGTGGTGTCGGCGATCGAAGACGCGATGGTGGTGGCGGCGCGGAAACATTACAAGACGGAAGAAGACTTTCGCGCGAAGTTCAATGCGGAGAGCGGGCAAGTGGACGTGTACTCCGTGCATACGGTGGTCGAGGAAGTGACCGACCCGAAGAGGGAGATCAGCCTTCCGGATGCGCGGAAAAAGAATCCGGCGGCGGAAATCGGGACGGAAATTACGGCGCCGAAGTCCACGGAAGCGTTCGGGCGGATTACGGCGCAGACGTTCAAGCAAGTGATTTTGCAGAAAGTGCGGGAAGCCGAGCGCGACACGATTTACAACGAATATCACAACCGCGTCGGCGAGCTTGTGACCGTGATTGTGAAGCGCGCGGAAGGCCCGGACCTGATTGTGGACATGGGGAGGACGGAAGCACGGCTGCCCAAGCGGGAGCAATCGAAACTGGAGACGTACAATATCGGCGAGCGATTGCGCGTGGTGATCAAGATGGTGGACCGCGCGGCGAAGGGGCCGCAGGTGATCGTATCGAGAGCGGACGCGAGCCTGGTGCAGAGGTTGTTCGAGATGGAAGTGCCGGAGATTTATGACGGCACAGTGCAGATCCGGCACGCGGCGCGCGAAGCCGGCGAGCGGACGAAGGTGGCGGTAGCCAGCCGGGATAAGGACGTGGATCCGGTGGGCGCATGCGTGGGAATGAAGGGAATGCGCGTGCAGTCCATCATTCGCGAGCTGCGGGGCGAAAAGATTGACATTATTCCGTACAGCGAAGAGACGGTGGCGTTCGCGCAGAAGGCGCTGAGCCCGGCGAAAGTGACGCGAGTGCAGATTACGGACCCCGAGAACAAGAAGCTCGAGGTGATCGTAGAGGATTCGCAACTGTCGCTAGCGATCGGCAAAAAGGGACAGAACGTGCGCCTGGCTAGCAAGCTGATCGGCTGGGACATTGACATAAAGAGCGAGGAAGAGAAGCGGCAGGAAATCGAAGAACAGATGACGGCGTTAACGGCGCCGGCGACGCCGCTGACCGTTCTGGCGGGAGTCGGGCCGAAGACGATCGAGAAGATCGAGGCGGCAGGAATTACGAACCTCGAGAAACTCGCGGGAATGACGCCAGAACAATTGATGGAAATTCCGGGCATCGGCGAGAAAATGGTGGACAAGATCTACCAAGCCGTGAACAAGTATTATGAAGGCGGGGCCGAGGGCGCGGCAGCGGCTTCAGAGACAACGGAAGAAGCAGGCGCGGAAGAGGCTGCGTCCGGCGAGGAAGCTGAATCGTCCGCAGCCGGAGATGGCTCAGAGTCAGGGGCGGCGGCGAGCGCGGCTGCGGGTACAACGCCAGAAGAAACGGCAACAAAGGAATCCGACGGCGAAGCCAAGAGCGAAGAAGCACCCGGCGAATAGAACGCCGAAGAAAACGAAGTGAGAATTTCGGATTTAGGCAGCAGATTGGAGAATAGTCCCCAGGACGCATGAGCGACGCAAATCAAGTCCGCATCAACGAGTTGGCGCGTGAACTCGAAGTGAAGGCCAAGGCGATCATTGATCTTCTGCCTGGATATGGCGTCACAGAGAAGAAGACGCATTCGAGTTCGATTCCGGCCGATGTCGCGGAAAAAGTTCGAAAGAAGATTTTAGGCCAGGCCGAAGCGGATGCTGCGGCGGAAGCGGCGGCTGCGGCAACTGCAAAAGCAGAAAAAGAGGCTAAAGAAGCGGCCGCCAGGGCGGCGAGAATGCGGCCAGTGGCTGCACCAGCGGCGCCGGCTCTTGCTCCTGCTGCTGCACCCGTGGCGGCGGCTCCGAAACCCGCGGCGCCTGTTACCGCGACTCCGGCTGCGAGACCAGCGGCTCCAGCAGCACCTCCAGCTCCAGCTCCCGCGCCCTCCGCTCCGAGTGCGGCTCCTGGTCCACCGAAGCCAGTTGCAACGCCAGTGACGCCTCCGAGCGCGCCGCCGGCAGCGAGACCGCCGGCTCCGACTCCGACGCCTACGCCTAGCAGACCTCCAGCACACATACCGATGCGCCCGGCATCGCCTGCAAACCAGCCAGCTCCCGGAGGAGCGGCCCCGCGTCCTGTGCCTAGCACGGGGACGCAACCAGCGGTACGGCCAGCGGCGGCGGCACCGGGTGCTCCGGCCGCGCGACCTGCAGCACCATCACGCCCGATGCCGACCGGGAATCGTGGACCCCTACCGGGAACAATGCCGGGGAGCGGGCAAAGGAGCGGACCGCGACCAGGCCAGCCAATCCGGCCCATGCAACCGGGAGGGCAAGGCAGACCATATGGATCGCGGCCCGGCGGTGGACCAGGAAATCGGCCATTCGAGCAGCGCCGTGGACCTACGCCAACCGGCACACGACCGGGACCACGCACGCCGGGCAGGCCGGGGATGCTTCCGCCACTGCCGGACAAAATGCCTCCGAAGGCGGAGCCGGGCAAACCGCTCTATGCGCGCAAGCCCGCGCAGCGTCAGCGGCCTGTCTTAGACAAACGGGAAATCGAGGGCGAGCGCAAACTGCATCCGACGCGGCAGCGTCCGGGAACGGCAGATCGCCGCTCGGCAACCGCAGTGATCGCCCCGCCGGAACCGCGCGCACCACGCGACGTGACGATCACCGAAGGAATCACGATCCGCGAACTGGCGGAGAAGCTGGATGTACGCGCAAAAGATTTGCTGAAGACGCTTCTGGATAAGGGAGTGTTCGCGAGCATCAACCAGGCACTGGATGTGCCCACGGCGACGACGCTGGCGGAGTCGTTCAGCGGGGTGGTCAGCGTAGTTTCGCTGGAAGAAGAGATGGTGCTGGAAGTCGCTAAGGAAGAAACGAAAGAGAGCTTGAAGCCACGGCCGCCGGTGATCACAGTGATGGGTCACGTGGACCACGGCAAAACGAGCTTGCTGGATGCGATTCGCGAGGCGGACGTCGCCAGCGGCGAGGCGGGCGGAATCACGCAGCACATCGGAGCGTACAAGGTGGCGCTGGAGGACCGCAGCGTAGTGTTTGTGGATACACCGGGCCACGAGGCGTTTACAAGGATGCGCGCGCGAGGCGCGAAAGTGACGGATATCGTGGTGCTGGTGGTGGCAGCCGACGACGGCGTCATGCCGCAAACCAAGGAAGCGATCGATCATGCGAAAGCGGCGAAAGTGCCGATCATCGTTGCAGTCAACAAAATTGACAAACCGGAAGCGCAGCCGGAGCGAGTGAAGAGACAACTTTCCGATCTCGGGTTGATGCCCGCGGAATGGGGCGGAGATACGGAGTTCGTGGAGGTTTCCGCGAAGCAGAAGAAAGGCATAGATAAGTTGCTGGAGACGATTCTTCTGGTGGCGGATTTGCGGGAATTGAAAGCAAATCCGGATGCGCCGGCGAGCGGCACGGTGCTGGAATCGCGCGTGGATAAGGGGCGCGGCCCGGTGGCGACCGTGCTCGTACAAAACGGCACGCTGAAGGCGGGAGACTTCTTCATCTGCGGATCGGTGTTTGGAAAAGTGCGCGCGATGTTTGACGATCGAGGACGCTCGCTGAAGGATGCGCCGCCCTCGACGCCGGTGGAAGTGCTGGGATTGCAAGGAGTGCCGGAAGCGGGCGACCACTTCCAGGTGACGGAAGAAGCCAAGGCCCGGCATATCGTGGAATACCGGCAGGGCAAGCAACGGGACGCGGCGATGGCGCGATCGAGCGGGGCACGAATCACGCTGGACCAGTTGCACGAGCAGTTGAAAGCCGGAGAGGTAAAGGAACTGGGCATCGTGATCAAGGCGGACGTGCAAGGCTCGGTGGAAGTACTGAGCGAAATGCTGCCGAAGCTTTCGACGGACCTGGTGAAACTGAAGATTATCGGGTCGGGCGTGGGCGCGGTGACGGAGAACGATGTGCTGTTGGCATCCGCTTCGGGAGCGATTGTCATCGCGTTTGGAGTGCGGCCGGACCGGAAAGCAGCGGATCTCGCGCAACAGGAGCACGTGGACATCCGGACGCATACGATCATTTATGAAGTGTCAGATGAAATAAAGAAGGCGATGGAAGGATTGCTCGAGCCGGTATTCCAGGAAACTTATCTGGGACGGGCGGAAGTGCGGAACACCTTCCGGATCAAGGGATCGGGTACGGTCGCAGGCTGTTACGTCGTGGATGGAGTTCTGAAGCGCGATGGGCAAGTTCGGGTTCTCCGAGATGCCACTGTAATTTATACGTCCAAGCTAAGCTCGCTGAAGCGATTCAAGGACGATGCGAGCGAAGTGCGCACGGGATTCGAATGCGGCGCGGGAATTTCAAACTTCAATGACGTGAAGGTCGGCGACGTTTTGGAATGCTTCAGCGTGCAGAAACTCAGCGCAGCAGAGGCGGCGGCGCAGAGCGCCGGCACCGCGAGCCGCAAGTAACACCGCTCATTACCTGGAGCGCGCATGCCGGTTGGCCTGCTCACCCTCGAGCTACACATCCCCGATGCACAATCGCTGAAGGAGAAGCGGCAGGTTTTGCGCAGCCTAAAGGACAAGCTGCGAAGAGAGTTCAACGTCGCGGTGGCGGAACTGGAGCACCACGACGTTTGGCAAAGATCGGTTATTGGCGTCGTCACGCTCTCCAATGAGGAAAAACACTTGAGAGAAGTGTTACAGAAGGTGCTCGACGAAGCCGACCGGATCCTGGGATCGTTTCTAATCAACCAGGCGATCGAGATTATCTAGGAAGTTGCGCGAGAACGAAGATGAGTACTGCGAATCACCGGCACGAACGGGTTGGCGAGGAAATCGCTCACGAGATCAGCGCCATGCTGGCCGGGGAGCTGAAAGATCCGAGGCTGGAGGGCGCGGTTGTTGTGAGCGAAGTGCGCGTGCAACCGGATATGAAACACGCGCGCGTGTTTATAAGCATGAAGGGCTCGGCAAAAGAACAGACTGAGGCGATTAAAGCACTGGAGCACGCGGCGGGATTCATCAAACGGGAACTGATCGAGAGGCTGCAGCTGAGACGCCTGCCGGAATTGCACTTTGCACTGGATCATTCGCAGGAATACACCGAGCGAATCGAAGAGTTGCTGAAAGACATGAAAAAGGATAAGCCGGCGGCGTCGTAAGGCTGATTAGGTGGTTGGGGGCAAGACAAAGACTGTGAGCGAGTGCGAGCGCGTGTTGAAAAAGAGTTTGCAGCTTCGGCAGGCTGAAGTGTGTTCCTACGCGCTAGGCAGCACTCGCTGGATTCGAAACGATATGATGACTAGGTCACGTCAGCAGCGACACGCCAACTGAGAAATCTTTCCTGATGCCACGCAAAGCGCAGCCGGCTCCGTATGACGGTGCCCTTGTAATCGACAAGCCTCCAGGCAAGACGTCGCACGACGTAGTGGATGCGGTGCGTCATCTGGCGGGTTTCCGTCAAATCGGGCATCTCGGGACACTCGATCCGCTGGCAACGGGAGTGCTGGTGCTGCTTCTGGGAAAAGCGACGCGATTGATGCAGTTCTATAGCGGACGCAGAAAACGGTATGCGGCGGGATTTCGATTTGGATTTGCGACGGACACCTACGACTCGGATGGAGAAGCTCAGGGTCCGGACACGGCACCGGTCCTCGATGCGGAAGTTCTCGAGAAGCTGGCGGCGGAATGCGTTGGACGGTTCGCGCAACGGCCGCCGGCATTTTCGGCGAAGAAAGTGAAGGGGCGCCCGGCGTACGAACTGGCGAGAAAGAAGCAAGCCGTCGAGTTGAAGCCTGTGGAAGTCGAGGTCTTCGAGTACAAGCTCGTGGGAATCGAAGGAAGTATTGCGCGGTTCGTAATCGAGTGTTCTTCGGGAACCTATATACGGTCTCTGGCGCATGAGATGGGACAAAAGCTGTGCTGCGGCGCACATCTCGCGGAGATTGAGCGAACCGCCGTCGGGGAATTCTCGATCGAGCAGGCCATTCGCTTGGAAGAACTCGCGGAAGCCGCCCATGATGGAAAGTTTGGAGATTGTTTGATTCGGCTCGAAAACCTGCTGCCGAATTATCCGCGCGTGAATGTGCTGCCCGTGGTGGAAAAGCGAGTGCGGCACGGCGCGAAGTTCAATATACAAATCTCCCAGATCCAGCCGGGCCGCACGGAATTGCCTCCTGGCGCGACGCAGCAACTCGATGCGGGAGAGGCGAAGCCGCCAAGACTCCGTGTGTTTGGGCAGGAGAATAAACTTGTAGCGATCGCGGAAGCGGTCGTGCCGCGCACGTACCAACCAATCCTGGTGTTCGATCCACTTCCCTGAATTGCAAAATTTGTCCGCAAAAGAATTGTGCCGAAAACCGATCGATGTCCAGCCAAGGTCTTCCGCGCGGATTTGATTATTGATCGCGCCTCGGAGTGAATTGTGTATTGCCTCTCCCCGTGCTTTTCTCGCGGCCCGCGAAGACAGAGTTGGAAAGCCGGTTGGTCAGGCGCAGTTTGTACGGAGTGATCAGGATAATCATTTCCGTGTTTTGATCCGTGGAGTTGCGCTGGCCGAAAAGATAGCCGAGCCCTCCCGGAAAAGTCGAGAAGCCGGGAAGACCGGTGAGCGTGCGCGTTTCCTGATTATCCAGCAACCCGGCGATAAGAGTCGGCACGCCTTCCTTCACGCGCACAGTTTGCGACAGACTGCGATTGCTGAGGACGGGGATTCCATTGATGGAAGATCCCGCGAGCGCGCGAATCTCAAACTCCAATTTCAGCGTGACGTCGCCATCCGTGTGCATGCTGGGGGTGGCCTTGATCTTGACGCCGAGATCTTCGTATTCCGCGCCAGGATAGGGCTGCTGCGCGACGCCCCCGCCCGAATTGGAAAACAAACTGGCGGGACTGAGAATGACGGTCACCTGTCCAGCGCTGCCCGAGGGGTTATCTGTCACGGCGACATCTGGCAGCGAAGCCCCGGTCAAACCAGCGGCAATAAGAGCTGTGGGGTTTGTCCCAACAGGAAGTTCAAATGGCGAAGCGAAGAGTCCCTGACCGAGTCCGAGATAGACAGCGATGCTGTCGGTCACTGGTGCGGTGACCGCAGTATCTGGGTGGCCGTCCCCGTTGAAATCAGCGATTGCGACGGACGTGGGTGTTTGCCCGGTGGCCAGCGGCGAGTTGGTGGCGGGTGTGAACGTGCCATCGCCATTGCCAAAGAGAACGGTGAGCGTATTGTCAGATTGATTGACGACGGCCAGATCGGGGCGTGAATCCGTGTTGAGGTCGCCGGAAGCGATTGCCACTGGAGCTTTGCCGACTGCGATCGGAGAGTTCGAGGCCTGCGCGAACGTGCCGTTTCCATTCCCCAACAGAATTGAAAGATTGTTCGTCGTTTCGTTGACGATGGCGAGATCCTGACTTCCGTCCGAGTTGAAATCGGCGGCGGTCATCGCGATAGGGCCAGTCACGCCGCTGGGTAAGGCAAACGGAGAGCCGGCCGCCTGGCTGAAGGTTCCATCGCCATTTCCGAGATACAGGGAAAAGGTATTGTCGGTGAAATTCGTGACCACGAAATCCTGTTTTCCATCTCCATTAAAGTCGCCTGTCACAATCGAGCTAGGCTGGTTGCCGACGTGAATTGGCGAGCCGGAAGCAGCGGTGAATGTGTCATCACCATTGCTGAGCAGAACCTGGACGGTGTTGTTGACCGGATCGGTGACAAGGAGGTCGTGAAAGCCACTTGAAGTGAAAGCCGCCGATGCAATGGCGGGAGGTACGGGCGGAGGGCTCGAACGGGCGGGGCCAAGAGCAATTGGTGAGTTCGCGGAAGCGATAAACGTGCCCACGCCTTGATTGGCAAGAATAGAGAGCGTGTTGTCCATATCATTGACGACAGCGAGGTCCAACTGTCCGAGGTTACGGAAATCCGCGGCGGTGAGGGCCACTGGTCCCACGCCGACGTTGTAGGAAGTACTCGGCAGGATGCTGTTGGTGATTCCGGGGATGGAAGTTGCAGGAGTGGATGTGCCGAGCGAAGCGGACAACAAGGAAAGAGTGATGGGATAACGGTCGCCGACAAAGAAAGTTGCAGGCTTGCCGTCCTGGGCGCGAAGGACCACTTGCCGGCCGCTGCGAACCAGAGTGAGGGCGTCGGAAAACTGGGCGGCCGCCGCTGGAAGTGTTAACAGAAAGGTTGTTTTGCCGCCGCCGACAAGCGTGAGCGGCGGAATCAACGAACTGAGCGAGGTGCCCGCGCCGGTCGAAGCGCCACCCGTACCAAAGATGCTTGCCAGCAGAGTTTCCAACGTACTGAGGTCTTTGGCTGCAGTCAATTGCGCAATGAGGCCGGGCGAAAGCGCAATCAATTTGGCCGAGGACGGCGGCAGAATTCCAAGATCGTGCGCTTTGTCGCGATCGACCTCCAAGATGTCGATTTTGAGCATCAATTCGCCGCGAGCCCGCTCCGCCTGCGCAATCAGCTCACGCGCGAGAGCGAGTTGTTCCGGGCTATCACGGATGGTCACGGAGCGGCTGCTCGCGTCAAGCGTGACGCGGAGGGCCCCCGTCATTTCCCGAAGCACGCGCACAAGCTCGGTCATCTCGTCCGTGCCGACGGAGTCGGGAAGCACGAATGTTTCCTCCGCCTGAATCGCGTACTCGCGCCGCTTTTGGGGGTTGTCTTGAGCGATGAAGACCAGCGAGGAGGTCAGCGGACGATAGAACGTGCCGGTCTCCGTGCCGAGTACGGTCATCGCGGTCTCAAAATCCACATTGTCTAATCTCAGCCGGGCGGGACGAGCAGCAAGATCCGGATCGAAAGTTACTTTGATTCCGAATAACAGGCCGAGTTGTTGGTAGACGGTCTTCGTATCCCCCCGCAAGTTCACGCTTTGCTTTTCGGGACGAGGCTTCAACTCCGGAAGACCTTCAATATGAGTGCTGCCCGCGTCTGGCGGCGCATCTCGCATAGACTTCATCTGGCGCATGCGTTCTGCAACGATGGTGTTGCCGGGATCGATGAGAAGTGCTTTGGCAAGTTCCTGGATTGCGGCGTCGGCGTGACCGGTCAAGGCGTCTCGCTCCGCGGCGTCCACATGGTCGCGCACCAATTTGGAGCGCATCGCGGCGATGCGTTGGGTCAGCTCGGTGTCTTGCGGTGCATACCTTGCGGCTTGCTGATAGAGGTCCAAAGCTTCGTCGAAGTGTCCTTGGGCGAGCGACTTATCGGCCAGATCCGAAAGCTTCTTGGCAAACTTGGGATTGGGGCGAGGCGCAGCCGCGAGTTGAGCATCCTCTTTCGCCGACTGAGCGGAGTGCCGGGCTCGGGAGGTAGCCGGTGGCGGAAACTGTGCGAGACCTAGAGCTATGGCGAGGGCGGAGGAGAAAACTTGGCGGCAAGTGATGTAGCGCATAGCAGGATTAGGCCGAAGGAATATTCTACCCTGCCTCCGGAAAAGAAATAGGACTAGAATGGTCCGGTTGACGGAAAGTGATATAAAGAGTAGACTTAAAACTTAGTTGCAAATGATTTACAACTGGAGAATGTGTGCTCGCCGCATTCCTGATTGCGCTCCGTGAAGGTGTAGAAGCTGCGCTCGTCGTCGGCATTGTCCTCGTTTATTTGGCGCGTACCGGCCGGTCGCAACTGGCCAAGTACGCATGGTACGGCGTAGCCGCAGCCGCCGCACTCAGCCTTGCCGTGGCCATCCTACTGGAACGCTGGCAAATCAGCGAAGACGGATTCGAAGGCGTCATGTATCTCGTGGCCGCGGTGTTCGTGGTTACGATGATCATTTGGATGAATCGCGTTGCGCGGAGCTTGCGAAAAGAAATCGAGCAGAAAATCGAAAATTACGTTGAACGGGCGGGCGGGGCAGCGGCCTGGGGTATTTTCTTTTTCGTGTTCCTAATGGTTTTGAGGGAAGGCGCGGAGCTGGCCATTATTCTTCGGGCCGTAGAACTTTCGAGCGAAGGCCTGCAAATTTGGATAGGGACGCTGGCGGGAATCGCGGCGGCGGTCGCCGTCGGAGTCTTTTTTTTCAAAGGCACGCTGCGTGTACCCTTGCACCGGTTTTTCGCCGTGACCAGTGCGATTTTGATCCTCGTAGGATGCCAGCTTGGGTTGACAGGCTTGCACGAATTGAGCGAAGCGCAGTGGATCCCATCGAGCAAAGCGGAGATGGCGATTGTCGGGCCAATCGTCCGAAATGAACTTTTCTTTTTTGTGCTGATTTTTGGCGCGGCGGCGCTCTTGATCTTGCGTGAATGGCAGTCAATGGTTCACGCGAAGGCGGCAAAGGACGCGTCGAATGAGGCCGAGAAGCGGCTGCGGGAAGCACAAAACAAGCGCCAGCGCGGCTGGATGATCGCGGCGGCAGCCGGCTGCCTCTCTGTGATCCTTCTATTGACGGGCGATTTTGTCTACACGAACGTGAACGCCGCTCCGCCAAAAGCCGCGCTAGTCGCCGCGGATGGAACTTTGATTCGCATCCCTTTGAGCGAAGTGCAGGATGGGAAAATGCATCTCTTCCGTGTGGATTCCGCGGGACAAACAGTTCGCTTCATGGTGATCAAAGAACCGAGCGGATACGGAACTGCGCTCGATGCGTGCCGCATTTGCGGAGCAGAAGGTTACCGGCAGGATGGGCAAAACGTGGTTTGCCGCCACTGCGGCTCAGCGATTTACATTCCGACGATCGGTCAAGCCGGAGGCTGTAATCCGATTGGATTTCCTTCGCATATCGAGGGTGACGCTCTGGTGGTGGACCTGACCGCAATTTTGAACGCCACGAAGGAGATTCCGAATTAGTAGCGGAATCCGGGGCCGACACGAATACTTATGTTTCTGCGATTAGTGGCTGATTCGTTTACGCGCCGGCCGCGCCGCAAGGTGCTGACCGCGGCGGCGCTGTCGCTAGGCATGGCTGTGGTGACAGCGGCGCTGAGTGTGTCACTCGACGTGGGCGACCGACTAGCGCGGGAATTCCGCAGCTTGGGCGCGAATCTTGTGGTCACGCCGCAAGCGGATTCATTGCCTCTGGAAATTGGCGGCGTGGATTACCGGCCCGCGAATGCGGGGGCGTATCTGCCGGAAGCGGACCTGCCCAAGCTGAAGACAATCTTTTGGCACAACAACCTCATGGCGTTCGCGCCGGTGCTGGAGATCGCCGCGACGCTTCCAAAAATTACGTATGGGTCCGGTGAAAAGACTATGCCGGAGATGAATGTTTCGCTGATTGGCACGTGGGCGGAGCATCGGGTATCCCTTCCAGACGGGGGTACGTTTGTCACAGGAATAGGAAAGACGAATCCGTGGTTCCAGATCCATGGAAAGTGGTTTTCTGACGAGGGCCGGCTTGAACGCGTTAATGTTGCGCCGTCGGGCCACACTTACAAGGCTGCACCGCCGGAATGCGTGGTTGGAGAAAAGCTTGCCGCGCGCCGCAATCTGCATGCGGGCGAGCGACTGGTCCTAAATATAACGCCAGCCAGCGCGGATCGAGTTGGCAGCGAGTGCCAGGTAACCGGAATTCTCTCCTCCGGCGGGCCGGAAGACGAAGCTGTGGTTATGCCGCTTTCGAGCGTTCAGCAGTTCGCAGGAAAACCGGGACTTTACAGGACACTCTATGTCAGCGCCTTGACGAAACCAGAAGATGATTTTGCGCGCCGCGATCCGAAAACCATGACTGCGGCCGATCTCGAGCGTTGGTCTTGTACGCCGTATATTTCCTCGATCGCTTACCAGATCAAGGAGGTCCTGCCGGGAGCCGATGTGCGAGTAATTCGGCGGGTCGCGGAAGGCGAGGGGACGATCCTCACGCGAGTGGAAGCGTTGCTCTGGATGGTCACGCTCGCGGCGCTGCTTGCGGCTGCGCTGGCAGTTGGTGCTTCGGCGGCTGCGTCGGTCATCGAGCGTCGGACAGAAATTGGGTTGATGAAGGCATTGGGAGCGGGCTCTGGCACGGTTGGCTTCTTGCTGGCAGCAGAGCAGTTGGTGCTGGCGTTTGTCGGCGGCGGCGTAGGCTATTCACTCGGCATATTCCTGGCGCGATTTGCAGGAGCAAGAATTTTTGGCGTCGAGCCGGAACCCTCGCTGCTTGTTCTCCTGGTGATTCTGGCGTTAGCGGCGGCCGTGACGCTTTTGGGAAGCGCGATTCCCCTGCGGCGCGCGGCAAGATATGAGCCTGCGCCGATTCTACGGGGCGAATGATGGCCGCGACGCTCCGAAACAACCGCTCAATGTTCTGGCGCATGATTCGCCGGCTGATCTTCGCGAATCCGGGGCGGTTGTTTGTCATTTTGCTTGCGCTGGGAGCGGGCGCCGCTGTCACAGCCGCATTGCTGAACCTGCAGGTGGACGCGAAGCGCCGCCTGACGTCGGAATTTCGCACGTTTGGCCCAAATGTTGTGATCGCTCCGCGAGGCAGTGGCGACAGGCCGGGTTTTCTAAGCGCATCCATGTTCGCCCGGGTTCCCGGACAAGACTTCGCAGGAAATATTGCCAAGGCCGAATTCCTTTACGGCATTGTGGGAGTGTCGAAGGAAGAGACGGGTCACGACGCCCAAGCCGCGCCAGTCCGTGCGATCTTGGCAGGCTATGCGCATTCCGATTTTGGCGCAAAGCAAATTATCCCCTCCGCTTTGGTCGATGCCGAGGAGAACCGGAAGAGTGACAGGTTCACGCGCTGCACCCTTGGTGGAAAAGTAGCGATCGCGCTGGGAGTTAACGCGGGCCAAGGAATTTCCCTCCGAAACGGCACAACCTCCGTCGAGATCGCAGCCGATGTCCTCCCAATGAGCGGTGGGGCCGAGGACAATCAAATTTTCGTTGATCTCCCCATTGCGCAAAAGCTGTTGGACAAGCCCGAGCAAATCAGCCTGATTCAACTGAGCGTGCCCGGTACGACGCAGCAGGTGCAGAAGTTTGTGGAGCAAATTCAGCCTGATCTGGGTGAGGCGGAGGCCCGGCCTCTTCGCCAGTTCACCGAAGCGCAAGCCAAGATCTATGGCCGAATCTCGGGAATCCTGAACTTCACTGTCGCGATCGTTCTCTTGCTCACCGCTCTGTGTGTCATGGCGGCGACCACGAATATCGCTATGGAACGCCGGATTGATGTTGGACTGATGAAAGCAATTGGCGGCGCGAAGCGGCGTGTTCTGCGTCTCTTCCTGGCGGAAGCCGCATTGCTCGGCTTGGCCGGCGGTTTGCTCGGCGCGGCTGCAGGCATTCTTCTATCTATCTGGCTGGGCAAGCAGGTGTTCGGCGTTGCGGCGGAGCCTCGGCTGATTGTGTATCCTGTAACTGTGTTGCTTACCGTGCTTGTAGCCATCCTCAGCGCATTTCCTCTGCGAAGGCTTGCGAGCGTTCGTCCCGCATCGGTATTTCGAGGTGAAGCGTGAGCGCCCCGGCACAAATCGTTCCCGAACCGAAATCGGCCTCAGCTCAAGTGATCATCGAGAAGCTGGTAAAGAAATATGGCGCTCTGCGCGCTCTGGATAATCTGAGCTTCGAGGTTCGCACTGGCGAATGGGTCGCCCTGATGGGACCCTCGGGTTCCGGAAAAACAACGCTAATCAACATTCTGGGCGGCTTGGATAAACTGAATGACGGGAAGGTGGTCGTGGATGGAGTGGACTTATCCAAACTCGGGGAAAACGAATTAGTGCGTTACCGCGCGGAAAAAGTCGGCTTCGTGTTTCAGCAGTTCCACCTCGTGCCTTATCTGAGCGCGCTCGAAAACGTCATGCTCGCGCAATATTTTCATAGCATGACAGACGAAAAACAGGCGGAGGAAGCGCTTCGCCGTGTGGGACTTGGTGAACGGCTGACGCATCTTCCGACGCAACTTTCTGGCGGCGAGCAGCAGCGAGTAGCCATTGCGCGAGCGTTGATCAACCAACCGTCCATCATTCTGGCCGATGAACCCACAGGCAATTTGGACGAGGCGAACGAAGAAATCGTGATGCAAATCTTCCGCGAACTCCACAAATCCGGCCACACGATTCTGATGGTGACGCACGATCCAGACATCGCGCGGCAAGCCGATCGCCGTATCGAGCTGGCCCACGGCCACTTGCATTTCGACAGCTTGCAGCATGGCCCTGGACATCCATTGGGCTGTCCGCTGGTGGACTCCGAAGATTGCTGCACGAATGCTACTGTTCCTCCTCCCGCCTCCGCAGAGGATGAAATTCGCTTCGACCACTTTCTTGAACAAATCTGGATTTGTTGCGAAGCCGGCAAGCCGGCTCTAGTTAGATGCCTGCAGTCGGCTGAGCCGGCGGGCACGCTTCCGGTGCTGCAAAGCGAACCGGCGTCCCGGATTCTCGGCCGCATGAGCGACCGCCATCTGGTGGAATTACACGACGGCGAAGCGTTGTTGACTCCCGTGGGCAGCCAGCGCGCGCGAGGTGTGGTGCGCCGCCATCGCCTGGCCGAACGGCTCTTCAAAGATACTTTCTCGGTGGATGACGCGGAAGCACACGACCAGGCCTGCCGCTTCGAACACATCATCAGCCCGGAGCTCGATCAACGCATCTGCACCTTTCTTGGCCACCCGAAGACTTGCCCCCACGGCAATCCGATTCCTCCCGGCGATTGCTGCAACGGAAGCCGGAAAAGCTGAACGAGCTTTCGCCCCACATGCCCATCCCGATTGACCAACGAAAGAAACCCGCAGACGTGAAGGTCCACGTTAAGTCTGGCGCCGGAATGGATATTAAATGGTCCGACGGTCACGTGAGCCACTACGATTTCGCGTACTTGCGAGAGGAGTGTCCGTGCGCCACTTGTAATGACGAGCGGGCGAAGAAAGAGGAGTTCGCGGCGGCTGCGACGGCAGGCGGGACATTTCCCACGCTTCCCATGTACAAGCCAAAAGCCAAGGCTCAATCCGCAACCGTTGTGGGCAATTACGCGCTGCAAATCAGCTTTTCGGACGGGCATTCCACTGGGATTTACAGCTACGACCACCTGAGAACAATCTGCCCCTGCTCCGAATGCGCGAAGACCTTCCGGGGCGATTCGCACTGATCATTTCCTGACTCGACCAGACAGCTTCCTCGTTACCGTTCAGACCCTGCTTGCTAGACTTCGCTCAGCAAACATGGGAGCATCTTAGCCCGCTGATCGAGATCATCCGTACATGAGCGGTACTCCTCAAAACCCCGCTGCCCCGGGCAGCCGGGGCAATGCCATCCCGCGCGTCATTGTCGCTACCACCGCTCTCCTTACTTTCATCTCTTTTTGGCGGGCCGCTGCGATCGTGCTCAACGATCTTGCTTCCTCCGCGTATTACGCCGGTGGCGAAGCGGAAGGCTACATTGGCAAGACCGCTCCATGGTTCATCCTGGCGATCATGCTGTTTTCGTACGCGGTTCGCGCCGTGTACGTCGAAAGCTGCAGCATGTTCGTGCGCGGCGGCGTGTATCGCGCAGTGAAGCAATCGCTTGGCGGAACGCTCGCGAAATTCAGCGTGTCCGCGCTGATGTTTGACTACATTCTGACCGGCCCCATCAGCGGGGTGGCCGCGGGGCAATATCTAGCCGGCCTGATCAGCGAGCTCCTGCAGTACACCCATCTCGGAAATCCTCTAACCGCGTACCAGGTTAATTTTGTCGCCGCGAGTTTCGCGATTCTAGTCACGGTTTATTTCTGGTGGCAGAACACAAAAGGCATTCCTGAATCCAGCGAGAAAGCACTGTTCATCATGAAGCTTGTCACGGTCATGGTGGTCATGCTGATTATCTGGTGCACCTATACGGCGATCCTCAGGCATTCTCCGCTTCCGCCCTGGCCCCACGTCCGGAACCTACGCCTGAACGCCAACGCACTCGGATGGCTTGCCGGCAGTCCTCTGCCTCACATGTTCGGCATCATCGCCATCTTCGTCGGCTTGGGGCATTCCGTTCTGGCCATGAGCGGAGAAGAATCCCTGGCGCAGGTCTATCGCGAAATCGAACATCCCAAGCTTCCTAACTTGAAGAAAGCCGGCTTGGTGATTTTTATTTACAGCCTGGTCTTCACTTCGCTCGTGTCCTTCTTCGCCGTGATGATCATCCCGGACGGCGTCCGCCAAAGTTATCTGGAGAATCTGATCGGCGGCCTCGCCATGAGCCTGCACGGGCCGTACATTGCCCGATTGATCTTCCATGTGTTCGTTGTAGTTGTAGGCACGCTGATCCTGGCGGGAGCTGTAAACACCGCGATTGTCGGTTCGAACGGCGTCCTGAATCGCGTCTCGGAAGACGGCGTGCTCAGCGCATGGTTCCGGCAACCGCACCCAAAATTCGGAACGAGCTACCGCATCATTAACATCATCGTCGCCATGCAGATCCTCACAATCTTCATCAGCCGCGGCGACGTGACCTTTCTTGCGAACCTGTATGCCTTCGGAGTGATTTGGAGTTTCACGATGAACGGCCTGGCCGTGCTGGTGCTTCGTTACACGCGGCCGGGCGAACGCGAATTTCAGGTGCCCTTTAATTTTTCCATCCGCGGCGTACAGATTCCGGTTGGCCTCGGGCTGATCACACTGACGCTCTTTTTGATCGCCGTCACAAATCTGTTTACGAAGCCAGTGGCCACGATGGCCGGCGGCGTTTTTTCGGTTTTGCTGTTCTTCGTCTTCACGATCTCCGAACGGCGCACCCACAAAGCCGGACTGGCCCACGCGGAGATGGATCAATTCAATCTTGAGCTGGAGTCCGAACTTACTCCCGTAGCTGTCGGAGCGCGGCCCGGAAATATCCTCGTTCCCATAAGCAATCACTTCAATCTCTATCACCTGGGAAATGTACTGGACCGCATCAAACCAGGCCGGCGCGATGTGGTTGTGTTACATGTGCGCTTGTTGCGCCGCTCCGCATCCGGCGAAAACGAACTCGAGGCCGATCAACTTTTCGGCAGCATTGAGCAGCATCTTTTCTCACAAGCGCTCTCTCTGTCCGAAAAGCGGGGGAAGCCCATCCGGCTGGCGGTGGTTTCCGCGAACGATCTGTGGGACGGCATTCTTCGCGCCGCAACCTCCTTGCAATCCAGCACGATTGTCGTTGGGCGGTCCGCAAAGGATTCGAACGAGGAGCAGGCCCGGCAAATCGGCGATGCGTGGGAGAAGCTCAGCGATATCAAACCCCAGTTCAATCTCGAAATTCATCTTCCAAATGGGGACAAGATTTACAAAGTGCTCGGCCCGCACGCTCCGAACCTCACCGCGAACGAAGTAAATCTCCTGCACAGGTTGTGGTTGCGGTTCAGCGACGTCCTGGCGCCGGAGGAACTCCACCATCACGACGTCGTCCATTTCGCGCTGGAGGAAGTTCAAAAGGAAATTGAAGAAGGCGAAGAGAACGCAGTCGTTACTCGGCTGAAGGCGCACCTCAAATCGAACCAATCGAAGAAGACTCCTCCTGCGTAGAACTTGCGCGATCGAGCTCTTGGAGAGTTTCAGCGGATGAGCGGCGTCATACGAGCTGCGCGGTGCAGTGTCCGCAGCGCTTCGCCTGGAGAGGAATAGCCATAGCGCACTGCGGACATTCCTTGGTTGTCGGCGCGGCCGGTTTCGCGGGCTCGTGAGTCCACCGGTTCACAGAACGCACTAGCAGGAACACGGCAAATGCCACGATGACAAAATTGATCACCGTGTTGATGAACAGGCCATAGTTCAGCGTCGCAGCGCCAGCGGCTTTCGCGGCAGCCAGCGTGTCAAAATGCTGACCCTCCTTCAGGCTGATGAAGAGATTCGAAAAATCCACGTGTCCGATCAGGCGGCCAAGCGGAGGCATCATCACGTCCTCCACGAAGGAAGTTACGATCTTTCCGAATGCCGCTCCGATAATGATGCCGACCGCCATGTCCAGGACGTTCCCGCGCATGGCGAATTCTTTGAATTCCTTCAACATGGTGCGTCTCCTTTTTCAAAGCTTTGGCGTGCAGATATTGTTTGTCTCCGCGCTGGCGGCAGACGAATGGGCCGTGAGTGTTGCCGATTATATCCAAAAGGCAGGAAAAATCCGGGAGGGATGAAGAGAGTGACGCTATTGAGGGCGAAAGACCAGAGCGGCTCCCAGAAGGCCTCGCACCGCCATTAGGACTCCCGCGGCTGCGAGCAAGGGCCCAATCCATTCAACGGGAACGCGCGAGATCGCCAGCATGACGAGCCCGAGCAAAATGAGCGACAGACCACGGGTCCAGCTCTCCCAACGGGCCCACCATTTGTTGCTGCCATAGAGTGCGCGCAACCCCCAAAGTATCAGCGCAGCACTCAGGATGTACCAGGAAAGCTTGTGACGTTCGACGGTGATGCGGCCGGAAAGCGCGAGCCAGATGACGAGCCCGCCGAGCAGCACAAAAATAAGCTCGATCATCAGCCGGAGCACGCGCTGGGGCGTCAGCATCGCCGTGTTGCGAGTTTACGGAACCCGCTCAATCCGGACCTTATTCATGACCACGGGCGTCTTTGGCCGGTCGCTCGAATCCCGCGCGACCTTGGAAATCTTGTCCGCAACGTCCTGGCCTTCCACGATTTCTCCGAAAACGGTGTGCTTGTTGTCCAGCCAGGGTGTCGGCGCAACGGTAATAAAAAATTGGCTGCCGTTTGTGCCGGGACCGGCGTTGGCCATGGAAAGCTTGCCGGGTTTCGAATGATTGAGCGAAGGATGAAATTCGTCCCCGAATCGGTAACCAGGTCCTCCGCGCCCCGTGCCCTGCGGGCAGCCGCCCTGAATCATGAATTGGGGAATCACGCGGTGAAAGATGAGCCCATCGTAAAAATTTTTCTTCAGCTTCTTGCCGGAATTTTCATCCGTGAATTCCTTGGTGCCTTCGGCGAGCCCGATGAAGTTCTCAACTGTTTTTGGCGCTTCCTTTTCAAATAGCTTCACGACAATGTTTCCCTGCGACGTCTCGAAAATTGCGTAGGTCCCCGAAGCTCGGCTCATGCATTCTCCTAGATGATTCAATTCATCCTACACGAGCCCAGAACCTTCGTCTATTTTGACGCCGCAAAGCGCAGTCGAACGTAGTCGGCGATCCAGATTCCCTCAGAGTTGGTTAATTCAGGACGCAGCACTTCACGGACTTCGCCAAGGTACGCACCACGCTGATCCTCAGGCAGACGGGCCGTGAAACTCTCTCCAAATGTTTCCAGCCATCCCGTAACGTCTCCCGGCAGCGGTGTAGGGCGTGGCACGAGGGCGATCTTTTCAATCTGAAAGCCCACCTTCTCTAACAGCGCGGAATACTCCTCGACCGTTGGAAAGTACCAGGGAACAGCCGCTTCTCCATTGAGCCCCCTGCGGTTCAGCGCCTCCACCAGAGCTTTGCGGATTTTCTCCACACAGCCATGTCCGCCAAACTCGGCCACGAAGCGTCCCTTAGGCTTTAGGGCTTGCCAAACGCCGTGAATGACGGCTTTGGGGTTTCGCATCCAGTGAAGTGCCGCGTTGCTGAAAACAGCGTCGAACTCATTGTGGAAGGTCAGGTTCTCGCCATCCATGACGCGCGCATCCAAGCCCAGTTTTCGAGCTGCCGCGATTTGCGCGCTGCTGCCGTCGACCGCCACGAGATCGCAGCCTAGCGCGGCTAGCTTCACCGTCAAGACGCCATCTCCGCAGCCCAGGTCCAGGATCCGCTCGCCCGGACACGGGTTGAGCAAATCGACGACCGGTCCGGCAAGGTCGCTGACGAAACGCGCATTCTTCGCGTACCGCTCCGGATCCCAAGTTTGTGTCACGCTCATTGTGAAGCTCTGACGGGAAGAAGAGTTACCAACTCTTGCCTTTGCGCAGCTCGGTGATGTGCGCGGTGTGATGCTTGCCGTGCCACGCGTAAAGAAAAAGCAGCCAATCCACGGTGCGCTCGCCATGATCAGGGTGAACCAGCTTGCGCGCATAATCCTCCGTTTTCAGGGAGCGCCACGCACGGTCCATTCGCGCGTGGACGGAATCAAGCAGCGTCTGGGACACCTCGATTGGCATGTGTGCGTCGGCGAGTTCGGACCAGGCCGTTTCGTTGTACGGCTTGATCGTTGGCTTGTCTTCGGTGAGAGCGAGCTTCAGGCGGATGAAGGCGTTCATGTGGCTATCCGCAATGTGATGGACGACTTGGCGCACGGTCCAGCCTCCATCGCGATACGGCGTGTCCAGTTGCGAGTCGTTCAAGCCTTTCACCGCGGCGCGCATCTTTGCGGGCGTTGCGGCCAGATCTTCGATGGCCGCTTGGCGAAGGGCAGGCGTTACCTGGGCAGGCATTGAGAAATCTCCGATGGGGTAACGTGGGTCCATAACTCCTCTTTCGTATAACATCGTTTGAAGAGCGGCCTTTCTTGCGACTATAGACGTCCGATTTGCGGATGGTCAACGCTCCACCGAAATTGCCGCTCTCCAAATTGGCCGTCGCTTCACGATACATCTGCACGAGGGTGTTACAATACAAAATTCCTGTTTGTCCGGCTGCCGGTTGGGATTGAATCGTAATTGCGCTTGGCCGAATCTAACCCTTGGAGAAAATGCGGATGCATAACGTCGTTATTATCGGAAGCGGCTGTGCCGGCCTAACGGCGGCGATTTACGCCGCGCGCGCCAACCTCAAGCCTCTAGTAATTGACGGCCACGAACAGGGCGGCCAACTGGCTCTTACGACTCACGTGGAAAATTTCCCCGGTTTTCCCGAAGGGATCATGGGCCCGGAGTTGATTGAGAACATGCGAAAGCAGGCCCAGAAATTTGGAGCTGAGTTTAAGGCCGGCGCTGTCAATGAAATCGAGCTCAGCCGCAGGCCATTCAAAATCTCCGTTGGTAAAGATGCTTACGAGGCAAAGACACTCATCGTCGCCGCCGGAGCCTCCGCGCGCTTGCTAGGTTTGCCGGGAGAGAAGGGCCTCATCGGGCGTGGCCTTTCAACCTGCGCGACCTGCGACGGCTATTTCTTCCGCGGGAAGGAAATTGCAGTCGTAGGCGGTGGGGATTCCGCCATGGAGGAAGCGAACTTTCTAACACGTTATGCGAGCAAGGCCTATCTGATTCACAGACGGAACGAATTTCGTGCTTCAAAGATCATGATTGACCGTGCTCGCGCAAACGAAAAAATCGAATTTCTTGTGCCCTATGTGGTTGAAGAAATTATTGCACCTCAGGGCCAGGTAGATGGCGCTCGCGTTCGTAATCTTCAAACAAAGGAGATCCGCGAAATCCCGGTGCACGGCATCTTTGTCGCCATTGGGCACGATCCCAATTCCACGGTCTTCAAGGGCAAGCTCGACATGGATTCGAACGGCTATCTGATCGCCAAACACGGCAGCCTGACTTCGATCCCCGGGGTTTTTATCGCCGGTGACGTGCAAGATCACCGTTACCGTCAGGCCGTCACAGCGGCCGGTTCCGGTTGCATGGCCGCGCTCGACGCAGAAAAGTTCCTGGAAGAGCACAAGGGCTAGTCGCTCTCCTTTCACACGGGCATAATCATAGTCCATGCTCCGCGCGACGCTTCTCAAGCTCTCTCAAAGCCCTCGCTTCGCCAAATGGGTTACATCCAACGCTACCACCCGCCGAATGGCGCGCCGCTTCGTCGCCGGAGAGACTCTCGACGAGGCCGTTGAGGCTGCGCGCGTCTGCAACAATGCCGGAATGTACGTCAGCCTCGATTTCCTCGGAGAAAATTCCTCGACGACCACCGATGCGCAGCGTGCCCGCGACTCCTATCTCGAGATCTTCGAACGCATCGCCCAAGAGCGCTTGCACGCCAATGTTTCCTGCAAGCTGACGCAGCTTGGTTTGGACCTCAACGCCGAGTTCTGTCAGGGACTCGTTCGGTCCATCGCCGAGCGAGCCGCCGCTTACGAAAATTTCCTGCGCATTGATATGGAAGGTTCAGCCTATACCGAGCGGACCGTTGAACTCGTAAAGCGCGTGCGATCCACAACTCCGGCCGTAGGCACCGTGATTCAGGCCTATCTCTATCGCAGCGAGACTGACATCCAAGCCCTGCTCAGCGTCGGCTGCCGCATCCGTTTGTGCAAGGGCGCGTACAAGGAATTGCCAGACGTGGCATACGCCAAAAAGCGCGACGTCGATTTCAACTACATTCGCTTGATGAAAGCCCTCTTGCCCAGTGGTTTTTATCACGGCATTGCCACGCACGATCCGCGCATGATTGCCGAGACCATCCGTTGGGCTGCCGCAAACCAAATTTCCAAGGACGATTTCGAATTTCAGATGTTGTACGGCGTCCGAACCGATTTGCAGCGCCGCCTGGTTCGTGATGGTTACCGACTCCGCGTATACATCCCGTATGGAAAGGACTGGTTCCCCTACTTCATGCGGCGTCTTGCGGAACGCCCTGCGAATCTGTTCTTCTTCGTTCGCAACTTCTTTCGATCTTAGTGGGCTTTCACCTTACGACTTGCGGCAGACCGTAACGCCATCGCGCAGCGGAATGAGCACTGGGTACAGCTCTTTCGAATCGTACACCAGGCGGTTGAATTCCTGGATTCCGCGGGTATCGTCATCGCCAGCCGCCGCGGGGCGCGCCGCTTTCCCTGACCATAGCGTGTTATCTGTGATCAGCAGCCCGCCGCGCTTCAGTTTTGGTAGAGCTGCTTGGAGCGCCGCCGGGTATTGATGCTTGTCCACGTCAATGAAGATCAAGTCGAATTTTCCCTTCGCCTTCTTAAGTAGCTGCAGCGCATCGCCCACGCCGATACGAATCCGTTTTGCTACGCCCGCGCGCCGGAAATATTCTTTCGCGCGTTTGGCGTTTTCCTGGCTTCCATCCGTATAGTGCACTTCGGCTTTGGGTCCGGCTGCCTGGGCGAGCCAGATCGTAGAATACCCGATTGCCGAGCCCATCTCAAAAATGCGCCGCGCACCGGAAGTCATCGCCAAGAGGACCAGCAATCGCGAGACGGCGGGCCCGATGATTGGCACGCGGTGCTCCGCGGCATATTGTTCCATCTCGGCGATCACGGCATCTCGCTCCGGCAGCAATTCGTAAAGGTACTGTTCTACGTCGTCCTGGATATAGCCGCTCCGCAAATTTTCGCTTCGAATCACAGGCTCTCTCCCGGTTGAAGCCCGTGAATTTCCAGCCCGGCAATTTCTTGAGTTTCCTTACGCAATCCCTCGACGGTCCCAGTGAGCATCGGAAAGGTCGCGTAATGCATGGGAACAACGTGCCTTATTTCCAACAAGCGGATTGCATGCGCGGCTTCGCGCGGGCCCATCGTAAACAGGTCCCCGATCGGCAGCATCGCCAATTCAGGTTTATACAACTCGGCGATCAACCGCATATCTCCAAAAACAGCCGTATCCCCCGCGTGATAAACGGTGAATCCTCCCGGCATCCGGATCACCAGGCCGGCAGGTTCGCCTGCATAATGCCGCACGCCGTTTTCATCAATGGAGTTCGAATGAAACGCATGAGTCATCGTCACTTCGAACTCGCCCAGTTTCTGTGTTCCGCCTTTGCCCATCGGACGAATCTCATTTTCAAATCCCTTTCCGGCAATCCACAAGCACGTCTCGAAGATTGCCACGATCTTCGGCTTGTGCTGCTTCGCCAATTCCAGCAAGTCGCCGAGATGATCCGAATGCGCGTGCGTCAGGAAAATGAAGTCCAGCTTGGGGACTTTCTTCAAAGTTGCCGGACACCGCGGATTCGTCATCACCCATGGGTCCACAAGCGCCACTTGGCCTGAGGGCGTCGTCAGCGAAAACGTGCTGTGGCCGAAATACGTGATGCGGTTGCCCTTAGTGTTCAACATGTTCCAGACTCCCCCTGTAAAGTCTCGCATCGAGCTTTCGCACTACTTTCCTCCTGAAGTTGCCCCTCCGCTTCCTCCAAGCACTTCGCGTATCGCCGATTCGTACGTCTCACGAGTCTGCTCGCCGAGGAAGTGTCCGACTTGCCGGCCATCTTTCGCGTACAAGAAAGTTGCGGGGAGCGAACCTTTCCAACCTGGCATCACAGTTTGCCTAAACTCCTCCGCTCCTCCAGCCGTCTTGCGGTAGTTCGGAAATATGGGTTTGTATCTCGCCAAAAAGCGGCGCATCAGGATCAAGTCACCGTCGCTATCCAGGCTGATGCCTACAACGCGTAATCCCTTCGGCTCATACTCTTTCGCAAGTTGGTTCAGCATCGGGTACTCGTCGCGGCAGGGCTCACACCAGGTCGCCCAAAACGTCACCAGCAATGGCTTGCCTCGATGCTGCTGCAGGATTTTCTGGAACCCTTGGATGTCGATCATTCCCGGGTCGTGCGTCGCCTTGGATTGCCGCGCGCCAAGAGCGGTCATCGCCGCAATCAGCAATCCACTCGCAATCACCGCCGCTCCCAACGCTCTTCGCTTCTTCATCGCTTCACCTTCCTCCACCATTTTAGACGCATGTGCCTGAGTTGAGAAACCTCTGCTTGCACAGTACAATCAGTGCAGTCGCTTGTTGGCCCCGCCAGCGGCGTGATATAAGAAAATTTTGCCGGTAGTTCCTGGATTCGCGAGGTATTGCTGGCGCGCTGTCCTCTCAAAGGAGATTGGAATGGCTTACGTAATTGCTGAGCCCTGCATCGGCACAAAAGATACCGCTTGCGTGGATGTCTGCCCTGTGGATTGCATCCATCCTCGAAAGGATGAGGCGGAGTTCGAGAAAAGCACCCAGCTCTATATCAACCCCTCCGAATGCATTGATTGCGGGGCGTGTGTCCCCGTCTGCCCTGTTACCGCCATTTTTGCGCTGGAAGACTTGCCCGAGAAATGGAGCAGCTTCACTCCAGTCAACGCGGAGTATTACGCAGCCAAGTAAGCTGGATAAGCTATCGCCTTTTTCTTGAATGAATCCTGCGGTGGTATTCTGAAACCTGCCGCCTGCTTTTCTTAGCTCTTCAACTTGGCAGTTTCTTCGCGCCGCTCCGCGCTGTTCAAGGTTCGCCGCCGCACGTCTTCGAAGGATGTGGCAAACAGAATCCTCTCCACCGCTCCCTGCACGTCCTTCCACGTTTGCTTCAAGCCGCAACTTTCGCCCTCAACGCAAACTCCGCCCATCGCTTCGTTGTGCACGCAACTCGACTCCGCAAAAGCGCCGTCCACCACGCGAAGAACGTCTCCCACCGAAATTTCCGCGGGCTCTTTTGCCAAGGTATAGCCCCCGCGCACACCTCTGCGGCTCTCCAGGATTCCTCCCCGCTTCAACTCCAGAAGAATCTGTTCCAGGTACTTGAGCGGGATGTGGTGCCGCTGAGCAATCTCGTGAATCGTTACCACATCGGGATATTGCAGGCTGAGATGCAGGACCGCCTGCGTGGCATATTCGCCTTTTGCTGTGACTCGCATCGTGTATGCTATTCCTTGGCTAGCCTTTCACACGCGCGGGGGAGTGTCAACTTCCCCGCACCTGCGATTGGGCCGGCCAAGGATGCCCCCCGGCCTGGCGATTCGAATTGCATGCTTGGCGCCGCCCCGCGAGCTTTTCCAACTGATTTCTTGTATCGCACGGTATCATGACTGACAGGAAGATTGTCCCCATGCCCGAAGCGTTCCACCTATCTTTACTCATTCATGCGCATCAACCTTGTGGCAATTTCGGCCATGTCCTCGAAAAAGCCTACAAGGATTCCTATCTTCCGTTTATCGAATTGCTCGAAAAACATCCCGGGATTCATATCGGGCTGCATTACTCGGGCCCTCTACTCACTTGGATCGAAGCCAGCCGCCCGGAATACCTGGAGCGCCTCAAAGCTCTTGCAAAGTCCGGCCAGGTTGAACTTGTTGGCGGCGGTTTTTACGAGCCGATTCTCGTTTCCATCCCGCTGGAGGATCAGCGCGAGCAGATCACGCGCCTGGCCACGTATCTCGAAGAGCGTCTTGGCCAGCGTCCCAGTGGTGCGTGGATTGCGGAACGCGTCTGGGAGCCGCAACTCCCTTCCGTGCTCGCCTCGGCGGGCGTCCGGTATACCCTCGTCGACGACATTCACTTTCTTTCCGCCGGCTTCGAGCCCGAAGAGCTTTTTGGTTCCTACATCGCGGAGGATCGCGGCCAGAATGTGTGGCTCTTCCCCGGACAAAAGGCTCTCCGCTACTTCATCCCATTCGGCAAAGTGGAAGACGTTATCGCGTATCTCCGGGACAGTGCTTCGGTGCACCCAGGAGGAGTCGCCGCCATGGGCGACGACCTCGAAAAATTCGGCGTTTGGCCCGGCACGGCCAAACACTGCTACGCCGACGGTTGGCTTGAAGAGTTTTTCTCGGCGCTCGAGGAAAATTCCTCTTGGCTGCGCGTTTCTACTCCCGGCGAATATCTCACCGACCATTCTCCGCTCGGGCGCGCCGATTTGCCGACCGCTTCTTACAGCGAAATGATGGAATGGGTTTTGCCCACTCGTGTGCGCCAGCGCTATCACGCCGTGCAAAAGGAATTTGGCTCCCGGCCTGAAGTCCTGTCTTTTCTCCGGGGCGGCTCCTGGCGCGGTTTCTTTCGCAAATATCCTGAATCGAATCTGCTTAACAAGAAGATGCTTCGTGTCTCCGCGCGCATCGCCGGCATACCCGTTCGCCACACCAGCTCCACAGCCTCATCGGAACTTGCAGAAGCTCGCGATTTGCTTCTTCGTGCCCAATGTAACGACGCCTACTGGCATGGCATTTTCGGCGGGCTCTACGCCCCTCACCTTCGCACCGAACTGTGGCGCAATCTCATCCGGGCGGAATTGATTGCCGACCGCCAGACCTCCGGCGCACTCGGCCCGCGCGTTGATTTGCTTGACTTCGACGCGGACGGCGCGAACGAACATCTGTTTTCTGCGCCGGAATATCAGGCGTTGCTCAAGCCTTCCGATGGCGGCACGCTCGCGGCGTTTGATTTTCGTCCCGCGGCTGCCACGCTCATCAACTCCATCCAGCGCCGCCCCGAGGCGTATCACGCGCGCCTCCGCGAGGCCGCCAAACCGTCCGTCCCGGGAAGTGTCACCTCGATTCATGAACAAACTCTCGCTAAGGAACCGGGGCTCGAGCGTTTTCTTCGATACGATAAGTGGGCGCGCCACGCCTTCCGTGTCTTGATCTTCGATCCTGCCCGCACGCATTCCGACTACGAATCGCTCGAATTGCAGGAGGATCCCGCGTTCGCCGGCGGAGCGTTCCGTGTCAAGTCCTCCTCATCTACCGAAGTGCGATTGCTTCAGGAAAATAAATTGAGCATCGGAGCCAAGAGCGAGGGGGATACAACAGGGCTTTCCGTCGCGAAGCGATTTACGTTTGGCCCCGCACCGAATGGTTGCGAAGTCGGCTGCGAAATCGGCTTGAAACTGAAACATCCTTTGTCCAAACCGGTTGCCGTCGGCTTGGAATCCATTATTAATCTGCTCGCTCCAGCCGAACCCGACCGGTTTTTTGAAACTCCGAAGGGGCCGCAGAACCTGCGTTTCAGCGGCATCCTCCCGGGTCCCCTGCTGCGCATGGAAGACGGCTGGCAAAGGGTGCGCGTCGCGCTCCATGCGCCCGGCGCAAAAGATTTTTGGATTGCGCCGATCGAAACAGTTTCCGAATCGGAAGAAGGTTTCGAACGCGTCTATCAGGGGTCCCAAATTTTGGCGATCTGGAAACCTGCACTTACGCCAGAAGAGCCCTGGTTCGCAAGGCTGGTCTGGCGAATCGAATCTTTTTAAAGTTGAAATTCAAAAACTGGATTTAGGCACACAATAGATTTCGAAGCCCTTCGGCAAGTTCCCGCCGTCAACTCAAACTTGGCGCTTTCGTCTTGCTCCGGTTATTCCGCCCGGAGCAGATTTTGCGCGAAGGGCCATTCCTCATCCACCCACTGCCCCTCACAACGAAACCCGGTCCGCGCCGCCATCTCTGCCGCTTCGCCGACGCGATATTTGTGTGAGCTTTCCGTCCAGATTGTTTCGTCCTCATCAAGAGTCATGCGCAGCCCCGCCGCCGGAATCTCCACACGCTGTCTTTGTGTGGACCTGAGATGCATTTCAATCCGCCGCTCCGCCGCGTTCCAGCGCGCTTCATGGCGGAACAATTTCAAATCGAAATCCGCGCCAAGCTCGCGATTGATTCTTGCGAGCAGGTTCAGATTGAACGCCGCGGTTATTCCCACCGGGTCGTCGTAAGCAAGAAGCTGAGTCTCGATATCCTTCTCGAGGTCCGTGCCAAGAAGAAGCGCATCGCCGCTGCGCAGTATGTTCCGGATCTCCCTCAGAAAATTCTCGCCTGCGTCGCGGTCAAAGTTCCCAATCGTGCTCCCCAAAAAGAGCACCAGCAGGTGGTCACTGGGATCTCGCCGGTTCGCCACCGCACGCAACCCCTCGAGATAGGGCCGCTCGCATCCAACGATGCTCACCAGATCTATCTGCCCGAGTTCTTTCTCGCACGCCGCAAGCGCCGAGGGAGAAATCTCGATTGGAAAGTAATACGTCTGCTGTCTGCGCGACAACGCTTCCAAAATCCACCGCGTCTTCTTGCCGCTGCCGCTTCCCAGCTCTGCCACGTGCACGGGCTCCGGCAGGAGCGCCACGATTCCCCCGGCGTGCTTCTCGAGCAGCCTGGCGTCCGCGCGCGTCAGGCCGTACTCCGGCATTACGCTGATCGTCTCGAAAAGTGCCGATCCAACCTCATCGTACAAATATTTTGACGGCAGTTCTCTTTGTCCGCTTTTGGTGAGGCTTTCCCGAACCTCACTCGCAAAATCGGACACATGTCGCTGCGGAAGGGTTTGCGTCAGCATGTCGGCTCCCAAGAGCTGGCTTTACTTGCGCGTGCTAGTCTTCCACGCAACGGAACGTTGCGTAGACGTACGGATAATGCGGCTGGAACCAGTTCCGGAAGGATCGTCGCAACATGCAAGCAGCCGTTCGCGGCGACCCTCCCTTCATCACATAGTGCTTCCCATCGAAGAAATTCGCCGAATACCCGGGGTAAAAGGGCATGGGCCGGAATCCAGGGAACGGCCCAAACACTGTCCTCGTCCATTCCCAGCCATTGCCCACCAAATCTTGCACTCCGAAGGCGCTCGCGCCTTCTGGATGCGATCCAACTGGCGAAGGTTCCCATTGCGCGAAATTGAAGTTCCCTCGTCGCCTGCTCGGAGCTTCCTCGCCCCACGGGTAACTTCGAATCTCTCCATCCGGAGTTCCAAAAGCCGCGCGATGAAATTGCGCTTCCGTTGGAAGCGCTCTTCCCAGCCACTTCGCATACGCCGTGGCCTCGGCTTGGCTCACGTACACTGGCCAATCCATCGGCAGTCGCGCATCGCCGAACATCCCGCGATAGAACCACAAATTCCCGTCGCGCTTCCAAAATGCCGGATGTTCGATGCCTTCCTTTTCTTTCCAGTCCCAGGCCTCGGAACTCCAGAGTGCGCGGTGTTTGTATCCGCCCGCTTGTACAAATCGCAGAAAATCCTGATTCGTAACGTTGCCGCTCTCGATTCCGTATGCCGGTACCTCTACTTCATTCGCTTCCAACTCGTTGTCCCATCCAAACTCTTCGCCGGTGTCCGTCTGCAATCCCAGCAGAGCCCGCCCCTCGGGAATTTCCACTATGCGAGTTTTCGCACTCGCCTTTCCGGAATCCACGGCGACCGGTCCGTACACCTTTCGGTTCGATGGCAAACGGTGCAGCATGTACGCCAGAGTCTCCGCGTGCATCAACCGGTGTTCGATAGCCACTTCAAGCATCGCTATGAGGTGAGGATGCCCCTCTTCTGGCCTGGCTAACGCACACTCGATTGCATGGTCCAGTTCGTCTCTCAATCGCTGGCAATACGTCTCGACCTCTTCCTTCTTCGGCCAATCGCTTGGCGTGTCGCTCGGCAATCCCCCGCCAACAGGATCGATCCCAAACGCAAACAGCTCATCAAAGGTCCGCTGCACGGTCCTCAGCCCGAAAGCTCTTTGCGCCAGAAGATTCCAGTCGAATGCTTCCACATGTCCCAAATAAAAAATGATGCGGTGGCGTTCCGGTATCGGCCGGTCGTACATCGCCTCTTCTCGCACGATGCGGAACAACGCGTCGCTTTGCACGCGCGCGTCTACTAGCCGGGTGTGGAGGTCATGACGAATGCGAACTGCGGTAGCGGTGGCTCCCATGGCGTCTCCAACTTGTTTGGATGCGTCTGCCGCGATAAGGATGCGCCAGAATTCGGCGCAGAGAGGCCAGGTGCATTAAGATGGTCCACCTGTGAATTACGACTGTCAATCGAAATGAATGCGAAAGTCGAACTAATGTCTGAGTTCGCCATCGCGCTTCGAGGCGTCGGCTTCCACATTAACGATATTCCTGCCCGCCCCATTGTGTCGGACATCACCTTAAGCGTTTCATCCGGTGAAACTCTCGTCCTCCTCGGTCGCAGTGGCAGCGGCAAGACCACCCTGCTACGCCTGATTAACCGCCTCTTAACTCCGACCCGGGGGCAGATCCTGGTTCACGGCCGTTCCACTTCCGAACTTGACCCCATTCGCCTTCGCCGGGGCATCGGCTACGTCATTCAGGATGCAGGGCTTTTTCCTCATTTCAACGTCGCGAAAAATGTCGGCCTCGTACCTGCCCTGGAAAAATGGCCTGCCGGCCGCATTGCCGCCCGCATCGAGGAGCTGCTCCGTCTCGTTGGCCTCGATCCTGCGGAATTCTCCCATCGCATGCCCCGCGAACTCTCGGGTGGGCAGCGCCAGCGCGTTGGCGTCGCACGCGCGCTGGCGGCCGATCCCCCCATCTTGCTCATGGACGAGCCATTTGGCGCCCTCGATCCGGTCACTCGCTCGGAACTCCAGCGCGAATTCCTCGCTCTCGTTCACCGCCTCAAAAAAACCATCGTCTTCGTCACTCACGATATTCGCGAAGCTCTGTTGCTTGCCTCCCGCATCGCGCTCTTGCAATCCGGCCGCCTCGTGGCGCTCGCCTCTCCGCAAGAATTCCTCCATCTCGATCATCCGGAAGTTCGCGCGTTCACTGCCTCCCTCGCCGCCACGCCGGGAGTTGCGCCGTGACCTTCTGGAGTTTCTGCCTCTCGAATCGCGCCGAAATCCTCAGCGCCACGCTCGATCACCTAACGCTCGTCCTCATCTCCATGGCCATCGCAGTCGCCATCTCGCTCCCGCTCGGCATGTTCATCGTCCAACACCGTTATCTCCGCTCCCTCGCGCTCGGCGTTGCCAATATTTTTCAAACCATTCCCAGCCTTGCGCTCTTCGGCTTCCTGATTCCCATTCCTTTCATTGGCGGCATCGGACCGCGCACGGCCATCGTCGCCCTCGTTCTTTACGCGCTTCTCCCGATTCTCCGCAACACTTATGTCGGCCTCTCCTCCATCGATCCTGCCATCCTCGAAGCTGCCGAAGGCATGGGCATGACCGAATCCCAAATTCTCTTTCGCGTTCGCCTTCCGCTCGCTCTCAGCGTCATCCTCGCCGGCATTCGAACCGCCACCGTCATCACCATCGGTGTTGCCACTATCGCCGCAGCCATCGGTGCGGGTGGCCTTGGCACTTTTATCTTTCGCGGCGTCGCCATGGTGAGTGACCCCGTCATTCTCGCCGGCGCCGTTCCCGCTGCGCTCCTTGCTCTGGCCGCCGATTTTTTCCTCGGCCTTCTCGAGCGCCGACTCAAGGTGGTGTGACATGCGGCGCCGCTCTTTCCTCTTTTTTTCTCTCGTTGCCTTCCTGCCTGCCGCTTGCCGCAAACCAGCTCGCCCTCATCTCACCATCGGTTCCAAGTTCTTCACGGAGCAAGTCGTTCTCGCCGAACTTCTGGCTCAGCACATCGAAGCGCGCACCGGCATTCCCGTTACGCGCAAGACCAATCTCGGCGGTACTCTTCTCGTTCACAAGGCTCTTCTCGCCGGTGACATTGATCTCTATGTCGAATACACCGGCACAGCCCTCACTGCCGTCCTCAATGAATCTCCTTCGCCGGATGACACCTCCGCCTCGATTCTCGCCCGCGTCCGCCAGCAATACGCCCAGCGCTTCCAGCTCGTCCTCACCGAACCTCTCGGTTTCGCCAACTCCTTCGCCATGGTCGTCCGCGGCGAAGACGCGGCTCGCCTCCATCTCCGCACGATGTCCGACCTCGCCTCCGTCGCTCCTCATTGGCGCATCGGCGTTGGCTACGAATTTCTCGAGCGTCCCGATGGTTTCCGCGGCTGGTCTGACCGCTACCATCTCCGCTTCGCCTCTTCGCCTAGCGTCATGGACCTCGGCCTTCTCTATCGCGCCCTCGTGGATCGCAAAGTGGATATCGTCGCTGGCAATTCCACCGACGGCCTCATCGCCGCCCTCCATCTCGTCCCCCTCGAAGACGATCTCCGCTACTTCCCTCCTTACGACGCGGTTCCCGTTGTCCGCGAATCCGCGCTTCAGAATTTTCCCCAGCTACGCTCTGCCCTCGCCGATCTCGCCGGAAAAATCTCCGCCGAGGACATGCGCAATCTCAATGCGCAAGTGGATGCCGGCCAGCGCGATGCTTCCGCCGTCGTTCGCGCCTTCCGCGCCGCGCACAATCTCTGATCTGCATCATTTCTCTTCCTCCCCATGTTTTGCCCTCCCGTTCGACTCCAGCCGGATGCATTTCTACAAAATTGGGAGTACCATTCCCCCAATCATTCCCCCCTTCGGAGGCGTTTCATGCGAAAAGCTCTTTGCATTTGTCTTGCGATAATCATGTTTTCGGCAATTCCTCTTGCCGCCCAATCCCCAAAAACTTCCGCCGGCGCGCAACTGAAGGAACTCGTCCCCCAAATCGTTGCCTCTTGGGAATCTTTTGATCTTTCCAAAATATCTCCCTATTACGCCGACGACCCCGATCTCGCCTTTTTCGATCTCGCTCCCATGAAGTACAACAATTGGGCCGAATACAAAGCCGGCGCCCAAAAAGAGTTCTTCGACGTCAACAAGAGCATGCACATCAAAATTGCGGATCTCCGCATCCACACTCACGGCTCTTTTGCCTGGGCTACCTTTACCTTTGGCGCTGATCTCGTGAACAAGCAAGACGCCTCCTCCCACGTGGACGGCCGCTGGACCATGATCCTCGAAAAACGCGGCGCTCGCTGGGTCGTCGTCCATGAGCACGTCTCCGCCCCACTCGCCACTCCCTGATTTTCTTCGCCCTCTTCTAACCCGTACTTCTCCGTACGTTCACGCTTCTCAGGATAACCGCTGCCCCTCTTTGCCATTATTCTTCCGACGATGACCTCCGTTGCCTCATTTTTCGCCCGCATCCGAATCGTTACACTCTCCTGAACATCTAGCGTTTTGTTTTCTCCCGGCGCAAAATAGAATCTGTATGCTTTCGCACTTCATCCCGCAAAAGGTTTCTTCATGACCATTTCAAAAACTCTCGCCGTTCCCGCCGCCCTCATAACCGCGCTGGCCTTCGTCCCAACCAGCCACGCTCAGAAGCTCGCCAAGCATCGCTTGCCGTACACCGCCGTCCACGACCCGCAATTTCTTCCTGCTTCCTCCGCCACGTTTTTGCATGACCCTGATCGCGTCATCGGCATCACCGCCGGTACCGTCGCCAAAGCCTATCCCGCCGCCATCCTCGCGCAACACGGCCTCGTCGAAGATCAATCGCCTTCCGGCCCCATCGCCATCACTTGGTGAAGCTATTGCAACACGGCCCTCGTGTTCAGGGTCGCCGCCAAAGGCCGCGAACTCCACATGGACGACGCCGGCATCGCCGGTGGCAACGAAGTTTTTCAGGACCGCGAAACCGGCAGCCGCTGGCAACAATCCAGCCTCCAAGCCATCGCCGGCCCTCTTAAGGGCGAACACCTCGCGCTCTATCCGTTTCTTCTCACCGACTGGAAAGAATGGCGCCGCTTGCATCCCGAAACGCTCGTCCTAAAGCCTCTTCCCGGTTACGCCGAGCGCATCCCCGCAATGAACGAGATGATCGGCCACGCGCTCTCCAACGCAAGCCCCATGCCTTCCGGCGTGCTTCATGTTGACGCCCGTCTCAAGCCCCGCACCATGATTCTCGGTCTTGACGTCCGCAATTCCAGCGAGGCTTTCCCGCTCTCCGTTCTTCGCCAGGCGCGCGTCATTCACGAACAACTCGGCGGCCAGCCTGTCCTCGTCGTTCATCAATCCGCCTCTGACACCACCACTGCCTTCGTCGCGCGCGCAAACGGAAAGCCCCTGCGATTCCGCTCTGCCAACGCGGACACCACCGAGCTCGCCGATCAGGAAACCGGCTCGCACTGGGACGCCTATGGAAAGTGTATTTCCGGCCCGATGAAGGGCACGCAACTCGAGTCACTGATTTTGGAGCCGGAATATTGGTTTGCTTGGTCTGAGTTTCACGCCGGCACAAAAATTTACGCCGCTTCCTCTAAACAATAGCCGGCTGCTCTCCTCCCGAACACGCTTGCCCCCGCAAGCCGTGTGAGGGATCTGCTTCTTCTTTCTTCTTCTCTGTGACCTCTGTGTCTCTGCCGCCCTCTGCGTTAAATCTCTTCTCTGCCGCCTTTCGCGCCTTCGCACTACGGTGTCTCGCTGGGCGTTCTCCCTACGCCGGCCCCGGCATCGTCAACTGCGCGCCCTTCTTCGCGAATATCATCGCCAGCAATTTTGCCGGCTCCGTCTCGCTCGCGTTGCGCGACACTTCGTGCGTGCTTCCCGGCGGCTCAAAGAACATCTCTCCCGGCCGGTACGTCTTCTCTTCCTGCCCCGAAATCTTCGTCACCACATTTCCTTCCAGCACATACGCCAGCACAAACCCGGCATGGTGGTGCACTTTTCCCACTCTCCCCGGCGCGTAGTCCACCGTGCTCACCGTCACTTCCCAATCGTCCATCGTCAGGCTCGGCAAGTCGTGCTTGAACACCCCGCTCACTCCGCCTCGCTCCCCGCTTTGTGCTTGCGTCCCCGCCTCTGCGTCGAGCTTCGGCGCAAACGTTCTCCCCGCCGCTCCCGCACGCGCTTTAACTTCCGCCGCGCCCAATCCGCACAGCAACGCAATCGCTCCTGCCAATGTTTCTCTTCGTGTGATGTTTTTCATGCCCCGATTATACTCTCCGCCCTCCTCCGCAGCGGCTTTTGCGTTTCTCTCCGTAGCGTCATCCTTCCGAGGATGATCTCATCCATCCCCGCTCTTTGAAACGTTGATGTAGCGCCGCCCTTCTTCTCTTGCAGCTAACGCACTAAAGCACGGTAAGATTGCTTTGTGATTTTTGAATGGGATCCGGTCAATGCTCGGCGGAATCACCGAAAACACCGGGTCTCCTTCCTGGAAGCGGCGACGGTATTCGGAGATCCTTTGGCGATAACCTTTCCTGACCCCGACCACTCCTAGTCCGAGCAGCGCTTTCTCAGCGTGGGAATATCGGGAGCTGCCCGTATTCTGATCGTGGCCCACGCCGATCGCAGTGCAGGAATCAGAAACATCAGCGCCCGGAAGGCAACTCGCCGGGAACGGGAACACTATGAAGAAAAAGAATGAGAAACGAACGCAGCGCGACGAACTCCGCAAGGAATATGATCTCGCACAACTGCCTGGCGGCGTCCGCGGCAAGCACACCGCCCGCTACCGCGCCGGCACCAATCTTGTTCTGCTCTCGCCGGACGTCGCCGCCCACTTCCCCAACGACCAATCGGTCAACAAAGCCCTTCGCACCTTGATTCGCGGCGCCGCGCATTCTCGCCGCCGCGCCCGTTAAGCCCCCTTCCGTGAACCGCCGGCGTCCCGCCGCCTGCCCGCCCCGCCTGAACCCCGTCCTTCCGACCAAAGCGCCATCGCTATTTCCCGGCCCGCAGCCGAGCGACCCCTCTTTCTCCCCCCAATCCGGTCATTTCGAACGGAGCAAGCCGAATCTCTTCCTGTCACGTTCGCTCCCGCGAACGACCTCTCCCGCCTTTGTAGCGGCGGGTCTTCGGACCCGCTCTCTTGCCCTTGCGCGGCATCGCCTTTGCGCGCCCTCCGAGTAGCACAGGCACTCTTGCCTGTGCAGGTTTACACTCCACTTCACGCGCCGCTTATCGCTTTCCTGCTCTGCTCCCTTTCTCCCTCGAAACCGTTGTACACCCCAGAAAGGCCGGTGCGGCGTCGCGCCGCGGGAGGTCCGGGCATGAGAACGCTGAAGTTCACCTAATGGCAGGACGACGGTTACTACCTCGGCTTCTGGAACGATTACCCCGACTACCAGACGCAAGGCATGTCCAATCAGGAATTGGCCGCCAACTTGAAGGATTTGTTGGCCGATATGGAATCCGGTGAAGTCCCCTACATCCGGAAGGTAGAAGAGTTGGCCGTCGCGGAAGGAGACGCCGCGAGTTGATCCGCAAACTCGAAGAGATGGGCTGCGTCCTCGCCCGTCATGGCGGCAGTCACGATTGGTACACCAACCCTACCACTAAAAAATCCCAGCCCGTGCCTCGCCACAACGAAATCCACGAACAACTCGCCAAATCCATCATCAAGTGAAAAGGAGCTTTTCACTACCCTGCTCACCTTGTCCATTTAATTTGACTAATAGTTAGATTCGGGGCTTGACGTCGCGCGCACAATCTGCTACAAAAATATGCGGCGAGGGGGCGCAAGCCTTCCAAGCCTGAAAAAAGCTAGAACGCACGGCGGTGTTCTGGAACATATAAAAACCTCTGCTGACGACCACCATTTATTCCGGCGCGAGATGGTTGCCCGCCATGAGCGGTGCGATGATCTGGGCGTCCGGTCTAGAAGGTGCCTCGTCTTGGCCGCGAATGCGGCATTAGGCACTGGGCGCGGGGCAGCGTGACACGGCTCCGTACCCCGGTGTGCTCTCTATCCTCGGATGTGCTCACAGGTGAGCCATTCTCGGTTAGGGCGCGCGAACAAGTAAATTGTTCCCGCGAGTGTAGCCGGTCACGTCCTTTCGAGTGGCTTTCCGCACTGAATCTAGCTTAGAGGAGGTTTTTATGGGCCAAAGCAGTAAAAGAAAACTAGCCGCCGTGCGTATGTTGGAGCGGGTGATGAAATACATTTCACCAATTTCTGACATTTCATCGGTGGCGGCCGGTAGTGAAGCGTCAAACTTTGACCGCAGTCTCAGGAAATTGAAACGATTAGCCAAGGACGACCCGGATTTAATTTTTTGGGACATCCTGCAACGAACCGTCGTCAAGATCTTGAAACATGTAACGTCGAGAATGCGCTGAGCTACCGGCTACACTTTTGCCGCCAATTCATGATAGATGAGAAAGCTAAATGACACTTGGAACCGCAATCAAAACAGTTAGGACTGCATGCAAGGTGAAGCAGAGGGACCTCGCGTCGCGCATGAGTATGACGGCAAACTATATCTCTCTAGTGGAGAGCGACAAGCGAGAACCCAGCATTTCATTTCTTAAGAATCTTGCCCGAACGCTTGAGGTGCCTGTTTCAGTTTTCTTCCTCTGGCAAGATTTCGATCGTTCCAAAGGCGATTCGAGTCGGATGAAAAAGATTCGGGAACTCCTAATCGGAATTGAGGCGAGCTACCTCGTCCAGAGGCGATCCATCGGTAGCCGCCGGCAAAAGGAGACTGGGCGACGTTAAACGTATTCGACATCCCTGATTTGGAACGTCTTGCGGCGCTTCTGAGAATGCCGCAGCGAGAGTTATCGCACGTCGCGAGCCGAGTGGACCGTTACTACAGGCCCAAATCCATCCCAAAGGGAGACGGCGCGATGAGGAATCTGCTCGTCCCCTCAGGCGCGCTCAAGTCAATCCAGAAGCAGATCAAGGAGGTAATTCTAGACGAGGTGCCTTGGCCAGTCTGCGTCTACGGCGGCGTCCGACGAAGGTCTACGAAGGCGAACGCTGCCGTACACGTCGGACAACCAGTCATTTTTACCCTGGACATCAAATCCTTCTTCCCTTCTGTAAGGCCCGGGCGGGTGGTCCAAGCCTTCGAGGGCATTGGGTTCGGGGAGCCAGCCGCAAAGCTTCTAGCAAGGCTCACCACATTCGACAATCAGCTTCCTCAAGGAACCCATACAAGCACGGCGCTCGCAAATCTGGTGCTCTCCCGAGCTGATTTCAGAATAACGCGGCTGGCGAATGAACACGGTTTCACGTACACCCGGTATGTGGACGACCTAAGCTTGTCGGGTGGTGGCCGGCTCTACAAGTTTCGCAATCTGATCGTACGTATCATCGAAGACGAAGGGTTTCAGATTAAAATCGAAAAAAAACACACGGAGTCCTCCCGGGTTCGCCAAATTGTCACGAAATTGGTGGTTAACACGAAAGTGAATTTGACGAGAGAAAAGCGACAGGAGATCCGAAGGGCAGTTTTGTCGGAGGCCCACCAGACCAACGGCGTGCTCTCCCCACGGGGAAAGGGACTCCTGGCGTGGCTTTCCTATATCAACCCCAAAGCTGGGGCCAAGGTGAAAAATCGAATTGGCTCCCTCGGCACCGCTTAGCGAGCAGACCGCAGACCGACGGACAACCGCGACCTTTCCCATCATCCTCAGCGACCACCTCAAGCCGTTATCCGCCACGCTGAGCCAATTCGTTGCCCGGACGCAGCGTCTGGCCTCGCCGCCGTATCATCAGCTTGTCAAACGCCTTGAAATCCCTGTCTGCTTCTAGATCCGTACAAAGCCCCACCCTTTTCCCCAATTCGTCTCACCAAACTACCTTTTTCTCCGCAACCCCTTCCATCCATTCGACTTTCCCGTCTCACGTTCGAATCATACGCACACAGTACTGTATCTTGACAGTAATTCAATTCTGTGCTACTATGTCGTGTGATTCGCTCGCCCCAGCCCGTCCTTACACTCCTCTCGCGCCCTCCGCGAAATGAACCTTCTCCAAGCCCTTTCTTTTCCGCCCCTTCCGCACTCTTTTCCAGTGTCCGCATCCCCCTGATTCTACTGGATTTACGCCCCCTTTGTTTTCATACACTTACGCACTCTTTTGCTCTTCCCAAATCGCTATCTCTCGCGTTTTCAACTGTTTCCGCACTCTTTCCGCAAAACACCCGGAGTGGGTGTATCCCGCCGGTTTTCACGGACCACGGCACACGCCCCGCCGGCCACGGGTTACGCACTACCCACTGTGCGCTACCCACTCTGCACTCTTTTACGCGCTGTCGACTGTCAGCTTGGCCGTATCCCCTTTCTTTTCACATCTTTTGCAGACCCCTCGATTTATCTCCTTTGTTTTCACATCTTTTCGAAAAACAAGGGGGGGGAGGGGGTATTCCCCCGTCCGCTCATCCGCTCAACGCTCACCTCTTGTGTTTCGTTGCTTCATTACTTCGTTGCATCACCCCCAACTCGCCGTCGCTCCTCCGACTTCTCACTTCTCACTACTCACTACTCACTACTCACTACTCACTACTCACTACTCACTACTCACTACTCACTACTCACTACTCACTTCTTCTCCCCATTTGACGCCAATGCCCACGCCACTTACTCTCGAAAACATGACCTCGGACCAACTCTGTTTCCGTTCAATCTCCGAAATCGCAGCGGGCATTCGTCAAAAAAAATTCTCGCCGCTCGAAGTTCTCGAAGCGCATCTCCAACGCATCGCGAAACTCCAGCCGAAACTCAACGCCTTTGTCCATCTCGATCCGGAAGGAGCTCTCGCGCAAGCTCGCGCCGCCGAAGCCGCCGTCACGCGCGGCGAAAATCTCGGCCCGCTGCACGGCGTTCCGCTCAGCATCAAAAGTTGTGTGGACGTTCAAGGCTGGCACACTCCGGCGGGCTCCCGTCTCCGCAAGGATTACGTTCCGCAAACGGATGCGCCGCTCGTCGCGCGCCTTCGCGCCGCCGGAGCAATTCTGCTCGGCAACACAAACACGCCGGAATTTCTCGTCGCCTACGAAACGGACAACGCTCTCAGCGGAAAGACCAGCAATCCCTGGAACTTGTCACGCTCCAGCGGCGGCTCGAGCGGCGGCGAAGCGGCCGCCATCGCTTCGGGCTGTTCGATGGGCGGAGTCGGCAGCGACGGCGGAGGCTCGGTCCGCGTGCCCGCGCATTTTTGCGGAATTTGCGGATTGAAGCCCACGCCGGGGCGCATTCCTTCGACGGGCCATTTTCCCGAAGGCGATGGCGCGTTCAATTGGATTGGCGTCGTCGGGCCCATGGCGCGCACCATCGCGGATGTGCGCGTTCTTTTTGAAGTGATGGCTGGACCGGACGCGGGAGACGCGCTTTCCGCGCCGGTTCCCCTTCGCCACTTCGGAGAAAACGATCTTCGCGGATTGCGAATCGGCGTTCTGGTAAGCGATGCGCTCGGTAACGCCACGCCGGAAACGCGCGCAGCCGTCGAGCATGCCGCGAAACTCTTGAGCGAGCAAGGATTCGCCGTCGAGAAAAAATACATAGACGGAATCGATCGCGCTCTCGAAGTCTGGTGGTATTTTTTCGGCCCTGTGATCGCCGACTTGATCCGGAAAGCGACAATCGGACAGGAAGAAGCTCTGAGCCCGATGCTCTGCGAGTACATTCCGCTGGCCACAAAAAATGTTGATCTCAATTACGACGGCCTGCTCAGCGCTTGCACCGAACGCGACAAATTGCGCGCGCAAATTTTGCGCCAAATGGACGAAGTGACGATTCTGCTTTCTCCGGTTTCCGCCGGGCCGGCGTTTCGCCACGGAGAAGGGAATTGGCGCACCGGCGACCGCGAAAACTATCGCGACACGATGCGTTACTCGCAGTGGCTGAACCTAACTGGTTTTCCCGGCGCCGCCGTTCCGATGGGAAAATCGCGCGAAGGGCTGCCGATTGGCGTGCAAATTATTGGCAGGCCGCACGAAGAAGAAAAAGTTCTGGCTGTCGCCGAAGTGCTGGAAAAAGCGCGCGGCCCGTGGCAAGCGCCGCCGGAAATTTGAAAAGCTGCGAACGCCCCGCATTTTCAAAACGTGCGCGCGTCGCGGCCATCTCGAAAAGCGCGCGCCGCTGCCCCGCAAACACCGCGTTGCAGTGCAGCGAGCGTCGCGTGCAGCGAAAATTTATTGCGGCTGCTGCTGTTTCAACTCTGGACTCGGCATCGGCGCAACTTCGAAATTTTTGCGCTGTTTGTTCAGCCCGGAGTTCAGAATTTTTTGTGAGATCGCCAATTCCTGCTCCGCATCCTTGCGCCGCCCCATCCGCAGCAGAACCTGGCCGCGGATGTAATGGATATTCTGGTTGTCCGGAGCGAGTCCTTCGGCGGTATTGAGAAAAGAGAGCGCCTCGCGATTTTTTCCCTGCTGCTGGTAGATGCGCCCCAGCTCAAGCAGCGAAACCGGCATTCGCGGATTGTAGTGCAACGCCTGGCGGAAGGAGTGCTCCGCCGCGTCCTGCTTTTGCAGTTTCAGGTAGAGCAGTCCGAGCTGCTCGTAATTGTCCGGGAGGTCCGGCTCGATTGCGATGTCTTTTTGAAATTCGCTTTCCGCGCGCGGCAAATCCTGTTTTTTTGCGTAAGCAAGTCCCAGGCTGAAATGCAAGTACGGCAAATTGGGATTCTTGCCCGAAGCAAGCTCGAGCTCGGAAATGGCTTTGTCGGTTTCGTCGCGATTGAGATAAGCCTTGCCGAGAATCAATTGGAATTCCGGAGTCTGCCCGCCGATTTCGATCAAACGATTCAGCGCTTTTTCGTCTAGATCACTTTTTCCGGCGTTGTGCGCGGCGATATCGAGAACGTAGAGGTACGTGACGTCGCCGGACATTTGTGACCAAAGCGGCTCGAGAGTCGAGACGGCGCCTTCGTATTTTTCCGTGAACTCCTGGCAAAGCCCGAGCAAATAGCGCGCCTGCTGCGAGTCCGGCTGATCGCGAACCACCGATTCGAACGGCGCGATGGCGGCGGCGTAATCGCCGCGGCGATAATTCGCGAGACCGATGTTCAGGCGAATGCCGGTCATTTTTGGTTCGAGCTGCTCCGCTTTTTGAAGGAGCAACAACGCGTGGTCCCATTCCTTGCGGCGCATGGCGATCACGCCAAGATTGGCATACGCGGCGCCGGATTGCGGATCCACGGCGAGGACGCGGCGGAAGGCGGCTTCGGCGGCGGCGAGATCTCCGGACCGAAGCGCGGCCTGGCCTTGTTCGAACGAGACGCGAGGATCGGCGGCAGGAAGAGAACCCGAGGGAGATTGCTGGGAAGAGGGAATCGGATCAGCGGGAAGGGCGCGGCCGGCAGTCACAATCGCAGGGAGAAAGGCGAGAAGCGACGCGGTTCGAACGGCGCGCCGGATTTTTGGAAAGAAGACCATCACGCGCTAGTTTCGGGCAGCGTGAAGAAGAATTCAAGCGAAGGCAAGGCCGGGCGGGAGAGCGGAAGCCCGGCGGGAAGCGGACGGGCAGAGGACAATCTGGAGAGTTTTTGCGCTTGACAGCAACGCAGCAATGCAATATTAATCCGATTTAATAAGTGCGTCTGGTGCATGTGCGGTGGTCGAGTGGTGGGGGTTGTCTCGCATTGATTTGCCTTCCATGTGCGGCAGGAACAGGGGTGCCCGCAACGGCAGGCGTAGCTGCGCCCACACCAAAAGAGTTGAAGAATTCAAAGAAATCGCGGAGGTAGAAACGTGAAGCGACAAACTCGCATTTTTAATCCTTCCGAAATAGTGAAACAGTTTCCGAGGGTGGCGCGATGGATTGCCGGCGCGTTGCTGGTGATGTTGTGCACCGCGTTTGCCGCGTATGCGCAGGACACGGGGTATATCAGCGGGACAGTGACGGACAATTCAGGTGCTGCGGTCGTTGGAGCCGACGTCACGCTGGCGAATGTGTCCGGGAGCATGACGCGGACGACCACGACCAACGCCGATGGCGCGTATGTCATCGCGGGGTTGCCGGGAGACACCTACAACCTGACGGTCACCGCGGCCGGCTTTCAAAAATATATAGCACAGAAATTCAAACTGGACGTCGCGCAAAAGGCGCGCATTGACGTGCAGCTCGTGATCGGCGCGGTGAGTGAAGAAGTGGTGGTGACCGGCGAAAGCGTGGCGCAAGTGGAGACGCAATCGTCCGCTCTTGCCGATACGATCTCCGGCAAGCAGGTTAGCCAACTGGAGCTCAACGGACGAAACTTTACGCAACTGGTGACGCTGACGCCCGGCGTGGTGAATCAAACGGGACAGGATGAGGGGACCGTCGGCGTTTACGGCAACGTGGCCTACAGCGTCAACGGCGGGCGGACGGAGTACAACAACTGGGAGTTGGACGGCGGCGACAACATGGACAACGGGTCGAATGCCACGCTGAACGTCTATCCCAACATCGAGGCGATCGCCGAATTCAAGGTGCTCACATCGAACTACGGCGCGCAGTATGGTCGGAACGGCTCAGGGACAATCGAAGTCGAAACGAAATCCGGCGGATCGAGTTTCCATGGCAGCGCGTTCGAGTATTTGCGCAACGACATGTTCAACGCCAACGAATACTTCAACAATGCCGCCGGAATTCCCCGCCCAACCTACAAGAAGCATGATTTCGGTTACACAATCGGCGGGCCAATTTACATACCAAATCACTACAACGCCGACAAGAAGAAGACATTCTTTTTCTGGTCGGAAGAATGGCGGCGGGAGAATAATCCATCAACAATTTCCCCAATCAACGTTCCATCGGCTGCAGAGCGACAAGGCAATTTTAGCGACGTTTGCCCTGGACCGGATTGTCCGAACGTACCGAACCCTGCGGCGGTTCCAGTAACCGCAGTTGGTCAAGCCTTGCTCGGATTGATTCCGCAGGCGACGCCCGGGTTTACAATCGGGGGATTCCCGGCCTTCGAACAAACCGTGTCAACGCCGACGAAATGGCGCGAGGAATTGATCCGAGTCGATCACAACTTCACGGACAATTACCGTCTGACGATTCGATACATTCACGACTCCTGGAACACGATCGTTCCCAATCCATTGTGGGGGAATGGAACATCGAGTTTTGAAAACATCCAGACCAGTTTTGTGGGGCCAGGGACGAGCTTCGTGGCCCGCCTGAATGCAAATTTTTCGCCAACGGTCCTGAATGAATTTGTGGCGAGCTACACGGCCGACCATATCTTTCTCAACGCGCTGAATAATCCGCCGGGGCTTCCCGCCGGTGCGATGGGATTCATTTTCAACAACGGTTTTGGGGGAAAGCTTCCGGCGATCCAGTTGAATGGCAATACCGACATCTACGGGGGGCTGGGGCAGGACACGGGATATTTCCCTTGGAACAACGCGAACCCAACCTACACTTACCGGGACAATTTGACCAGTGTACATGGCAACCACACGCTGACGCTCGGTTTCTATGCGGCATTTGCGCAGAAGAACGAGGACAATTCACCCAACGTGCAGGGGATTTTGACGTTCGACGCGAGCTCCTCGGTCAGCACGGGCAACGCATTGGCGGATATGCTCTTGGGGAATGTCGCCAGTTACTCGCAGTGGAGCAGAATCACGAAATATTACAACCGCTATAAGATCGTCGAGCCCTATTTCCAGGATGACTGGCGCGTGACCAAGCGGCTGACGCTAAATCTGGGACTCCGCGTCAGCTTGTTTGGAACCTACAGGGAGAAGGAGCAGCAGGCGTTCAACTTCGATCCGACGGCTTTCGTGGCCGGGAATGCCCCTACATTCGACTCGAATGGCAATTTGGCGCAGAACGGAACTTTTACTGCGAATCCTCTGAATGGAGTCGTGCAGTGCGGAGGAAAGGGAGGGAATCTCCCGCTGCTGCCCGGATCGTTGTTCCCGACCGTGGCGATCGGCAGTTCCCCGAATGCTGGTTGTCTCATGGGACGATTGTTCAACCCAGCGCCACGGATCGGTTTCGCCTTCGATCCGAAGGGCGACGGAAAGACCGCAATTCGTGGCGGTTATGGAATCTTCTATGAACACACCAATGGGAACGAGGGGAACTCGGAATCGTTGGAAGGCTCCGCGCCGCTGGTGCTGCGCGCAACTCAGTCTAATATCACCGGCTACACCAACATTGGCGCGGGCGCCGGCCAGGTGCCGCTACCTCCGCTTTCGCTGGTGTCAGTACCAAACCAGGCGCAGTGGCCTTACGTGCAGCAATGGAACCTGAATGTGCAACACGAACTGCCTACGCATACAGTCCTCTCCGTGGCGTACGTTGGGAGCAAGGGCACGCATTTGACGCTGCTGAACAATGGGAATCAGCTTTGCCCGGTCAGCGGAGGAGGTGTTTGCGGTTCGGCGGATGTGAATCCTTTCGCTCAGGGACAACCAATTACAGCAGCGGACTGCACCACGTTCGGGAGCGCCGGCACATTAGCCAATGGAACTCCGGTGACAGGCCGGGCCATCACTAACTTGAGCGTGGCGTGCGGCGCAAGCGCCGATCCACTGCGCACGGCATTCCCCGGCTACAGCAATCTTACCTTCCTGCGAAACTCAGCCAATTCCATCTACCACGCGCTGCAAATTTCAGCGAACCGCACCGTCGGGGACCTGAATTTGAGCCTTGCCTACACCTACAGCCATTCCATTGACGACTCGTCCGATCGTTCGGATGGAGCTTTTGTGAATGCTTACAATATCGCAACCAATCGGGGAAGCTCGAACTTTGACCAGCGCCACGCGCTCTCCATCAGCTATGTGTATGCAGTGCCGCTCTTCCGGAGTGCATCCGGATTCACTCATGCACTTCTGGGCGGCTGGCAGCTCTCGGGAATCACGGTGGTGCAAACCGGAAATCCCGTCAACATCACGAATGGCACCAATTTCGGAGACAACGCCGGAGTCGGAAACGGAGTTGGCACGGGATCTCGGCCTGACCTAGTGGGCAATCCCCGCAGCGGGATCGTGAACACAAACGCCGCACCGGGGCCGCTTCTCTACAATCCCTCGGCGTTTGCGATTCCCACGGGACTTACGTTCGGCAATCTGGGGCGCAATACCCTGTATCTGCCGCGCCGGACCAATTTCGACTTCGGACTTTTCAAGGAGTTCAAGTTCACCGAGAGGACGGGCATGGACTTCCGCTGGGAGAATTTCAACCTTTTCAACCACGCGGAGTTCAACGGCATGGATACAAGCCTTGGTTCGAGCAGTTTCCTGTATGCAAATTCGACGCACTTCGGGCGCAAGATGCAGTTTGGCCTGAGGTTGTTCTTCTAACCCCGCGATTGGCAGAAAAGGGCGGCGCTTCGTCGAGGAGCGCCGCCTTTTTTTTCTCGTTTTGTGGCGTTTTTTCCCTGATTTGGGCCAGCGCTTTTTGTATACTCGCTCCGCAAGCCAGGGAGGAGTGACCAATATCATGAACCGCAGAAAATTCATTGAAACGTCCGTTGCCGGAGCGGCATTGCTCGCGGCGCGCCCATCGTGGGCCGAGGAGAAGACGCACGAAATCAAGCGCGTGGGGTTGCAACTTTATACCGTGCGCTCCGAAATGCCGAAGGATTTTGAAGGGACCATCGCCAAGGTGGCGGAGACGGGATACAAGGAAGTGGAATTCGCCGGATACTTCAATCATTCGCCCAAGGATGTACGCGCCCTCGTGGATAAGAATGGCCTGACGGTGCCTTCCGCTCATTTTTCCTACGACATCATCGAAAACAAATGGCCGGAAACGCTGGACGCGGCGCACGTGATTGGGCACAAGTACCTGGTGTGTCCGTGGATTGATGAAAAACAGCGCACCGCGGACGGTTACAAGAAGGCGGCGGAACTCTTCAACAAGGCAGGCGAAGAGAGCCAGAAGGCGGGCATCCAATTTTGTTTTCACAACCATTCCTATGAATTCGCGGCGGTGGAAGGTTTGGGCGGAAAGCTGGCGTACGACTATCTGCTGGGCGAAACAAATCCGCGATTCGTGAAAATGGAAATGGATTTGTGCTGGATCAGCGTGGCGGGAAAGGATCCGGTGGCGTACTTCCGAAAATATCCGGGGCGATTTCCGCTAGTGCACGTGAAGGACTACGTAAACGATCCGAACGCGACGAGCAGTTACGCCGGAGCGACGGGCTCGGTGGTGTTCAAGGGGCGGCTCGCGGACGTGGGCAAAGGACAGATTGATTGGAAGCGGATCTTCGAGCATTCGGAAGCGGCGGGCATCAAGCACTACTTCGTGGAGAACGACGACGCGAAGGAGCCGTTCGAGGACATCAAGATCAGCTACGACTATTTGCACGCGATTCGATTCTGAACCGAGGGGATGTACACGCAACAAGGGAAGAATCGCACCGCGCGGAGTTTTCAAATTAATTAGCACTGAGGGAGGAGACCATGGGCAAGAGCCGTGTTTCGAGAAGGGAATTTCTGCAAAGGACGGCCGGGGCGACAGGAGCGCTGGCCGCGGCGCCTAGTATTTTCCTGAAGCCGGAGTACATTCCTTCCGCGTTTGAAAGGGTGGCGCCGAGCGATCGAGTGCGCTTCGGCATGATCGGCATCGGGATGCAAGGCTCGGGGCTGCTAACGACTTCCGTCCAATTGCCAGGGGTGGAATGCGTGGCCGCCTGCGATCTCTGGGACGGCCGGCATCTGCTGGCACGGGAAATCGTGGGGAAAAATATTCCCGTGACACGGCGATACCACGAGCTGCTGGACAACAAGGAGATTGACTGCATCGTGGCGGCCGTGCCGGACCATTGGCACAAGCAGGTGGTGGTTGACGCGGTGAACGCGGGGAAAGACATTTACTGCGAAAAGCCGATGTCGCACAGCGCGCAGGACGGTCTGGACATGGTGGCGGCGGCGCAGAAGACGGGGCGCATCGTGCAGATTGGCTCGCAGCGCGTGAGCTCCGTGATTTGCGCGAAGGTGAAGGAACTGATCGCGCAGGGCATTATCGGGACGTTGACGCTGGTGGAAGGCTCGCTGGGACGCAACGATCCAACGGGCGCGTGGGAATATCCGCCGCCTCCGGGACTTTCTCCGCAAAACCTGGATTGGGATACGTGGCAGGGCACGACGCCGCACAAGCCGTGGGATGCAGACATGTCACCAAAATATTTTGCGCGCTGGCGTTGCTGGCGGGAATACGGCACGGGGCTCGCAGGAGATCTGCTCGTGCACCTCGTGAGCGGCATGAATTTCATGCTGGGCTGGAATGCACCGCCGAAAAAGGCGCAGTCGCTGGGGGCGATTTTGCGGTTCCCGGACGGGCGCGACATGCCGGATGTGCACGCAACGCTCTTCGATTACGGAAGCGCACCGGTGTATCTGCGGCTGAACCTCGGCTGCGAAACGCCGGAGACATACCGCTTCCAGGGCTCGAAAGGCATTCTGGAAGTGACGGAATTCGCGATCAATTATTATCCGCAAACGGGAGAAGACTCCGCGCCGAGCTACTACACGTCCGGCTATCCGCAGAAGATGCGCGAGGCGTATTTCGCGGAATGGCACAAGGAACATGATCCGGAGCCGGGCAAGGAGCCGCTGCTCGAGGGCTACACTTACAGAGGCGATTCGTGGGACGACGAAAGGCCGCATCTCTGGAAGTATTTCCAAGCGGTGAAGAACCGGCAGGCCGTGGTGGAAGACGCGGTGTTCGGAAACAACGCGGCGCTGGCGTGCCACATGTCCAATGAAGCGTACTTCCGGAAAGCGGCCGTGATGTGGGACGCGGCGTCCGGAACTATCAAATCTCTCTAAATTTCGCGGCAAAACAGCGAACTGTCCGATAGGACACGCGGCGCAACTTCCCGAATCTGCGGGTGTTTATAAGCGTAGATTCAGGAGTGGAGGCGCACATGCGTAGGATATTGGTTTGTGGTGTGTTTTTGCTGGCTTTGGCAATGCTCGCAATGCCGACTCCTTCTTCGGCGCAAATAAGTGTCGGGGTTGCGGTGCATATAGGGCCGCCGGCGCTACCAGTGTATGAGCAGCCGATTTGTCCCGCGCCGGGATATCTCTGGACGCCGGGCTACTGGGCGTATGGGCCGGATGGCTATTTCTGGGTGCCTGGGACGTGGGTTGAGCCGCCCGCAGTTGGATTGCTCTGGACGCCAGGATATTGGGGCTGGCGCGACGGCGGCTATTACTGGCACGGGGGCTATTGGGGACCGCACATCGGTTTCTACGGCGGGATTAACTATGGATTTGGCTACTTCGGCACAGGATTTGTCGGGGGCCGGTGGAACCACGGAGTGTTCGCGTACAACACGGCGGTCATGCGGGTGAACACAGTTGAAATTCACAATACGTACATTGATCGAACGGTGGTCCGAAATGTGACTGTGAATCGCGTGAGCTTCAATGGCGGGCGCGGTGGCGTGATGGCGCGGCCGTCCAGGGGCGAAATGGAAGCGGAGCACGAGCATCACTTCGAGCGGACGGCGGCGCAAGAGAATCACCGGCGCGAGGCGAGCACGAACCGAGCGTTTCTTGCGTCCGTGAATCACGGCAGGCCGGCGGTGGCGGCGACAGCGCGCCCGGGAGAATTTTCCGGACGTGGCGCGGTCGGCGCGCGGGGCAACGAAAACCGTCCGTCAAACGCGATGAATGAGCACCGGAATGCGGATACGCGTGGCCAGCGCAACGACCGTCCGCCGCAGACCGCGATCGAGCGCCGGAACGGATCGTATCAAGGAAACGCGGGTCAAGGAAACGCGGGCAACCGCCCGGCTCCGCATGCGATGAACAACGAAGCGCGCCCGAATCGTCCGAACGAAGGCGCTCGAGGCGCAACGCCAAGAAATCAGCCGCGCGCGGAGAACCGGCCGCCAAAAGCGAACAGGCCGAACCAGGAAGCCAAGCCGCACCAGGAAAGTAAACCTCACAACGAGGAGAGACCGCACCGCGGCTAAGCGGGGCGGGATTGCTCAAGAGCGAAAAAGGATCTGGCGAAGCCCTTCCGCGATTGAGGCGTGAAGGTTACGCCTCCGGAACGGGAGGGCAGCCGGGAAATTCGCGAAGAGTTGTGTTGCCGATGTACTGCAAGTCCTCGATGCCAATTTTGCTGGTGTAGAAACCGTCGCAGGTCATCTTGCGCAGGAAAGCGAAGAAAGCGACGCCCTGGCTGAGCGAGGGATCCTGCTTGGCGCTTTTGCGGAAAGCGATGCGATCGAGGATGTCCTTGCGCTGGTCCGGAGCGCACTTCAAAAAAACGTTGGAATAGTGATCGGAGCAGTAGCCGTCCAGCCACATGAGGCCGCCGCCGAGCTTGAGCTGGTATGTTTCGTTTTCGCTGGTAAGCAGATCGATGAATTCGGGAGCGCCGCCTTCGACGGCTCCGCCGGATTTTTCGTCCTTGGGGATGATGATGTCGCAGAGAGTGGTCAGCGTTTCGTACTGGTGCGGTGAGAAAAATTTTGGAGCGTACTTGCCTTCGGGTGAAGCGGACTTTTCGCCGCGAATCATGTGATGCGCGTACTCGGCGGCGTGCGCGGGAATGATTTGCAGCACGGAGCCGCTGGCCGCGCCGACTGCCAGAGTTTTCAGGATGTCCCGCCGGCTGACTGAGTTTGAATTCATCGTCGTCCTCTCCTCCGCAGCGTTGCGGCTACAAATTGCCCTTCCTGGCTTCATCGAGCAGATGTTCGGAGGCGCGCCAGGAGAGCGCCATGATCGTCAGCGTGGGATTTTTGTCCGGATTGGTGACGAGCGGGGCGCCGTCAGTGACGTAAAGATTTTTCACGTCGTGCGACTGGCAAAATCCGTTGAGCACGGAGGTCTTTGCGTCCGCGCCCATGCGCACCGTGCCGACTTCGTGGATGATTTTTCCGCCTGCTTGAATTCCAAATGGATATTCGCCATGAATGGAAGTTTTCGATTTGTACTCGCCACCGGCGGCTTCGATGATGGCGCGGAATGTTTCCTGCATGTCCTGGGCCTGGCGTAGTTCGTAATCGCTCCATTTGAAATGGAAGCGCAGGACAGGAATGCCCCACTGGTCCACGACATCCGGATCGAGTTCGCAGTAGGTATCCTCGTTGGGAATCATTTCGCCGCGACCGGAAAGGCCGATACCCGTGCCGTACATTTTGCGGGCGCGCTGCTTCAAGTCCAGGCCATAACCTTCCTCGTCGTGAAGAAGGCCGTTGAACTCGCCGATGCCGGGCATATTGCGCCCGCCGCCAAATTCGATGTGGTAGCCGCGCGGGAAAGCGTTCTTGCGGTCAAACTTCCACCATGGAATGTACATGTGCATTCCGCCGACGCCATCGTGATTGTGGGGCGGCATTTTTTCGAGGCGGGGAATGATGCCCCAGCCGTCGCTGCCGACGGAATCCGTCAAGTAGCGGCCGACAACTCCGGAGGAATTCGCGAGCCCATCCGGGAAGAGAGTTGACTTCGAATTCAGAAGCAAGCGCGCCGATTCGCACGCGCTCGCGGCGACAACCACGGCCCTTGCGTTGATGCGTTGCTCGGCTCGCGTGGCCTTGTCAATATACGAAACGCCCGTTGCTTTGCCGTCCTTGCCCACCAGAATCTCGCGCGCCATCGCTCCGGTGATCAAAGTGAGCTTGCCGGTCTCCATCGCCGGAGGAATCATCACCTGGCTCGAGCTGAAATTTGAGGCGGTCGTGCAGCCGCGCCCGCACTGACCGCAGTAATGGCATGGCAGACGTCCATGCACCGAGCGCGTCAAAATCGCCAGGCGCGACGGAATGCAGATAATGTTCAGCTTGTCGCAAGCCTTCTTGACGATTAAATCCGTGCAGCGCGGAATTGGCGGCGGCAGAAACATGCCGTCCGGCGCGCTGGAAACGCCCTCTTTGGTGCCGAAGACTCCGATGTACGACTCGACCTTGTCGTAGTACGGAGAAAGATCCTCGTAAGTGATTGGCCAGTCCGAGCCGAGGCCGTCGCGGGTGAACGACTTGAAATCAATCGGCGCGAAGCGCAGCGCGATCCGGCCCCAGTGATTCGTGCGCCCGCCAACGATGCGCGACCGGAACCACTGAAAATTCGCGCCCGGAGCCGAGGTGTATGGCTCGCCCTCAATCTGCCAGGCGCCATTCGGCGCAAGAAACTCGCTGAAATTGGCTTCCGCCCGTCCGCCAACTCCCGCTCCACGGTGCGGCAGTTCGTACGGCCACATCAGCATCTTGTAGTCTTTTTCCGGATGGACTTGCGGCCCCGCCTCGAGCAGCGCGACGCTCAGCCCGCCTTCCGTCAGGATTTTCGCGGCCGTGCCGCCGCCGGCTCCAGAGCCGATGATGCACACGTCAAATTGTTTCGGCGAGCGTATGACTTGGGACATTTCCTCGACCTCGGTTTTCCGAAGGTTATTCTACAGCTCGTTGCGCTTCATCTGGTTGACGACATAATCGCACGCGCGCGCCGTCAGCGCCATATACGTCAGGGACGGATTCACGCACGAGCTTGACGCCATGCACGCTCCATCCGTCATGAAGAGATTTTTTACGTCGTGCGCCCGATTGTGAGAGTTCAGCACGGACGTTTTCGGGTCGCGGCCCATGCGCGCCGTGCCCATTTCGTGAATTCCCAGCCCCGGGCTCGAAATCTCCTCCAGGACCGAGACGTTCGTTGCGCCGGCCGCCGCCAACATTTCCGCCGCTTGCACGGCGATGTCGTGCGACATCTTGTGTTCGTTTTCTCGAAACGCGCAATGAATCGTGAGCGTCGGAATGCCCCAGGCGTCCAGCTTCTCTTTGTTGATCTCCACATAGTTGTCATGATTCGGCAGGCATTCGCCAAACCCGTGAATGCCCATCCGCCACGGGCCCGGTTTCTTCAGCGAATTTTTGAAGTCCACTCCGAATCCCGGCATATTCATTCCGCGCGTCCAGCCCTCGCGCGTTCCGCTGCCCTGATAACCATATCCGCGGATAAACTCTTTTTCCTTGGTTTTCACGTTGCGGAATCGCGGAATGTAAATTCCGTTCGGCCGGTTGCCGAATGGAATCTTGTCTTCGTGTCCGGGCATCACGCCGCTCGCGCCCGCGCCCATGTGATGATCCATCAAGTTGTGACCGAGTTCTCCGCTGCTATTCGCCAAACCATTGGGAAACTCCGGCGTCGCGGAATTCAGCAGCAGCCGCGTGGATTCCAGGGTCGAGCAGCAAACAAAAAACACTTTCGCCTTGAATTCCAACTCCTGCTTCGTTTGCGCGTCCACCACATTCGCCGTCGTCACCTTCCCCGACGCCGAATCGTACTTCAGACTGCGCACCACGCTGTGCGGACGCAGCGTCATTTTTCCGGTCTTCTCCGCCGCCGGAAGCGTCGAATTCAAGCTGCTGAAATACGATTTCGTGATGCAGCCGCGGTGACAGAATCCGCAGGAATGGCACGGCGCCCGCCCTTTGTGCACCCGCGTCAACACCGCCGTCCTTCCAATCGTCATCATCCGGTCGTCAAAATGTTTGAAGAGCGCGTCCCTCAAATCCTGCTCGACGCACGTCATCTCCATCGGCGGCAGAAATTTCCCGTCCGGCAATTGCGGCAAACCTTCCGTTTGCCCGCTGATCCCTGCGAATTCTTCCACATAGTCGTACCACGGCGCGATCTCCGCGTACCGAATCGGCCAGTCCACCGCAATTCCATCCCGCAGGTTCGCTTCAAAATCCAGATCGCTCCAGCGGTAACTTTGCCGTCCCCAGGTAATCGATTTTCCGCCCACCTGCCGACCGCGTATCCACGAAAAATGCTTTCCGTCCTCGCAGGTGTACGGGTTTTCTACATCGCTCACAAAAAATTTGTGTGAATATTCGTCGCACGCGTAATACACCTCGCGCTGAATCGGCTGCGTCTTTGCCCGCTCGGACCGGTTGTCCCAATCCCGGTACTTCAACTCCCATACCGGCACATGCTCGACGTAATCCCGCTCCGGAATGATCGTTCGTCCCGCTTCCAGCACCAGCACTTGCAGTCCTTTTTCCGTCAACTCCTTCGCTGCCCATCCTCCGGTGATTCCCGATCCGATGATGATTGCGTCGTAGACTGGCGTCGGCATCCTGGCCCCCTAGACCTTTGCGTCCCCGCTGCTCTCCGCCATCGGCATGCAGCCGTGCAGAGAGCCGGGAATAACCTGCAGTTTCAGTTCTTGCGAAAATCCAATTTCAGACGTGTAGTATCCGTGCAGCGTGATTCCTTTGAACACGCGCCAGAATGTGCCTGTCATCTGTTTATCGAAATTTTTCGGCAGGGCGGGGTTTCGCGCCGGCGGATGTCCGTGGCCGAGGTCCTCGTCATCCATTTCGCGGAGAAGCGCGGCCTGCTGCGCAGCCGTGATGCCCACAAAATCCTTGCCGTATAGTTCGTTGCTCCGCTTGTCCACTCCCGCAAGCCCATCGAGAAAATTCTTACGCTCGTCCTCCACGCACCACTCCGTCAGGATTAGGTCAATAAATTCGTTCACGCGCGCGCCTTTCGCTCCGGGGGTGTCCGTCGCCGGAACGATCAGGTCAATCATTGCCACCACCGTCTCGTTCAAGTGCGGGCTCAGCGTGCGCAGCGTGTAGCCTTCCGCGGGATGCGCCGCGCGAAAAAATGCGAACACGTCCGGGCTCAGCGCCGGCAGCGCCGCCCCCACCATCAGCAGCTTCAACGCGTCACGCCGTTGCATGCTTCCTCCCTGTCCCCATCCTGTTCGACGAAGCTTTTTTCTCCGCCGCGCCGTATTTCATCGCCATTTCGCGCGCCTCGCGCAGTTCCGCAACCGGCTCGCCCTTTGGCAGAAACTCCATCGCCACATACCGGTCGTATCCCAGCTCCGCAAGCTTTCGGTAAATGTTCGGGTAGTAGATCTCGCCGGTCCCCGGCGCGTGACGCCCCGGCACATCCGCGACGTGCACAAGCGCCGTAACATCCAGGTTCTTCGTCAGCTTCTCGATCAGGTTCCCCTCGGCGATCTGCTCGTGATAAAAATCGTAAAGGAACTTCACGTGCGGATTGCCCACCGCGCGGATAATTTCAAACCCTTCCGCCGTGGACGTCAGAAAATATTTCGGATTCTCTTCCGGATCAATATTCTCGACGAGCAGTTCGATGCCGTTTTGCGCCGCAACGTCTCCGCCGCGTTTCAGCGTCTCGATGCAGTTTGCCCGCATCGCTTCCGCGGAAAGCCCCGCCACTTTGTTTCCCGTTTGCAGGATAAGCTGCTTGCATTCCAGTTCGTGCAACGTCGGCACGAAATCGCGCACCGCTTGCAGGAACGCTTCGCGGTCATTCGCGTCCGCCAGCGCGTGCCAGACTCCCGCCGTCGCGTCAAACGTGAACTTCAGCTCTTCTTTTTTCTTTCGCGCCGCGGCAAAATCCTCTTTTTTCCAGTCCTTGAACTCATTCACCAGCTCGACGGCGTTGTAGCCCGCTTCCGCCACTTTTTCCAGCCGCTCCGCAAACGGCTGCCCGCGAAACACCGTCCACAGCATCACCGTCAGCTTGAACGGCGCTCCTCCCGCGGCTTCCTCCGCTCGCGCCTCGCGCGCGGAAGCGATTGCCGGCGCCGCGCTTCCCAACGCCGCTCCCGCCGCCACTCCTGCCAAATTTTTTCCAAACTCTCGCCGGTTCATTATCCCGCCAGAATTTCGTTCCGCACGTTTTTCAGCACGTACGCCGCGCGCTCCACTCCGACTTCTCCCGATAGAATCGGATCCTCGTTCTCAATACTCAAGATGCCCTCATATCCCGTGTCCATGTACGCCTGCAGCACGGACTTCCACAAGCTCGCGCTATGGCCGTAGCCCACGGCGCGGAATGTCTCTGAAGCATTCCCCAGATCGCTCGTCTCGAACGCGAAATTCAACACGCCATATTTCGCCTTGTTCTCCGGAAAAAATACCGTGTCCTTCATGTGCGCGTGATAAATCGCTCCCTGTTTGCCCAGGAAATGAATCACTTCCACGGGATCGCAGCCCTGCCAGAACAAATGGCTCAGATCGCAGTTCGCTCCAATTTCTTCTCCCACCGCGTCGCGCAATTTTAGCAGCGTTCGCGGGTTATACACCGCGAAGTTCGGGTGCATCTCGAATCCCAGCCGGTGAATTCCATGATCCCGCGCGAATTTCGCCGCTTGTTTCCAGTACGGAATGATTTTTTCTTTCCACTGCCAGTCCTGCATCTGCGCGTACTCCGGCGGCCAGCGATACGTGATCCAGTTCGGCTGCGCGTCGGTCGGCGTCCCTCCAGGGCAGCCGGAGAATCCCACGATCACTTTCACGCCCAGCCGTTCCGCCAGCAGCACCGTTTTCCGGAAGCTCTCCGCGTCTCGCGCCGCGTGCGCCGCATCTGGATGCACCGGATTTCCGTGGCAGCTGAGTGTCGCCACCTGGATGCCGCGGTCCTCGAATTTCTTCAGCCACGCTTTTGCTTTTGCCGGATCGGCCAGCAGTTCATCCACAGGACAATGATGCGAGCCGGGATAGCCGCCTGTCCCAATCTCCATTGCTTCCAGGCCCAGCGCGCTCACTTTGTCCAGCATCTCGTCAATGGAAAGGTTCGGGTAGACAGGATCGAATACGCCGATCGGAATTTTGCGCTTCGTTCCCGCGCTTATTTGGCGCTCGCTTTCCGCTGCATTCGCGTTTGCGCTCAAGCTGCCTGCGTTTGCGCTTCCCGGAACGGCTGCCGCCAACAATCCTCCTCCGGTCGCAGCGAGAAATTGCCTGCGGTCAACCGATTTACCTGCTCGCGAGCTTTCCATGCTCGTCCCTCCGGCGCGCTTTCTTCCATTGATTTACGACCGGCGGCATTATACGCCTCTTGGATGGACGTGGAACTCAGAAAATCGTTTTTCCTGGGACCAATCACGGAGGGTTTTGAAAATGCCAAGGAACGCGGCCGCTTCGTTCAGAGCTCGCTCGCGTTTGCTACTTGCCGGTTTAAGGTTTCTTTCGCGACAGCGCATCCAGCGCCGGGATCGAAACTGCCTCCGTCATCACGCGGCCTGGCGGCACTTTCCGGTTCTCCATCGCGTCGGCGAGCATTTCAATCGCCTGGCCCGCATTGGGCGGAATAAACACCGTGGCTGCCAGCAATCCGCTTCGCACCCAGGCCTGGCCCGTTTTGGGCAATCCGTCGCATCCTGTGAACGGCAGCTTCAGCCAGCGCTCGCGCTCGTCCTCGTTCGGCAATTCCTTGAACGCGTCCCGCGCTCCTATGGCCATCGAATCGTCCTGCGCCACCACCAGGTCAATTGCAGCTCGCTGCGAGGTCGTCAGCTTCAGCCAGGAGCGCACGGACTTTTGCGCGCTCTCCTGTGTCCACTGCGCTTTCAGCAGTGTCACCTGGATGTTGGCCGGCTTGGTTTCCTGCATTCCCGCCGTCCGCTCTTTTGCCGCGGAATTTTCCGAGGGCCCTTGTATGTAAAGCGCCGCTCCTCCGCCGCGAAGCAGCGCGCCCATTTGCCGCCCCTGGATTCGCCCGATCTCCACGTGATCCGAACTGATCGAGAAGATCGGCGCGGTTGCCGTGCGTCGCAGCTCATCAATATAAGGGGCGTCGCGGTTCAGCACCACCCAGCCGATTCCAGCGGTCGCCGCCGCTCGCGCCACCTGTGGCAGCGCGGTTCCGCCCACCGGCTCGAAAACAATTCCGTCGGGCCGCAGCGCCTTCGGCGCCTGCACGGCTTTCAGCACCTGCGTGCTTTGGCCGATCGCGTCGTTTTGCGCGTGGACGATTTGCACTTCCACGCCCGTCTTGCGCCCGGCTTGCTCCGCGGATTCCCACTGCTCGATTTGATAGTCGTTGTCGTTATTGGTCAAAGCAACCAGAAATCTAAGTTTTGGCATTGTTGTCTCGAAGTGATTGGTTCCATTTCATCATAAAGTTTCCAGCTAATTTGCACTGGTTAGCGGTTCCGTGCCCAGCCTGTCATTAGTTGGGTTCCCTGCGTCTGTCGAAGCGGCAATTACGACGATTGCCGCATGCCCCATTCGTCCAGCGCTGCGGCAAGGCGCTCGAGTCCGGCGCGCAGCCCGGGGGTGTCGCCTCCCATGCCTATGCGGAAGTGCCGCGGCATCTCGAAAAAACTTCCCGGCACGACGCTCGTCTCATACTTTTCCCGGAGCAACTGGAAAAAACTTTCGGGCTCGCCGCTTTTCAGCCGTGGAAAAACTACCGTGCCTGCGACTGGACGGAAGCATTCGAGATCGCTCCGCGAATCCAGAAACGATTTCATCAATTCGCGATTCGTTGTCAGGAGTTGTCGCGCGCGTTCCCGGAATTTCTCCAGATGATCGAACGCCATCACGGACATGCGCTCCGCCGGATGCGCCGCCACTGCGCCGTACAGGTCGTTCAGTTGCCACATTTTCCGCGCAAGCGCGGGTGAGGCGAGAATCCATCCGCAGCGCAGCCCGCTCAGTCCAAAAACTTTCGTCAAGCTGCTCGTCACAAGGAAGGGATTGTCCCTTCCCGCGGCAAGTTCCTGTCCAATCGAAAAGCTGCGCGGCTGTTTCTGGTCAAAGAGCATCTCGAGATAGACTTCGTCCACCAGGACGTGCGCGCCGGCTCTCTGTGCAAGCGTTCCAATCTTGCGCAACGTTTCTGCAGGCATCAGCGCGCCGCTCGGGTTATGCAAATTGCTCAGCACAATGAGTTTTGTTGCCGATGTGATTTGCTTTTCTAGTGCGTCCGGTTCCAGCGCAAATCCCTCCTCGAAGCGCCGCGGAATGCGTTTGATGTTTGCTCCCAGGTATTCCGCCACCTCAAGCAGCGGCCCATACACAGGCTGCTCGATCAGCACCTCATCGCCCGGATCGAGCACCGCCGCCATCGCAAGATGGTTGGCCATCGAAGTTCCCGCCGCGGCCACCACGCACTCTTTCGCGACTCCCGCGTGCCGCGCCATCCGCTCTTGCAGCGGTTCGTAGCCATATCCTCCCGGCGCGGTCACCTCGAATTCCTTGAGGTCTAGCGGAAATTCCGCCATTGGCACGCCCATCACTCCGCTCGTCGCCAGATTGAAGCGCGCGTGCGAGTGCATTTTCGCCCATTCCATGTAGATGGATTGTTTCGTTCGGCCCAGCCGGCTCATCTCGCTCCTTCCGCCTTGCTCTTTTTTTGCCATAGATAATAAGCCGGCAGGCCGGTAATCGCGATAACCAGCCCGATGGACGCTCGCTTCGGATCGTGTGCAAACGTGCTTGCCACCACCATCCATTCCGCCGCGACAAAGAGAAGCGTCGTCCACGGATGGCCCGGCATGGCGTAATCTACTTTCGCTGCACCCGCTCTTGCCGCCCGCCGCCGCAGCACGATTAGGCAAATCGCCGTCAGCCCAAAAAAAATCGAGTCCATGGCCACGACGTAATTCACCACTTGCGCGTACGTTCCTGTCAGCGCGATCACGATCGCCCAAATTCCTTGCAGCAAAATCGCCACAACCGGCACTTGCGTTTTCGGATGAATGCGCGCAACGCCCCGGAAAAACACGCGGTCCTCCGCCATCGCGAAATACACCCGCGGAGCCGTCAGCATGGATTGGCCGAGATAGCCGAACGCGGAGAGTGCAATTCCAGCCGCGATGAACGAAGCGCCCTGCGGTCCGAGCAACATTCGCATCACTGACGACGCCGGCGTCATTGTTCCCGCGAGTCCATCCGGGCCCAGCGCCCGCACGTAAACGTAATTCACGGACGTATAAACCGCGATCACGCCCAGCACGCCAAGCATCAGCCCGCGCGGCAATGTCTTCCGCGGCTCGCGCATCTCCCCGGCGAGAAAGCTCGTCGTCTGCCAGCCGCCGTAGGCGAACAGCACTGGAGTCATCGCTGCGCCAAAAGTGAAAATGAGACTTGTGGAGAATGGCTCGCCCGCCAGCGGATGCCACAAAATCTTGGACGCTCCGCCACGCGTGAAGCTGAAAATCTCCAGCATCGCGATCGCCAGAATGGCCGCAAGCGTCATCCACGACTGCACGCGGCTTCCCGCGCTGACTCCCAGACAATTGATAATTGTCAGCAAGCCGAGCGCCGCCGCCGCAATCAGCGCCGCGCTCACTTGCCATCCGGACAGTTCGAGAAAATAGTGAGCAAACGTGACTGCGACGGCCGCCATTCCGCCGGTTTGGATTACGAGCAGAAGCACCCAGCCGTACAGAAATGCCACCGCTGGATGGAGCGCCTCGCGCAAGTATGCGTATTGGCCTCCCACCACCGGCAGTCGCGCCGCAAGTTCCGCGTAAATGAAGCCGCCAAGAAGCGCGACGACTCCTCCCGCGATCCACGCGCCCAGAATAAGCGCGGAAGTGTGCACTCGCTCCGCCACGAGGTAGGGATTGATGAAAATTCCCGCTCCGATGATTCCGCCCATCACGGCCATCGTCGTTCCAAACAATCCCAGCCGCCGCGCCAGCCCCGCGCTTGTTTCTCTGACCGGTGTGTTTTTCTGCGTTTCGTTCATCGTCGCTTCACGAAGAGAATTCCATCCGGAGATTGCGCCCCGCTTGGCCTCGCGTCGAGTCGCGGTACTCTACCATCGCGCTTGCGGCCCTCCAACTCACTGTCTTGCCAATTTTTGAAAACCTTTTGCACTAGGTGGCGCTGTGATAAACTCCTTCGCGTCCCAATAGGACGGAGTGGGCTATGGTCATACCTTCCTCGAAGTACTTCCTGATTCCCGCGATTGCGGGTGCTTTGATTCTGCCGGCTAGCTTGAGTGCTCGTTCGCCTCAGGGTCCCCCGGATCCTGCGGTTGGCGCCGATGCCGTCGCGATGGCTTACGGATCGGCGAACGCCGAGATTTACGTCAAGGGGCCGAACGGAGAGGCTCTGAAAGGCGCGGCGGTAGTAACTCTCTTTCGAGTGGGTGGTGAGCTTTTTAATCAGGGAACGGCGCAAGGGGGCTTCGTCAAGTTTGACCGTATGCCGTATAGCGAATTCATCGTGCAAGTCGTGGCCCCCGGTTACGAGACAGCTAAGAAAGACTTCGAGGTCAATGGCCCCGGCGCTGTTTCGGTCACCCTCAATCTCAAGGCGCTCGATGCGGAAACAGCGGCCGCATCCATGAACTTCTATTCGCTTCCGCGCAAAGTGCAAAAGGACGTCGGCAAGGCAATGGAAGCGTTGCGGGCCAACAAGCTGAACAGCGCTCTTCCTCATCTCGAAGCGGCGGAGCGCAACGCGCCCAACACCGCTGAAATCGAATATCTCTTCGGCGTCTACGAGTCTCAAGCGAATGATCCCGCCAAAGCGATGACACATTGGATGAAAACTCTTCAGCTTCAGCCCAATCACCTGAATGCGCTCATCGCCGTTGGCCAGGATTTGTTGCACGAAACCAAGCCGGGCGATGCGGAAACTTATCTGAAGCGCGCGACGCTCACCGCGCCGACTTCGTGGCGCGCACACGCCTTCCTCGCCGAAGCCTACGAAATGCAAAACAGCCATGGCGACGCCATCACGGAATCCAGGCGCGCGCTGGAACTCGGGCACGATCAAGCGGCGATGATTCAGGTTGTGCTGGCCCGTGCGCTTGCGGAAAGCGGCGAGCGTCAGGAAGCGATTACCGTGCTCGAGCCCTACGTCAAAGCGCATCCTGGCGATACAAGCGCGAGCAAAGACCTGGCGATGTTCAAGGATCCGAACATCACCATCACATCCAACGGCACGGCCATCGGGAAAACGGAAATGGCCGATCTGACCAAGGAGGCCGCTGCCCTCCCCGTGCCTGCCAACTGGCTGCCTCCGGATGTGGACGCTTCCATTCCTCCGGTGGAACAGGGCGTTTCCTGTAACGTGGACGACGTGGTTCGCAAAGCCGGCGAACAACTGAACGAACTCGTGAAGAACGTGGACCGTTTCACGGCGACTGAAACTTTGGTGCACGAATCCATAGACAAATATGGAATGCCCTCGTCTCCGGACAAGCGCATTTTTAGTTATGTGGCTTCGATCGAAGAAGTGAATCATCATTTTCTGAACGTCGAAGAATACCGGCTGGACAAAGACGGTGGTCCGGCGGAATTTCCGGGCGGTGTGGCGACGAACGGCTTGCCGGCGCTTGTGTTGATTTTCCATCCGTTCAACGCGCCGGATTTCACGATGACCTGCGAGGGGCTGGCCCGCCTGAGCACGGGGCTTGCGTGGCAAGTTCACTTCAAACAGCGGCCGGACAAGCCGAACGTGATCAAGCGCTATCGCATCGGCGCGGACGGCCCCTCGTATCCGGTTGCGCTCAAAGGCCGCGCGTGGATTTCGGCGGACACGTTTGAGATCGTCCGGATGGAAACAAACCTAGTCGCGCCCATCAAGGAAATCCGGCTGGCGGCGGACCGCGCGGACATCGAATACGGCCCGGTGAAATTCGCGAAGGGCAACGTGACCATGTGGCTGCCGAAGACCGCCGACGTGTATTACGACTGGCAGGGGCGGCGAATTCACAGGCGGCACAGCTTCAGCGACTACATGCTGTTCGCCGTGGACGACAAGCAAAAAATTTCAGCGCCGAAAACGGCGGACGCCGCGCCGGACAATTCGCAAAGTAAAGCGCCGAATAACAATCATTGATCGAATTTTTTGCGGCGGCGAATTTTCGCCGCGCGTCTTCGCTCGACTTCGCGGAATCGCAAGCTCACTTCAAGGCGGAGTATGCCTGGCGGCGAATGAATTGGCCGGCGCCGGGCCGTCCGACGAACTGATTTTTTTCAATCACCGGCTTGCCGCGCGAAAAAACCGTTTTCGGAACTCCCTTGATGCGAATCCCCTCAAACATGGAATAGTCCACGCGCATGTGATGAGTTTTTGCGCTGATGATTTGCTCTTCGTTGGGATCGAAGAGAACGAGATCGGCGTCCGAGCCGACGGCGATGGTGCCTTTGCGCGGGTAAAGTCCAAATAATTTTGCCGGAGACGTGGAGACAATTTCCACGAAGCGATTCGGCGAAAAGCGATGGCCATGGACACCGCCGGTGTAAATGAGGCTGAGGCGATGCTCGATGCCGGGGCCGCCATTGGGAATTTTCGTGAAATCGTCCTTGCCTAGTTCCTTTTGTTCCTTGAAGCAAAACGGGCAGTGATCGGTGGAGACCACCTGCAGCGTGTCTTTCGCCAGGCCTTGCCAGAGTTTTTCCTGATGCCATTTTTCGCGGAGCGGAGGCGTGAAGACATATTTCGCGCCCTCGAAGCCGGGAGCGTCCATATTTTCGAGCGAGAGATAGAGATATTGCGGGCAAGTTTCGGCGTACGCAGGAAGGCCGCGGTCGCGCGCTTCGCGAACTTTTTCGAGCGCGTCGTTGCAGGAAAGATGAACGATGTAGACGGGAGCGCCGGCCATTTCGGCGAGAGCGATGGCGCGCGAAGTGGCTTCGGCTTCGGCGGTGGTGGGGCGAGTGAGCGCGTGATATTTCGGCGCGCGCTTTCCTTCGGCGAGCGCTTGCTGAACGATGACGTCAATGGCGCCGCCATTTTCCGCGTGCATGCAGATGAGCCCGTTGTATTTCGCGGCCTGGCGCATGGCTTTGAAGATCGTGGCGTCATCGAGCATGAAGACGCCGGGATAAGCCATGAAAAGTTTGAAGCTGGTGACGCCTTCGCGGACGAGTTCGCCCATTTCCTCGAGTTGCGCGGAGCCGAGATCGGTGATGATGCAGTGAAAAGCGTAATCGGTGACGGCTTTGTCATGAGCTTTTTTCATCCAGGTATCGAAAGCCTGGCCGAGCGATTGACCTTTATATTGGATCGCGAAATCAATGAGCGTGGTGGTGCCGCCGAAGGCCGCGGCTGTCGTGCCGGTTTGAAAATCGTCGGCGCTGGTGGTGCCGCCGAACGGCATGTCGAGATGCGTGTGGACGTCAATGCCGCCGGGCATGAGGAGCTGTCCGGAAGCGTCGAGGACACGCGAGGCGTTTTCGGCAGGAAGCTGCGCGGCGATGGCGGAGATTTTTTCGCCGGCGATGCCGACATCGGCGAGAAACGTGTCGGTGGCAGTGACGACGGTGGCGTCGCGAAAGATGGTGTCAAAGGGCATGAAGGAGCTCCCGGAGTAGGGATGATGCAACGCGGCAAGGATAGCGCAGGACGCGGGTGAGTGGTGAGAAGTGGGGAATGCGCGGATCGTGAACCGTAACCCGTGTTCCGTGAGGACGAGGGAGCTGAGTGGGCGGACTGAGCGGACGTGGGATACCCATACCCCGGGTGTTTTGCAGAAAGAGTGCGGAAATGATTGAAAACAGGGGAGATAACGTTTTGCGGAGGACAAAAGAGTGCGCAAGGTGATGAAAACAAATGGGATAATGGAAGCTGACAGTCGACAGCTGACAGTTGACAGCAGGCAGGCAGAGAAACGGATCGGAGAAGCGGCGATCTGCGAGCGGTGGAGACCGGAAGCAGACGCGGAGATGGGCGGCGGGCGGTGGTTGGCGTAGCCGAGAAGATACTCCCCCTGGGGTTTTTGTAAGTGCGGATTCTAAAGGAGTTGCGGGCCGGATTCTTGTAAGTGCGGATAATAAAGGGGTTGTAAGTCGTTTGTTTTCCGCACTTACGAGGGGGCCTGTAAGTGCAGAAAATAAAGGGGTTACGGGAGGAATTGGGGAATCGTAAGTCCTTTAGAATCCGCAGATCCGAAGGGGGTGCGTAAGTGCGGATAACAAAGGGGTTACGGGAGGAGTTCTTGTAAGTGCGGATAATACGGGGTTTAGGCGCGGAGATTGGGGAAGTACGGAACCTTGGGGAGAGACGCGCGCGGAGGCGCGGAGATCGCAGGGGGTTAGAGGTGGGGAGCGGGGAACGGGCGGAATGGTAACGAAAATTCACATGAACTTATAGCACAAAATAGCAAATTTGTCAATAGTAAAATAAGTGCTTGTGCGGCAAGGAGTTGCAGGGGGCGTGCACAGGTCACGACGGAATTGGGCGGTCTGTCTCCTTTCCATGGTCTCTCATAGGGCGTTGCTCCTGCTTGCGGTCGGGTATCTGGACTGCAGGGGGTTGGGATGGTCGCTCCGAACCAGTCGGGCACGGGCAGGAGTGCCCGTGCTACCCGGAGGGAGCGATATCCTATAGGATGTGATATACTATAAGCGTCTATGAAGCGGATTGTCCTCGACACCTCAGTTTTAGTCGCTGCTCTCCGCTCTCGTTCCGGTGCTGGAAACGCTGTTCTGCGGCTGGTGGCCGAAAGGCGCCTGGTTCTACTGGCGACTCCTCCGCTTTTTCTGGAATACGAAGAGGTTCTGCACCGCCCGGAGCACCGGCTGGTACATGGGCTTTCGCCGCAGCAACTCGAGAGTGTTCTGGAGGAGCTTGCGGCATTGATCGAACCGGTTGAGCTGCATTTTCGGTGGCGTCCGCAGGTTCACGACACGAATGATGAAATGGTCCTGGAGGCAGCCATCAACGGAGATGCGAGCGCCCTGGTAACGTACAACACAGGGGATTTTTCCGTTGCAGCCGAGCGCTTCGGCGTTGCCGTGCTGACGCCGGCACAACTTTTGAGAAAGGTGAAACCTTGAGCAGAGCTACTTACCCATTAAAGCTACCGAATTCCGTCAAAAAGGCGGCGCAGCGCCTTGCCAAAGAAGACGGCGTCTCGTTGAACCAATGGATCGCCGCGGCGGTGGCGGAAAAAGTGGGAGTGGTGGAGACGGCGGCGGAGTTTTTCAAGAAGCGGGCGGGGAATGCGAAGGGGGATGGGTTGATGAAGTTTTTGCGAAGTGCGCCGAAAGTGCCGCCGAAACCAGGAGGTGAGACCGGGTAGTGCAGGAGGCGGAAGCACAACGGCGTGGAATCTTTCCGCCTGCCCTCTCACTCTATTTGTTGCTGGTTGGTGCGTTCGACTCGGGTGGGGCCGTGAAGGCTAGGGCTACGGGTGGCCCCAGTTCTTTGGCTGCAGGGGAGCTCAGGTCGCGCCAGAGTTCTAAGGCATTCTCAGTTCTGTGGATGACGTGCCTTCTAAGGGCCTTCTCTGGGGCGAAGTTGAGGGGTGCTGGCAGGTCGAGAGACATCTCCCGGGGTTTCCCGGCTTTGATCTCGTCCGCGGTGAATCGCAATTCCTTCCCATAGGCGAGCTGGAGAAACAGGAGCCCGCAGTGGTATAGGTCGATCCGGTGGTCGGGTTTGCCAAACTCGACCGAATCGATGACCTCCGGTGGCAGCATCCAGCCTCTCGTATGAGCAGCGTCGATCTCACTAAAGAGCTTGGCAACGCCGAGGTCCCCGGGCTTGAACTGGATTGATGCGGCCTCAGCAGAATCTGATTCGTCCCTGGCAAACGAGACGAAAACGTTGCCGAGGTGAATATCTTGGTGAACTAATCCGTTGAGGTGAATGAAATGTACTGCTTGGAGGAGGCACCGTGCGATTGGCTTTAGCCAAACCTTAGAGTGAAAAACTTCCTCGCCTTGTGCCAGGAGGTCGGAGAGTGAGCGATAGCACGCTCCGTGATGATATAGAAAGTGTCGCGGTATTCGAATGCGTCGAACACGTAGGTGACATAAGGATGCCGAACTGCGAATAGCTTTTGAAGCTCTGCCTGTGCGGATGCTTTTATTTCTTCATAGGTACGCAATGGTTTCAGCACTTTTGCAGCTAGCTGGTTGCCCCACCCATCTACACATCCAAAAACGAGGCCAAAATATCCTTCGCCAATCCATTCTCCCGTTGTGTAGGTATTGCCTGTGGCCGCGCTCTCGATGGCCTGGCCGCTCGAAGGCGGAACAACCGATTTGGATGGTTCTGCTATTGGTGAAGTAACTGGGGTGGACGGCTCGTCCAGCGAGATGTCGATAGGAGCCGCCGACTGATCCTGCCCCTCCAGCAGGACTTGTGGCGGTGGAGTCATGTTCGACATAGTCGTCCTCTACGCCTATTCCTTGCGATTCAATCCTGGCCGCGTTTCGGCCTTGTTGGCAGCCATCCGAGCGACATCTGGAAGCAGGGGCAAGGTCAGCGCTGCGATTGCCATTTTGCCGCTCATATCTGATACAAACTCCCGAAAGTAGGGCCATGTGATGATCGTTAGATAGCTGCGAACAAATTCCTCGGCTTCTTGTCTCCGAAAACCCTTAGGGGCGTGGAAGTGCACTTGATATGCGCATTCGATTTGAACCGGGGTAGTTTTGTTCGCTTTGTCCTCGATCTTGGCCACGTATTCGACAACGCCGTCGAAGGCGACATCTGTGTGTTTCTCCAGGTAGACGTTCGAGGAAATTGAACGAAGCTCGTCTTTTGGGCGCATCCGCCGGATCTGGAAATATGGCGACCGATCGAGTCTGCTAGAGCAGGCTTTGATGCCCATTCCTATGAGCGCGACATTTTCGTCAAACGTTCTTTGGCTAGTTTTTCCAGACGGTTTTAGCTTCGGTGACATTACGGGACTCTCCGTACTCGGATTCCTTTGGTTTTGGCGGTGTTTTCGTTTGCTTGGCAATCCTGCTCAGGACGGCCGCGTATTGGAACCGCCTGTCCTTTACGCCCAAGAATCGACGCATGGACCAATGAATCGGCCCGGGCGCGCCCCAGTCTGCTTGCCACTCATGGATCTCCTCCCAGTTTTCGGTCGGCGTTGCTTCCGCCGCGGAGCTGCGAGCCGATGCGCCAATTCCGAGTGACAGGAGTGAAACAACAAGAGTGTTAAGGCTGCAGGCTTGACGTTGGGCTTCTGAGTCGAGCACCCGATGAAGCCATTTGGGCAATCGAATTACGAAGCGCCCACTATAGTCTTCTGGCTGACGAGGCTCTGGTGCGGCTCCGTGGTTCTCAATTTGCCCCTGAAGCCAGAGTTCACGAACCTCGCTGAGAGACTCAATCGCTTCCGGAATGGTGTCGCCGAAGGAGGCGCAGCCGGGGAGGTCCGGATGGGACACGACATATCCTGAATCGGTCTCGACAACCTCAATTGGGTATTTCAGTTTCAGGTAGTAGTTAAGTTCTTTCATCGAGATAATCCTTCTAAATAGTCTAGTAGCATCTCGATTCCGACGATCGCGAACGTTGCGTAACGACTCGGAAGATGGCTACGGGAGCCATGCTCTTTCTCCAGGCTAACTGGTTGCGTGCCTGGGGCGCCAAAGTGATGCACGACTTTTGAGCCCTTCGCGGTCACGCGATAGTTCGGAAGGAAATCCTCGAACTGGCGGGTGATCCGCTCAACGAGATTGTTCAACTCGTCGAAATGTTGATGCTTTTGCGATTTGATCGCCTCAAGGCGTTCTCGGCATTCGCGAACAAGTGGGGCCGGGTCCCGTTTGGCCTCGCTCATTGAGCCCACTCCAATTCCGCTTCGCTAGACTCATGGCTGACTCCTCCAAGTTTCCGCAACTTGATACTACCTGTAGTACTGGAGAATGTCAACCCTGATTATGGGCTACTCACGATTCGGAGCTTCCACGGACCACGGGCCACCGACCTGCAGATAGGGACGGGGCCCCTACAAGAGGGGAGAGATCCTTCGCCGGGCTCAGGGTGACTGCAAGGGAGGTTCGCACTGTGGCGGAGCCCGGTGGCTGAGCTCAGCTGGCTTTGCGGCGAAGGTCGCGGAGCATGGCGTCGCGGAGGAGGGCGTTGACACGGGTGATCGGGAGCGGCGGCGAGTGACGAGGGAAAGAGAAGAGAGATTTCTCACCCAGCTGCGGCTGGGTTCGAAATGACCAGATTGGGAGAGAGGGAGAGAGGTCCCTCCACTTCGCGTCAGCAGAAGGCGCTGACGCTGCGGTCGGGCTGACAGCGGGGGGAAGGGGCGAGGGGGGAGACACAGGAGTGCCTGTGTTACACGGAGGGCGTGATAAAACGACGCCTCTACAAGAGCGGGAGCCTTCGGTCCGGCGCTCAATACTTTTTTGCGTAGCTCGAGCACAACGAGGAGTAGGGCCGGGAGGCGATCCGGCTGCAGTGGCCGTCATCCTCAGAAGGATGACCCTACACGAGCACGGGGCGGCGGGACGCCGGCGGTACAAGAATGCCGCTTAATCCCTCGGCGGCTAAAGCCGAGTCTGTATCGCGGCGTCTTGCGGCACGACTGAAGTCGTGCCCTCCCTGAGGTGCGGAGACGGCGAAACGGCGGGATAAACCCGCCGCTACATGAGCAGGGGTTAGGTTGAGGCGAGGTGGGGGAGGATGTCGCGGGAGTAGGAGGTGAGGGTGGATTCTTCGTCGCCGGACATGAGGTAGATATTGAACTGGGAGACGCCGGCGTGGCGGAGGCGAGCGAGTTTTTGGAGATGGGCTTCGATGGGGCCGACGAGGCAAAAGCGGTCCACGACTTCGTCGGAGACGAAATCAGCGTTATCGGAGCCGACTTCGCAGTGATGGTGGTAGTCGTACGAGCCGCGATTTTTGACGAAAGAAGTGAGCGCGGGGGGAAGATCTTCCGGTTTGTATTTCGAAATTAAATCCATGACGTGATTGGAAACGAGCGCGGGAAACCAGCGGACGCGTTCGCGAGCGAGCTTGAGATCGGCGGAAACCCACACGGGAGCGGCGGCCATGACTTCGATTTTGGAGAAGTCGCGGCCGGCTTCGCGGGCGCCTTCGCGGACAAAGCCAAGGCACCATTCGATGAGATCGGGATCAGCGAATTGCAGGATGACGCCGTCACCGATGCGGCCGGCAGTGCGAAGAGCTTTGGGGCCGTAGCCGGCGACCCAGACCGGGGGGACTTCGCCGCTGGCCCAGGGAAAATGCGTGGAGACGCCGTCGAGATCAACCGTTTTTCCGGAGTTGAGCGCGCGGAAGACGCGGACGAAATCCTCGAGAGTTTCGAGAGTGGTGGGCTTTTTGCCGAGAACGCGGCGGGAGCTATCGCCACGGCCGATGCCGAGCTGCATGCGTCCGCGAGAAAGAAGATTGAGAGTGGCGAAAAGGCTGGCGGAGACGGTGACGTCGCGGACGGCAGGATTGGTGACGCAAGTGCCGAGACGCATGGATTTGGTGTTGGAAGCCATGAGAGTGAGAAGCGGGAAAGGCTCTTTCCAGATGACGTGAGAATCGAAGATCCAGGCGTAGGAGAAACCGGCGGACTCGGCCTGGCGAGTGAGAGAGAGAATGCGTTCGATGGAGATGTCAGGCTTGATGGTGATGGCGAAGTGCATGGAGGGCCTCACGGGAGTTGAAGAGTCAAAAGTTGAAAGTTAAAAGTGGGAGAAAAAAGAAAGAGAAGAAAAAGCGGGCAGCTCGCGTTGAGCGGGGCGACAGGATTTCGGAGTTGAACGGTTTTCGGAGTCATGTTAATCGGCGGCCTGCACAACCGGCGCAGGCTTGGGCACCAGAACGAGGTATGCGAGGAAGCTGACTGCGAAGCCGACGAACCAGGCGTAATTGTAGAGGGCGCGGAGAGCGGGGACGAAAAGTCCGACGAAAGCGACGCCTGCGCCCAGCGCGAGAGAGAGGATGCCGCGCCAACTGAAGCCGCGGGAATATTCGTAGAGGCCGTTGCGCTGATAAAGATCGCCAGGGCTGAGAATGGTGCGGCGAACGACGAAGTAATCGCAGATGAGAACTCCGGCGATCGGGCCGAGAAAACCGGAATAGCCGACAAGCCAGCCGAAAATGTAACTGCCGTAACTGGACATGAGTTTCCAGGGCTGCATGAGGATGCCGACAAAACACGTGATGAGGCCGCCGGTGCGAAAGCTGATGCGGCGTGGAGAAAGATTGGAGAAATCGTTGGCGGGAGAGACGACGTTGGCGGCGACGTTGACGTTGAGGGTGGCGATGAGCAGAGCGAGCATGGCGATGACAACAGCGATGGGATTTCCGAGGCGCGCGAGAACGGCGACGGGGTCCCAAAGGGCCTGGCCGAAAATGATGAGCGTGGCGGAAGTGACGGCGATGCCGATGAAGGAATAAAACGTCATGGTAGCGGGAAGGCCGAGAGCCTGGCCGACCATTTGATCTTTCTGGCTGCGGGCGAAACGCGTGAAATCGGGGATGTTGAGAGAGACAGTGGCCCAAAAGCCGACGACGCCGGTGAGCGAAGGGATGAACGCGCGGAAAAATTCGGGGAAAGAATGAAATTTGGAGGGAGTGGCAAGCATGGGTCCAAAGCCGCCGGCTTTTCCGCGAGCCCAAAGAAGAAGAGCGAGGCCGATGAGAAGAAGAAACGGGGCGGAGATGCCTTGCAGGAAACGGATGGTTTCGATGCCGCGAAGAATGACGAGAACGTTGAGGAGCCAGAAAAAAGCAAAGCATGCGGCGGGGCCAGCGGGGAAATGTTGCCAGCCGGGAATGAGAGCGACAAGCATGGCGTTGATGGCCTCGCCGCCGATCCAACATTGAATGCCAAACCAGCCGCAAGCAACGAGAGCGCGAAGAATGGCGGGGACGTTCGCGCCAAGAACGCCGAAGGAAGCGCGAGCGAAAACGGGGAAGGGAATGCCATAGCGGGCGCCAGCGTGAGCGTTGAGAAGCATGGGGATGAGGACGAGGACGTTGCCGAGGAAAACGGTGAAGAGCGCCTGCTTCCAGTCCATGCCGGAGGCGATCATTCCGCTGGCGAGCATGTAGGTGGGAATGTTGACGCTCATGGAGATCCAAAGAGCGGCGTAGCTGTAGGTGGTCCAAGTGCGGCGAGCGGGAGAAACGGGAGCGAGATCTTTATTGTAGAGAGAGCTGGAGCTGATGGAATCGGCGGAGAGGGAAGCGGAGAAGGAGTCGCTCATCGAGGCTAGTCAGCGGCTTCGGAGGATTCAGCGGAGGGAGAGGCGGCGCGGGTGCGCGTGATTTCGCCGTAAGATTCGGGGCGGCGGTCGCGGAAGAATTGCCAGGTGTCGCGGACTTTCTGAATATCGTCGAGATCGAGATCGGCGACGAGAAGCTCGTCCTTATCGCGGCTGCACTGGGCGAAGATTTTGCCGCGAGGATCGCAGAAATAACTTTTGCCGTAAAATTCGCCGATTTGCCAGGGATGTTCAGTGCCGACGCGATTGATGGCGGCAACAAAATATTGATTGGCGACGGCGTGGGCGGGCTGCTCGAGTTCCCACAGATATTCGGAGAGGCCGGCGACGGTGGCGGAGGGGTTGTAGACAATTTCGGCGCCGTTGAGCCCGAGGCAGCGAGCACCTTCGGGGAAGTGGCGATCGTAGCAAATGTAAACGCCGACGCGAGCGTGGCGCGTTTGAAAAACGGGATAACCCGCGTTACCGGGAGTGAAATAAAATTTTTCCCAGAAACCGGGATGGCAATGCGGGATGTGGTGCTTGCGATATTTGCCGAGATATTTTCCATCGGCATCAATGACGGCGGCGGTGTTGTAGTAGAGGCCGGTCATTTCGACTTCGTAGATTGGGACGACGAGGACCATCTGATGCTGTTTGGCGAGCTTTTGCATGCGGGCGATGGTGGGGCCGTTGGGGACGCGCTCGGTGAGTTCGTACCAGCGAGTTTGCTGCTCGGCGCAGAAATAGGGGCCGTAGAAAAGCTCCTGGAGGCCGAGGATCTGGACTTTTTTCTTCGCGGCGGAGGCGATGAGAGCTTCGTGCTTGGCGATCATTTTTTTCTTGATATCGTCGAGCGAGAATTTTTCCGGGGACCATTCACAGTGGGTCTGGATGAGGCCGCAGCGGACGTTGCGAGGCATGAGTCACCTCCAAGAAACGAAGAAGGAACGATGGCGAGAGTTTACCTTGAGGCTCGCGGTGCGACAAGGAGCGGCAGGGTTGAAAAGGGCAGGGAGATTTCAGGAGAGAGAAACGCGAGGCGCAGCTGCGAATGATTGAGTTTTGAAGCGATTGGGTTCATAGTGCTGCACGGGAAATGAAATAGAAAAGCGAGCTGAAGCTCCTCGGGTTGTTCGTCAGCCGCGTTGTTCGAAAAATCCGCAAAAGAGGTGACTTGTGATGCGCATGAACCGTCTCTCGATGTTTGTGCTCGGGGCGCTGATGATCTGCCCGGCTGCGACGATGACGAGAGCCCAGCAATATCCCGAGAGCACGTACCAGGAGATGCGCTGGAGGATGATCGGGCCGACGCGAGGAGGAAGAACGCGCGCGGCGTGCGGAGTGCCGAGCGAGCCGAACGTGTTTTATGTGGGAGCGGTGAACGGAGGCGTCTGGAAGACGGACGACTCGGGAAGAACGTGGACGCCGATTTTTGACGATGAGCCGACGCAATCGGTGGGAGCGATCGCGGTGGCGCTGTCGGATCCCAATGTGGTTTACGTTTCGAGCGGGGAAGGAATCGCGCGGCCGGATCTGGCGGTGGGAGACGGAATTTACAAGTCCACGGATGCGGGGAAAACGTGGACGCATCTGGAGGCGCTGCGAGACAGCCAGGGAATACCGACGCTGGCAGTGGATCCGCATGACGCGAATCGCGTGTTTGCGGCGGTGCTGGGCCATCCGTATGGACCGAACGAAGAGCGGGGGATTTATCTTTCGACGGACGGCGGACAAAACTGGGAGAAAGTGCTGTCGAAGGGGGAAAACGTGGGCGGATCGGACGTAGAGATTGATCCGTCAAATCCGCAAACGGTGTACGCAGCGATGTGGCAATTGCGAATCGGGCCGTGGGAAGACGGGAACGAGTACCAGGGTGCAGGCGGAGGATTGTTCAAGTCCACGGACGGCGGAAAGACGTGGAATCAATTGAAAAATGGATTGCCGGAGGGAGTGGCGCAGGTCAACTTGACGATTGCGCCGAGCGAGCCGAGCCGGCTGTTTGCGAGCGTGGCGAGCGTGCGGGGAAAAACTGGAACGGGCTCGGAAGTGGGAATCTACCGGTCGGATGACAGCGGAGAAACGTGGCAAAAGATCACGTCGGATCCGAGGCCCGCGGGAAGAATCGGCGGAGGAGACTTGCCGATGCCAAAAGTGGATCCGAAGAATCCGGAGATCGTCTACAACACGAGCACGGTGACGATGAAGTCGGTGGACGGCGGGAAGACGTGGGCGAGCTTCCATGGAGCGCCCGGCGGGGACGATTATCAGAACATGTGGATCAACCCGAATCATCCGGACACGATTTTGCTGGTAAGCGATCAAGGGGCGCAGGTGACAGTGAATGGAGGTAAGACGTGGAGCAGTTGGTACAACCAGCCGACGGCGCAACTCTATCACGCGATTACGACGAACACCTTTCCTTACATGGTGTGCGGCGGGCAGCAGGAGAGCGGGTCGGTGTGCGTTTCGAGCCGGGGAAACGACGGGGAAATTACGTTTCGCGACTGGCACCCGGTGGGGGTGATCGAGTACGGCTACGCGGCGCCGGATCCGCTGAATCCAGACATCGTTTACGGAGCGGGGAGAAGGGAAGTTTCGAAGTACTGGATCAAGACCGGGCAGGTGCAGGACGTAACGCCCGTGGCGGCAGCCGATCCAAAGTACCGTGCGGACCGGACGCAACCAATTGAGTTTTCTCCAGTCGATCCACACATTTTGTACACGACGATGAATTATCTGTTCAAGACGACGGATGGCGGTCACGCGTGGCAGGTCATCAGCCCGGATTTGGGAAGAGAACAGAACGCGGTGCCGGCAAGCCTGGGGAACGCAGCGGATAAGGATCCAAATGCGGCGAAGGAGCGAGGAGTGATTTACTCGCTCGCTCCCTCGTTCAAAACGGTGAACACAATTTGGGCGGGGACGGACGACGGGCTGATTTGGATTACGCGCGACGGCGGCGCGCATTGGAACAATATTTCGCCGAAGGAGCTGACGCCCTGGAGCAAAGTGACGCAACTCGCGGCGTCGCACTTCGACGATGAGACTGCGTATGCCTCGGTGAGCCGCTCAAGAATCGACGACCAACATCCCTACATTTATCGTACGCATGACGGCGGAAATACTTGGAAGCAAATCACAGACGGTTTGCCCGGCGATTCCGCGGTGGATACGGTGCGCGAGGATCCGGTGCGGAAGGGGCTGCTCTTCGCAGGGACGGAAACCAGCGTATGGGTGTCCTTCGACGACGGGGATCACTGGCAGAGTTTGCAGCTGAACCTGCCACACTCCTCGATGCGCGACTTGTGGATTCACGACGATGATTTGATTGTGGGTACGCACGGCAGATCGTTCTGGGTGCTGGACGATATCACGCCGTTGCGGCAGCTTTCGGAGACGATGGAGAAGGCGGGGGCTTTCCTCTTCAAGCCAGCGGCCGCTTATCGCGTGATGCGCGACACGAACACGGACACGCCGATTCCGCCGGATGAGGCGACGGCGAAAAATCCGCCGGATGGAGCGGTCGTAGATTATTACCTCGGCCAAGCGGCGGAAGGAGCGGTGAAGATCGAGATCCTGGATGCGCAATCGAAAGTGGTGCGGCGCTACGCGAGCACGGACAAGCCGGAGATCAGCGACGAAGAATTGGAAAAGCAGCTGATTCCGCCGTACTGGGTGCGCATGCCGAGGATTCTTTCGACGGCGCCGGGGATGCACCGCTGGGTGTGGGACTTGCACTACACGACGCCGGACTCGCTGCGCTACGGATATCCGATCGCGGCGGTTCCAGGCGATACGCCGCGAGCGCCGCAAGGCCCGAGCGCGCTGCCCGGGCAGTACACGGTGCGGCTAACGGTCAACGGAAAGTCGTACACGGAACCGCTGACAGTGAAAATGGATCCGCGCGTGAAGACGACACGCGAAGGACTGGTACAGATGTTCGAGCTGCAGCGGCGGATGGCGGCAGTGATAAGCAAGAGTACGGAAGACGTGACGCAGGCGCGCTCGGCGCACGAGCAGCTGGAAAAGCTCGTGCCACAAGCGACGGGCACTCTGGCGGATGCGATTTCCGCGTTGGACAAAAAGATTTCGGGCTTGCTCGGAGCGGGAGGCGGATTCTTTGCCCCGCCGTCGCCCAAGCCAACGCTCAGCCGCGCAAACGGGGAAGCTTCGGCTCTGTATGACGAAGTGGCTCGAGCGGACGCGGCGCCGACGGCCGCGCAAGCGAGCGCGGGGGCCGCAACCGACAAGGAGTTCGCGACTCTTTCGAAAGAGTGGAAGCAACTGAAAAATCTTGAGCTCGCAGCGCTCAACCGGCAACTGCATGACTCGAATCTGCCGGAAGTGCAAATTCAATCGAAGGCCGCAGCGGAAGAAGAAGCAGGAGACATCGAGTAGAACGAGGTGATGCCGGCGGCGAGAGCAGGCCTAACGCCGGGTGTGTTTTTTCGCAAGCCTGGGCTGGCTCCAGAATTCAAAACACCACAAGCAGACGATGAGGCAGAGAATCCATGTCAGCTATGCCGGAGCCGATTCGCGACGATAGCTTGACGGTGTGCGCGATTAGCGTGCTCGCGGGGATTCTCACCGACGTCGTTCACGAGGGCCTGGGCCACGGGGCGACGGCGCTTCTGAGCGGAGCAAGTTCGGGAGTCTTGTCTACCGTTGCGTGGTCGAGCAGTTTCGATTCGCGGCTGGTGGATGCTGGCGGGACGCTTGCGAACCTCCTCTGCGCGATAGTTTTTTGGCTGATCTTGCGCGCCACAAAACGGACCTCGGCAGGCTGGCGCCTGTTTTTGCTGCTCACGATGGCGTTCAACGTTTTTACCGGGACGGGGTATTTTCTGTTTTCCGGATTTTCGAATTTTGGCGATTGGGCCCAGGTAATCGCCGGACTTCCCGGGCACTGGTTGTGGCGAGCGATCCTCGTGATTGGCGGGATAGTTTCTTACTATGCCGCGGCGCTGGCTGTGGGAGTGGCTCTAATGCGTTATGTTGGAGTTCCGCGCGCGGACTTGCGGCGGCTGCGCAAGCTGACACTGATTCCGTACATTACGTCAGTGGCGCTTGCGGTTGCGGGCGGTATGTTGAATCCGATGGGGATCCGGCTAATCCTGGTGTCGGCATTGCCCGCAACTGCTGGCGGACATTCCGCAATGTTGTGGCTGATTTATCCCATAGCGGCAAGCGTTAGCCCTGCGCGTCAGCCAGAAAGCATTGGGAGAAATTATTCCTGGATCGCGAGTGCGGCCGTATTCGCCGCGCTCTTCATTTTTGTGTTGGGCCGTGGAATCGTGCTGCACCGCTAACGGAGCTTTCGCCGTTAGACGCGGCTGCCTTGCGCGGCAGTACCTCGTAGCGCGCGATCATTCCTGCCAGCATGTGGTCGCTGATGTGGCAGTGATAGAGCCAGATGCCCGGGGCATCGGGAACCATGTCCGCCGTGACCATCTGCGCGGAGGTGACAAACAGAACGTCAGTGCGCTGACCGGCAACGAGAACAGTATTGCCGTGCCAGTGCGGCGTATGCGCATTATTGAAGTCTCCAAGCGTGGCGACATACCAGCGCACGCGATCGCCCGTGTTCATCGTCATCAACGGCATGTTTCCGAAAATGTAGCCGTTGATGGACCATTTGATGTTGGTATCCACGAATCCGGTACCCGCGATGGTTCCCGCCATTCCTTCGGGAGTGAATGGTGAAATTTCCTTGCGGTTTACACCTTTCGGGTCGGTGGTGTGATCGCGGATGTTGTCATCGAGATACCAACTCTCGTTCTCGTTGATGGCAATGAACATGGTGAGGAATTCGCGGTCGACATGCTTAGGACGACCATCGGGAAGCGCCATGCCCCGCCGGGTAATCACAATCATGCCAAATAGGCCGGAAGCAACGTCGCGCAACTCGTCCGTGTGCGAGTGATACAGCCAAAAGACTGAACTCGGATCGGCCGGACCTGGGCCAGCGCGCTCCGGAACTTGCCACATGTACGTGTGTTCCGCGCCAGGCGGCACGCCGCCGTCGCTTTTGTCGGAGCCGGAGGTAAGGTCGTTGTAATCCGCGCCTTCGGAGTCTTTTTGATAGAGAACTCCGTGGGGATGCATGCTGAAAGGATGCGTGGCGTTATTTTTGAAAATAATTTTGATGGTGTCGCCGACTTCCGCGCGGATCACCGGCCCGAGTATGCCGAGATAAGCGTCTTCGGGGCTGCGTTTTTTCAGCGTCGTGAAGGTGTCATCGGTGTACTCGCGATAGACAGCCTTCTTATAGACCCGTCCGATACGATGAGGTCCGGACTCGGTGTAGCCCCTCTGAAGCTCGTCGAAGGGCTGCCCCATAGCTTCATCCCGGTCCGAGGGAGCGTAATTCCAATTGATTTCATCGGCGGCGATGTAATAGACGCGAGTCTTCCCTGGAGGCGATTGTGCTTGAACAGGAGAGGCGAAGGAAATGTAGACGAGAGCAAGTACAAGACACTGAAAAATCACGGCGCCGATTCGGATTCTCACTGTGATCTCCTGGCTGACAGTTGAAAGGATACAAACAAATTGCCGGGCATATTAGCTTTTGGAGAAGCATTGGACAACCCGAAATTGCAATCGAGTCAGCTGTCGGGAATTCAAAGAGAAGCCCGATTTGAAACCGCAAGTCAATCCGGAAATTTTGGCGGAGTCGTTAAGAAATTTGAAAATGGCGCGCCCGGTGAGATTCGAACTCACGACCCCTAGCTCCGGAGGCTAGTGCTCTAATCCGCTGAGCTACGGGCGCGAAGCGGCAGTCGGGCTGGCTCGAAGCGCTCAGTCCAAACAACCGTTACAAGATCATCTTATCGCGGAGCGTGGCCCTGCGCCACTGAGGTTTGCGCCGCCCAGAATCGGCTGCCGGGCCAGGTCAGCCTTTTGCGCGATTCTTGATTTCGTGAGCAAGCCTTTCGATTTCGTCGGCTTCTTTCACGAGGGTAAGAGAGAGAACCTTGGAGGAGTCCGTTTTTTCGACCTGTGATTTCAAGTCGGTGACCAGTTCGTAGAGCCTCTCGATGTTTTTTTTGATGTCTTTGTCATTTGCTTCGAGCATCTGTTTCGTGGCGGATTTTGAGTTGGGAAGGGGTTGCGAGTTTTCGTCGGGCCCTGCGGCGGACTCTGGCGGTTGCGGGCGCGTCTGCTGGGGCCGGGTCTGCGCGGAGGATCGAATGGGACGAATTGAAAAGAGTGCGCCAGCCGCGGCAAGGAAACCTAAAAACTTACGTCGGGTATTCAGCATGGCGGAATTACCTCCCCAATACAGCAGAGAATGCGAGCGTTCTCGAGGCGGGCATCCTTACTCATCCAATGTTATACTCTCCCTCCCGAAAAAACGATGAGCAGTCTCTCCATTCATTGGCCGGAACTCACGCTGACCAGCATTCTTGACCTCGTAGCGATTGTTGTCATCGCCCTGCTGGTTAACCGCTTTTTGCGGGTGATGACCAAGCTGATGATCAAGCCGGCAGCCACACAAGGCAGGTCGGCGCAAGCGCGAGAGCAGCAGACGCGAACGCTCGCGGGAGTTTTGTACAGCGCGGGAAGCAAGACCGTGTGGTTCATCGCTCTGCTCACGGCGCTGGACAAGGTCGGCATCAACCCGGTTCCGGCGCTGACTCTTGCCGGGCTGGCCAGCGTTGCTATCGGCTTTGGCGCGCAGAACCTGGTGCGAGACGTCATCACCGGCGTGTACATCGTGCTGGAAGATCAGTACGCGATTGGCGATACGATTCAAGTAGGAGACGTCATCGGGCGCGTGGAACATTTGACGCTGCGGCGGACCGTCGTTCGCGACGCGCGCGGAGCACTCGTGACGATCGCGAATGGCGAAGTGCGGACGGTGAGCAATCTCAGCCGCGACTGGTCGCAAGCGTTCGTGGATATTTCGATCGCGCCGGAAGTGCCGCTGGATCGGATCATGCAGGCGTTGGAAGCCGCGTCAACTGAAATGCGCAATGACGCGGGGTGGTCGCAAGCGCTGGTGGATGGCCCGCGGATCCTGGGCGTGCAATCGTTTGACCGGGCGGCCTCGACGGTCAGGTTGCAGGTGAGAACCGCTCCGACGCGGCAGGATGAAGTTTCGCGCGAACTTCGCCGCCGGATTCAAATCGAATTTCAACGCCAGGGCATCCCCCTGGCAAGCGTGCAGCGTTTCGAACTGGCAAACGCGTCTCCCTTTTCGAAAGAGAACGCCAGGCCGGAGCGTGAGACTTAGAACGAGGAGGAGCAAAGATGAGCCAAGTCACCTACGACGAAGTGAATCTGATGCTCAAACTGTACGAGATCCGGCGCGAGCCAATGCTGCGGCAAGCGCGAACCTGGTTTCTCGAGCACTTCCATCCGGTTTCTCCCGAAGACATGGTCCAGCAGTTTCCGCAGGGAAGCGAAGAAAATACGTTCATTCGCATGGTGATCAGCTATTGGGAGATGGTGGCTGGAATCGTGAACCGCGGACTGATCAACGATGAGCTTTTCTTTGAGAGTAACGGCGAGATTTGGGTTGTGTGGGACAGGATGCGAACGATTGTGCCGACCTGGCGGACCGCGTTCAAGAACCCTCATTTATTTCTGAATATCGAGGAGACCTGCAAGCGGCTGGAAGCATGGAGAGAGAACAGAGCGCCGGGGTCGAGCGCCGCCATGCGGCAGATGATGAATCAAATGAAGACAAAGCCGGCTGGGGACTGAAAACCGTTTTGCAAAATGTGCGGTGTTAATCGCAGCGGGAATCAAAACTCAGCGATTGCGGCGAGCGGCTTCCGGCACCGGCGCGGGATGTAATTCAGAGTGGGCTCCCGGTTTCGCAATTCGCAGGCAGTTGCGTCCGGCAGCCTTCGCTTCGTACATAGCGTAGTCGACTTCGTGCAGCAGTTCTTCAAGTGGCCTGGGACCCCAATCAGTGCTCAGGAGCACGCCGAGACTAATCGTCAAGGAAACAGGGCCTTTAGCGGTCTGGATGGGGCGGCTTGCGACGGACCGGCGAATTTCCTCGGCGCGGCCCGGTGCGTAGGCTGGATCGCAGCCGTTCAAGACCACGAGGAATTCCTCTCCTCCATACCGGCCGACAAAGTCGTAGGAGCGCACTGCGGCGATCAGGCGGTTGGCGATCTCCTTGAGCACCTCATCTCCCACGATGTGACCGAGAGTGTCATTCACTCGCTTGAAATGATCCACGTCGCCGAGAAGGATGGCGACTGACCGTTGCTCGCGATAGGAGCGGTGGAGCTCGCGGCTGACGAGGTCGAGGATCGCTCCGCGATTGAGCAAGGCAGTGAGGGGGTCGTGCGTGGCGCGGAATCGCATGTTCTCCCGCGCTTCGACGAGCCGGTCCTCCAGAAGAAGAATTCGTTCGCCAACGCGCAAGCGGGCGCGAAGTTCTTCTGCGTTGAAGGGCTTGGTGAGATAGTCGTCCGCGCCGGATTCCAACCCGGCGACGGTCTCTTCCTTAGTGCCCTTGGATGTCAGCAGAACCATGTAGACATAAGTCTGTTCGGAGCGTGACCGGACGGCACGGCAGACGGAGGGCCCATCCATTTCCGGCATGACCCAATCCAACAGAGCGAGACGCGGCCCATCCGGTTTGCAGAGCTGCTCGAATGCCTGCTTGCCATTTTCCACAGCCGTCACTTCATAACCTGCGCGCTCGAGAGTATTTTCGAGCAATCGGCGCGAGAGCGTTTCGTCGTCGGCGATCAGGATCTTCACTCGAGTGCCCCCGCAGCATACGCATCCAGTTCGGCGTTCAGCCGGCCGGCTTCCGTCTGTAACACGTTTAGAGCTGATCGGAGTGAATCTGGGCGGCCGGCCGCAGAGGCTAACTTCTCCAACTGCGAGGCCGCGGCAGAAGCCTGCATTCCTCCCATGTTCGAGAGCATGCCCTTCAAAGTGTGGCTCAGGGTGGCGGAGGCTTTCAGATCAGCAGAAGCGATAGCCGCTTCGAGGGCCCTCAGCGTTTTCGGAAAATCCGCCCGAAAGATGGAGAGCAATTCCTGAAGCAACTCTTCGTCGTGATCAATCCGCTCCAGCAAGTCGGCCTGATTCCAAGCCGGGCGGGAGATTGTGTCGGCAGGATTGTTCATCATTTTCTTTCGCCTTCTTTCCCAGAAAATCGCTGGCACGCGCTATGCAGCAGCAAAACTGGACGCAATTCGTGACGCTGAAATCCTTGCGTCAGGAGGACCGGACGCGACCGCTCGGACGCCGATCTTCAACTGGACCGGACAATGCGAACACAAACGTGATTTTTGAAGACAAAAGCCCCCCGCGCTACCGTGGCAAATTCCTGGCCAGAATTGGAATATTGAGGCACGGCTAAGCCCATCAAAAGGAAATGGTTAACTTGCTCTGTGGTGGGAAGCGTGAATTCTCGAGTCTCAGCTCGGAACAGAACCGAGAAATCAGTTCACAATGGAACACTGCCGGAGCAGTCGCTTTGTTCTCACAAACGGCGATTTCTTCAGGCTTTCGTAGGCATGCTACCGCCCGGCGTCATCGGAAGTCCGTAAAGACGCGTGTCGGTCGCATCGAAGATTGCGTTGCCGATGGCGGGAGCGACTCCCATAATCGGCGTTTCGCCGGCGCCAGCGGATGGGAGGTCTTTGCGGTCGAGAAGTACAGCCTCGACCTCAGGAACATCCCGGAACCGCGGGACTCGATAATTGGCGAGGTGCGGATTTGTGATGCGGCCGTTCTCGAAAGCAATTGCTTCGTAGAGCGCGCCGCCCAGTCCTTGAATGTTTGCTCCAATCACCTGATTGCGCAAACCGTCGGGATTCACGATGGCGCCGCATTCGAACGCCGTCGTCACGCGCACGATGCGAACGGCCCGGGAAGCGGAGTCCACAGCCACTTCAGCACAGGACGCAATGTAGCCACCCTTTTCGTGGCCCCCGGCGATGCCGAACCCTTGGCCAGCCTTCGTTTTTTGTCCCGGCCATCCAAACGATTTTGCCGCGGCTTCAAAAACCGCCCGCAGCCGCGGATCAGACAGATTTTTGAGGCGGAATTCGAGCGGATCGAGTTGAGCAGCATGCGCGAGCTCATCCATGTGGGATTCACGCGCAAAGAAATTTCCTGTGGCTGCCAATCCCCGGTACGACCCGCTGCGCAGCGGGCATTTGGTGGGATGAAATTCGATGTGCTGGTTCGAAACGTCGTAAGGGGTGTCCATCGCGGAAGTGCCGGAGTTGTAGTTATGAAACTCCCAGGCAGTGAGCCTTCCGTCGGAGGAGATTCCGCTCTTTATTTCAATAACGCCCGCCGGACGGAAATACGCCCAAGTAAATTCTTCCTCGCGAGTCCAAAATACTTTGACGGGACGCCCCGCAGCCTTAGCCAGGCGCGCGGCTTCCAGCGCGGCATCTCCCGTGTGTTTGCCTCCATAGCCGGAGCCCATATCGGGGATGATGACGCGGACATTTTTTCCCGGAAGATGGAAAGTGTCGGCAAGTTCATCGCGAACGGCAAAGGGACGCTGCGAGCCAGTCCACACTGTCAGTTTTCCATCATTCCATTCCGCAACCGCGGCGCGCGGCTCGAGCGGAGTGTGCGCGATGAACGCGACGGTGTAAGTTGCTTCAAGCCGATGCGCGGCGGAAGCGAGTCCATCCTGCATCGAGCCTTTCGTGTGGAGATCGCGGTCTCCTTCGCCCGGCTTTGCGTTTTCCTTCAGGTACTGAAACAGCTCTTTGCTCGAGGGCTGCGGAGTTTCCTTCCATTGCGCGCGGATGGAGTTGATTGCGTCTTGCGCCTCTTTTTCCGTTTTCGCGGCGGCGGCGACAAAGTCTCCATCGCGGACGATGACGACACCGCTTCTGGATTGAGCGGCTTGCGCATCGTAATCCGTTAGAGTTGCGCCAAACGAAGGCGGGCGCAGTACCTTGCCGTAGAGCATGCCAGGCCGGCGTACGTCCGGCGGATAAATGTGTTCGCCCGTCACGAACTTGCGGGCGTCTTTCTTGGGGATGGATTTTCCCGCAATCGTCCACTTGTCCGCAGGGGTCATCGGATCTTCGGCGGGAAGATTGGCCGCGAGCGTTTTGCCTTGTGCCAACTCTCCGTACTTCAGTGAGACACCCGTCGCGGGATTGGTGACTCTACCGTCCTCTGCGACGAGACCCTCCGCAGGCACATTCCATTCTTTTGCGGCCGCGTTCACCAGCAAATCGCGCGCGGCGAAGGCGACGCGACGGAGTTGAGGCGCCATCGTTGGCATGGAACGGCTGCCCACGGTGCCGAAATCGAACGGCGTGAGTGCCGTGTCCGCCGTAACCATGGTCACGCTTTCGAAAGATACATGCAGTTCGTCGGCCACGGTTTGCGCCAGCGAAGTGCGGATGTTTTGTCCGATTTCCACTTTTCCCGTGAACGCGGTGACTTTGCCCGTTTCACCAATATGCAGCCACGCGGTAATTTCCTCGGGTAAGTCCTCGCGGTGAAAGCCATGAGTCGGCGCGGTTTCCTGAGCCGCCGCGCTTTTCGCCACCAGGAAAACGGCGATGCCCGCTCCAAAAAACTTGAAGAAATCGCGGCGCCCCAGATCGAAATGATGCATCGGTGCAGCGGTGAATTCGTATCGCTCTGGTTCAGGAACAAAACTGGCGGAGGGTGAGCTCATCACGCACGCTCCTGCAAGGCTTTGGCCGCCTTGTGAACTGCATCAATGATTCTCGGGTGTGTTCCGCAGCGGCAGATATTGCCCTGCAAATATTGAACAATTTCGGCGGAACTTGGATTCGGATTGCTGGAGAGCAGGCCCACGCTGCTCATAATCATTCCCGAAGTGCAGTACGCGCATTGGAATGCACCGGCGTCCACGAAGGCTTCCTGCACCGGATGGAGCCGGCCTTCTTTTTCCAGGCCTTCGATAGTCGTGATGGATTTTGATGCGGCGGCGCCGACAGAAATCTGGCAGGAGCGGCGGGGCGAGCCGTTCAAAAGAACAGTACATGCGCCGCACTGGCCTTCGCCGCAGCCGTACTTCGTGCCGGTCAAGCCAAGGTCATCTCGAAGTACCGAAAGGAGAATGGTATCGGGCGGGGACGATACAGAATACGATTTTCCGTTGATTTTCAGCTCGATCGGCTTCGCCATAAAGGCTCCTTCCGGATACGACAGAAAAACCGCGTCGCCGTCCCTGACATCTTACCACCGCGAACGTTCGTGGGTTTGCCTCTCAATAAGAAAGACGAATGAGAGGCCGCTCAGGTTACCTGAGGTGGCGCCAGCCACGGTGGCGCATTCAAGTCCCGGGTTTAGCGGCGTGCCCGAGTGATTTTTATGGAGATGTATAAGGGATCCGGCTGGGTGCGTTGACTTCGGAAGCCATCAGAAACTAACATGCGCGCCCGTGGCCAAAGCACGGCGCAATTTTCGGTTGCCGCACCCTCAGCCAGTGGACGCGCTCGAGTTCGCACGGTTCTCCGGCGTTCCGACTTTCATGCGACTGCCGCACATCACGCAGCCCGAGGAGCTCGAGGTCGCCCTGGTTGGCATTCCGTTTGACAGTGGAACGACGTACCGTCCGGGCTCGCGCTTTGGGCCGCGAAACATCCGGGCGCAATCCGCCATCATTCGACCCTGGAATCCCGTCCTGCGCGTGGATCCGTTCGAACGAAATCGCATCGCGGATTATGGCGACCTCTCCGTCAATCCGCTTTCGATCGAGGATACGTTTCGCAGGATCGAGGAGGGAATCTCGAGACTACTGAAGGCGGAAGTTCGCTGCGTTTGCGTGGGGGGCGATCATTCCATCAGCTTGCCCATTCTTCGCGCGGTTGCAAAAAAGCACGGTCCGGTTTCTTTGATTCAGTTCGACGCTCACAACGATTTGTGGGACGAATATTTCGGGAGCAAGTACTCGCACGGAACGCCGTTTCGGCGTGCGTTTGAGGAAGGACTATTGAAAGATGGCGAAGTGCTGCAAGTTGGGCTTCGCGGACAAGTGTATGGCGAGGACGATTTTGATTTTGCTCGCAAGCATAAAGTAAGGATGGTTACCGCAGAAGAGTTTCATTCGAAAGGATTGCGTGCTGTTCGCCGCTACCTCCCCGATTTCCGCCGAAAACCCGTTTACGTCACTCTCGATATCGATTGCGTCGATCCGGCGTTTGCTCCCGGCACGGGCACGCCCCAAATTGGGGGTTTCTCCAGTTTCCAAATTCTCGAACTCGTTCGTTCGCTGCGGGGATTGAATATTATCGGCTGCGATCTTGTGGAGGTTTCTCCGCCTTACGACACGGGCGAAATTACTTCGCTGCTTGCCGCAAACCTCTTGTACGAATTGCTGTGCGTGCTTTAAATGGCTACTCTCGCACGTAAGCTTCGCCTGCACGATTACTTCGCGCTGGCCTTCGGCACCATGATCGGGACGGGCTGGCTCGTGCTCATGGACGACTGGCTGGGTCGAGGCGGCCCGGTTGGCGCGGCGCTGGGATTCGCAATTGGCGGCTTGCTGCTTCTTCCGGTTGGCTACGTCTATGGGCAATGGGTCAAACGCCTTCCCGACGCGGCGGGCGAAGCCGCGTACACGGCCCAGGTTTTTCCTTCCGCGGTGAGTTACTTCACGGGTTGGATGATGCTTCTTGCTTATTTCATTGTGTGCCCGTGGGAGGCGGTCGCCCTTGGGAAAATTCTTGCGTACATTTTCCCGGCCTTCGATTCTTTTCCGCTGTATCGCGTCGCGGGGCAGCCCGTGTTCCTGCCGCGCCTCGCCCTGGGAGTCGTGCTTACTCTCCTGCTGGGTGTGATCAACTACCGCGGCATCCGGTTCAGCGCGAATTTTCAAAAATTGATGACGTCTTCGGTCCTGCTGATTTTTCTCGCCCTGCTGACGATCAGTTCTCTACGTGGTTCGTCTCCGAATCTCCATCCGTTGTTTCACGCCACTCCCTTCCTTTCCATTTTTCTCACGCTGCAAATCGTTCCATATTTTTTGACCGGGTTCGAATCCGTTCCCAAATATGCGGAAGAGGCAAACCCCGAGTTCGCGGAAAAGCGCTACATGCACGCGATCGGGCTCGCGCTCGGCACGGGTGTGGCGTTTTATTCACTCACGATTCTTGCTGTGGCACACATTGCGCCTTGGCGCTCCCTGCTCGGTGAAAACTTTGCAACGGCTGTCGCGTTCGAACGCGGCCTGGGCCGGCACTGGCCAGTCCAATTGATTTTGCTCATGGCGCTGCTCGGGCTCTTCCAGTGCTTCAACGGGAATTTCGCGGCTTCCGCGCGGCTGCTTTTTGCGTATGCGCGGCGAGGAATGCTTGCTCCCCGCTTTGCGAAAGTACATGAGCGCTTTGCGACGCCGTCGGCGGCCATTGTCGGCATTACTGTCGGAACGCTCGCAGGTTCCGTGCTTGGCGACGCGATTCTAGTTCCGATCACGGAGGTCGGCTCGATGGCGTCCGCGCTTGGGTGGCTGGCGGCGTGCCTTTCGTTTTGGTTTGTCGAGCCGCGCGTTCGAATGCGCCTGGTCGCAGGAATCGGAATTTTCGTTTCCTTTCTATTTGTGTTGATGAAACTCGTGCCGGTTGTTCCCGGACATTTCACGCACGCGGAGTGGGCCGCATTTGGAATTTGGGTGCTGCTGGGTGTGCTCCTGAAAAATCGCGCATCTTCGAGCAGCGCTTCCAGCCTTGCGGCATGAGCTGCCAGGCTAGCGCCGGCCGCCGACGGAGCGCCGTGGAATTCCTGGCTCACGCAAGCCGTCATGTATACTCACGGGGGAGCTTGAGCCTCGAGCCAGCATGATTCCATTTCTACATTTCGGTCCGTTGATGATCCCGACGTTCGGTCTGATGGTCGCGATCGCGCTGCTCGTCTCCGCCTACGTGCTTCAGGCAGACTTCAACCGCCGCCGGTCCCAACTCATTGCGATTTACGCGAGGAATGAGAAAGACGAAGGATTCCTGATTATCGGAATCGCGGGGCTGGCGGGCTTGATTGGAGCGAGGCTCTATCACGTGCTCGAAAGTCCGCATGATCTTTTTGCGAACCCCTGGCCGCAATTGTTCAGCCGCTATGGCTTTGCCTGGTTTGGCGGATTCATCGGCGGATTTATCGCGCTCGTGATTCTGGCGCGGCGATCGAAGATTCCGTTGCTTGAGTTCCTGGATATTTGCTCGCCGGCGGCTTGCGTTGGATACGCGATCGGGCGCATCGGCTGCTTTCTTTCCGGCGATGGCGACTACGGAATTCCCACAAAGCTGTCGTGGGGCATGAGTTTTCCTCACGGGCTCGTGCCAACCACTGAAACCTGCGTGCAGCAAGGATGGCCGTCGGATTGCCGCGTGCATCCCACGCCGCTATACGAATTTCTGATTTGGCTCGCGATTGCCGCGTTTCTTTGGCACATGGGTTCCAAGGCATTGCGTGGGCCGAAAGCCAAAGGCGAAATATTTTGCAACTATCTGCTCCTGACGGGGGTGGCGCGGTTTTCAGTCGAAATGATTCGCATCAATCCGCGCTCGTTTTTCGGCTTGTCGAATGCCCAGGCGGCAAGCATTGTCTCGATTCTCCTGGGCGCGGTGTTACTTTGGCGTATTAAGGGCAAATACCATCGCAAGAAAAAAGAGCATCGCATCGTAGAGCATATCGCCGCGCGCGGAGATGTCCTGCAGCCGGAATATCACCGCCCAACTCCTGAATGCTCGCATCCCGAGCGCTGGCACATGTACGATTCCATGAGCGCCGAGGCGGAGGTGCTGGACTTTCTGAAAGCCATCGTCACCACTATCAAGCCGGAGCTCATCGTCGAGACAGGCACTTTTTCCGGGCTAAGCACACTGCGCCTCGCGGAAGGGCTTAAAGCGAATGGATTCGGGCGGGTGATCACGTGCGAATACGACCCGAAAGTTTTCGCCGCCGCCCAAAAACGCTTTGCCGCATCGGAGTTTAAAGATTGGATTGAAGCGCGCAACGAATCCAGCCTGGAAATGAAGGTGGATGGGCAGATTGATCTTCTCTTCTGCGATAGCGACGCGCCAATTCGCGAAAAGGAAGTTCGTAAATTTCTTCCGCAGATGAGTCCGCACGGACTGATCCTGATGCACGATGCAAGTTCGCTGATGAAAACGGTGCGCGAAGCGGCTCTCAAGCTCGAAGCTGATGGCCTGATTTCCGTGTTGTTATTGCCGACGCCGCGCGGGCTGGTGATGGCGCAAAAACGGGAAGGCCGCTCGTAACGAAGAAAATTACGTCCGCCGAATGCTCTTCGCGAACCTCGCGCGGTAGCCGGTGCAAGCCTAAAGCATCTGCCGCAAAACGTACTGCAAGATGCCGCCGTGCTGATAGTAAGAGACTTCTTCCGGCGTATCCACCCGTGCAGTGACCGTGAATGTTTTTACCGAGCCGTCTTCCGATTTGGCGCGGATGGTGATCGGCTTTTTCGGTCCGAGCGAAACGACCCCTTCAATCTCGTAAAGCTCGCGTCCAGTCAAACCAAGCTGCTCGCGGTTTTCTCCGGCCTTGAATTCCAATGGGAGCACGCCCATGCCGACAAGGTTGCTGCGGTGAATGCGCTCGTAACTTTCGGCAATCACCGCGCGAACGCCGAGCAGTCGCGTGCCCTTGGCAGCCCAATCGCGCGACGAGCCTGAACCGTATTCCTTGCCCGCAATCACAAGCAGTGGCACGCCCGCTTCGCGGTATTTCACGGCGGCGTCGTAGATGGTCATCTTCTCGTTGCCGGGAATGTACTGCGTCCAGCAGCCCTCGGTTCCAGGGGCCAGCTGATTCTTCAGCCGAATGTTCGCAAAAGTTCCGCGCATCATCACTTCATGATTGCCGCGCCGCGCGCCGTAGGAGTTGAATTCATGCGGTTTCACGCCATTGGCGATCAGATATCTTCCGGCAGGCGAGTCCACGGCAATCGAGCCTGCCGGCGAAATGTGATCCGTCGTAACGCTATCGCCAAGGACGGCGAGCACGCGCGCTCCGTGTATATCCGCCAGCGCGGGAGCCGTTTTCGCCATGTTCTCGAAGAAAGGCGGCTGTTTGATGTACGTGGACTTCGAATCCCACTTGTAGAGATCGCCCTGCGGAGTCGGCATGGACTTCCAGTGAGCGTCGCCCTCGAAGACGTTCCCATATTCCTTCGTGTACATCTCACTCGTGACCGACGCGCGCACCGTCTTTTCGATCTCCTGCGGCGTCGGCCAAATGTCCCGCAGGTAGACCGGTTTCCCGGCGGAGTCTGCCCCGAGCGATTCGGTTGTCAAGTCCATGTCCATCCGGCCCGCAAGCGCGTAGGCGACCACGAGCGGCGGCGATGCGAGATAGTTCGCTCTCACAAGCGGATGGATACGGCCCTCAAAATTTCGGTTGCCGCTCAGCACGGCGACCGCAACCATGTTGTTTTCCTTGATGGCTGCTCCGATGGCATCCGGCAGCGGGCCGCTGTTTCCAATGCACGTTGTGCAGCCGTAGCCGACCAGATTAAATCTCAGCTTCTCGAGATACTCCATCAGCCCTGAAGCTTTCAAATAGTCGCTGACCACTTTCGAGCCAGGCGCGAAACTTGTTTTCACCCACGGCTTCACCTGCAAGCCGCGCTCGACGGCCTTCTTCGCGAGCAATCCCGCTCCCAGCATTAATGAAGGATTCGACGTGTTCGTGCAGCTCGTGATCGCCGCGATCACGACGGCTCCGCTCGAGAGATCGAACGAGTCGCCATTATTGCGAACGGGCACCTGCTTTGAGGACGCGCCCTCGACGACTTTGGTGAAGGAGCTTTTCGCGCTCTTCAACGGAACGCGATCTTGCGGGCGCTTCGGCCCGGCGACGGTTGGCTCCACGCTGGCAAGATCCAATTCCAGCATGTCGCTGAAAGCCGGATCCGGCGTTTCGTCGGTGCGGAAAAGCATCTGCTCCTTGCAATACGCTTCAACCAGCGCGATTTTTTCCGCAGCTCGCCCGGTGAACTGCAAATAGGCGAGCGTTTCGGAGTCCACCGGGAAGAAACCCATCGTTGCGCCGTACTCCGGCGCCATGTTGGCGATCGTGGCGCGATCCGGAATGCTGAGGCTCGATAGTCCTGTGCCGCAGAACTCGACGAACTTTCCCACCACGCCCTTCTTGCGCAACATTTCCGTCACGGTGAGGACAAGATCGGTGGCCGTCGCGCCCTCGCGCAGCCGGCCATGCAACCGGAATCCGACGACCTCTGGGATGAGCATCGAGGACGGCTGCCCAAGCATCGCCGCTTCTGCTTCAATGCCGCCCACTCCCCAACCGAATACGCCGAGCGCGTTCACCATCGTCGTATGCGAATCCGTTCCTACGACGGAATCCGGATAAGCTTCCACGCGGCTGCCGGACGGTACTGCGCAAACCACGCGCGCGAGATATTCGAGATTCACTTGATGGCAGATTCCGGTGTCCGGCGGCACAACCTTAAAATTTTGGAACGCCGTTTGTCCCCAGCGGAGAAACGCATAGCGCTCGATGTTGCGCTGAAATTCGAGCTCGGCGTTTAGATCGAAAGAATTAGATTTGCCGAAGCTATCCACCTGGACGGAGTGATCGATCACGAGTTCCGCGGGGAAAAGCGGGTTGATGAGCCGCGGATTGCCGCCCATGCGCTGAATCGCTTCGCGCATGGTTGCAAGATCCACCACAGCGGGAACGCCCGTGAAATCCTGCAGCAGGATGCGCGCGGGCATGAACGCGATTTCTTTCTCGGGCCCGCCCGGCCTGCGATTGGCGAGTGCCTGGATATCGTCCGGGCGCACAAACTTTCCGTCTTCGCAACGGAGCAGATTTTCAAGCAGGATGCGCAGCGAAAAAGGAAGATTCGCGAGCTGGCAGGAGATGCGCTTTTCCAGAAACTCCAGCCGATGGATATCGAAGCTTTGGGCTCCGACGTTGAGTTTGTCTCGCGTTCCGAAGGAATTTCCAGCGGCGATGGCCATGCTCTCGGTTCTCTCCCCTCAATTGCACTCTAATGATAACCGAAAAACAATCCCGGCGGCGGACAGCAAGTTATACTGGATATGATTTGAATATCGTACTCATCTCGACCTATGAGCTTGGCCGCCAGCCGTTCGGGCTGGTCTCGCCCGCGGCTTGGCTTCGCAAACGAGGCCACTCCGTGCGCTGCATTGATCTCACACGAGAGACTCTCGATGCGGCAGCGACCCAATCCGCGGAACTTATCGCCATTTATCTTCCGATGCACACGGCCACTCGGCTCGCCGTCAAACTGCTCCCGCGCTTACGCGAGCTTAATCCGGACGCTCACCTCTGCTGCTACGGCCTCTATGCCCCCATGAACGCGGACTACCTGCGCAGTCTTGGCGTCGTAACCATACTCGGCGGCGAATTCGAGCAAGCTTTGGCGAATTTGGCGGATCATCTCGCCCAGCCGGACGCCCCAGGAAATGGCCATTCCAGCCCGCTCGTTTCTCTCGAGCGCCTTTCGTTCGAGGTTCCGGACCGCTCCGGGATGCCTCCCCTTGCAAAATACGCTCATCTTGTACTTCCGGGCGGCGGTTCCCTTATCGTGGGTTCGACCGAAGCAAGCCGCGGCTGCAAGCATCTCTGCCGCCACTGTCCCATCGTTCCCGTCTACAAAGGAGTGTTTCGCATCGTCAATCGCGATGTTGTTCTGGAAGACGTCCGCCGCCAGATCGCGGCTGGAGCGCAGCATATCTCCTTCGGCGACCCGGACTTTTTCAATGGCATTCGTCACTCGCTCGAGTTGATCGAACAGTTTCACCGCGAATTTCCGGGCGTTACGTACGATGCGACCATTAAGATCGAGCATCTGAAAAAGTACGAGCATCATCTGCCGGCACTTAAGCAAACGGGCTGCCTCTTTGTCATCAGCGCCGTCGAATCGCTCGATGACTCCGTTCTTCGCGCACTCGACAAAGGCCACACACGCGAAGATTTCCTTCACGTGGTTCGTGCATTTCGTGAACTCGGACTCATTCTTCATCCCACTTTTGTTCCGTTCACCCAGTGGACCACTCTTGAATCCTATCTGGATCTCCTTCAAGTCCTGCACTCCGAGGGCCTCATTGAAAATGTCGCCCCTATCCAACTCGGCATTCGTATGCTCATCCCCGAAGGCTCCCGGCTTCTGGAACTCGAGGAGGTCCAAAAAAATATAGGGCCCTTCGACCCCGAGTCGCTTTTTTATCCCTGGAAACATGCGGATCCACGCGTGGATGCGCTTGCCGAAGCAGTGCAGGCAATCGCGGCCGACTGTGAAAACAAAAAGGAATCTCGTACAGCGATTTTCAAACGCATCTGGGAGGCCGCGCATTTCGCCGCTGGCCTCGAAGCGCCGCTTTTGTCCAACTCAAACTCGTCGGCCGTTCCTTTCCTCAGCGAACCCTGGTATTGCTGCGCCGAACCCACGAAGCAACAATTCGTTTCCATCGGCCAGGTTCCCCAAAAAGTCCAGGAATCCACGCCAGCGAGTGGGAGCTACACGTAGCCGGGCGCTTGCTCCTCCAGCTACGCACAACGCAATGTCTCGAGTCCTCCTATTTGCCGCCAAGCTCGGTTACCAGACGCGCAGTTTCGACGAAGCCGCTCGCAAGCTCGGCGTCCATCTTGTTTTTGTCACGGACCGCTGCCACCAACTCGAAGATCCCTGGGGCGACCGCGCCATCCCCGTGCATTTCGAATCGCCGGAAGCCGCCGCGAAATCTGTTGTGCTCGCACTCGGCAATCAAGCTCCAGAGATCAGCGGGATTCTCGCCCTTGGCGATCGACCCGCCGCGGTCGCTGCCTACACTGCACGGTCGCTCGGCATTCCTTTCCATCACCCCGCCGCCGTCGAAGCCTGTCGCAACAAGCTGCGCATGAGAGAAGTGCTTCGCCAGGCTGGATTGCGCGTGCCCTGGTTTCGGGCCGTCGAACTTTCGCCAGCGCCCGAGCCGGACCTCCTGGGCATCAGGTATCCATGCGTTGCGAAACCGCTTTCGCTCTCTGCCAGCCAGGGCGTCGTGCGCGCAAATTCGCGCGGGGAATTTGTAGCCGCCGCCGCACGCATACGTCATTTGCTGGAATCGCCGGAAATTCGCGCGACTCGCGAACCGGATCTCGATCGCATCCTCGTTGAAGGCTACATTCCGGGAAGAGAAGTTGCCCTGGAGGGTTTGCTGACAGACGGCGTCTTTCGTGCCCTGGCGATCTTCGATAAGCCGGACCCGCTCGAAGGTCCTTACTTTGAAGAGACGATTTACGTTACGCCCTCTCGCTTCAGCCCTGCGCAACAAAACGCCATCACTCGCGCCGCTGCGGACTGCGCCCGCGCTCTCGGCCTATCCCATGGCCCAGTTCATGCCGAATTTCGGATCAATGAAGACGGAGTCTGGCCCCTCGAGGTCGCGCCGCGCCCCATCGGCGGGCTTTGTGCCCGCGCGTTGCGGTTCGTTTCAGAAGAGCACCGCGACCCAATCAGCCTGGAAGAGCTTCTCCTCCGCCACGCGCTCCAATTGCCCGGCGCGGATTGGCCGCGTGAGCCCCGCGCCTCCGCCGTGATGATGATTCCCGTTCCGCAAAGCGGCATTCTCGAGAAGATCGAAGGCGAGCAGGAAGCGCTTGCAGTTCTTGGGATCTGTGGACTCGAAATTACCGCGCGGCTTCATGATTACATTGGCGCCTGGCCCGAAGGTTCAAGCTATCTTGGATTTTTATTTGCGTCCGCGGAAACGTCAGCCGATGCGGAAGATGCCATCCGCGCGGCGCACAGGAAATTACGCTTTACGCTCGTCCCGCGATTGCCCGTCGAACATCCTTTAGCCCGCACGCGCCCTACAAGCGCACGCTAGCCCTTCGCCTTAGGCGGCACATATCCTTCAGGCAGTTTTGCGCCTTCGCCAAAGAAAAATTGCTCCATCTGTTCGCCCATGATCTTTTGGGAATTGGGGTCCAGCGGATTCAGGCGGTATTCATTCATCAGCATCTTGGAATATTCGAGCCACAGCTTCCATGCGTCCTTAGACACGTTCTCATAGACCCGTTTGCCCAGCTCGCCCGTCCAGGGCACTCGTTCCAACCCCGGCAATTCCTTGCCAAACTTAACGCACTTGACCATCCGGGTTCCCGGCTTCACCGGTTCGCTCGGCGCTGGTGTTGCATCTCCGCAGGGCTCATTTGCCATTCGTCTCTCCTGATCTCCGTTCAGCTTCTCAACATACTGCAACTCGCTCGACTTGCCTAGCCTTCGCTGCACTGGCCGCTCCCTCGTAAACTTCGCTCCACTCAGTAACCATTTCTTTGCCTTGCGCCAACGCTTCATTTGCCGTTGCCCTCATTCGATGGGACAATAATCAGATGCTTAGACCAACTTGTTTCCTACTGATGCCCCTCGCCGCTGGATTCCTGCTGGCCGCGTCCAGTAATGCGCAGCAGGCTGCTCCTTCCGCTCAGTCTCAGCCTCCAGCCGCCCAAAAACAGAACACTCCCGCTCCAGCTCCCAGCGCCGCTGACAAGAAATTTCCAACCTTAAAGGAAAAGTCCAGCTACGCGATCGGTTTGAACATCGGGCGCAGCATGCACACGGATTCCCTGGACGTCGATCCCGATCTTCTCCTGCGCGGTCTGAAAGACGGATTGTCGGGAGGCAATGCCGACCTTACCGATGAAGAAGTGAAAGAAACGTTGGACGCCCTTCGCAAGGAACTCGTCGCCCAGCACGATGCAAAGCTCAAGGCCGAGGGCGAAGCCAATCAGAAAGTCGGCGATGCCTTTCTCACGGAGAACAAGACGAAACCCGGCGTCGTCGCTCTGCCCAGCGGACTGCAATATAAAATTTTGGTCGCGGGTACCGGCCCAAAACCCACGGCTGCCGACACTGTCGTTTGCAACTACAAAGGCACGCTCCTGGACAACACAGAATTTGACAGCTCCTACAAACGCGGCGAACCTGCGACTTTCCCGGTGAGTGGGATTATCAAGGGCTGGACCGAAGCGCTCCAGCTCATGCCCGTTGGTTCAAAGTGGCAACTCTTCATTCCTCCGGACCTTGCCTACGGTGAACGCGGCGCAGCTCGCGGCGGAATCGGCCCCAACTCCACGTTGGTTTTTGAAGTTGAGCTGCTCTCGATTAAGCCCAAGACGGAACCGCCGCAAACGCCCGCTCCCAACCCTCAGCCGAATCCCGGTCTGTAAAACACGCGAGGCTGAGGCTTTCCGGCTAAGTCAAAACAAGCCTAGCTTTCCGAATTTGGATAAGAGCCTGCTCCCGCAGGATATCTCCGAACTATCGCCGTCGCCCGCAATTGAATCGTTTGAAACCGGCCATTCACGTGTTTTCTTGCCCCAAAACATTTATCATGGATGGGCTTTCACCTCCCGCGGAGGAGCCGGCCTTTGCCTGAAGTCACCACGCTGTTCTGGGATATCGGCGGTGTCATCTTAACCAACGGCTGGGACCGCGGCTCGCGTCAGGAAGCTGCCAGCGCCTTCAATTTCGATTACGAAGAATTTCAGGATCGCCACGACCTCTCTTTCCCGGCGTTCGATTCGGGCCAAATTTCGCTGAACGAATACCTCAATCGCACTCTTTTCTATCGGCCGCGCCCGTTTTCCCTCCAGGAATTCACTGCCTTCATGTTTGCCCAGTCCAAGGAATATCCCGAGACTCGCGCCGTCCTTGCGGACGCCGCCCGCACTGGCAAATACTTTATCGGTTCGCTAAACAATGAGCCTCTCGAACTGAATCAGTACCGCATCGAGGCATTCCATCTTCGCCGCGATTTTGCCGTTTTTTTTAGCTCGTGTTACGTGCATTCCCGCAAGCCCGAGGAGCATATTTTCCGCGTCGCTCTCGAAGTCACCCAGCGCCCGCCCGATCAATGCGTTTTTATTGACGACCGGCCGCTCAACCTCGAGAGCCCCCGCCGTCTGGGAATGCGCGTCATTCACCATCAGAGCGCAGAGCAATTGCGCGCGGAACTACGAAAGGAAGGCGTTGCGGTATAGTTTTGTCGGTCCGCTTTCCCGCTTTTCACTTTCGCGGATCAACCGAGGAATCCATGGCCGAGTCTTCCAACCGAACCGGTAGCCTCTATGGTGGTACCGCTGATCCGTGCGCCGTCGTGCTTTTTGGCGCGTCAGGCGATTTGGCCAAGCGCAAGGTCATTCCCGCCATGTACGACCTCGCCGTTCACAATTCTCTCGGCTCTCGCTACGCGGTAATTGGCTTTGCGCGCACCCCGATGACCGACGACGTTTTCCGCACTTCCACCGGCGAAGCCGCTAAGTCCATGTCGGAAATCGGGCCCATCGATCCACAGAAGTGGGGTGAATTTGCTTCCTGCCTTTACTACCACTCCGGCGACTACTCCGATCCGCAAACTTATTCCCATCTCGTCCGCCGCCTCGCCGAACTTGAATCCGAAAAGCAGCTTGGTGGCAATCGCCTTTTTTATCTCTCCACGCCTCCGGAAGTTTATCCACACATTGTCGAGCAACTCGGCCGCGCCGGCCTTGCCCGTCCTTCTTCCACGAATTCCTGGACGCGCATCATCATCGAAAAACCGTTTGGGCGCGACCTCGCGACCGCCAGGGAACTCAACAAAACAGTTCTCAACGTATTCGATGAGCAGCAGGTCTATCGCATTGATCACTATCTCGGCAAAGACACCGTTCAAAATCTTCTTGTCCTGCGCTTCAGCAATGGAATTTTCGAGCCGCTCTGGAACCGCAATTACGTTGATTGCGTCGAGATCACTGCGGCTGAAACTCTGGGCGTCGAGCGCCGCGGCGGCTTTTACGAAACTGCCGGCGCTCTTCGCGACATGATCCAGAGCCACGTTCTTCAGCTCACTTCGCTCGTCGCCGTCGAACCTCCTGCATCCTTTGACGCCACCGCCGTTCGAAACGAGAAGCTTAAAGTCCTGCAATCCATTCGGCCCTTCGACCTCGAAATGGTTGCCCAGTCCGTTGTTCGCGGCCAGTACGCTCCCGGCCAGCTCGATGGCAAACCTCTTCCTGGCTATCGCGAAGAGCCCGGCGTCAACGCCTCTTCTCGCACCGAAACTTTTGTCGCTGCCCGCCTCTTGATCGATAACTGGCGCTGGGCCGGCGTCCCGTTCTATCTACGCACCGGCAAACGTCTCGCCAAACGCACCACGGAAATCGTCATCCAGTTTCGCTGCGCTCCTCACATCGTCTTTCGCGAAAGTCATATCGCCGCCAACCGCTTGGTCCTGAACATTCAGCCCGAAGAGGGCGTATCCGTTTCTTTTGGCGCCAAACGTCCGGGCACCGAAATGCGCATCGGCAACGTCACCATGAATTTCAGCTACAAGGAAGGGTTCGGCGAGGCCTCGCGCAGCGCCTATGCCACCCTCGTCAACGATTGCCTCCGCGGCGATGCCACCCTCTTCGATCGTGGCGACAACGTCGAAGCCGCCTGGGCTCTCGTTGACCCGATCCTGGACGTCTGGAGCGCCGCCCGCAGCGCCAAAGTTCCCGAGTACGCCGCCGGCAGTTGGGGACCTCGCGAAGCCGATCAGCTCCTCGAGCGCGACGGCAGGCAGTGGTTTAACTCTTGATTTTGCTCCGGCTGACCGTTGCCGGAACTGATTTGCTCTGTGGTGGGGGAATCCAGTGATTCTTGCGGGAGACGTCGGCGGCACGAAGTGTAATCTTGCGCTCTTCTCCGAAAAGAATGGCAAGCTTACTCCCGTTTTCAAACAAAGATTCGCGAGCAAGGATTTTGCTCAGTTCGATCTGATCGTTCGAGAATTCTCTCTTCGCGCGGCTTCTCATCTGAAAACGGAGCGCATCCGCGCCGCCGGTTTCGGTGTTGCCGGCCCCGTCATCAATAATCGCGTTCGCGCCACGAACCTTCCCTGGACCGTGGACGCCGCTACTCTTGCCAGTGAACTCAATCTCAACGACGTCGTCCTTCTCAACGATCTCGGCGCCACCGGCCACAGCATCGAACACCTCACTTCGCAGGATTTTTGCGTTCTCAATCCCGGCCAGCCGGAGCAGGGCGGCACGCGCGCCCTCCTCGCCGCCGGAACCGGGCTCGGCCAGGCCATCCTCGTTTGGGATAGCGACCGCTATCACGTTGTCCCATCCGAAGGCGGCCACTCCGATTTCGCTCCTCACACCGAACAGCAAATCGAGCTCCTCCGTTTTATGCGCCGCCGTTATCCGCAGGTTAGTTGGGAGCTGATTCTCTCCGGCCGCGGCTTTCGCACCATCCACGAATTCCTCGCGCCTCACGTAATGCATCCCTCCTTCGAGGACCCCGGCATGGACCCCGCTCCCGAAATCACGCGTCTCGGCCTCGCGCGCCAGTGTCCTGTCTGCGCGGACACTCTCGACCTCTGGACCGATATCTACGGCTCCGAAGCCGGCAATCTCGCTCTCAAAGTTCTCGCTCTCGGCGGCGTCTACGTTGCCGGCGGCATCGCCGTCAAAATTATCGAAAAAATCAAGGACGGCACCTTCATGGCCGCGTTCCGCGACAAATGGAGATTCGAATATCTCCTCAGCAATATCCCCGTCTCCGTCATTCTCGATGAGTCCGCTCCTCTTCTCGGCGCTGCTTACGAAGCTCTCGCCTCCCTCCCGCGCTAGCTCGCTTGTCCCTCCGATTGTTCTTTTTTTCTTGTTAAACTATCCGGCATTCCGTCCCTCAAAGGAGTATCTCCATGACCACCGCCGCTCTCCCCCAAGTCACCGATCTCCAGAATTACATCAACGGCTCCTGGCGCCGCTCCTCCAGCTCCACTTTCTTCGACGTCGCCAATCCCGCCACCGGCGAACTTCTCGCCCGCACTCCCATGTCCACGCCCGCCGACGTGGACGCTGCCGTCCAGGCCGCCGCCGCTGCCTTTCCCGCTTGGCGTCGCGTTCCTGCCGGCGAACGCATCCGCTACTTGTTCACCTACCGCAATCTCCTCGAAGAGCATCTCGACGAACTCTCCCGCCTCATCACCGTCGAAAACGGCAAAACTTTCTCCGAAGCCAAAGCCGAGCTTCGCCGCGGCATTGAAAATGTCGAAGTCGCCTGCGGCATGCCTCTCATGATGCAGGGCCACGTCCTCGAGGACGTCACTCCCGGCGTGGACGAAATCCAAATTCGCCAGCCGCTTGGCGTTTGCGCCGCGATCGTCCCCTTCAATTTCCCCGCGATGATTGCCTACTGGTTTCTCCCTTACGCCATCGCCTGCGGCAACACCTTCATCATCAAGCCTTCCGAGCGCGTTCCCCTCAGCCTTTGCCGCGCGTTCGAACTCCTCGAAAAAACCGGTTTGCCCAAGGGCGTCGTCAATCTCGTCAACGGCGGCAAGGACGTGGTCAACGCCCTTTGCGATCATCCGCAAGTGCGCGCCATCAGCTTCGTCGGCTCCACTCCCGTCGCCAGGCATGTCTACTCGCGCTCCGCCGCTTCCGGCAAACGCGCCCAATGCCAGGGCGGCGCAAAAAATCACGTCATCGTTCTTCCCGACGCCGATATGGATCTCGCCACGCAAATCATTTCAGACTCCGCCTTTGGCTGTGCCGGTCAGCGTTGCCTCGCCGTCTCCGTCGCCGTCACGATCGGCGAAGCACAAAAATCTTTCCGCGATTCCATCGCTCACGCCGCGTCGCAAATTCGTGTTGGCAATGGCCTCGAATCTTCCACGCAGATGGGCCCTGTCATTTCTCCGGACGCAAAGTCCCGCATCGAATCCTTGATCTCCGCCGGAGTTGGCGAAGGCGCCAAGCCCATCCTCGATGGTCGCAACACCAAAATTCAAAATCACGAATCCGGCTACTTTCTTACGCCCACCGTCCTCGATGGCCTTCCTTCCAATTCCCATCTCGCTCACACCGAAATTTTCGGCCCCGTCCTCAGCCTCGTTCATGCCAACTCCATTGAAGACGCGATGGACTTTCTCCGCCGCAGCCCTTATGGCAACCAGGCCTCTCTCTTCACCAGCTCCGGTTCCGCTGCCCGCAAGTTCCGTTATGAAGCGCCCGCCGGAAATATCGGCATTAACATCGGCGTTGCCGCTCCCATGGCTTATTTCCCCTTCAGCGGCTGGAAAGAAAGTTTCTTCGGCATTCTTCATGGCCAGGGCCGCGACGCCGTCGAATTCTTCACCGAATCCAAAATCGTCGTCGAGCGCTGGTCCCGCCAGGAAACCCGCAAGTTCTGACCCTCGTCTACCGCCGCACCTTCTTCGCGCTTACCTCGCATGAGGCGCGCTAGTCTCTCCGACTTCTCCGGCTCCGTTGACTCTTTGCCCACTCTTCCGCTTCCACTCTTCTGCCTCTGCTACACTCTCATCTAGTTCGCGCTGTCGTCTTGTTCCAAACCAATTCTTCTTAGTCTCCTTTCGTGGAAAGGATATTTCTATGACTCTCTCCCGCCTTGCCCGGCCCTTGGGAATCCCCCTGCTCTTATCTGTCTTTTTTGCCGCCAATCTCTTTGCCCAGGCCGCCGCCGCTCCGGCCCAGGACTCCAGCCAGACGCGCCTCAACGACATCATCCGTGAAACTCAGAAGCAGTTGGGCGGGAAAAATCTGGCTGGACTTGTCTGGTGGGTCCCTGCGGAGTTTTGGGAACAATCCGCGATTGAACAGGGATCTTCACCTCAAAAAGCGCGGGAGACGTTCGCAGCTCTCCGGCAGTACACCGTCGTCATCGTTCTCGCCGGGAAAATTGGTCTCGGCAATATCAACTGGTACTCTCAGAGCGAAATCCTGTCTGGCACATCTCTCCGCGATGCCGACGGCCAGTTGTACAAGCCCATCTCGGACATTTCTCCCGACGCTCAGGGCCTCTCCTCCATCATTAAACCCGTCATGGCCAACATTCTTGGTCCCGCGGGCCAAAATCTTCAGATTCTCTTTTTCGCCTCCAGGAACGCGAAGGGGGTTGCTATCGCCGATCCTACGCGCGAGGGAAGTTTTTCCGTTCTTCTCGACGGGCTCGGCAGCTCCGCTCCTTCTGTATATGAGTGGCGTCTGCCTCTGACCAGCATGACTCCTCCTCGTTTTTGTCCCGTCGGCAGCGAGCGCATGGAAGCCAGCTGGAAATTCTGTCCCTGGCACGGCACAAAACTTACCGCCATTGCTCCTCCACCAGCCGAGCCTCCCTCCAAGCCGGACAAGCCCCTGTAACCCAAGTTAGCTCGGCGGACGGCCTCTGCTCACCTCCAAGCTCTCTCATTCGAGCAAACTGGGCCGATCAGGGAAAATGACCTGTTCTCAATCAGGTTAGGGTGGAATACTGGCGCCGGGCGTTGGGCGGTACCCAACATTCCCATCCCTGGAATTCTTCGTGAAGTAACTCGCCTGTGGATTTGCCAACGCAACATTTTGAATCGGGGGCAACTACAATATCTTCAACACCAACTGAAGGCGGCGACAGCTGACCCACATCATGAAATATTCGAGCTTACCGTTTTGGGCAAGGTTTGTGATCGGGGCGTTCCATGTCGTATTGGCCTCAATTGTCCTATAGATTTGATGACCGAAAAGTTAAGATCGCAAGTGGTGGGTTTGGATTGTTGTTCTGTATTTCTTTCTGTGCTGGCTGTATTTGGGGACCTGAATTGAGCCGGGCTGGATAGATCGTGGAGTCGGTTCCTGACGCAAACTAAACTTCGTTGCCCCAAACCATCGAGCCTTGGAAGAAAGAATCCGAGCCTGCCGCCATCCCGTTTGCTGAGGGCCCAGAGCACACCGGCGTGTTGTTTTCTCCCTCACGCCCATACACCCCACCGCAACTCTTTACGCCGCAAGCACTTATTTTTCTATTGACAAGTTTACTATTTTATGCTATAAAACGATGTGAATTTTAGTTACCATCCCATCCGTCCCCCGGTCTGTACCCCACCGGCGGAGTACCCCCATCCCCCGTGTTTTTCGAAAAGATGTGAAAACAAAGGAGATAGAAGGTGGGGTCTGCAAAAGATGTGAAAAGAAAGGGGATAGATGGAGAGGACGAAGTAAAGAAGTAATGAAGTAAAGAGGGAACGAGGGAAGGATGAAGGAGCGCATCGCCGTGGGCTGGGGGTAGAGTTTGGAAATGATTGAGGGGATTGGAGTTGCAAATGATCGCGCGGAGCGGAGAGGAGAATTCGAGAAGCGGCGTGGATACCCCCTCCCCCTGTTTTTCACAAGAATATGATTCGATGGGAGTTAGAGGGTGGGGGTCTGCGAAGAATATCATTCTAAAGGAGTTAAAGGGCGAAAGGCCGGGGTTGACGGACGTGGAGAGGAAGCTGCGTAGGGAGCGAGAATCGGGGCAGGCGAGGGTGGAGGGTGGGCGGGGCACGTGAGATGTTAGCAAGAAAGGGACGGTGTAGTCAAGTAAAAAGCAGCGAACGGGCGAAAAACGGGGTTGAACGGGCTTTTGGTGCAGCAAACGGTTGTGGAGATTCGAGGCTGGAGGTTGGAGATCAGTCGGAACGCCGGGGATGGGGGGCAGCGGAAAAGGCCGGCCGTGCCCTCGCGAGAATTGAATGGATGGACGACCCGAAGACAAGTTACGTCCCGGGCCTTGGATTGGGCGTTGTGACATGCAAAATCTGGGATGCGAGACTGGGAGGGATGGCGGCGTGTGCTAAGATGTGTTTATGGCGAACACACGAAGCGCGACGATGAGTATGCGGTTGAAGCCGGAAGTGAAAAGGCGGCTGGCGAAGCTGGCGAAAGCTTCGGGGCGCAGCTCCAACTTTCTGATTTCGGAGGCGGTGGAGTCCTACGTCGCGGACCAGGAAAGAATGCTGGCGGAAGCACAGCGGGCGGAGCGGCAAGTCAACTCGGGACATTACGTGAAGAACGAGGATATGAAGGCGTGGCTGCTTTCGTGGGGGACAAAAAACGAGCTGCCGCCGCCGAGGTGCGTCTGCGGGAAAGAGCATAAGGGCGAGGAGAAGTGAGTGGAGATTGTCTGGTCTCCCTTGGCGCTGGCGCGATTGCAGGAAATTCGCGCGTATGTAGCGCAGGACAAGCCCGAAGCGGCGGAGCAGTTGGCGATGCGGATTGTGTCCGTAGTGGAGACACTGAGAATCCATCCTTACCTGGGACGAACGGGGCCGGAAGCGGGGATCCGGGAACTGATCATCGGGAGGACGCCCTATATCGTGCATTATCGAGTGCGCGGGAAACGCGTGGTCATTCTGACGATCTGGCACGGCGCACAAGACAGATGATTTTGTAAGCGGCGCGGTGCCTGGCTGAGCCGGAATTGAAGCGGGGGTGAATCGGCGGCCGGTGCGCTTCGCAATGTAGTGGCAGTGCGATGAGCTTCGCGGATCAGGAAGCCACCTCAAGAATGAAAGAAAAAGCGGCTCGCTCGCGGTGGTTCGGATAGACGAATTACGGAGCGGTGTGCCGGTCGCGGGCGGGAGGATGCGGCCTGGAAATGGGTGTGACGGAGGGGCGGGGAGAAACATCCATTTGAGGGAGAGAAAGATTAAGAGATGAGGTGAGCGATGGCGCGGATTGAAGGAGTAGACCCGGCAAAGACTTCGTTTTTCATGCGGCTGGTATTCCGGAAGGTGCGGAAGGCGGTGGGGCGGGATTTGACGCCGCAGAAAATTTCGGCGCGAGTGCCGCGAGTTTTCTGGATCAATATTTTGATGGAGTGGCTGCTGGGGCGGAAGGCGAAGGTGTCGCAGCGATGGCGGTCCATGGTGATTCTGAGGACGGCGGTGCTGGTGGGGTGCCCGTTTTGAATTGACGCCAATTCTGCCGGGGGCAGAATGTACGGGTTGAGCGATGAAGAAGTGGCGGCGGTGCGGGAAGGAAGAATGGAAGGATTCGCGGCGCCGGAAGCGGCGCTGCTGCACATGGCGGATGCGCTGGCGGCGACTCCAGCGAACGTGAGCGACGAACTTTTCGCGGAATTGCGGCGGCATTTTTCCGAAGAGCAACTGATGGAGCTGGCGGCGAGCGCGGCGCAAGAGAATTATCGAGCGCGATGGAACCGCGTGTTCGCGGTGGAAAGCGACGGGCTTTACCGGAAGGGATTGAAGTACAAGCAGAGGTAGGAGGGAAGGGCAGAAGCGGGGGAGATGAAAGGAGGCGTGCAGAAGAAAGTGCGCGCGCTACTCAGGAGATGATGCCTTTGCGGACGGCGAAGAGGATGAGCTCGGGGACGCCGCGAAGATTGAGTTTTTCCATGACGTTGGAGCGATGGGTTTCGACGGTGTAGACGCTGAGATTGAGAAGATTGGCGATGTCCTTATTGGATTTGCCTTCGGCGACGAGTTGGAGAATTTCGCGTTCGCGGGGAGTGAGAAGATCGTAGGCGTCCTCCGCGCCGCTGCGCCTGAGTTTGCGAACGTAATCATCGAGAAGAACCTTGCTGACGGCGGGGCTGAAGAAAGATTTGCCTTCGGCAACGGCACGAACGGCGCGGATGAGATCAGACTCCGCGGAATCCTTTAAAAGATAGCCTTTGGCGCCGGATTTGAGGGCGCGGAGGACGTAGCTTTCGTCAGAATGCATGCTGAGCATGACGACGGAAATTTCCGGAGCGGACTGCGTGATCTGTAGAGCGGCTTCGATGCCATTGAGATTGGGCATGCCGATATCCATGACGACGACATCGGGTTTGAGCGATTTGGAGAGAGAAACGGCCTCGCGGCCATCGTTGGCTTCGCCGACAACGGCGAGATCGGGTTGCTGTTCGACGAGGAGACGAAGGCCGCCGCGAATGAGATTGTGATCGTCAGCGAGGAGAACGCGAATTTTTTTCATGATTGCGGGACGAGAGCGTGAGCGGGATGGAGAGGAATTTCGGCGGAGACGACGGCGCCTTTTCCCGGAGAGGATTGAATTTCAAGAACGCCACCGAGACGGCGGACGCGCTCTTCCATACCGAGAATGCCCATGCCGCGCTGGCGGCGGGGATCGAAGCCGGAGCCGTCGTCGGCGATTTGAACCGTGATTTTGTCGCGTGACTGGGAGACGGTGACCTTGGCGTTTTTCGCGGAAGAATGCGAGGCGGCGTTATTGAGAGCTTCCTGGACGAGGCGATAGACAGTGACTTTCAATTCGTCGTGGAGATCCTCGGAGACTTCGTGGGACGTAACTTCGGCTTCCATTTCGCTGCGGCGGGAAATTTCGCGAGCTTGCCATTCGAGAGCGGGAACGAGGCCGAGATCATCGAGCATGGGAGGGCGAAGGAGGAGAGCCATGTCGCGAATGGATTTGACGGCGGTTTCGGCGACGGATTTGATTTGCGCTATTTGGGCTTGCGTGACGCGGTCGCCGCTGGGAACGACTTTGGCGAGATGGCCGACTTCAACGAGGAGAGCGCCGAGAGATTGGCCGACTTCGTCGTGAAGCTCGCGGGAGATGGAGCGACGCTCGGCTTCCTGAGCGTCCACGAGGCGGGAGGAAAGAGATTCGAGTTCAAGGCGGCTGAGAGCGAGAGCCTGGAAGCGGTCGCGAGCCTGGCGTTCGAGGCGAAGAATGTACCAGCCACAGATGAGGGACATGAGAACGCCGGCGACGAGAGCGAGGCCGACGAGCCAGATGATGCGGGACTCCATGGATTGGAAGCGGAGGGCAAGGGCGAGATTTTCATCGGCGAGATGCTTGCCGTCCACGGAGGAAATTTCTTGAGAGATGGCGAGGATGCGCGTGCTCCAGGGGAGAAGATCTTCGCTGATGAAGGCGCGGGCGCGTTCCTGGCGGTCGGAAGGAGGCCAGTCGAGGACGGCGGCGGCGGAATTTTCCTGGTCGAGGAGAAGATCCTGCAGATTGCGGAGGAGGAGCTGCTCTTCGGGAAACTGGTCGGGAGGAAAAGCGAGAAGAGCGGAGCGGATTTGCGAGAGTTGAGCGGCGATTTGCGCAGGAGTGGGGCTGGGAGTGGAGAGCTGATTTTGCAGGAGAAAGCGCTCGAGATCTTCGTCGTAAAGGCGGACGGAAACGGCGAGAGTGGAGAGCGCATCGCTGCGAGCGGAGTAGCGGCGGCTGACCTGCTGTTCGGCGGTGTTGAGCTGGCGAAGAGAGATGAGGGCGTTGACGCCGGCGCCGATAAGGAGCGCGAGAAGCCATCCGAAAGACAGAACGAGAAGAGCGCGGACTTTGCGGGGATGTTGGCCGGAGTGGGGCGCGGAGCCCGCGGCTGGTTGGACTGAAGGGCCGGATTCGACGGGAGTACTCACGAATACAGAATAAAACAAAATGAAGAGGGCGGCGATTTTGCGCGAGCGAGTTGCAGCGAGAAGAAAAATGAAAAGGCGGGGCCGCGCAGGACGGCTCCGCCATTCGAATCAAGGCGGAACTTAGGCCATAGCTGAACTTAGGTCACGCGACAGTGACGTCCGGGCTGAGGTAAACGTCCTGAATGGCGTTGAGAAGCTGGACGCCTTCGGACATGGGGCGCTGGAAAGCTTTGCGGCCGGAGATAAGGCCAGTGCCGCCGGCGCGCTTGTTGATGACAGCGGTGGTGACGGCATCCTCGAAGTCATTCGCACCCGAAGCGCCGCCGGAATTAATGAGGCCGGAGCGACCCATGTAGCAATTGGCAACCTGATAGCGGCAGAGATCGATGGGATGATCGCTGGAGAGATCGGAGTAGATGCGCTTATCGAATTTGCCGTAACTGGAATCGCCCATGTTGAGGGCCATGTAGCCGCCATTATTTTCGGGGAGCTTCTGCTTGATGATGTCGGCCTGAATGGTGACGCCGAGATGATTGGCCTGACCGGTGAGGTCGGCGGAGACGTGATAGTCCTTGTCTTTCTTGAAGGCGTTGTTGCGGAGGTAGCACCAGAGCACAGTGGCCATGCCGAGCTCGTGCGCGTGGGCGAAGGCCTGACTGACTTCGATGATCTGGCGGTCGCTTTGTTCGGAGCCGAAATAAATGGTGGCGCCAACAGCGGCGGCGCCCATGTTCCAGGCTTCCTGAACGGTGCCGAAGAGAACCTGGTCAAATTTATTGGGGAAGGTGAGCAGTTCATTGTGATTGATTTTCACGATGAAGGGAATTCTGTGAGCGTACTTGCGGGAGCAGGAGCCGAGGACGCCGAACGTGGAAGCGACGGCGTTGCAGCCGCCCTCGATGGCGAGCTTGACGATATTTTCGGAGTCGAAATAATCGGGATTCTTGGCGAAACTGGCGCCGGCGGAATGTTCGATGCCCTGATCCACGGGGAGGATAGAGAGATAGCCGGAGCCGCGCAAGCGTCCATGATGGAACAAGCGCTGAAGGTTAGAGAGGACGCGGCTGTTGCGGTCCGAGGCGAGCCAGACGCGGTCAATGAAATCGGGGCCGGGGAGATGAAGGCGGTCCCGCGAAATTTTTGCGGATTTGAAACCGAGATAAAACTCGGCTTTCGAACCGAGATAAGTTTCAATTTTTCCAGCGGACGTAATCGTTGCCATTTATGAGTCTCCTGAGTTATTCGCGAGTCGCGTGAGTAAGTTGGCCGCCAGCGGCGGCGTCCACCAACCAAAGCAGTGAACCGTTCGCCGGGCGAATCAACTGCGCCGGCAACTGATCGGGCTCGAAAGCCCGTTCGAGGACCGCGGTCAGCGCGAGGCATTTATCCGCGCCAGAGACCAGAAAAAGAACGCGCCGGGAGTTGTTGATTGCCGGTGCGGTAAGCGTAATGCGGTCCATCAAAACCTTGCCTACCCAATTATGCACGACGATGCGGCGATTTTCGTGAAGAGCTTTCGTGCCAGGAAACAGCGAGGCGGTGTGGCCCTCGCTGCCCATGCCGAGAAGAATGAGATCGAAGCGGGGGAATTGGGCTTCGGCGAGGCGGAAATGGCGGCGCAGCTCGGATTCGTAATCCAGGGCGGCGTCGGCGGCGCTGGGAAGTTCGGCTTTAACGCGAGTGACTTGTTCGGGCTTGAGAGGGGATTTGGAGATGAGCGTTTCGAACGCCATGCGGTAGTTGCTCCGCGCGTCGGTGGGTGGGACGTGGCGCTCATCGCCGAAAAAGATGTGCGTTTTGTCCCAGGGCATGCGCGAGCGAAAGGTTGGATCGGAGACGAGAAGAGAATGGAGCGCTTTGGGAGTCGAGCCGCCGGAGAGAACGAGTTCGAATGAGCCTTTTTCGCTGACGGCTTGTGCGGCGGCATCCACGAGAATTTCCGCGGCACGGCGCGCGATGGCAGCGGCGTCCGGAAGGACGCGAACCTCGGCGGATGTTTGCGGTTGCGGCATACGCGCTTACTTGTGCATGGCTCCGGCAGCTTTGAGATTTTCGGTGGCAGTGGCGAAGCTGCTAGCGTCATTCTCCTCTTCATCAATGGGACGCCACGCGCGGCCATCGCGTGCGAGGAGTTCATCGGCTTCTTTCGGTCCCCAGGAGCCGGCGGCGTAATTGGGGAAGCCGCGAGCGGGAAGCGCTTTCCAGACGTCAATGACGGGTTCGATGGCAGCCCAGCCGGCTTCGACCATGTCGTGGCGCTGGAAAAGCGTGGCGTCGCCCATAGTGCAATCGTAGAGCAGGCGTTCGTAGCCGGTGCTGTGGGAAGTGCCGAAATCGCGGGCGTAATCGAAATCCATGTTGACGAGGCCGAGCTTCATGACCGAGCCGGGAACCTTCGCGGCAAAGCGCCAGGAGATGCCTTCATCGGGCTGAATGTGAATCACAAGACGGTTGGTGCGCGGATCCTTGATGGGAGTTTTGCGGAAAAGCATAAAGGGAGCGCGGCGAAACTGGATGGCGACTTCGGTGACGCGCTGGTGAAGGCGTTTTCCGGTGCGAAGATAAAAAGGGACATCGGCCCAGCGCCAGTTATCAATTTTGAATTTGAGAGCGACGAAAGTTTCGGTGTTCGATTCGGGAGAGACGTTGGGCTCGGCGCGATAAGCGGCGAGACGTTCTCCGTTGACCTCGCCCTCACCATACTGGCCGCGCACCGTATTGTGGAGAACATCTTCCGGTGACGGGATTTGCAGAGCATGCAGAATTTCCGCTTGTTTGTCGCGAACGGCGTCCGCTTCGAAGGAGATGGGCGGCTCCATGGCTGTGAGAGTGAGAAGCTGAAAAAGATGATTGGGGACCATGTCCTTGAGAGCGCCGGCGGTTTCGTAAAAGGCACCGCGATGCTCGACTCCGACGGATTCCGCAGCGGTGATCTGAACATGGTCGATATACGTGCGATTCCAGAGAGGCTCGATCATGCTGTTGGCAAAGCGAAAGACCATCAGGTTCTGGACGGTTTCCTTGCCGAGATAGTGGTCAATGCGGAAGATCTGTTTTTCGGTGAGGATTTTTTTTAGATCCTTGTTGAGCTGAATGGCGGATTGCAGATCGTGGCCGAAAGGCTTTTCCACGATGACGCGAGTCCAGTGGCCATTGGTTTCCTGGGTGAGGCCGATTTCGCCGAGCTTTTCGACAATCACGGAGAAGAAATTGGGAGAAACGGCGAGGTAGTGAAAAAGATTGCCCTGCGTGCCATGGAGCTTCTCAGCCTTGGCAATCTGATCTTTCAGCCGCTGATACGCGGCGGGATCCTTGAAATTGCCCTGCACGTAATAGATGCGCTCGAGAAACCAGTTCCAGAGAGTCGCATCCACTTCGTGTTGTTCGAACTGTTTAATTTCCTGGCTCAGCAAAGCGCGGAAGGATTCGGTGGTCATTTCATCGAAGGCAAAGCCGACGATGGCAAATTGTTTCGAGAGCAAGCCTTCCTGCGCGAGATTGACGAGCGCGGGAATGAGCTTGCGCTTAGTGAGGTCACCGCTGGCGCCAAAAATGACCATGACGCAAGGAGAGCCGGTGGATGCAGAATCGGATTGAAGACCGTTCATGGAATAGTCCTATCTCAGGCCGCCGCGGGGCCGGGAGTTAATGACCGCTTTTCTTTTCGAGATGACCGCCAAATTGAAAACGCATAGCGGACAAAAGTTTGGAAGCGAAATCGCTTTCGCCCCGGGAAGTGAAGCGTTCGAACAGAGAAGCGGTAAGAACGGGCGCTGGAGCGGTGGACTCGATAGCGGCAAGAATCGTCCAGCGACCTTCGCCGGAGTCGGAAACGCGGCCGGAATAACGCTCGAGGTTCGGCTCCTCGAGCAAGGAAATGGCGGTGAGATCAAGGAGCCAGGAAGCGACGACGCTGCCGCGACGCCAAACTTCGGCGACGTCCGCCAGATTGAAATCGTATTGATAGTGTTCCGGATTGCGAAGCGGAGTAGTCTCGGCGTCAGCCTCGCGATGAGATTTTCCCGCGTTGGCATGCTTCAGAATGTTGAGGCCTTCGGCATAGGCGGCCATGATGCCGTATTCAATGCCATTGTGAACCATCTTCACGAAATGGCCGGCGCCTGATGGTCCGCAGTGCAAGTAGCCTTCTTCCGCGGTGCCGCCAATTTTTTCGCGGCCGGGAGTGCGCTCGACATTCCCGCGCCCGGGAGCAAGCGATTTGAAGATGGGATCGAGGCGTTTAACGATCTCCGGTTCGCCGCCAATCATCTGGCAATAACCGCGTTCGAGGCCCCAAACGCCGCCGCTGGTGCCTACATCGCAATAATGGAGGCCCTTGGCGGAGAGTTCTTTTGCGCGGCGAATATCATCAATGTAGTAGGAATTGCCGCCGTCAATCACGATGTCGCCGGACTCGAGCACCGCGGACAGATCGTGGAGAGAAGAATCCACAACCGCGGCGGGAACCATGAGCCAAACGGCGCGCGGTTTCTGAAGTTTGGAGGCGAAGTCGGCGAGGGATGAGGCGCCGGTGGCGCCTTCGGCGGCAAGTTGCTTGACGGAATCCGCGCTTCGATCGTAGACGACGCACTTGTGGCCATTTTTTTGGAGGCGGCGCACCATGTTGGCGCCCATCCTGCCCAATCCGATCATGCCAAGTTGCATCGCAAGTGCTCCCATCCCCTTAGATTTTCGAAGCAAGCAAAAAGCTATAGAATTTTAGCGAAGCGATTGCTACGCGAGCGCCTGTTGAATCGCATCGGCCAGCGTGGCCAGCCCGGCGGCCACATCCTTGCCAAGATGAACGCGCAAGGCGCGGCGGCCACGGTCAGCAAGAACCGCGAAATCGCCGCGAGCCTGAGCGGCCTTGACCACTCCAAAAGTGTAGGTTTGGCCGGGGACCAGAATATCCACTGCGTCGTCACAAGTGATTTGCAGAAAGACGCCGGAATTCGGTCCGCCCTTGTAGGCCTGGCCGGTCGAATGCAAGAAGCGAGGACCGAAGCCCAGAACGGTGGCGACTTTCTTGTTGTCGCGAACAGCCAGGCGAATTGCCTGAAGCGCTTCTTCATTCGCCCGGTTCATGGTGACGTACGCAAGCAAAGCAAAATAGTCACCCGTACCAATCCGGCAGAGGTGCTTTTTCAGAAAGCCAACAAGAGTTGCGCCGCCCTTGAGTGCGGCTGTGTTTTTCGGATCGGCATACAGCTTGATGCTGTCGGCGGTAAAAAACTGGGACTCCGAAGGCAGCTTACCCGTGGCTTCGTATTCCGAGGTGAGCTTGCGAGTTTCCACTTTGCTGGCTTCGACGTCGGGCTGGTTGAATGCATTGATGCCAATAATGGAGCCAGCGACCGCAGTGGCGATTTCCCAGCGGAAAAATTCCTGGCCCAGTTGATAGATATCCGGGACGACGATGCGAACGACGGGATGGCCGGCTTTGGCCAACGCGTCCACCGAAGCTGATTGTGCCTTGTCCGTATCCGATTCCAGGCGGAGGTAGGCGAAGACGCGATCCGCGCCGTAAGCGGCCGGTTTGGCGAGCGTCTCGCGATCCACAGGGATGATGCCGGTACCGGTTTTTCCGGTGGATTCGGCAATCAATTGCTCGAGCCACGCGCCAAGATCGAAAATTCCTTTGGAGGTGATAATCGTGAGTTTGTCGCGTCCATGCGTAGCCGCAATTCCGAGGATGGTGCCGAGGATGACGCCGGGATTATCCGGTGCATCCACATTCGCGCCGCAAGCGTCACACATTTTTTTGGTAAGCTTCAAAAACTTCGGGGCGTTAATGCCCATAGCCGCGGCCGGAGCCATACCAAAATTGGACAGCGCGGAATAACGCCCGCCAATGCTGGGAACGCCGAAGAACGTCTTGCGGAACTTGTCCTTGTCAGCGACGCGCTGCATTTTGGAGCCAGGATCGGTGACGGCGACGAAACGATTGCCAACTTCGTTGTCGCCGACCTTCGAGCGAACGCGATCGAAGAAATACTGCTTGTAGATATTCGGTTCGAGAGTGCTTCCGGATTTGCTCGAGACAATGCAGATAGTGCTCTTGAGGTCCACGCTTTCCTCGAGCGCCTTGATTTGGGCGGGATCGGTGGAATCGAGCACATGCAAATTGGGAAAGCCGGCCGCCGTGCCAAACGTCATACGGAGGACTTCCGGGCAGAGGCTGGAGCCACCCATACCAAGGAGGAGGGCGTGCTTGAAGGAAGCGCCCTTAACGTCGGCAGCAAACTGAGTCAGCTGATCTATGGCAGCGATCTGCTGCTCCGTGATGTCCAGCCAACCGAGCCACTTGTCTTCGTCCGCGCCGGTCCACAGGGAAGCATCTTTTTGCCACAGGCGCTTCACTTTGCCTTTCTTCGACCAGTCCTGAAGAGAGGCGTTGACATCGCTTGCGAGTTTTTCCGGAAGTGTGTAGGTCTGGCGATTGAGGCTCACGCCTTGACTCCCGCGCTTTTTCCGGTTGCATCGAGAAGCTGCTTGAAAGCATCGGAAAAGAGCTTCACGCCGTCGAGCAAAAGTTTGTCAGTGACTTCTTTCATGGAAATGCCGGCTTTCGAGAGATTGTCCATGGTCTTGCGCGCGCTCTCGACGTCGTCGGTGAGACTCTGGCGGAGCTTGCCGTGATCGCGGAACGCGTCGAAGGTGGCCGGAGGAATCGTGTCCACGGTGTCCGAGCCGATCAGCTCTTCGACGTAAATCACATCGCGATACTTGGGATTTTTTGTGCTGGTGCTGGCCCAGAGAAGACGCTGGGTTTGAGCGCCTTTGCTCGACAGCGCTTTCCAACGCGAACCGCCAAACAGTTCCTGATATTTCTTGTAGGTCAGCTTGGCGTTGGCAATGGCGATTTTGCCGTGCAAGCTTTCGAAAAGGGCCTTCTGCGCCGGATCCGCGGCGGACTTGAGTTTTTCATCGAGCTTCGAATCCACCAGGGTATCAATGCGGCTGACGAAAAAGCTGGCGACGCTGGCGATGTGGCTCATGTCCTGCCCCTTTTTCGCGCGCGCTTCGAGGGCCGCGAGGAAAGCTTCCGCGACCTGTTCATATGCGGATTGGGCGAAGAGCAGAGTGATGTTGATGTTGAGGCCATCTTCGAGAAGCTGACGGATCGCAGGAATGCCCTCTGGCGTGGCCGGAACCTTGATCATGACGTTCGGACGGTCGACGGCCTTCCAGAGGCGGCGAGCCTCGTCAATGGTGCCATTGGTGTCATTCGCGAGGTATGGAGAAACCTCCAGGCTGACGTAGCCGTCGCGGCGATTCGACGCGGTGTAGACCGGCTTGAAAACATCGCAGGCATCCTGGACATCGCGAATGGCAATTTTTTCGAAGAGGCCTTTGGCGTTGAGCTTTTTTGCTTCAGGCGAATTGAGAATGTCCGAGTACAGATTGCTGCCGGCGATGGCCTTCTCGAAGATGGAAGGGTTGGAGGTCATGCCGCGGAGGCCGTCCGTATCAATGTACTTTTTCAGTTCGCCGCTGGTGAGCAAGTCCCGGCGGATGTAGTCCATCCAGGGAGATTGTCCGAAGGCAAGAAGCGATTTGAGAGGGTTGGCGCCTTGCGCGGTGCTCACATTGGGGATCGTGGTCGTTGTAGTCATCTTGAGTTTCTCCCGTGGTTCAATGTACCTACTTTCTATTCTACGCCCGGCGAATGCAGCGGGCTCCGGCGCACTCGCGGGAATGTTTCCTAGCTTGCCCCAGACGCTTTTTGGGGCCCGGTGCAGTACTTCGTTTCAAGCGCCTTCACTTTGCCGAGACGGCGAACATGGCGCTCTTCATTGGAAAACTTGGCGGCCATGAAAGAGCGAACAAGATCCTGGGCCAGGGCGACGCCGACGACGCGCGAACCCAGGACGAGGACATTGATGTTGTCGTGCTCGACGCCCTGGTGGGCGGAATACGTGTCATGGCACATGCCGGCGCGAATGCCGGGAAGTTTGTTCGCAGCAACGCTGGCACCGACGCCGCTGCCGCAGATCAAGACGCCGCGCTCGGCTTTGCCATCCAGGACGGCGCGGCCCAGAGCTTCGGCGAAGTCCGGATAGTCGGAGGGATTTTCGTTGAACGCGCCGACGTCCAGCACTTCGTTTCCCATCGAGCGCAGCAAGTCGCCCATGGCGTTCTTGAGCTGAAAGCCCGCGTGATCGGAACCAATGACGACCTTCATCGTAGGCTCACTTTCCGAGAACCGCTTTCGCGGTAGCAACGACATTCTCGGTCTCGAATCCGAATTTTTTAAGTACGGCCTTGAGCGGAGCGGAAGCGCCGAAAGTGTGCATGCCGATGGCCCTGCCTTTTGAACCGATCCAGCGATCCCAGCCGAGCGTCGAGCCCATTTCGACGGAGACGCGCGCGGTTACGCTCGAGGGCAAAACACTTTCCTTGTAGCTTGCGTCCTGGGCTTCGAAAAGTTCCCAGGAAGGCATGCTGACGACGCGCGCCTTGACGCCTTCGGCGTTCAACTTTTCCCACGCGGAGACGCAGAGAGAAACTTCGCTTCCTGTGCCGATGAGGATGACGTCCGGTTTTCCGCCGGGCGCATCCGCCAAAACATAGGCGCCTTTCGCGACACCAGCGGCCGAGCCAAATTTTGTGCGATCAAATGTGGGAATGGCCTGGCGCGTGAGAACGAGCGTCGCAGGGCCGTGCGTGTGCTGCATGACGACTTTGTAGGCCTCGACGACTTCGTTGGCGTCGCCGGGCCGAAGCACAAGCATATTGGGCATGGCGCGGAGCGAGGCGAGTTGCTCGATGGGTTGGTGTGTCGGGCCGTCTTCGCCGAGGCCAATCGAGTCGTGCGTGAAAATGTAGGTCGCGGGCAGTTCCATCAATGCGCCGAGGCGCATGCTGGGTCGCATGTAGTCGCTGAAATTGAAGAACGTGGCGCTGTATGCGCGCAACTTTGAGGAAGCCATGCCGTTAACGGCGGCGCCCATTGCGTGTTCGCGAACGCCGAAGTGCAGGTTGCGGCCATTGAATTCGTTGGCGTAGAAATCGCCCGCGCCATCAAAAGTGAGGTTTGTTTTATTCGAATGAGCGAGGTCAGCCGAGCCGCCGATGAGCCAGGGAATATTTTTCGCGAGGACGTTCAAAACTTTTCCCGAGGAATCGCGTGTCGCCAGGCCTTTCGCGTCGGCAGGGAAGGCGGGCAGATCCTTGTCCCAGCCTTCCGGCAGCTTGCCGGCCTGGATGCGGTTCAATTGATCGGCGAGGTCTGGGAATTTTGTTTTGTACTCCGCAAATTTTGCGGTCCAGGAGGAGTGCGCTTCGGCGCCACGCTTGCCAATGCCGTTCTTGAAGTGATCATAGACACCATCGGGAATGAGAAATTTCGCGTCCTCAGGCCAGCCATAGAATTGCTTAGCGAGTTTGACTTCGGCTTCGCCCAGCGGCTCGCCGTGCGCGTCGGAGCTGTCCTGTTTATGCGGAGAGCCGTAACCGATGTGGCTGTCCACGACGATCAGCGTGGGACGATCCTTGGTTTTCAAGAATGTGTCGTAGGCGTGGGCCAGCTTGCCCAGATCGTTCGCATCGGCAACGCGCGTGACATTCCATCCGTAACCGAGGAAACGCGTCATGACGTCTTCGTTGAAGGACCAGTCGGCCGGACCATCGAGCGTGACGTGATTGTTGTCGTAAATCCAGCAGAGATTGGAAAGTTGCAAGTGGCCCGCGAGCGATGCGGCTTCGGATGCGACGCCTTCCATCAAGTCGCCATCGCCGCAGAGCGCGTAGACATTGAAGTCGAAGAGTTCATAGCCGGGGCGATTGTAAGTTGCCGCAAACCAGTGGCTGGCAATGGCCATGCCAACGCTGTTTCCCGCGCCCTGGCCCAGCGGACCGGTGGTTGTCTCGACGCCCGTAGTCAAATGCGATTCCGGATGGCCGGGAGTCCTGCTGTCAAGCTGCCGGAAATGCTTGATTTCGTCCATCGAGACCGCGGGACTATCCAAAATATTTCCATTAGAATCCGCGGTCCGCACCCCGGTGAGATGCAACATGGAATAAAGCAGCATTGAAGCGTGCCCGGCCGAGAGCACGAAGCGATCGCGATTCGGCCAGTGCGGATGCGCCGGATCGTAGCGAAGGAATTTTTGCCACAAGCAGTACGCCACCGGCGCAAGCCCCATGGGTGCGCCGGGATGCCCCGAATTCGCCTGCTGGACGGCGTCTATCGAGAGTGTGCGGATCGTGTTGATGCTGAGCAGGTCCAGGTCAGGTTGAGTTTTCGGCTGGCTCACTTTGGCTCCTACGGCGGGGTGGAGCTCCCGCTGTCCTCTCAAGGGATTTGATGCACCAGGCTAGAGATCGGATGAAGCGAAAAAAATACAAATCAAGAATGCAGGCGATTGCTCGCTTTGCATCGAAATCCCGCGCGAGCATGCTCGATTCTCCTCACTGGCGGGAGGGCCATCCCGGGAGAGATAAAAAAGTTACCGCGCCAACCATCGCTTGTCAATGAAGTTACAGGCCGCTAGCAATGCGCCATTTGCGTGGCGAGTTGCCTACGCTTCACACAGGAAGCGGGCGATTGAGCGCGGCCGCTCCCCCGTGCTACTTTTGTTTGACTGCCGGGCCCGAGTGGCGGAATGGCAGACGCTGAGGACTTAAAATCCTCCGGGGATTTTTCCTCATGTGGGTTCGACTCCCACCTCGGGCACCAATTCCGACTTTTCGCTTTCCTTCCGCGTTCGGCGACAACTTGGTCTTCGCCGTATTTCGTTAACAACGCAGGTCGGTTGGCCGCGCGCGGCAATTGCAGCCGCCGTTCCTCGCGGCATGTCTTCTCTTTGGTATTCCGTCCCGCGAAATTGTTCGGGTTACGTTGACGGCAACATGCACCGATGCTAGTCTCGCGGCGAAGCTCCGATACTGCATGCGCACTGTTGATCTGATTCGCAAAAAAAGAGATTCCGGCGAGCACTCCCGAGAAGAAATTGATTTTCTCATTTCCGGCTATACGCGCGGAGAAATTCCGGATTACCAGATTTCCGCGTGGCTCATGGCCGTCTGGCTGCGAGGGCTCAATCGCTCTGAGCTGGCCTCCTTGACCGAGGCCATGCTCAATTCCGGCCACGTGCTGAATCTCTCTCGCATTCCTGGAAAGAAGGTGGACAAGCATTCCACCGGCGGCGTCGGAGATAAGACTTCTCTCATCCTGGCGCCGATTGTCGCCGCAGGTGGGCTGATCGTTCCGATGATCAGCGGCCGCGGCCTCGGCCACACCGGCGGCACGCTCGATAAACTCGAGTCCATTCCCGGCTTCAACGTCAATCTCTCGCTCGAGGAGTTTTACAGCGTACTTCGCGACTGCGGCATGGGGCTCATCGGACAAACGGCGGAAATTGCTCCTGCCGACAAAAAGCTGTACGCGCTTCGCGACGCGACCTCCACCGTCGAGAATCCCGGCCTGATTTGCGCTTCCATCATGAGCAAGAAACTTGCGGAGGGAATTGACGCCTTGGTTCTCGACGTCAAAACCGGGTCAGGCGCGTTCATGAAGCGCGAGGAAGATTCCGTTCTGCTTGCAAAGTTGATGGTGGAAACGGGCGAGCGCATGGGCAAGAGAGTCGTCGCGCTCATCACGGATATGGATCAGCCGCTCGGACGCATGGCCGGGCACTCCGTGGAAATTGCTGAATGTATCGAAGTCCTGAATGATGCAGGGCCGGCCGATCTGCGCGAATTGAGCATCGAACTTTCCGCGTGGATGTTCTACCTGGGCGACCGCACCAAATCATTGGACGATGGACGGCTGCTCGCGGAAGCGATGCTCGTCAGCGGCCAGGCAAAGGAAAAATTTAAGCAGGGAATCCGCATGCAGGGCGGCGACCCAGGCGTCGTTGACGATCCGCAATTGCTGCCTCAAGCAAAGTCGCACACCGATGTTCTCAGCGCGTCCGAAGGGTTCGTGACGGCCATGGATTGCCAGCAGATCGGCAATGCGCTCGCCATGCTGGGCGGCGGCCGCGAAAAAAAGGAAGACACCATTGACCACGCCGTCGGCCTCGAATTCCACAAGCGGCTTTCCGACCGCGTAGAAATTGGAGAACCTCTGGTCACAATCCATTACAATACCCCCGCGAAATTGGCCGAAGCGCGGACGCTCATCGGCAACAGCTATCAGATCGGCGAAGCCGCGCCTTCGGAAGAGCGCCTGCTCATTCGCCGCGTACTTGGCGGATAGCGCCTCCCAGATTTCGTCACAGCCGTACTTGCGGAAAGAGGACTGCGCATGGCACGTTTCACGGGAGTGCTCGGCCTGCTCGTCATGCTCGCGCTCGCGTACATCTTTTCCACCGAGCGCAAAGCCATTCGGATGAAAACTGTCTTGTGGGGGCTGGGACTGCAGTTTTCCTTCGCCGTATTTGTCCTGCGCGTTCCTGCCGGGCGCCATCTGTTCGAAATAGCCGGTTATTACGTCAATCAGCTATTGAGCTACGCCTTTTACGGCTCGCAATTTGTTTTTGGCGAGCTCGGTTTGCCGCAAGCGCCGACTCCGGGTTTCACTGCTTCTCCGGAGCATTTTATCTTCGCGTTTCAGGTGCTTCCCACGATCATTTTCATCGCCGCCTTTTTTGCCCTGCTTTATCACATCGGCGTGATGCAGCTCATCATTCGCTTTGCGGCCTGGGTCATGACGCGCGTCATGGGCGCGAGCGGCGCCGAATCTCTGAACATCGCCGCGAGTATTTTTATGGGCCAGACTGAAGCGCCGCTCACGATCCGGCCGTTTCTCAACAAGCTCACCAAATCTGAATTGATGGTAGTGATGACCAGCGGCATGGCGCACGTTTCCGGCGGAATCATGGCGGCGTACATCGCCTTCGGCATCAAGGCAGAGCACTTGCTTACGGCCGTGATCATGACTGCGCCCGGCACTTTGCTGATGGCCAAGATGCTCGTGCCGGAAACGGAGCAATCGCTCACCGCTGGAAAAGTGGAAATGCCGGAGATGGAAAAGGACTCGAATTTCCTGGGCGCGATTTCGCGGGGGACAATTGACGGCCTCTATCTCGCACTCAATGTCGGCGCTATGCTCATTTCCTTCATTGCGTTGCTCTACCTCGTCAATGCCATGATGGGCGGCGCGCACAACTGGCTGGCCTTGCACCCAAGTCTGCACTTTGGCTGGTTTCCCTCCAGCTTGCAGCAGGTCTTTGGGTGGGTATTGGCCCCGGTGGCCTGGTTGATCGGCATACCCTGGCACGAATGCGCGGCCATGGGCAATCTTCTGGGCACGCGCATGGTGATCAATGAAGTCGTCGCATTCCAACAACTGGGCGAGTTCATTAAGGCCAGCACGTTCGACCCGCGCGCCGCGCGCATCGCCACGTTCGCGCTCTGCGGGTTCGCGAATTTCAGCTCGATCGGGATTCAGATCGGCGGTATTGGCGCGCTCGCTCCCGAACAGCGAAGCCAGCTCGCAAAATTTGGAATCCGGGCGATGCTGGCGGGCACGATGGCCAACCTGATGTCGGCCTCCATCGTCGGCATTCTTTCCTGAGCCTTGAGAGGCTCCTCGTTTGTTTTGCACTTGTTAGCGTATGTCTGGAACTCACGGTAGAATGCCTCGCACCCCATGAGTCCGCGCCGGAAATCCGCAGTCAAGCCGGAATCCCTTGGCGAATTCGAACGCGCCGAAGCCGCCGCGAGGTTTATCGCCTCGAGGAGCGCGCTTCACCCGAAGATCGCACTCGTCCTCGGTTCAGGGCTCGGCGCATTCGCCGACGAATTCTCGAACGCTACAAAAATCCCCTACGCCGAAATCCCGCACTTTCCAAAGTCCACCGCTATCGGTCACGCGGGGCAATTAGTGATCGGAAAAGTAGGCGAGATTCCGGTGGCGGGCATGCAAGGCCGCGTGCATCTTTACGAGGGCTATTCCGCAAGGGAGGTCGCGTTTCCGGTGCGTGCCTTTTCGCGTCTCGGGATCCAGGCCGTTATCTTGACCAACGCCGCCGGTGGCATCAAACGAGAACTTACCCAGGGCGAACTGGTAGTCATCAAGGATCACATCAATCTTCAAGGCGCGAATCCGCTGACCGGCCCGAATGATGAGCGATTTGGCCCCCGCTTTCCGGACATGACTGTCGCGTATGACCGCCGTTTCCGCGAAATCACGGTTGGCGCCGGAAATCGCAACGGCATTGGGCTCTACGAAGGGGTCTACGCTGCTTTGCCAGGACCGAGTTATGAAACACCGGCAGAGATTCGTTATCTGCGGAGCATCGGCGCGGATCTTGTTGGCATGTCCACGGTTCCTGAAGTTATCGCCGCGCGCCATTGCGGCTTGCGCGTGTTGGGCATCTCGTGCGTGACGAACGCGGCCGCGGGCATTCTGGACCAGCCGCTCAATCACAAAGAGGTTTCGGAAACCGGCGAGCGCGTTCGAAGTCAATTTATTTCGCTCCTGAAAGTTGTCATTCCGCGGATTGCTGGCGAACTCGGTTGATGCGAAGCACGAACTTTTTCTGGAGGCATTCGCTTGCACGAATATGAAATGCTGATCGAAGCGGCGCGGCAAGCCCGCGAGAATGCTCATGCGCCGTATTCCAATTTTCGCGTCGGGGCGGCGTTGCGCGCGACGTCTGGCCGGATTTTTGGCGGCTGCAACGTGGAAAACGCCACGTATGGTTTGACGGTTTGCGCCGAACGCGTGGCCATTTTCAAGGCCATCAGCGAGGGCGAGCGCGGATTTGACGCGATCGCCGTGGCCACCGATGCCGACGCGCTGACGCCGCCCTGCGGCGCCTGCCGTCAGCTTATCTGGGAGTTTTGCGGGGACGTGCCGGTGATCCTTTGCAATTTGAAAGGCAAAACCGAGACAATTCAGATGCGCGAGCTGCTTCCAAAGCCGTTTGATTCTTCTAATTTCTGACGTTCAGGGACTCCCCAATGCAAAACCCAAGCCTGAAACATTCCAGTCCATCTTTTTGGCACCGCATGATTTGCCGCGCGCTCATGCTCGTCATCTTCTTGTTTGTTGGCGCTTCGGTGCAAGCGCAGAAGCAGGCGGTCTCCTACGATCTGCTTATCACCAACGGCACGATCGTCACCATGGATCCGTCGCGGGACGTAATCGAAAACGGGGTCATCGGAATTCGCGGAGACTCTATCGTGCTGGTGGGGCCCGCTTCGGAACTTCTTCGCCAGGCGCCAAAAGGCCACATCGCGAAGCAAACCATTGACGCGCATGGCGCGTTGATCCTTCCCGGCTTCGTCAACGGCCACACCCATGCTCCCATGACGCTATTGCGTGGGCTCTGCAATGACGTCGTCTTGGATGACTGGCTTCGCAAATGCATCTTTCCAGCCGAAGCAAAAAATGTGACTCCCGATTTTGTTCGCTGGGGCACGCGGCTGGCGGCCGACGAACAAATTCGCTCGGGCGTTACGACTTTCGCCGATATGTACTATTTCGAGGACGCCATCGCCGAGGAGACCAAAGCGGCGGGCATGCGCGGCGTGCTCGGCGAAACGTTCATTGATTTTCCCGCGCCGGACAACAAGACGCATGCCGCCGCGCTCCAGTACACGGAAGACTTCCTGAAAAAATGGCAAGGTGATCCGCTCATTCGCGCCGCCGTCGCTCCACATTCCATTTATACATGTTCCGCCAAAACGCTGCAGGACGCGGCGGAGCTCGCGCGTAAAAATCATGCGCCCATCCTGATTCATGTTGCGGAAATGAAAAAGGAGCTGGACGATAGCCTCAAGCAGAATGGACTCACGCCAGTGCAGTATCTCGACAAACTTGGAGTGCTCGGCCCGGATGTGATTGCGGCGCATTGCATTTTCGTCAACGAAAAAGATCGCCAGATTCTTGCCGAGCGCGGCGTCGGCTGCGTCCACAATCCTTCCAGCAACATGATGCTCGCGAGCGGCGTCGCTCCCGTCGTCGACGAGCGGGCCGCGGGAATCGCCGTCGGCCTCGGCACAGATGGCCCCGCAGGCAGCAACAACGACCTGGATTTGATGGAAGAGATGGATCTCGCCGCAAAACTTCAAAAGATCACGCGCATGGATCCGCGGGCACTGGGCGCGAAGGACGTTGTCGCCATGGCCACCATCGAGGGCGCCAAAGCGCTGCATATGGACAAAGAGATTGGCTCGCTTGAGGCCGGCAAGAAGGCCGATATCATTCTCATCGGCCTCGATGAGCCGAACGCGGTCCCGATGTATGACGTCTATTCGCAAATTGCCTATTCGCTTAAAGCCAGTGACGTGGATACGGTCATCATCGGCGGCCGCATGGTCATGCGCGACAAAAAGCTCCTCACACTCGACGAGCCCGCCATCCTTGCCAAAGCCCGCCGATACGGGCAGCAAGTGGCGGCTTCGCTGAAGTGATTCGAACGCCGTTGAAATGACCGCTTCTTACAATGCAATTGCCGGGCAAAGCGTTGAGCGCCTCGCCGCCCTCAGCGATGGAATCTTCGGCGTCGCTATGACCCTGCTTCTTCTCGAGCTGCACGTTCCCGCTCGGGAATTAATTCACAACGAAGGCGATCTGCGTCGCGCCATTTTCGCGCTTTCTCCGCAGCTCCTCGTCTACCTAATGAGCTTCCTCACCCTCGGAATTTTTTGGGTCGGCCAGCAGACGCAACTAAATCATCTCGATCGGTCTGAACGGCACTTTACCTGGATTCACCTGGCCTTTCTTTTCTGTGTCACTCTCATGCCCGTTTCCACTCGCTTGCTCATCGAATTTCTTTCGTTTCGGACCGCCCTCCTCGTCTATTGGCTGAACATCCTGTTTCTCGGCGTACTTCTCTATGCCAGTTGGGGCCGCGCCACTCGCGCGAAGCTCATAAAGTCCGAAACGCCGCCGGAAATTCCTCCCGCCATTTGCCGCCGGATTTCCATCGCGCAAGCTGTTTACGCCTTTGGCGCGCTCCTCTGCATCATAAATACGTATTGGAGCATCGCGTTCATCGTTCTCGTGCAGCTCAATTACGCGATTGCGCCTGCCTATGGCCGGCTCAAGCACCACGGAGATTCTTAAATGGCGCAACTCAATTACGCGGCCCTGCTCGAAACGGCGATCGCTCAGGCTCAGGAAGGTCTCGCGGAGGGCGGAATCCCGATTGGCGCGGCGCTCTTTGACCACGCCGGCAGACTGCTCGGCGGCGGTCACAATCGCAGAGTTCAGGAGGGCGACCCTTCCGCTCACGGGGAGACTGATGCTTTTCGCAAAGCCGGCCGCCAAAAAACATATCGCGACAAAATCATGGTCACGACTCTCGCGCCCTGCTGGTTTTGCAGCGGTCTCATTCGCCAGTTCCGGATCGGCACGGTCGTCGTCGGAGAATCCGTTAACTTCCGCGGCGGGATTGACTGGCTAAAAGAAAATGGCGTCAATGTGATTGATCTTGCGTCCAAAGAGTGTGTGGACATGCTTGCGAAATACATCGCTGAGCATCCTGTCATCTGGCACGAAGATATCGGCGAAGGATAATTCACGTCCAGTCGTATTGCGGCTCCAATGCTTGCGAAGGAAAGCCTTATGAAGTCAAAAAACTTGAACCTGGGATTTTGGCTGGCTGCCGGTTTGCTCTTTGTGGTGACGCTTCCCTTAGCGCTTCGAACTCCTGCCAATCCCACGGACGAAATTCCAAAGCTAGCCGCGCTGATGGGCTGGAAGCCGGGAACTGTTGTGGCGGATATTGGCGCCGGCGATGGAAGCTACTCGTTCGCGGCCGAGCAGGAAGTCGGCCCTACCGGGAGAGTGTTTGCCACGGAAATCAGCGATGAGAAGCTCCGTACATTGCGCGAACAGGTCGCGCAGCGCCGTCTCCAAAATGTGGTGATCGTCAAGAGCGGCGATGCCGATACGAATCTTCCACCCGCTTGCTGCGACGCGATTTTTCTTCGCCGCGTCTACCATCACCTGACCAAGCCGCTCGACTTTGACGCGAGCATCCTTCGTTCACTAAAGCCCGATGGAAAACTGGCCATCATCGATTTCCCGCCGCGTCCCGAGTACGGCAGAGTCGAAGGCGTCCCGCCGGACCGCGTCAACCACGGCATCTATCAAAAAATCTTGATTGCTGAACTGGGCAAAGCCGGCTTTCGCGTGGATAAAATTATGGACGACTGGCCTGCGGAGAACTACTGCGTGATTTTCTCCCGAAAATGATCGCTCGAGCGCTGCATTGCGCTTACTCCACTACGCCGGCTCCTGATACGTATCGTATCTCGCCGCAATTTCACGCACTTCTTGCAGCGTCATGTCCCTCATCAGCTTGCCGTCTTCCAGAATTGTCTCCAGCGCGTTCGCGCCCATCGGCGATCTGTCGGGATTCGGCGAGTCGTTGTCCACTTCCACGGTCACGAACTCCTTGCCCGCCTGAATCAGATTGAAGCGGCCGCCTTTGCTCGCTTTCGATGGATCGGTCTTGGGGTTTTTGTAAACGTTGTGCCAAGTTCCATTGCGGTCGATCGCCGAACACTTCAGCGCGAATTTCAGCGTGTCGCGATTCACCTGTTGCAACAGCGCGCCGCCCATTCCGTAGCTCCAGATATCCTGCGACCACCCTTTGCGCGTCAGTTGTCCTGTGATGTTTTGAATCGTGTAGTAGTTCACGCCGTCGCCCTGGATGAATCGCACGCACGGCACCGTGGTTTTCCATCCCTTGCGATTCACCTCATACCCAAATACTTCCGAAACGATCTTGAACAATTCTTCCAGCACCGCAACCGCGTCGCCGGAATCCGGCCGTATCACCAGCGTCCCCTTGCGTTGCAACACTTTTTCCCGCAGTGCGCCGCCCCAAATATTTCGCACTGCGTTGTAAATGTCGTACGAATCGCTCACGCACGCGACCACACCTTCCGGGCAATTTTCCAGCATGTTCGCGTACGCCTGCTCTTCATTCGCCTCGCCCCACGCCGTCATCGTCGAATGTTCCGACGCCGGGATGCTGTACCCCGCGCACTCCATCGGGTTACTTTTCGTTTGATCCGCCGCATAGTATTGGTTCAGCAGTTGAATTGCCGCGATCGTATCAGTCCCCAGAAAATTGATCAGATGCGCCGCTCCGCCGATTGCCGCTGACTCCTTCGAGGAAACTCCGCGGAACCCGAAATCATGCAGCTTGAACGGCAGCAGCGACGGGTCGCCCGTTCGAACCAGCGCCTTTCCGATCACCTGCTTGATCGCGCGCGAAAGCGTCGCCACCGTGATCGGATACCACACCTGCAAGAGAATCGTCTCCGCCCAGTTCGTCAGCCAATAAAACTCCGGGTCCGTGTTTTCGATCGTGATCAGCGCGTTGCGGCTCTTGACCACCGTTCCTTCTCTTATCGCGCGGATCCGCAGCGGCAGCCGTCCCCCGTGCTTTGCGTAGAGCGACTTGAATCCGTCGTAGTTGAACGATTGCGGATACCCGCTGAAATGCGCGTGTGCAAATCGCCGCGCTTCCTCGATGTCCTCCGCCGTGAACACCTGCCCCGCGAAATTGGACTTCACGATGTACTGCAGCATCGCCAGCATCGTCTCTTCGAACATCCCTCCGCGCGATTCCACGTACGAGTAAATGTGCCGCGTGTCCGGCGGGTATTGCCACCAATGCGTCAACTTGTACGAGTCCGTATTCAGAATCGGATTGAGGCGTAACGCCTGCATGCAGCTCCTTGGAACTTTAAATTTGCAAAGATTCGATGAACGTTTTGTTACAAAAGCAGGATAGCAGAAGAGCGGAGTTCATTCCCGGCAGGTCCGCGATTTTCTCTCTTACACTGCTGCGTGCGTCAAATGCTCGCGCTCGCCGATCGCTTCAAACCCTTGCCAAAACACGAGCTCACGATTCCGACGACAACCCACAGCAATGCCGCATACCCCAGGTACCAAGCCGTCTCCTGCGCCGGGCTCACGTGCGATGGGCTGAAAATCACCAGCGATCCCGTCGAGCTGACGTGGAGAAGCTGTGCCAGCAGAACACTCTCCGTATTCACATAGAGCCATGAAATCAGCAGGCGCATCGCCGTCATCGCCGCCGTGAACGCCAGAAAATACGGCAGCCAGTACGCCCCATGCGGCGTCGCCGATCCCAGATAATCAATCACCGGAATGTGCCACCCGCCCCAAAACAATCCCAGAATCACGGCTCCAGCCAGTGCCCCGAATGCGCTTTTCATCTTCGGGTAGACGAATCCTGTCCAGCCAATCTCCTCGAAAAATCCGGCGGGCACCCCGAAAAGCACTCCCATTAAAAAATAATTTGGCGAAAAAATGGATGAGACGCTCCACTTCAGGCAAAGCAGCAGCCCGAGCACAAGCGCCGGCGGAATCAGCAGTACCAGGAACCACTTCGGCGCGACTCGCAATTTCCTCATTCGCGCGAACAGCGCCGTGAGCCCGGCTTTGCCGTCAACCAGCCTCGTCAGCGCGATTCCCGCGATGCTCGGCCCAAGCAGCATCACGGGAAACATCAAAATTCCATCCAGCTTGGAGAGGGATTCTCCCCGGACCAATTTGTGAGCTACGAGCAGAAACGCCCCGGCCCAGGAAATGAAATAAGTCAGCGCAAAGTATCCCGCAATCGGATGCCGCGCAAAAAACGAAGTTGGCTTGCCTGCTGCGTTGCGTTGCTCTTCCATTCTGATTTCAGATAGGGCTGGATTACGTCCCTGCTTCAGCACTTCTCGTATTTCCAGTAGCGTGTCTTCCCTTGCGCGATCAATTTCATCGCATCCTTCAGCCGCTTTTCCTTCGTTTCGGGGCGCTTGGCCTCCACAATCCACTCGCAATATTCTCGCTGGCAGCTCGGGCTGAACTCCGCGAATGCCTTCGCGGCCACCTTATTCTTCTTCAGCGCCGCGGCCAGCTCCGCAGGCACGGTCACCGGTTTCTTCTTCGCCGCTTTCTTGGGACGCTCCAGCGATTTTGTCCGCTGTCCGCTTTCCACCAATTCCCCCGCATGCCGCATGTACGCCAGTAGCGCTTTATCCAGCGGAAGATCTTTCAGCGACGTGATTCGCCCAAGCGTGCCCATCGCTTCGCTTGAGTCCAGGCCGTCCGCCGCCAGCGCCTTTTGCATTTCCGGTCCCCAGAAACCGAAAGCGCAGTGCTGCTTGAACGCCGCCATGTTCGCCAGGATTACGCCTTGCTGTACAAAAAACGGCATGCTCCACTTCATCTCTTCCGTCGCGCGCGGGCACGCCCGGTGCATCAACTCGCGCAAATGGCTCAAAATGGGCTGCGCGAACGGCGCCGCCTTTTCTATATATGCATCAACTCGCGGATCGCGTTGCTCAGCGGGCATGGCTTCCTCCGTCAATTCTGGGCAAGCACTGTAACAAATGCCGTGTCCCAGCGCAGCCACTGAGCTTTAACCTACTCAGTACTCCATTCGGTCGATTGAGATGGAAATTATCTCACGCGAAGGTCGTCAAACTGATCCCAAGCCGACAGATCGGAAATTACAACCTGGTCTCCTGCCTTCAGCCCAGACCGGATCTCAATTTCGTCGCCGCAAACTCTGCCAAAGCGGACCCCAAATTTCACGAGCCGATTTTCACCTCGCCGATACACAAAGACATCACCCGCCGAGTCAGCGTTTATGTGGAATGGTCGCTTCACGAAGAGAACAAGAGCGGATTCCTGCACATCGTTAGCGCTGGCAGTGACAAATGGCATGGGACCTAATTGCACAGTAGCAAGGGCAATCGTCGAAAGTTCGATCGCCGGGGGGATGGTCCTAATACGGCAAGTTACGAGCACAAGAGCAACAAGCAGCCCGATGGTAACGGTGCCGAGAAGAATGCCTTTTCTACGACTCATGGACCCTTGATGGCAAGACGACCATACCAGCGAAGCGTTTCACTCTTCTCGCAGCACTTGCATCGGATCTACCCGCGACGCCCGGACCGCGGGAATAAACGAGGCTGCCGCCGCAACCAGCAGCACCAGCACAATCACTCCGGAAAGCGTCGGTCCATCCGTTAAAGAAACCCCATAGAGCAATCCAGCTAGAATGCGCGAAGATGCCGCTGCTAATACGAACCCCGCCAGGCATCCTGCGATACACACCGCCAGCCCTTGCCATAGGAATTGCTTAACGATTTGTCCGCGCAGCGCACCCAACGCCAGCCTCAGCCCTACCTCGCGCTGCCGCACGTTCACGGAATAGCTCAGCGTCCCGTACACTCCGATGCACGCCAGCAAAAGCGCCGTCGCGGCAAAAAACGTCAGCAAAATTGTACGCAACCGGTTCTGCGCAAGCGCATCCGAAAACCTCTCCTCGAGCGGCTCGAAATCATAGGCTGACTTCATCGGGTCTACGTCGCGAAGCCGCGCGCGGATCGTTTCCGCCAGCGTCATTGGAGCATTGTGCGTTCGCACGAGAAAGTAAGTCCCCGGCTCCGCGATCGGCGCACACCAGTACGCCGTGGGCACCGGCGCATGTTCCAGTCCGCTCTCTCGCGCATCCCCCACGATTCCCACAATTTCTGCTGGCCCGGAATACCCCAGCCCAACTGGTTGCACGTGATGCCCGATGACATCGCCATGCGGGAAGTAGGCTTCCGCGAAGCTCCGATTCACCACCACGGTCGACGTACCATTGCTTTCCCGGCAAACCTCGCCTGCCAATAGAGGAATCCGCATCGTCTCAAAGTAACTGGCTGAGACAAAGCGATCGTCGGCCATTAGCTTTGGCTCGCTTTCCGCTCGGCCCTCAACCAGGTTCAGTTCGGTCTGATACTGAAACGGTACACCCGGAGCTCCAACGGATATTGCCGCGGCTTCGACCCCCGGCGTGGCGCGCAACGTCTCTAAGAGCCGATCCGTGGCTTGCTGCAACTTTTTTAAGTTTGCCGTTTCGCCCCAGTTCGAAGTCAGTTCAAAACTCAAAATGTGGCTGGCGTCAAATCCCGGCGAAACTCGTCCCAGCTCCTGAAAACTTCGCAGCAGGAGCCCGGCGCCTGCCAGCAGCATCACAGCAAGTGCCACTTGAATTCCCACGAGAAGCCATTGCAAGGGTTGCCGTCTCGAAACTTGCGAGCGGCTGGTCTGCGCCAATTGTCCAGCCAGGCTCCTCCGCGTTCCTTGCAAAGCGGGAATCAATCCGCAAAGCAATGTCACCGCCACGGAACACGCCAGCGCGTACAGAACGATCCGTGCGTCAAGGTGAATCTCTCCCACGCGCGGTAGCTGCGCGGCCAACGAACGAAAGATGGTTGACGCGGCTCCCGCAATGAATAGACCCAGGCCTGAACCGAGCAGAGCGAGCAAAAATACCTCCGCGAGCAGTTGCGCCGCCAATGCCCCGCGCGATGCGCCCAGAGAAAAGCGCACGGAGATTTCGTGTTGCCGTTGCGCCGAGCGCGACAGCAACAATGCCACGATGTTCGAACACGCGATCAGCAGGAGCAAAGTCACCGAACCGAACAGCAGCCACAGCGATCGTCGCGCATCCGCCACCGTGTTTTCTTTCAGCGGTTCTACCGTGACGGAAAGATCCGCATCCGTCTTCGGATATTGTTTGCCGAGTTGGGCTTGGATAGTTGCCAGATCCGCCCGCGCCTGCCCGAGAGCAACTGCTCGCTTCAACCTTCCTATCACGATGAACCAATTGTTCTCTCTCGCTTGGCCGTACGATACTCCGGGGGGAATCGGGCACCACAAATCCGTATCGCGATCCGGAAACGCAAAAGACGCTGGCATCACCCCCACAATCGGATAGAGGTGTCCATCGAGCCTCAGATTTTTCCCGATTGCGCTCGGATCCGCGTTAAAGCGCCGTCGCCAGAAGCGGTCGCTGATGAGCACCGCCGCCGGTCCGTTCAGAGTCTCTTCTTCCGGTGTGAATTCGCGCCCCGCAAGCGGGGCCACTCCCCAAACGTCGAAAAAGTGCGGTGAAACCCACGCCCGCGTCGCTTTTTCCGGGAGCGCGCCGGTCGTCTCCGATACATCCTCGGTGTAATAACCCGTCATGCTCTGAAATGTGGAATTCAGCCGGCTCCAGTCCTCGAGCCGCACTGGTGCCACGCGCGTCAGCACGGCCGCCGTCTTCGGATTGTGCTGTTCGACCAGCATCAGCCGGTCCGCGTCCGGGAAGGGAAGCGCACGCAGCAGGACCGCATCAATCGCCGAAAACACCGCGCTGTTGGCTCCAATAGTAAGACCAAGACTCAGGATCACCGTGAGCGAAAACGTAGGTGACTTGCGCAGGAAGCGAAACGCTGCCCTTACGTTAAGCACAGCGGCATCCAGAATCCGGATGCGGTAGACCTCTCTCACGTCTTCTTTGACCTGTTCGTGCCCTCCAAATTCCAGCACGGCTCGCCGCCTTGCCTCCTCCGGAGTCATGCCCTTCGCGATGTTCTCATCCGTGAGTTCCTCGATGTGGAACCGCAGCTCCGAATTCATCTGCGGGTCTGTCGGTCGTTTGCCGAACTGCGATTTCCACCAGGACATGTTCAGCTCCTCCCTCCGGAAGGCTTCCTCGTGCGGCCCCTGCGTCCTACTGCGCGGGTTCCGTCTCGAGAATGCTCGCCACCGCTCCTGCCAGGCGATTCCAGTTCGTCTCTTCGCTCTCCAGTTGCTTGCGGCCCTTCTCCGAAAGCTGGTAGAACTTCGCTTGCCGCCCCTTTTCCGAAGCGCCCCATTCCGATTCCAGCCAACCTCGCTTTTCCAGCCGGTGCAGCGCCGGGTACAACGACCCCTGTTGCACTTGCAGAACTTCTTTCGAGATCTGGCGTATCCGGTGGGAGATGCCGTAGCCGTGGATTGGGCCAAGCGCCACGACTTTCAGAATCAACATATCGAGGGTCCCTTGGAGCAAATCCGACTTCTCAATGGGGGCCATTCGTTCTCCTAGACATTCGACATAATCTATAACGTGCGAATAGGTAGAATGTCACAGAGAAAATTGAATTATTTTGGATGCAGGCGAAGCGCGGCCCTACAGGGAAGTTAACCCCTTTATCTGCAACACTTACGACGTGGTCCATAAGTGTTGCAAACAAAGGACTTACAAAATATCTAAGTTCTTTAGATGCAACACTTACGAGATTCGCAGGGGGCCCAATTCGACACTTCCCCCTCCCCAACTCTGTCAGCTTATGCGCTGAATTGTGCGACGGGCGGCTGAGTGAGCTGCCCAATGTCGAGGCGGCGGTCCTGGGCTACGAATTCCAGGCAACTTTCGAGAGATGCTTCTTGCGTGATTCCCACTCGCCGCCGGTCAGAATACGGGGGGTCACTTCAATCAGGCGCGGAATCAGCCGAAACACGTTAGCCGCAGTCCAGGGACCACCGCCGCGTGTGCGATAGTCGCGCGCGTTCAATGCATCCGCCATGCTGCGGAAGGAGACGTCCTGCACGATCAGCTCGGCCAAAAAGCGCAGCGTTTGCATTTCGAGTGGGTCATCCTCCAGGTGATGGCAATCTGCCGCGATGCGCAGACCGAACGGGATTTCCTCGCTCGCTTCGGGCACTTCAGGAATTTCATCTGCCCCGGAAAATTCAATCTCGCGTTCCCATTCGAGCGCTACCAGTGTCCAGCCGGCGTCGTGCATTTTCGAGAGGTACTGCGATGTCGGCAAGATGGTGATCTTCTCGCGAATGCGTTCGTGCTTTTTCATAGAAGCCTCCTGAAGAACGTCTGGGAGCCTCGTACACGGATTCAAGGATTAGGAGCAAGCCAAATGCCGATTGCCCCACCTTGTAGGTGAAAGAACGACAAGAACTTAGCTCCCTAGCAGGCTCTCACGCAAGCGCCAAATTGTTCGTTCGTGGGACGGACTTGTTACGCCAGCGGACGCCGGTAAGATTCTTCTTTCGTAACGTGAAACTTCTTGACGCACTCCGGGGTTGGAAGCGTATGATTTGCGGGTCGTTGAACCCCCCACAACGTCCAAATCAACCTTCACTTCAAGGGACTCACGGTGCGCTATGAATGATGCAGCGCGACGAGGAGAAAGCCGGTCACCCGTACACGTGACTGTGGATCTATCCGGGCTGGACGTTCACACTGTGGCCCAGCAAGGAATTACGGAAAACGTAAGCGCGCGCGGGGCGCGAGTTCTCCTTAGCCGGCCGTGGCAGCCGAACGAGCACGTGCGAGTTCGCTCGCTGCTCGGAAGTTTGCGATCGCGAGCGCGAGTCGTCTATTGCCAGCGGCTCGGCAAGGATTCTTACGCAATCGGCCTGGAATTATTCGTGAGCGTCGGCGCGTGGATTCTTCCGCAGGAAGCGCAAGCCTCCTCGGCATAATGCCGCGAGCCCCAGATCGCTTGTCGCCGCTACTTCCCAAGCAAAGAGTGGTTTCGCGCCTTTGACTACTGCGTCAAATAGGACGGATCACCGGAAACGGCGCCACCGGGCAGAACCAGGCTGTTGCAAGCCACGCGAAAAGAGTCGTACCAAGTCCGCGTGAAACTCGTAAGCAATTCCTCCACGCTCCTCCCCGCGATCTTGATTCCGGAGTGCACAACCTCTCCCCAGGTGTGGACGCGCGTCCCTTCCAGCGGGTGCTCTTCAAAACTGACCCACTGAGCCATGGCCACGCCAATGGCATGATCTATCCAACCCACTTTCTTTCCGGGCACGCATGTGGTAATGACGTGGTCCACAGTTGCGTGGACGGGCCGGAGCAATTCGATGGACAGGCGGCTACCCGGTTCCCAGGGGTGACCGTCAATCCAGCGTAATTCGCCGTAGACGTTGGCGAAAGTGTTCCAGCGGTGGTGATCCGAAAAAACGAGCCAGGCGAGCGCGGGGCTCGCTTTGGTGATAATCGAGTATTCAAACCTAGACATAGGGCGTTACACACTTCTCCTTACTGAATGAGTATGAGAGGGGCCGAGCCAACCGCAGGGCGGGGGGCGAAGGATATTTATACGATGTAACTTTAACGTTGTCAAGCATATTTCTTTAGAGTGAAATCCGGGGAGGACGGGAATGCCGAGGAAAGCAGACACGTTGTTGGAGGGCCGGATTGTTGACGCGGCGTACCAACTTTGGAGCAAGGGCGGGGAACATGCGCTAACGATGAGAGAAGTGGCCAAGGCAGCCAAAACTACGACTCCGACGCTCTACGAGCGTTTTAGCGACAAGCACGAGCTGATGGACTTTCTGCGAGAGCGCGCGAGGCAAAGGATGTACGCGGCGCTACACCCTGCCCAATCGGCTAAGGAAATTTGCCGCTTGGGGCTGGAGTTCACCCTGCAGAATGGAAATGAATACAAGCTCCTGACTTCGGACTGGGCGGAACGGCTGGGAAGAAAAGAGAGAATGCCGTCGTACGAATTTTTGAAGGAGACACTCGCCAAAGACTTGGGCGGGGCAGCGGCGGACTATTCGCAACTGGCGCTGGCGCTGGTGTCCGAGGTACACGGAACCGCGATATTGGTACTGGGCGATGGCGTGGAAGAGGGAATCGCAAAACAATTTACGAGCGCGTGCCTGGAAGCCTGCGAAGCGCTCATTGATAACGGTAAGAAATATTTTGCGGTTGGTGGAAAAAGCTAGGACGATCCATTCGTCAAAAAGGGCTCGGAATTTTTCATGAATGCGGCACACTGCGCCGCGCCTTGATCAGCACATCCACGGAATCAGGTCTGCCATTCCAGAAATCCAGTCGAATTTTGCCATCCGGCAGTTGCGTTACAACAGCGGGGATGGAGCTCACGGTGAGATACCAACCCGCAGGAAGAACGACTGCATTTCGAGGCCGGCCGAGGCTGCGATCAAAAACCAATTCATCGCCATCGAGGTGGTAGCTGACCCGAGCCGTGTACGTTTCGGAAATCCGCAGGCGAATGGATTGCCCCTTCTTAACGGGAGGGAATGGAATCAGCACGACCTGGGTTTTTGGCTGAAGGGGCTCGCCAGCATCTATTTTTTCGGCCGCCAGATCGGCGCCCGTCATAATGCGCGAAGTAAGCTTTTCGCCAGTGTCCAGAATGTAGGCGGAGGGATCGGAAACGGTGCTGCCCTCGCGAACGACGTTCAGGTACTTGTCAGCACCTTCGCGCGATTCCGTGTAGTCGTGGTAGAGACTGAACGCGTGCGTCTCGGGCTGCTGGAGAAAGTAAACGATGTCGCGGTCCTGATGCGCACGTTCGGAAAGGCGGGCGCGTTCGGATTCTCCAGCGAAGGGAGCTTCCCAACTGCGGGCTCGGGTGGCAGGCCGCGGAAGAGCGGATGGACCGGTTTGCGCTCCGGGCTTTGCTTTCACGACCAAGGGAGCTTCGCCTGGCCCGCCATTCATGAAACTAATGGAGATTCTGCCATCGGATTCCTGGAGCACCTGCGAAGGCACGTTGCAGGCGATGAGTTCGTATCCAGCAGGGAGGACAATCTTGTTGCGTCTGATTCCCAAAGGCCGGTCAAACACGATGAGATCACCATCGCGGTAGTAGCTCTTCGCGTCTTTATACGTTTTCAGTATGAGGATGCGGCCTTGTCCCTCCGGTGGAACGGGACGAGCCAGGGAAATTTTTATGTAATCCGTAGCCAGGTCCGCGCGAGGCATGAGGGGATCTTTGCGGGCGAGCGCGCCGCTCACAACTTCGAAGTGGAGAGGTTGGGCGGTCATGGGATCGAGCACGGTTTCATCGCTCGCAGTGCTGCCTTTGCGAATGGGATTGTAGAAGACGGTCGCGCCAGGAGTTGTCGCAGTCACTTCGTAATAGATTTTGAAGCTCGCGGTGTCCGGTGCAAGAAGTTCGTAGCGCGTGTATTCGTCGGTTTCGGTTTGAGCGGCGGGCGCGGACGAGGCAGATGAATCTTGTGCGCGGAGCAGAGGACAAGCGGCGAGGCTGAACCAGAAAAGAAGCGCGAAGCTCTTACGCATGAAGGACTCCTCGATTCCAGAGAGTGGCGCCGCGCGAAAGGCGCCGATAACCGCCGAGAGTATACCGCCGAACAGGACAACCGCAGGCAGGCAGAAATTCGCCGGGAAGAATGCCGCGCGGACAGGTAGAATTCCCAAGGACGATGCAAGCGAAGCACGAGGAGAAGCCGATGCCGAAGAAGCCCAGTTACGAAGACGCGCGATTGATTCTGAAGCTCTACGACCTGCGCCGAGAACCGGAGATGCGGAAGGCCCGGCAGTGGTGGTTGACGACGTTCTGGCCGAAAGATGCGGACGAGTACATGAAGGTGGGAATGGCCGCAGGAACGCCGGAGAACAATTGGTTGAGGCAGGTGCTGAGTTATTGGGGAATCGTGGCAATGTTCGTGAAGAACGGAATCCTGAGCGAGAAATTGTTCCTCGAGCCGGCTTTTTCCGGCGAGCTCTATTTCATACTCGCGAAGGTCCGCGCGTTGCTTCCGGAACTGAGAGAGCGCACGAAAAATCCGGATATGTTGCGAAACGTCGAGGATGCGGTTCTTGGATCAAAAGCCGGACGGGCGCAGTATGCAAAGATGGAGCCGCGCGTTCTGGCAATGCGGCCGAAATAAACAAGGGGTGAATGTAAATTGCAAAAGGCTTGGGTGACATATTGGGTAGCAGCGGCGCTGCTATTTGTAGCAAGCAGCGCGCGCGCCGAAGAGTGTGGAAACGGAGTGCGAATGCAACTGAGCGCACCAGATGCGGCGCAAGGGACGCTCCTGCTCGTGACGGTTCGGAGCGAAAAGCCGCTGGCGAGCATTGCCGGGCAATGGAACAGCAGGGAAGTGCCTTTTTGGCGCGTGGGTTCGGAAAACAGCAAGGAGAAGGTACCGGACGAAAGGCGTGCGCTGCTCGGCGTGGACCTACAAAAGCCCAAAGGGAGCTATGAGTTCAGCGTCTCGGGGACTTTCGAGGGCGGCGGCGAGGCTGAATGCAAAGCGGAAGTGAAGGTAGAAGACGGGCATTTCGCAACGGAAAATCTGACGGTGAAGAAGCAGTTCGTCGAGCCCGATCCCGAACAACTGGCACGCGCAGAAGCGGAGACTAAACGGCTCCGCGAAATTTTTGACCAGGTGACGCCAGAGCGTTTGTGGAGCGGGCCATTTCGCATGCCGCTCGTTGGAGATTTCAAGGGCACGAATTTCGGGAAGAGGCGCGTGCTGAACGGGCATGCGGGCTCGCCGCATACCGGGGTGGACTTCCCGGCCCCGGTTGGAACGCCGGTGCACGCTGCCCAGAGCGGACGCGTCGTGCTCGCTGACAATTTATTTTTTTCAGGGAACACGGTGATCGTGGATCACGGATTGGGAATCTACACTTTCTATTGCCACTTCTCGGAGATTGACGCGAAGGTCGGCGAAGAGGTGAAAGCTGGTACGGTTATCGGAAAAGTCGGCGCGACAGGGCGGGTGACAGGTCCACATCTGCATTGGGGACTGACCGTTGAGCGGGCACGCGTCAATGCAATGGACATCCTGAGAATTTTTGGAACGCCGCACTCCAAATCCTGAGTACCACTCCCCGTACCCATTAAGCAGCGGTCTGCGAGAGAAGAAGATTGCCACAAGAGAGAAGAATTCTCGGACTCATCTCAGACACTCACGGGCTTTTGCGGGCATCGGCGCTCGAAGCCTTGCGCGGCGCGGAGCTCATCCTTCACGCAGGGGACGTGGGAGGAGCCGAGATTCTGGAACAGCTAAGCGCCGTCGCACCCGTGGTTGCAGTCCGAGGAAATGTGGATTTGGACACTTGGGGGCGAACCTTGCCGCTGACGGAGATGGTGGAATTCGGCGGAGTGGCTGTCTATATGTTGCACATATTAGAGGACTTGGATATCAATCCGGCGACGGCCAGCGCGCAGATTGTGGTGAGCGGGCATTCGCATAAGCCAGCTTCTTACGAAAAACAGGGAGTCCTCTACATCAATCCGGGCAGCGCGGGCCCAAGGCGATTCACGTTGCCCATAACCGTGGCGAGACTCGACCTGGGAATTCGCCCGTGGAAGGTCCAATTCGTCCCCCTCGAGGAATGACCACTAGCGAGGATGCGGAATCACTTGTAAGATATTGAAAATAAGATGGTTATATTTTGTTCGAGCAGTCCGTAAGCGGGCTGCTGAACCGAAAATGTCGCATCGGGTAACCCTGATGAAGAATTCCTGTGAATAAGGGATACGAATGGACGGTTCATTGCACTAAGTTTGAGTGGGTGCCCTCACAATGGTGTTGAAAAGGGAAGAGTAACGTACTAGAGTACCGGGGCAATAGGGTGAGATTGGTACCGTCCCGCTATTGCCTGCGGCAGAGCTAGACGCCAGAATACCCTCGATGTGGACGACCTTTGTGCTGTACACCTCGCTCGTTTCGGCCGTTCACTTCAGCGTTATGTACGCGAAAGCGATTGCGCTGAAGCCAGTCCAGTATGGGCAGGCTTAGGTCCCCGAGTCGAAGAATCTGAACGAGAGGGCAGTGTCTCTCATGGCCATACTTCATTTTCGGTGTAAAGAAAGACGGCGCACGCTAAGGGTTAGCATCACGGTTCCCCTGACGGTGCATGGGCAAGATCAAAATGGCGACAAGTTTCGCGTGAAGGCGAAGTCGCATTCGGTGAACCGGCATGGCGCGCTGATTCAGATGGATGAACCAGTGAGCGTCGGGCAGGTCCTGATTCTGGTCAACGAGAATAGCGACCGGACGGTGGAGTCGAGGGTGGTCTCGGTGAAAAGAGACCGGGAAAACAAGACGTTTGTAGGAGTAGAGTTCGCATCGGCGGACTCGAATTTCTGGCACATGAGCTTTCCGCTGCCAGGCGCGCGGCCGCTACGTAAGACGGTGGACACCAAAGCGTCGGCATAACGAATCAGAACGAACACAAACCGAAATTATGAAATTGGAGAGCCCTCCCGCTAACGGGAGGGCCTTTTCGTTTTAGGCCTGGCTTTTCGAGAGCGGGTATTGCCGAGAGTCTGGCGAGAAGCAACACGCGCGCCAGGATTTCCCGAGGAAAGCGATTCGCGAAGCTTCCTGGGAAGCTTGGCGACGACCATGTCGTAAGACGCGCGGAGCAATTCGGCCAGTTCCGGAGCGGGCAGAGCGTCTTTCGTTTCGAGGGCAACCCATTTCGCCCGAGCCAGGTAAGGGGCCGGGATGATGCCTTGGCGCTCGGTGAGTTCGCCAAATTGCTCGGGAGAGGCTTTGAAGCTGAGCCAAACAGGAGCGGGAATCAGGACCGAGTGAGCGAACATTTTTCCTGCGACTTTGAAAGTCAGATCGTTAGACCAGACTTCTTCTTCGGTCACGCCCGGAAGAGACAGGCAGAGCTCACGAACCCACTCGATATCCACGGCCAAACTCCAGACTTAGAATGCACGCTCGATCGATTAAGGAATCGCAGGAGCCCAAGCGAGCCCGTCAACACCCTTAGTGAGAGTGACGGGCGCGAGCAGCTTGTGATTGGCCACGTCCAGAATTTCAATCACGCCGGCTTGGGGACAACTGACAAAGGCGCGCTTGCCATCGGGAGTGATCAAGATTTCGCCGATAGCACGGGGTATGTCGAAGGTGTGTTCGATTTTGTAGCTCGCCAGGTTGATCACAAAGAGTTTGCCCGAGGAAGAGTTCGCAAGGAGTTCGCGGCCGTCGGGAGTTGGCGCGGAAGAATAGACCGTGGCGGGTAGAGGGATCCACGCGGAGATGGCGTTTGTCGCCGTGTCAATGACAGCGATGCGCGGATTGTCCTGATCGTGGGTAAAGACACGCTTGCCGTCGGGAGTGATCGAGACACGCTGGACGGTCTTGGCTACGGGGATGACTTTGGTAAGGGAGCGATTCTTCAGGTCGAGGACGCTGACGCTGCCGGGGCCGACATTGGCGGTGTAAGCGCGAGTCCCATCAGGTGAGAGAGTGAACATGTGCGATTCGCGAGAACCGGTGGGGATTTCGGCAAGGATTTTTCCTGATGTGGGATCGAGGACATCCAGGGAGTCCGAGAGTTCCGCGGACACGTAGAGAAGACCGTCGGGGCCGAATTGCGCGCGATGCGGGCGGAGAGGCTTGCCAAGTTCGATGGTACGGACGAGCTTGTGCACGCGAAGGTCGATGACATCAATGGAATTGCCGTCGGTGCCCGGTTTGCCCACGCCAGAATTTCCGTAGATGGGTACGTAGGCGAAGCGGGAATCAGGCGAGACAGCGACTTCGTGGCCGTTCACGCCAACCGAAATTTTCATGACTGCTTCGCGGGTGTGCGGGTCAACGAGGAGAGCGGTGTGATCGCCCTGATTGGCGATGACCAACATCCCGTGGACGGGAGGGGCAGGGTTGCGGGAACCTCCTATGGTTAGCGCCAAGAATGCAATGCAAGCGAGCAGATACGAGACTGAAGCGGACATTTTGTTCCTCGAAGACGGATTTTGGAGAACAAGCCATGCGGCGATTCGCGCGGATTATAACAGTCTGAGCCGGGCTTGCCACGGGGAATCGAGATGTGGAAGGAAGCACGGAGGCGAGTTCGGGAGTAACATACGCCGTCGCTTGGGGATAATCGTGGAGAGAGGGCCGCGAGTTGCGGATTGAGGAGTTGAATTGAAGAAGATTTCGGCTGGAGTGGGTAAGTATTTTGTGGCGGGGCTTATGGCGGTGGCGATGCTCATCGGCCTGCATTCTGGATTTGCGCTTGGAGCAAGAAATCAGGGCATCTCTGGCTCGATAAGCGCCATTGAAGGGAACAGTGATTGGCCAAGTTACGGCGATGGCCCAGAGGACACGCATTATTCGAACTTGACGCAAATTAATCGGAGCAACGTGAAGGAGCTCAGCGAAGCGTGGCGCTACGACACCGGTGAAGAAGGCGGATTGGAGACGACACCGATCGTGGTGGATGGAGTTCTCTACGGCATCACGCCCACGCAGAAAGTATTCGCGCTGGATGCAGGCACCGGGAAGGTGCGCTGGAAGTTTGATTCGGGGATTAAGGGGACGCAACCGGATCGCGGGCTGGCGTATTGGTCCGATGGAAGAGTGAAGCGCGTGCTGGTTGGCGTGATGAATTTTCTTTACGAGCTGGATGCCGGGAGCGGAAGACCTGTCGCTACGTTCGGTACGGACGGACGGGTGGATTTGCGGGAGGGGTTGGGACGGGACGCCGCGAAACAATCGATTGCACTTACGAGCCCGGGCATTGTGTACAAGGATTTGATCATCGTGGGAGGACGCGAGCCAGAGACTCTGCCGGCGCCTCCCGGAGACATTCGGGCATATGACGTGCGGACGGGAAAATTGCGATGGGCATTTCACACGATTCCCCACCCAGGCGAATTTGGTTATGAAAGTTGGGCGAAGGAAGCGTGGAAATACAGCGGGGCGGCGAATAATTGGGCCGGAATGGCGCTGGATCCGGGGCGGGGAATTGTCTATGTGCCTACGGGCTCGGCGGCATTTGATTTTTACGGTGCGAATCGAGCCGGAGATGATTTGTTCGCGGATTGCGAGATTGCGCTAAACGCAGAAACCGGCGAGAGGATCTGGCATTTCCAGGAAGTCCGGCACGACATTTGGGACCGGGACTTTCCATCGCCGCCCGTGCTGGTGACGGTGGAGAGAAACGGCAAAAAAGTGGACGCAGTAGCACAGACGAGCAAGCAGGGATTCGTATATTTGTTTGACCGCGCGAACGGGCAGCCGTTGTTTCCGATGCAATCGCGGAGGTATCCGGCGAGCAACGTGCCCGGAGAAGTTGCAGCTGTACAGCAGGTGTTGCCAAGCGAGCCGGCGCCCTATGCGCGGCAATTTCTGAGCGAGGATATGCTGACAACACGGACGCCGGAGGCACATACGTGGGCGGTCGAGCAATTCAGGAAATTTCGAAGCGATGGGCAATTCGTGCCGTTCAGCGTGGGGAAAGACACCGTGGTTTTTCCGGGGTTTGACGGCGGAGCGGAGTGGGGCGGGCCGGCGGTGGATCCGCAGACGGCGATTCTCTATGTGAATGCAAACGAAATGGCGTGGACGGGCGCGCTGGCCCCGAACGGCCCGGAGAATACTCCGAAGGCGGTTTACCTGAGCCAGTGCAGCGTGTGCCACGGCGAGAAAATGATGGGGTCACCGCCGGCAATGCCATCGCTGGCCGGCGTGGGCAAACGGCTGACTCCTCAACAAATTGGCGCGACGATTCGAAACGGCAAGGGGCGAATGCCGGCGTTCCGGAATTTCGATGATGGAGAGCTGTACGCGCTGATCGACTTTCTGGTTAGCGGAGAATCCAAGGAGATGGAAAGCACCGAGCCAGCGCCGCCTGGAATGAACTACCGCTTTACCGGCTACCACAAGTTTCTAGATCCCGATGGATACCCGGCGATCGCTCCGCCCTGGGGCACGCTCAGCGCGATTGACTTGAACACCGGCAACTACGTCTGGAAGATTAACCTGGGCGAGTATCCCGAGCTTGCTGCAAAAGGCTTGAAGAACACGGGCACGGAAAATTATGGCGGGCCAATCGTGACGGCGGGCGGGCTGCTGTTTATCGGAGCCAGCGATTTCGATAAGCAATTTCGCGCGTTTGACAAGCACACCGGAGAATTGCTCTGGAGCACGACGCTGCCTTTTGCGGGCAACGCAACACCCGTGACCTATGAAGTGGGCGGAAGGCAGTATGTGGTGATCGCAGCGGGCGGCGGAAAAGATTTGAAGTCACGCTCGGGAGGCGTCTACGTGGCGTTTGCGCTGCCGCAATCGGTCGCATCCGCACCGCAGCGCTGACAACTAGCAGGCTTCAGATTGGGCTGGCCATAGAGCCAGAAGAGCCGAGGTTTACGTTTGCACGCAGGCTCAGCAATTTCCGCTATCCAAGATTCGCAAGTTCACTTAATAAATAGGAAGAGAGCCTGCTCGTTCGAGACAGGCTCGCCTCAGTGGCGTTCGCCGGAGCAGGCAGGGCAGTTCCCTCCGGCGAAAATGCAGACGGTGGATTGGGGTAAACGAGGTGGTCCGAGCCTGAAATCGGACGGGAGGAGTGGTTTATGAAAGCAAGAATTCTGATTGTGATTGCTGTTGTGGCACTGGCGGTTGCATTTGCGTATACCGCCTCCGCACCCGCCGCGCCGAGTCCCACGAAGGCAGTTCCGGCGGCCGTACCGCAACCGCAGCCTGTGCCGGTGCCTGCGGCCGAACCGCATCCGGAAATTCGCGATGCAATCGCCGCTCTACGAAACGCGAAGGGGCACCTGGAACACGCTGCACATGATTTCGGCGGTCACCGCTTGGAAGCAATCCATGCAACGGATGAGGCCATTCGGCAACTCGAGCTTTGCCTCAAGTACGACAGATAAGCTATCCCCAGAAAAATGTGAGCGAACAGCGCCTCGATGGAGAATGATCGAGGCGCTGTTTTTTAGCAGACTCAAGACAGGGAACCTTCCGCGACGGATTTCGTAATTCAAAGTGAGGCATCAACGATGAGTTTGTTGGATTTCTGTTGGATTGACCAACCTTGAGAGAGCAAGTAGGATTTGCCCAACGACTCAGCCTCGCGAGCAGGCAATCAAGGAGACCCAAGTGTACTGTTCAAAATGTGGCAGCGAGATTTCCGCAAGTACGTCCTTTTGCGCCACGTGCGGACAAACTGTGTCGAGCATGGCTCCAATTCCCGCAGCGCCCAGCGCAATGACGCCCCCGGCTCCCGTAGCGCCGGCATATTCGAACGTGGGCGGAGTGGTCTACGCAGGATTTTGGCTTCGGTTCGTGGCGTATGTCATTGACGGCATCATCTCGGGGATTGCGTTTGTGATTTTGCTTGTTCCTTTGTTTGTGCTGACCGGTGCCGGCGCCGGGCTTGGGCGAATCATTTCTGGTCAAGACATGGGCGATGACCTTGGCGCCTTCCTCGGATTGGGCTTCATATTTGGTTTTTTTGGCATCATCCTGCTGGTTAGCTGGTTGTACTACGCGCTGTCGGAAAGCTCCTCCTGGCAAGCAACACTTGGCAAGAAAATGCTGAATCTGAAAGTGACGGACCTCAACGGACAGCCGATTTCGTTCGCGCGAGCGAGCGGCCGCTATTTCTCAAAAATAATTACGGGTATGATTCCGCTGTTTATCGGCTACATCATGGCCGGGTTCACAGAGAAACGGCAGGCGATTCACGACATGATCGCCAGTTGCCTGGTCCTTCGAACGCTCTAATCCCCCTTGGGCATTATTGCGGATTTCTCACAACCCTTTCTGAATCGGAAAACCTTTCTCAACCCAGTCCGCGGCAAAGCTCGTAGGTAAGTCAAGCACGCGGATATGGGCAAACCCCATTTGATGAAGCAATTTGTAGGCGGGGCGGATGTTCGGGCAATGCGCAAAGGGGCAGCAGCCGCAGTAGATCACTAAATTCGCGTCCTTCGGCAAAGTTCCGGCCCATTTCTTCAGGCTCGCAAGACCACTTTCAGTGGATGCGGTACCGTGATAAGACGCGCCTGGAACATGGCCGCCTTCAAACAGAATTCGAAAACCGACAAAGACAATTGTGGAATGATTCCTGTTTTTCCCGCCTGCCAGCTCGGAGGCAAACTCAGAAGCAGAAATCGCCTGGGTTGAGGACCACGGTTCGGCTGCGGTCTCCTGATTTGGTGCGCCCTGCAAAGAAGGAGAAAAGATGATCGCAATGGGCAACGCGGCGAAAAGCGACACGAGCACGAACGTGATGAGACCTCGGACTGTCTGAAGCGAACGCATGAAATACCTCCGGGCTCGATTGTAAAGCCAAATTTGAGCGAAGCGGCGGAAGCTGGATTTAGATTAATAGGGCAGGCGAATTGCAGCATTCCATTATTTCTTCTGTTCGGTGCGGGTTTTTTGGAGTTTGACAGCCGTATTCCGCAAAGTTTCGGGCACGTTCTTGTTGGTCGTGAGGCGCTTCAAATCCAGGGCGTTGATCATTGGAAGCATGTGAAGAGAGACGTCCAAGGGTGTTTTAGGATTGTTGATCAGGTTGCGAACCACGACGTAATTCTTGCGAAATTTGCGGTTGCCGGCGATGAGGCGGAGGATTTCGTCGGTCAGGCTGGTCATGGAAGCAAAAGCTTCTACTTCCTGATCCGTCAAGCGGGGAGACTGGAGAACGGCGCGTTGCACGACTTTGTTCGAATCGCGGACCAGCGTGCGGCGCGCTTCGGATCCGCCCTTGATTGCAAACTGAACGCGTTCCGCCACGGTCATGGTCGAAATTCGCTGTATCAGTGTCTGGCGCTTGGCGGCATCCGGTTCGGCTTCGGCGGCGGCTTCGGCAAGTGCGGCCTCATCAATCGCCGAACCGAGAAGTTCGTGGAGCTGATGCTTCTGGTCCGTCGTGATAGAAGAGGAATGTTCGAGCGCAGCGGCGAGAGCCGGGGAGTCGCTCACGCGGTCCAATTCTTCCATCAATGCATTGATTCCGAGGGCGGAAAGGTGCCGGGCAATCGGCACAAGATATTCCGACGTGCAGCACTTGTTCTGGACCATCGCGTCGCACACGCCAGGCTTGTCGGCGAGGTGTTTTCCTGCGTATGCGAAAAGACCCGGCGCTGCTTTTTCGCGCTTCAAGGCTTCGACGAAGTTTTCGAGGGGCTGAGAGAGGATGGCCTCTTGCGCGCGCCCGGCCACCATTTCGTCAACATCACCGGCTAGAACGGCAAGGATTTCGGCGCGATCCACAGGTGAAAGGTGCGCACCTCCGGCACAGACGGCAATCTTGCGTTCGCGGGGGGCGCGGCCGGCGCGCAGGTCTTCGACAATTTCAGGGCTGAGGAGTTCCACCGGATGCCTGCTTCAAATCTCTTTGGCTGAGCACTATTGTACCGGAGGATCCGGGAGTTCCAACGGGCGGCATAGCCTGGCCGTTCAATTCCAGCAACACCGCGGAAGAATCGCCGGCGGTAACTTCGAACTGCTCTTTCGCGGAAAAGTGCCGGGTTTCGCCAGAGGGAAATTCGGCGTCCAGAAGCAAAGCCCGATCGGCGACAATGCGGACTCGGGTGGCAGCGGAGGTCGAGACTGAAAGATCGAGAGGAATTCCGTGCGGCGATGGATCGGAGATTTCAGATGGCGTTGCTGCCACAGAACGGGGAGCAGGCTTCGTGGACTGCGCTGCGCTTAGCGGTGGAAGGGCGGCGCTGGCAGCTGATTTGCGCGCGGCTCGATGAGCGGAGTAACGACGCCAGCCATAAATCCCGCCAAGAATGAGGCCAGCGAGCACCACGAGAACACCCAGAAGTGCCAGCAATGGAATCCAAATTGGAGGGCGAGGAATCCGATTATCGTGAGAAAGCGGAGCAACTGGGGCTTGTTCGCCGTAGGCGAGGTCGTATTCAGCTAAGAGGTTCTCTTCATCGAGTCCAAGGTAGCGCGCAATCGAGCGTACAAAACCGCGGTTGAAGATGCCTCCGGGCAGCTTGTCCCATTCCTCGTTTTCAAGCGCCTCGAGGTAGCGCGGACCAATGCGCGTCGCGACCGTGACTTCCTTTAACGAAACTTCGCGAAGTTCTCGCTCGCGCTTCAGCCGTTCACCGAAATTTCCCCTAGCCATGAATTGAAACCTGTCCTCGGCAGCTTGCGCGGGCGGCGATTTCCCTAGCGCGAACGCCGCAAGAACTATTCTCCGCGCGGCGCGCGCTCCCTGCTTCCAGCGTGGGACCAATTATGACAGTTTTGGTGTGGCCGCAAAACCGACCGCCCCCAGCTGGCCGGAAGTGGCCTGCCTGCACGCCTGTCCCTGTGGGGCACTATAGGTGGGGTGCTTTGAAACTGTCAAATTGAGTGGCGAATAAGCCGAACTAAGACCCACGGGGGAGCTCGACGAATCATTCCCGACTGTTTCCGCTGCGGTTCGTAAATCTATTTGGGGCCCAATCGAGATACCTGTAGCTGCCGATGGCGAACTAGCCACGCCTGTACCACGAGATTCTTGCACCCCTTTTTCTTCCGCGCCTATACTGGCAAAGATTCGCTGACCAGCTCCGAATCGCGCTCGTGGTGTTCCTGTGCAACGACCGCGGCGCGCTGGCGCGTCTCACTCTCAATTCAGGGATCAACCAAGCGTGGATGAAGTAAAGCAGTTTCCAGCAGTGGAGCGACGCCGCAATCCGGCGGTCGCTGGCGACCAGCGCGAAGCGGGCGAAGTCGCCGTGTTCCAGGAGTTGGGGAAGGCGCTCACTTCATCGCTGCAACTTGATCAAGTCCTCAGGACGATCATGGAGAAGATTGACGAGTTCCTTAGGCCCGATAACTGGTCTCTTCTTTTATTAGACGAAGCCAAACAAGAACTGTACTTCGAGCTGGCAGTCGGAAAAGCCTCGCAGGCTCTGAAAGACGTTCGGATCAAGATTGGGCAGGGTATTGCCGGCTGGGTGGCACAGCACGGCGAAACCGTCGTTGTGCCGGACACTTCGAAAGACACGCGCTTTTTCGGCCAGGTGGATGAAAAGACCAAAACGGAGACGCAATCAATCGTCGCTGTTCCCGTAAAATTTCGCGATACCTGCCTGGGCGTCATCGAGCTGATCAATTGCCTGGGCCCGGAAGGATTCAACGAACGGGACCTGAAGCTGCTGGAAGCGCTCTCCGATTTCGCGGCCATCGCGCTGGAGAACGCTCGCCACGTCAAACGCATTCACGAGCTGACGATCACCGACGATTGCACCAGCCTGTACAACGCAAGGCACATGAGCTTCATCCTGGAGACGGAAATCTATCGCTCGCAGCGTTACAACTATCAATTCTCGCTGGTCTTCATCGATCTCGATCATTTCAAGCAAGTCAACGATACCCACGGCCATCTGGTCGGATCACGATTGCTTTCCGAAATCGGTAACGCGCTGAAAGCCCATTGCCGCCTGATTGACTTTGCATTTCGCTATGGGGGCGACGAGTTCGTGATCTTGCTTCCGCAAACTTCGAAGGATAACGCGCTCAACGTGGCCAGGCGTTTGCATAAGCTGATTCGCGAAACGGTGTGGCTCACGGAAGAGGGCCTCAACATTCATGTGACTCCAAGCTTGGGGGTTGCCTCCTATCCGACCGATTCCCGGACGAAAGAGGGACTACTGCACCTGGCCGATGAAGCGATGTATCTCGTGAAGAATACGCAGCGGGACAGCGTAGCCGCCGCGAACATCGGTATCCTGACCGACACGACGACAGCCACCGCAGAGACCGCAAGCTAGCCTTTCTCTATCCCGGCTGCTCTCTCTCCTTTGCTATACAGCCCGCCGGAATTTTGCTTAACTGAACTCATGCGAAGAAGCGAAGCCGCGCGATATGCGCGCTGGTCCGCCACGATCGCCATCCTGCTGGCTTGCGTGACGCTTGGCGCCTATCTTCGGCGGGACTGGCAACGAATCTTAGAACGCAGAAAAGCGCCCCCGCCTGCGCCGCTCAACGTCGAGAAACAATCCAGCGGGCTCACGCTGTCCAAAATGGAAGGCCCACGCACTATCTTCACTATCGCCGCTTCCAAATCCACCGATTTCCGCGACCTGAAGGACAGCGTGCTCGAGAACGTCAAGGTCACGATTTACGGCGAATCGGGCCAGCGCCATGACGTAATGCAGAGCCGCACCTGCCAGTATGCGAAAACTGGGGACACGGTCACATGCAGCGGCGAAGTGGATATGGATCTGGAAAGCGCCGCCGATGCAGCTCTAGCTGGGTCGCACCAGGATGCGGCGCCGCAAGTCGTGCATGTGCAGACGAGCGCCTTGGTGTTCGATCGTTCGAGCGGAGTCGCGCGAACCGCACAGCCCGTCACTTTCCGCTTTCCGAACGGGAGAGGCAAGGCTGTCGGAGCCAGTTACGATTCGAATGCAGGCACTTTGCAATTGCTGAGGGCCGTCACGCTCGAGCTAACTCCACCTGCGGCGAAGGAAAGTACAAAAGCTAAACGGCTGGGTGCGGCTCCCGCTGGACCTGCCGGGAACGTCCGGGTAACCGGAGCGAGTCTCGAATTTGGCCGTGACGCGCGAATTCTGCACATTCTCGGGCCGGCGCAAGCCCAATCAGCGACTGCGACTTTGAATGCGGGCGAATTTACTTTGGAGCTGGATTCCAGTTTCCAGCCGCACCGGCTGCTCGCCGTCGCAGGGGGCGCGCACGAAACTCCAGAACTCACTTCGCGAAGAGGCAGCGGGACACTCACACTCGCCGCGGATCAATTGACTGGCCTATTTGCGCCAGAAGGTTGGATGTCCCGCCTGGATGGCGCAGGAAGCGTGCGGGGCACGCGCCAGGGCGACAACGAGCAAGACGACTTTCACTCCGGCACGGCTTCTCTTGACCTGTGGCCCCGCGACAACCAAGCCAAGGAGTTGAACCTCGGCGGCGGCGTGTACATGAAGACAAACGTGAAAAAGTCTGGCGACACGCGCATTCTTCAGACGGGCGCGCTCCGCGTGGATTTTGTTGAGAGTCCGGGCGGACAGCCCAGCCGGCCGTCGCGCGCAGAAACATTGACGGCGGGTTCCATCGAATGGACAGATGCTTCCACGAAGCCGGGCGCTGCGCCCACCGCGACAAAATTGGAGGCGGACAAACTCTCGCTCATTTTCGGTCCGGAAGGGAAAACCCGGCAGGTGGATGCGTCCAGCGACGTGCGAATCGAGCGCAAACTTCCAGGCCATGCAGTGCAGACGGCTAGGGCGAAGGGAGGAGTTGCGCAGCTTCTTGCCTCCGGGGGATGGTCACAGATGGAGCTTTCGGGGAACGTAAATCTCAAGGAAGCTGACCGCACCGCTCAGGCCGAATACGCCACGTTTCTTCGCGCAGGGCAGATGGCGATTCTCACCGGACACGCAGTGGCACGTGACGCGTCCACGGAAACGCGCGCTCCGCGGATTCAATTCAACGGTTCGAATGGGGACATCCGTGCGCAGGGCGACGTGGTTTCAACCGATTTTTCGCCGAATCGGAGTGCAGTACACTTTGCGCAAGTTCCCGTCAACATTTCGAGCGACACGATGCAAGGAAATACAAACGAGAATCGCGCTGTCTACTCCGGCCATGCCCGGCTTTGGCAAGGAGAGTCCGTCCTCGAAGCGGATTCGATCGAAGTGCTCCGGGGCCAGCAGGTTCTCAACGCTACCGGTAACGTGCGCGCGGTTTTTCCGAAGGCCACTCAGACCGCGGCCATTCCCGCAGCGCGTTCCGTTTCGGATAAACCGGCTGCGGTCTGGCACATCAGTTGCGGCGCCTTGAGATATAGCGAGGCCGCGGAAAAAGCCCAACTTGAAAAAAATGTCATCGTCCAATCATCGGACGAAAGAATTCGCGCGCCACAGATGGACCTCTACTTCACGGGAACTAGGGGAAACTCGACAAGCATTTCCGGCGAGGCGCCTTCCAGCCCGGGGGCGAAACAAATCAGCCGGGCCATTGGAACTGGAGGCGTCATTGTGGATCAAGGGGACCGCCGCGCGACGGCCGAGCGCGGGGAATACACCGCGACGGACGGAAAGTTCGTCATGAGCGGCGGAAAGCCAACACTTTTCGATGGTTCCGCGGGAACGACGACGGGCCGTCAATTGACCTTCTTTTTAGCGGATGATACGATCATCGTCGACTCTGAAAATGGTTCGCGGACGTTGACGAAGCACCGAGTCGAGAAGTAACTCGGCCGCCGAGCGGCCGTTCGTGACGAGGTATGCTGAAACTCCAGGCCGTCGAGTTGAGCAAGTCGTATCGCGGTCGCAAGGTCGTGGATGGCGTAGAACTGGAGATCGGCCAGGGTGAAGTCGTTGGGCTCTTGGGACCTAACGGCGCGGGCAAGACAACAACTTTTTATATTCTTGTTGGTTTGGCCCGTCCCGATTCCGGCCGCGTTTTGCTGAACGGCGGCGAAATCACCGACCTTCCCATGTACCTCCGGGCCCGCAGCGGCATAAGCTACCTTCCTCAGGAGCCCTCGGTCTTTCGTCAGCTGACGAGCGAAGAGAATCTGCTCGCAGTTCTCGAGACACTTCCTCTCACTCCCGAGCAGCAACGCGACAGGTTGGAGGAGTTGCTAGTGCAAATGGGACTCGAAACCGTACGTACAAGCAAGGCGTACACGCTCTCCGGGGGCGAGCGCCGCCGGCTGGAAATTGCGCGTTCGCTTACGCTGCAACCTTCCTTCATTCTTCTGGACGAACCTTTTTCCGGAATTGACCCTCTAACGGTTAAGGACCTCCAGGAAATTATCAAGGACCTGAGCCGTTCCGGCATAGGGGTTCTCATTACGGATCATAACGTCAGGGAAACACTCAACGTGACGGACCGGGCGTACATCGTGAATCATGGCAAGATAATGGCAAGGGGAACGCCCGTCGAGCTTAGTAACAACGCGGAAGTTCGCCGCGTGTATCTTGGCGATCATTTCCAGCTAAACTAGCACTTCGGAGAGGGACTAGAAGGGAAAACCGAAAGCGAATATGGCCTGGCAGGGACTCAAGCTTAACCTCAAGGTGGCGCAGCGCCAGATCCTGACGCCCGGCCTCGTCCAAATGGTCAGCGTGCTCGCGCTCAATCGACTTGAGCTTCGCGAGATGATCAACCAGGAGATGATCGCCAATCCCGTTCTCGAGGAACTTACCGAAGAGCCCACGCAAACCGATAACTACAGCGACGAAACGTTTCTCAAGGCGGAAACGGAGAAGGTTCCTGAAAAGCCGGAAGCAAATCCCTTTGATGAATTCGACGTGGGCAGCTTCTTCAACCAGTACCTTGATACGGGCGGAGACGGGGGACAATCTCAGGAGCGTGAAGTTTCCGAGCGGCCTTCCTTCGAAAAGTTTCTTTCTTCTCCCGCTGGACTTACCGATCATCTTCTCTGGCAACTCAGCATGACCATCTGCTCCGACTCCGTCCGGGAATTGGCGGAGAGCATCATCGGCAATCTCGACGAGAATGGCTATCTTACGGCGAGCGTCGAGGAGCTCATGCAGACAGGCAAATTCTCGCAAGATGATCTCGACGATGCCATCGCGGTCGTCCAGGATTTTGATCCGATGGGGGTTGGCGCGCGAGATTTGCGCGAATGTTTGCTATTGCAACTGAAGGCGTTCGATCCGCAGAACACTTTGGCGCAGCAGATCGTCTCCGAGCACTTAAAGCAGGTGCAGTCCAACCAGCTGAAGGAAATCGCACGAGCATTAAACCGGCCGCTGGAAGTCGTCAAGCGGGCGCTGGACGTGATCAAGAAGCTCGATCCTCGCCCCGGGCTGCGCTACAACAAAACCGAACCCCGCCTCGTCGAGCCGGATGTTTATTTCCGCAAGGTGGATGAGCAATGGCAGGTCTTTCTGAATGAAGATGACATGCCGCAGTTGCGGCTGAGCCCGACCTACCGCCGCCTGCTGGCGCGCGATGCCGCCGACCGCGATGTTCGCAATTACGTGAAGGAACGCTTCACGGCCGCTATTCAGCTCATGAAAAACATCGAGCAGCGGAAACACACTATCTTAAGGGTCTGTCAATCCATCATTGCGCGCCAGGGCGATTTTCTCGACCATGGCCCTGACACGTTGAAGCCGATGATGATCAAGGAAGTTGCCGAGGAAGTGGGCGTCCATCCCTCCACTGTCAGCCGTGCTGTTGCCAGCAAGTACGCCCATACTCCGCAAGGAGTTCTTGAGCTTCGTTCATTCTTCAGCGAGTCGGTCAATGGCCCCGAGGGCAGCGGTATGTCGCTGCTGACGCTGAAGCGCCTCGTCAAGAAAATGATCGAGGAGGAAGACGCGACGAAACCCCTGACCGACGAGCAGATTGCCAAGAAGCTTGATGAGGCGGGCATCCACGTGACCCGCCGAACCGTGGCAAAATATCGGGAGGACATGCGCATCCCGAGCACGCACCAGCGGCGCGTAAAGAACTGAGCCACCCTCCTCCGTGAAGCCAACGAACAGACGCGACGCGCGCCAACTTGTAATTCTTACAGGTCTGTCCGGCTCGGGGAAAAGCACGGTCCTGAAGGCGTTCGAGGACATGGGCTTCTATTGCGTGGACAATCTTCCCGTCGAGCTAATTCCGATATTTGCGGAATTGCATGCAGCGGGCGAAGGCGATTTCGCGCGTGCGGCCCTGCTCGTGGACGCGAGGGAGGGCGCTCAGCTCGAGAAGTTGCCGCCGCTCCTCAAGCATTTGCGACGAGACCACCCCATCACCCTCGTTTTCATAGATGCCACCGACGATGCGCTGCTGCGCCGTTACAGCGAAACTCGCCGGCCACATCCGCTGGGCAAGGAGCTTTCTGTCCGCGAGAGCCTGCACCATGAACGCAGCATCATGGAGCCGATCCGCAAGCTTGCCGATGTCGTGATTGACTCAACGCAGTTCAATGTTCACGAGCTCCGCCAGTTTGTTACTGAACGATTCAGAAATCCGGACAAGCGGCCGATGCTCGTTTCTTTCGTCAGCTTCGGATACAAATTCGGCGTGCCTTCTGATTCTGATTTGGTCTTCGATGTGCGCTTTCTGCCAAACCCGCATTTTGTCTCGGGCCTACGCCGCTTTACGGGAAAAGATCCCAAAGTCCGCAAGTACATTCGCTGTTTTCCGCAAACCGCGGAGTTCCTCCGTCGCATCGAAGGATTGCTCATCTATCTGATCCCCCACTACATTCATGAAGGCAAGAGTTATCTAACAATCGCGATCGGCTGCACTGGAGGCAAGCACCGCTCCGTCATGCTCGCCGAGGAACTCAGGAAGTCATTAGGGAAGCGTGGATTTTCCACGAGAGTGATTCACCGCGACATCGAGAAGTGAGGACTTCGCGCCGAGTGAGCAGCGGGTGGGCACGAGTCGAGGCCCTGGATTCGGTTTTCTGCAACCTTGGAACTGCGGCATTCACCGCGAATTTATAAGCCCTGGAAGATCTTCTGGGCGAATCGCGGAATGTGGGACAAGGTATCGCCGAAGCTTGTAGATCTTTTTTCGCAGTCCACGCAGCTCGCCATCGCTATTTACGAAGGGAAGCAGTTTTGAAGCATGCCGATCAAGCTTCTGCCGTGCCGTTCTAAACTTAACGCCATCTTCCGGCCGATATTGAGCCCATGCAATGGAGTGGACGAAGCCTGCCGGGCCGAACCGGTCGGACCTGAGAATCTCCTCAATGAAAACGCGTATTGGTCCGGGAAACACATTTAGCGCATCGTGAATTGCCACGACACCACCGGCTTGCAGGTACGGCGCAAATCCCTCTAGATCGTTCTTTGCTCCCTGATAGCTATGATCGCCGTCAATCCAAAGAAGCCGGATCGGCTGGTTCCAGGTCTTTGCGACCTCGGTGGAATACGCAGCGCGCGCGTCCACGCTGTCCGATATTCCGGCTTCGCGAAGAGAATTCAGAAAATCCTGATGGGAGGAAGATTCGGGGTGAGCGTCTGTTCCCAATAAGATTGGAGAGTTGTGCGGATCGATCGCAACGACGGGCCCCACACCATAGTGCGCGGCAATTTTCCCGAGCATCACGGTTGACCGTCCCTTGAAGCTGCCAATTTCTACGATCCTTCCCTCAGCCGGCAAGCATGCGGCCAGCATTCCCAGGAAACGCGCTTCGTTCTCAGCAACGTAGCCCGTGATTTTTCTTGCTTCGCTCCAGGCAGCGTCGAGGACGGCATTCAGATCAGACGGTACTTGTATTCGGTCCAACTGCTCTCCCAAGCCGCTCGGCTTGAAATCCGGTTCGCTTGCATCGCGGCTGTTTGCGCAACGCGCACCGAATAAGATTCTAGCGGTTCAGAACTGCACCCGAAGTTCAATGGTGATTCAAGGTGCCTACTGAGCTGCCCGCGTTGAACGGTGCGCGAATTGAATTCTTGCTGCGTCTAACATTAGCTTTTTCGAATCAGTCTATCGTACCAATCGCCTTTCGCGTATTGCCAATTCCGCTCTCCGAAACTTGACACACCCCAAGCCCACGCAATAGCGTACCAAGTACGATTCGCAGGGGAATTCGCAGCGTGGCTTCCATGGTTTCACCAGAAATTCGACGTTTGCTCCGCTACGTGCGGCCTTATACGCTCCGCCTGACTGCGGGAATTATATTGCTGGCTTTCGTTGCGTTTGCGGAAGGAGTCGTCGCGCTTCTGGTCACTCCTGCCGTGGATCACGTCTTAAATCCTTCCCTGGTGGGCCGCACTCTTAAGCTCGTCACCATCCCGTGGACGGGGAAAACAATCTACCTGAGCGATTTCTTCCCGCCGAGTATTCATAACGTTTGGAACATCTTTACCTTCACTCTCATCATTGTGTATGTCACGAAAGCCCTCGCCGAATATTTGGGCACGACGCAGATTTATCACGCCGGCTTCGGTGCCGTCACTGATTTGCGAAACGCGCTTTTTGCCAAGATTCTCCGCCAGCCGATAGGCTTTTTCCGCGATCAGCCCGCCGGCAAAGTCATCTCCATCGCGATCAACGACGTCGAGCGAACCCGCCCAGCGATGGGTGAATTTCTCGTGGATTTTTTCCAGAAGGGGCTCACTTTCCTGGTCTTTACGGCGGTTCTCCTGGTTATCAACTGGAAGATGGCCGTCGCCTGCGGGGTTCTGCTGCCGCTCGTGGTGCTGCCCATCAGCAAATTCGGACGGAAGATCCGCCGCTCGGCGGAGAACAGCCAATTGCGACTTGGCGACTTGCATCAGATTCTGCAGGAAACGACTGCCGGAAATCGCGTGGTGAAAGCCTTCGGCATGGAAGATTTTGAAATCCGAAGATTTCGTGAATCTGCCAGAAGGCTGTTTCGGGAGAACATGCGTTGGATTCGCGCGGGCGTAGTCACCCCGCCGCTGATGGACTTGCTTGGCGCGATCGTGATTCCGCTTCTTCTGTTGTTTGCGCGCGACCAAATCCGGCATCAGTTGATGACCACCGGCCAGTTCTTCACGTTCATTTACGCCATGTTCAACGCTTACATGCCGCTCCGCCGCTTGGGAACTGTGATTCAGCAGTTTCAGACGGCGCAAGGAGCCAGCAAGCAACTCGTTGCTTACCTTGACATGCCGGAGGAGATGCCTGATGCTCCCGGTGCGCGCGTACTTCCAGCGTTCCAGGGAGAAATCGAATATCACGATGTCGGCTTTGCCTATGATTCGCACCTCGTCCTTCGTGGAATTTCGTTTCAGGCGCATCGCGGACAAGTCCTGGCATTTGTCGGTTCAAGTGGAGCGGGCAAAACTACCTTGGTGAATTTGCTGCCTCGATTTTATGAGCTTACCTCCGGTTCGATTCGAATTGATGGTGCCGATACTCGCGAGGTGACACTTCGTTCGTTGCGCTCTCAAATCGCCATCGTCACCCAGGAAAATATCCTGTTTCACGACTCCGTCTGGAACAACATCTGCTACGGCCTTTCGCAAGTCCCCAAAGATCGCGTCATCGCCGCCGCCCAGGCCGCTTTGGCCCACGATTTCATCATGGAGTTGCCGGAACAATATGACACCGTGATCGGCGAACGCGGCACGAGACTGAGCGGCGGCCAACGCCAGCGGATCGCTATTGCGCGCGCTATCCTGAAGGATTCGCCCATCCTGATTCTTGATGAAGCGACGTCCGAGCTTGATGCTGAGTCCGAAATGTACGTTCAAAAAGCCCTCGCGAATCTGATGGTTGGCCGCACAACGTTTGTCATTGCCCATCGTCTCGCCACGATCCGCCGCGCCGACCGCATTCTAGTCTTGGAAGAAGGACAGATCCGCGAAAGCGGCACGCACACCGAATTGATCGCCAAAGGCGGCACATACGCGCGGCTTCACGATTTGCAGTTCGCGGACGATGACCTCGCGCCCGTTCTCCCGGTTCGTGCGGCGGTTACCGCGCCGGCGGAGTCCTCATGACGCCGTCAGCTGAATCGCCCGTGAAAGCAGCCGAATGTTTTTCGATGACCGGCTTCGCGCAGGCGCGCGCCGAGCGCGATGGCTGGTCCATGCGCGTCAGCGTAAAGAGCGTGAATCATCGCTTTCTCGATCTGAAGCTGCGGCTTCCCGAAGGCTTCGATATGTACGAATTGCGCATGCGGCAGCTCCTTCGGGATCGCCTGCATCGGGGGCACGTGGAAGTATTCGTCAGCCTGGAGTTGGCCGCATCGGTTCCTGTCCAGGTTAACCAGGAGCTTGCCCGCAAGTACTTGCAAGTCGCCGAAGAATTTCACCAGCAATCCAAGCTGGCGGCTGACGTCGACGTCGTAGCCATCCTCAGATTGCCCGGCGTAATCGCGGGGCTCTCAGCGGCAGCGCCAGAGACAGAAGAAGAGCAAGCCCGCCTCGGCGCGGTCCTGGATGCATGCTTGCTCGATGCTCTCGGAAAACTCGACGAAATGCGCCGCGCCGAGGGCCGCCACCTCGTTCAGGATCTGCGCTCGTGCCTGGAGCGCATCAACATGCACGCCCAAAAAGTCCGCGAATTATCCACGGCTTTGCGGCCAGCGTTTGCGCGACGCCTCGAGACCCGCCTGAAGGACTTGCTCGGAGGCGTGGTCATCGACCCGGCTAGGCTTGCGCAGGAAGCAGCGCTGCTTGCAGAGCGAAGTGACATCAGTGAAGAATTAGACCGCCTGAGCAGCCACCTGCAGCAGTTCGGCAAGTTGCTGAACGGCGCGGGGGAGATGGGCAAGAAGCTGGATTTTCTGTTGCAGGAGATGCATCGCGAGGCCAACACGCTGCTCTCCAAGACTCCAGGAGTCGAAAGCGAAGCGCTTGAGATCACAGGATTGGCGTTGGAGATCAAGTCGGAGATCGAAAAACTGCGGGAGCAGGTGCAGAACATCGAATGAGCGCGGAGAAAACGATTGCGCCGCTGGTGCTGATTGTTTCCGGGCCATCGGGATCTGGTAAATCAACGCTCGTGCAAAGAGTCTTGGAGCTGCCGGGAACAATGCCTTCCATTTCGTGTACTACCCGGCCTCGTCGCGCGACCGAATCCAGCGGGAAATGCTATGATTTTGTGACGAAAGCGGAGTTCGATGCCATGGTTGCACGCGGCGAGTTTCTGGAATATGCGCGTGTCTTCGGTAAACACTCATATGGGACGCCGAAAAAATGGCTCGAAGAATCGCGTCGGAAAGGCCTCGACCTGGTTCTCGAAATTGACGTGCAGGGCACTGCTCAGGTAAAGGAGAAGCTGCCTGAGTCGATTGCTATCTTCATCCTACCGCCGTCGCGGGCGGAACTTGAGAGGCGCCTGCGCAGTCGCGGGCAGGATTCGGATGAAGAGATCGCGCGGCGCCTGGCGAAGGCACGCGAGGAGATTTCAGCGTTCGGGCGTTATTACGACTATTGCGTCGTGAATGAAGACGTCGAGCGCGCGGGACGCGAAGCGCAGGCCATTGTGACAGCGATTCGCTGTTCCGCTCCGCGGCGCAAGCCTCGGGTGGATGAACTTTTGGCATCATTTGGGGGGAACGACTGACATGACCGTGCAAACCATTGCTCCGCAAAGCCAGTTCGCTTACGTCGTCCTGGCGGCTCGCCGCGCGCGCCAGTTGATGGCGGGCGCCCCGCCGCTTATCGAAAATCCCAGGACGCTGAAGGCCACGCGGATCGCCTGCGAGGAGGTGGATCACGGTCTCCTTGAGTATGAATTCCATGAACCGTCTTCCATTGACGAAGACAAGGACGGAAATAAGCGGCGCAAGTAGCGCGTCGTGGAGAAATTGATGCGGATCACGCTTGGTGTGACTGGCGGAATAGCGGCCTATAAGGCAGCGGAGCTGGTTCGCCTTCTTCAGCAGGATGGATTCACCGTCCAGGTTGTTATGACGCGCGGCGCGCGCGAGTTCGTCACTCCCCTTACGTTTGCCGCGCTTAGCGGCCAGAAAGTCATCACCGATCTTTTCGAAAAATCGGAAGGTGGTGACGCGAATCTCGAGAGCGCGATCGAGCACATCGCGGTTGCCCAGCGCACTGATTTGCTCCTGGTTGCGCCCGCAACGGCGGACATCATCGCCAAATTCGCGCGGGGCATCGCCGATGATTTTCTCTCCACGCTGTACCTGGCCACGACCGCGCCCGTACTTATCGCTCCCGCCATGAACGTAAATATGTGGAATCACGCGGCAACGCAGGAGAACGTCGAGTTGCTCCGCGGCCGCGGAGTTGTCGTAGTTCAGCCGGCGGAAGGATATCTGGCCTGCGGAATGACGGGCGAAGGCCGCCTGGCGAGCCAGGAGGCAATTCTCAATGCCGTGCGGGAAACGCTTCACGCGCAAAAGGATTTGCGCGGAGAAACGGTTCTCATTACGGCGGGACCGACCTGCGAGGATTTGGACCCCGTACGCTATCTGACGAATCGTTCCTCAGGGAAAATGGGCTACGCCGTAGCCGAAGCGGCCGCGAACCGCGGCGCTAAAGTTTTGCTCATAAGCGGCCCGGTGAATCTGGAAGCGCCGGCTGGAGTAAATCTAATTTCCGTCCGTTCTGCCGAAGAAATGAAACAGGCGGTTCTCCAAAGTTTCCCCGGGTGCACCATCGCGATTTTTTCGGCTGCGGTTGCGGATTATCGCCCTGCCCAGCGTCGCGCGGAGAAAATCAAGCGCACTGGGCAACCGGTGAGCCTCGAGCTCGAACCCACACCTGACATTTTGGCTAGCGTCGTGGGGGCGAAGGGACGGGCGATTGTCGTGGGTTTTGCCGCCGAAACGCAAAACGTGGCCGAGAATGCGCGCAAAAAATTGGCGGCAAAAAACGCCGACCTCATCGTGGCGAATGACGTGACTGCGGAGGGTGCAGGCTTCGACCTGGATACCAACATCGTGACGCTCTTCTCGCGCGATGGCCGCGATCTTCCGTTACCGAAACTGAAGAAAGCTGATGTCGCCCAGCGCATCCTGGACGAAATCCTCCGCTTGAAAAATATCCACAGCAAAGAACATTCCGCTGTCTGAGCGCTAGCCGGCTCCTGTATGATGCGGAGCATGCCCGACCGCATTGGCGATTCTCTCCAAAAGAAAATTTCTGAGCGCCTTGGTTTTTACGACGAGTTAGGAATCCACGTTTTCTACAGAGATCGCTGCGGGGCAGCCAGTGGATCGTTGCAGGATGCTGTCCGTGAACTCCTGCCATCGCCAGCTCGCGCTCCGGAGCTGTCAGGAGATATATCTTTGCCAAAACTGGATCGTAAGCCCGTGCAGCTGGCTCCCAGGTCAGCGGCCCAGTTGCTCTCGAACCCGGAGCCGTTGCCCATTTCCTCCGGGCCGTCGCTCTTCGATGCAGTGACTCGCATTGCAGGGGATACTCTTCTAAAGATACGGGAGGACCTCGGCGATTGCACCCGGTGCAAGCTCCACAAGACCCGCAACACCATTGTATTTGGTGATGGCAACCCAAACGCGGAACTCGTATTCGTGGGCGAAGGCCCGGGGCACGATGAAGACATCCAGGGTTTGCCTTTCGTGGGCCGCGCCGGAAAGCTCTTGACGCAGATGATCGAGGCGATGGGCTTGCAGCGTAAGGACGTCTACATCTGCAACGTCGTGAAGTGTCGCCCACCGGAAAATCGCTTGCCAGAGAAGGACGAAGTTGCGCCGTGCTCGCCATTTCTGCTTCGGCAACTAGATGCCATCAATCCAAACGTCATTGTCTGCCTGGGCGCCTGCGCAGCCCAAACGCTGCTCGAAACAAATCGCGGAATTTCACATTTCCGCGGGCAATGGCTGGAGTTCCATGGACGAAAATTGATGGCCACGTACCATCCCGCGTACTTGCTGCGCAACCCAAGCGCAAAAAGCGAAGTCTGGAAAGACTTGCAAAAAGTGATGGCGCTTCTTGGATTGCAGGGGAAGAAAAGCAAGTCCGAGGAAGCCGGCAAGTCCCTGTAATCAGCCATGGGAATACTCCTCGGCCTTCTCACGGCCGTCTTTTGGGGCAGCTCGGATTTTGTCGCGCGTTTTGCAACGCACAAAATTGGAACGCTCCGAACCAGTTTTTACATGCAAGTAGCTGGATTCTTGCTCCTTTCCATGTTTCTCCCATGGATCGGAGGATGGGGACATTTGTTCGATGGCTCCGGCTGGCACCCGTGGGCTTGGGGTGTGGTCGCGGGCACCCTGAATGGCCTGGCAACGCTTTGTCTCTACCGCTCGTTCGAAGTTGGCAAGATGGCTGTCGTCGCGCCGCTCTCGGCGAGTTATCCCGGGCTTACGCTTGCGCTTGCCATGATCACCGGAGAACATCTTACCTCGCGACGCCTTCTTGGAATTGCTGGCATCCTCGTTGGAGTCATTCTTGTAGCCGGCGGTGAAAAGCCATCTGACGCCGCCAGCGAAGCTGCAACCCAAGTCGAGACTCCGGCCGCCGGCGAAACGCAGACCAGACACGGAAACGGCACCGGCTGGGCTCTAACCTCGGCAATTGGTTTTGGCGTGCTCTTTTGGCTCTTGGGCACTAGGATCATCCCCAGTGTTGGATTCGCGGCGACCGTCTGGATGATCCGATTGACGTCGTCCGTGTTAATCGCTGCCGTAATTCTTGTCTTACGCCAGCCTGTCGCCCTGCGGCAAGCCGGTCCGACTCCCACCTGGCTACTTGCGATGGGCGTGCTGGATACCGGCGCGTTCGTCCTGAACAATCTGGGCATGCAGTTGGAGCAAGTTTCCGTCGTCAGCGTACTCGCGTCACTCTACGGCGCATTTACGGTTGGGCTCGCCGCCGTCTTCCTGCGTGAGCGCGTTTCGCGCCGTCAATGGCTTGGGATCGTTTTCATTTTTGCCGGCATCGCACTAATCAGCGCGTAGCGGGCCTCCTCAAAACAAGTTGAGCGGATCCATGTCCACTAGAACCGCAGTCTGCGGAATTTCCTGCGCATCACAGTAAGCAAGCGCTCCCGCAGTAATCTTGGCTAGCAAAGAACGCTTTGTTGATTTCAGCAAGAATTGAAAACGATGTTCCTTTTTCAGGCGGGCCAGTGGGGCCGTTGCGGGGCCGAGAATGCGCACGCCCTTGTCGTCATACGGTGAAAAATATTCGGAGAGCTTCCGTGACCAGCGAATTGCTTTTTCCAGGTTTTTATCGCGCACAATTACATTCGCGAGAGACGTGAGCGGAGGGTAAGCCAGCATTGTCCGAAAATGCATCTCCCGTTCGAAGAACGCGGCATAGTCCTGCCTCACCGCGTCTTGAATTGCGTAATGCTCCGGATAAAAGGTCTGAATCAGGACCCGGCCGGGCAGGTCGCCTCTGCCGGCGCGGCCCGCGACTTGCGTCAGTAATTGAAAGGCGCGTTCCGCGGCGCGAAAATCCGGCATGCTGAGCGAAGAGTCCGCGGAAATCACTCCCACCACCGTCACACGCTGAAAGTCGTGGCCCTTTGCGAGCATCTGCGTGCCCACCAGAATGTCCAGTGCTCCTCCGGCAAAGGCGCCGAGTGTTTCCTGATACTGGCGTTTTGTCCGAGCCGTATCGCGATCGAGTCGAGCGATGCGAGCACCTGGAAAATCATTACGAAGACGCTCTTCGAGATGCTCGGAGCCTTCGCCAAAATAATAAACGTACTTGGATTCGCACTTTGGACAAACTTTCGGAACGCCCTGGATGGAGCCGCAATAATGGCATTCCAGGCGGTTGCGGCTCTTGTGATACGTCATCGAGATGCTGCAATTCGCGCACTGCACGCTGGCGCCGCAGCTTCGGCAGAGAACCGACCAGGAGTAGCCGCGGCGGTTGATCAAAATAAGCACCTGTGTTTTGTTTTCGAGGCACTCGCCGATGGCCTTGTGAAGTGACGACGATATGGGGCTCGATTGATGGGTCTGCTGAAAGTCCTCTCGCATGTCAATTACTTCGACTGCCGCAAGCGAACGATTTTCGACGCGCGAAGACATAGTAAGCAGATCATATTTTCCGCTGCGTGCGTGATGGTAGCTCTCAAGCGAAGGTGTTGCGGACCCGAGAATTGCGAGCGCCCCTTCGTACTTGGCGCGAAGGACCGCGACATCCCGGCCATGATATCGCGGCGTTTCTTCTTGCTTGTAACTGCTCTCCTGCTCTTCATCTACAATGACCAGGCCGAGGTTCTCCACCGGAGCAAATATGGCGGAGCGTGTGCCCACCACAACACGAGCCTCTCCGTTCCGGACCCGCCACCATTCGCGGGCCCGCTCAGCATCGCTGAGCGCGGAGTGTAAAACCGCCACGCCTTCGTACTTCGCGCCAAACCACGACCGGCACTGTCTGCCAATCCAGAGCGTGAGCGCGATTTCTGGAACAAGAATAATTGCTGTCTTGCCGCGCGCGAGCGTTTCCTGCACGCTTCGCAGATAAACTTCCGTCTTGCCGCTTCCTGTTACACCGTGCAGCAACTGAACGCCAAATTCGCCGAGTTCGAACCGCGCGCGAATCGCTTTGAAGACGCTCTCTTGTACTTCGTTCAGCGCATGTGCCGGAGGCGTGTAGTCTTGGTCGAACGGATCTTCTGCCGGATCGAGCGGTTCTTCCCAGCTTTCAAGTAACCCGTGCATCAGCATGCTCTTGATGGCGCCACGGGAAATCTGTGCGAGCTTCAGAAGGCGGGATAAAGGTAAGGGACCCCGCTCTGTCTCCAGCAGGGCGCGGATTTTTTCCTCGTTTGGTTCGAACGCTTTGCTCGGATCCTCGTCCCGGCCCTTCCAGGCGATGATCGTCTGGGTTCTTCGTTTCGAGCCTTCCAGAGATTCGCGAATTTCAATCAAGCCCCGCTGCCGCAACCGTTGCAATGAATCCGCTGAAACGCCGAGCCTCGCGGCAGCGCTGAACGGCATTGGTGTGCTTTTTGACCCTGCTTTTTTGAGCAGTGCAGCTTCCGCTGGGGAAAGACCTTCGCGGAGTTCACCACTCCCAAGACCGCTGGCTGCATCCCGTCCTGCGGCCGTTGGCACGATCGTGCGACGAACCTTCAACTCCACCAGGGGGGGAAGCATGGCGCGAAATACTTCGCCGACCGGCGCTAGGTAGTACGTCGAAATCCACTGGCCTAGTTCGATCAATTGGGGAGTGAGCGCAGGCAAGAATTCCAGCACTTTCGTGATTTCCCTGAGCTTTGATTCTGTCGCCGGCTGTTCAGCCACCTTCACGACCACACCAACCATGGATTTCTTCCGAAAAGGAACAAGAACGCGCATTCCAGGTTGAACCGTGGCGCGCAAAGTTTCCGGGACCGCGTAGGTGAAGGTCGTCCGCAGAGGTACTGGCAAGGCTACATCGCAGAAGGGCGCGCCCATTTCGGAAATTAGTGTAACAGGCCGCTTCCGCAGAACAGTTGACGAAGACTGGCTGAACTCTCAGCGCGGTATGCCGCCAGAAATCGAGGAGAAGCGACAATCAATCCTAGCCGAGGCGCGAGCCAGGACAGAAAAGGCCGGTAGCTCCCAGCCTCTTCGATACTCACGCTCGCTAAAATACGAAGCTATTCTTTGAGTTTCTTGCTCGGCGTGGCGAGCCGTTCGTTCTGTAGCTCGATGATGTCCGCTCCCGTATCCGAGGAGCCGAGAAGCCACCGCGCAAAAAAATCGCCTCGAGCCATATCTACATAGCTGGCAATCGGCATGTAGGAATGTCGCATGCCCGGATAGACCTGGATCTCAAATCGTTTATCCGCCTTGATAAGCGCATTCGCGAGACGCATGGTGTTCACCATGCTGACGTTATTGTCCATGTCGCCAGTGGTCAGCATGAGGTGGCCTTTTAAATTTTTCGCAAGTTCGGAATTCTTGTCGATCTCGTAGACATACTTCAGTGTCCCATCTTTCAGCGTCTCTTCGCGGACGCCATGGTACTTTTCGCTCCAGTCTCGGTTGTACACATTGTTGTCGTGATTGCCGGATTCAGACCAGCCCGCCGAATAGAAATTTGGATACTGCATCAGGGCTGCCGCGGTCATAAAGCCTCCGCCGGAATGTCCCCACATCCCGACGCGGGAAAGATCAATATACGGCTGAAGCGCGGCAAGACGTTCGGCTGCAACTTTCTTGTCAGCGAGGCCGTAGTCGCGAAGATTGCCATAGCCATAGCTGTCATACCATTTGTCCCGCTGCGGGCTGCCGCCGCGCGCACCCACTTCGATGACGATGAATCCGAGTTGAGCCAGTGGGATATTGGGGCTCTTTGGCGAGAAGGTTTTATTCACCTCTTCCGTTTGCGGGCCGGGATATACGAATTCGATCAAAGGGTATTTGTGGGAAGGATCGAAGTCAAACGGCTTGTACAGAACTCCGTATAAATCGGTCACTCCGTCTTCGGCTTTCACCTTGAACGATTCGGGATATTTGTAACCGGCTTCGATAAGCTGGGATACGTCCGATGTTTCAAGCTCCAGCAGGCGATTTCCCTGCGCGTCCACGAGATCGGACTTGGGCGCCGCGTCCACTCGCGAGAATGTATTCTCGAAATATCTGCCGGAATCAGGAGAGCTGAACGAGTCGGAGAAATTTCCAGGAGTCAGCAACTGCAGCCCGGCACCGTCCAGATTGATCCGGTAAAGGTGGACATAATAGGGATCCTCGCCGCGCTCGCGCCCATTTGCTGTAAAAAACATGCTGCGGCTTTTTTCGTCTACGGAGAGAATCTGGTCGGTGACGAACTCGCCGGAATCAATCTGATTCTTGAGTTTTCCGGAAGCGTCAAAGAGATAGTAGTGTCCCCAGCCGTCGCGTTCAGACCACCAGATAAGTTCCGAGTCATTCGCCGCGAGGCGAAGCGGCTTCGTGCTAAGCCAGACGTTCGAGCGCTCCTCAATGAGCGTTTTCGTGGCGCCAGTCGAAGTGTCAGCCACGTTTAGATCGATCTTGCGGAAGTCGCGATCCGTGCTCGTAAAATAGAGCTTATCCGAAGTGCTCGAGACCCAGCGGGACGTGGCACGGGAAATGGGGAATGGAGCCCCTTCCTGCTCGCCCTCGCGTTCCTCTCGCATTTCTTCGCGGTCGCGTTCCAGGAGCGGCGCGTCCTCGATGCGCAGTTCCTGTTCGGGAAAGTCTTTCGCCTGCACGACAACCATTTGCTTCGACGCCACATCCAGAATCTCAAGCTGAAATACCGGCATGTTTTGTTCGCCGGGAAGATTGTAGGGGTACGGCTCGAGAATCGGTCGCGGATTGGAAAGAGAGTGGATGACCCAATAATCGAGAATCTTGCGCTCGTCTTGACGAACAACCGCCAGCTTCTTCGAATCTTGAGACCAGTGGACTTGAATCGCTGGTGAACGTATCCCCGTCTTGTTGTTGTCTCCCTTGTCCTCTTTTTTCAATTCGTCTTCTTGCTCAGGAAGCAGGCGCCGTGCGTAGCTGAATCGTTCAATACCGTCAGTAGTGATCTGAGTCTCCACGATCGAGGTGTCTCCGGGCTTCTTCCGCGCCTTTGCATAATTTTCGGCGTCCATCATGTAAAGATTTTGTCCGCGAGCGAAGACTATGGTTTTTTCATCAGGAGAAACAGAAGCCCAGAGTGGGCGCGGTTTTGCCGGTTCAGCCTTATCCATGCGGCTAACTTGACCGCTGGCGATTTCGTAGTCGAACATAAGCGTGCGCGTTTCTTCCTCGGCTGGCTGTGATTGCCCTCCACGATTGGCGCGCTCCCCCACCTGTCCGGATTGTTGCTCATCATTTCTGGCGTTCTCAGTTTCGTTGCCCTGCTGGCTGCCATCGTTCTGATTTTTTTGTTCCGGTTCGTTGGGGATTACCGCGTCCTTGCGCACCTGCACCTCGAAGCGCATGTGCGTGTCCTTATCCACCAGTTTGAGTCTGCGAATCGGCAGGTGCTGTGCGTCGTACGGAAAATTTGTAAGCCGTGAAAGCGACGCAGCGAGTTTGGCATTGTCCCACAGCGGTGTCTTGGTCCGCTTCACCGGATCCACGATGTAATAATTCGTGCCTGCGCTCGTGCGGTAGCTATACCAGAATTTATCGGAAAGCGTGAACCAGTGCGGCGCAACCGCGAGATCGAACACCAGGTGATTCACATTCGCCGGGAGAAACCGGGCTTCCAACGCATAGTTCGGCGTGTGAACAGGAATCGGCGAACTGGGTGACCCACTCTCGGTTGGAGCTTCTGCGGCAGTCGCCACGCTCGCGGAGTGAGAAGGAGCTTGCGCCGAAAGTCTCAGCACGAATGCGGCCGCAAGAATAAAGAGAACCAGCGGACCGCAAACCACCCAACCTTTCTTCCGAACGGAGACACCCCTGTCCTGTTTAGCCGGTTTCATGGCTGCGCATCCTCCAGTCTGGGTTGGCAATGTTTCTTCAGGCAATCTTCCCTACGGGCCGCGCATTATAGACTACTCCTCTGCGATTCGCCCGTGATTTAAGGACGAGCGTCGAGGATCGGCGGAACCTTGGAAGGGAAAATTCGGATTACTTCAGGGCTCGCTTAAGGCGCTTGGTGGTTCTGTCGAGCTGGCGTTTGAGTGCCCCGACTTGCTTGGCAATTTCCAGCAATTCCTCTTTTGCCACAGCTCCAGCAGCGACAACTTTATGAGCTTTGCGATCGGCTTTGCCAAGCGCGCCGCCCAGCTTTGAGGCGACCTGCGTGAGCTTGTTCTTTTTGGCCATGTGCGTTCTCCTTGCCCTGCACGCTCATGCTATATCGAACTGTGCCAAATTGGGGAGGGAAGTGCATTCGAACAAGCTAGATCTCCGCAAGACAGACGCCACTATTTTCCGGCGGCGTCGAAGGACAAGCGCCCGAGTTCGTTGCGGGTTTGCATCACGCGAAGAATGGAATCGCGCGAAACCATTCCGATGATGTGCGCCGCGCCGTCATCGGAGCCAGAAACGATTGGCATCTGATTGACGTCCGCGGAGAGCAACCGCTCAAGCAGCCCAATCAACGGCTCATCCGGAGTGGCCCAAAGAATCCGTTCGCGCGGAATCATCACCGCCTGCACCGAATTGTCAGCCCATTCCTCGCGCGGCACCGAATTCAGACTATGCACGTTCATCATCCCAACGAGGCGATCCTCAGTGGTGACCAGATGGCAGCGGCGTCCGGTGCGAAGCACTTCCGAACCATATTCCTCGAGCGTCATTGCGCGATTCACCGTGGGGACTTCCGGGCTCATCACGTCGGAAGCGCGCAGCCCGGCGAGTGTTTCGCGTACCGCGGCCATCGTAACGCTTTCCTGGGCGGCATTCAGGAGAAAGAAACCAATTACGACGCTCCAAAGCCCCTGGCCAATAAATCCTTTGAACACCGCAAATCCGCCGAGCAGTATCAGAGCATAGGCGATCATTCTGCCGCTAGCTCCGGCGATGCGTGTGGCTTTGGCGAAACTCTTTGTGATACCCCAGAGGATCGCGCGAAATACTCTGCCTCCATCAAGTGGAAATCCTGGCAGAAGATTGAAAGCCGCGAGAAGCAGATTGGTCCATCCCAGCCAGATGCAGATGGCGTTCACGGATTGACTCGCCGGAAATGCGAAGAGCCCGCCGAAGAAAAGACCGGCAAGGAGAGCACTCGCCAGTGGTCCGGCGATGGCGATATTGAATTCCTGAATTGCCTTGGAAGGATCCCTCTCGATATTCGCCACGCCGCCAAAAATGAAAAGCGTGATGGAAATGACCCGAATTTTGTAGTGCTGCGCCACCACACTATGCGCGAGTTCGTGGAACAGAAGCGATGCGAAGAATAGAACGCTCGTAAATACAGCGACGCCAACTTTCTGCGTGGGAGTCCAGGAAGCATGATCCTGGGAGAATTGCACGTACAGGTAGTAAGTGATTCCAGCGAAGATGATGATCCACGTGGAATGGAGATAGATGGGTATGCCAAGAATCTTGCCGAGCCGCATTCCTGAGCGTTGCGCCATAGATAGTCTGAGTCGTTGAAAGGACAAAGAGGCAGCGTTAAAGCGGCCATCGTCCTTGACGCCCGCTTCCTGGATAATTGTCCTTGCCTTCTAAGCATATCTCCGAATGCGTCTGGGTCCAACCGAAGCAAAGGAAAGCGCGTCCAGTTGACCACGACGTGGTCGCCGACCCACAAACTCTCATTTCTGCGGAGTTGTAAGTTACGTGTTTTCAATATCTTGCGATTGGCGTCTCCCTTGCCCTTTCGTGTTTCGTTGCTAGTCGGCAATCAGGGAGGCGTGCATGAATCCCATCTTTCAATTTGCATCGCTTGCGGTGGTCACGGTTTTCGCCGCGGCGGCAGCGCTTGCTTTTGACTGGATGCTGCTCCGGGCCATGTTTCTTCTAATGCAGCCCGCCAGCGCGCGTAGAGCGCCGCGTCGCACCATCCTTGCCCACGGAACCGTGGAAGCAGTTCAGGCGTACGCGCAACACCACTGAGTTTGGAACCGGAGCCGGCCCCCGCAACTGATCTGCGGATTCCGGTTCCCACGCTTGTGGCGGAGTGGACGGTCACCACTCCGCCGCAACGCCAGGGAGATTGAGGAAGGAGCAACACCATGCTGGCGCTGAAGTACTTGTTGATGATCGCAGGTCTCGCCCTTTTCGGAAGTACCGGGGCGCTGGTCGTCTATGACGTTTATCTCGCGGAACAACTGCGGCGCATTCTCAATTGCAAACCAGCCGGTGTTCGGCGCGGCGTACGGACGGACTCTCTTGTTTCCAGCACAAATACCTCGCGCGCCTACTCGAGCGTCTCCCAGCCTGAGAAGGCCAATAAGCGCACGCCATCCATCGCACCCCATCGTGCCGCGTTTTCAAGTGGCCGGGCTTGATATGAGTGGCGCACGGTTTTGCACGGGCGCGCTCGTGCTTCCAGTCTCCGCTAGCCAAACCCCTGTGAGTGGCTCGCGACGCACGGATGGAAAGGAGGAAAGATCATGAGCATTCAGGCAAGCACCGCCGCGCTTAGCCGATCGGGCCAGAGATTATTCCTCCTAGCCCACTGCGCAGCAAGCCACTCGGCTAGCGGCTGAATACTCGGCCGCACTAACATCGGTTCTCCCGGTAGTCTGCCGGACCGCTATTTCGATCCCGGGAATTTCGGCCGGGGCGGCAGCCCTTTGTAATTCTTCAGCGCATCGTTCTCGAGCTCGATCGCTTTTTCGAGCTGAGGATCATGCCCTTCCATGACGAGGTCGGGCCGTTCCGGAACGACATAATCTGGATCCACCCCGTGATTTTCAACCACCCACGACGAGGATCCTTTGTCCCAGGAATAGAAGCCCGCGGATGGCGCGGTAACAAATCCTCCGTCACGCAACGGCGCGCCCCGGTTGATCCCCACAAGCCCGCCCCACGTCCGCGTCCCAACGATGGGCCCGATCTTCTCGAAGCGGAAGAGCCAGGGGAAAAGATCGCCGCCCGATCCGGAAAGCTCGTTCACCAGCATCACTTTCGGCCCATAAATCGCAACCGGCGGGTAAGGAACATCCTTGCCATCGCGGACAGAAATCACCGCGAACAAAGCGCGCTTCAGTTTTTCTGTGTAGAAATCAGGAATTTGTCCGCCCGCGTTGTACCGTTCGTCTACGATCATGCCGTCCTTATCCAGCTGCCCGGCCAATTCCTTGTCGAAATCGATGATTCCGGCGATGCTCGTGTCCGGCACGTGCATGTACCCGACGCGACCGGCCGTCGCCTCCGCCACCTTGCGGCGGTTCATTGCAACCCAGTCAAGATAGCGAACGCCCGTTTCGCTCGCCGTCGGTTTCACCGTGACTTCCCAGGCTCCGTCCGCGCTCGGCTTGCTGTTCACCTTGAGCGACACAAGCTTTCCCGCCAGCCCCTGAAAGTAGGAATACACGCTGTCATTCGAACGGATCTCTCGCCCGTTGACCGCGATCAGGTAGTCTCCCGTCTTCACCTTGAGTCCCGGCTCGGAAAGCGGTCCGCGCGTCGCGTCATTCCAATCCTCTCCCTGATAAATCTTCGTGATCCGGTAGTAGCCTCCATCCTCTGCGTAATCCGCACCGAGCATTCCGACGCTGACGTGTTGCCACTTCGGTTGTTCGCCGCCGCCAACATACGTGTGCGAAGTGTTCAATTCCGCGATCAGTTCGCCAATCAAATAATTCAGATCGCTGCGATGGGCTACCCACGGCAACAGCGCTTCGTACCGCGCGCCAATCTTGTTCCAGTCGTGGCCGGTCATGTTCGGATCCCAGTAGAAATCGCGCTCCGTGCGCCAGGCTTCGTGATAAATCTCGCGCCACTCGGCCCGTGGATCGATTTTCACTTGCATGCCGCTCAGGTCGAGTCTGCCCTCCCCCACCTTGGCCTTGCCAGGAACTGCATCCGTAATCCCCAGCATCGGGCCAACCTTGTAGAGGACTTTATTGCCCTCCTTGTCGAGGTCATAGCCCTCGATGCCCGCGAGCAGTACTTTGTCTTCACGCTTGGCAACGTCGTATACGTGCAAAACATTCTTAGGCGCCTGATTGCCCGGCATGGCGAATTGCCGCGCCTCCATCGGTGTCGAAAGGTAGAAGAACTTATCCTTGCGAGCGGCCAAGCTGCTGAGAATCCCTGGCTCGACCGGAGTTGGGGCGACGCGATCCGCGATGCCATCGAGGTCAATCTCGATGGGCTTCACTGCCTCGGGCTTCTTTTCCTCTTTCTGTTCGCCCGGTTTCCCTTCCGCGGGTTTTCCGGCTCCCGGTTTGGACTCCTCTTTCTTTTTGTTTTCGTCAGCGGCCTTTTCTTCATCGCTTTGCGGCGCGAACGGGAAAGCTTCATCGGCTTTCAGCGTGACCACGAAAACACCGTCCGTCGAATAGTAGTTGTAGCGCAAATCCAGTTGGCCAAGGCTCGGGTAGAAGTAGCGCGTCGAAATGAAATAGAGATATTTCCCCGAGGCGTCGAAAACGGGATTGTTGTCGTTGTAAAAGCCCTTCGACACTTCCGTGATTTTCTTTGTCGCCAGCGAATACAGATACACATCGTTCGCTCCGCGGCGGTGTGGCTTGGAATACGTCAGCCACAAGCTGTCTGGCGACCACGACGCGTCAGAAATCAAGCCATAATCCGACGTGTCCACCAGCACCGGCTTCTTGTCCTCGATGCTTACATACCAGAGCTGATTGGATTTATCCCAGTACGCGAGTTTCTTGCTGTCCGGAGACCATGTGGGCCCGTAGCGATAGATTTTTCCGTCGGTCGTGATTCGCGCTTCGTCGCCGCCCATCTGCGGCCGAGTGTACAGCTCATCTTCGCCGGTCTTATCGGAGAAATAGGCGATCCACTTGCCATCCGGCGACCACGCCGGATTCAGCTCATGAATACTGGAGTGCTCGGTCGTCAGCGTGCGAACGCTGCCGTGCTCCGCGGGGATCGTAAAAATGTTGCCGCGAGCTTCCACAACAGCGCGCGCTCCCGAAGGCGAAATCGCCGCGCTCTCGAGATCATCCGCGACGCTCTTGAATTCCGTGCGCGCTTCCAAATCCTCTGCGCGAACCTCTATGGGAATGTTGTGGGCCTTGCCTGAATCAATGCTGTACTCGTAAAGCAGGCCGCCATTTTCATAGACGATCGCGTCCGGACCCAGGCTCGGCCACTTGACATCGAATTCCTTGTAGTCGGTCAGCTTCTTGGTTTGCTTCGAACTCAGATCGTAGCTGTAAAGATTCATAATTCCGTCGCGGTCGCTGATGAAATAAATCGTGTTTCCGTGCCACATCGGAAACATATCCATCCCGGCCGTCTTCGGCAGCTCTTCATAGGTGTTTTTCTTCAGGTCGTAAATCGCGATCGGCAAGCTCCAACCGCCTCGGTATTTCTTCCACGTTCTGAATTCCTGCGAAGTCTCGAGGTACGCGATCTTCGTCCCATCCGGCGAAAATGACGTTAGATCTCCGCGCGGCACCGGCAGCGCCCGCGGAGTCCCGCCCTCCGGCGAAATCAGGAACAGCTTCGTTGATCGTCCCAATGGCTCGCTGTAACGGTCCGAACGGAACAAAATGTCTTTTCCGTCCGGCGTCCATCCCAACACGATGTCGTTCGATGGATGGAAGGTCAGCCGCCTCGGTTCGCCTCCATCCGCCGAAATCACGTACACGTCTGGATTCCCGTCGTACTCTCCTGTGAACGCGATCCATTTCCCATCCGGCGAAAATTTCGGATAAAGCTCGTCTCCGGGCGCGGACGTGAGCCGCCGCGCATTGCCTCCCTGCCTCGAGGCAATCCAAAGGTCGCCCGCATAAGCGAACGCCACGTTGTCTTTCGATATGTCCGCGAAGCGCAAGAGCCGCGTCGGGCCGGGCGGAGTTTGCTCCGCGCCTGCCGGAGGTTGAGTGTCCGCCGGCGGAACGAACAGGCAAGACAACGCTGCCAAAGCCAGCCACACAATGGCGCTTGAACCAAGGGTCATACGCTTCATTTTCATTTCCTTCGAGACAGAGATTTACCCCGGATGCCCGACTACCTACATGGACGCATGGCTTCGAGAAATGTTTCGCTCAGCGTGAACTATCTCTCCGGCTATCGTTTCGCTTTAGCCCGCGAATCGAACTAAAACGGCACACGCGGTCCACCTGGCCCAGGCACAAATTGCAGACATGCTATCATTTTGCGGCAAGCCCGTGTTCGCAAAGAAAAACTATCCTCCTCACCGGCGGCGTGGCCGCGCGATACTCCGGCATTTTCTCGAGTTTTGCCTCCTGTTTTCGCTTTTTGCTACTTGCACGAGCGCCGATGCTTTGGAAGACGGCGCCCGCATCCTGGCGCGCAGAGTCTCCATCACGGCCCGCTCAGCCTCGGTGAGCTGCGAGTTCCGTAATCTCGCCAACCTTGGCAGGAACGCCTTCACCAGGTTTACGGCTGCCTTCGAAGCCGAACTGCAGCGAAGAGGCGTCAGGCTGGAGACCTCCGCGGCTTCCGTCAATCTCGTCGTACGTATCTCGCGAGGTCCTGCGGAATACATCGGCGTCGCGGAAATCCTGCGAAAAGAGGGTTCGGAAACAGTCATGGAAAGCCTCGGCTCTCTAAATAACATCGTCGCGCCCGAGCCTCCCTTCAGCTTGATTCTGCACCGCGAATTTTTATTCTCCGATGAGCGCCCCATCTTGGATGTCCTCCTGAACACCGATGGCAAGCATGCCGCGGCACTTAGTCCGGATGGCATCTCCGCCTACGAACTTCAGGGCGACGACTGGGTGCTGACTGGTTCTGGGCATTTGCCCGTCCTTCAGCCGCCACAGCGCGACGAACGCGGCTTTCTTTTCTCAGGCATTGACTCCCAGGCGGCTTATCTTCCCGGTGAGATTTGCACGATCTCCGCGCTCGACAAGAAAGGCTGGAATTGCGCAGCCTCGTCCGATCCCATGCCTGTTCGAACCGTCTCCCCCGATGTGATGGCGGGAAAAAAAATCGGCGCGTGGATCTCCGCCGCTCAATTTGAATCTGCTGGCAAGACCAAACTCGTTGTAACTGGTCAGGAGGGATTGGCACGTCTTTTCGAAGACGGCAGCGAACCGCTCGCTCTTTTCCCGGACTGGGGCGGCCAAATCGCCAGCATTTATAGTGGTTGCGGAAGCGGCTGGCAACTGCTCGTCACCGGCACGGGCGACTGGACCCAGCCGGACAGAATTCAGGCCGTGGACCTGGCAGAATCGCAGCCGCAAACTGTTTCCGATCCCATGGAATTTCCCGGTCCCATTCTCGCACTCCACGCTCCTGGCACGAGGACGGCCGATAACGCGACGGCTAACTCTCGCGCCGTCGCCGTGGACCGCAATTTGCTTACTGGGCGCTATGAAGCTTACCTTCTTTCAATCGCTTGCTCTCGCTAGCGCGTTCCTGCTGCTCGCGGCCTCGCCGGTCCGCGCCGCCGAGCACCCTCATTACGGCGGCACCCTCCGCTTGGAAATGTCCGCCGCAAGCATCTCCATGGACCCCCGCCAGTGGAAAGTTGGTTCGCTCGAGGCTGCCGCAAACGAAAAACTCGCGGCTCTCGTCTTCGAACGCCTCGTCTCACTGGACAATTACGGCCGCTTTCAACCCGCGCTTGCCACCGAATGGTCCCACGACGCTTCATACCGGCGCTGGCAATTTGCGATTCGTTCTGGCGTCAAATTTTCCGATGGTTCCGAATTGCAGGGCGCGGATGTGGTTGCCGCGTTGGAGCCGTTGCTCCCCGGCACGCAGAAAATTTCCGCCGTCGGAAGCGCGATTGTAATTCAATCCGCCGTGCCCGCTCCAGACTTGCTCGAGCAACTAGCTTCCGGTCGCTATCTTGTTTTTCGAATCTTGTCGAACGGCTCGCTTGCAGGCACTGGCCCCTTCGTTCTCGCGGATGCCAGTTCAAATGCACCCCAGAGCGGCGAACGTGACTCCGCTGCAGCTCGAAACGGCAGTTCGAACGACACCTCCGCTCGCAGCGCCGAGTCTCGTTTATATTTTCGCGCCAACCCCGATGCCTGGTCAGGCCGTCCTTTCCTCGATTCAATTGACGTTTCCCTCGGTGTTCCTCCGCTTCGCGCCCTCTTTGATCTGCAGCTTGGTAAGGCGGAGTTGATTGAGCTCTCTCCCGATCTCGTCCCTCGCGCAAAGCAAAGTAATCTGCGCGTCTGGAGTTCAGACCAAGTGACCCTCTACGGTGTGCGTTTTGACGCCGCGCAGAGCGCCTCTTCCGACGCTCGTTTGCGCGAAGCACTCGCTCTCTCGCTTGATCGTGAGACCATGGCCAACGTGTTGCTCCAGAAACAAGCGGATCCTGCCGCGTCCCTCTTGCCGCAATGGCTCTCGGGATATGCTTTTCTCTTCGACGCAAAGCCGGACCTCGATCAGACTAGCCAGTTGAAGCTCAACCAGCCGGTGAGCGATCCGCCGGGCAGGGAAGTGCTTCGGCTGCGCATCGATCCTCCCGGCGATCTGGCTAAATTGCTGGGCGAGCGCGTCGCCATCAACGCCAGGCAAGCCGGAATTTCCGTTCAGGTGCTCACCCGGCCCGCTGCGCGCGAAGGCGGGGACTCCACCTCGCAATCGAATTCAGCGGCCGCGCATCTTTTCGTTTGGCGCTACTCATCCCTTTCCTCGCGCGAGGAACTCGAGTCTCTATTTGCGGCCTATAATCTCTTGGAGACGCCGGTAAGAAATTTTGATAGCGCGGGCCGCGAGCAACTGTACGCTCGTGAGCGTAAAGTGTTGGAGGATTGGCGCGTGCTTCCCCTCGTCACGGAACCCGAATGCGTCGGGCTGGGGGCCATGGTTCATAATTGGATGCCCGCGCGCTGGGGCGAATGGCATTTGGAGGACGTCTGGCTTGAGCTCCCTCAGTCCGGAGAAAAAAGCGGAATGAACACGATAACGAAAACCGCGCCGGAGCGCGCCGCACAGCCAGCCGTGGCTGGCGGAGGCAAGCCATGAGCTTCCGCACGAAACTATTTCTATTCTTTCTGATCACCGTCCTGGCCTCGGTTTCGCTCGTCGCTTACGGCGTCACGCACTACACGCAGCAATCTTTCGAAGCCATGGACGCGCAACGGTCGGAAGCGCTCGTCACACAATTCAAGCGGGAATACGAACAGCGCGGCCAGGAAGTTCTTCAGCAGGTCAAGAATATCGCCGGCGCGGAGCTCAGCATTCGCATGGCTCTCGACCTTTCCCGCCCCAACGCGGATCAGTCTCTCTACGTTCACGACGCCCGCGGCGCCGCGCAGGATCACGGTCTCGATTTTCTCGAAATCGTCAATTCCGATGGAACGCTCATCTCCTCCTATCAATATCCGGCTCGCGTCGGTTACAAGAGTGACCTGATCACCGCCGCGCCTCAGGATTGGAACAGCTCGACAGCCTTTCTCCGCCGCGAGGAATTGCCCGATGGCGTCGCGCTCTCTCTTACCGCCGTGCAGACCGTTCCCGATGTCCAAAAGCCCATCTATTTCATCGGCGGTCGCCGCATCGATCGCAATTTTCTCGCCTCTCTCGTTCTTCCCGCTGGAATGCGCGCTCTCCTCTACTTGAATCTTGATCCCGGATTCTCCGTCAACGATCTCACCGACGCCGAAGGTGCGCCTCCGCAGGCCGATCGCTTCGCCCCTATCATCGAGCGCGTTCAAAAACAGCCCAAGCCTTTCGAGCAGACCATTGACTGGACGCAGGACTCGGCCGATGCCGAAACGTTTCATGCCATCCCGCTCACTGGCCGCAACAACGAATTGCTCTCCGTTCTTCTGTTAGGCAGTTCGCGAAGAGATTTGGTTCTCTTGACTCGTCACATCCTTCAGATTGCTGGAGCCGTAGCTGGCGCGGCACTTCTGATCGGTTTGTTTCTGGCTCTTTGGGTATCCGCCCGAATCACGCGGCCAGTTGAGGTGTTGGCCGCTGGCGCCCGCGAAGTTGCTTCCGGCCGGTGGCACACCGTGATTGACCTTCACGGCGGCGACGAAATCGGCCAGCTCGCCTCCGCCTTCAATGAAATGACTCGAACTCTCGAATCTCAGCGCGATCGCCTCGTCCAGACCGAACGTGTCGCCGCCTGGCGCGAACTCGCCCGCCGTCTCGCCCACGAACTGCGCAATCCGCTTTTCCCTCTGCAAATCACCGTCGAAAATCTCCAGAAGGCCAGACAACTTGACGCCAAGCAATTCCTCGAAGTCTTCAACGAGTCCACCGCGACTCTCAAAGCGGAATTGGCCAATCTCAACACCATCGTCGGCCGATTCAGCGACTTCTCGAAGATGCCCGCGCCTCATTTTTCTCGCGTCAATATCAACGAGGCCCTCCGCAACTCCGTCCGCCTTTTCGAACCCCAATTCAACGCCGTCGGCAAGCCTCCTGTTATTCCGGAATATTTCCTCACCGAGCCTCTCCCCGAAATTGACGCCGATGCCGATCTCCTGCATCGCGCTTTCCAAAATCTCGTTTTGAACGCCTTGGACGCCATGCCCGCCGGCGGAACTCTCACCATCCGTACTTCCGAGCATGAGGGCAACGTCCGTATCGAAGTTGCCGATACCGGCAAAGGCCTCACCCCGGAGGAATGTTCCCGCCTTTTCACTCCTTATTACACGACCAAGCTCCAGGGCACCGGCTTGGGTCTGGCCATCATTCAATCCGTGATCAGCGATCATCACGGCACCATTTCCGTTTCCAGCGATGAAGGGCAGGGCACTTCGTTTCGCATCGAGCTGCCCCAGCGCCAGCCCGCTTCCGCAATCCACGGCGTCCGTCCCAGCGAGCCGGTCCAGGAAAAAGATCCTCCGCAGAGCTTGACTGCCGCCGCTTCGGACTGACGGCCGGCGCCCAAGGACACACATTTGCCACGCAAAGCCCACCTTCTGCTCGTTGACGATGATCCCAACACGCTGGCCTCGCTGTCCCGCGCCTTCCGTCTGGCCGGTCATGAAGCGACTGTCTGCGACAATGCTCCCCGTGCCCTCGAACTTCTCCGCACCGATTCTTTCGACCTGATTCTTTCCGACGTCGTTATGCCCGGTAAGAGCGGCCTCGAACTTTTGGAAGACCTCAAACAGATGGGCATGAAAACGCCGATCGTTCTCATCTCCGGCCAAGCCAATGTCGAAATGGCTGTAAAGGCCACAAAGCTCGGTGCGCTGGACTTCCTCGAAAAGCCTCTTTCCACCGACAAATTGCTCGTGACCGTCGAAAACGCTCTCCGCCTCTCCCGCCTCGAAGACGAAAACCGCGAGCTTCGCCATCGCCTCGGAAAGCATGAACTCGTCGGCACCGGGCCCGCCATGGCCAAACTGCTTGCTCAAATCGAACGCGTCGCGGCCAGCGAGACTCGCGTCTGTATCCTTGGCGAAACCGGCACGGGCAAAGAACTCGTCGCTCGCGCGATTCACGAGAAATCCTCGCGCCGCGAGAATGCCTTTATCACGCTGAACTGCGCCGCTGTTCCCGCCGAGCTGATCGAATCCGAGCTCTTTGGCCACGAAAAAGGCGCGTTCACTGGCGCGGCTGCGCGGCATCTCGGCAAGTTCGAACAGGCCGAAGGTGGAACGCTCTTTTTGGATGAAATCGGAGATATGCCCCTTTCCATGCAAGCCAAGCTTCTCCGCGTTTTGGAGGAAGGCGAAGTCGAGCGCGTCGGAGGCGATAAGCCTGTTCGTGTCAACGTTCGCGTCCTCGTCGCCACTCATCGCAATCTCGAAGACTTGGTAAAGCAAAACGCCTTCCGCAGAGATCTCTTCCACCGTATTTATGTTTTTCCGCTCGCTCTCCCTCCTCTCCGCGAGCGGCCGGACGATTTTCCCGCCCTCGCGGCGCATTTTGCCCGGCAAGTTGCCGCGCAAAATGGCTGGAAAGAAAAAATTTTTGATGTCAGTGCGCTCGCCGAATTGCGACGCTACAGTTGGCCGGGAAACGTCCGCGAGTTGCGCAATGTCGTCGAGCGTTTGATTCTGCTTTCGGCTAAGGGCTCGATTACCGCCGCCGAAGTCCTCGAGGTGTTGCCGCCACCCTCCGCGACCGCTTCCGACTCCTCTCCTTCCGTAGCCTCCTCAACCTCCTCTGCCTCTGGTTCTTTAGCCGAGCGCACCGAAGCCTTCGAAAAAGAAGTTTTGCTCGCGGAAATCAAGCGCCACAATTTTCATATGACCAACGTCGCCCGCTCCCTCGGACTCGAGCGTAGCCATCTCTACAAAAAGTGCCAGCAACTGGGAATCGATCTGCAATCCCTCCGCAAGCCTGAGTAGTCCGCCAGACTGTTTTTTTCATCGAAATAAAATCGCAATACGCAATAAATGTCTGTAAATAACTGAAAACACTATGAATATAGTTCTTGACAAACATTGCGATAAGTAATAGTGTGATTGCACATTGCAATAGGAAGGCTCCCATGACTCTCGGCGATAAACTCCGTTCCCTTCGTTCCGTCGAAGGCTCCCTTCGCGGTCTTGGCCGTCCCATGACTCAAATCGAGCTCACCAAGGCCATGCGCCGCGAAGTCGGTCGCGGACTCAGCCAGGCTTATCTCTCGCAAATCGAGAATGGCTCGCGTCCGCACCTCACTCACGGCACCCGCACTCTTCTGGCGCGCTTCTTCCGCGTCTATCCCGGCTTTCTCGTGGACGACCCGGAAGGCTACACGCCCGAGCTTCAATCTGCTTTGCGTGCGGTGGACGCCAAGATTGATTCCTGGCTTTTTGCCGGTGCCGAACAGTTCGCCGTGGACCCGGAGTTGAAGCGCGCGCTCCTCGAAGTCGCCGAGCACGACGACTCTCGAAAAGCGCTTTTACTCCTCGCGGAGATTTTGCGTACGCCTGGCCTTGCCGCGCGGCTCGGCGAAGTCTTGCAATCGGAACGCGCACGGCCTGGTTCTCAGCCGTCGCGGCGTTCCTTGGAGAATTAATTCGTGAGCATGGCGTCTCGAATCCCAGTTCGCGCTCTCTAATTCGCGCTTCGAGGTGTGTAATGACTTGGTCCTATTTCTACCTTTTGTGTTTTCTCGTCGGCTTCTCTCTGAGCGTTCTGTCGTTTCTCGCCGGCGCGTTCCGTCTGCACCTCCCGTTTCATCTGCATCTTCACGGCGCGCACCACGTCAGCGGGATTGGCGGCGCTCATGCCCATGGCGTCGCGCTCAAGGGCGGCCCCGTGTCCGCCGGCTCGATGAAAGCCGGTGCAATGAAATCCGGCGGCCATTGGTCCTGGCTCGACGCATCCACGATCCTCGCGTTTCTCGCCTGGTTTGGCGGCGTCGGCTACATCCTGACGACGCACTCGCATTTCGTCGCCCTCGCGATTCTCGGCTTCGCATTGCTTGCCGGCCTTTTCGCCGGAATGGTCGTCTTTCAATTCATGGCTCGTCTCGTGAAAGCCACCAGCGGCCAATTGCTCGATTGGGATTTCCGCATCGAGGGCACACTCGGCACCGTCAGCATGCCCATCCGCGAAAACGGTACGGGTGAAGTGCTCTTCGAACAGAATGGCTCGCGCCGCAGCGCCGGTGCTCGCAGCGAAGATGGCAAGAGTCTGCCGAAAGGCGCGGAAGTCGTCATCTCGCGCTACGAAAACGGAATCGCTTACGTTAAGCCCTGGGAAGAATTCACGAAGTGAGCGATCCGCAATATCTCGAATCGGTTTCTCGGACTGGAGCTCGATCGAAACAGTCCTTTGGATGAAAGGGGAGGTCCTCTATGTTCGCTTTCTCGAGTGTTTGGGTCATGGCCGGCCTTTTAGTTCTGGTCATACTCATCGTTTTAATTACGTTTGCCAGGATGTTGCGCAAGATCGGGCCCCACGAAGCTCTTGTAATCTACGGCATTCGTGGTCCCCGCACCGTCACCAACGGCGGCACTATCATTCTTCCCATGCTCGAGCAATGCCGCGAACTTTCTCTCGAGCTCATGTCCTTTGACGTTGCTCCCCAGCAAAGCCTTTACACCAATCAAGGCGTCGCCGTCACCGTCGAAGCTGTCGCTCAGCTCAAAGTTAAGTCCGATCCCGTTTCCATTCGCACTGCCGCCGAACAATTTCTCACCAAGCGCCCCGAGCAGCGCGAAGGCCTCATCCGCCTCGTCATGGAAGGCCATCTCCGCGGCATCATCGGTCAGCTCACTGTCGAGCAAATTGTCAAGGAGCCCGAAATGGTCGGTGACCGCATGCGCTCCACCTGCGCCGCGGACATGAGCAAAATGGGCCTCGACGTCGTCAGCTTCACCATCAAGGAAGTTCGCGACAAGAACGAGTACATCACCAACATGGGCCGCCCGGACATCGCTCGCATCAAGCGTGATGCCGAAGTCGCCGCCGCCGAAGCCGATCGCGACATCGCCATCAAGCGGGCCGAAGCCCGCCGCGCCGCCGCTGTCGCCGAAGCTCAAGCCGATCAGGAACGCGTCGCCGCGCAAACCGCTTCGCTTGCGAAGCAAGCCGAAGCCGAGCGCGATCTCGACATCAAGAAGGCCAATTACATCGAGGCCACCAAAAAAGCTCAGGCGCAAGCCGATAAAGCCTACGAAATCGAAACCAACGTCAAACAACAGCAAGTCATTGCGGAAGCCGTCCGCGTCCAGCAGGTCGAGCGCGAAGCTCAAGTCAAAGTTCAGGATGCTGAAATCGCTCGCCGCGAACGCGAACTCATCGCCACCGTCCTTAAACAGGCCGAAATCGAGCGCCAGCGCATCGAAACGCTCGCCAACGCCGAACGCCAGCGCCTCATGACCGAAGCCGAAGGCCGCGCCTCCTCCATTCGCGCACAAGGCGAAGCCGAAGCCGAAATCATCTTCAAGAAGGGTGAAGCCGAAGCCAAAGCCATGAACATCAAGGCCGAAGCCTTTCAGGAATATAACCAGGCCGCCGTTGTGGACAAGCTCATCACCACCCTCCCCGAAGTCGTGCGCGCTCTCTCTGAACCGCTCGGCAAAGTGGACAAGGTCACCATCGTTTCCACCGGTGGCGATGGCGCCGCTGGCGCGTACAAGCTCACCGGCGACATCACCAAGATTGCCGCGCAAGTTCCGGCTCTCTTCGAAGCTCTCTCCGGCATGCAGATGTCGGACTTGCTCGGCAAAGTTCGCCTCATCGGCGACAAAGCGCCGAAGCCGGAGAAGCCGGCTTCTTCCGCGAAGTCCTAATGTTCTCTTCCGTTCCCGGCGCGGCTTTCAAATCCCCGCCGGGAACGCAGTGTTGCGGCCAGGGGGTTGGCCATGACCTGGAAAGATGACTTTCTGATTCTTTGGATTTTCTTCGTTGTGGTTGTCTCGTTTGTGGTGAAGCATTTTTTTGGAGGCGTGATGTATTTCGCGGGCCAGATTGCGGCGATCAGCTTCATTCATTCGCCCGCTCTGTCGCACCTCCTCTTCACCGTTTGGCGGTAGCGAGTTCGGTCTCGGTTCGCTCCGGCTTTCCGGCGCGGCCCGGGCAGTTTGGTTGCCTGCAGTTCGAGCCGTTCGAAAGGAGAATTACTATGGGACTCTTGGAACGTGTCAGCACTTTAATCCGCGCGAATCTGAACGACATGATTGACCGTGCGGAGGATCCGGAAAAAATGATCAAGCAGGTCATGATGGACATGGAGAATCAATATCTCCAGGTCAAAACGCAGGTCGCCGTCTCCATCGCCGATCAGCACATCCTCGAAAAGAAACTCCGCGAAAATGAAGACTCCGGCAAGGACTGGATGCGCAAAGCCGAAGTCGCCGTGGACAAGGGTGAAGACGACCTCGCCCGTTCCGCCCTCGACCGCTATCACACTGCGCAGCAGCTCACACAAAGTTATCGCGAACAGGTGGACGACCAGAAAGTTCAGGTGGATGCCTTGAAAAGCGCTCTCCAGAAACTCGAGCAGAAACTCGACGAAGCCAAGTCCAAGCGCGATCTGCTTCTCGCTCGCCATCGCCGCAGCGTGGCTCTCGGCAAAGCCGCTCACGCGCAAACCGCTCTCGGTGATAACTCGAAAAGCGCCACCTTCGATCGCCTGAAGGACCGCGTTCACCACACCGAAGCCGTGGCCACCGCTGAAGTCGAGCTTCTCTCCGACGATGTCGGCGACAAGCTCACTCGCCTCGACCGCGACAACGAAATCGAGCGCCTTCTTTCCGACATCAAATCTCGCAAACGCCTTCCCGCCTAGGCGTTTCGCCGCCCGCCGGCTTGCTCCGGCTTCGCCGCTAGCTCCACGGGCGCTCGTCTCCCCCGCGTGCTTCTTTTGCACGCCCGGCAGACGTTGCGCCCGCTCCTCCGTCTAACTCTCTCGGGAACCCTTGTTCCCTCTCTTTCGTATACGTGTGTGTCGCGATTCCGGCCCCTGTAATGCGAGAATACTCTCAATGAATCCCTGGCTCATCGCCTCTCCTCCTGCTCTCGCCGCTGCGGCCGCTGGCCTCGCTGCCTACGGCGCCGTCTACCCCCGCTCTCAACTCTTCGGCACCACCATTTGCCGCACCAACTCCCCGCGCAAACTCGCGCTGACCTTCGACGACGGTCCCAATCCCTACGTAACTCCCAAGCTTCTCGATCTCCTCGATCGCTTCCACGCGCATGCCACTTTTTTCGTCATCGGCAAACACGCCCGCGATTGTCCCGAACTTCTCCAGGAGACCGCCGCTCGCGGCCATCTCATTGGCAATCATACGGACTCGCATCCCAATCTTTTCTGGCTCAAGCAGGATAAAATCTCCATCGAACTTCGCTGCTGCAATTACTCCATCAAGGCCGCCACGGGCGCTCCTGCTCGCTGGTTCCGTCCTCCCTTCGGCCTCCGCAATCCCTGGGTCGTTCCCGAGGCGCGCCATCTCGGCCAGCGCGTCGTCATGTGGACTCTCATCACCGGCGATTGGCGCGCCACTTCCTCCGAGTGGCTCATTCCACGCATCGCTCCTATCGCTGCCCGCGCGCAACGCAATCTTTCTGCTTCGCCCGCCGCCTCAACCGGAGATATTCTCTGCCTCCACGATGGCGGCCATCGCCAGCTCAACGCCGATCGCCTTCCCACTCTCGCCGCTCTCGAATATTGGCTCCCTCGCTGGCGCGACCTCGGCCTCGAATTTGTTACAATTGAGGACGCGGTGAGTGCTCCCGCCTCTTGATCATGGACGAACGCGCTTTTTATACCGAGACCGAGGAAGTTCGCAAGGTCAAGCTCGTCTGCCCGAGCTGCCGCAAGGACTTCGAATTTCCCGTTCGCTGGAAAGTTTGCCGCAAGAAGAGAGATCTTCCTCGCGGCGCCGGTGAGGAAGACCGCAGAAAATTTGCCCGCGCCTCATCCTATATGGTCCGCCTCGATGACCTCGTCGCCTGCTACAAGTGCCGCAAGCGCTTCGAGCTCACCGGCCAGTCCACCGTCCTCATCAACGATAATCTCGGCGATCCCAACGCCGACCCCGAAAACTTCGGCAACCGCTGATTTCGATTTTGGAGTTTTGAACTTGGACGTTCGAAGAAGAGCGGCGCGCTTCTAGTCCCTTCCATCGCCGCCCCATCCTAGTTATCCACGCGACTGGCATGTTCCGGGCTTCTTCTAACTTCGAATCTCGAATCTCCAACCTCTAAATCTCCGGATAAAGCTCAAAAAACGCCGCCACCGATTCGTGAAACGTCGCTTCGATCTCTTCCTTGCTCCCTTCGATCAAATGCATCGTCACCCGCGCCGTTTTTCCATTCTTCAGCACCACCGTCGCGTCCTTTAGCTCCCCCAACTCCTCCTCCGGCAGCAATCTCATCCCGTAAATCAACGCCAGCTTCGCCATCTTCCCGCCTCTCTCTTTCGCCCCGCCGCTCGATTTCTTTTCTCCGCGCTGGCCGCGAATCCGTCTCGCGAGTCCGCCTTCTCCCCCAGCGCCGCCTCCGCCCGAGGCTATCCGCTTTCCTTCTCCCCCGTCAATCGTCGGCGCCTCGCAGCAGTATCTTCCGCCCGCCACCTGTCAACTCGACACTCCACTCGCATCCTCGCAGAAGGAGTGGTCTGGCTTACCGGCTATAGGCTCCCATCGATCTTGCTCGCTCCCGCTTACTGCCAAACCCCTTCCTCTCAACCCGATAGCCGCTAAACAAGCGACCTAATTTATCCATCTTCGCTTGTCCTCCAATCCCAGCCGCCTTGGCAACCAAACTGCCCTTCATTTCCGCGGAGCTTGCCATGCATATCAGATTTCCCGCCCCCTCCGTCCTCTTGCTCGCAACACTTGCGTGCTTTTCACTCGGCGTGCTTCGCGCCGATGCTCAAGTTCACCTTTCACCTCTTGCATCGCAAGACGCTTCTCCTAAGTCCGGCTCCCCGGAGTTCTCCGAGTTGCCCGCCGCGCTAGCCTCATTGCAATTGATCGCGCCATCCTTGCTGCCCTTGCCGAACCCTCGTCATGCCTGCAAGTGCCGCCGGCTCTCTCCGGCGTTTTTCTTCACGATTCACAATCATCCGCTCACTCCGAGCGACGTCGTCATACGCGACGCCATAACAGGTTTGGCTCGCGACCATCATCAGTACATTCACGTCCGCCTTCGCAATGGCCGTGTGCTCACCGGCGTCGTCAGGAGCACCAATCAAGAATTCTTTGTACTAAAAACAGGCATCTCCGGCCGTCAATCTTTCAACTATAGCCAGCTCGCGGAGCCCCCTCGCGCCGTCCCCGCTATTGGCACTCGCATCGTCCACGGCCTTGAATTGACCGGCATCGCCGTCGCAACCTTACCTCTGGCAATCGTCGCTTATCCCCTCCTCGCAATTGGCTTTGCTCAGGATTGACGCTCTTCATCCCAATCGCTGACTCGAACCCTGCCAGGAGGGGCAATGTTCCGCCAGCTCACGATGACCTGCGGTAGTGCTATCCTTCACCCTGGCCTGCTCGTCAAGATAAGCCCGATGCCTCACTCGGACAAATGAGAATAGGACGACGAACATTTCTCCCCTCAGTCTTTGCGGCCATCGTCGCGGACGCAGCTGCTTCCTCTACCCCTCCGGCAGCTTCAGAACTCTGCGTCCACAAGTTTGTTATGCCGGAGTATCCAAACCTCGCGCGCAAGCTCTCCATCCAGGGAGAAGTCACAGCCAAAGTTCACATTCTCGGGAACGGCACCGTCGAATCCGTGGCATTGACGAATGGCCACAAACTCTTGCAGGGCAGTGTGGACTTGGCTTTGAAGCAATGGGAATTTAGGGTGCCGGATCAAAATGAAGCTGAACTGGAAATCATATTCGCGTTCATATTGGACAACAATGAATCTGAGGCCTGCGACTTTCGTGTATCTGGAGTTTTTCCGAATCGCTTCGAAATAAGAATCAATCACGGTCCGCGAATGCAATCCGAAGGGAAAGCGTGACGCTGCTCTTGGCTGGTGCCAACGAAGATTTTTTTGCGGAACCGCCGCTCCACCGGTTTTCCGGGATGAACCGCAAAAGCGGCCCGCTTCGCCCGCGCCTGCCCATCAACTCTAATCCGATGCCCACACATACTTCGAAGTCCAAGATCACATTCAGGAGTAGTTGCAAATTCCCAGCGGGCGCCGGTACATCCTCGTTGGTCAATCTTCGCCAATCACGACAACAGGAATCGCCGCCTATAATGATATTCGGACGGAATCTCGATAGTTGATTTGGCACAAGGTAACGGCCATCGGCATCACGGGGACACCGAATGCAACCTGCCAATAAATATGAAATCTTGTGCACGCTCGTCGTAGCGCTCCTGCCCTCGGGATGCAACACCTCCCATCCGCCGAAATATGCGCTCAACGGCCCCCTGAGTCAGGCCGTGAGCGATTATGAAGAGTCAGGACACCAATTCGACGCAACGGTCTGGAATCTGGCAGAGAAGTACAGGTTGAAAGTGGGCATGGACCTGGAAATCGTGCCTCGTCAAAAGCTAATCTCCGTCAACCTCCACCAAGGGAACGTCGCGGACGTCCTCAACGCCATAGTGGCGCAGGAACGCGGCTATAGCTGGGAAGAGACGGACGGCACCGTCAATATCCGCCCGCGACGAAACGCAAACAGCCTTCTGAGCCTCCGCATCGCCCACTTTGAAGTAAGAAACACCAACTTCGATGATCTCAATCGCACGATCCTATTGCTTCCTGAGGTAAAGAATTGGTCGGAAGCCCAACACCTCACCGAGCGTAGCCGAGGGACGGTCATCGCCACCCTGGTCTCTCCGGGGCAACCGCTTAAGCCACTCGTTTCTCTAGACTTGCACGACGTGACCCTTCTCGACATTCTGAACCGCCTCACTAGTTGCCCCGGCTACTATTTTTGGGAAGTCCTGCGATACGGCGACAACAATCAATACCTCACGATCGACATCTCCTGACGCCGCGCGCACAGACGCCCGGCCCAACTCCCTGCCCCGCAAGCACTTATTTTTCTATTGACAAGTTTACTATTTTGTGCTATAAATCCGTGTGAATTTTCGTTACCATCCCGTCCGTCTCACCCTCCCCGCCTCCAAACCTCTGCGATCTCCGCGTCTCTGCGCACATCCCTCCCGAAGATTCCGCACTTCTCCAAATTTCTCCCTTAACCCCTGTATTATCCGCACTTGCAACAACACCTCCCGTAAACCCTTTACTATCCGCACTTACGCACCCCCTTCGGATCTGCGGATTCTAAAGGACTTACCATTCTCCAATCTCTCCCGTAAACCCTTTAGAATCTGCACTTACAAGCCCCCTCGTAAGTGCGGAAAACAAACGACTTATAACCCCTTTACAATCCGCACTTACAAAAATTTCTCCCGCAACTCCTTTAGAATCCGCACTTACAAAAACCCCGCGGGGAGTATCTCCCTGGGTACCCCAATCTCCGCCGACCGCCCGACTCCGTCTCTGCTTCCGCTCTCCCCCGTTCGCAGATCGCCGCTCTTCCAATCCGTTCCCACTTCTGCCTGCTGTCAACTTTCAGCTCTCGACTGTCAGCTTCCTGCTAACTCCTTTCGTTTCACATCTTTTGCAGACCCCTCCTTTTATCCCCTTTGTTTTCACATCTTTTCGAAAAACATGGGGGAGGGGGTACTCCGAGGGTTTTCACGGTTCACGGATCACGGGCCACGGGTCACGCACTATCCACTCTGCACTATCCACTTTGCACTTCTCCTTCTCCCATTCTTCTCAAATCCCTTGCCTGCGCCCGCCCGCCGTGCGAGCATCCGGCCTTCTGGGCGTCGCATCCCACCATCTTGTACGGAGGGAACCCATGATCTCTTCTAGCCGTCACTTCTCGCGCGCCTCCATCCTCCTCGCCGCGATTTTGCTCGCGCTGCCGCTCTTCGCCGCTGCCCAGGAGCCTCCCGGCCCCCAGGCCGCCGCGCCTCCGCCCGTTCCTCCTCCGCGCACCGCTTCGCCTTCCAAGCCCGCGCATGTCACCTGGATTCGCGTTCCCGCTGGCACTCGCGTCGCCGTCGTTCTTGAAAATGGCATCTCCACGCGCAGCGCCAAGCCCGGCGATTCTGTTTACTTTCACACTGCCTTTCCCATCACCCAGAACAATCGCATCGTCGTTCCCGTTGGTTCCTATCTTCGCGGTGAACTCATCGAGTCCAAGCGCCCGGGACGCATCAAAGGCCGCGGCGAATTTCGCATGCGTCTGGACACTCTCATTTTTCCGAATGGCTACACTGTGGATTTGAACGCCGCGCCGCGTAGCGCTGATTCTGGTGGACCGGAAACCACCGATCCGGAAGGCAAAGTCACCGGCGGCGGCGGAAAAGGTAAAGACGCGCAAACCGCCGCGGAAACAACCGTCACCGGCGCCGGCATTGGCGCGATTGCGGCCGGCCCGAAGGGTGCGGGTATCGGCGCGGGCATTGGAGCTGCCGCGGGGCTCGCTGCGATTCTTCTCACGCGTGGCCCCGAAGCTCGCCTGCCGCGCGGTTCCACTCTCGATGTAGTCTTCGAGCGCGAGCTCGCGTTGGACAGCAGCCAAATTCAATTCAGCAACACCGGACGAGCGATGCCCATCACCGCGCCGCCTTCGGACCAGCTGTAGCGCGCCTTCCGCGAAACTTCGCACTTTGCGAAGTGCTCCGCGCCGCAGTTTCAAAACGTGTTTTGCCGTTCAGGAATTTTTATTTGGAGGTAGTCGAACTAATTTGTTTTCCGCACTCACGCAGGCGCGGTTCGCGCCGCCGATGGAAATCGCATCGGGCTGAACCGCTCCCAATCCACGCTTACTCTTTTCCGCGTTATCCATTCCGTGATTAGCCGCGCCGTGATCGGAGTCAACAAAATGCCGCTGCGAAAATGTCCCGTTGCAATCAACAATCCTTCCAGGTCCGTTGGCCCAAGAATCGGCAAGTGGTCTTGCGAATCCGGCCGCAGTCCCGCCCAGGTTTCCTCGATATTCGCTTCCGCCAAACCGGGAACAAGTTCGATCGCGCTCGCCAGCAGTTTTTCGATTCCACCGGCCGTCAATTTTTTATCGAAGCCCGCGTACTCGACGGTGGCGCCTGCAAGAATTCTTCCATCGTTTCGAGGAACCAGATAAATGTTCTCCGACCACAGCACGCGTTCGATTGCGATCTTCGCCGCTCGCAAGCAAATCATCTGGCCTTTCGCCGGTTTCACCGGCGCGTACGGCGCCACGCCTTCGATCTGCGAAGAAAAACATCCCGCCGCGATCACCGTCCACTCGGCTTCCACGGTTTCGTTTTTCAGTTTCAGCCCTGCGCAGCGATTTCCCGCGCGCACGATGGATTCCGCGCCGCAGTCCGGAAAAAAGTCCGCGCCGCTTCGCCGCGCCGCCTCGAAAATCGCGGGCGCCAGCGCGCGATTATCCACGGACGCTTCTTCCGGACGAAGCACGCCCGCTTCGACTTCCTCGCTGATCGCCGGTTCGAGTTCGCGCGCGCCTTCCGCGCTGAGCGGTTCCGCTTGCAATCCCAGGCCGTGGTGCAGCGCGATCACCGTGCTCAATTCTTCCCGCGCCTCGCGCGAAAAAATCGCTTGCAACGTTCCCTTTTCGCGGTATCCCGCGTCGAGCCCGGAAAGTTCCTCGACCGATTTCACGAACTCCGGATACAGCTTCATGCTGGCTTTTCCGATTCCGACCATCGGAATCATGGACGTGTTCTCGGGAGCAGGAGAAAGAATTCCCGCGCCGGCCCAGGACGCTTCGTGGCCAGGCTGTGCGCGGTCAAACACGGCGACGCGCAGTCCCGCGCGCGCCAACTCGAACGCGATCGCGCCGCCAATTAATCCGCCGCCGGCGATGGCCACATCAAATTTCTTCATGCGCCTATTTTAACGCATTCCGCCGTGGGCGGAGGTGGCAGGGCGCAGCGAGAAAGCGCAAACCTAGCAGGAGAGATCAACTCGACGGGGAGGGGAAGTGAGCACGGAATGCGCGGGCCAATACGTTTCGGAACGATCAAATGAAAATGGATTAAAGCGAACTGCCCAACTCCTGCGACAAGACTTCCGCTTTCTTCGCCACAGTGCGCGCGCGATCCCAATCGCCGCTCCGCGCGGCTTCGCGCGCGTCGGAAATGAAGCTGCGAATTTTTGAAACGAGATCCGTTTGCGCCGGATTGAGCGAGCGCCCATCAGCTGCGGCAAGATTTCGTTCCGCGATAGCCAGACTCGTTTCCGTTTCCTGGCGCAATGTGGACAACTCGCCCGAAGACAAATCGGGAACGATTTGTGGAGGCTGAAGCTTGTCGGGATGTTCGGACTCCGCGGGAGCGGGCGTGAGACTCCTCGGCCTCGGCGGCACGCTTCGCGCCACCAGCGGTGGAGGCGGCGGAGGAATTTCCATCCGCAAGTCGGGAGCAGGATCCGCTTCCACTTTCGCCGGAGACGCCGGAGGCGGCACAACGGGCCGAACGAGCACAGCCGTGTTCCACGGAATCGCCGGAGCGCGCCGCGCCGCGCATCCGCTCGCGAGCAATGCCGCGGCCGCGAAAAAAGTCAGCGCCAGTTTTTGAAAGGAAATCATCACGTGGATACGGGGCTGGTTTGAAATTTGGATATTCGTCATGGGAGACGGCATGGCGCCAGGTTCACGCTGCAAGCGGCAACTCAATTCGAAACGTCGTTCCCTTGCCGACCTCCGAAGTGAAATCAATCGAGCCATTGAGAAGCTGCACGATGCGAAAAGTGCTGGCCAGTCCGATGCCGCTTCCGCCCGGTCTGGTTGTGAAAAAGAGTTGAAAAATTTTCTGCCGGTTTTCCGGCGGGATGCCTTTTCCGGTGTCCTCGACGCTGATTTCCGCCATATCGCCGCGCCGGCTCAGCACCAGGCGCAACAGGCCGCCGTTGGCCATGGATTCGCCGGCGTTCAAAACCAGATTCAGCACGGCTTGTTTCAACAAGGCTCGATCGACATAAACTTCGGGAACATCAATCGGCAGAAGCTGGGCCACCTGGATATTCGCTTTTTGCATTTGCGGTTGCGCAATTTCCAGAACCTCGCGGAGCAGGTCGGAAAGTTGCGTGGGCTCGAGCCGGACATCCATCGGGCGTGTGAAATCGAGAAAGCGTTTCACGACCGCGTCCAGTCTATCGATTTCTTTGTCCAGCACGTTCACCGCTTGCTTTGCGCCTTCCTCCGAATCCGCGGGCAAGGTTTCCTTCAGATTTTCGAGCCAAAGCCGCATGGAATTGAGCGGATTTTTGACTTCGTGAGCCACGCCGGCGGTGATGCGGCCGAGCGCGGCCAAGCGCTCGCTCACCTGGAGTTGTGTGTTGATGCTGTCCAGCGAATCGAGGTCGCGAAGCGTGAGCAATGCGCCCATGCGCTCGCCATCTTCTTGAATTGCCTGAACGCTTACGCCGACCCGCTTGTCGCCCAGGTCGGTTTTGAGCTCTGTCTCCGCCGCCACTTCAGACAATTCATCGCCTTCGATTCGAAGCGCGCTCCGCAACGGGTGCCCGGCGGGAAAAATGTCCGTGACGCGGCGTCCCAACAATTGGCCAGCGGGAGCGCCGAGAAATTTTTCCGCCGCAGGACTCACCATTACGGCGCGGGCATCGCGAGTGAAGAGCAGCAAACCGTCTTCGAGACCGGCCATGACGGAATTCATATTTTCGCGCATGGTGCTGAAAATCTCGTGAACGCCGCGCAACTGCTGGCCCACTTGCGTGATTTTCCGGCTGACCTGTCCCAGTTCGTCGCCGGTGCCGCCGAACCCGCGAACTTCGGGAGACGGAGCGTCGAACTGCCCGGCGGAAATACGGTCGAGTTGCGCGGAGATTTTCGCGATGGGAGCAAGAGCGGCGCCGCTAACCACGGCGGCGAGCAAAGTGGAAAAAAGCAACGCGAGAAAAACCACCGTGCCCAATTTTTTGACAATGGGCAAAATTTCGCGCTCGCGCAAAAGCAATGTCGAAACCGCGACGCGCACCTCGCCAAAAGGCTGGTTGCCGTTGTTGAAAGAAAAATCGTATTCGAAAACAGCCGGCGTCCCGGCGAGAACCTTCACCTGGTGCAGAAAGCCGCGCTGCGTCAACTGGCTGAGAGGCGGACGGCGCGCCCTGAATTTTCCGCGGAGACCATCGTCGGTCGAGGCGAGGATTGTGCCCTGGCTGTCCGTGATGGAGACTTCATAAATGGTAGGCGAGGCAGCCGCCGCATTCAGCGCCGCCTGGAGTCCCTGACTCGAGCCAAGCGCGTAGCTCACGTAATCGCGAATGTCCTGCGGCGAATTGGACTCCGGACGCCAGCCTTGCGCTTCGGCGTCGCGCAATGCGCCCTTGATTTGCACGAACGTGTTGTTGGCAATATCCTGGGCCCATTTTTCACTTTGATCGAGGACTTGCTGCAAGAGCAGCGCGAAATAAACTCCGGACAACGCGACGGCGAGAAGGAGCACGAGCCCCGTCATGACCAGCGTCAACTTGGTGCGCAGCCGGAGCTGCATTGGAGATATCTACTCCACCTCGGCGGATTGTCCGCCGTACTCTTTCAGCTTGTTGTGAAGCGTTTTCAGGCTGATAGCCAGCAGCTCGGCCGCACGGGTCTTGTTGTTTCCCGTGGCGGTCAGCGTTTGCATGATGAGCTCGCGCTCCATGGCGTCCACCGTGGTCCCCACCGGAAATTTGATGGACGAAAGATCGCCGGGACTTTTTTGAGACGTTTTGCCGAATTCACCGGGGAGGCATGCGCGGGTAATGAGGTCCTTGTCGCACATAATCGCGGCGCGCTCGAGCACGTTACGCAATTCGCGAATATTTCCCGGCCAGGTGTGGCTCATAAAAATATCCAGCACTTCCGCGCCGATTCCGCGAACATGTTTTCCATGTTTGGAGTTCAAATCGCGCAGGATGTGCTCGACGAGAAGCGGAATATCGTCCTTGTGCTCGCGCAGCGGCGGAAGATTGATGTGAAATACGTTAAGCCGAAAATAGAGATCCTGACGCAATTCTCCCGAGGTAACGGCTTTTTCGGGATCCTTATTCGTAGCGGCGAGGACGCGAACATCCACGGGAGTTTCGCTTTTGCTGCCGAGGCGGCGGACTTTGCGGTCCTCGAGAACGCGCAAAAGCTTGGCCTGGGTGGGCGCGGGCATTTCGCCGATCTCATCGAGAAGCAGAGTGCCGGAATCGGCGAGCTCGAAGCAACCGATGCGGCGCTCGGCGGCGCCGGTGAATGCGCCGCGTTCGTGGCCAAAGATTTCGCTTTCCATCAGAGATTCGGGAATCGCGGAACAGTTGATGGCGACAAAAGGCCCATCGGCGCGCGAGGAAAGTTTATGGATCGTGCGAGCGACAATTTCCTTACCGGAGCCGGTTTCGCCAGTGATAAGGACGGAAGCGGAACTGGGCGCAGCCAGTTCGACGATGCGCATCACCTCCTGCATCGGCTTGGAGCCGCCGACCAGATCGCCCAGGCGACCCGCTTCGCGCAATTGGCGCTGGAGGATGGCGAGCTGGCGCGCGTCGCGTGCTTTGCTCAACGCGCGGTCCAGCAACGCCCGAAGAACCGGGCCCTTGAGCGGTTTTTCGATGTACCAGAACGCTCCCGCTTCAATCGCGGCCACGGCGCGCTCTTCGTTTCCTTTGCCGGTGATGATCACCGCGGGAACATCGGCCAATTCATTTCCAAGTTGCTTGAGGAGGTCGAGGCCATTCATTCCGGGCAATTCGACGTCCGCAATCAGAGTGTCCGGCTTGTAGCTGCCGAACCGGGCCAGCGCATCTTCCGCGCTGCCCACACCCAGAACATCGAAACCCCAGCGTTGCAGAAGCTGCTCGTAGCCTTTGCGAGCGTTTTCTTCGTCCTCGACAATCAACACGCGGTCCTTACGCTCGACCGGTTCCATCGCGCGCACCGCACTTCTCGATTCATCGCCCATGCGACTGGACCTCTTCCTCGCGGCTCAAGCTATATAGTCGCAGATTCTTCTACAGGCTGGAAACTTCGACTGTAGCAATCTGGCGGCGCGGTTGCCAAGTAATGTTAGTCAGCGCCTCCGGCCCGCGGCTAAGGTCCAAGCGGCAAACGGAAGCGGATGAAAAAAAGCCGGCGCAGCAGAGGAGCCGCGCCGGCTTATCCCCGGCGTTCGACAAAATTAAAAGCAGGCGAATGGTTCTAAATGGGATCCGCAGAATCCTCGCGTAAGGAATGCCGCGAAGTTTAATCGCTTGGAGAAATTACTCCTTCACGAGATAGAGAGGACGCTCGAGTTTCAATTCCAATTTGACGCCCTTGGGCAAGTTAAGTTCATGACCGCGTCCGGTCTCAATCAGATAGGCAGTGAGAGCGCCCAACGCAGCGCCTTCGGCCGCTTCTTTTTTGTCTTTATCTTTCACGCCTTGCAACGCGCCCATCGCGGCGCCCGCAGCGGCGGCTTCAGCGGCGTCCTGCTGCGTGCTGGCGCGGCCTTCGATGAGTCCTTCCTTGCCCGGCTGCGTGCGGACGCTGTGCTCGCCGGGGACACTCACGACTTCCGCGACAATCGGCAGGCGTCCAAACGCGGTTTCGATTTCATCGAAGGTGAGCCACATGCGGGCGCGGCCGGTTGCTCCAGCAGGCTCGACGTGACTGACATGACCTTCGATGAAGGCGCCCGAAGGAAGATAGATGTCGTCTCCAGCCTGAAGCGGCTGCAAAGTGCGAACACGAAAACGCGCGCGTTCCGCTGTACTTTTCGAGGCGAGTTCATCCTCGAGTGCGACGAGAAATTTGGTTCCCGGAGCGACACCGTAACTTTCGAGAGGCATGCCGTGGCGCTTTCCATCGGCGGGCCGCCCGTGAAATTGCTGAGGCTTGGCGAGTTGATCCGGCGAAAGCGGAGGCGTATTCGAGAGCGGAGGAGTGGGGGGAGGAACGATGTCCTGCGAAGGAGTTTGCGCGAAGGCAATTCCTCCACTCGCGAAACCCAAAAAAATTGCCGCCAGAAAAATTAGAAAAGACCGGAATAATATCGTGCGCATTGCGCCTCCTCAAACCCATCCCAGCGAAAGGGAGAGCAGGCGAGGTGCCAGAGAGAGATTGCGGTGTGGCGGGCAAAACCAAGAAAACGCAGGCGTTGGCGATTCGAACGGGAGGCGAGGCGGAAGGTGGAGCGGAAGTGTCGGCGAAGGCTGTCAGCCGATTGCAGCGTTTGGGCGACAGTGCCAGGAGAGTGGAGGAAAAATCCGCGAGTCTAGCGTGCGAGAAAGACTTTGATTCGGCGCAAAACGCGCGCGTACATGGCAGGAGTGACGCGGCCGGTTTGCGTATTTTGCTGGCTGGGATGGTAGACGCCAAAGAGGCGAGGCGCGCCGCCGGGCAACTGGAATTCGGCGCCATGAGAAAACTGGAAGGCAGAGCGAGAAGAGATGAGTCCTTGTTCTTTCAAGACGGCGAGGTAGGCATCCCAGGCGATCTTGCCGAGAGCAAGGACGGCTTTGGGCCGCAGGATTTCCAACTCGCGGATAAAGTAGCCGCGGCAGTTCAATATTTCGGAGGGAAGCGGTTTGTTCGCGGGCGGGGCGCAACGAACGGCGGCGACGATGTAGGCATTGCGAAGCCGCAAGCCGTCGTCAAGCCGGATGGAAAGAGGCTGGTTTGCAAAACCTGCTTTGTGAAGAACGGCAAAGAGAAAATCGCCGGAGCGGTCGCCGGTGAAAACGCGCCCAGTGCGATTTCCGCCATGGGCCGCTGGAGCGAGACCGAGGATAAGAAGGCTGGCGTTCGAATCGCCGAAGCCGGGAATGGGCTTGCCCCAGTAATCGCAGTCGCGGAAGGCGCGGCGCTTCGTTTTCGCAACTTTCTCGCGGTAGACGACGAGGCGAGGGCATTTGCGGCAGGAGATGATTTCTACGTTCAGAACGCGGAGAAGCGTGCTTTGGTCGGGCATATTTATCGAAGAAGAGTCACGCGGATCGCGCCATCAGGGAGTTCAACTCGGCGTAGGGGATCGTGACTTTTTGCAGCGAATCGTAGGAGCCATGGGCGAGCCAGTCCTTCGCGACCTGGCGAAACGCTCCGAGCGCGCCGCGCATGGTGGAAGAGCCGGCGCTGACGCGCGCCACGCCCATTTTCTCGAGATCGGCGATCGAAGGGCAGCCGGGAGTAGCAAGAATGTTCAGAGGAGCGCCGACGGCTTTGACGAGGCGGGCGATCAATTCGCCGTCGGATACACCGGGTGCGAAAAGGCAATCCGCGCCCGCGTCACGATAGGCACGCAGGCGCTCGACGGTGCGTTCGAAGCGCGTGCCCGCCGGGCCGATAGGCATGAGGTAGATGTCCGTGCGGGCGTTGATGACGACGGGGACGCCTTGGGCCGCAGCCGTCTCGCGAATCGCATGGATTTTTTTCACTTGAAGATCCAGTTCGACGTGCGAACTTTCGTCGTCGCCGGTGACGTCCTCAAAATTCAGTCCCACGGCGCCGGAGTCGATCATGGCCTTCGTGAATTCGACCATGTCTTCGGGCAATTTGCCGTAACCGGATTCGAGGTCGGCGGTGACGGGAACGCGCACGGCGCGGGTAATCCGCGAGACGGCTTCCAACATTTCCTTGCGCGAAATGCGCTGGCCATCGGGGTAGCCCAACGAAAATGCGACGGAGGCGCTGCTCGTGGCAATCGCGGGATGACCGACTTCCTCGAGGATGCGCGCGCTCACCACGTCCCACGCGTTGGGAAGGGCGAGCAATCGAGGCCCATGATGCAACTTCCGGAGCTTATCGGCTTTTTCTGCTTGCGCTTTTTTATCCATGGCTGCCCTCGCGAAGTTCTTTGATTGCCGGGAAAGGCAAAAGATTAGAGGTGGAGCGAGGATTCGAAAACATCCAAATTGGAGAGCTGTTTTGGAGCGAGCCAGTGAGGCGCGCGGCCCGGGGCCGGAAACGCGTGGCTCACGCCTTTTTCAGCACTTGCGCCAGCGCCACGGCCTGATTGTGCTCCTCATCCTTCGCGCCGAAGAGCAGCGTCACGGTGCCGTGCTCCTTCTCCATTTGCTTCAACTCCGCGAGGAGAGGCTTTTTCCTGGCCAGCTCCTGACGATACCTTTTTTGAAATTCGGGCCACTTCTCCGGCTGATGGCCGAACCATTGGCGCAGAGCGTCGCTGGGCGCGACGTCCTTGAGCCAAATATCCGTTTGCGCGGCTTCCTTCTTCATGCCGCGCGGCCAGAGACGGTCCACTAAAACGCGCAAGCCGTCAGTTTTTGCCGGAGTGTCGTAAATACGTTTGAGTTTAAACATTGCCGAGCCTTTCTTGTGAGTCGCCGGAAGCGCGAGTGACGTGGCCGGCTGTGCGATTGACGCGAAATGCCAGTCGGGACAGCACGGCGCTCACCGCAGAAGCATCAGCACCTCATCATGGATTTTTCCGTTCGTACTGAGAAGGCTTCCATTGTAAATCGAGCGCATGCCGGTTGCGTCGGTGGCGCGGCCGCCCGCTTCTTCCACGATCAATCCGAGCGGAGCCAGATCCCAGGGCTTGGAAGTCAGGTCGAGAGCGGCTTCGATGGCGCCGTCGGCCACGAGCATGTGCTTCCAGAATCCGCCGAAAGAGCGGCCGTATTTGGCGGAGTCCTGCAGAAGCCGTGACTTTTCGGTTTTTTCGCGCACTTTGTTTGGGCCGGTGCCGCCGGTGATGACCATGCCCTTGATCAACGGTTCGACGTTCGAGACTTGCATGCGCGTGCCATTTCGCCAGGCACCTTCGCCGCGATACGCGCACCAGCGGAGGCCCAAAGCGGGAGCGCTCACCATAGCCGCGACGATTTCGGCGGCGCGCTCGATTCCGAGAAGCGTGCCGAAAGTGGAGATTCCGCGGGAGAATTCCTCGGTGCCGTCAATGGGATCAATGATGAGGCGGGCTCGGCCGTTGGAGGAGGGAGCTTTCATATTGTCGCCGCCCAATTCCTCGCCGAGAACGTCCATAGGGAGGCCACTGGCTGCGACCTTGGCGCGCGCCATTTCCTCAACGCCGCGGTCCGCCTGCGTGACCGCAGAGCCGTCGCTTTTCTTGTCCACATGGAGATCGTTCGTGCGAAAAAAGCGCATGGCGATGGCGTCCGCCTCGCGCGCGATGGAGTCCAGAAGCGATCCGTATTCTCCCTGATATCCCATGCAATCTCCCGGTGCCTAGATGTTGGTTCCAGCGCCGTTCGAACGGCTGAGCGCGCGCGGAACGGCTACCTTATTTGATTCAGTGTGAGCCCTGATTGACACTGCTTTCTTCCGCCTCTAGCATACAAAGCGATGGCAAGCCACGCTCAAGCTGAAGACGGAACCGTTCTGGGCCGCATTCTGGAGGCGCGCCGTGCTGAAGTGGAGCACCGCAAACGAGTGCTGCCGGAAACGGCTTTGCGCTACGGCGTGAATGCAGCCTCCCCGGTGCGCGACTTCCCTTCGGCGCTGACCCGCGCTTCCATAAATATTATCGCAGAGCTGAAGCCTGCGTCGCCGTCGAAAGGAACGCTCCGCGAGCCGTTCGAACCGGTCGAGCTGGCGCGGTCTTTCGAAACGGCGCGCGCGGCGGCGCTTTCGGTGCTGACCGAAGGCGAGTTTTTCCGGGGCTCGCTCAAGAATCTCCGGGACGCGAGAAAAGAAGTCTCGCTGCCGGTGTTGAGAAAAGATTTTATTTTTGATCCGTGGCAAATCTGGGAAACGCGCGCGAATGACGCCGACAGTTATCTGCTGATCGTGGCGGCGCTGAGCGATGGAGCGCTTCGCGACCTGATCGAGCTTGGCCGCGAGCTGAAGATGGAGCCGCTCGTGGAGGTGCATTCTCCGGCGGAGTTGGAGCGAGCGCTTGCGGCGGGAGCTCGCATCCTTGGCGTAAATAATCGCGATTTGAAAACACTGCAAGTGCGCACGGAGACTTCATTCGAATTGATCGAAAAGATTCCCGATTCGTGCATCGCGGTGAGTGAGTCTGGATTGCGCACGCACGAGGATCTCGCACAGCTGCGCGCCGCTGGCTTCGACGCCTTTTTGATTGGCGAAACGCTGATGCTGGCGGCCGATCCCGCGGCGGCGCTTGGCGCGTTTTTTGACCGGCCGGCCGGGCTGGTGTAGCGACGCCATGATCTTCGTCAAGATTTGCGGCATCACGAACTGGCCGGACGCGAAAGCCGCGTGCGACGCGGGCGCCAACATGCTGGGCTTCAACTTTTATGACAAGAGCCTGCGACGGGTGTCCACGGTGGAAGCGGCGACGATGCGGTCGAAGCTGCCCGCCGACGTGCAGCCCGTGGGGCTGTTTGTAAACGCGCCGCCGACGGAGATCGCATCGCTTCACGCGTTTGTGCGTTTCAACTCGGCTCAGCTTCACGGCGATGAGACGCCGGCGATTGTCTCCGAGGTGTCGAGGACGGTCACGGTGATCAAGGCGTTTCGAGTGGCCGCGGATTTTCCCATCGCTTCGCTCGACAAATATCATGATGCGTTCGCGTTTCTGCTGGATGGCTCGCGTGCGGGCCAATTTGGCGGCACGGGAACGGGCGCCGATTGGCACGTCGCTCGCCGCGCGGCCGCCGGGCACCGTATCATTTTGGCGGGCGGGTTGAATCCGGAAAACGTCGGCATTGCCATCCGTTCCGTGCGGCCGTACGCCGTGGACGTGGCGAGCGGTGTTGAGGCGAAGCCGGGGAAAAAAGACCATCAGAAGCTGAAGGATTTCATCGCGGAAGTTCGCCGCATCGAAAAAGAATTGGAGACCGCCCCCAAGGCGAAGTCGTCCTGATAATCCCATGAGCCCGGTCCTACAATCCGCCACGAGCGCGCCCGGAAGATTCGGTCCCTACGGGGGCAGGTACGTTCCGGAAACGCTGATGGTGCCGCTGTTTGAGCTCGAGCGCGTTTATGAGGAAGCAAAACACGATGCTCAATTTCAGGCAGAGCTTGCGAACCTGCTGAAGAATTTCGCAGGACGCCCCACGCCGCTGCAATTTGCTTCGCGCCTGACAGAGCATCTCGGCGGGCCGCGCATCTACCTGAAGCGCGAAGATCTTCTGCATACCGGCGCGCACAAAATCAATAACGCGATCGGGCAGGGATTACTGGCGAAAAAGATGGGCAAGCCGCGCATCGTGGCGGAGACGGGCGCGGGCCAGCACGGCGTCGCGTCCGCAACGGTGGCCGCGCATCTGGGGCTCGAATGCGTCGTTTATATGGGCACGGAAGACATGGCGCGGCAGGCGCTGAACGTTTCGCGCATGCGCATGCTTGGAGCGCAAGTGATTGGAGTGGATTCGGGGAGCCGCACGCTGAAGGATGCGATTAATGAAGCGATGCGCGACTGGGTGACGAACGTCCGCAACACGCATTATTTGCTCGGAAGCGTTTTGGGCGCGCACCCCTACCCTACGATGGTTCGCGATTTTCATTCCGTCATTGGGCGGGAGGCGCGCGAACAGATTCTCGCAGCGGAAAAGCGCTTGCCTACGCACCTTTTCGCGTGCGTCGGTGGTGGTTCGAACGCGATCGGACTCTTCCACCAATTTTTGCGCGACCGGGGAGTGAAGATGATCGGCATCGAAGCGGGCGGGCGCGGCGGCCAGCTCGGCGAACACGCCGCACGCCTCGCCGCGCATCAAGGGTTCACCGGCGCGCGCCCCGGCGTTTTGCAGGGGACGTACACCTATATTTTGCAGACCGAAGACGGCCAAATCGCCACGACGCACTCGATTTCCGCCGGCCTGGACTATCCCGCGATCGGGCCGGAGCATGCCTGGCTAGCCGACGAGCGCCGCGCGGAGTACGGAGCCGTTTCTGATTCCGCCGCACTCGAAGCCGCACGCCTGCTTTCCCGGACGGAAGGAATTATCCCCGCGCTTGAATCGGCTCATGCCGTTGCCGGGCTCGTCGAGCGCACGACATCGGGCAGCGGCGCGCCTAAGAATGCGACCCTCGGCAAAGAGGACCTTGTCATTGTGAACATCTCCGGCCGCGGCGATAAGGACATGGACACTTATTCCCGCCTGCTCTAAGCTTTAGTCCTCGCTAAAAATCAAATGTCCGCCGCGCCCTCGAATTCGACTCGTATTTCCCGCCGCTTCGTTGCGCTGCGCGAAGCAGGTGAACTGGGCATCGTCGCCTATATTACGGCGGGCGATCCATCGCTCGAAGCCACACACCAATTCATCCTGGCGCTCGCCGAAGCGGGCGCGGACGTCATCGAGCTTGGCGTGCCCTTCAGCGATCCTCTCGCCGATGGACCAACGATTCAGCGCGCGTCGGAACGCGCGTTGAAGTCCGGCACGACATTAGCGAAGGTGATTGAGCTGGTGCGCGAAATTCGCAAGTCCAGCGAAATTCCGCTCGTTCTGTTCAGCTACTACAATCCAGTTCTGCAAATGGGACTTGAGAAGTTTGCCGAGGCTGCCGCAAGTGCGGGTGCTGACGGCGTTCTTATCACCGACCTCACGCCCGAAGAATCCATCGAACATCGTCGCATCCTTTCGGCGCATCATCTGGATACGATTTTCCTCGGCGCTCCTACATCCACGGATGAACGTCTCGCCAAAATCGCGGCGGTATCCTCTGGCTTTCTCTATCTCATTTCGCGCACGGGTGTTACCGGAGCGAAAGACGCTCTGCCTGACGAACTGCCAGCTCTGCTGCGACGCGCGCGCAAAGTCACGCAGCTTCCAATCGCCGTCGGATTCGGAATATCTTTGCCCGGCCATGTCTCCATTCTGGGAGGACTTGCGGATGCGGCGGTGGTCGGGTCCGCGCTGGTTTCGGAAATCGAAGCCGCAACCGCGAAGGACCACTCCCGAGCCGCGGTAGAAAGCGCAGCCGCAGCTCTCGCCAACCGCGTGCGTTCGCTGAAACAAGCCGCCCGTCACGGCCTCTCTCGCCGCGAGGTGGCCCAATGAATTTGAGTGATTGGCGGCGCCGCATTGATGAGATTGATAAACAACTCGTCGCCTTGCTTAACGAGCGCTCGCATTGCGCGCTCGAAATCGGCAAGCTCAAGCAGGCCGCCAATCTTCCGCTCTATCAGCCGGAGCGCGAGAACGAAGTCCTGGCCAACGCGGAGCGCGAAAATCCCGGCCCGCTCAGCGATGCCGCGATCCGCCGGCTCTTCGAACGCATCATTGACGAAGCGCGCGCCGCCGAACGCGATGCCATGGCTTCCAGCGATGCCGCACGCGGCGGCCAGGTCAAGAAATGATCCGCGCGCGATATGCGGTTTTCAGTTGTCCGGAGCGGTCCGCTTGCTGCATGAGCTTTTGTGCTTCGATTTAGGATTGTCGAGGGAAGGGAACTAAACACTTCATGGTCATCGTAATGCAAGAGGGCGCCACCGACGCCCAGATTCAACATGTGATTGACCGCTTGATCGCGAGCGGCTTCAACGTGCATCGCTCCACCGGTGAGTCACACACCGTTCTCGGCGCCGTCGGCGTCCATCGCGATTTCGATCACCGGGACTTCGAACTGCTCGAGGGCGTGCGCGAGGTCATGCGCATCACGCAGCCATTCAAGCTCGCGAGCCGCCAGTTCAAGCCCGAAGGCACGATTGTGGATTTAGGACGCGGGGTGAAAATTGGCGGCAACGAAGTTGTGGTGGCCGCGGGGCCTTGCTCCGTGGAATCGCGAGAGCAGATTCATACTGTCGCGGAAGCCGTAGCGAAGGCCGGAGCAAAAATTCTGCGCGCCGGCGCGTTCAAGCCGCGCACTTCTCCGTACGCCTTTCAGGGCCTCGGCGAAGCGGGCCTGAAGCTCATGCGGGAAGCCGCGGACAAGTTTCAGCTTTTTACCGTGAGCGAAGTGATGGATCCTTCGCAAATCTCGATGATGGCGCAGTATGTGGATATTTTTCAGGTGGGCGCGCGCAATATGCAAAATTACTATTTACTCCGCGCTCTGGGCGAGGTTCGCAAACCCGTTCTGCTGAAGCGCGGCCTCTCCGCGACGATGGAAGAGCTGCTTCTCAGCGCCGAATACATTCTTTCCGGCGGCAACTATAACGTCATCCTGTGCGAGCGCGGCATTCGCACATTTGAAACTTATACGCGCAACACGCTCGATATTGCGGCGATTCCGGTCATTAAGAAGCTCTCGCATCTGCCAATGCTTGCCGATCCATCGCATGGCACTGGGCGTCGCGACAAAGTTCCTCCGATGGCGCGCGCCGCTGTGGCCGCCGGGGCGGATGGACTGTTGATCGAAGTCCACAACGATCCAGACCGCGCGCTTTCCGACGGCGCGCAATCCTTGCATCCCGAAGACTTCACCCAACTGATGGCTGAGCTTCGCATCATCGCTCCCGCTATCGGCCGCCGCATGGCCTGATGGATGAGCTCGCACCTTATCAATCGCGTCTCCATCCTGGGCACCGGCTTGATCGGCGGCTCCTTCGCCCTTGCTTTGCGTCAGTACACCGCCGGCATTCACATTTCCGGATGGGATCGCGCCGAAATCGCGCATGAGGCGCAAGGGCGCCGCATTCTCGATGCGAGTTACTACGGCCCTGTCTCCGAAGTGGTGGCCGGGGCTGATTTGATCTACATCGCGCTTCCCATCGGCGTCACACTCGATTTGCTTCCTGAAGTCGCGCACCATGCTCCGGAGCACGCGCTTATCACTGATGCGTGCAGCACCAAGACGCGCATCGCCGAAGCCGCCGCGCCACTCTTTTCGACAACCGGCTCAAAATTGTTTTTGCCCGGCCATCCGATGACGGGAAAGGAAACCTCCGGCGTGGCGAATGCCGACGCCGACCTCTTCCGCGACACCAGGTACGCGCTCATCGGCGCCTCGTCGGATGCGAGCGATCCGCGCATCTCCGCGTTCGTCAAAATCCTCGAGAAAATAGGCGCCCATCCAGTGTGGCTCGGCGCGCAGCAGCATGATTACGCCGTCGGTCTCGTCTCGCATCTCCCGCAACTCGCCGCCGTCGCCTTGGCTTCATTTCTTTACGATCATCTGGACGAGAATGGCCTGCCCATCACGCTCGCTGGGCCCGGCTTGCGCGATTCGCTGCGCCTCGCGGGAAGCCCGTACTCGACCTGGCGGGACATCGTTCTCACGAATAAGGAATATCTCTCCGCGTCACTCGATCTTTTCGCCCGCCGGCTCGATGAGCTGCGCGAAAAGCTTGCCTCGCGCGATCTGGAAGCGGACTTCGACGCCGCCAACGAACTCTACAAGCTGCTCCGCTCGCTGTAGAGTCACTGCGAAACTACATCGCACACACCACGCGCAGCTTGCGCACGAATATGCGAATGTTCGTTTGGTTGATTGAAAAACCTCAGCGCAAGGGTCTAGCGGAAACTAATCGAACGCCTCTGCTCCTGCCACCCGTACTCTGCTCGGCGCGCTCCCGGCTTGCTTGGCTTTCTTTGGCGCCAGAATTTCATCTACTTTGCGCACCAGCACGTCCCGCGAAAACGGTTTCTGCAGAAAATATCCTTCCTCCAAAAACTCGGAATTGCCGGGGTTGTATTCCAGATAGCCCGAAACGTATAACACTTTGATCTTGCTCCGGACTTCTTTCAGCCGCCGCGCCAGTTCCGGTCCGCGCATTCTTGGCATGACCACGTCGGAGACCAACAGGTGTAACGGCTTTTTCAGGCCTTCCGCAATCTCCAGCGCCTCCACGCCATCTTTTGCCGCATACACCTCGTATCCCGCAGCCGTCAAAAATTCCGAGGCCAATTCGCGCACGCCTTCTTCATCCTCCGCCAACAGAACTGTGCCTTTCCGTTTCGTTCGCTCTTCCTGCAACCCCGGCTCGGGCTGTGCGTCCGCCCTTTCCGCAACTCGAGGCAAAAATACTTCAAATTTCGCGCCCTTCCCGGGCTCCGATTCCACCAATATGAACCCGCCGCTCTGCTTCACCACGCCGTACACCGTCGCCAGTCCAAGTCCCGTTCCTTTGCCTCGCTCTTTCGTCGTGAAGAAAGGCTCGAAAATTCTCGACTTCGTTGCCGCGTCCATGCCGCATCCCGTGTCGGTCACCGAAAGCAGCACGTAGTCTCCGGGCGTGAGCGGAACTCTGTGTGCCCCGGATTTCTGATCCACGCTGTAATTTCTCGCTTCAATCGTCAGCTTTCCGCCTTCCGGCATCGCGTCGCTGGCATTCACCGTGAGATTGATGATCACCTGCTCGAGTTGTCCCGGATCGGCCTTCACCCGCCAAAGCGATTCGCCCGCATGAAACGCGAACGCAATGTCCTCGCGCACCAGTCGCCGCACGAGCTTGCACATCTCGGAGACGAGCGCGTTCAGGTCCACCACTTTCGGCTCCAGAACTTGCATCCGGCAAAACGCGAGCAGTTGCCGCGTCAGGCTCGTCGCGCGCTCCGCCGCTTTGATGATTTGCCCGCTGCTGCCGTAAAGCGGGTTATCTGGTGCGAGCTTGTCCTGCAGCAAGTCGCCGTGTCCTTTGATCACCGTCAGCAAATTGTTGAAGTCGTGCGCCACGCCTCCCGCGAGCCGGCCAAGCGCATCCATTTTTTGCGATTGCCGCAACTGATCCTCGAGCTGTTGCCTCTCCGTCTCGTTTTCGCGCATCGATCGCCGCATTTCGTCGAACGCCCGCGTCACGCGCGTCACTTCGTCGTTGCCGCTTCCTTCCAGGGGATAGAAATAGTCTCCTTTTTGCAACGCGCGCACGCCGTCCGCGAGGCTGGCGAGCGGCCTCGTAAATCGCTCCGCGATCATGAACGCCAGCGCCAATCCCGCGAGTATCGCGCAGAAGCCCACTCCGACCAGGATGCGGTTCGTCCTTGTCACCCACGCCATCGGGCCCGAGTAGGACTCCAGCGTTGTGAAACGGATTCCCTGCGGCAGGCTCGGATTCAGCACGACCGAGCTCGCATAAAACTTTCCGCGCGACGTCTGCAGCTGCGTGATGCTGCTATCATTCGCGAAATCCTGCGCCACCTGGTCTTCGTCCAGCGCGTCCAGCGTGCTGATCACCACGCGGCCGCCGCGCCGGAACAGGATTTGACTGGACGAAATCCGTGCCAACTCGCCCATCCACGTCCCATCCATCTCCCGCCCAACGACAACCGTCCCCAGCACAGTTTTATTTTGTGGCGGGTCCGAATAGAAAGGCTGCAAGACCACCTGGTACAACCGGCCCTCGTCCATCCACCAAAGCGCGCGCGTACCGCCCTTGTCGCGCTGCTCCAGCAGTTGCTTGATTTTGAGGTTCTGTTCCGCATCCAACGCTGGCCGCGAGGCCGTAATCTCTTTTTCGCGGTTCGCCAGCACCAGCAGCGTGCACGTGTCCGCCAGCCAGGGGTCCTCGGTCACTTCGTCAATCGAAGTGGGATCCCCGTTTCGCATGGACATGAGCATGGCGAACAAGTCCGCCTTGCGTGCCAATTCCAATTTGCTTTTTTGTTCCAGCAGTTCGAAGGTTTGTGTGGCGTGCCGCGCGCTCTCTTCCACTTCCCGCTGCGCTTGCACGACTGCGAATCTTTGCACGATCAGCAACGTCACGCAGGTCAGGCAAGCCAGCATGCCCATCAGGCCGAGCAGCAACTTCGTCCGCAAGCTAAGCGAAGTTTGAGGGGAAATTCGCCAGCTCGCCGGGTTAAACAGCCATTTTCCCAAGCGCACTCCGACTTCCTGGATGTCTCGTGCTGAACCTTTCCAAGGTATGGATTCCCGCGCTCGCTACCAATGGTTCTGAAGTACCAGTTGTAGTTGGATGGATACCTGTCAGATTGACGCGCTTGTTCGCTGCGTCTTCGCCCCAGAAACTGCCCAGGCAAATCGCACAAGAGAAATCCGTCCGCTCAGACTGGCGTCGAGCAGGCACCCTCCTGCGCGCATCGCTTTTCTAAGTTATTTGTAATCAGTTTGTTACAGAGAGTCCGCCGCCGTGAGGGCCAGCTCACGCCCGTCTCCGCGCAGTCTCAATCGTAACCCCCGGACTTTGTGCTATTTCAATTCTGTCCGTTCCTTCAGCGGCAAATCCCGCGACGACGGCCCCGCCAGGAACTCATATCTGCCCGGCACCAGCTTCCATCCGTCGCTCGCCTCGTCGTAAACCGACAGATATTTCTTCACCACATCCACCGTCACTTCCCGGCTTTCTCCCGATTTCAGCCACACTTTGCTCCAGCCCACCAGACGCTTCGGCGGCTCATCCGCGCTGGCCGGCAGCGCCGCGTAGACTTCCGCGATTTCCGCTCCGTCCCGGCTGCCCGTATTCTTCACTGTAAAGCTCACCCTCGTTGTCTCTCCGGGCGTCACTTTCATTTCCGAATACTCGAACGTCGTGTACGAGAGGCCGTACCCGAATGGAAAGAGTACGTCCTTCTTCTCCGCGTCGTACCACTTGTAGCCCACTTTCAATCCTTCATCGTAGTGCACGCTGAACGTCGGCTCAGCCTGCCCGCTCTTCATCACCGCTTTTTCTCCGGACTGTTCCGGCGTCGGCTTCACCAGCTCCGAATGCGGCAAATCCGCCTCGCTCTTCGGAAACGTCATCGCCAGTTTTCCGCTGGGGTTCACTTTGCCGTCCAGAATATTCATCACCGCGTCCGCGCCTCCGCTTCCTCCATACCACGCCTCGAGCACGGCACCTACCTTATCCAGCCACGGCATTTTCGCCGCGGTTCCCGTCTCCAGCACAACGATCGTCTTCGGATTCGCGCTCGCCACCGCGTCAATGATCCCGTCCTGATTTACCGGCAGCGACAAATTATCCAGATCCATTCCTTCGCTTTCCCATTGATACGCGAACACGATCGCCACATCCGATTTTCTCGCCAGCTCCGCCGCGCTTTCCGGGTTTGCTCCGGAATCAAATGTCACTTTCGCGCCTGGAAATTTCTTTTCCAGCACGCTCACCGGCGACGGCGGAAACCACACCTGCGCCATCCATCCCGCCGACGGCCTTCCCGGCGCATCCACTTGCGCCGAGCCGCTTCCGGACATCATTCCTTCGTTCGCGTGCGGCCCGATCACCGCGATGGACTTCACCGCCGCCGCATCCAGCGGCAGTACTCCATTCTGATTCCTCAGCAGCACCGCGCTTCCTTCTTCGATCTTCCGCGCAATCGCCAGGTCGCCTTGCACGTCCACTACGCTCTTTTGCGGCGGATGATCCACCAGCCCGCAGGCAAACTCGGAGCGCAGCACCCGCCTCACGTGATCGTTCAGCTCCGCTTGCGAAACTTTCCCGCTTTCCACCGCTGCTTTCAGCTTCGCCCCGAAGAATTCGTCCAGCGGTTCCTCGTTATCCAACCCCGCTGCCGAAGCTTTCAGAGTGCTCAGCGTTCCTCCCCAATCCGAAAGCACAAATCCCTTGAAGCCCCAATCTTTCTTCAGCACGTCCGTCAGCAGCCATTTGTTTTCGCACGCGAAATCGCCGTTCACCGCGTTGTACGAGCACATCACGGCTCCTGGCTGCGCGATTCCCACTCCGATCTCGAATGCCAGCAGGTCGCTTTCCCGCGCCGCTCGCTTGCTGATGATCACGTTCACTTCGTTCCGCCCGCTCTCCTGGTCGTTCAGCGCGTAGTGCTTGATATCTCCGATCACGTTTTGCGCCTGCTCGCACTTCATCAGGTTTCCCACCAGCGTTCCTGCCAGCACCGGATCCTCGCCCACATATTCAAACGTTCTTCCGTTTCGCGGCTCTCGCGTCAGGTTCACTCCGCCGCCCAGCGTCATGTTATAACCTTGCGCCCGCAGCTCTTTTCCGATCACCATTCCGTATTCGCACGCCGCTTCCGGATCCCAGCTCGCCGCCGCTCCTGCGTTCGAGGGCAGCGCCGTCGAATATCTTCCGTTCTCGGCGCTGCTTCGCACGCCGTACGCCGCATCGCTCATTTGAATGAACGGTATCCCCAGCCGCGGAATTCCCATCACGAATCCCGCTCCGCCATTTCCCAGTTCCGGGTGCGGATTCTGCACTTCCCTCGGCCATCCCGGCATCCCCTGTCCGTGCAACAACAGGATTTTTTCGTCGAGCGTCATTTCTTTCAACACCATTTCCGCGCGCTCGTCGGGAGAAAGCCTCGGGTTCATCCAGGGATGACTCGCCGCCGTTCGTTGCAAAGCGTGATTGTGCATCCGGTGCTGCGCGAAAACCGCATGACCTGTTCCCACGGCAAGGCAGAGCGCTGCCGCAAACGCCAGCGCCGTCCACATGCCAAACTTCCCCCTGCTCCTCGCCTGCATCTCTTTTGTTTTCATGGTTGAACCATCCTCGACCGATTGAACTCCGCACCGCGTGCCGTCCAGTCTGATTGACGCCCCCGGCAGGTGCCCTGAGCGGACGGGGGCATGGCTGACATTTTAGACCGGGCACATTCCTGACACTTTCTGGTCTTGCAGGTCCTGCGTTGCAGGGCCGGAAGCAGGGGTCGCGGGGGCGTCTTGGTTCCTTTCTTTCCTGTAAGAGTTTTTG
>DATEHE010000029.1:0-44051 GCA_035279745.1 Candidatus Acidiferrum sp. | reverse complement strand
TTTCTTCCACGGAACACGCCTCACGGGCCACGTTCCGCGCACTACCCACTTTTCACTACCCACCATTCACTCTCCCCTACGCTTTCCACTGTCAGCTCTCGACTGTCAGCTCTCAGCTTCCCCTATTCCCTTTCTTTTCATATTCTTGCGTACTCTTTCCCCAAAACACCCGGCGTGGGTGTATCCACCTTTATGTCATTACCTCTTTACTTCATCCTCGCTGCATTCTCCAGCATTCCCGCGCTATCGCCCAATCCTCTTGCGCCGCGATCACCAGCACGCGCACTCGCCCATCTTTGGCGGCAATATCCCGGTCCCGGCCGCGCTCCCTATTTTTTTTTGGGTCGAGCCGCACTCCCAGAAACTCCAATCCTTCGCACGCTGCCGCTCGTACCTCCGCCGAGTTTTCTCCAATTCCGGCGGTGAACACCACTGCATCCAATCCGCCCAGCGACGCTGTCATCGAGGCAATTCCCGCCCGCAGGCGGTGTACAAAAATCTCGAACGCCAGTTTCGCTCGCGCGTTTCCCGCGTTCATCGCGGCCACAATTTCCCTCATATCGCTGGACACTCCCGAAATTCCCAGGAGCCCGGACTTTGCATTCAACAATTCATCCAGCGAGTTTCCATTCAGTCCGTCCTCGCGCAGCAGGTACGTCAGAATTCCCGGGTCCACCGAACCCGAACGCGTGCCCATCGTCAATCCCTCGAGCGGCGTGAATCCCATCGTCGTGTCCACGCTCGCTCCGCCGCGAATCGCCGCCAGCGAACATCCATTTCCCAGGTGGCACGTCACCAATTTCAATTCGCTCGGATCTCTGCGCAGCAGCCTTGCCGCACGCTCCGCGCAATATTGGTGGTTGATTCCATGAAATCCGAATCGTCGGATTCCGCGCTCCGCCCATTCGTACGGCCCGGGATAAATTGCCGCCGCATCCGGCAGCGTCGCGTGAAATCCCGTATCGAAGACGGCCACTTGCGGCACCGCCCCGCACGCCTTTTCTATTTGCGTGATTCCTTCGAGTTCCGCCCGGTTGTGCAGCGGCGCAAACGCCGCCATCCCGTCGATCGCTGTTTTCACTTCTGGAGTGATTCGCGTCGGCTTCGTGAATTTCCGCCCGCCGTTCACTACGCGGTGTCCGACGGCATCAATTTCCGGGAGCTGTTTGAGAGTTTGCGTCTCTCCGGCGACGAGCGATTTCAGCAACGCGTCAATCGCTTCTCCGCGGTTTGCCTTGCCCAGCAATTCGCTCTGCTTTTTCCCAGCGCTGGTGTGGACCGCCAGTGCCGCGCCGCCATTCCGCCATTCGACTTTTCCTTCCCAAAGCGGATGCTGCGGCTCCTCCGGCAACGAAGCGCCGATTTCATACAGACAAGATTTCTGGCTGCTCGAACCGGAATTCAAAACCAGAATTTTCATTCAGTACGGCCATTTCCAGTCGCGGATTTCCGGCATGTCTTCGCCATGCTTCCTGATGTACTGCTCGTGTTCCACCAATTTATTGCGCAGCATCTGTTTGAAGTGCCCGCTGATCGGCCGCAATCGCGCGACTCGCTCGACTGCGTCTCCCGCGAGATGAAACCGGTCGAGATCATTCATCACCGTCATGTCGAAGGGCGTCGTTGTCGTTCCTTCCTCTTTATAGCCACGCACGTGCAGATTGTCGTGGAATCCGCGACGGTAGGTCAGCCGGTGAATCAGCCACGGATAACCGTGATACGCGAAAATCGTCGGCGTACGCGGCGGAAAAATGGAATCGAATTCGCCGTCCGGCAGCCCGTGCGGATGCTCGTTTTTCGGCTGGATGGTCATCAGGTCCACCACGTTCACGACGCGGATTTTCAGGTCCGGAAAATTCTGCCGAAGCAAGTCCACTGCCGCGAGCGTTTCAAGCGTCGGAATATCTCCCGCGCAAGCCATCACGACATCCGGCTCACTGCCTTTATCGGTCGAAGCCCACTCCCAGATTCCCAGCCCCGTGGTGCAGTGCTCGATCGCGGACTTCATGTCCAGCCACTGCAGCGCGGGCTGCTTTCCCGCCACGATCACGTTCACATAATTCCGGCTGCGCAGGCAGTGATTCGCCACGGAAAGCAGCGAATTCGTGTCCGGCGGCAAATATACGCGCACGACATCCGCTTTTTTATTCACCACGTGATCTATAAAGCCGGGATCCTGATGCGTGAACCCGTTGTGATCCTGCCGCCAGACGTGCGACGTCAGTAGATAGTTCAAAGAGGCGATGGGGCGCCGCCACGGAATTTCGCGCGTCACTTTCAGCCACTTCGCGTGCTGGTTGAACATCGAATCCACGATGTGGATGAAAGCTTCGTAGCACGAAAAAAATCCGTGCCGCCCAGTGAGCAAATATCCTTCAAGCCAGCCCTGGCACAGATGTTCGCTGAGCACTTCCATCACGCGGCCATCGGGCGAAAGATGCTCATCCGTGGCGAGCATCGGCTCGAGAAAGGTTTTGCCTGTGACTTCATATAACGCGTCGAGCCGGTTGGAGGCCGTTTCGTCCGGGCCGAACACGCGAAAATTCTGCGCGGCCTTGTTCAGCCGCATCACGTCGCGCAGAAATCCGCCGAGCACGCGCGTCGCTTCGGCAATTTCCGTTCCGGGCCGTTTTACCGGAATCGCGTAGTCCTGAAAATCAGGCATGGCCAGCTCGCGAAGCAACAGGCCGCCGTTCGCGTGCGGATTCGCTCCCATCCGGCGGTTGCCCGCGGGGGCTAGCTCCGCTAGTTCTTTGACGAGTTTGCCGTCCTCGTCAAAAAGTTCTTCCGGCTTGTAACTTTTCATCCAGGTTTCGAGCTGTTTCAAGTGGTCAGGATGCTTGTCGAATTCAGTGAGCGGAACCTGGTGGGCTCGCCACGTATCCTCAACCGCTTTTCCATCCACTTTTTTCGGTCCCGTCCAGCCCTTCGGCGTGCGCAGAACAATCATCGGCCACTCCGGGAGCAGAGGAGAATGTTCTTCGCGCGCGCGCTTCTGGATCGCCTGAATTTCGTCGAGCACGGTATCCAGCGTATGCGCCATCTGCTGATGCAAGATTTGTGGATCGTCGCCCTCGAGGAAACATGGTTTGTAACCATACCCGGCGAAGAGTTGCGCGAGCTTATCGTCGCTGAGCCGTGCAAGCACCGTGGGGTTGGCGATCTTGTAGCCGTTCAGGTGCAGGATAGGGAGAACGGCGCCGTCGCGCGCCGGGTTCAAAAATTTGTTGCCGTGCCAGCTTGCGGCGAGCGGGCCTGTTTCCGCTTCGCCGTCGCCGACCACGCAGGCAACCAGCAGATCAGGATTGTCAAACGCCGCGCCGTATGCGTGCGCGAGCGAGTAGCCGAGTTCGCCGCCTTCGTGAATCGAACCGGGAGTTTCCGGCGCGACGTGGCTTGGAATTCCGCCGGGGAAAGAGAACTGTTTGAAGAGCCGGCACAAGCCTTCTTTGGTCTGCGGAATGTGCGGGTAGAGTTCGCTGTACGTTCCTTCGAGATACGTGTTGGCGACAAGCGCCGGGCCGCCATGGCCGGGTCCTGAAACATAAATCACATTCAAGTCGCGTTCCTTGATGACGCGATTCAGATGAACGTAGAGGAAATTCTGTCCCGGAGTGGTGCCCCAGTGGCCGAGGAGGCGCGGCTTGATGTGGTGTTTCGCGAGCGGCTCGCGAAGCAGAGGATTCGCGAGCAGATAGATTTGTCCGACGGAAAGATAATTGGCGGCGCGCCAGTAGGCGTGGATCTTGCGCAGTTGCTCCGCGGAGAGCGGTTGCTGGGGAAGAGCTTGTGTAGGACCAACGATTTGAGCGGAAGGCATTCGCTGTACTCCTTGAAATAGAATTTCGTCCACTCGCGCGCGGCAAATTGCCCTTATTTCCTTAGAGTCGCGAGAGCGGCGGACGGATGCGTGTAATTTCCCCGGGCTCTGAATTGCCGGAGCAATCCTCCCTTAGAACACGGGCGAGAAGGCCGGCGGCGCCGGGAAGATCCCCGGTCACAAGGGTTCACCGGAAAGGGCATGCACACTGTGTTCCAGGTCACCAACAGGAGTGAGTGCTCACACAGACGGAAACGCCAAAAAGATTAGAATCGCATTCGAACGAGAGATAGCAGTCGGTAATTAGCAGGCAGCAGAACCGGGGGCGAAAAGCGAGTCTCCGGCAAAGGCGCAGAGCAAGCCAGCCAAGAAAAGCGCGTAGAAATTCCAATTTGGGCAGAAGGTATTACAGTTGTGTCAATCTGGCATTTACGCATGAGAAAAGGGTGGAAAGCGCGAGAGAAGGCCCCGAGTTTTCAACGGGCAGGAACCTGTGACGGATATCACAGACTTGGAACAGTTCGTGCTTTACGGTTACGAACCTGTGGGATCCACGGATTGGTAGCAGGAGCGGAGGGGTGACATGGGTGTCCAGCGACAACGACCCAGAATTGTGTATTTGATAGGACTGGTGCTGTTTTTCGTGGCCGCAGTGGTTTCGTTCGCAGGGCAACCCAAGGAGAAGACTCCCAAGAAGGCGCAAGACCAGGACCAAAAGACGTATGTCCGTCCGACGGACCCGAACTTGTATGTCGGAGCGGAAACCTGCAAGACCTGCCATGAAGACATGCCGGTGAAGGGGTTTTTCAAGACTTTCGAGGACTCTCCGCACTACGTGACCACATTGGATAAGAAGAAAGGGCCGGAGTGGCATGGCTGTGAGGCTTGTCACGGGCCGGGGAAGGCGCACGTAGAGGGCGGGGGAGACGTCAGCAAGATCTTCACGTTCAAGAAAGCGTCAGCGAAGGAGATCAGCGAGCGCTGCCTGGGCTGCCACCAGTATGGCGAGGAGCACAGCAATTTTGCGCGTTCCATCCATTTGCAGAACGGTGTGAGCTGCATTGACTGCCACGACCCGCACCATGGAGATCAGAGCAATCATTTATTGAAGGCGAGCCAGCCGGAACTGTGCTACGGCTGTCATCTGGACAAGAAACAGGAATTCAACCGGCCGTTCCACCACAAAGTAAACGAAAAACTGGTGAAGTGCACTGATTGCCACAATCCGCATGGCGGGTTTGCGTCGCACCAATTGAGAGCGACGGCTTCGGAAGACCAAGTGTGCTTCACGTGCCACGCGGACAAGGCCGGACCGTTCGTGTTCCAGCACGAAGCGGTTTCGATCGAAGGCTGCACGGCATGCCACATGCCGCACGGCTCCTCGAATCCCCGATTGTTGAAGAGGGCGCAAGTGAACCTGCTCTGCCTGGAATGCCACGCCTTTGCGGCAGACGCGGGCGCGCCAGCGACACCGACTTTCCACAACCAGGCGCAGAAGTACCAAGCCTGCACGATGTGCCACATGTCGATTCACGGTTCGAACAGCAGTCAATTTCTCTTCACTCCGTGAGGGAGAGCCGCCATGCGAGGAGTCCTGGAGTACAGCAGCAATCGCAGTAAGAACGCGCTGAGAGGCGCGGGCTATCTCTTGGGCCTTGTATTCCTGATGTGCGCCGGTCCGCTGGCGTGGGCACAGGACGACGAGGGACAGAAGGGCGTTGACCAAGGGAATTACAACGTCAAGCAATCCATTGAATTCGGGGGCCGGTTCACGAGCATTTCCGGGAGCGACCAGGGATACAACACGTTCGTGAACTTGCAGCAAGGGCCGCGGCTGCTGGGATTCACGACGGAGATGGACTCGCTGAACCATCACGGCACATTGTTCGATCATTTCACTTTCAGCAACTTCGGGTACGGCGGCGATCCGAATCAAGTATCGCGGCTGCACATTGCGAAAAACACGTGGTACAAATTCGACGCGCTTTTCCGGAAAGATGAAAACTTCTGGGATTACTCGCTGCTGGCGAATCCGCTGAATCCGACGACGCCGTTCGCGAATGGCCCGGCAGGATACGGCGGGACGACATGCACAGCGTGCGTGCTGGACTTTTCGCCCCACAACATGAACACGCGGCGGAAGCTTGGGACATACAACCTGATGCTGCTTCCGGAATCGAAGGTGCGGTTCCGGGTAGGTTTTTCGAATAATTTGAACGAGGGCCCGGCGTTCACGACGATCCACCAGGGCACGGAGCAATTCCTTCTGGAAAACGTGAGAACGACGGTCAACACGTACCGGCTCGGCGTGGACCTGAAGCTTTTCCCGCGGACGAACATTAGCTACGACCAGATCTGGAACTATTACAAGGGCGATACGGGAATCGGCGATTTCGCGCAGCCCTTTCAGGTGAGCGGGACGCGAAGCGTGGATATAGGAGTTTCGCTGAACGCGGGCGCGAACCAGCCGTGCGGCGGCACATTTTTGGCGAGCGGATTCGTGAACCCAACGTGTAGTGCCTATTTTGCCGGCTATCTGGACCATGGCAGGACGCGAACAAACACGCCGACGGAGCAACTCACGTTTCAAACGAATTACTGGCAGAACTGGGATTTTACGGGCCGGATGAGCTATTCGAGCGGCGACCTGAATATATCGGATTATAACCAGACGGTGTCGGGGCGGGAATCGCGCACGAACCTGGCGTATCAAACGAATACCGGACCGGCATTTGGGCGGCGCATCGCGGCGGTGGGCGACTTCGGAGCGACGTGGCACATCACGAATAAATTGAGTTTCAATGAGACGTTCCATTATTCGAATTGGCGAGCTCCGGCGGAGTTCGATCTATCGAGCTGTTCGTTTTTCAGCGCCAACCTGGTGACCACGCCCAACTTTTTCGCTCCTGGATCCTCTGTTCCGTTGACCTGCGCGCCCCCACTGGGGGCGGTGGCGGGAACGGTGGCGCACAGCACCAGTTCCGCAGCGGACGTCGGAATTACGGTAAACAGCAACTTCCTGAAGCAGGAAGAGAAGACGAACCTTGCGGAATTCGACTATCGCTTCTCGAGGAAGTTCGGGGTGCGAGCCGGCTTCCGTTACCGGAACCGGTATATTTCGGACAATTTCTTTTCGGCATTCGATCTTGTGTATTACCCGGGCCCAACGGCAGCGGCAGCGGCGCGGGGCAACTGTGCGCTGGTCAATTCCGCCCAGCCCGTGTCGCAAGCGAATCTGCCGGCAGGCTGCACGCTCAACGCAGACAATTCCATCGCATTTGTATCCGACACCGGCTTTGCACCAGCGGGAGCCGCGGTGCCGCCGATCAACGAATACTCGGGATTGTTCGGAGTGTGGGTGAAGCCGACGGAGCGCTGGGACATCCGCTACGACATGGAACTTTTCAGCGCGGACGGAACGTTCACGCGCATCAGCCCGAAGCACTCGCAGCAATACCGGTTGCGAACGAAGTATGAGGCGACGAACTGGCTGAACCTGAACGGCAACATACTGGTCTGGGAAGGGCGCAACAATCAATTCCAGCAGGGCGATTTGCAGCACAACCGAATGTACGGAGTTTCGGCGCTGCTTCATCCGGTGGACCGCTTCGGGCTGGAAATCGGCTACGACTACAACGACGTATTTTCGCAAGTGCTGATCTGCTACATCAGCGTGGCGGCGGGACAAAATGGCCCGGGCATCCAGGCTTGCCCAAACGTTGCGGGACTTGTGCAGCAGCTATCCACGTACACCAACAAATCCAGCTACGGGTATTTCGATCTGACGTTCAAGCCAGTGCACAAGCTGACGACGCATCTAGGCGCCAACTTGACTGGGACAAGCGGCTCGCAGCTTCGACTGGATCCGCAAGAACTGATTCCGAACCAGGTCAACGGTCCGCTGAACTCGCTGTGGCTGCATCCGTACGGCGGAGTCGAGTACAAATTTTCGAAGGACTGGACGGGAAAAGCGTTCTGGGATTATTACGGGTATCACGAAGACGCGACGTTCGGCACGGGTGCCGCGGAAGCAGTGCAAGACATTCTTGCGCCGCGAAATTTCCGAGGCAACCTGTTCACGCTTTCGGTGCGCTACGCGTTCTAGCAAGAACCCGGGAAAAAGGGCGCGCGGCTTCGCCCGGAGTTTAAAAGAGAATTTTGACCAGGAGGATGACGTGACTGCTTGGGGAATCAGCAAGACTGTGCTGGGACTTGCAGTGCTGGGTGTGCTGGGACTCGCGGTTCCATCCGTGCGAGCGCAGGAGACGGGCAAGAGCTTATTCACCGCGAAATGCGCGATGTGCCATGGAGCGGATGCCACGGGGAAGACTCCCATGGGACAAGCTCTGAAAATCCCCGATTTACATTCCGACGCGGTGCAAAAGCTGAGCGATGCGGAACTCACCGAGATCGTGACCAAGGGCAAAAACAAGATGCCCGCCTACGAAAGCAAGCTGAGCAAGGAAGAGATTGGCAAGCTTGTGGAGTTCGTCCGAGAGATGGGCAAGAAGCACTGACGCGCCGAGCGAGAGAATCGTTCCGGACTAACCAATCGAAATTATGAATAACAAGGAATCCGCGGAAGTGCATCACGGCAGGCGGCGCCTGGTGGAAATTGTTTTAGGCGGCGGAGCGCTGGCGTCGGTCGTGTCGTTTTTCTATCCAGTGCTGAAGTATCTCGCGCCACCGGCTGTGCCGGATCTTGGGCAGGATGAAGTCGTGGCGGGGCATGTTGGAGACTTGAAGCCGAACGGTTCAAAGGTATTCCGGTTTGGCAGCCGGCCGGCGCTGTTGCTGCTCACGAGCGAGGGAGAGTATCACGCGGTTTCGGCGGTCTGCACGCATCTTGGCTGCACGGTGCAATACCGCAGCGACACGCATGTGATCTGGTGCGCCTGCCACAACGGAACTTACGGCCTGGATGGAAGAAATATATCGGGGCCACCGCCGCGTCCACTGGAAAATTTTGCGGTGAACGTGCGCGGCAACGAAATTGTGGTCACGCGCAAGCGTGGAGCATGAGGTGCGGCTCTTCGAGCAGGTCCGGAAGTGGATTGACGAGCGGTTCGGCTGGGAGCAACTGACCGAGCCGCTGCGGCACAAGACAGTTCCCATACACAAACTTTCCTACTGGTATTTCCTCGGCGGAATCACGCTATTCCTGTTCGGCATTCAGGTGTGCACGGGAATTCTGCTGCTGCTCTATTACCATCCGAGCGCGAACGAAGCGTTCGAGAGCGTGCAGTACATCATGACGCGAGTGCAATTCGGATGGCTGGTGCGCTCGATCCATTCGTGGGCCGCGAATCTGATGATATTCACGGCGTTTTTTCACATGTTCAGCGTGCTGTTTCTGCGCGCGTACCGAAAGCCGCGGGAGCTGACGTGGATCAGCGGGATGGTGCTGCTGTTTTTGGTGCTGGGATTCGGATTCAGCGGCTACCTGCTGCCGTGGAACACGCTGGCGTTTTTCGCGACGAAAGTGGGAACTGCGATCACGGGACAAGTGCCGGTGATTGGGCATTCATTACTGCTGTTATTGCGGGGCGGCGAGGAAGTGACCGGGGCGACGTTGACGCGCTTCTTTGGATTTCACGTGGTGGTGCTGCCCGCATTGACGCTTTTCTTGATTGTAGTGCATCTGGCGCTGGTGCAGCGGTTTGGGATGAGTCTGCCGCCAAGCGTGGAAGCGAAGGTAAAAGAGAATCCGGCGGCGGTTCGAGAAATGAAGTTCGTTCCCAATTTTTTGCTGCGGGAGTTGATGGCGTGGTACATCGCGCTGGGCGCACTTGGAGCGCTTGCAGCGCTCTTGCCATGGGAGCTGGGAACGAAAGCCGACCCATTCGGAGCGGCACCGGCGGGGATACGTCCGGAATGGTATTTCATGTTCATGTTTCAAACGCTGAAGCTGATTCCCTCGAAAGTGATGCACATTGACGGGGAATTGATTGGTATCAGCGCATTCGGGCTGGCGGGGCTACTTTGGGTATTGCTGCCTTTTTTCGAGGGGCAGCGGGAAAAATGGCGGGCAACGATGGTGCGGGGAGCGGGAGTATTCGCGGTCTGCTACATCGTGGCGATGACGATTTATGGCTATCTTGCAAAATAACGCGATCCGGAGTGCGCTGATTTTATGTTTCGGGCTTGCGCTGCTGTTGATGGGCGCTCCGAGCCAGGCGCAAACGACAAATACGTGCCTGGAGTGCCATGGCGTGCTGGATCCGCCGCTGCAAGTGACCGACGCGCAATTCTCGCAGGACATTCACGCGCAGAAAGGATTGACGTGCGCGAGTTGCCATGGAGGCGACCCGACGAAAGCGGATATGAGCGCGATGAGCAAGGCGGCCGGCTTCCGAGGAAAGATCGAGCGGAGCCAGATTCCGGCGCTCTGCGGGCGCTGCCACGGAGATGCAGCATTGATGCGGCAATACAATCCGGGGTTGCGCACGGATCAATTCAGCGAATACCAGACGAGCGTGCACGGAAAACTGCTGGCAAAGGGCGACACGAAGGTGGCGGTGTGCATTGATTGCCACGGAGTGCACGATTTGCGGGCTCCGAGCGACGCACGGTCGAAGGTGAATCCGGTGAACATCGCGCAGACGTGCGCGCGGTGCCACGCGAATGCGGAGTACATGAAAGGGTACGGGATTCCAACGGACCAATTCGACAAGTACCGGGCTAGCGTGCACTACCAGGCGATGACGGTGCGCGGGGATTTGAGCGCGCCAACTTGCACGACGTGCCACGGAAATCATGGAGCGGCGCCGCCGGGAGTGGACTCGGTGAAGAACGTGTGCGCGAACTGCCACGTGTTTCAAGCGCAGATGTATGACAAGAGCTCGCACAAGGCGGTGTTTCAAGCGGCAGGGCTGCCGGGGTGCGTGGTGTGCCACAGCAATCACGGAATTACGCATCCGACGGACGCGCGGCTCAGCACGGGGCCGGAAGGAGTGTGCATGCAGTGCCACGCTCCGGGCGACGATTGCGACCGGGCCCGCTCGAGTATGTTGGCGAGTCTGACAGAGCTGGACGGCGCGATACGGGCGGCGGATCAGGTGCTGAATGTGGCGGAATCTTCGGGGATGGAGGTGAGCGAAGCGCGCTTGCAGCAAGACCAGGCGCGGGATTCGTTGACCAAAGCGCGAGTGACGATACACAGCTTTCAGAAGCCGCTGGTGGACCAGGATATTCAGGCCGGGCTGAAGATTGCGGCGAATGATTTGCAGGCGGGCAAGAATGCCCTTGCCGAACGCGATTATCGGCGGAAAGGATTGGGAGTCGCGCTGATTTTCATTTTGCTTACTGTGGTTGGACTATTCTTTTTCATTCGCGAGATTGAGAAATGAAGGAGTGTGGCGCAGGCCGGCACAACGGAATTTCAGGCAGCGTTAGCGAGAGTGCCGGGAACTCGAAGCGCCAACCGGCGGAATTTTAAAGAGTTAGACACTCGATCGAGTACAGGGAGGAAGAAATGAAACGACTGATGATCTGGACGACTGTGGTCGGCGGAGGCGTTCTGGCGGCTGCGATGGTAATTGTTGCGCCCGCGGGGGCGCAGAATGGCGGGGAAGCGGTCTACAAGGCAAAGTGCGTAGGCTGCCACGGGCCGGATGGGAAAGGAAGCACTCCGGCAGGGAAGGCAATGGGAGCGCGAGACTTCGGGTCGGCGGATGTACAGAAGGAAACGGACGAACAGCTGGCCGAGATTATAGCCAAGGGCAAGGGCAAAATGCCGGCGTTCAAAACGCTCACGGCGGACCAGGTGAAAGAGTTGGTGGCGTATGTGCGGAGTCTGGGAAAGAAAAAGTAGGCCGGCGAAATTTTGGTGAGAAGGTTGCGGTCGAACAGCGCGTTCCGGAAGAGCGCGCTGCTATTGCATCGAGAGAGTGAGCGGATAGGAGGGACCGATGGTGTCTACGAGCGGGTGTGTGAGGTTGGTGGCGGCGACAGCAGTGCTGGCGGGAGTGGGCTTTTTGTGTGGCCCGGCGGCTAACGCGCAGAGCGCAGGCGAGAAAGTGTACAAAGCAAAATGCGCGATGTGCCACGGCGCAGACGGGAAGGGAGAGACTGCCGCGGGAAAGTCCACAAAAGCGCGTGATTTTTGTTCGGACGAAGTGCAGAAAGAAACGGACGAGGAGTGGACGGCAATTCTAGTGAAGGGCAAGAACAGGATGCCGGCATACGACAAGAAGCTGACCGACGCGGAGATAAAGGACGTGATAAGTTACGTGCGAAGATTGTGCAAGAAGTAGAAGGGCAGGCCGGCAACGGGACGGCGCCAGGAATTGTTACGCCTTGGGCTGAGAAGCCGAATCGGGAAGGCGCGGGGATTCCTGGGAACCCTGTCTTGAAACTTGCAAAAGCGGCTAACTCCGGCGGGTGCCAATCAAAATGAAAGTTCCAGAAAATATTCGAAGCTGGCTCAGGCATGTCTACTTTCTCGGGCAAAATCCAATTTCCTTGACGGGCGCGGTGTTGACGACCAGCGGAGCGCTCACATTAATTGCGTTTTGGATTTACGATTTTATCCTCCCGGGCCCTCCTCATCCTTACATCGGAATCCTGCTGTTTTTGATTTTGCCTGGAGTGTTTGTGCTGGGCCTGGTCCTGATGCCCATTGGCATAGTGCTACGTCGAAGGAGATTGCTGGCCGCGGGCGAGTTGCAAGAGATGTATCCGGCGATAGATCTGCGGCTGCCCATGGTGCGGCGCGGAATTTTGATTGTGACGGTGGCGACGTGCGTGAATTTCGTGATTTTTGGAACCGCTTCGTACCGCGGCGTGGAGTACATGGATTCGACGCAGTTTTGCGGGCAGACGTGCCACACGGTGATGCAGCCGGAGTACACGGCGTACCAAAATTCGCCGCATTCGCGAGTCAGCTGCGTGGAATGTCACATTGGTCCCGGTGCGGGATGGTTTGTACGGTCAAAGCTCTCAGGATTGCGGCAGGTCTTTGCAGTGACATTTCATACGTATTCGAGACCGATTCCCGCGCCAGTGAAGTACTTGAGGCCGGCGCGCGAGACTTGCGAGCACTGCCATTGGCCGCAGCGTGCGACGGGCGACAAATTTGTGGTGAAGACGAGCTACAAAGACGATGAGAAAAATACGGCGCTAACAACCGTTCTGCTGATGAAGGTGGGCGGACGGACCTGGCAAGGTGCAGTGGGTATTCACGGGCGGCACCTGGACGAGGGGTCGCGGATTCAATACATCTCGACGGACGCACAGCGGCAAGTGATTCCCGTGGTGTACTACACGGATGATAAGGGAAAGACGATCGAATTTGTTTCGAGCGACATTCAAGCGACAAAACAGCAATTGGCGGCTGGCGAGCACCGCTCGATGGATTGCGTTGATTGCCACAACCGGCCGACACATGCTTTCGAACTGCCGGAAAACGCGGTGAACAAGGAAATGGCAACTGGTGCGATCAGCCCGGAATTGCCGTTCATCCACAAGAAGGCGGTGGAAGTGCTGAAGGTTGATTATCCGGACCGCGAGACGGCGCACCAACGAATTGTGGAGTCGCTAAACGAGTTTTACCGGACGACGTATCCGGACATTTACAATTCGCGCCGCCTTCTGGTGGAACAATCCGCGGAAAATGTGGCCGGGATTTATCTGCGGAACATCTTTCCGGCGATGAACGTGACCTGGGGAGTGCATCCGAACAATCTGGGCCACACGGATTCGGCGGGATGCTTCCGATGCCATGACGGAAGCCACACCAGCGCGGACGGGCAGACGATCACGAATGATTGCTCGGCTTGCCACAATTTGCTGGCGGTGGACGAAGCAAATCCGAAGATATTGACGGATCTCGGAGTGAAATAGGCGACCCAAACCGGTTCACCCGGCAAGGCTTCGCGGGTGTTTGTTCCACGATTCTGGGTATAAGAGCAGTGATTTCAAACTTTCAACAACAACTGAATCCGCGAGGACTCCTTGCCGGAGTGCTTTGTCTATTGGCGATTTCTTCTTGCGGTTTGGGTGCCGATGGACAGGAGAAGCCGGCACAACCGCTTAAACAAGACGAAGCCTGCCTGGCTTGCCACGGCCAGGAAGGGATGAAATCGGAAAAAGGAAGAGATATTTCCATTCGGCCAGAGAAGCATGCTGCCAGCGTGCACGGGATTCTTGGGTGCACAGATTGCCACACGGGAATCAAGGAATTTCCCCATCCGGCGAAGATTGAGCGCGTGCGTTGCGCGACTTGTCACGCGGAGGAAGCCGCTGCCGTTCCCAACAGCATTCATTCCGCGCTCGGGAATGCAGCTTGTTCCTCGTGTCATGGGAATGTGCATGAAATCGGCGCGGCGGCAAAGCTGGAACCCTCCAAATGCGCCGAATGCCATGGAGCTGAGGCGAAGGAGTTTTCGCAAAGTATTCATGGGCATGCGGCAAAGGCAGGGGATCCGGATGCGCCGACCTGCGAATCGTGCCACGGGCCGGTGCACGGCATTCTCGGTTCCGGCGACGAGAAATCTCCAGTGGCGAAGCGAAATCAGGCAGCGGTCTGCGCCAAGTGCCATGCCGACGCGGGTTTTCTTGCGCGGCACAAGATTCCGATTGCACATCCGGTTGAGCAATATCTGCAGAGCGTGCACGGCAAAGCGGTGGCTCAGGGAAAGGACGCGGCGGTCTGCGCGGATTGCCACGGGGCGCACAAGATTCTTCCGGCACGCGATCCGCAGTCAACCGTAAGCCGGTGGAATGTAGCCACGACGTGCGGCAAATGCCACGCGGACATCGCTAAAGTGTTTCTGGAGAGCGTGCACGGCGAGGCGATCAAAGCCGGCAACGCAGACGCGCCGGACTGTGCGGACTGCCACGGCGAACATCTGATTCTAGCTCCGGCGGATGTAGCGTCGCCTGTGAACGCCGCCAGGCTTTCAGCGGAAACGTGCGGACGATGCCACGGCGATGCGCGGTTGGTGAGGCGAAATGACTTACCCGCGGATCGCGTTCCATCCTACGCCGAAAGTTTCCATGGCCTGGCAAACAGAGAAGGCTCGCTCACTGCGGCGAACTGCGCGTCATGCCATGGCGTTCACAACATTTTCCGATCGAGCGATCCGCGTTCGACGGTGAACAAAGCAAATCTTGCGGAAACTTGCGGGCAATGCCACAAGGGCGTCAACGAGAAATTTGCGGTGGGGCCGGTGCATGTGCAGATATCGAGCGGGCCGGCGCATCCAGCGGTCCGATGGGTCCGGCTGATCTATTGGGTGCTTATCCCGCTGACGCTCGGCTTCATGCTTTTGCACAACCTATTGGACTGGCTGAAAAAGCTGCGCCGGCCGCGGCCGCACGCGGCATCGCGCGGGATGGTGGTGCGGATGAACCTCTGGTTCCGGATTGCGCATTGGGGTGTGATGGTCAGCTTTCCGGTGCTGGTGTTCACGGGATTCGCGCTGAAATATCCGGATAGTTGGTGGACTCAGCCATTCTTGCTGTGGGGGAGAGACGATGCTTTGCGCGGGGATTTGCACCGGGCGGCGGCGGTGGTCCTGTTAGTTTCCACCCTGTATCACTTCGTTCATCTGTCGGTGAATTCCCGGGACCGTGCCTTTCTTTGGGCGATGATTCCGAAATGGAAGGACGCCAAGGATCTTCTCCATGTGATCTCCTTCAATCTGGGCTGGCGAAAAGAGCCGCCACAATTCGCGAAATTCAACTATGCAGAGAAAATGGAATATTGGGCGTTCTTGTGGGGCACGATGGTGATGGTCCTCTCGGGGTTCTTGCTCTGGTTCAACAATTTTACGTTACGGCACTTTCCGAAATGGATGACGGACGTTGCGACGGCGGTGCACTGGTACGAGGCACTGCTGGCGACGTTTTCGATTTTGCTTTGGCACTTTTATATGGTGATTTTCGATCCACTGGTTTACCCCATGGACTTGTCGTGGCTGAATGGCAAGGTGCCGGCGGAACATTACGAGCACTCTCGACCGGAGTATTTGCGATGGCTCCGCAGACAAGATGCGGGAGCATCGGCGATAGCAGAGAAGCCCGCTGAAGATCCCGGTACTGCGGCGGCAAGCAAGGGAGCAGATCAAGACACGGACAAGGCGTAAATTCTTGTAAAGAAGTTCGAACTCGCGCGGCGAACGTGAGGAGGGGCTAGGCCGCCAATGGCCTTCCAGGAATCGAAGACAATTTTATTCAAGCCAACGTGCTTTGCAGGACCTCGCGCAAAAGATTTTCCTTCGGCTCTGAAAGTTTGTTCCCGCGCTCGGTGAGATAAAACACGTCAATGGCCTTCTGGCCTTCCGTATCAATCAGAGCGACATCAATATTGCAGCCGAGGCGAGCCAGCGCGGAGCCGACTTCGTAGAGAAGTCCGGGGCGGTCGGGAGCCATGATTTCCAGAAGAGTGCTCTGCGCGGAAGACTTGTCGTCATACTCGATGCGAGTCTCGATGGCGACTTTAGGCGGACGCGCCTTGCTGGCGCGTTCGCGTCCCCGGAGGAGCGGCTCAAGCGGTGCGTTGCCGCTGAGGACATCCGCGAGGCTTTGCTGCAAGCGGCCAATTTCGCCGGGATTCAGTTCCAGTGTGTGGTGCAGATCAACGAATTGAAATGTATCGAGGATTACGCCGGCGGCGTTAGCGAATGCATCTGCCTTGACGATGTTCATGCCCCAGCCTGCAAGAACGCCAGAGATAGTCGCAAAAAGTGCGGGGCGATCGGCCGTGAGGACAGTCAGCGAAAAAGAGTGGTGACGTGCCTTGACCTCGGACTGTACCGGTTCGAGATCCAACCTTCGGTATAGCTCGAAATGGGCGGCAATTTCTTCCGCGGAGTGGACCGCGCGATAGCGACGCGGAAAGCCTTCGAGAAAGCGTTCGACATCAGTTGCAGGTGCGTCTCCGGCCTGAGAGCGGACCTGCTGTAACAAGGTTGTTTCATCGGGAGCGTGAAGGCGATCCCGGTCCAGAGTGCGGCTGAAGTAATTTGAGGTGGCGACAAAAAGCTGCCACAACATTTCAGCTTTCCACGGAGTGAGCGCCTCGGGATTCACTGCGTGAATATCTGCGTAGGTCAGAAGGCAAAGGCGCTGCAGACGCTCTTGCGTCGAAACATTGCCGGCGAAAGCAGACACCGTTCCGGGATCAAAGATGTCGCGCCGTTGAATCGTGGCGGACATATCCAGATGGTGCTCGATCAGGAAGCGGACCTCGGTGAATTCATATTCGGTGAGCTGAAGGCGTTCTGCAGCGGTGTCCAAGGCTTCGAGGCTGCCGGTGACATGATTGTCGCAGGGCATGCCCTTGCCGATGTCATGAAGGAGCAAAGCGAGTATGAGCAGATCGCGGCGCTCGACGGATTTCCAAAGACGACGAAAATGAAATGCGCGCTGGTCGGGAGGATCGGCAAGCTCCTGGAGGTGCTCGATGGTGCGGAGAGAGTGTTCGTCAACAGTGTAGCGGTGATAGAAGTCGCGAACCACCAAGGAATCGATCGCTTTAAATTCGGGCAGAATATCCAGCAAAAGGGAGAGGCGCTGCATCGGACGGAGAGCCATGCCGGGAAAGTCGGCGGCGAGAATTTCTCGAATGGCGGGCCAAGCAACATGAAGGTTCTTTTGCGGTAGTTCAGGATGCTTCAAGATGTAATAGATGGCGCGTTCCGCGTCGCGGCTCAGCGGAATGCCCGTGCGAGCAGCCTCGGTAAAAAGCGCAAAGATGACTTGGCGATCAGAGAAAGCCGGCTCAGCAACGACCTCCAATAAGCCATCGCGAACCGAGAAGGGCTTGCCTTTCGAGACTTCCGGTCGCGAGCCGCGGGCTGCGCTGAGAAGGCGCTCGCGAAGCGAAGGCGGCGCAGCGGGCTTCTGCTCGATGTAGCGAAGCAAGAGCCGGTTGAGGACGCGCGCCTGGCGAAAGTAAAAGCGCATCCATTCTTCAGGACTGAGTTTGTCGTGGGAAAGCGCTTTTTCCGCGATTCCCAGCGAACGCTCGGCCGCGGCGCTTTGCAATTCGTAAGTAAGAGTGTTGTCGTTGCGCGTGTTGTTGTAGTGCAGAAAACAGCGGATGGCGCTGAGGAAGTCCACGGCTCTGGCGGCGAGATCTTCCTCCGCGGCGTTGCCCTTGTGCGCTTCCTTCTGGCCGTTGCAAAGCTGGCGAAGCCACGTGGCTGCCTGGAAATCGCGCAGCCCGCCGGGCGCATCCTTAACGTTGGGCTCAAGATGATAGATGGTGTTGCCGTAGCGGCCGTGGCGCTCGCGCGTTAATTTGGTGAGTTCAGCGAGCAAGAAAGGCCGAGCTTGCTTTTCCGGGCCGACAAGGACTTTCTTGATGAGGCGATCGAAGAGCTCCTCATCGCCAGCGAGAAACCTGCGATCCAGAAGAGCCAGATGAAACTCGGCATTATCTTCCTGGATGCGCTTGCACTCTTCGAGTGTGCGGCCAGCGGAGCTGACTCGAAAGCCGAGATCCCAAAGTGTACGCGAGAAATCAGCAATGAGCGGGCGAAAGTCAGACTCAGCCTTGTCGCTTCCAAAAAGAAACAGGATGTCGAGATCCGAGTAAGGAAAGAGAAGGCGTCGTCCATATCCGCCGAGCGCGATAAGGGTAAGGCCCTGGGGCTGCGCAGCATTGACCTGGAGAACTTCGGCGAAGATCTGCAGAGCGATCCGATCGGCAAGACCGCAGAGAGCGCTGAGAGATTCCGTTGCGCCAGCACCAGCTTCGAACTGCTGGCGTATACGCTGGCGTTCGGCCTCGATTTGAGGACCGAGGACGGAAAGAGGAGTCAAGGAACCTTGCATGGCGATTGGGGGCTGGCCGGCCGGAAAACGACCTGGACGCGCTGCGCTGTTCACCTGTACTAGAGCGCGTTTTCGCCGCGCTCCTCGTTGCGAATCCGAATGGCCTCGTCAACCCGCGATAAGAATATTTTACCGTCGCCAATCTTTCCTGTCTTGGCGGTCTTCAAAATAGTGTCCACGGCCCGCTGAACGAGAGGATCGGGGAGCACCATTTCGAGTTTAAGCTTGGGCAGAAGATCAACGGTATATTCGCGGCCACGATAAACTTCAGTGTGGCCCTTCTGGCGTCCATGGCCGCGAACTTCGGTGACGGTCATGCCCTCAATACCGATTTCGCGGAGAGCATCCTTTACCGAATCAAACCGCGAGGGCTGGATGATTGCCTCAATTTTCATCATAAGCGTTTCTGCTCCGCGCGATACCGGAAGTCTCAGCTCATGCCGAACTCAAGACTCGAGATTGTAGGCTTCCTCACCGTGCTGCGTAATGTCGAGCCCTTCGATTTCGTCGGACTCTTCGACGCGCACGCCGGTAATCATATCCGTAACTTTGAGGAGAACAAGTGAACCAACGATGGCGAATGCCCAGGCAATGAGCACGCCCACAAGCTGATTACCGAGCTGGCCCCAGTGCCCATCGAGTCCACCAACAGGTTTGCCGGCGCCGAAAATGGGATTGATCACCTGCTCGGCGAAGACGCCGGTCAAGAGCGCACCTACAGTGCCGCCGATGCCGTGAACGCCGAAAGCGTCCAATGCATCGTCGTAGCCGAAGAGCGATTTCACCTTGGTGACCATGCCGTAGCAAACCAAGCCAGCTATGAATCCGATCGCCAACGCCGACATGGGGGTGACGAAACCGGCAGCAGGCGTAATCGCGACGAGACCAGCGACGGCGCCCGAAATCGCGCCGAGCGCACTGGGGCGCCCATTCTTGATCCACTCCGCCGCGCTCCAGCTTATGGCGGCGGCAGCAGTGGCCATGTGCGTCGCCACAAAGGCGCTTGTAGCGAGAGCGCTTGCCGCAAGGGCGCTGCCCGCGTTGAAGCCAAACCAGCCAACCCACAGGAGGCAAGCACCGATAAAACTAAGCACGAGAGAATGAGGAGGCATGGGCTGCTTCGGGTAGCCTGTGCGCTTGCCGACGTAAAGCGCGCATACCAATGCCGAAACGCCTGAGCTGATGTGCACGACCGTACCGCCCGCGAAATCGAGAGTAGGGAATCTTCCGCCCAGAGCAGCGTTCAGAAATCCGCCCTTGCCCCAAACCATGTGCGCGAGGGGAGCATAAACGAAGAGGAACCAAAGGGTGAGGAACAGAACGGTGCCGCTAAATTTCATGCGCTCCGCGGTGGCGCCAGTAATCAGGGCAGGCGTAATGATGGCGAACATCAATTGGTAGATCATGAACGTGGATTGGGGGATGGTGCCGGCGTAATCAGGATTGGGAGCGGCGCCGACGCCGCGCAAAAAGGCGTGTTCAAATCCGCCAATGAAAGGACCATGGCCGCCGAAACATAAGCTGTAACCTACCAAAGCCCACATTACGCTGATGAGAGCCATCAGCAGAAAGCTTTGCATCATGATGGCGAGAGTATTCTTGCGGCGGACCAAGCCGCCGTAAAAGAGCGCAAGGCCTGGCCCCGTCATGAGGAGAACGAGGGCGGCGCTGACGAGCATCCAGGCGTTGTCGCCGGCGGACTGAGCGGCAGTGACGCGGTCGTCGAGCTGCTTCAGCCTGTCGTTGAGTGCGCTTTGAGACTCGGTGCTCGGGGAGGATGCGGCGGTGGTAGCTGGAGTGGGAGAAGAGGAAGGAGTTTGTTGTGCAAAGAGCGGCGCGGGGAACAACACCAAGGTCATCAGCAAACAACACTTCCGTCCGAGGCGCTTCATAAATCGGTCCACTCCATTGCGCTTGGGTTACTCCGGGATTAAGCCAATCAAATCAAGAAACCGCTTCGAGTTCGCCCAGGATTATACGCGGGAGAGGAGAAGAAGGAGGTTAGAAATTTGCATGGCCAGAATTCGTTTTTCGAATGCAAGAAGCGCGATCCGGCTCGACACGAAGAAGCTGGAGGCAGAGACGCCTGAGCGTCCTCCCGGAATGCATTCCGCGGGCTGGAGTGGGCAGAGCGCTTCTTGCGCGGCGCCGCGAGCATCGTATAATGCCAAAAGTCGCTAAGCAGCCTTCCCCGCGGCGCTATGCTGGCGGGCGATGCCGCAATGCAGCGCGAGGTTTTCGAGCCAAGTTCTATGAGCGAGCATCCCCCGTTGGAAATCACTGTGCGAAGCTCGGACGGCATCCCCGTGCTGGAAGTGCACGGGCGCTTGACGATCGGGGAGCCGAGCGAGCAGCTTCACCAGGCGCTTGAGTCGGTGATCAAGGATGGCTCGCGAAAAGTGGTGGTAGATCTGAATGGCGTTCCCCAGATTGACAGCTCGGGAATTTCTTCCCTGGTGCGTATGTCCATCAAGCTGACGCGAGATGGGGGCGCGCTGAGGCTGGTTTGCGGCCGCGGCCGTGTGCGCGATGCGCTTACCGTGACGCGGCTCGTGGAAGCGATTCCAACATTTGAATCCGAGCCCGCGGCATTGGCGAATTTCGCCTGAGCGCGCCAGGCAAATTTTCCTGAAGTTTTAATACGAATTTGGACCGGCCATGAGGAAGCATTTTCGAGAAGTTACTTTGCTGTGTCTCGCCGGCTTGGCGTTTGCCCTGGCCTCGCCCTGTTCTGCGCAATATTCAGGATTGGACAATCTCGGCGAGCGATTCGCAAAGCAGCTCAGGGCCCAAAAGGCTGTCCTCACCGCCGTTTCGGACCTGGATCCCTCGGACGGAGCAGTGGCAAGCCAGGGTCATTTTTTCGCGCAGTTTTTGACGAATTCTCTCGAGCATTACGGAAAGAAGTTACTCATCTCGGAGCACAAAGATTTTGACGACGAACTGGCTGCGGCCCATATCACAGCTGCTAATTTTGCCTCGCCAGATGTGACGGCAGCGCTCTCTGGCAAGGTGAAGGAGGATGTTGTTTTGGGCGGAGTTGTCACAAGAAACCAAAAGGAGTACACGCTTGAAGTCTCCGCGGTTCACATTTCGGATGGACGGATACTGTATGCGAACAAGGCGACCGTTCAAAGGTCTGATTTCCTGGATAGTTTTGCCGAGCATTTCCCGCCAGAAGTTGGACAAAAAGTGTATGTGACGAGCACGTCTGAAAAGATTGGTCGCCCTGAGTGCGTCGCCTGCCCTCCACCTCCATACGACGATCTAGCGAGGCGCGAGAGGGTTCGTGGCACGACAGTTTTTGAAGTACTTGTTTCACCGGAAGGACGTGCGGCCAGTGTGCATCCCGCGAGAATGATGGGTTCCGGCCTAGACCAGACGGCTTTCGAGACGATCAAGAGATGGCGTTTCAGACCGGCGGAGGATACCACTGGCAATCCGGTGTTCGTCGTTGTTCCAATTGAAGTTACTTTCAGCCTGTACTGAGGTTCCCGAGCGGCAACAAAAATAGAGATTAACACGTGGCAGGTATAAAGAAATGCTGTGGGACATCTCAACCTAATACCTCAGCCGCTCTTTTTCAATTCAGCGAGGACGAGTTTAGCGACTTCCTTCAGAGTTTCGAAGACGCCGACGCCTTGAATTGCCACCCCTTCAAGAACAGGCTCCCCTTTTTTTTGCAGTTGCTTGGTGAGCTCCGCGACAGACATCGCATTGGGCAAATCGCGCTTGTTTAACTGCAGAACATACGGAATCGTGTCGAAATTGAGGTTGTGTTCCTTCAAGTGTTCTTGAAGGTTTTCCATAGTTTCGAAATTGGCATCCAGGCGCTCTTCTTGTGAATCGGCGACAAACACCACGCCGTCGGCGCCCTTTAGAATGAGCTTGCGGCTCGCTTCGTAGAACACCTGGCCGGGAACCGTGTAGAGATGAAAGCGAGTCTTGAAGCCACGCACGGTGCCGAGGTCCAACGGGAGAAAATCGAAGAAGAGGGTGCGGTCGGTTTCTGTGGCAAGGGAAACCATTTTTCCTTTCTGGTTCTGTCCTGTGTGGTCATAGACCCACTGGAGATTAGCGGTCTTACCGCCCAGACCGGGACCGTAGTAAACAAGCTTGCAGTTTATTTCGCGCGCGGGAAAATTGATGAAAGGCACTTTGTCTCTAACCTGAAGTTGGCCACAAACTTATAGCATACGAAGTGGTGGCGGGCCAGCCTTGTCGCGATGCCCGTTCCCTGTCCAGTAGCTTAATTACAGTTTCAGCGAAAACGGCTGGTTTCGGTGGTCTTTTTTGCAGGCATGGTGCCGTTAGGTAACGGACACCAGACCGAGCAGCCCCGATTCGGTCCATTAGGGTCGCGTTGACGAGGGTAAGCTCGCTCTGCTACGATGCGCAACATGGCGAAAGCGCATAAAGCCAGTTCTGGTACATCGGGGCACGGCAAAGAGCCAGCGCGAAGCCATTCCAACGCACAGAAAAAGAAGAACTTACCTCCACCGCCTCCACCTCAGCGCGGAGGCGTCGAGTTGGTTGATCCGCGGGTGCAAGCGCAACTTAAGTTATATGACGAAGCATTAGCGCTTTTTCACCAGCAGAAATTTGCGCGCGCCAAGCAAGAATTGGAAAAAGTGCTTGAGGGGCCCAGCCAGGGGTTGGCGGACCGTGCCCGGATGCACTTGAAAATTGCCGAACAGCGGATGAAGCCGAGTGCGGAGCAAAATCCACGCACGGCAGACGAGCATTACCAGCGCGGCGTGGCGATGATGAATATCGGACGCTGGGATGATGCGCGCGAGAGTTTGCTGAAGGCGTGCAAGGCGTCCCCAAAATCGGATTACATTCATTACGCGCTGGCTGCCTTGGATTGTCTGACCGGCGAAGCGGATTCCGCCCTGGCAAATCTGAAGGTGGCGATTGAGCTCAGTCCTGAAAATCGCTACCACGCGCGGAATGACGAAGACTTTGCCTTTTTGCAGGAAGATCCGCGATTTACGGAGCTTCTCTACCCGGAGAAAGACGGCACCGCCGGCTGACGCCCCATGACGTAATCCTGTTACCCGCAGCGCCGACGCGCCTGGCCCACGCACGCCGCCGCGGGCTCCAGTAGAACTGGAAGAACTTCAACGCGGGCCTGTTGTGCAGAGTGGCAGTCCTGCCTTCAATGTAAGAGCTAGGGTGAGACACGGAGAGAACGTGTTTTGCTGCATCTACTTGTGAAGAAAAAATTGCACAAGCCGAAGCCCCTGCCGCATGGATTCCGAGTAGTTGCGCTCGGTGGCGGCACCGGTCTTTCGACCTTACTGCGTGGCCTGAAGGAATATGTGGTTCGGCGCAGCGACGAGCATCCGAATTCGCTGCGTCCTATTTCGGACCTTACGGCAATCGTTACGGTAACGGACGATGGGGGCAGTTCCGGGAGGCTGCGCCGCGAAAACCGGATTCTGCCGCCCGGCGATATTCGCAACTGCATGGTGGCGCTTTCCAAGGATGAAGCGCTGATGGGGAGGCTGTTTCAGTACCGCTTTCATGCGGGCCGCGGCCTTGCCGGCCACAATTTTGGAAATTTGTTCCTTGCGGCTCTCACGCACGTCACCGGAGACTTCGCGGAAGCGGTGAGTTTCAGCAGCAAAGTCTTGGCCATCCGCGGACGGATTTTTCCTTCGACGCTTTCGAACGTGCATTTGGAGGCGCGACTGACCGATGGACGAATCATCCACGGCGAAACGAAGATCACTGCGAGCCGAACACCGATTGAGAAGGTCAAACTCTCGTCCCGCCATGTTCCACCTTTTCCAGCGGTGCTCGAGGCTATCCAGGAAGCGGACTTGATTTTGCTTGGACCGGGATCGTTGTACACCAGTATTCTTCCGAATCTGCTCATCCCGGAGATTGCCGCGGCGATTGCGAAGTCATCCGCGCCGCGCGTGTACATCGCGAATCTTATGACGCAACCGGGCGAGACGACTTCCTATTCACTCGCAGACCACTTGCGAGCCATCCGGCGCCACACGCCCGGCAATCTTGTGGACTGGGTGATTGCCAATCGGCAAGCGGTCTCTCCAGAAGTGGCCAAGCGGTACCGCCGGCAGGGAGCTGCCCCAGTGAACGTTGACCTGCACGATCTGCGCAAAATGGGTTACCGCGTCATCTTGGACAATCTCCTCGATGAACACGGAGTCATCCGCCATAATTCCACACGGCTTGCGCGGCTGTTGCTCGAAGAATTCTTGTCGGCATCCCACGCAACACAGCACACGAAACGATAAGCAGTGGAAGTGCTGCGCAGCGTCAATTCAGTGGCGAGCAACAGTCCGTCCGGGGCGCGAGATTTCACTCGATTTGTCGGCGCACAACTGTGCTTGGAACCCCAGCCTAGCGGAAAGTATGCCCCGGCTTTGCGTCAAGCGTAGAGACCGCCACCGGCCCGTCTGGATCGGCTTATCCTATTTCGAGTCTGGCTCCCGAACATACCCTCTGGCTACGAATCTCGCCTCTGTGATTGGACACGCGAACTGTGTAAATCTCCTTCGATTAATTTCAGTGAAATAGATTGTCACGGTATGAGCATTCGAAATATCTTGGAGCGAGCTTGGCGGAGCGTATGCCTTCTTGTTACCGTTTTGGGGAGAACATCAGGCGCATTAGTTGGAGGCTTCCATGTCAACGTTTGGACTGATTGAATATAAGGACGCCAGCCCGGAAGTCAGGGCGATCTATGACGACATCATGGCCACGCGCAAGACCGACTGGATCAACAATTTCTGGAAAGCCATCGCGCACGATCCGGCCACGCTCAGACGAACATGGGACGACATCAAGCAGATCATGGTGCCGGGTGCGCTCGATCCGCTCACCAAGGAACTGATTTACATCGCCGTGAGCGTTACCAACAACTGCAACTACTGTATTGCTTCGCATACGGCTTCCGCATTCAAGAAAGGTATGACGGAGGCGATGTTCAAGGAATTGCAGGCGATCATCGGCATGGCCAACGAAACCAATAAGATGGTTACCGGGTATCAGGTAGAAGTTGATGAGCAGTTTCGCCCGCCTTTGAAGCGCTAGGAGCGTTCCCACCTCAGCACGGCTGTCCTTCAGGACAGGTGTTTCCATCTCGGTACGCTCGTACCATGGCTGCTAAGAGGCCTCTCGGACGACCATGAGTTTATCGGGGGATAACCCCATCGTCCACGCGGACTCAACAAAAATTTTCCGTCCTAAGTGAGTAGCATATGGCGCCCATGAGTAAAGAACCCGAAATTTTGACGGCCACACCAGATTCCAACGCGCCAACAACCCCTCGTTTCGAAGACACGGCGACGACCAGGCCGCAGCCTGTCGCGCTGGAGATTCCAGTAACTGTGAACGGGGCCAGGAGCGTTGAAGGTAGCGACAAGCGCGAGCCCTTTTCCGAAACCACGAAAACCGTCCTTGTTTTCGGCGGTGGGGCTGTGATTCGTCTCGGTTCACCCGTGTCCTCTGGCCAGCTTCTCTTCCTGACCAACGAAAAAACAAAGAAAGAAGTGGTTTGCCAGGTCGTCAAATCGAAAAACTACCGGAACGTCAGTGGTTACGTCGAGCTGGAATTCACCGAGCCAGTCGTTGGTTTTTGGGGGATGCGTTTTCCATCGGATCGAGTTACTGCGCCAGCATCTGCTGTTCCCGCACATCAACCGGTGATAAGTAAGGGCGCCGCCTCTGCTCCGAAACTTCCAGAACCGGCTCCGGTTTCTCGACCCGTTGTCGTGCCTCCGCCGCAAACGACCTCAAGCAAACCGGTTTCACAATCACCTCCACCGTCTTCAGCTACTTCCGCGCCTGTGCAGCCTCCTGCCAAGCTGCCTGAGGTGCCCGCGATACCAGCGCCGTCGTTGTCTGGTACGCTGGCGAGTTCAATCGTCGGTCTCTTGGACGGTAAGCCGCCGCAGACAAATGAAATCCCGAGCCAGCAGACGATTGCCAAGGAGCTTCCCGCCGCACCGGTTAGCTTTCCTGCGGACAATCCCACTGAGGACTTGAAGCAGCAAACCGCCCGGCTTCAGGCACAACTTTCTTCGCTACTCTTCGATGCGACCCCGGCGGCGAACGCAGGTTCCACTACGCAAGCTTCCAAGTCCGGATCTGTCGCCGCGGAAAACTCTAAGTCGCTAGATTCTACCTCTGCCGCACCCGCTTCGCCGAAGCCGGTGATTCCTTTCAAGACACCTCCTCTTCCCGCAAAGTCGTCCCTGGATTCTGAGGAATTGAGCATTCCTTCATGGCTGGAACCTCTTGCCCGCAATGCAGCAAGTTCAGCTCCTGCACGCGAGGCAGTCGAGACCGAGAAAGCGCCTCCGTCCATCGAGCCGGCGCCAAATGAAGAGTCACACGCACAGCTCGCCACTGAAGCAGAGGTGGAACAAACCCCCAACGTTGCGTATTCCGGCGTTGGCGGAATTTTGTCGCTTGGCGAAACTAGCGCCGATCACCAGGAGAGCTCCGGCGGCTCGCGAAAAGGCATGTGGATCGGTTTGGTTGCGGCTGTTGCTTTACTCGCTGCCGGCGGCGCGTGGTATGTGTTTCACCCTACGAATGCCGCGCACGGAACTTCCACGGCCATCTCGGCGGCAACGAGCGGTCAGACAATCAGTACGCCGCCAGTGTCCAACGAAGTTCATCCTTCCGAGACAGTGGCTCCGCCGAGTGAGTCAACGCCGCTCAGCTCTGCGCAACCTGTGAGCAGCCCGAAGAGCACAGGGTCTGAAACCAGCGCCGAATCTCGCAACGAGTCAGCAAACCCCTCGCGAACCGGACCGGCAAAACATGAGAGAGAGCGAAATGCCGCGAGCGCTGTTCCAACCTCGATCACCGAGCGAGTCCCGCGCAGCGCTCCTGAACCCGAAGTCAAGAAGCCTTCCTTGGGACAGGTTCACCTGGAAAGTCCGACTTTGAATCACGGTGGCGCGGTTGCTGATACTCAGGCGGTTGCCCCCACGCTGGCCGCTGGCGGGCCTGGAGGGAGTGCGGAAGGACTGGATTCGAGTTTTGCCAGTGCAAAACAGCCCGCTTCTCCTGCGGTGCCATTGCCGGTTGGCGGCGACGTGAAGCCGGCCCGGCTAATCAGCCATGTAGCACCGGTTTATCCCGCGATGGCGAACAACCAGCACGTTTCTGGAGACGTGGTGATTGATGCGCTGATTGATGCGACAGGTAGAGTCACCACTATGAAAGTGATTTCCGGCCCGGCGTTGCTGCGGCAAGCGGCGAAGGACGCACTCCACCAGTGGAGATATCAACCCGCCTCCCTGGATGGAAAAGCGGTCTCCATGCATTTAACGGTCACATTGCAATTCAGGCTGCAGTAGCCCAATCTTCGATTCCAATAGCTATGCGACGGGTCGAGTAGTTGTCAATCACTCGGCCCGTTTTCCTTTTACCAAGCTTGTGGATGCACTCGTGGCACCCGAAGTCTAACTTCAGGGAGGGGAGGAAACTCGCGGTGGGGCTCAGTCTGATACCAGTACGCCACGGAATAATAGTTATCGCTTCGATCGTTTGCGTGACCGTGCTCGATCGTTGCTCGAAGTGATTTTGTAAATGTAATCGGCGAGTCGAGGTGGAACCGGTATACCGACCAGCGCGCCCCTTGTAGTTCCGCGCCAACAACGGGCGCACCGAAGAGCCCGTAAGCGAACGGCTTCCCGCCGAAATCCCACGCCCCCAGAAAATAATCCTCCGAGCCCGTGCCATTGATCGAGGGGAATTTCTCCCCATCCACGAAGAACATGTCATCACCTTCACCCCACCAGCCATCCCGGTTTTCGATGACCGACATGGTTACGCCCGTGAACTGCCCGCGCCCCGTCGCTTCCACCCAAACGTAGTTATCTTTTCCATCCAGATTGGTTTTTCTGTCCGGGAACGCCAGATTGGGAGTTGCCTGATGGTACTGCGCGTGAAAATACAAAGTGTCCGCCTGGAGTGGTCCGTGATACTCCCGTACGTCAATGTTCCAATAGATTGCTTCTGCTTTTTCCTGCCCCTCGTTCGTCAGCGTGATTCGCGCATGTTTTTGGAAGGGCATCGGAAAGAAGCAATTGAGCGCTTTGTCTGCTCCAACGGCCAGCGGCGTTGACTGGAACAAGACATACTGTCCCAGCCCCAGACCAAAGAAATCACCTACAGGGGCCTCAACGCTCGGAGAAAGTTCGTTGTCCCAGTACATCCGGAGCACGATTTTCTTCAAATGGAAACGTTCGCCGCTCGCGATGGTAATCCAAATGTGGGAAATCTCGCCGGGTCCCGGTTCATCAAGAAGCGTTAACGTTTCTCCCGCTCCCAGCGCACGGTAGTCTTCGTTGCCGCCGGTCCGGTCGTAGCTCGAAACTCGCTTGAGAACGTAATCATGCGGCCTCGTCAATTCAGAAAGTTGGTCTCCCATCCCTTGGGCGAGTGCGCTTTCTCCTGGGAGCAAAACGCAAAATCCAAGGAGCGCCAACAAGAATTGCTTCATGATCTGCCTCCCGGAAGAATGGGCCGTTGCGCAAACTCGGCGATTATAGCAAAGGGCGTGGTGACAACTTGACCGAGCTTGACGCTCCCACATTGTTCAATTCACATGGCCGCAAAGCCCCATCCCTTGCAGGAGTCGGGGAGGGTTCGTATACTGGCGGCCCGGCCAAAAAGCGGGTCTGGTAGGCAGTCATTCGGAATTGCGACTTAAGGGGTAGCCTGCCAGGAATCACTTTTGGCCTTATAACTGCACGTCGGTCCTGAGCCCACTTCGCATCTCGAAGTGCGTAATCTCGTTGGATTGTACTGCTGGCGCCGCCTCATAAGGAGAATTCCGCATGTCGCAAGCCCCCGTACCGGAAGAGATGAATGTCTACCAGAACGCCGAAGCGCGATTTGAAGTTGCCGCGCAAAAGCTGGGACTGGAACAAGGGCTTTATCGTTATTTGAAGTATCCGAAGAAAGAAATCACTCTTTATATCCCCGTTGGCATGGACAATGGCCAGCTCGAGGTTTTCACTGGATACCGTGTCCTTCACTCAACGGTTCGTGGTCCTGGCAAAGGCGGCATTCGATTTGCCCCTGATGTTTCGATCGACGAAGTCCGCGCGCTTGCTACCTGGATGACGTGGAAGTGTGGTGTTGTAAATATTCCGTTCGGCGGCGCGAAAGGCGGCATCATCTGCGACCCACGCAAATTGTCGCGTGGAGAATTGGAGCGGCTAACCCGCCGATACACCGCTGAACTCTCGGACTGGCTGGGTCCCGAGCGCGACGTCCCGGCGCCGGACATCGGCAGCGGCGAGCAAACAATGGCTTGGGTGATGGACACCTTCGCCATGCACGTGGGAGAAGCGACCACGGCGGTTGTGACTGGCAAGCCGATCGAATTGGGCGGTTCGCGCGGAAGACGCGAAGCCACCGGACGCGGAGTGATGATTTGCTGCGATAAGGCGCTTGCGAAACTCGGCATTAAGAAGCAGGGGTGCCGCGTTGTAATTCAGGGCTTCGGAAACGTAGGTTCGCTCGCGGCGCAACTCATGCAAGAAGCGGGCTATAAAATCGTCGGGCTAGCCGACATCACCGGCGGGCTTTACAACGAAGGTGGGTTTGACGTTCCTAAAGTCATCGACTGGGTCAACAACAAGAAGAAGCCACTGCCGGAGTATCCCAGCGGTGGAGCGAAAATGTCGGCTCGCGATGTGCTGTTTCAGCCCTGCGAAATCGCCATCCCAGCCGCGATCGAAAATCAGATCACGGAGCAGAACGCGCACAAGGTGCAGGCGAAAATTCTCTGCGAAGGTGCGAATGGCCCGACTACCTGGCAAGCGGACGCTATCGTGGACTCCAAGGGAATTTTCACCGTTCCCGATATTCTGGGCAATGCCGGAGGCGTTACGGTCAGTTATTTCGAATGGGTGCAGGACCGTCAGGGGTTTTTCTGGCGCGAGAGCGAAGTCAACGAACGCCTTCTGGATGTTATGGAAAGCGCGTTCGATGGCGTAGTCAGTTACGCGGAAACCCACAAGGTCAACAACCGCATCGCAGCTTACATGCTTGCGATCAACCGGGTGGCAAGCGCGCTAAAGTTGCGCGGAATTTACGCCTGATGTGATAAAGTGCGCCCGAACAATCCTCTAAGTTCCGCAGTCCATTTGCGCGGGGGCAACAAATGGCCCGGATGAGGACTGCGCCGGGAAGGAGTGCACGCAGTGGAGCCCAATTCGCTTTCGCCCTCCCAGGAAAAGATTGAAGCCCAGCATCGCCTCGACATTTGCACGATCGGCAAGTGGATGTACGAGCGCCAATTCATCGTAGCCTGCGAAGGCAACATCTCCGTCCGGCTCGACGAAGACCGCATCCTCACCACTCCCACTTGCATGAACAAGGGCATGCTTCGCCCGGACGATCTTGTCGTCACCACTTTGGATGGCCACCAGCTTGCCGGAGACAGAAAGTTCTCCTCCGAAATTGCCATGCATTTGCTTTTTTACCGGATGAGGCCGGACGTAAATGCCGTGTGCCATGCGCATCCGCCTACCGCGACGGGTTTCGCCGCCGCAGGCCGCGCACTGAACAAAGCGCTTCTGCCCGAAGTCATCATCGGTCTTGGCCAGATCCCTCTCGTCCGCTACGCCACTCCTGGAACACCGGAACTAAGCGATGCCATGGAGCCGTTCGTCCCTCACTATGACGCGCTGCTGCTCGCAAATCACGGCGCAGTTACGTGCGGCCCCGATCTGCTTACTGCATTCTTCCGCATGGAGACGATCGAGCACTTTGCAAAAATTTTGCAAGCGGCGGAATTGGCGGGCGAGCCGGTCCTCCTTTCCAGCCGTGAAGTCGCCAAGTTGATGGCCGCGCGCGCCCGTTACTTCGTGGTGCCTCCTCCGGGCGGCGGTGCTGAATTACCCGAAACAAATGACAGCGGAGAATCCTCGGGCGCGCGCGTAACCCTCACTCGCAACGAGCTTGACGCCCTCATTGACGAAGCTGTCCGCAAGGATCGTTCCCGCCGCTAAGTTCGCCCGCAAGAACTCTCAATACTCGCTGTTCGGGCCGCTTGGAACGTTTCCTGAGTAGTTGCTCCACGCGGCCCTATTTTCCTGGAGTTGATCCGGACTCCACGGGTCGACCAAGGAACGCCGTCCGCAAGAGTCTTTTTCGCTGGTTTCCCCGTATACTTACTATCCAAGCCAACCTGGAGAATATCCAGTGAAAAACAGCGTGCTGCTGACAATCTTTTCTCTGCTCTCAATCCTGCTGCTGATCCTTCACCTGACGACCGAAATCGCCTTCGGGCTCGAGTCGGGGGGCCTCAAAAACATTACGGGAATATTGATCGTTGTCGTGTGGCTGAGCGCGACGCTGTTGCTCTATGAACGGAAATCGGGGTACGTCATCGTCTTGATTGCGTCGCTCCTGGGGACGGCCGTCCCAATCATTCACATGAGGGGTGCGGGACTTGCTGGCGGGAGGATTGGCCACACGCACTTAGCTCTTTTCTGGGTCTTTTCGAACTTCCTGCTCGGCGTGACCGCGCTCTTCTCCGTCATTCTCTCGGTGCGCGGACTGTGGGACCTGCGACGAACAACTCCTGAATAACGGGCCAATCAGTCAAGTTCGTGTTAGTGCCAGCCGGCGTCTCCGAGACCGATTTTGTCAGCAACAGCTTTGGCACTCCCCTTCTCGCCTTGACGGCGTAGCCTGCGCAGAGGAGAAATTGCTTCGCCCTGTGATTCCAACGCACCAGAATGAAGGATCGAGTTGGATTGAAGGCTGCTCAATGCTGCTCAGTGCGGTTTGACTGTTGTTTCTTCCCCTCTGGAAGCTCAAGAAAAAGTGATCTTGAAGACGTTCCCCTTGTCGTCTTTTCCCACGCCCTTAATCGATCCGCGAATTACATTCGCGTCAGTGCTATTTTTCTCTTCTGGCTGGTAGAACTCCACTTTAAAGGTATCTCCGTTGCTAGCCTTCAGAGAGCCTCTGGCGTACAGGCGCGTGCCCAAGACGTGCGCCACATAAAAGCCGTCGCCATAAATTGAGTCCCAAAGCGGGGCCATCTCCGCATCGGAGGGGGGCGTTTCCGGCGTATCCGTGCTCTTAGCTGGCTGCCTTACGGTTTCCCAGTGTCCGTCAAAGACCTGCCCTTGGCTTCCCGTTACTTTCATTGTTCCCGAATAAAACGTGCCGGATATTTTTCCCACGTACACGGGTGGGGCCGCCTGTTCCGCGAGCGGACCCCGCACAGGGTAAAACCTGGCCGTCATATGACAGGAGGCTAATGCAAACGAGATCAGCGCGATAAACAGTATTTTGCCGATTTGTTTCATTGGTCGCCTCCCTGGCAGGAAACGTCGCACAAATGCCTCTCCAGCAGCTGACTTTGCTGAAGGGCCGAATCACTCGCTAGTCATGTGACGTCCGTTATGTTCGTTGGGTTCCGCAGACCTCATCCCTTGTGCCGCAGTCAACCCCTCTATGACCGCAGCCAACGACAGCTCCACAACTAGAGTTCGCACGGGTCGTTGCCGCGTGTAGCAATTTCCCCTCGGTGCGTACTTTCCTCTTCTCGCGTTGACAGGCGAAGAAAAGGCGGCAATACTGGGCTTCGATGATTGGCCAGCTTCGCGGTCGCCTCGCTGAAAAACGCCCCAACCAAATCCTTGTCGATGTTTCGGGAGTCGGCTATCTCGTCCAGGTGCCGCTTTCTTCGTACGCCGCTCTAGGCGAACTCCACACCGAAATCACTCTGCTAATTCATACGCACGTCCGCGAGGATACTCTTGCCTTGTACGGCTTTGTCTCCTCCCGCGAAAAACATTTATTCGAGCTGCTTCTCTCCGCTTCGGGTGTTGGTCCTTCGCTAGCCTTGAAAATTCTTTCCGGGATGAATGTCGAGGAACTTGTTCCCGCCATTCGTGGAGGAGATTTGGCCCGCCTCACGCGCATTCCTGGAGTCGGCCGCAAGACCGCCGAGCGCATCGTTCTGGAGTTGAAGGATAAACTTGAGGCCGTTGCCGCCGACACTGAAAAGCCAGCCGCCGCATCTCCGGCTGGCAACGAGGCCGATGTTATCTCCGCGCTCGTGAATCTCGGCTACGACCCGCGCGCCGCCGAATCCGCCGCACGCCAGTCATCGCGCGAAGTTGGCGGTGGGAATTTTGAAAAGCTTCTCCGCGCTTCCCTGGAAGTGCTGAGCGCGCCAAAAGCCCGCTCCGCATCGGACGCGGCTTAGAGTGGAACGCGATTTGCGGGAGCCTCGGCTCGCGCTCCTGATTTGAGATTGCGGAGTCATGCCCGACACGAGCGCAAAACGATCAATGGAACGCCAGGAACAACACAGAATCGTCTCCGCTGCTCCTTTCGAAGACGACGCGCGCATCGAAGCCAGCGTCCGTCCGAAACGGCTTGAGGAGTACATCGGCCAGAAGCGCGTAAAGGAAAATATCGCCATCGCCATTGAGGCCGCTCGCAGCCGCGGCGAAGCTCTGGATCACGTGCTTCTCTACGGGCCTCCCGGTCTCGGCAAGACTACTCTCGCGCAAATTATTTCCAACGAGTTGAATGTCCCCATTAAGACCAGCGCTGGCCCGCTTCTCGAGCGCAAAGGCGATCTCACCGCCATCCTGACCGCGCTCGAAAATAAGGAAGTGTTTTTTCTCGATGAAATTCATCGCCTTCAGCCCGCTATCGAGGAAGTTCTCTATCCCGCGATGGAAGATTTTCGCGTGGACTTGATTATCGGTCAGGGCACCGGTGCGCGCATCCACCCCTTGCAATTGGGACATTTCACGTTGATTGGCGCCACGACGCGCGCAGGCTTGATCACCGCGCCTCTCCGCTCCCGCTTTGGCATCGTTCATCGCCTCGATTTCTACGAACCCGCGGATCTTCTGGTGATTCTCCAAAGATCCGCAAAGATTCTTCAGATCGAAATGGACGAGGGCGGAGCCGAGGAAATCGCCCGGCGTTGCCGCGGCACGCCTCGTATCGCCAATCGCCTTCTTCGCCGTTCGCGCGACTTCGCGGAAGTCCGCGCCGCGGGCCGCATTACGCGAGCGGTCGCCCAGGAATCGCTGGCGATGCTTGGAGTGGATGAATCGGGTCTGGATGAAGTCGACCGCAATCTCATGCTCGCTCTACTGGATAAATATGGTGGAGGTCCCGTGGGTCTCGGCACGCTGGCCGCCACGCTCGCCGAAGAAGAGGACGCTATCGAGGAGATGTACGAACCTTACCTCATGCAAATCGGAATGATTGACCGCACCCCACGCGGCCGCGTCGCCACTCCCCGCGCCTACCAGTATTTCGGCAAGGAGTTCCCTCGCCGCCAGCCGCGCTTGTTCTGAACGGGCTCATATTTTTTCGAATATTTCCTGCCTCCGCCCTGTAGCCACCTTTTCTTTTGTTAGACTGTTTGCCCCATGAGCGTAATTGATGAAGTCCTTCGCGATAACGAAATCTATTCCCGTACCCACGAGCTGCGCCGGCTCACCCCACGGCCCGAGCGCCATCTGGCCATCCTCACGTGTATGGACACACGTCTTTCGACCCTCACTCTCGGCCTGAAAAATGGCGATGCCCATATCATCCGCAATGCCGGTGGAATCGTTACCGACGACAGCTTGCGTTCCCTCCTCGTCTCGCACTATTTGCTGGAAACCAAGGAATTCATGATCATCAACCACACGGACTGCGGACTAATGCACGCGACCGAATCCGATTTGCGGAACCGCATCCAGAATCAGTCCGGGACAGCCGCCATCGCACCGGCGTTCTTTTACGCGTTTCAAAATATTGATGAGAATGTCCGTCATCAGATCCAGAAACTGCGGACCCATCCCTGGATACCCAAGCAGGTGATTGTTCGAGGCTTTGTCTATGATGTTTCCACCGGCAAGCTCCGCGAGATTGCCGGCTCTTAACGCTCGAAAGCTCCCGGCGCTGCAGGTTTACTCGTAGCGAAGCGCGATGATCGGATCCACTCGCATCGCGCGCCGCGCGGGAACGTAACAGGCCACGAGCGCGACGCCGGTCAGCAGAATCGCCACAGCCACAAACGTAATCGGGTCCGTGGCCCCAACTCCATAAATGATTTTGGTAATAAGCCGCGTCAGCCCTACTGCGGCTAGCAGACCTATGCCGACTCCCACCAGTGTGATGCGCAACCCTTCTCCCAGCACCATCCGCGCGACATCCCGGCTTGTTGCGCCCAAGGCCATTCGAACGCCGATTTCGTGCGTTCTTTGTCCGGCAAGATAGGAAATCACGCCGTATATTCCAATGGCGGAGAGAACTAGCGCCAGCCCGGAGAAGACACTGAGCAACATCATCGCCAGCCGCTGCGTGGCGATGGACCTGGCCACGATTTCCTCCATCGGCCTCACTCCATACACAACGGCGCTGGCATCCACTCCCTCGGCGGCGTGGCGTAGCGCATCCACAACTCCCAGCGGCGTGCCGGCTGTTCGCGCGACATAATCCCCGCCATTCGCCAGCAGGGTCCAGAACTGATCCGGAATTTGCCAAAGCGGAAGATACATTTGCGCCTGAAGATTCTGATGCCCCTTCGCGCCGAGTCCCCAGTGCTCCACGTGGCCCACAACTCCCACGATTTCCGCTTGAAAATTCACTAGGTCTAGATTGATCCGCTTTCCAATTGGATTCTGGCTGGGAAAATAGGTGCGCGCAAATTCCGTGTCAATGAGCATCACCATGGGGGCGTGTTCGTCGTCATGTTCAGTAAATAGCCGCCCGCGCTCCAGCGGAATCCGCATGGCGTCCTGGTATTGCGGGGTCACCAGGTAGAAGAGCGAGACCGCCATGTCCTGTTCTGATGCCGGTTTTGGCTTGCCTTCCACCCAGAAAGGCAATTCCGAGTCTCCGCTCATCGGCAGGGAACCACCCGTCATCGCGACGTTGAGTACGCCCGGGACATTTCCCATCTGGCGCAGTGTCTCGCGATACTTGGTGCGAAGTTGATCTGCCGTCGCTTTAGGTCCGGAAGTTGACGAGAGGGCGAATTCCAAAACATTGTGCGGGTTGAAACCCGGATTGATGTCCCAGAGAGCAGTCAGGCTGCGAATCATCAGACCAGCCCCGATCAGCAGTACGACGGCCATGGACATTTCCAGCGCAACCAGCGCGCTCTGCGTCCGGTGTTTTGCTCCGCTTCCGCCTCGCCCGCCTTCCTTGAGCGTTTCGTGCATGTCTGGCTTAAGAGTTTTCAACGCCGGCACCAGTCCAAACACAATTCCCGTCAACACCGAAATTCCCACCGTGAAAAGCAGCACCCGTCCATCAATCCCGATCTCTTCCACCCGCGGAAGAGTCTCCGGGAGCGCCGCAAGCAGCGCGTGTGTGCCCCACTTCGCCAGAAGCAGTCCTAACCCGCCTCCCGCGATTGCCAGCATCACGCTTTCGGTTAGGAGCTGCCCCACGACTCTGCCTGAGCTTGCGCCCAGGGCCGTACGAATCGCGAATTCCCGTGCTCGCCCGGTGGCACGCACAAGCAGCAGATTTGCAACGTTCGCGCAAGCGATCAGCAACACAAAACTAACAGCGCCCAGCAATACGAGAAGTATCCCGCGCACGCTTCCGACCACGTCTGTTTTCAGTGGGACCAACGTGATGCCTGAACCCTTGTTCGTGTCTGGATATTGCGCTGCAAGATTTGCTCCGACACCATCCATATCCTGCACGGCTTGTTCGAATGTCACGCCGTTCTTCAGCCGCCCGATAGAGTCCATTCCCATGCTGATCCCGCGATTCAAGAACGTGGGATCGGTCCATTGCCCGATTGGCACGTACACATCCGTATCGCTCAGGCCCGCGGCGACTTTCCCGTAAGCTACGCCGACAACCGTGTAGCTCGTTCCGTTCAGCGCGATGCTCTTCCCAAGAACATCGGGCGATTTCCCAAATTTTCTCTTCCAGAGTCCATCGCCGAGCAGCGCGACAGGCGCCGCTCCTGGCTTATCGTCTTCGGGCAGGAAATCTCTCCCCAAAACCGGATGCAGCCCCAGCGTCGAGAAAAAGTCCGCCGAAATCATGTGCCCGTGCAGTCGCTCCGGCTCTCCCTGGCCGGTCATGTTGTAATCACTCGATCGAAACGCAGCCAGCTTCGCGAAGCTGCGGTTCTCCCGCTGCCAATCCAGAAAATTCGGGTAGCTGATCGAGCTCTCTTGAAAGTCGAAAGTTTTGGCATAAACCGCTACCAGGCGATCGGGGTTGGGAAACGGCAGGGGGTTCAGCAGCACGCCATTGACCACGGAAAACAGAGCCGTGTTCGCTCCAATGCCCAACGCCAGTGTCAGTATGGCGATTGCCGTAAACCCGGGACTCTTCAACAAAACCCGTAATCCGTATCGAACGTCCTGCCAGAAGTTCATGCGCCAGCTCCCGTCGTGTCCAATCTCGTGTTTCTCATACTGTTACGCTGTTCTGTCTCCGATTGTTCCACGCGATTTCCAGAATGCGGGGGCGCGCTTCAGCGCCTTCTAAGCCATTCAGTTGCAATTCACTCCTCGATAGCAAGACGATTGGCGGCTCACTCCCTAACGGCAAAATTTTGGTCTTTGGATTGAATCCTAAGGAAGGACCCACTAAAGTTCGCAGGGGCGTATCCGGTGCCTTGCTAGCCTGTCCGGCCATGCCGTCTGCCATGCACACAATCTATCTTTCACTTGGTTCGAATCTAGGTGACCGCGAGGCACAGCTCCGCGCGGCCATTGCCGCGCTCGGCCCGGCCTCAGTGACAGTCATTAAACTCTCTTCTTTTTATGAAACAGAGCCCGTGGATTATTTGGATCAGCCGTGGTTCCTGAACTCTGTGGTGCAAGCGGAAACGGATTTGGCTCCCCTGGATCTTCTTCACGCGCTCCAATCCATCGAAGCGCGGCTCGGCGGGAAAAAGGAATTTCGGAAAGGTCCGCGCAAACTCGACGTGGACATTTTGCTCTACGACGACTTGTCCATCAGCACGCCGGAACTTGCAATTCCCCATCCACGCATGCTCTTTCGCCGTTTCGTTCTCGCTCCCTTGGCCGAAATTGCCCCCAGTTTGCGGCATCCTTCCTGGTGGGCTACGGCAGACCGCTTGCTCGCGCGATCCGAAGACGCGAGCGAAGTCCGTCGTTACAACGCTCGTTCGTAATAGCGCGTTCTCAGTGCCCGGCCAAGAAGTTTCGCGAATCCCTAGATCACATCCTCCACGGCTTACTTTCGAGCGGCTTCAAGACGTCCGGTGCAGCAGCAACCGGTGCAGCAGTATCGGCTTTGGAGAAACCGACTCCAATTCGACCAATGAGAGGTGGCCTTGCGTTACTTCCCGCAGCCGGTAGACGCCCGGCTCGCTCTCCACCACTTCCCGGCCGCTCAAATTATCCAAGAATTCTCGCGCGTCTGTACTCGCCGCCACTTCACGATAGCTTGGCCTCGTCATCGCTTCGACTGCATAGCTCCGCAGCAGCTTGCTCCAATATTTCTCAAACAAATCGCCCGAAGCAAAAATATCGCTCCACGCCACCTCGCCGCCGTAGGCCACTACGACTCCCACGACTCGTTCGCCTTTCAATCCGGTGGTCGCGCGGTTATACCGCCTCTGCAACTCCTCCACAAATTCGTCCACCGAAGCTCCCACGCGTCCTCGATCGTAGATCTTCGCGTAGGATTGCGTCGGCGCCGCTCCAGCGATCGTATCTTGGATTGTTTCCGTGCTTAGCCGCGCTGCCGGCGCCGGGGAAGCAGGGCCGTTCCCGGCGCCTGAACCGCTCGCCGTCGTCCCTTTGCTCACTGCGGCCCACACTTCCGATTGATCCTGCGCCACCGCCGCCTGCTCCCTCACGCTCGGGTGCACGATCGTTTTGGCGGCCCCAAACTGTGCGCTGGTTCCCGTCCATCGGCCGTGCTCCACACAAAACACATCCAACGGAAGCGGCTCCGCGCCGACCGGCACAATTCGGTCTTTCCCGATGATCCGGTCCTGTTTCCCTCCGCTTACCAGTTCCCCCGCCAACAAGAGCAACGGCCTTTTGCTCCGGTTGATCAGCACCAATTGGTTGACGCTCGCTCCGCTTTGGTATTCCTGAGGCATCGGGACAGGCCTTCCGCCCCTCGATCGGACCAGTCCTTCGTTTCCTTGCTCCGTGATGATCACTTGGCCGGAGGATAATCCTTCGTCCAGAGTCAAGAACCCGGAAGCGTCAACGCTGGAAGAACTTACGACAGGAAAAACGGTGATGTTCTCGTACGAAACCGGGTCCAGAAGCCGCCAGTTTGCCTCCGGCTTTCCCGGCAATGGATTTGGTGAGGCGCCCGTAAGCGCCAGTCCGCAAAGCGCTCCAAACCCGAAAACAGCCCCGCAGATCGCCCCTAGGATCGTCCGCAATTTTGCCTGTTCCATAATCCCCTCCTCTGCGCACGCTGCGCGCACGCGATTCGGGCTTAGAACGGTTGGCTTGGAAAATCTTGCGCCTTAATTTGTCGCGGCCGGCTGGCGAAGCTCGAATTCGTGCGGCGGTTCCGCGCCCATCAGGTAACGCACAAAGTAGTCCCACCGTCTTCGCGTCATATACAACGTCTCGGCCCCGTATCCGTGGTGTTGGTTCGGCAGCAGGAGCAAGTCAAAATCCTTGTTTGCTTTGATCAACGCATCCACCACCAGCAGAGTGTTATACGGCGGAACGTTATCGTCCATTGTCCCGTGAGCCAGCAAAAGATGGCCCTTCAAGTTTTTTGCCATGTTTTCATTGGCTTGATCGTCGTAATTTGTCGTGCCATCCGGATTCTTCACCAGCAATCCCTGGTAACGCTCGCCCCAATCGTCCTCATATTCGCGGTTGTCGTGGTTCCCGGATTCCGAAATTCCGACTTTGAAGAAATCCGGATAGCGAAACATCGCATCTGCCGTGGCGAACCCTCCGCCTGAGTGACCGTAAATTCCCGCGCGATCAATATCAATCCATGGATAGCGTTGTGCCAGTTGCTTCATCCCGGCGATTTGATCGGGCAGCGTGTTGTCTCCCATGTTTCCATAATAAAAATCATGGAATTTTTTCGAGCGCAACGGATTCCCCATTCCTTCGATTTGCACCACTACGAATCCAAGTTCTGCAAGCGCCTGCGTGTCGCCCCTCGACGCCACAAATCCCCACGCGCCGACGCTTCCGCCCTGCGGCCCTGGGTAAATATTGTTGACGATGGGATATTTTTTGCCGGGATCCAGCTTCGTCGGCTTGTACATCAATCCATACAGATCCGTTACTCCGTCGCGCGCTTTTACGGTGATCGGAGTTGGCGGCTGCCATCCCTCCGCCAGCAAACGTGAAATATCCGTTTTCGCCACCGTCGAAAGCAACTTGCCCGAATCATCGCGCACCACGGCTATTCCCGGCACGTCCGGCTTCGAATACTCATCCACGAAATAGCGGCCCGTAAGCGAGAAGCTGACCGCATGATTTCCGCTCTCTGGAGTGAGCAGCTCCAGATTTTTTCCGTCGAATCCGATGCGATACAGGTGCGAAAAATAGGGGTTCTCGCCCGCCTCGCGCCCATCCGCCACGAAGTACAGCAAGCGGTGCTTTTCGTCCACGCGCAATAGCTGCGTGACCACCCAATCTCCGCCCGTAATTTGGTTCTTCAACTCGCCCGTCGTCAAATCGTAAAGATAGAGGTGTCCCCAATTGTCCCGTTCTGAAAACCAGATCACTTCATTCGATTCGGGCAGATATTTCCAATTCGCGCGGCCCCATCCAGACTCGTATTGTGTCGCCGCTTTTTCTTTCAGCACGTCGCGCACCGCGCCCGTCTCCGCGTCCGCTACGCGCAAGTGCTCGTCCTTGTGATCCCGCGACGTGGAGACGAACGCCAAATGTTTTGCGTCCGGGCTCCACTCCACGTCCGTCCAGGCGCCCCCGCGGCACTCGACGTCATCGCAAAGCGTCGAGCGGTGCTGATCCGGCGGCATTTGCAGCCGGATCACCTTCGGCCCAGCAAGCTCGATAATCACTCGCTGGATTGTCGTCACCACCGCGTCTCCCGGCAGCGGGTATTTCCATTCGTGCAGGATCGGGTGCCCGACTCTCGTCTCCACCGTGTACATTTCCCCGACGCCGCGCTGGTCTTGCTGGAAAGTCGCAATCTTCTTCGAGTCCGGTGACCACAACAGAACTGGCCGGTCGCTGTGAATCCATCCCGCATTGTCCGTGGCGTACCCGAAATCCTTCACGCCGTCCGTCGTTAACTGCGTTTCCTTCCCCGTCGCCACGTCTCGAATCCAAAGGTTGTAATCCCGGATGAACGCCGCTTTCTTTCCATCCGGAGAAAGCTCCTCGGGCGGCGCAGCTTGGCCCCCTGCCGGTTTCGGTTTCTTCGTGCACCGGTATGTCTGCAACTCGCATAGAAACGTATCGGCTTTCACTTTGAAGGAAATGGAGGTCGCCTCGCGCTCAAATTCGAATGTCGTGAATGGAAGATGGTGCGCGTCGTAGCTCTTGCCCGATGCTTCGGAAAGGGCGGCCGCCAGCTTCGCATGATCGAATGCCGCTTGGTGCGTTCCGTTTGCGGCATCGTAAATCACAAAATCATCGCCGCCCGGCCCCGCGTCGCGATACCAGAATCGCTCTCCGCTCACCCAATTTGCGCGAACTTCATGAAAAACAAGCGGCCGCGTCTCGTAAGCGAGAAATTTCTCGGCATGCTCATAATCCGCTGCCGCAACCGTGTGGCGCGAGCCGTTTTCCGCCTCCTGCGGCATGCACGGAATCGCCAGGCATGCGGCAAGACTCGCAATCGAAGCAGCTCTCACGGCCATTTGCAAAACTCCGGTCTGAAATCGCATTTGTTTCCTCATGGCGGGCTCGCAAGACTTCGCGCCCAAAAAACTCGAACGCGGTAGCATCGTCCGTCGCCTGCGCGCATGTCAAGCGCTTGCGCTGAACGCATAATCCCGTCCAAATCGAGCGCACTTCGCAACCCGGCTGTACTCCTCCCGCGAGGAGAAATCCCTCCTCCATTTTTTCTGGAGCACATTTCGCGCGTCTGTGCGAGACTTTCGCCCCGGAGGATCGCGATGTCAATCCGAAGGCCTGCCCTGGTTCTTGCGGCTGCGTGTGCGCTCTGCATCGGTTGGAAGTGCGGCATTACTGCGGCGCCTCAGAATAACCAGACTCCCGAAACGCTCGAGCGCCACGTCAATCAAGATCGCCTTTGGAATACCCTCCTCAAGCTAGGCGAGTTCGGCAAAAATCCAGAAGGCGGAGTCAGCCGCGTCGGCTTCTCCGAGGCGGATCTCGCCGGTCGTGCCTATGTGATGGACCTCATGCGGCAGGCGGGCCTCGCCGTCCGCACCGACCCTGCCGGAAATATCTTTGGCAGCCGCCTTGGCTCGCAAAAACTTCCCGTGCTCCTCTTCGGTTCGCACATCGATTCCGTACCGCACGGCGGAGACTTCGATGGCGACGTCGGCAGTCTCAGCGCCATCGAAGTGATTCGCGCGCTCAACGAAGCCCACCTAACCACGCGCCATCCGCTCGAAGTCCTGGTCTGGTCCGATGAAGAAGGCGGACGATATTACTCCGGCCTCTTCGGTTCATCCGCGGCTGCGGGACTCTTGCCCTCCGGCGTCGGCGAGCGTGTGGACGAGCATGGAACGAAACTCAGCGATTGGCTCACTCGCATGGGCGGCGACGCCACTCATCTCGCCGATGCGAAAATCGTGCCCGGCTCCGTCTCCGGCTATCTCGAACTGCACATCGAGCAAGGCGCCAATCTCGATGAAGCCAAAATTCCCATCGGCGTCGTCACCGGCATCGTCGGCATCAGCGAGCGCACCTGCACCGCAACCGGCTTCGCCAATCACGCCGGCACGACTCCCATGAACCATCGCCGGGACGCCCTCGCCGCCGCGTCCCGCGCCGTGCTCGCCGTTCGCGATGAAGTTCGCGGAGAGCCGGGCCGCCAGGTCGGCACCATCGGCTGGATGAAAGTCGAGCCCGGCGCGAACAACGTGATTCCCGGCCGCGTCACTTTCCCCGTTGAGCTCCGCGATCTGGACGCGGACAAGGTTCGCCGCCTCGGCGATCAAATCATGAAGCGCTTTCACGAAATCGGCCGCGAGGAAAACGTCGATATAGCCTGCACTCTCGACGATTTTGCCGCCCCCGCTCTGACCGATAAATCCTTTCAGGCTGCGATTCGCTCGGCGGCTCACGAAGCGGGGCTTGCCACTCTCGATCTTCCCAGCGGCGCCGGCCACGACGCGCAGAACGCGGCGCGTTTCGCGCCCGTTGGAATGATTTTTGTCCCCAGCCGCAATGGCATCAGCCATTCTCCCTTTGAATACACCTCACCGGAACAGGTCGCGAACGGCGCCGAAGTCCTCTATCGCTCGGTCCTGAAACTCGATGCCCAGCTCGACCGCTCCGCCCCCCACCCCCAATAATTCCAAATC
>DATEHE010000028.1:0-348960 GCA_035279745.1 Candidatus Acidiferrum sp. | reverse complement strand
TTTCTTCCACGGAACACGCCTCACGGGCCACGTTCCGCGCACTACCCACTTTTCACTACCCACCATTCACTCTCCCCTACGCTTTCCACTGTCAGCTCTCGACTGTCAGCTCTCAGCTTCCCCTATTCCCTTTCTTTTCATCCTCTTGCACACTCTTTTGCTTTTCGGAAAAAGCTATCTCCTATCTTTTCAATCATTTCCGCACTCTTTCGACAAATCACCCAGTGTGGGGATCCCCCGTCCGCTCACGCTCACGCTCACTGCTCACTCGTCTCTCTGGTCCTCACGGTCCACGGGACACGCGCCACGCGACACGAACTTCTTGTTACTCACTACTCCCTACCTACGCCTCACTCTCTTCCACGGTCCACGGCCCCGGCGATTCCGATTTTGTCAGCCAGCTCCCCGCGCCCTGGAATTACGGCTTTTTCATATTGTGTCATCCTGGACCGTCATTTATACTCCCGCCAATTTCCCCTCCAAGGAGATCCTCATGAAGCGATTCCATCCAAGGTTTCTGTTTGGTTTTCTTCTCTCGTTTGCGTTGTTCTATCCTTCGCTTGGCGCTCCTCAGCCCGGAATTCGGATCGGCGGTGAAGCGCTTTCTGCGAATGGCCAGCTTCTGCGCAATTTCGAGTATGTCGGTTCGTGCCCCGTCCAACTGAAATTCGATTGGGGCGTGATCAGTTCCGCTCCGATCTCGATTACCTATACGTTTCGCAGAAACGATGGCAGCCAGGCGCAGCCCCGCAATCGTTACTTGCCCGGCGGCGGACGCTCCACTCCGATCCTGGACACTTGGAATCTCGGCGCGAACACTCCGCAATTCGCCAATTACCACGGCCGGGTCGAATTGAATATTCAGGCGCCGGTTGCCCTGGCGCACAAAATCAATTTCACTCTGCACTGTCAGTGAGGAGCCCTTGCCCGCGGAGTCTTCGAGTATTTGCCGCGCCAACACGCGCCGGAAGGAATGACAGGAAAGAAGGATCGCAAGGAGTGGACAATAGGAATGGCTGCAAGGTCGCGCCCCGCTGCGACTCGCCCAATGCCGCTCGTGACACCTTTCGTTTTCCCTGCATCGAATCGCCAGGAGCAAAACGATGGGATTTGCGGCGTTTCGCAATCACAAATACTTGAATCTCGAGTCGTTTAAAAAAAGCGGCGAAGGCGTGAAAACGCCGGTATGGTTTGCGGCGGATCCCGCCAGCGAGATCGATGGCTCAAACGCGAAACTCTACATCTACACGATCGGAAATACGGGAAAGGTGAAACGCATCCGCAACAACGGGCGCATCAAAATTGCGCCCTGCACGATCAAAGGCGAATTGCTCGGCGAATGGATGGACGCCAGCGCGGAAATCATCAACGGTGACGAAGCGGGCAAAGCGATGAAGCTGCTAAACAAAAAATATTTTCCGCTTAAGCAGTTGCTCGATTTCGGCGCATTTTTTCGCCGCCGAAAAAGAGAGGTCATGGCCATCCGCCCTTCCTGATCGGTGCTCGTGGCGGATCCGCACCCGCCGCGAACCACTGACTCGCGGATGCGACACGACGCGGCACTTGGAAAAATCCGCGCCACGCGTAAATTTCCAACTGTGCGAACGCGCAACCAAACCGGTCACTCAAACGGGATGCCAATTTCCTTGGAGATGGAGCGAAGATCCTCGACCACTGGCATGAGCAGAGGGATGCCCTGCGTGCGCCGGATTTTTTCTGCTTCGCGCTCCGGATCGCCGGGCATGAGAGGTCCACTCGTGCCGGGAGCAGGCTTTGTGGCGCGAAAGATGCGGGAGTATTCGTCAATCTGGCGCTTGAATTCATCGGGATCGATGAAGCCGTCAATGCGCATGGCGCCGAAGTAATGGCCGATGCCTTTTCCGACGCTGCGCTCCGGGATGACCTGGCGAAGTGCGAAAGGCGGAGCAAAGGGTCCCCAATTTGCGCCGCTCAGGACGCCGCAGAGAACGTCCACCATGATGCCGAGGCAATAGCCTTTTTGTCCGCCGTGTTCGCGGTCGGAGCCGAGAGGAAGCATGCAGCCGCCGTTGATCGTGTCATCGGGGTTTGTGGTGGGGCGGCCGTTGCGGTCAATGCCCCAGCCCAGGGGAATGGATTCTCCTTTGCGGCGGGCAATTTCAAATTTACCGTAAGCGACGGCTGAAGTGGCGAAGTCAATGACGATGGGTGGTTCTTCCTTGCCAGGAAAGGCGATGGCGATCGGATTCGTGCCAAGGCGGCGCTCCATTCCCCAAAGAGGCGCGACGAGGCTGCTGGAATTCGTCATGGCCCAGCCGATGAGATCGCGCTGGAGAGATTGAAGAACGTAATAGCCGGCGATGCCGAAGTGATTGGTGTTGCAAACGGCGACCCAGCCCGAACCAGCTTTTTCCGCCATGTCCATGGCGATGCGATTGGCTTGCGGACCGACAACCAAGCCAAGGCCGTTATCGCCGTCGACGGTAGCGGTGGTTAGAGTGGAGCGGACGATGGAGATTTTGGGCGTCGGATTGATGAGGCCTTCTTTGAGCAGGCCGTAATAGCTATAGAGGCGGGCGACGCCATGAGAATCAATGCCGCGAATATCGGCGCAGGCGAGAACGTCGGCGGCTTGAGCGGCGTCCTTTTTGGGCACGCCGAAATGCAAAAAGATGCGAGTGCTGAATTCGCGAAGGCGTTCGATGGAAAAGTTTTTAGTTTCAACGGCAGGCATGAGCGATTGGTCCCAAAGGTAGATTGCGCGCGAAAGAAGCGCGCTGAAAATCACAAATCCATTTTAGCTGCGGGCAAAACCATAGGCTAGGAGCGGATTGGCGTCAAGGAAAGATCAGAATCGTGCGCCGGCGTTTACGAAAAAAAATCGGGAGCGGGACATTTCCAGATTTCGGAAGGATACCTTGCCGAGCGGAAGGCGGCGGCGTAGGATGCGAAGGCCGCAGGGAAGCGCGGACAGTTCCGAGCCCGCGGCTATTCCGAACGAAACAAGGAAGTGTTCACGGTACAGTCATGATGGGCCGGTAATCTCACCCGATGAAAAACAAACTTTATTCGCTCCGCATCCTTTCGCTATTGGTTCTTTTTTTTGCGGTACCAAATCTTTTGGCACAAGACTCCACAAAGCCGGTGAACTTGCCGAACGGGAAATCACTTGGAGAAGTGCCGGGAAATCCACGGCAAATCAACAATCTGCCGACGGCCATCGCGATTTCTCCCGATGGACAATTCGCGGTGCTGCTGCAAAGCGGCTACGGAGCTTACTCCTCGGGGAGAAAACAGTCTTTGACAGTGCTGAATCTGGAAACGAACGAGTTGAAGGATTCCCCCGACGAGCGGCTCGGTCCAGAAGCAAAGCAAACGTATTTTCTGGGATTGGCGTTCAGCACGGATGGAAAACGGATTTATGCCAGCATGGCGTCGCTGACCGATCCGCTTGGAAAGAAAAAGGGAAGCACGGGCAATGGAGTCGCCGTGTACCGATTCGAGGACGGACAGATCACGCCAGACGGTTTCTTAAAGATGCCGCCGCGAACGAAGATTCCGGCGGGGAAAGAACGGCGCGCTGATTTCAAAGACGTGACGTACCCAGCGGGATTAAGCGTGGGGATGAGCGGGGGACAAGAGAGGCTGCTGGTAGCGAACGACAATTCAGACGAAGCGGTGCTGATGAACACAAGCAATGGAAAGATCGTGCATCGCTTTAACCTTTCGACGATGAAGCGAATTCCCGCGTCACTGCCCTACACGACGGTGATGACGAAGGATGGAAAGCGCGGGTTCGTGTCTCTCTGGAACGCGTCCACGGTGGCGGAGCTAGACCTAGTGAGCGGAAGAGTGTTGCGTTTGATTCCGCTTCGGAAGCCGGAAAAGCCGCTGGCGGGAGGATCGCATCCGACGGCGCTGTTGCTTAACCGGGACGACTCGAGGTTATACGTCGCACTGACAGATCGAGACGAAATCGCGGAGCTGGACGCAAAAACTGGAAGGATTCTTCAGTCTTTTTCTACAAAGCTGCCCGGGCAGAAGTATGGAGGCAGCGATCCTGAATACCTAGCGCTTTCGCCAGACGAAAAGACACTTTTTTCGGCGGACGCGATTTCGGATTCAGTGGCGGTCTTTGACCTGACGAAGAATGCGTCGGACGAAGAGCAACACGCGGAAGGATTCATCCCCACGGAATGGTATCCGACGGTTGTGGCCGCGACAAACAAGGACTTGTTGATCGCCAGCGCGAAAGGGCGAGGCTCCGGGCCGAATCCAAACGAGATTGGAAAGCGGAGGGATGGCCGGCCGCAATTTCCGTACGGGCCGGCGATGATTCACGGCTCGCTGGCGCGGATTCCGCTCTCTGAGGTGAGCGCTAATCTGGATGCCTACACCAAGCAAACGGCGGAGATGAATGCTACGCGCGGCAATGGGGATGAAGTGCGCTTCGCGAGCGGGGAGAACAAGATCCGGCACGTGATTTACATCATCAAGGAAAACAGGACGTACGACCAGGTGCTCGGAGACGTGAAGGGAGCGAACGGCGATCCGGATCTAACGATATACGGTGAAGACATCACGCCGAACGAGCACAAGCTGGCGGAGCAATTCGGCGTGCTGGACAATTTTTACGACAGCGGGGAAGTTTCCGGCGACGGGCATATGTGGTCCACCTCGGGATCGAATTCGGATTACAACGAAAAGACGTGGCCAGTTGGCTACCGCGGAAAAGAACATACGTACGACTCGGAAGGGGCGCTGCTGAATGGAGTGTCCGCGGAAGATGGAATTCCAGACGCCGGCGAACCAACGGGCGGATATCTGTGGCACGATTTCGCGAGCCATGGCGTGACGTACCGGCATTATGGCGAGTTTGTGGTGACTCGGTGGTGCAACGAAAAAGCGGGCGAAGGAAGCCCAACGTCTGGACCGCCTGAACCAGCTGGCGAAAGCTGCGCTAAAAGCGAGATTCGCAAGGGCCAGCCGCTTCCGAGCAATGTAGGAGAGCCACGGGGAGGACCGAGCCCATATCCCTGGGCGATTCCAATTTTGGCGAAGGATGTGGCGAGCGAAGTGGAACTGGAAGGGCATTTCGATCCGAAATATGCGGATTTTGAACTGGCCTATCCGGACCAATTGCGCGCGGATGAGTTTTTGAATGAGTTCGAGAAATTCGTGGATGCAAGGAAAGCGGGAAAAGACACGATGCCGCAGTTCATTTTGCTGCGGCTGCCGAACGATCACACGGCCGGATTGACGAAAGACAGGCCGAAACCGACGGCGTCAGTAGCGGACAACGATTTGGCGGTAGGGCGAGTGGTGGATGCGGTGTCGCACAGCCCGTATTGGGACGACACGGCATTCTTGATTTTGGAGGATGACGCGCAAGACGGGCCCGATCACGTGGACTCACACCGGAGCATCTGCCTGGTGATCAGCAAGTACGCGCCGAGGGGCAACGGGGAAGGCGAGGAGGCGAAGCCCATTGTGGATCACTCGTTCTATACGACGGTGAACGTCGTGCGGACGATTGAGGCGCTGCTGGGAGTGCCGCCGATGAATGCAAATGATTCGCGCGCAGCCGTGATGACGAGGCTTTTCAGCGGCGCGGGAGATCAATCTGCGTACAACGCGGATTACCGGAACCGGGACAACGGATTGATCTACGAGATGAATACGAAGGACTGGAAGGCAGGAAAGAATCTGGATTTCAGCCATGCGGATGCGGTGGATACAGCGCTGCTGAACCGGGCGCTCTGGAAAGACCGAAAAGGAAATGAGCCGATGCCGCCGCCACAGCATAATGTGTTTCCAGCGTCGAGCGCGGACGGGAACAGCAAGAAAGATCCAGATTAATTTCCCGACCGAGGCGGGGAAAGAGGCGCGTGAGAGTTGCGGGCAGGTGTCTCCGCGCGTTTGAGGCGGAGAGCGATGCCGTTTTGAAATGCCGGAGAGGTGAGGCGTTTTTGCCCGCCTTTGTGGCGAAAGTTTTCCAGTTGCACGACGCTGCCGGTCGAGGGGTTCAACCATTCGCAGGAATAATCGCCCGCGGGAAGATCCAGAGTGAGTTCCGCAGGGCCATCGCCATCGAGGTAGATGGCGTACTGATGGCCCGATGTGGAAAGCGCGTGTGCGGTGACGCCCTCGGCGTACTGCACGGTGCGCATGTCCGGACGAAGAGAGGTCAGCGGAAAGGAACGGAGAAAATCGCTCAGAATGTGTAGTTGATGCCGAAATGCGGGGCTTCCGCCGCCCGGCCCGTTGCGTTCGGACCACGAACCATCTTCGTGGCCAACCGTGAAGGAATAATCGAGGGCACCGAAAACACTGCCGCCGGAGAGCATGAAATTCCAGGCCTGACGGCGATACGCGGCGTCCTCCTGACCGAGAAAACCGGTTTCGTCGTAAGAAATTGCCTTGTCGAGGCCGTAGTTAAGCTGAACGGCTTGCGGGTAGGCATAGTGAAAATTGATGATGTTGGCTTGCGGAAGAAGTGCGCGGACGGGCGCGCCGAAATTGGAATAATTTTGGGCGATGAGATGGCGGTTCGGGAGCGCGGATTCCTCGCTCGTAATCCATCCGGCGACGCGCGCTTCCCAGGCGAGAGAAAGGGGATCGGGAAGATCCACGGAGTTTGGAAACACGTCGCGAGCCGGCGGGCGGAGATAAGGATTGATTACGGAGGAGACGACCGGCCGATCGGACCACGGCTCATTCTGAATTTCGAAGATGACGTTATCGAATGAGTTGGCTTCACGGATGATTTTGCGCGCGAAACTTTCTTGAAATGCGAGGATGTCGCCGTTCTCGAGAGTATTTAATTTTTTCCAGTCGATCTGCGAAGTGTCGTTTATGTTGTTGGCGGAATTGAAGGGACTGAGCTGCCACTGAGCTTCGCCGTAGTGCGAGGAAAAAAGCGTGATTTCGACGATAATTCCCCGTTTCGACGCTTCGGAAAGAAAATTGCGAAAACGCTCAAAAAATTCGGGATTCCAGCGCGAGAGATCGAATTTATTGCCGCCGCCGGAATAGCCCGGCGAATCGCTGCGCGCCCACGGCGCGAGGAAGCGTCCCGGCTCCGGAGCGAGATCGTTGTGAAGAATGCCAAAGGACTTGGCGGGAACTTCGACGTAGGAGCCGGCGAAGAGGCGCGTGTAATTGAGGCCGTCTGCGGCAAGTGTCTCGAGATAACGGTGGTAATCAAAGTCTGGATAGAGGACCGCGCCGTAGTGTTCGCCGCTGGTGATGAGCGCGACGGCAGTTCCGCGGAACAAGAAATAATGCGGGTTAGCCGGATGGAGGCGAATGGGTTGAAGCTTCGCAGGCGATTGAGAGCGGGCTTGCGGCGCGGCTCGCAGCGGCGAGAGCACGAGTGCGGCGAATGCCGCGATACGAAACACTCGATTAAGGACGTGTGTCATTCGAAAGTTTTGCGGCGCTCAGCGATGCGCCGATGCAAGCGAAACGGAATGCGCAAGCGTGCGCAAGGATTCGGTGTAAGGAGGGCGAGCGACGCCGCGCTCCGTGAAAATGGCGGCGATGTAACGCGCCGGAGTAACGTCAAACGCAGGATGCGCCGCGGGCACATCGGGAGCGATGCGAACGCCCTGAAGATGGGTGACTTCCGCGGCGGAGCGCTCTTCAATCGGGATATGGCCGCCATCGGGAATGGAAAGATCAAACGTGGAAACGGGTGCGGCGATATAGAAAGGGACGTTGTTCTCCTTGGCGAGAACGGCGATTTGGTACGTGCCGATTTTATTCGCGGTGTCGCCGTTGGCGGCGATGCGGTCCGCGCCGGTGACGATGGCGCCAACTTTTCCGGACTTCAAAAAATGGCCGACCATGTTGTCCGTAATGAGAGTGAGCGGGATGCCGCCTTTATGGAGTTCCCATGCAGTGAGGCGAGCTCCCTGAAGGTACGGGCGCGTTTCCGGGACGAGAACGTGAATGTGTTTGCCCTGCTCGACAGCGACGCGAATGACGCCGAGCGCCGTGCCGATGCCGCCGGTGGCGAGAGCGCCGGCGTTGCACTGCGTCATCACTTGTCCGTTCGCGGGCATGAGCGCGGCGCCGAAACGGCCGATGGCTTCGTCGGTGGCTTTTTTTTCGAGATGGACGAGACGCGCTTCTTCAACCAGGCCCTCTCGAATTTTGGCGAGATCGGAAGTTTGCGAAGCAAGCTCCGAGAAGCGGCGCTTCATGCGATCGATGGCCCAGAAAAGATCGACGGCCGTGGGGCGAGTTTTTGCGAGGGTATCGCAAATCTGCGCGAACTCCGGGCGCAAGTCGTCCAGAGACTGAGCGGGCGAACGAAGGACTCCGAGGGCGACACCCATCGCCGCAGCAACGCCAATGGCCGGCGCGCCGCGAATGACCATGTCCGTGATGGCTTTCGCGACTTCGCGATAGTCGGTGTAGGTGTAGCTGACTTCCTGCGCCGGGAGCAGGCGCTGGTCCAGCATGACGACGCCGCGATCGGTCCATTCGATTGGTTGAGCTACGTACATTTTTGCGGGGCCTCGAAACCAAACATTGTAGCGAACAGCGGAGAATAAAACGAATGCAGCTAGCGAAGGTTTAGTGCGGCGAAGGCAGTTTCGTGAATCCCTGCGTGACGAGAATAGTAGAGAGCGCGATCATGGAGTTGTAGCCGAGATGAAGGAGAAAACTGGCGAAGACTGAACCGGTGCGCGCGCGAACGAACGTGAAGATGATGCCGACGACGATGAGCACGGAGACGAGTCCCCAGGTCCAGCCAAGCTGCGCGCCATGCATGAGGCCGAATAAGACGCCTGTAATAATGACGCTGAACGCGACGCCAAACGTTTTGGCAAAGAGCGGATAGAGATAGCCGCGGAAGACGGTCTCCTCGACGAGCGGAGCGACGAGCACGGCCATGGCCACGAAAAGCATAGCAGTGTTCTTGTACCGAAAAAGTTCCTCGATGGGAACGTGCTCGGGCGGCTGCATTTTGTACGTTGCGATGGAAACAGCGAACGAAATGCCGCAGCCAACCAGGAAATACAGCCAGGGGCTGCGGCCGGGTGTGCCGCCGGGGCCTGAGATTTTTCGCCAACCGAGAGTGCGCCAAAAAGGATTTCCGCGAAGAACCGATAGCGTTACGTAGAGAAAAAGGAAGATGAAGGCATACCAGAGAAGCATGCTGCCGATGGCGAAAGCTGGTTTGGAGAGAACAAAGCGCTCGAAATCCTTCTCGTTCGCGAAATGGTGCGTGGGAGCGTAGTAAATCGCAAAAGCCATTTGGATCAGAATCAGGCTGAAAAAACCAAAAGGGATAAAAAGAAAAAAGTGCAGCCAGGACCAGGAGATGCGCAAGTCCTCCGGGAGCGTGGACTGAGCAGGCCGGGGAAGGAACGCAGGAGGAGCAATCGTCGCGAGGGGGAAGGGATCGCCCGGGAGGGTAGGGGCGTCTTGCGAGGGGGGCAGCGATGCGTTCTCAGGGCGCGAAGCTGGCGAAGAGCCGGAGAGTGTTAGCTGGCTCAATTCGTCGGGACGCGAAGGCGAATTGTCGTCGAACAAATTCATCGCTTGCCTCGCCGAGGTGTGGCCGGCCAGCCCGCAGAAAGCGCGGCGGCGAGCAACGGCATGAGCAACTCATGATGGCCCGTGATGGCGTAGCCACGCGAGGCTGATTTTTGGTTTCCGCGGGACGAGCCGGTTGGACGTTTCACTACATTCTGCAACGGGCGATAGTGCTGGATAAAATCGAAATTCGCGGTGGTGATCGGATGCAAAGGCACGCCGAGATTGCGCACAACCGAAACTGCTTTCAGGAACACTTCCGGGAGAAGCACCGCAGAACCCCAGTTCAGGTAGACACCGCCGGGATGCATTTGTTTCACGAGGGCACAAAAGAGACGGAAATCGAGGAAGGAAGCCGCGCCGAGAGAAGCGCCGTCAGCGGCCGGATGCATGTGCGGAATATCCGTACCGATCGCCAGATGAACGGTAACGGGGATGCGGAGTTGATAAGCGGAGACGAGCACGCTGGAAGATGCGTGCTTTACGTCGAGAATGCCGCTGCTCAAAAATTGGCCAGCGGCTTCGCCATAGCCGATGTGCACGCGCGCGGCCAGCTTGGAGAATTCGTTGATGTAGCGACCCGTCTCAGCGGCCATGCCGAACTGTCCCGCGCCCAAGCCGGCCTCGACATCTTCGGAAGTGCTGCCGGAGAGAGCGATTTCGAAGTCATGGATCAGCGCGGCGCCATTCATCGCGATGCTCGAAACAAATCCGCGACGCATAAGATCGATTAGCACCGGCCCGAGCCCCACTTTGATCACATGCCCGCCGATGCCCCAGAGGATGGCGGCGCGTTCTTTGCGGGCGCGTTGAATGGAAGAAAGCAACTCGCGAAAATCATTGACTGCGAGAATTCGAGGAAGCGAATCCAGAAATTTCGTCAACGACTTGTTTGAGGCTGGGGGCTTGGCAAAATCCGCCGCGCCAACTTTGCTTTTCCGCGAGGAGAGCGGATACGTGCGCAAGCCTCCAAAGGTGAGCGGCAATGTCGAGTAGATGCTCATCGAAGATTCCATACTGTATCGCGGGGGAAGGTGGATACCAAGCCTTGAGAAAGCGCGGTGGTTCGAGAGGATGAGCGTGGTTCGCATGCAGACGTTCTGCCGCGCTGATCGGGAAAGCAAACGCGAAAGACGGCAGAATTCATTTCGAGATGGAACCGTTCCCCGCAGCTTGCGTGTTGCCGTAGCCGTTATTGGAAATGCCCAGCACGCGGGCGAGGGCCTGGCCGGTGTAGGATTTTTTGGCGCGCGCAACCTGTTCGGGAGTTCCTTGGGCGACGATGCGGCCACCTCCCTCGCCGCCTTCAGGTCCGAGATCAATGATCCAATCGGCCTGTTTGATGACATCGAGATGGTGCTCGATGATGAGGACAGTGTTGCCGAGATCCACCAGGCGCTGGAGCACGTCCAGAAGCTTACGAACATCATCGAAATGCAAGCCGGTGGTCGGTTCATCCAGAATGTAAAGCGTTCGGCCTGTTTGCCGCTTGGAGAGTTCGCGCGCCAGCTTGATGCGCTGCGCTTCGCCGCCCGAAAGCGTTGTGGCGGATTGGCCGAGCGTGACGTAGCCAAGGCCAACTTCGACGAGCGTTGCCAGCTTCTGCTGGATCTGTGGAATGTTTTCAAGGAGCTTGAGCGCTTCCGCGGAGGAAAGATTCAGCACGTCACTGATGGAATGCCCTTTGTAGCGCACGGCCAGCGTTTCGGAGTTGTACCGTTTGCCGCGGCAGACTTCGCAGGTTACATAGACGTCCGGAAGAAAATTCATTTCAATGCGGCGAAGACCGTCACCCTGGCACGCTTCGCAGCGGCCGCCTTTGACGTTGAAGCTGAATCGGCCGGGGCGGTAGCCGCGCTCGCGCGATTCGGGAAGCATGGCAAAAAGTTCGCGGATGGGCGCGAACACTCCGGTGTAGGTAGCCGGGTTCGAACGGGGCGTGCGACCGATGGGAGCCTGATCGATCTCGATCACTTTATCGATCTGTTCTGCGCCGAGCAGTTCGCGGTGCGCGCTGGGAGGCTCCATCGAACGATAGAGTTTTTGCGCAAGGGCGCGATAGAGAATGTCGTTGACGAGCGAAGATTTCCCGGAGCCGGAGACTCCCGTTACTACCGTGAACAGGCCGAGAGGCAGCACGACGTCCACGTCCTTCAGATTGTTCGCGGCCGCACCGAGCACCTGGATGGCCTTGCCATTGGGTGCGCGGCGCTTTTCAGGAACGGAAATCTTGGATAATCCGCTGAGATAGCGGCCCGTAAGCGAATGTGCGTTTGCGGCGATTTGCTCCGGTTTGCCCTGCGCGACCAGATAGCCTCCGGCGTCGCCGGCACCCGGGCCGAGGTCAACCACGAAATCCGCGCGGCGGATCGTGTCTTCGTCATGCTCGACGACAAGAACGGTATTGCCGAGATTTCGCAATTGCTCGAGCGAGCCGAGAAGGCGGTCGTTATCGCGCGCGTGCAATCCGATGGACGGCTCATCCAAAACATACAGCACGCCGCGCAATCGGGAACCAATTTGTGTTGCGAGGCGGATGCGCTGCGCTTCTCCACCCGAAAGAGTAGCGGCGGAGCGGTTGAGGCTGAGATAGCCGAGCCCCACCGCTAACAAGAAGGCGATACGCTCGGCAACCTCTTCGAGCGGGCGGGCGGCGATTTCGCGTTGGCGCGGGGTGAGCTGCGCAAGAATCTTGTCAACAGCCGGAGCCGTACTCGAGAGCGATAGCGACGTGAAATCCGCGATGGAATATCCCGCGAGCTTGACGGCGAGTGATTCCGGCCTGAGGCGCTTGCCCTGGCACACGCTGCACAGCGTGGCCGACATGTACTGCGTCATCCATTCGCGGTAGGAATCGGAGCCGGAGTCAGCGAAGTTGCGCTCAAGGAATTTCAGAATTCCTGGAAACCGAAACTGTTTCTCGCCGGAGGATTTTTTCGCTGTGCGACCGCCCTCCGGCGAGGCATGCCCTCCATTGAATTGCGGATAGCCGTACAGCAACAGGTTCTGAATGCGCGCGGGGAATTTGTCGAATGGCGTATCCAGCTCAAAATGGTATGCGTACGCGGCGAGCTCGAGAGTGCGCTTGAGAATCGCGGAGCCGGAGCCAGGACCAAGGCCACCGTCGAAAAGAGGGCGGCTCCAATCCGTGATGATTTTGGCGGGATCGAAATCATAGCGGGAGCCGAGCCCGTTGCAAGCAGGACAGGCGCCGTACGGGGAATTGAAGCTGAACGAGCGCGGCTCGAGAAGCGGCACCGAAATGCCGCAATCCGGGCAAGCCAATTTTTCCGAGAAAACATGTTCCTTGCCGCCAACGATGGCAATCGTAACCAACCCGTCCGCTAGTTTAAGAGCGGTGGCGATGGATTGTTCCAACCGGGCGGCGATGCCCTGCTTTACCAGAAGGCGGTCTACGACGACTTCGATTGTGTGATTCTTGCGCTTGTCCAGGCTCGGAGGAGCATCCAGCGGATAGAGTTCTCCATCAATCCTCACTCGGACATAGCCATCCTGCGCGAGTTTCTCGAGTTCCTTACGATAGGCGCCCTTCCGGCCGCGTACGATGGGCGCAAGAATCATCACGCGGTCTTCGGGTTTGCACAGTTCGTTATTGAGTATGGCCTGGACGATTTGCTCACCGGACTGGCGGGCGACCGGCTTCCCGCACATTGGACAATGCGGCGCGCCGACGGATGAATAAATGACGCGCAGATAGTCGTAAATCTCGGTGATCGTGCCGACCGTCGAACGGGGTGACCGCGTAGTGGTTTTCTGTTCGATCGCGATGGAGGGCGAGAGTCCCTCGATCACGTCCACTTCCGGGCGCTCCATCTGATCCAGAAATTGTCGCGCGTACGCAGAGAGCGATTCGACGTAGCGGCGCTGCCCCTCGGCATAAATTGTGTCGAACGCCAGCGAAGATTTCCCGGAGCCGGAGAGCCCCGTGATCACAGTGAGTGTATTCCGCGGGATTTCGAGACTGATGTTTTTCAGATTGTGCTGCCGAGCGCCGCGGATAACGAGTTTCGTCAGGCCCATGAGACTTCAAAGCTCCCTCCACAGGAGCGTCGGCGCCCAGTGAAGACACTGAGACCAGAATAACTTTTCACAATAGCAGGGCTGATTCGAAGTGGTCAACTAGCGTGGGGCTCAACAGCCCGGCCCGGGACCGGGCAGTGCTCGCCTTTGGCCCATGATGGTGCAGGGATGACGGGTAAATTTTCGCGGGGGGTAGAACATTTTTACGCGCCATTAGAGCGACAAGCTATTGATAATAGGGAAGTTATGCTTGGCTTTCAGCTTGCACTATTAGAGTCAGTGGGGGAGGCGAGCCGAGGATCCCTTTAGGGGATTGAGGGCTGGGCCGGTTCGTTTCTCCCCCCTAACACTTTCATCTTAGGGTGACCCGAGTAATGCCTCCGGATGCTCACCCACCCAACATTCACCACACCAAGAAACCCGAACATGGCCGAAGTGCGCTCTTCGCTTTAGGCCTAAGTATTCACCTGTATAACATTGTTAAGGAAATGATCTGCAATGGTCTCCCGCGAGCGCGCAGCAGGGCCGCAGCGGGGTTTAATGCACCTCCCACGAGCGCGTCGCGTAATCGCCCATGGTGAGGAAGAGCATAATGGTCAGCCAAAAAACCCCGCAGATGATGACGAGCTTGGTGCGCTTGGCACTGTAATAGGCGTGCATGAAGAAGAGGACCACCAAGCTGGCTTTGCACGTGGCGATAACCAGAGCCACAATAATGTTCAGGCCGGAAAAATAAGCATTCAGGTCAACCGTGGCCGCGTAGGCCGTGGTGCCAGTGAGAACCATGAGGATGGCAAAGATCAATATGTAGAGCTTCGTTGAAGCAATGTGATGAGCGAATTGATCGGATTGCTCGGACACGCGCAGTTCTCCCCTATCGCCGGATTGGCGTCACTTATGGCGATCGATCAGATAGAGCAACGGATACAGATAGATCCAGACAATGTCCACGAAGTGCCAGTACAAGCCGACGTTTTCAACCGGGGTGTGGTACTCGGCCGTGAATCGCCCTTTTAAGGACTGGCTCAAGAGCCAGAGCAGCAGCCCGACGCCGACAACCATATGCAAGGCGTGAAGCCCGGTCATGCCGAAGTACAGCGAGAAGAAAAGTTCGGCATGAGCGTTGGTGGCCGCAGTCGAGCCCGGCTCGAACTGAAAGGGCAATCCGGGAATATGGTGCTCGACGTACTTGGCGTGGTATTCGATTCCCTTGATTCCCAGAAACACGCAGCCAAGAATTAGAGTGAGCACCAGAAACATGGGAATGAGTTTTTTCTTACCGGTCTGGGCGCTCCACACGGCGAGAGCCATCGTCAAACTGCTGGCAATCAGGACCGTGGTGTTGAGTGTGCCAAGAGTGAGGTCAAGCGTGCGGCTCGCATCCGCGAAAACGCCTGGATAAGCTTGCCGGTTGATCGAATAAGTGAGAAACATCCCGCCGAAGAACAGGATTTCGGTGGACAGAAAAATCCACATGCCGAGAGTAGCAGAGTCCTTCTGCTGCTCCATGGTTTGAAAATGTCCGTACAGCTCTCCGGTGCGATGCACTCGGTACTCCTCTTCCCGTACAAATTCCAGCGCCCACAGGCGCCAGTGGTCTCACGAAAACCCGGCCGCCGCTGCGTCGTGATTAATCGTCGCCGTGCGCCGGAGCCAGCTTGCCCGCAGAAGTGGCCAAGCCGAGGTCCGGCCGGTGCTCGAAATCGTAAGGCTCCCAATCCACCACGGGAGTGACGTCAAAGTTTTCCGTCGGAGGCGGCGAAGCAGTGGTCCATTCCAGTCCAGTCGCGGGCCAAGGGTTAGGTCCAGCGGCTTTGCCATAACGCACCGACCACGTGAAATAAACCATGGGGAGCAGATACCCGAGCGCAAGAATCGAAGCGCCCGCAGTAGACAACACGTTGAGCACTTGAAACTCGGGCGGATAGTTGTGATAACGGCGCGGCATGCCCATCAAGCCCAGCAGGAATTGCGGACCGAAGGTGAGGTTGAAGCCAACAAACAAAGTTACGGCAGCAACCCGGGCCAGAAATTCGGGATAGAGCTTACCGGTAATTTTCGGCCACCAGTAATGCAGCCCGCCGAGATATCCCATGATGGCGCCGCCCACCATGATGTAGTGGAAATGCGCGATCACAAAATAAGTATCGTGAATGTGAATGTCCAAACCGAGACAGGCGAGGAAAAGACCGGTCAATCCCCCGATAAGGAAGAGGCCGATAAAACCGAGGGCGTACAACATGGGGGTGTCGTACGAAATCGAACCTTTATATAGCGTAGCGGTCCAGTTAAAAACTTTGACGGCGGAGGGTATCGCCACCAGGTAGCTGAGGAGCGAGAAGGCCAGGGCGGCGTAGGTGGATTCGCCGGTGACGAACATATGATGCGCCCAGACGAAAAAGCCGATGACCGCGATCGCGATACTGGAAGCGGCGATGAAGGTGTAGCCAAAAATCGGCTTGCGCGCGAAAGTGGGAATGATCTCGCTCACCACTCCCATGGCCGGCAAAATCATGATGTATACGGCGGGATGCGAATAGAACCAGAAAAGGTGTTGGAAGAGAATTGGGTCGCCGCCAAGCGCGGGATTGAAGAAACCCAGGTGGAAGACGCGCTCAAGAGCAACGAGCAAAAGCGAAATGGCGATGACGGGCGTGCCCAATATGAAGATCATGCTCGTGGCGTATTGGGCCCAGACAAACAGCGGCAACCGGAACCAAGTCATCCCCGGCGCGCGCATGGTGTGAATGGTCACAACGAAGTTCATGCCGGTGAGGATGGAAGAGAAGCCGTTGATGAAGATGCCGATGACGGCGGGAGCTACAGCGGTGTTTGAATAGACGCTGCTAAGCGGGGTGTAGAAGGTCCAGCCGGTGTCCAGGCCGCCGGTTGAGAAGGAATAAAGCAGGAAGCAGCCGCCGAGCATGTACACGTACCAGCTCAGGAGGTTGATCCTGGGGAAGGCGACGTCCTTGGCGCCGATCATCAGCGGAATCAGAAAATTCCCCAAGACGGCGGGGATGGAAGGGATCAGGAAAAAGAAGACCATCGCCACGCCGTGCATAGTGAAGAGCTTGTTATAGGTTTCGGGCGTGACCAGGAGGCCGCTTGGACTCAAGAGGTGGATGCGGATCAAAGCAGCAAAAATGCCGCCCAAAGTGAAGAAGAACGTGACTCCAGCGAGGTACAGCCAGGCGATGCGCTTGTGGTCCGTAGTGAGCAGCCACGAGCGTATGCCGTAAGACGAATTCAGGTAATGATCGCGCGGCATGGTGAATGCCGGCGTTGTAGATGTTGTAGCCATGGTTTATTTCTTTCCAACTGCAACTACACCCGAGCCGTGAGCCGGAAGCGGCTGCGACTGCAGGGACTTGATGTACGTCAACAAACTAAGAATCTGATCCTCCGTCAATTCTCCTTGATAAGAAGGCATCGAGGGCACGAAACCGGCGACGATTTTCGCATTGGGGGCCAGGATGGATTCCCGGAGATAGGCGTCGTCGGCGGTTACCGTGGATCCATCCGCAAGCCGGACTTTGCCTTCATAAAGGCCATTCAAGGAAGGGCCGTGGCCACTTCCGTCGCCCAAATGGCAGGCGCTGCATGATTTGTCCGAAAACAATTTTTCTCCGGCGACGACAGGATCCACATCGCCCACGGGCGTGCTCGAAAGCCAAGCGGCATAATCCGCATCATCCATCACGGTAACCCAGCCGCCCATGACGGCGTGGTTCGTTCCGCAATACTGGGAACAGAAGAAATGATACCGCCCCGGTTCCGTCGGACGGAACCACATTGTGTTGTAGTGTCCAGGAACGACATCCATCTTGACGCGGAACGCGGGCACGTAAAAATCGTGGATGACGTCCTCGCTGGCGAGAATCAGTTTGATGTCGCGGCCGACGGGCACGTGAAGCTCATTGATTTCGCGGCGGCCGTTGGGCTGCTGGATTTTCCACATCCACTGCTTGCCGACAACGTAGATATCCAAGGCATCTTTCGGGGCATGGCGGAAATTCACATAGACGACAGCGCCCCACGCGAACATCACCAGGGCGATCAACGATGGGATGATGATCCAGGTAAGCTCGAGGCGCATGTTGCCATGGATTGGAGCGCCGATCTCATCGGACGTTTTGCGGCGATACTTAAAGAAGAAATAGATGATTGCAGCGGTGATCGCGACCGTGAAGAAAGCGGACACGACGATCATGAAGGACATCAACGAGTCCACTTGTGGAGCGAAGTTCGAGGCTTGATCCGGAAATATGGGCAGTTGCGCCTGCACGGTTTAGCGGGCTCCTCGCGATGGCGATTGCTCGGCTTCTACTTCTCGCCGGCGGAAAATCAAAATCCCTGCAACGATGCACACGATGGTCAAGACTCCGCCCAAGCGCAGAATTTTCAGGATCGAAGCGCTGTACTTGGCGGTTGAGGGGTCATACTGAAAGCAATAGAGCAATACATGATCGACGACTGTGCCGATTTTTCCGGCTGAAGCGTCCACAAGGCCGAGCCGGATTTCGCGGGAGGGGTACTCGACGCCATAGAAGTAGCGGGAGATGCGGCCGTCGGGTGTAAGCAACATGATTCCGCTGGCGTGCGCGAAGAGTCCGGATTTCTGGTCGAAGGAATAACGGAAGTTCGCGGCCTGCGTCAAGGCGCGAATCGAATCGGGCGTGCCGGTCAGAAAGTGCCAGCCGTCAGCAGTTTCCGGGCGGTGGAATTGCTTCACCGCTTCGGCTTTCTTTTGAGCCGCAATGGTTAAGGTGTCGCGAGGATCGAAACTGACGAAGACGACCTGATAATCCTTCCCCGGCGTGAAGGAAAGCATCCGCAAACTGCCGACGAGTCCTTCCTGCAACTGATCGCAAAGCATGGGGCAGCCGTAATAAACCAGGGCAAGAACCACCGGCCGGTTGGTGAAATACTCCTTGAGTTGCACGCTGCGGCCGGTCTCATCCGTGAAGGGTAAATCCAGCGGCAATTTCGCATTCAAGGCGGGCTCAAAACCAACGTTCTGCAAAAGTGGAGGAAGACCGCTCGATGGCGTGCCCACATTGCTGGGCACAAGCTGGGCGCTGGCTGCACAGGCACCCAGAAAGAGACCGGACATCATTGCAATGAAACGCAGCCCACTCATGACTTCACCTATTTCTTGCCCGCCGGAGCAGCGGTTGCCCCCGGCAGTCCTTTCGCAACAATAATCTTCATCGCGTCTTCGACAGGAATATGGGCGATGCCCGCCTGCTTATCTATCCATTCCAACTTCTGGTTTGCCGCTTCGTCGGCCTGAATTTTTTCGCGCAAATCTTGCTGCGGATCGTTGGGATTGCCGGGAATCCCCTGAAGCACAGGCGCGGGCGGCAACCCCTGAGTAAAACCTTGACGTACAGGGATTGGGGTGTCTTCCGATTTCGTAGCGAGATCCGTGGTAAACCGGAAGATATAAATGCTCACGAAAAAGGCAAAGGCCACCGACAACGCCAGATAGAAAAGGTACAGAAGCACTGTACGGGTATTGATGTCACGAGGCTCGAAGTTGACGTCCGAGTGAACTCGCGGTTCGCCGTTCGCGCTGCCGGGGCTGTGGTGCTCGTTACTCATGGACCTCTATGGCCTCTTTCAATTTTGGTTCGCCGAGCGGAAGAAGCGGAAGACTCTTCAAATTCCTGGCAAAGACCCCCAACCATAAACCGATGAGGGTAATGGGAACAACGATATCAAACCAACTCGGGACCGCGCTCGCTTCCAGTTCAGGCCGCGTCGTCCAATAAAGATCCACGATTCGCATCACAATTAATAGGAATGCCACTTTGGGAAGAAGGTTGGTACTACGCTTCAGATCGCGCGAAAGAAGCATGAAAAAGGGCGTGAAGAAATGAAACAGGACCAGCAGGATGGCGATCAGGCCCCAAAGCCCATACAAACGGCTGCGATAAAAACTAATTTCATCGGGCTGGTTGCCAGACCAGATTATCAAAAGCTGGGAAAAAGCGAAATACGCCCACAGCATGAGGAACGCAAGAAGCAACTTTCCCAGATCGTGAAGGTGGCGAGACTGGATGACTCCCTTCATGGGAGCGGTCTTCGCAAGAAGCACGAGAACAGCGATGACCAGACACAGGGAGGAAATCACTTCGCCTGCGACGAAAATAAACCCGTAGATCGTGGAGAACCATTGTGGCGAAAGGGACATCGCCCAATCGATTGAAGCGAATCCGATTCCAAAGACATACAAGATGATGCCGGGCCCGCTGAGAACTTTAAACTTGCGGCGCAGCGCGCGGTTCGCGGTATCCACATCCTGCTGGCGCGACCAGCGATAGAGGTAAAACGCCAGCAACAACCAGACAGCAAAGTATAGGATGGCGCGTAGAACGAAATTCGTCGGCGTCAAATAAGTTTTCTGAAAGACCGAGAGGGCGCCCTCTCCGGTGGCGGGCGCGTGCAGCCAGATGCCGTAGATGTACTTCATCCCGACAGCGATGGGTATGAACAGCAGCGCGACGAGCCACAGCGTTCGCATCGCCGCTTCCAAGGGGCGCCGGATCATGATTCCCCAGTGCCCGCTCGTCATGTGCTGGAGCATCAGCACGCCCATGGAGCCCAGGGAAAGGCCGAGTACGAAGAGGAACGAGAACAAATATGCGTGGAAAAACTGGGTTGGCCAACGCAGCGACCCGATAAGACAAATAATTACGCCGATGCCTCCGACCAGCAGGGCACGCTGCTGCAGCCGGCCGATACTCTCGGGCGCCGTGTACTCCTGCGCGCTCATTTCGCGGAGCCTCCTTCGGAAAGCTTCTGGCGCAACTCCGGCGGCAAATCCGAAACAGGAGCGTTTCGGCTCAATTGCAGAGCGCGAATGTAGGCGATAATGGCCCAGCGGTCGCGCGGCGGGACCTGCGCCGAATAGCCCTGCATCTGGCCGAAACCGTGGGTAATGACTTCAAAGAAATGCCCGTTGGGAGCCTCACGCAAACGATTCTGGTGGTAGGACGGAGGGCGCTTCATTCCGCGCATGACCACCATGCCGTTGCCGTCGCCCTGCAATCCGTGGCAAGGGCTGCAGAAAATCTTAAATCGCTGCTGGCCGCGCTCGATTAGGTCCATAGTCAGAGGCAAAGGGAACGCATTCGAATCACCGGGAACGTAAAGGGGGTCATCCGCGATGGATCCACGCGCAACGGTGTTGTCCACAAGCGGCCGAGCCGATGTGCCATCGGTGAAGAAATCGCTGGGGGCGAGCGGAGTGGCTTTGGGCTGATCAGCCATGTCCTGGCGGCAACCGGTCAGGCCAAGCAATGACGCAGCGGCACACAAAAGAAGCGCGCTCTTACCACATCGCAGAATTTGCGACGGGCTAATCATCCTCAACCTCGCTGACATTTTCGGCTTCGATCCCCACCAGGAAACGGGAAGCGTCGGCCACGTTGAACTTCGGATCGTCCGCTTGCAAACAAAGAAAAAAACGGTCCACGGAAGCATGCTTCTGGAAGCGGTCAACATTGAATAGGGGGTGATGCGGCTGGGGCAACTTGTTCATGGCCAGCATGCCAAACACGGCAAAAAGCGAAGCGCCCAGAACCGTCATCTCGAAAGTCACGGGGATAAAGGCGGGCCAACTGTTCAAGGAGCGGCCGCCGATATTTTCTGGGTACGAAATCACGGAAACCCAGTATTGAAAGCCAAATCCGCTGAGGCCGCCGAAGAGGCCGCCAATCAACGTGACGAGTGGGACAAGGCTGCGCTTGAGGCCGAGAGCTTCGGTCAATCCTTCGACCGGGAACGGTGTGTACGCGTCCAAGTGCGTGTAGCCCGCCTCGCGGGCCTTTTCCGCTGCGTGGATCAGTTTTTTGGGCGATTGAAACTCGCCCACAACTCCATAGATGCGTGAGCGGCTTTCGATCATTCGTGTTCCTCGGTGCTATGCGCGACAAGTTCGCGCATTTCCGCAATGGAAATCGCCGGAAGAACGCGAACAAACAGGAAGAGCAAGCCGGCAAACAAGCCCAGAGTGCCGGTCAAAACCGCGTAATCCCAGAACGTCGCTGAATAGCGGCCCCATGCGGAAGGATCGAAGTCGCGTGCCAGACTGATGACCACGATCACGAAGCGCTCCAGCCACATGCCCGTATTAACCACCAGGGACATGATGAAGAGGATAGCCACGTTCGTCCGGATTTTCTGAATCCAGAGCAATTGCGGGGTCAGGATGTTGCACAAAATCAGCGCGTAATAATAACTGGCGTAGGGGCCATGCAGCCTCTGCTGGACCAGGAAGAAATCCCAAGTGTTGTGGCTGTAAATGGACATGAAGAATTCGAAGAAGTAACCGTAAGCCACAATCAGGCCCGTGGCCAACATCACCTTCGCCATGTTCTCGAGGTGGCGCATCGTGATGAAATCCTGCAGGCCATAGGCGGCGCGCAAGGGGATGGCGATAGTGAGCACCATGGCGAAGCCGGAATAGATCGCGCCAGCGACGAAGTAAGGCGGGAATATCGTCGTGTGCCAGCCGGGCACGATGGCGATCGCGAAGTCAAAGCTTACGACCGTATGCACTGAAAGGACGAGAGGCGTCGCCAAACCGGCGAGAAGAAGGTAGGCCGACTGATAGCGCTGCCAGTGCCTCGCCGAACCGCGCCAGCCCATCGCGAGAATGCCGTAGATAATCGCTTTCGGCTTGCTGACGGTACGATCGCGCAAGGTGGCCAGGTCGGGAATCAATCCGACGAACCAGAAGAGCAAAGAAACCGTGAAATAGGTGGACACCGCGAAAACGTCCCAGATCAGTGGGCTGCGGAATTGCGGCCAGATGGTCATCGTGCTGGGGTAGGGGAACATCCAGTACGCAAACCAGGGGCGGCCGGCATGGAGCATGGGGAAAAGACCGGCGCACATAACGGCAAAAAGGGTCATCGCTTCCGCGAAGCGGTTGATGGAAGTGCGCCACTTTTGATTCAACAAGAAAAGAATGGCGGAAATCAGCGTTCCGGCGTGGCCGATTCCGATCCACCACACGAAATTGACGATCGCGAACCCCCATCCGACCGGGATGTCAATGCCCCAGATTCCGACGCCTTTGCCGATGAGGTAGACGATCGCTACGTGCAACAGCATGATGAAGGCAAAGCAGATTCCGAAACCGAGAAGCCAGCCCCGGGAGACCGGCCTCGTCAGCACGATCGAACTAATCTTGTCAGTGATGGATGCGTAGGTATGACCCGGTCCGAGGACGGGGGTCAGCCGGCGAATTTCAGGAGAATTGATGGGTGGCTGCTCGCCGGAACTCATGCATTCTCCTTAGGCTGAGCGGCGTCCGGCAATTCAGGATTCGGATTGCGCACAGCGGCGAGATACGTGGTCCGCGGGCGTGAGTTCAGTTCGCCCAACAGAGTGTAATTCCGGGTTTGTGCCTTCAGCTTAGAGACGCGGCTATTGGGATCGTTTATGTTGCCAAAAACAATGGCATGCGACGGGCAAGCGGATTCGCAAGCCGTAACAATTTCGCCGTCCTGAATCTTTCGGTCTTCCTTTTCGGCGTTGATCCGGCCGTGATTAATTCGCTGGACGCAGTACGTGCACTTTTCCATGACGCCGCGGCTTCGCACGGTGACTTCCGGATTGCGAAGGAGTTTGAGCGAAGGCGTTTCCCAATCCTGAAAGCGAAGGAAGTTAAATCGCCGCACTTTATAGGGACAGTTGTTCGAGCAATAGCGCGTCCCGATGCAGCGGTTGTAGACCATGTCGTTCAGGCCCTCGGCGCTATGCACGGTGGCGCCGACGGGACACACCTGCTCGCAGGGCGCGTTCTCGCATTGCTGGCACGGCACGGGCTGAAAGAATGTCGGCGGGTTGTAGAGCTGGTCGCCCTCGTTGGTAGACGCGTCGTTCGAGGGGGTTTCCGCCAAATACCAGCGGTCAATGCGGATCCAGTGCATCTCCCTGGCGCGCATGACCTGATCTTTGCCGACCACCGCGATGTTGTTTTCCGATTGACAGGCAACCACGCAAGCGTTGCAGCCATTGCAGCTGTTGAGGTCGATCGCCATTCCCCAGGCGTAGTAAGGATAAGAAAACGCGTCGTACAGCGTATCGGAATTGGGCGGCTGATTTTCGTTTTCCAGCGCGAAGGACGGATTTTTGCGGTACTCCTCCAGAGTGCCCGCCGTCATGATCTTGCGGCCTTCCATGTTGAAGTGATACTGGGTGCAAGCCAGCGGGTAGCTGTCGCCGGTTCTTTTGATCGATTCCGCGCCTGCCGTGGTCACCCACTGCGCTTCGGAGGTTCGCACCTCATAGGCATTGAAGCCCTTGTTCGAGCCCGTGTATCCGGCGTGTGTACGCCCATAGCCCAAGGGAAGCAACACGACGTCGTCCGCTTGCCCAGGGACAATCCACGCTGCGGCTGTAACCTTGCTATTCGATAGCGAAATATCAATTACGTTCGTCAAGATCTGGCCGTGTTCACCGCCGCGCGACTGAACAACCTGCGTCAGCCCAAGAGTCTGTGCCAATTTCGGGCTCATGTGAGCGGCGTTGTCCCAAGTCAGCTTAGTCACCGGCCTGGGCAGTTCCTGGAGCCAGCCATTGTTCGCGTAACGACCGTCGTAAGTATTGGGATCGGGGCGGAAGATAAATTCGAGTTCCCCGGCGAGCGGGGTGCGGGCGGCAGGCAAGCTTGCCGGATTGAATTTAGTAGTGATTGTGACCGGCGGAAGCGCGGTGCCCGCGAGCACGCCATCATTCAGGGTTTTGCGCCAGAATTCCTCTGTATTGGCCGATCCTGCAAAGCCATTGACTCGCGCGCGGACGGCGTCATAAGCGCTTTCCGCGGGATTGTTCGTGAACGCCGCGAGAAGCTCGAAAGCGGAATGCGAATGATAGAGCGGAGCGATCAGAGGCTGAATAACACTATAGGTGCCATCGAAGGCTCGCGCATCGCCCCACGATTCGAGAAAGTGGGACTCGGCAATGTGCCAGTGGCAATATTGGGCGGTCTCGTCGAAATGCGAGCTCAGGCGGATGCACAGCGGCACGTTCTTGAGCTTGCTAACAAAATCATAATTGTGCGGCGCGTCATAAACAGGATTCGAGCCGAACATGATCAGCGTCTGAACTTTCCCGGCGTTCATGTCATCGCAGAGTTCAGTAAAGGATTCCAGTTGGTTCACTGGACCGGCTTCCACCGGTTCGGTGTAATGGACCGTCGTTCCAACGTTCCCGAGTGCGGCGTTGATCGCATGCGCCAGCGCGTGGACCGCCGGCGGCTGGAATTCGCCTGCAACAACAAGCGAAGTGCCATGATGTTTCTGCAATTCACTGGCAACCGCATCGAGCCATTTCTGAGCAGTCGGAGCGAGGGCTCCGCTTCCGCCCAAACCAACCAGTGCCGCCAAAGCACGGGCAAATTGCTCCACCTCGGACGCTTTCAAGGGCAAACGATGGTCGGCTGTGGCACCTGTCACGGTAGGAGTCGGCTCAACCACGTACAACCGGCTCATCGTATCGGAAGGACTGTTCAGCTTGCGGCGCCGGAAATAGCTGTTCATATAGGCGACGTGGCCCGGCCCTGCCGCCATGAAGTCCGCATCCAGGGAAAGAATTACATCCGCTTTTTCCGGGTGATAGATGGTATTGACGTAGCGCCCGAAGGCCAACTTGGAACCTTCGTACGCGCCGCTGCTGGCCGCGGGTTCCCACTGATGCCACTTCGCTCCAGGAATTTGCGCGAGAATTTTCTCGATCTGCGCCGCGATAGTCGGTGACGTGATGGTGCCGGTCAAAATTCGAAACCCGCTGCCGTTCTGTCCAGCGGCTTTCTGAGCAATGGCCTGCGCCGCAACCTGAAATTGTTCCCAGGTCTTGATGTCGCCCATGTTGGTTACTGTCTGAGCGCGGTCGGGATCGTAGAGATTGAGCACCGAAGCCTGCGAAATTACGTCAGTGCCGCCAAGGCTGGATGGGTGATCAGGATTTCCGGAGACATGCGTGGGCCGGCCCTCGTGACTTGTAACGATCAGGCCGATGGCGTCCGTACCACAGGGCATAGCCGTCGCAAAAAAGAGCGGCTTGCCCAAAACCATCCCGTCGGGTTGCGTCACATATGGCACCAGCAATTGCGGCGGAGCACTGCCGCACCCGGTCATCCCGGCGAAGGCCAGCGACGCAGCCGCGAGCTTCAGAAAATCGCGCCGGTCAACTGCTTCGTCCCATTCAGAAGCCTGCCGCGGGAATTCCCTGTGCAACAAATCCTCAAAGTGGGGATCTTCCGACAATTCTTCGAGCGTGCGCCAATACTGCTTGCCGCTCTTCCCCTTCAATTTTTCACGGACGGTCGTCAAATCAAGAGGATGTTCGCGAACTGTGAGATCTTCCCCGGCGTCCTCTTCGTGTTGGTGGGAATGCTCATGCTCGGGCGCGGCCCCGCTGAGCTTTTCGAGGCCGTTCTTTCGGATGTGGATGAAGTCGTTTTCGCTCATATCGTCCGTCAGCGGTGACACGTCGAGCAACTGGTCAACTCGGCTGTTGTGCGGATTTTCCTCTCAACCATGAACTTTCTGCCGATTTCTTCCTGATTTGAAGGGGGTTTCCACCTCATATTGAAAACCTGATCGATTGGGCGCAGAGCCTGCGCTGGATTCCGGTGGCAACCCAGGCACCACTCCATCAAAAGGGGGGCAGCTTGAAAGACCAGAGGCATTTGGTCCACTGAACCGTGGCAGGTCGAGCAGCCCACGCCCTTGTTGATGTGAATGCTGTGATTGAAATAAACGTAGTCCGGAAGCCGATGGACCTTCACCCAGCGAATCGACTGGCCCGTGCGGTAGCTGTCCCGAACCGGCTCCAAATACGCCGTATCCTCAAAAAGAACGGAGTGGCAATTCATGCAGGTTTTCGTGGGAGGAATTCCGGCGAAGGAAGATGTTTCGACAGAGGTATGACAATAGCGGCAGTCGATGCCGTCGTCGCTCACGTGATGCTTATGACTGAATTGGATCGGCTGCTCGCGCGTGACGTACTGATCGGTGCGGTACGGGGAACGTGCGATCCCGAACGCGCCGACCAATCCCAAGGTGGACAGAAACGCCACAGAGATCAGGCTAAACCTAGAGATTAAATTCGTGCTGCGATGAAAAATCTGGGCCATGTCTGCGTTGCACTTTGATGATGTCCCGCGGAGAAGGCACAAAAACCTCGACGCCCCGCGATGTCATGGCCGGGAAGTGCTCACCCGACGTGCAAATGACCGGATAGTTTCCGACAAAACTTTCTGGAATGCAACACTTTGAAACAACTTTTCAAAAAAAGTTTTTCTTGACACGATAACAATAATGTACAAAGCGGATGAAATTTTTGAATTTAGCCGGATTTCTTTCCAGAACGCACTCACCGCAATTTGATTCCGAATGCAAAAGTCTTCGGATCTGAGGATCACTTGAGAATCGCGCACTCTTTCCGTTCGGCCTCGTGGAAGTGGCGCGACCCGTGTTATCGTATTAGCACTCTTCGCTGTCTTCTTTTGGCGGCGGAGCCTACCCCTTTCGCTGCTGGGGCGTGGTCCAACCGGTAGGACACCTCACTGTTAATGAGGATGGTGGAGGTTCGAATCCTCCCGCCCCAGCCAATTTTCGCGACGCGGAAATGTTCTCGAAGCTCTAGTCGTGCGCCACCGGCAGGCCCGCTTCCGTCCATCCTCGCCAGCCGCCATCCATTGATTCGACGTTCGAGTAACCCATTTTTTGCAGATTATCCGCGACCAGCGCCGATCGAAACCCGCCGCCGCAATACAAAATTAGTTTCGTCCGTGCGTCTGGGATGTTCTTTTCGATGTCGCGCTCGATGATTCCGCGCCCCATGTGCACGGCTCCCGGCAAGTGTCCTTTGGCCCATTCATGATCCTCGCGCACATCCACAAGAATCATCTTTTCTCCGGCCTTCATCCGCTGATTCACTTCCGGCACATTTGTTTCTTTCACGCGCGTTTTGGCATCGTCAACGAGTTTCAAAAATTGTGGCGAATGATGCATCACATCCTCCTGGGAGCACTGGATCAGCTCAGCCTAGCACGAGCTGGCCCGTTGGGGATAAGCTGCCAGCTCCAGTGTCCCTTCATGCGGACGAGTAAAGATAAATTGTCCAGATGCTCGACTATTTGTATCGCTCTAGGCAGGAAAGGCTCGACTTAATCCGGTTGCGCTTTGTGCTCGGATTCCTTCTTGGCGAGAGACCGTACCAGGTTCACGAGATTCCATCGCATCGTTTCCGGCTCGCGATCCCCTTCTCCAACCATTTTTCCTTTGCCTTTGCTGATGATGTAGAAAATCTCTCCGTCAGTCTTGCCCGCGAGCGCTGCCGGGTCATGCCAATCATGCATCGTGAGTTTCATTGAGTCCGCGACATCGCCCTTTCCGTCGCCATTGGGGCCGTGGCACATCTCGCAGTCGTAGCCATAAACTTTGCGCGCCGCTGCGAGCCCTTCCGGCGAAGTCTTCACCGGGTTCTTCTTATCTATATCCTCTTGCGGAATTTTGGATTCCTCAGTCGCCTGCGGTTCTTTCGGCTTCTCCTGACTGTTTTCTTGTGTCCCGCGCGTCAAGGCGACGCTCGCAATTAGCAGTATTCCTGCAACAAGGATCGGTCTATACATGACGTCCTCCCACGGATATGGGCCGGCCGAACGAAGGGAATAGGTCAACCAGGTTTGAGCGGATTCTACGCCGGTCCTGCCGGCAAGAAAAGGACGTTCCTTAACACACTGCCTAGCCCCGACAAGAGAATCCTGATGTGCCGCGGGCTATTCGAGGTCTCTCCAATTTGGACCCGAGCTAATCTCGACGACGAGGGGCACTTCAAGCGCATGTACGCCTTCCATCTCTTCTCGAACGAGCTTTTCGAGTTTCCCCTTCTCCTTATGCGGCGCTTCGAACAGCAATTCGTCATGTACCTGCAAAATCATTTTTGTTTCGAATTTCTCCACCCTGAGTCTGCGGTCAATATTAATCATCGCCAATTTAATCAAATCAGCCGCGGTCCCCTGCAAGGGCGAGTTGAGCGCTGTCCGCTCCGCAAAACCGCGCAGTTGCGTTTGTGGCGAATGGATTTCGGGTATCGGACGAATTCTGCCGAAAAGAGTCTTCGCCAAGCCAGTCTTGCGAGTTTCCTCGAGGGTTTGGTCCAGAAACGCTTTTACGCCGCTATAACGCTTGAAGTATGCACTGATGAATTGGGCGGCCTCTTTTTGCGGGACTCCCAACTGCTGCGCCAATCCGAAAGCTGACAACCCGTAAATGATCCCAAAGTTGATTGCTTTCGCGGCGCGGCGGTGTTCCGCAGTTTGCGCCATGGGCCCAACGCCAAACACTTCCTGGGCAGTTCGCGCGTGAATGTCTTCGCCCCGGCGGAAAGCATCCACGAGCACCGGGTCTTTCGAGAAATGCGCCATCACTCGCAGTTCGATTTGCGAATAATCCGCGCTCAACAGAAACTTTCCCCTTTCCGCCACGAAGGCCGCTCGAATCTCTCGCCCAAGCTCTGTTCGAACCGGAATGTTCTGCAAGTTCGGATCGCTCGAACTCAGCCTGCCTGTCGCCGCCGTTGTTTGAGAAAAACTCGTGTGCAATCGCCCGGTCTCCGGGTGGATCAGTTTCGGCAACGTGTCAACGTAAGTGGATTTGAGTTTCGAGATCTCCCGGAATTCAATGACTTTCGCCGGGAGGGGATGCTGCTCGGCCATTTCCTCCAGAATATCCGCAGCCGTGGATCGAACTTTCCCTTTACCGCGTCGCGCGGGAGGCTCGAGATTCAGTTTGTCATAAAGAATTTCGGCCAACTGCGCCGGCGAATTCACATTGAATTCGCTTCCCGCCAATTTCCAGATTTCCTTCTCGAGCCGTCGAACTTCTTTCTCCATCGAAGTGGACATTTTCTCGAGCGACTTGGGGTCCACTCGAACGCCGATGCGCTCCATCTCGGCTAGGACCGGTGCCAAAGGCAAGTCAATCGTTTCGTACACTTTATCGAGTCCCTGCTCCTCGATCTGCGAGCGCAGCACAGGCGCGAGCCGCTGGAGATAATCCGCCCGCTCTCCTGGCCCTCCTCCCAACATTGCGGTAAGGTTTCGGATCACAACGTCCGCTAAATTGTGATTTGCCGTCGTGGGCTTAAGGAGATAGGAATAGAGTTGCGTGGCGTGCACGATGTTCGCTGTCGGTTCCGTCAGCAGCTGAAACAATTTGGGATCGTGCACAATTTTCGAACGCTTCACATCGGCAAGGAACGGCGCCAGCGTTTTCCGTACTTCTCCTTTCTCATCGAACCACACGGAGCGGCCCTCTCCTGCCTTCGAAGAAATTTCCAGGGACGCAACCCGCGTTCCGAATCCTTCAGCTTCCCGCTCGCCCGTTTCCAGGTTCAGCCACAGCGCCACTTTCTGCTTCGCGGGGATTTCCGCCAGATACTCGCGGAACTCCGCCGGGCCCGCGAGTTGCGCATAATCTGTTTTTTCCACCGCACTGCCTTCTCCCGTTCGCGGTGTTGCGGCCGCTTCCGCCCCCAACTCTTTCAGCAGCGAGTTGAATCCAAGCTCGCGGTAGAGATTCGCCAGGGCCGCCGTATCGGGCGGCTGAATTTCCAGTGATTTCAAATCCAGCTTTAGCGGCACATCGCGCGCGATCTGTGCGAGCTGCTTCGACATCAGCACTGCTTCCCGCTGTTGCTGGAGCGCTTCGCGGTACCTCTTGCTGGCCACTTCGTGTGCGCGGTCCAGAGCCTTTTCCACGCTGCCATACTTTCCAATCAGTTCCGCCGCGCCTTTTTCTCCAATCCCCTTGGCTCCCGGAATGTTGTCAATCTTGTCTCCCAGAAGAGCCATGTAATCCACGACTTTTTCCGGCGGCACGCCAAGCAATTCCGTTACTTTCGCTTCATCCACCAGAATGTCGCCCTTCACGCCGCCAGATCCTGTTTTCAGCGTGCGCACGTTCTTCCCGACAAGCTGCATCATGTCCTTGTCGTTGCTGACGATCAGCACCTCGAAGCCCTGCTTCGCGGCCTGCTCCGCTACCGTCCCGATCACGTCGTCCGCTTCGTACCCTCTCTCTTCCAGGATTCGCAGGCGCATCGCCTCGCAGAGCTTTCGCACGTACGGTAGCTGCACTTTCATCTCGTTCGGCATGGGCTCGCGCTGGGCCTTGTATTTTTCAAAGAGCTTGTCGCGAAACGTGGCTCCCGGAGGATCGAAAACTATTCCGATGTACTTCGGCTCGTAGTCCTTGATGAGCCGTCTGAGAATATTTCCAAAAAGAAAGGGAACGTTGGTAGGCGTGCCCCCCGGCCCCGTCAGGCGTTGCGGCATCGGCGCGAAAAAAGCGCGATAGATGTGCGCCATCGCATCCACGAGAAACAGCCGCTTGCTCGCGCTTGGCATCCGCCGAGTATAGCAAACGACATGCGGGCTACGCCGGACGCGGCACTCAGACACAACCTCGCGAGGAGGGCTCTACAGATTCGCGATTTAGATTCGATTCTGAGCTTGACGTTCCGCCTGAAATGGCCTTACCGGCTCGATTCTGTGCTCGAATCGGACGCCACTTTAACCATCAGCAGGAGCCGGGTGCCCCCTTCCAAATGCACTTCCTTGCCTGTAGAACTCAAGAACGTTGTGACTCCAACTTTCGATGCTGATTCCATGAGCCTCAAGTCCTTGATTCCGTAGACGCCGCGGCTTTTCGCGGGTAATTGGGCCGAGCCGTTCGCGTTCGCCTGAGAATTGTCCGTTCGTGGCTGCGAAGTGCCTTGCGGAAAATTGGGCGTTCCTTCCGGGTGTCCCATCGATGGAGTGGCGCCCATTGGCGATCCGCCTGCCGCGCCAGCACCATGCTCGCTCATTGGATCGCTGCCTGGTCCTTGTGACTCGGGGAAGGAAGCAACGCGCGGCGGCGCGAGCGCGACTAGAATCGCTTCGAGCGAGACTTCCTCGTTCCGTTTCAATTCTGCTTTATCGAATTCAATTGCCAGCGTCGAGCCGCTATCTCCCTTGGATCGGGCTGTCGCTTCCGTGATGTGTCCCTCGAGCTTGGCGCCTTTGGGAAGAATCGTTTTTCCGTCCGCCGTCAGCGCTTCCGTGGTATGCGCTTCGACCTTTTCCCCGATTTTCGCCTTCTTCGAATTTAGCGAAGTATTGAGCACCGCGTTGACGGTCATACCTGCGAGCTTCGGAGGCTCTCTCTCCTCGCTCGACTTGGCCGGTTCCTGCGTCCGCGCGAGTGAATACGCGCTAGCTCCCGCTGCCAATAGAATTCCCAGCAATGTAGCAGTTGTCGTTCGGCTCATCTCCACCTCCGATGACCGGGCAATTCGAGCAAGAATTTCTCTTCTTAGGTGGACGCCAACAATTGGAAATCAGTTGTCTCGCGGCCAACGGTTCGTTGCTCTCCATCGCCGGCCGCGCCCTTGTCACTCTAAGAGCTCTAAGAAACGATTCCCATCGGCTTCGCGACTTCAGCGAGAATATCCGCGGCTCTCACCAACTGCTCCCGCTTATGCGCCGCACTCACGATGGCCCGTAGTCTTGCTTTTCCTTCGGCTACCGTCGGGTAGCCCACCGCTGGAGCGTAAACGCCCGCCTCAAACAGCTTCTTCGAAAATTCGATGGCCTTCGCCGCGTCTCCCACGTGAATGGGAATAATTGGCGTTTCGCTGCCTTTGAATTGAAATCCGCGCTTCTTCAATTCTCGTTTCAGCAGCTTTGTGTTGGCCCAGAGCTTTTTCACCAGCTTTTCGCCCTCCGGCGAATCTAGCAGCGTGAAAGCGGCCTGGCATGCCGCGGCGGTAGCTGGCGGATGCGAAGTTGAAAAGAGGAAGGGCCGCGCCCGCAAATAAAGAAAATCAATCAAATCGCGCGAACCGCAAACGTAGCCGCCCATCGCTCCAATGGCTTTGCTCAACGTCCCGACTTGGATGTGTACGCGTCCATGCACGCCGAAATGATCGATCGTGCCCCGCCCCCCGCGTCCCAGCACGCCGCTGGCGTGCGCGTCGTCCACCATCATGATGCAGTTGTATTTCTCCGCTAGATCGCAGAGCTGCGGCAATGGCGCGATGTCTCCATCCATGGAAAAAACGCCATCCGTAATAATCAGCTTGTGCCCGGCAAAGTTCGCGTGCTCTTGCAAAATCTTTTCGCAATCCGCCACATCCTTGTGCTTGAACACCTTGATCGTGGCTTTCGAGAGCCGCGCTCCATCAATGATCGACGCGTGATTCAGCTCATCCGAAACGATCAGGTCATCCTTGCCCAGCACCGCGGAAACCGTTCCGGCATTCGCCGTGAAACCGGACTGGAACACCACGCACGCTTCCACATTTTTGAACTTGGCGATTAGTTCTTCCAGCTCCATGTGCAGCTTCATCGTTCCCGCGATCGTGCGCACCGCGCCTGCGCCCGCGCCATAACGCTTCACCGCATCGAGCGCCGCCTTTCGCAGCGCCTTGTGCGTCGTCAGGCCAAGGTAATTGTTTGAGGCCAGATTGATGACTTCCTTCCCGTCAATCAGGCAAACGGGCTTGTTTTCGCCGTCCAGCACGCGCAGTTTCGGCGCCACGCCCTTCGCTCGCAGTTCGTTCAGTTGATCGGAAACGTATTGCATCGGATTTTGCTTTGTCGTTTGCGTTCCTGTTTCGGACATGCATTGACTCCTGTGGCGCGGATTTGCCGGGGAATTCTATTCTGCTCCACGCCGCGTCTCAGGCGCAAACTGTTGTTCCATGCCAAACGATCCCCAAGCTAGAGCAATTCCGAGTTGTGCCGCCGGAATAGCGCTTGCATCCCCTCCCGGCTGCGATCCTTCGTGGAATGAATTGCCTGAATTAAATTGTAGATGTTCGGCGTCATCACCAGGAGATACCGCAGCGGTCCTTCGCCAGCGTTCCAATAAGTGTGCGCCTTCCCTCGCGGTACCAAAACGGCTGCGCCCTCCGCCGCTTCTATTTCTTCATCCCCAATTCTTACACCCAGCTTGCCTTCCAGCACGTACCACGCTTCGTCGTCCGCATGATGCACGTGCAAGGGAGCAATCCAGCGCGGCGGAGTTGGCGGCCCTCCCGCGTCGCGCCACTCTGCGATCACGAAGTTGTTGTCCGCCGTTCCGAGCACGGAGCCCGCGAGTGCTGGCGCTCTAGTCGGTACGTCCATAAATGTGTGGTTTAAGAACCGAAATCAAGTCTAAGTCTGTTCAGCGCGCAAACCCGTTGGGATAAAGCAAAATCTTCCCCGCCAATCCGCTCTGCAATTTCGCAAACGCGCTCTCAAATTTTGAGAGCGGCTCCCGTTCGCCAAATAAAGGTTCGAGAGGAAGCCGCCCCGCCTTTAGCAATGCCGTCATCTCCACCCACGTTTCATACATTCGCCGCCCGTAAATCCCTTGTACCGTTGCACCTTTGAAAATTACGTCATTAACCAAGTCCAGCGGCACAGTCTCGGTCGGAATCCCCAGTAAGGAAGCTCTTCCTCCTGCCCGCAATGCCTTGAAACCCTGTTGTATCGCTGTCGGATTCCCGCTCATCTCCAGCAGCACGTCCGCGCCCGTCCCATTCGTTTCTTTCAAAATCCTCGCGATTGCATCCTCGCTCGCCGGGTTCAGCACCACGTCCGCGCCCATCTTTTTCGCCATCGTGCGCCGCAGTTCGTTTGTTTCGGTCGCGAACACAGTCGAGCTTCCGCACGCTTTGGCGACCGCAATGGCCATCAGTCCGATCGGTCCGCATCCCGTTACAAGCGCCGTTTGTCCCGCAATCGGCCCCGCAAGCACAGTGTGTACCGCATTTCCGAGCGGATCGAGAATTGCTCCGTAATGCTCGGGAATCGCCGGATCCAGCTTCCAAATATTCGTCGCCGGAATTTTCACGAACTCCGCGAACGCTCCATCCTGATCGATCCCGATGATCCGCAAATTTTGGCAGATGTGCGCTTCGCCCAAACGGCACTGGTGACAATGCCCGCAATTCACATGCATTTCCGCGCTGACAAAATCTCCCGGCTTCACCGCCGTGACGTCTTCGCCCACCTTCTCAACCACTCCGCAAAACTCGTGTCCCAGCGTTACCGGAGGCTTGATCCGTCCCTGCGACCAGCGGTCCCATCCATAAATGTGCAAGTCCGTCCCGCAAATTGACGCCGTCTTCACCCGCACCAATACATCTGCCGCGCTAGGTACGGGCACTTCTGTGCTCTCCATCGAGAGCCCTCGCCCCGCTTGCATCTTGCGCAACGCTTTCATCATCGCCGCCATCTACGCGCTCTCCCGCTTCACAAGCAATCCCCGATGCTACCACTTGTACGCGCCCGATTCATCGTGCGCCCCGCTTCCGCGCCCGCATTCACCCCGCGATTTCTTCCAGCATCATTCGATTCGTTCGTGGACCAAATAATCCGATCACTCCCGCCACCAGCCCCATCGCCACCGCCAGCATCGCAAACACGGCAGGCACTCCAAACCCCAGCGCCCATCCGATCAGAACCGATGTGAACGCCGCGCTCAACCGGCTCCAGCTATACGTGAATCCCACGCCCGTCGCTCGCAGCCTCGTTGGATACAATTCCGCCTGATACGCGTGGAACGCCGCTGAAAACCAGTAATTCGCCAGCGTCAGCAGCGCGCCAAATCCCACAACTGCCGCTGGTGCGGCCGAACTCCCAAATCCCAGCCCGAGCCCCGCCACCGCCAGCGCGAGAACCACGATCGTCCACTTTCTCTCCAGCTTGTCCGAGGTCCACGCCCCCAGCACCGGCCCGATCGGCGACACAAACGCAATGAACATCGTATATTCCAGCGAATGCAGCAGCGACACGCCCTCCTTCAACAAGAACGTCGGCGCCCAATTCGCGAAACCGTAAAATCCGATCGTTTGCAGCGCCTGAAAAATCACCAGCATTATCGTCCGCGAACGATAGGGCGCCCTCCACAACTCCCCAAACGTGCCCTTCTTCTCTCTGACTCTGCTGCTTTCTGCGTTGACCCTTTTCTCTTCTCTTTTCTCCCCGCTCGTCGCTCGCCACCCGCCACTTTCCCCTGAAGTAACAAGACTCTCCTGCTCCAAAGCCGCCACAATCGCCTCAGCCTCACCAACGCGTCCCCGGCTCTCGAGCCATCTCGGCGACTCCGGCAATCGCCTCCGAAACCACCACGTAAGCAGCGCTCCCGACGCCCCGATCACCATCACCCATCGCCACCCATCCATCAGCCAGTGTGTTGGCACTAGCGCAAGCGACAGCACCGCCGCCACCGGCACTGCGCAAAATCCCACGACCTGCGTGATCGCCACGTACCGCCCGCGGGCGTAACTCGGGACCACTTCCGTGACATACGTATCCACCACCACAATTTCCGCGCCAATCCCAATTCCCGCAAAAAATCTCAGCCCAATCAACCACGCCGCGTTCAGCGCAAACGCATCCGCAAACGTAAACGACGAATAAATCAGCAGAAGCAGGATGAACGCGCTCCGCCTTCCCATCCGGTCGCTCCCCATCCCAAACACGACCGTCCCGACGAACATCCCCAAAAACCCCGCCGCTACAAAAAAAGTAAATTGTTTCAGTGAGAGAAAGCCGGACTGCTGCAGCGCCGCCCCAATGTACGCCACGATGAAAATGTCGTACAAATCAAAAAAATTCCCCAGCGACACCAATCCAATAAACCGCCGGTGAAATCTTCCCAGCGGCAACCGCTCAATCCTGTCCGCTATCGTCACGCGAACCTATCCCTCAACGTTGGTATGGATTTGCCAGCTTACGTTTTCTCGCTGGCCTTTCGCCTCTTGTCCATTCCCACCATCTTCCCGGATGGCGGATCCTTTTTATTCAACTTCGCCGCCTCCACAATTAATTTCTTCACGCCGGGGCGCTTCACATCCCCCACGCTGCGCAACTTCACGTGCCGCACGCCCTTCCCCGTGCCCTCCAGCAATTTCTGCGGATCAGGTAGCTTCGCTCCGCGCAAGAACGCCAGCGACAAATGCTCTTTCCCCAGCACAAACACGCATAACGGCCCATGCGAATCAAACGCGGGGGTCTTCCAGGGGCTCACATACTCCTCGCAGCCCGCCGCGGTCTTCTTCACCAGCGTTCGTACCGCCCTCGCCACTCCGGTCAGTTTTCCCGCCTTCTTCACGTACCCGTCAATCCACAACCGCCCTTCTTTCCCTTCAATCGTCGGCATCTTGCCCTCCTCAAGTCCGCTTCTAATTCAGTCCCGTATTCCAGTGCTCGTTTGAACTGCTGTCCAATTCTTTCTTTACTTTACCTCTTCGACTACTCCAATCTTCCCCAGCGCCTTCAAATACTCCACCACCATCTCCAGCGGCACCGGCCCGTACTCCGCCGACACCGCATCCCGAATCTCCTCCGCGTTCCTCTTCCCATCCGCGAAATTCAACACCTCATACGCATACTCCTCGCCGCTTCCCCACAATCCCTCATAACTCAGCAACTTCGGCTCCGCCACTCCCGCCGCCTTCGCATGATCCTCGAAATAGTCATACCCAAACACCGCCAACGGCCCTTTGGGCGTGGAGCTGCGGTCGAAAATAATTTCCGAAATATTATGCGGGTTCGATTGTCTCTCTGCCTGAGGAGAAACTTCCCTTCGGACTCCCAGGAAGACTTGTAAAGATTCATCAGCACCCGATACGTAATCTGTGAACGCCGTCGTGAACGCCCGGTTCCAACTGGCTTGTTCTGCCTGTTCGACTTGGTAGAAGCGTCCCCACATTTGCGTCGAGAAGTGTATGGCGCGCATTTCTGAATTGAATACCATGTCGGGTGCGCTTTTGGCTCTCAACGCAGCCAAAAAATACCCACTCGCCGCCCCAATAAACCCCGCCCGCTTCAACTTCGTCGTATCAATATTCGCCGCCGTATCAAAATTCGTATGAATGTACCGGTCCGGCCAGTCATTCATATAAATCGCCGGTATCCCGAACGACGAATCCTGATACACATCGTGGTCGCTCCCCATCGTGTACGCTGAATACTCCGCCCGCAGTGGCTCCTTCCCGCCCTCCGGCGCCACCAGTGGATACTCCGCGTTCCCCGTCGCCGCAAACTTATACGACTCCTCGTTCACCCACTCCGCGAACGCCCACGCCACGTCATGCACAAAACTCGGCAAGCTCATCGGCCCGCGTGTCACGTGGAACACTGCTTTCGTCACCGGCCCGCCGCCCACCATGTCCATGTGAATCACCGCCTTAATCCGCTTCGCAAATTCCGGCTTCCCATTCAGCAGCGCCAGCGTCCCCTCAATCTCTGGCGGCCAAATAAACCGTATCGTCCTCCCCGGCCGCGCCAGCTTCCCCTCGCCGATCAACTTATTCAGCGTCCGCGCCACCTCCAGAGTCGTCACGCACCCGCTGGCATTGTCATTCGCTCCCGGCCTCTGATGATCCAGGTGGCACGAAAACGCAATCTCTTCCTCCTTCAATTTCGGATCCGCCCCCGGAATCGTCGCCGTCACCACCTCATAATTCCCCGCATGCTGCCCTGCCTTCACCACCGCGTGCAGCGTAATCTTCTCTCCGCGCGCCAGCCGCTCGCGAAATCCCCGCGCCGTCTTCAGCGACACCATGAACGCAAACGTCTTGTGCTCCGAAAACGTCTCCAGGTGCCCCCAGCGAATCAAATTCTCATCTTCGCCCCACCACGCGTTCTTCTGGTTCTGCGCATAACTCACCAGCCCCACCGCGCCAAACTTCCCGACCGCCAACTCCTGCGCCGCTCCCGGCGACGCGCTCACCAGCACAATCTTTCCCCTCACATCTTTTCCCGCGTAGTCGCTCTCCTTCGTCCCCTCGCCCACGTCTACCAGCTCCGCGGTCACCTCCGCCGATTCGCTATCCTCCGCCAGCACCACCGGCTCCGCCGCATAACTCCCGATCTTCCTCACGGTGGTCCATCGCACTGAGGTCGCATTTGGTGTGCTCTTCTCCTTTACCTCCTGTACATCCTTTACCTCCTCTAATTCCCCAATTTCCGCGTCCCACGCCGGCCGCGATCTCTGCGTCCCGTAAAATATCTTCCCATCCGCTGGAAACTCCAATATCGCCACATCGCTCAACCCATACTCCCGCAGCCGCGCCGCCACCAACTCCGCCGCCGCATGAAACCCCTTCGACCCTCTCTGCCGGTGATACGTCGCGATTACTTCCAAATTCCGCTTCGCCGTCTCCCCGCTCAACTCATTCGCCAGTGCCGCCACATCTTTCTCCGCTAGCAATGGCGGCTTCTGTCCCCACGCCTGCTTTGCCAGGGTGATGCTGCCCAGAAACAGTGCAACCAGTCCGATGATTGCTCGCCCCCTCGCTCGTTCCATACTTTCCTCCTTCGCGGCGCGCCGGATTCTAAGCTGAAAATGTCATGCCATTTAAAAATGGTATATGGTATGGTATAGTGCCATCTATGAATTCCAAGGTCTCCATAGACAAAGCTGGTCGCGTTGTGCTTCCCAAATCTCTCAGAGACAAGTTCCGCCTCTCTCCGGGTGACGATCTAGCCCTCGACTCGGACGATCAGTCCATTACCCTGCGCCCCATTCGCGCTCAGGCCCTCCTTAAAAAGGAGCTCGGCGTGTGGGTCTACCAGGGACAAAGCCAGGCTCCGGACGCCTCCATCCCTGACCTGATTGACCGCGTGCGCGAAGAGCGCATTCAAGAACTCCTCGAATGAAGGAATTCTTCGACACCAGCGTCCTGATCGCTGCCTTTCAACGGGACCACGTGCACCACGCCGCCAGTCTTCGCCGCTTTGCCGCCGCGACCGTTGGGCAATCCGCATGCGCCGCGCATACTCTCGCGGAAGTATATGCCACCATGACCGCCTTTCCTGTGCGCCCCATGGTTTCCCCGGAACAAACTCTGCTCTTCATAGATGAAATCCGAATCCGCCTCAAGCTCATTTCCCTCACCCCGCAGGAATATTACGACACGATTGTCAGCGCTTCGGACCTAAAGCTCCTCAGCGGCCGGATCTATGACGCTCTGATTTTGCGCTCCGCTCAGAAATCTGAAGCTGAGGCCATCTACACTTTGAATCTGAAACATTTTCAGGCCATCGCTCCGGCTCTCTCCCAAAAGATTTGCATGCCTTAACACGGCGTCTGAACGCGTTTCCCGTTCTCGATGCCTGTCATAGCCCCCTTAGTCCGAGTTGCTGCCGCACGCCCTTGGTCCTATCCTCGATTGCAATCCATGTCCGTCCTCCAAACAAGCCGCCTCCTCCTTCGCCCTTGGTGTGACTCCGACCTCGCGCCTTTTGCCCAGTTGAACGCCGACCCTCGCGTCATGGAATTTCTGCCTGCCGTTCTCTCAACGCAGGAAAGCGATTTGCTCGTGAGTCGCATCGAAAAGCATTTTCTCAACCACGGCTTCGGCCTGTATGCCGCCGAATTGCAGCAAGATCGCTCCTTCATCGGTTACGTCGGCCTCGCCGTTCCATCCTTCCACGCCAAATTTATGCCCTGCGTCGAAATTGGCTGGCGCCTATCTCATGCCTATTGGGGCCACGGACTCGCCACCGAAGGCGCTCGCGCCGTTGTCCGCCACGCCTTCGAAACTCTTCATCTCGATGCGCTCGTCTCGTTCACTGTCCCTGCAAACATTCGTTCCCGCCGCGTCATGGAAAAGCTCGGCATGACCAACGATCCTTCCGATGACTTCGATCATCCCAATTTTCCGGAAGGCCATCCTCTCTGCCGCCACGTGTTGTACCGCCTCGCGCGTCCTTAACCCACGCTGCTTCTTTCCTCTCATCCGCGTCCTCTTTTTCCGCGTAGACACGCCCCTCACATTGCTGTTACTTTTCTCCTGCTTTCAGTCGCCGTCGTTCGAATCTCTCGGCCTCGCATGGTCTCTTCCACAATTCGCCGCTCCCTCCTCGCCATCCTTCTCGCCGCCGCTTCATTCTTTCTTGTTTTCTCGTATTCCCCCGCCGCTTCCCGCCCGAAAATCGCTTTTACTTTCGACGATCTCCCCGCCCACGGCCCTCTTCCTCCCGGCGAAACTCGCCTCGAAGTCGCCAACAAAATTCTCTCCGCGCTCCACGCCGCTCATCTTCCTCCCGTCTATGGTTTCATCAACGGCGCCACCCTTGAAAAGGAGCCTAGCGATCTCGCCGTCCTCCAGGCTTGGCGCTCCGCCGGAAATCCACTCGGCAATCACACCTGGTCTCACATGAATCTCAATCAAAATTCCGCCGAGGCCTTCGAGGACGAAATCACTCACAACGAATCTCTTCTCGCGCAGCTCATGGATCACAAGGACTGGCGCTGGCTCCGCTTCCCCTATCTCGCCGAGGGCGACACTCCCGCCAAGCACGATGCCGTCCGCGCTTTTCTCGGCCAGCACCGCTACAAAATCGCTGCCGTTACCATGAGTTTTTCCGATTATCTCTGGAATGAACCCTACGCCCGCTGCATGGCCAAATCCGATGCCGCCGCCGTCGCCCAACTCAAGCGTTCCTATCTCGAAGCCGCCTCCGCCAGCATCCCCTACTACCGCCAGCTTTCTCAGACTCTCTACCACCGCGATATTCCTTACGTCCTGCTCATGCACATCGGTGCTCTCGACGCCGAAATGCTCCCTCAGCTTCTCGATCTCTATCGCTCTCGCGGCTTTCGCTTCGTCACGCTTCCTCAAGCCGAGCGCGATTCCTTCTATCGCCTCGACGCCAATCCTTCTCTCCCCTCCGGCCCCACCACTCTCGAACAAGCCCTCCGCGCCCGCGATCTACCCGTTCTCGCCGCGCCCGCTCCTCCCATCGATTTCAACTCCCTCTGCCGCTGACGACTTTTTCCGCGCTCAGCGCCCGCGCACAAACCATTCCCTTCGGTACACTGGTGTCGTCATGGATCCCGCTCGCTCCGCCTACGAAGAAGTCTACGTTTACACCATGGGCCGCCCCGGCTTTATCCTCCAGCACGTTGCGGACGCCTTCACCGTCCAGACCGCCACCCCCAAAATCAAGCCCATCGCCCTGGTCTTCGGCCTCGCTGGCCTTTATCTCCACCTTGAAAAAAATTTTTCCGGCCGGCAGGTCCAAAAAATGCACATGAAAATGGCACGCTTCAAACGCGTCTGGCCGACTCTCCCGCTTCCCGAAGATCGCGGCGGTTTCTCCGTTCTCGATGTGCTCGCCGCCGTTCCTGGCCCGGCTCGCGATCGCGCCATTGACGTTTGGTGCCGCTCCGTTTGGTCCGCGTTCGCCGGCGCTCGCCCCGCAATCGTCTCCCTCCTGCGCGAATACGACATCCGCTGATTCCGGCTCTTGCCACGTTTTTCACTAATCATCAAGTCATACATATGCAAACTTCCGGCCATCTGGCCTCCGTTTTTCAGCGTGTGTAATGCATCAACATCCCCTGAGATTTGACCGGCGATTTCGTCTCGTGCGGGTATACGCTTGAATGGAACCCGGCAACGCGTGGTCGTGGTTATGAAAAAACGAGAGTCAGCGTGGAACTCTCTTGCAGGACCACTGGGGGCGTGGCTTCCCGTAGTTGGTGGCTTGTGCGTCCTATTCCTCTGCCCTCTTCTCCGCGACTACAACGTCGCTCCCAACCCTCTGCGTTTTGCTGAGTTCCAATTCGCAACTGGCATCATCGCGATCACCTTTGCTGGCGCAGCCTTCGTCAGATTCCGCGGTACGCAGGAGCGGCTGCCTCTGGTTCTGGCCATCGGTTTCGCGACCATCGGCGTCACTCTGGCGATCGCAGGTCTCGCCTATTCGAGCCTTACTCATTCACCAGCTGCGCCGTCCTTGCGCGACCCCGTGCTCTGGGTTGCCGGCAGCACTCTGCTTGCAATCCTGTTTGCTTCCGCTCTCCTCATTGAAAAAGGTTATGCGTCTTCGCGGCATCCCGGTCGCGATATCGCGATCTCCTTCGCGCTCATTGTTCTGGCGACTTTCGCTCTCAGCTTCATCCACTGGCAACTCCCCATTCATCTCGTTGTTCAGCCGGGCCATTTCTTCCCGCGCCCGGGCAATCTCATTCCAGCTGTGCTTTTTCTCGTTGCCGCTATTCTTTGTCACCGTAGACTCAAGCTTGTCTCGGGTCCTTTTGACATCTCTTTGTGTCTTGCTGCCGCCATGAACTTTTGGTGCTCGCTTGCTGCCGCCCAATCCGATCGCACCATCGATGCTCCATTTGTCGTCGCCGGCGCTCTTCAATTCGGCAGCTATGCCTTCCTCCTCTTCGGAGCCCTCGTGGATAACATTCGCCTCTTCCGCGATATCCAGCGCCTCGCTGCTAGCGATCCGGTCACTGGTCTCTTGAATTACCGCAGCCTCGTTCAGTCTTTGGAAACGGAGATGCAAAGGACCGACCGGAATGGCCGGCCGTTCGCTCTCCTCTTGTTTGATTTGGATGGACTAAAGCAGCTCAACGACGAATTCGGGCATCACGAAGGTACTCGTGCGATCTGTCGTGTCGCGGATGTACTTCGTTCGCAGTCTCGCTCCATCGACTCCGCAGCCCGCCACGGCGGCGATGAATTTGCTCTTCTCCTCCCGGAAACCACCGAACAAGGCGCTCGCGAAGTCCTCACCCGCATCTGCTTACATGTTGCCTCGGACAGCCTCTTGCCGCCCATCTCCCTCAGCGCTGGCCTCTCCCTTTATCCAACCGACGCCGGCAGCTTGGAAATGTTGATGGATGCTGCCGATCGTTCTCTTTACTCCATGAAGCAGTTGCACAACGCGCCCGCCCGCCTCTCGAAACGGTTCGCCGTCTGAAGTCAACCATCTGCGCAAGACCACACAACTTCCCCATTGAACTCCTCGCCTCGCGCCCCTATCATGGCCTTACACGGGAAAGGAGGCTGATCCAATAAAATGAAAAATTCTGATTGTAGTGGCTTACGTGAGGTGGCTGAGGCTTAAGGCGTGAGCTTTTAAGTCCTGCGTTGTTTGGATTCGCAAAGGCCTTCGCGCCTTCAGCCAATCCCAGACAGACTACCGGCGGCTCCGCAATTCATCGCGGGGCCGCTCACTTTTTGCGCCCGCAATTCCTAACTCTTTTTCCTGCCGTATTTCCGTCCCCGCTGCTCTGTCTCTATCCGTTCGCCAGCGCGCCCGCATTTTCCGCCGAACTTCTCCGCACTTTCACATACGCCGATACCAATCCCCACACATACACCGCGCCCAGCGCCCCCAGGCAAATCGTCCCCAGCCGCACATACCGGTCCACCATCTGCAGCGCCGTCCATCCGTACATCTCCGTCAGCAGGCTCGGATCGCTCAGGTTCACTCCTTCAATCTCTCCAAACGGCAGATTTTCGATCGGCCCGGTCCAGATCAGAAAAACGTGCACGAAACTCAGCGCTCCAATCGCCAGCAATCCCCAGCGCAATCCCCAACTCCTCGCAACCGCGCTCTCGCGCGGCACATAGAACATCGCCATCAGCAGCGTCGCCAGCACCAGCGCTCCGCCATCCCCGAAAAATACAATCGTCGCTCCCGCCGGCGAACTCAGCGCCATCACTTGCAGCAGCAGCGCCGCCACCGCCGCCGCTACCCATCCCCACCGCTCCAGCCTCCACGCCACGTAACCGCCAAATCCAATCGCGCCCGTCACGAGCACCACGATCGCCCACGACCGCTCTTGCCCATGCGGCGTCACCCACAACATCGGCACCGCCCATCGGCCCGTCAACCACGCCGTGATCGCGTGCCCGCTCTCATGCAGCACCATCGCCAGCATCGCCGCCGCCAGCCGCAACCCTGTCCCCGCCACCAATCTCGCCGCCAGCAACGCCACCGGCACCGCGAATATCCGCAGCTTCAGTTCGCGCACCGCATCCTTTCGTTCAACTGCAACAACGCCATCAGCGGCGTCGCCTTGAGCCGGCGCCCCAACGGTTGGCGCCGCCGCAGCTCCCGCTTTCGTCTCTCCCTCCGTCGCCCCACGGTAACGCGAAAACACAATTCCGCACTTCAGGCATTCCGTCGTCTGCAACTCGTGATCGAATTGGCACTTTGGGCAGCGCATCCGTCCCACCCTGCTTCCATTCTAGGAGCGCTCCGCCGCCCTTCCACCCCCATCCCCGCTCCTCTGCCGAAACTGCTATTGCCTCTCTCGCATTCCTCTACGCCACCCACTGCAACGAAATCTTCTTCCGCTTGTTCGCGCAATCCAGCAGATAAAGATCGATCAACTTCTGGTACGGCAGCCCCGTCTCCTTCGCCAGCGCCTTGAAATAGTCCAGCACCTTCGGACTCAAGTTGATCCCCACCGCCTTTTTCTTCCCCCGGTATGGGTTCTTCACTTCCTTCAATTTCCCAAAGTCATATTCTTTCTTCATAAGTCCTGCTCTCCCTCTTCATCGCCTTCCGCCCGCACCATATCTAGATATCATCTAGATACAGCACTCGAAGCAATGCCCCGTCACTATCCGCCGGAAGTAACTCTCAGTTAGGACCCGCCGCTGGCTTTGTGTGAGAGCGCAGGTGTTTTCGCGAGGGGACGTTCACGGAGGCTAAAGGAACAACAAAACGGATACCCGAAACCTGCTGAGCAAATCCCACCGTGATGGGTTTCGCTTTCGCGGGGTCCGTAGTGCCTGGATAAAACCATGCCTGCGGAACGAAGTGTTCAAGGTAGTTCATATCCCGGGAACGTTCTTTGAAATCGGCGGGGTATAGATAAGTACCCATCACATAGCTTCCAGGGAGTAAAGGCCCTATCTGAATCACACCAGTGGGGCCGCTATGGTACTGCGCCCACCAGGAGTTTTCGATTGCGTCGACGTGATGAGCGGGCCATATGCGAATTGCAATGGGCTCCGTCAATTTTCCTCGCGCAGATGTGGCCACACCCGAAATCCGGCCGTTCGGAAGAGCTCTGTATCCGACGTCGTGACACGCGCTGGGGTACACGACGAGTTCGCGGTCTGCGCTGGTGCGCCAGCCCGCACCCGAACTTGGAGCCCAATCCACGACGTAGCCGGGTGGAGTGTCGAGTTGAACTTCGTACTTTGCGGGCGGCAGCCCCGAGAACGTAAACCCGCCGGCCGCATCCGTTTTCGTGGTGAATCGCTGGCCGGCTGAAGAAGCGATTGTAACGCTTGCCCCAACAACAGGAGCATCGGGGCCACCGGCGGACGGAAGAACGTACGTCCCAGTTACGATGGAGGACGTCAGCCGACTCAAGCGGCGCAGGCTTTCGATTTCCGCGTCGTTCTTGTCGGGCGCGTGGCGTGTCTTGCTGCAATGGTTGGTAGCAAGAACCCCGTTCTTTTCGCCGGCATACACAAGATACTGCTGGCCCTTATGAAAAAAGAGGTCGCCCGGCTGGTACTCGTAACCACAAGCCCCGAGAAATTTGTTGATGTGGAGGCGCGCTGTTTTTTGAGGCTGTCCGCTGAACCACTCTTCGACGCTGAAAACCACCGTGACTTCATCAGAATACTTCCGGTATTGGTCGCGGAAAGAATTCGGTGAGCGTACCTTAGCGGCCTTGAGGAAGCCAAGAAAGGAAGGCGTTTCGATGGCATCCACTACGCCCAGGAAAACAGCAGAGTGTGGACCGATGGCTTGGCACGGCGTTGGACCGGGCCCCATGCACTGGCAGGCCCGCACACCGTCCTGAAAGAAAAAGAAAGACACGAGGAGTGCGGAAATCCAAAATGGGAGACTTCGCTTTTGTCGAACGAGAGAGACGTGTGGTGGCACCGGACTTTCTCCGCGACGAGCAGAGCGAACTTCTTACTTGATTAGACACCGAACATTGATCAAAAGTAACCCCGATGCCGCCGATCGTTCGCAAAGTACAACTCGCCCGGCTCCATGCCGCCACACAGCCAGCTCTGCTCAATTTACAATGCTCCACCCCCGCCCCGCTCTTACCATCCGTAATCAACCCACCCCTCTTTGACCGATCTTTTCACATCCAAACATCCGATCCCGATGCGAGTCTAGGATCAAGCCAGCGCTGCCAAGTCCTTTCTTCAATTCCTTCTTGGCGTGCGCTCTCAATTTCTCTGGCGGTCCAGACCAAGAACTCGGTCGACAAGTTGCCATTGATCTGTACTACCCGCGATTTGGTTCCGTGAGAAAATCACAGCCAACACTCAGAGGCCCAAATGTGGAAAAAGCCGGCAAACATTGTGCTAGCGGCCCTTGCCGCCACAGTGCTCTTAGACATGCTGATCGCAAAGCCGACTGATGAGGGGGACTTCCTCATCTCCGTTGGGGCGTTCGGCGCGCTACTCAGCCGTGCCGGGCTTGCGGACCCGCAGTCCCTAATGATCTCCATTCTCGGTCTAGGCCTCGCCGCCCAAGCCATTCTTAGGAACCATGGAGTTATCGACCGCAATTCTTCCATCTCGTATGTTGCACTCCTGCTGACTGCGTTTGTCTATGCCCTCTGGGAGAAAATACTCCGCCTTTTGCGATCCTGAGTCTCGAGGGGCTCGCGAGCGGGACCACTACAACCGGCTGATGAGATGAGGACCTCGGTTCCTGACGCCGACTAAACTTGTCTGCGCTAACGATCGCGGTTTGGAATAAACGAGCCGACCTGTAACTCCTGGCTTTCGCTGAAGACGCAACGGGCACAGACTGATCGTTTTGTACCACAAGCCAAGTCAACGATGCCCCCGTATTACTAGCGCCGATTTCACCGGCCGCTCATCTCCTCCTCCTTCTAGAAAAATACTTCCGGCGAAACATGAAATCGCCTGCTCAGCCGCGCAATCTGCTCCCGGTTCATCTCCCGCTTCCCATTCAACACCTCGGAGACCACGCTCGGCGTTCCGAAAACGTCCGCAAGATCTTTCTGAAGCAGGTTATGCTCCTCCATCAAGAACCGCACGACCTCGACCGGCTTTGCGCGCGGCAACCGGTAATGCCGCTCTTCGAAATCTTCGATCAGCAGGGTCAGCAACTCGGCCATCTCCTTTTCTGCCGCCGTCAGCTTCGTCCCCCGCCGATCCAGCTCGTACAGAATTTCCGTATACGCCTCATTTTCCTCTTCCGTCCGAATCACCTTCGGCGGAACTCGGCGCAGCAGAGCCTGATACTCCGGACTGATCGTGAGTGAACTCATTTCTTCCACGTTCCTTTACTGTATTCGGCGTGCGTCAGCACGTACCGCAGAAAGACTCGGCCCGTCCCGTAGTTAATTTCCGTGATTAGCCGGTACGCATTCCCTTTGATATTGAACACCGTGAATTCCCCTGCCGCGTCGGCTGTCGGCAATTGCCGCCGCACCTCCATCAGGTTTTTCCAGCTCGCCTTCTTTGCTATCCGGTACCACGCGCCCAGCGGCGCATCAAGCTCAGCGTGCTCCTGAGCGGCCTCCAATAGCTTCTTTCGGCTGATTACGTGCACCGGCGCCCTTTTCCATTTGATTCGCAATTTGCGAATTTGTCAACCAGACCCCCGGCCGGGGCTTGGAATAAACGAGCCGACCTGTCACTCCTGGCTTTCGCTGGAGACACAACGGGCACAGACGGATCGTTTTGTACCTAAGCCCAGCGAACGATCTTACCGCCACGCCGTCTTACACGCTTCCGCTGGCCGCCCTCCGATCTTGCCGCCTTCCCCCCCGCTGCTCTCCTCGAATCTCCAACTTCCAACCTCGAACATCCAGCTCCCCGTCTCACCAAACTACCTTTTTCTCCGCAACCCCTTCCATCCACGCGACTTCCCCGTCTCACGTTCGAATCGTACGCACCGAGTACTGTATCTTGACAGTAATCCCCTTTTGTGCTATCATGGTCCGTGAATCGCTTGCCCCAGCTCGTTGTCTCCGCGCTCCCCGCGCTTAACCCCTTTATTATCCGCACTTACAAGAACCCCTCCCGTAACCCCTTTGTAATCCGCACTTACGCACCCCCTTCGGATCTGCGGATTCTAAAGGACTTAGCATTCCTCAATTTCTCCCGTAACCCCTTTAGATTCTGCACTTACAGACCCCCTCGTATCTGCGGAAAACAAACGACTTATAACCCCTTTAGAATCCGCACTTACAAAATCCCCGCCCGCAACTCCTTTAGAATCCGCACTTACAAAAAACCCAGGGGGAGTATCTCCCTGGGTACTCCAACCCCACTCCCTACTTTTCACCCCTGCCCCGCATCCTCGCGTTTACAGACTTCCTCTCCAGTGCTACTGTGCCTCCGCATCGTGCACGTACACGCACTTCATCCCGGCTTGCTGCCCCGCTTCCGGCTGCAGCCCTAACGGCAGACTCATGCGCATGAATCGCTCACGAATCGGAATTGCCTTCGCCAAGTTTCTCGCGTTAACTGTTGCTGCTGCCTTCTCTTCTCTCTCTTCGGCAGCGCAGGAGCCGCAAGCATCGCAGCCGTCATCGCAGCAGGCCGTCGCCGTCGCTCCCGCCGATTCGCCATACCTCAATCCCAAACTTCCGCTCGAGCAGCGCGTGGACGATCTCATCTCCCGCATGACTCTCGAAGAAAAAATCTCTCAGCTCGGCCACACCGCTTCCGCCATTCCGCGTCTTCACGTCCCTCAATACAATTGGTGGAATGAAGGTCTCCACGGCGTTGCGCGCGCCGGCATTGCCACCGTATTCCCGCAGGCCATCGGCATGGCCGCCACGTTCGATGAGCCGCTCATGCATCAGGTCGCTGGCGTCATCAGCACGGAATTTCGCGCCAAGTATTACGCCACGCTTCATCCCGATGGTTCCACGGACTGGTATCGCGGCCTTACCGTCTGGTCTCCCAATATCAATATCTTCCGCGATCCTCGCTGGGGCCGCGGCCAGGAAACCTACGGCGAGGATCCGTTCCTCACATCCCAGCTCGGCCTCGCCTTCGTCACCGGCTTGCAAGGCGATGATCCTCGCTTCTTCAAAACCGTTTCCACGCCAAAACATTTCGCCGTGCACAGTGGCCCGGAATCCACGCGCCATAGCGTGGACGTCACCGCCTCGCATCACGATATGGAGGACACCTACTTTCCCGCGTTTCGCGCGACCGTCATGCAAGGCAAAGCCGAATCCGTCATGTGCGCTTACAATTCCTTGAACGGCCAGCCCGCCTGCGCGAACACCGATCTTCTGCAGCAGCATCTGCGCAAGGATTGGGGCTTTCAGGGTTATGTCGTCTCCGATTGCGGCGCCGTCACCGATATTTATGTCGGCCACCACTTCGCTCCCACTGCGGAAGCGGGCGTCGCCGCGGCCTTCAAAGCCGGAATGGATTTGATCTGTGGCGATTACCGCAACGGAATGAGCACGGAACACGCGGCCATCCTGAACGCCGTTCATCAGGGGCTCTTGACGGAAGCCGATCTCGATCGCTCCTTGCGCCGTCTTTTCACCGCGCGCTTCCGCCTCGGCATGTTCGATCCGCCCGGCACGGATCCGTACTCCCGCATCTCTCCCGCCGAAAATGATACGGACGCCCATCGCCAGCTTGCTCTTCGCATGGCTCGCGAATCCATCGTGCTCTTGAAAAATAGCGGCCATCTTCTTCCGCTCAAGCAGGAGCCTGCGACCATCGCCGTGATTGGCCCGAATGCGGATAGCCTTGATGCCATCGAGGGCAATTACAACGGTACTCCTTCCAAGCCAGTCACGATTTTGGCTGGAATTCGCCAGCGTTTTTTAAAATCCAAAATTCTTTATGAGCAGGCCACCGGCTTGATCGGCCCCGTGACGGAGCCAATCCCCGCCGAATCTCTTTGCGTGGATGCCGCCTGCTCCGAACATGGCCTCAAAGGCGATTACTTCGCCAATATGAAGCTCGAAGGTTCTCCCGTAATGACTCGCACCGATCCCATGGTCAATTTCGCGTGGGGCGACACCGGCATTTCCACGCAGCTCCTAAAAAATTATTCCGTGCGCTGGACCGGCTTCCTCGTTCCGTCCGAATCCGGCGAATTCACGCTTGGCTTCACCGGACAGGATGGCTATCGCCTCTCTGTGGACGGCAATCTGCTCGTGCAGGATTGGACTCTCCATCATCCCGCCTCCACGCTCACCCAAAAAATTCATCTCGAGAAGGATCATCCCTATCCCATCCAAATCGAATATTTCCAGGATGTCCGCAGCTCCGAATGCCGGCTCATCTGGAGCCTCCCCGATGATGAAGGTCGCAAAGCCGTCGCCGCCGCGAGCAATGCGAATCTCGTCGTTCTCGTGATGGGATTATCGCCGCGCGTCGAAGGCGAAGAGATGCATGTGAAAGCGGAAGGCTTTTCCGGCGGCGACCGCACCAGCATTGACCTTCCCGCCCCGCAGCAGAAATTGATCCAGCGCGTTCTCGCGGCGGGAAAGCCGACCGTGCTCGTCCTTCTCAACGGCAGCGCCCTGGCCGTCAATTGGGCCAACGCCAACATTCCCGCGATCCTCGAGGCCTGGTATCCCGGCGAAGAAGGCGGCACTGCCGTCGCCGAAGCGCTTGCCGGAGATTTCAGTCCCGCCGGCCGCTTGCCGGTCACCTTCTATAAATCAACCGAGCAACTCCCGCCATTCGACGACTACTCCATGGCCAACCGCACTTATCGCTACTTCCACGGCGACCCGCTTTTTCCCTTCGGCTACGGCCTGAGTTACACCTCGTTTTCCTATTCGCACCCGCGCATAGACCACAAGAAAATCTCCGCCCAACAAGCGGTAACGATTTCTGTCGAAGTCCAAAATACTGGCTCGATCGCCAGCGACGAAGTCGTCCAACTCTATATGACGCATCCGGGTGTCGCGGGAGCACCGCTCCGCGCACTGGAGGGTTTCCAGCGCATTCATCTCGATCGCGACGAAAAACGCACCGTGAAATTTGTCCTGAAAGGCCGCGATCTCAGCACCGTGGATGAATCTGGCGTCCGCCGCATAGTGCCCGGCGATGTTCAAGTTTGGATTGGCGGCGGCCAGCCCGTCGCGACTCCTGGCTTGGAAAAACCCGCCGGCGTTTCCGCTCAATTTTCCATCGCGAGCGGCGCCACGCTGCCCGATTGAATTGCTATGGCGCAAATCGAAAATTTCGCGCTTGCCTCCGGACTCACGTAGCCTGGGACCGGCCGCTTGGCCCCTTGGCGGTTCCATCGCAGGGCCTTCAGATTTTTCTTTGCGTCCGGGCGATTTTGTAGTATTCTGTTTCTGCGTTTGTTGCTCTTGTATCGCCTTTGGAATTGTAAAGCGGTCGCAAGGTCACACTTGCGGCCTTTTTTTACGTCTAAGGACGGCCGTAACTCTTAAGAGGGGTTCGGATTTCGAGGCACCAAATAGCTTAACCTAGCAATGCTCGGCTGCTCGGCAGCCGACAGAAAAGAGTAAAGCAGTGAGTAAAGAACAAGGAACAGTGAAGTGGTTTAATGCCAGCAAGGGCTTTGGATTCATTCAGCGCCAAAGCGGTGAGGACGTTTTCGTCCATTTCTCCGCGATTCAGGCTGATGGCTATAAGACTTTGAACGATGGCCAGGCTGTTGAGTTCGAAGTGACCAAGGGCCCCAAGGGCTTGCAGGCCTCGAACGTCCAACCCCTCTAACGCACTTCACAACTTGAAAGAAATGGGCGGAGCGCTTCGGCGCCCCGCCCGTTTCGCTTTTTAGCCGCTCTCCCGCCTCCGCCGCGCCCGCTTTTTTCACCCGGATTTGCTATCCTAAAACTTCTCTAATTACTTATCTGCGCGGTTACCTGCCATACGTTTTCACACTCGATCCAGGGACAGTATCCAACTCGCTCCACGGTACCTTTTGTCTATTGCCCGCCGCGCGAGACAGGGAGAATTTGGTGGAAGGCAGTTCCGTCTTTACTTGAGCTGCCAGCCCCTGGAACGAAAGGCGGCGCGAACGAACCATGGCCACCCTGGACCGGAAAGAATTGGATCATCTGGAACGGCGCGAGCGGAACCTGACGGTTCTCGCGGCGGTCTACGTTTTCGTGCAGGCAGTGGGGCTTGCGGCATTGATGTATCCGCTGGTTTTTCTTCGCCCCGAACCCGGCTACAACAAGTGGACGCTGCGCGTGGCGTATTTCGGTTTCTGCGGATTGACGTTGCTTTTCGTCACTTATCTTTTCGATCGCCAGCGGCTGGTGCACAAATTAAAGCAAGGTTTGCTGGAACAACTGGAGCGCAACGTCCAACTGCGCCAGCAAGCGAGCGTTGACGTGCTGCAATCCATGCCCGGGCTGGACCATTTCTGGGATCGCCTGCCGATGGAACACCGGCGAGCCATGGCACGCAACTCCGCGCTTTCGCTCGTGCTGGTGCACTGCACGAAAAGCGGAGCGAGCTTGAACGCCAAGCAGCGCGAAGCGGCGTGGGGCGAGGCGGCCAAAGCGATGTCCGGAAAATTGCGCCCGACGGATTCGATCTACAACCTCTCTCCGGATTTGTTCGCGATCGTGCTTCCGGAAACGGATTCGATGAACGGCAAACGAGTCGCATTCCGCCTGCAGGAGGAATTGCAGGCAATCAAAGCGAAACACAACCTCACGTTCGAGATCGGCGTCCACAATTATCCCGATCAGGTGAAAAGCTCACACGAGCTCGAGGACATCGTGAGATCGCTTTTGCCGGAAAAGCAGGAATGGGAATCGCCGGTACCCGCAGAGACAGCGTAGAAAATACAAGGCAGCCTGCATTCGAACGGGCCCGCCCGCTGTTTACGCCAGCGCTTGCTCAAGGTCCGCGATAAGATCCTGCGAATCTTCGAGCCCGATGGAGACGCGCACTGTTCCTGGCTCGACGCCCGCCTGCTTCAACTCTTCGAGACTCATGTTGTAGTGCGAGCTGTAAATCGGAAGGATGACGAGCGATTCGACTCCTCCGAGGCTCGCCGCAAGCAGAAACAATTTGACGCGGTCGCAGAAACTTCGCGCGGCAGGCAAACCACCTTTCAAATCGAAAGCGAGCATCGAGCCAAACCCGCGCATTTGTTTTTTGGCCAGCGCGTGATCCGGATGCGATTTCAATCCCGGATAGTGGACGCGCGCGACTTTGGGGTGGCTTTCCAGAAACTCCGCGACGGCTTGCGCGTTTTTGCATTGGCGCTCGACGCGCACGCCGAGCGTTTTGATACCCCGGATCAACAGGAAGGCAGCGCCGGGATCCATCGAGCCGCCAAGATAAATCACCATGTGGCGGACGCGTTCGATTCTTTCTTTGCTGCCGGCCACGGTTCCGGCGATGAGATCGGAATGGCCCGCGAGCGCTTTCGTTGCGCTGTGCACCACCATGTCGTAGCCCAAGGCAATCGGATTCTGCAGCACGGGCGTGGCAAACGTATTGTCTATGATCGAAACCAGCTTGTGCTTCTTCGCGAACGCCACTGCTTTTTCGATATCCACGAGGCGAAGAGTTGGATTGGTGGGGGTTTCGACGTAGAGAGCTTTTGTGCGGGGCGTGACTAGCTTTTCGACGCCTTCCAGATCCACGCCTACGCGGTGAGTGGTGATGCCCATATCCGGAAAAACGTCGCGCATAAGCCGGTAGCTGCCGCCGTAAAGCTGCGCGGAAGAAATCAGCTCATCGCCGTGCTTCAGAACGCTCAGCAGAGCATGAGATATCGCGGCCATGCCGGAAGAGGTGACGATGGCAGCTTCGGCGCCTTCGAGCGCGGCGATTTTGCCTTCGGCAACGGCCAAGGTGGGATTGCCGTAGCGCGTGTAGATGTAGGCTTTGCTTTTGCCTTCGGCCCAGAGCTTCATTTCTTCGGTGGAAGAAAAAGTGAAGGTGGAGGTGCGGCAAATATCGGTGACCACGGGGCCGCCAACGCCGTGACGATTGGGTTCGCCGGCGTGAATCGCGGTGGTCTGGGAGCTTAGCTCGGGAGAAGAGTTCTTTCTCATGCCTGAGATTCTGCGCCGCTTCGCCACAAAAAACAGCTTCCATTTTGGCTTTGGCGTAGACAATTTGGCAGGGTTTGTGTGTCTTATAAGCAGGACGGTGACGGGCGGGAAGTTTGGGCGAAAACAGTCTGAGCGGCGAAGAGATCAGACGGTTGTACGAGCGCCATGGGCCGGCGCTGGTGGTCTATGCGTGCGGCTACGGACTGGACGCCGCGAGCGCCGAGGACGCGGTTCACACTGTTTTTCAGCGGCTTCTAGGTGACCGGATTCCGGCGCCGAGGAACGCAGCGGGGTACATCTATCGCGCGGTGCGGAACGCCGCATTGAATGTGAGGCGAGGTGCAGCCCGCGAAACGCCGATGGAGAACTACGAAAGCGTCTTCGCGCATCAGGGCGGAAATCGCGAAGCCACGCTGACGCTTCAGAAAGCGCTTTCAGAATTGCCCGAGGAGCAGCGCGAGGCAATCGTGATGCGGATTTGGAGCGGCATGACGCTGGAAGAAATCGCGACGTCGCAAGACGTTTCCTTGAACACGATCGCGTCGCGCTACCGCTACGGGCTGGAAAAGCTGCGAGAGAAGATGCGCCCGTTTGAGCCAGCGCGAAAAGATAAGGTTGAGTCATGAACGAAAACCAGGATCGTTTCGAGAATTTTCTTCGGGAGTTCGAGCCGAGGCGGCCGCGTCCTTTGGAGCGGCGTGCTGCGCATCGGTTGCCAGTCTGGCGCCTGGCTGCAGCGGCGGTAATCCTTCTCGCTATGGGAGCCGGATTTTGGTCAGTTCACAGGAAGAAGAATTTGGAAGTCGCGCAATCCCCAAGGGAAAAGACGCTCGTATTGCCCGCGACGGAAACAAGCAACCCGGAGCCTCTGCTGCTGCCGCTGACAGAATTGGCGCTGAACGACCCAGAGCAACTCGATGCGGAACTGGCGAAGGCGTCGCGAAAACTGCTCCCCAACTTTCGAAAGGGAGAGAGCACGCTGCGCGTGCTGGCAAAGGAATGACCGCAAAGGAGAGATGACAATGTTCGAGCCTATGAAGTGGATCTCCGGCTTTCTGCTGCTGATTTTCGCAGCGACACCCGCGCACGCGCAAACAAAGCTGCCAGCGGAAACTCGCAACGCCGCGCTCCGGTATTGGCTGGCGTTCGCGGAACTGCAAGATCCGCCTGCAGACAAAGCCGTCGCCGACCTCTTGGAAAAAACGGCGGCAGGAGAAGCGGCCTGGAACGAGGAAAAGCTCGGGCCAATTCTCGATCAGAACGAAGCAGCGATCACGAAGATGCAGCGGGCGACTCAGCTGCCGGATTGCGACTGGGGACTCGAGTATGACCTGGGCCCGCGCGCTTCGATTGCATATGTGCCCAAGGCTCGAGTGCTCGCGCGCCTGAATACGCTGCAGGGAATGCGTTTAGCTGCAAAGGGCGAAACGCAAAAGGCAATTGACGCCTGGCTCGCCGGGATTCGCTTTTCCGAGGATTTGAGCAAAGGCGGAACCTTGATTTTCGCGCTGGTGGCAAAGATGGGAATGATCTCCAACTTTCATGCACTCACGCGGGCCGCGGGGCAGCACGCATTCACCGCGGGGCAGAAAAAGCAAATTGGAAGCGTGGTGGGGGCCTTGCCGCAAACTGGATTGTACTGGGGGCAGGCGCTTTGGTATGAAGAAGCAACTCTCAATGTCGCAATCAGGGAAATGAAGGAGGCAAAGAGTCCCGCCGATTACTACCGCGAAGTAACGGGGAAGGCCGCGCCAAGCGATTTTACGATGCCGAATAAGGAACAGATTGCCGCGTTTCAGAGCCTCATGAGCAAAGCCGAAGAAGCGCTGCGATTGCCCCCGGATGTTTCACGAGAGAAATTGCAGCCGCTGCAGGACTCAGTGAAAACGCTCCATCCATTTTTTCAGGATTTAATGCCATCGCTCACGCGAATCAACCAGGCACGAATTGAGCTTGAGACGGCGCGCCAGCAACTGATGCAAGCAATCGCAGCCAAGTGAGGCCGATCCTCCGGATTTGTCCGGAAGAATGCTTCAGGCGCCCTCTTCGACTTCAACGTGCTGCGGCTTGTGCGCGGCGATCACTTTTTCCGCCAATTCGTTCGGGACGTAGTCGTAGTGCGAAAATTCCATCGAGTAGGTCGCGCGACCCTGGGTCATGGAGGTAAGGTCGGTAGCATAGCTCAACATCTCCGCGAGCGGCACCTGGCCTTTGACGATAACGTTGTGGCCGCGCGATTCGCTTCCGGAAATGCGGCCGCGGCGCGAACTCAAGTCGCCCATCAAGTCGCCCGAGTATTGATCGGGAGCGTAGACCTCGACGTGCATAATCGGTTCGAGCAAAGCCGGACGAGCCTGCTTCATCGCTTCCTTGAACGCCAGCGAGCCTGCGATCTTGAACGCCATGTCCGAGGAATCCACATCGTGATATTTGCCGTCGTATAAGATTGCGCGGAAATCCGTCATGGGAAAGCCCGCGAGGTAGCCGCGCGCCGCGGAGTCACGAATCCCTTTTTCCACGGAGGGTATCCAGTTCTTCGGAATGGCGCCGCCGAAGACGTCGTCCACGAACTCGATGCCTTTGCCGCGTTCGATCGGCTCCATCTTGACGCGGCAGACGCCAAACTGGCCGTGCCCGCCGGACTGTTTTTTGTGTTTGCCCTCGGCATCCGCTTTGCCGCGAATCGTTTCGCGATAGGGAACTTTGGGAGGCTTGAGCGTCAGATCCACGTGATAGCGTTTGTGCAGCTTGGCAACGACGACTTCGATATGCTGCTGCCCGGAACCGGCGAGCAAAAATTCCTTGGTTTGCGGATCGCGCATAAAGCGCAAAGAAGGATCTTCCTCCATGATTTTGTGAATGGAGACGCCGATTTTATCTTCGTCGGCGCGGGTCTTGGGCTCGACGGCGAAGGTAATCGAAGGCTCCGGAAGCTGGACGGGCTTGTAATAGACCGTTGAAGCCTTGTCGCCGAGTGTTTCGCCCGTGACCGTCTCTTTGAGCTTCGCGATCGCGCCAATATCGCCCGCGTGCAATTCGGGAATTTCGGTGAGCTGCTTTCCCTGGACGACTTGCGTGTGCTGCAGCCGCTCCGGCGTATTGCGATTGTAATTCGTGAGCGTGGCGTCGTTCTTGAGCACGCCGCTCTTCACCTTGAAATAATTGATGCGTCCGGAGAAAGGATCGGCGAGCGTCTTGAAAACGAAGAGCGATATGGGCTGGCTATCGTCATACTTCCGCTCGACGCGCTCGCCCTTGCCCTCCGGCTCCGAGAAACCGACTTGCGCGTGCTCATCGGGATGGGGAAACGCATCGGCCAGAAACGTCAGCAGGCTCGCCGTGCCAATATTGTGAAGCGCGGAAGTCATGAGCACGGGAAAAATTTTTTCCGCGACGATGGCTTTGCGCACGCCGGGAATCAGGTCGGCGATCGGAATCGTGCCTTCGCGGAAAAATTCTTCCATCAATTCATCGTCGCCTTCAGCGACCATCTCGACCAATTTCTCGTGCGCTTCCTTCGCTTCGTCCGCGAGCGCCGCGGGAATTTCCTCGATCGTGGGCTTGCCGTCGCCATCCGGCTTATAAATATGGGCTTTCATGGCCACGAGATCGATCACGCCGCGAAACCCTTTTTCCGAGCCGATGGGAAGCTGGAGCGCCACGACGTTCCTTCCGAAGACCTGTTGAAGCGATTCGATGGCGCGTTCGAAGTTGGCGAGTTCGCGATCCATCCAGGTGAGCACGAAGGCGCGCGGAATGTCGTACTCCGTGCAATAATCCCAGACCTTCTCGGTGGTCACTTGCGCGCCAACGTGCGCGTCCACGGCGATCAAGGCCGCATCGGCGGCAATCAGCGAAGCTTTTGTTTCCGTGATGAACGTGGAGTAACCCGGAAGATCGATGAAGTTGATTTTGACTTTTTCCGTGGCGCCCGTCGCCGGCCATTCCGCATAAGCCAGTCCCGTTTGAATGGAAATTTTGCGCGCGATTTCTTCTTCGTCCCAGTCCGTCGGCGTGGTTCCTTCCGCAACTTTTCCCCAGCGCGGCGTCATTCCCGCGGTGAAGAGCAACGACGACACCAGTTGCGTTTTTCCGGTGCCGCCGTGGCCTACAATCCCCACGTTTCTGATGTCCTTGGTGAGATAGCTCTTCATACAGACCTCCCTTTACGTGGCGCCGGTTTTTCCGGCTCCGTCAGACGAGGTCCGTCCCGAAGAATTCAGGCGCGGGCCTGCGCCTGGGTGTGCGATTCCGAAGATGAAGGAGAGCGTGGCCCTGCACCGGAGCGAAATTGAGCGGTGCCGGAGGATGAATTACCCCTGGTCCGTTCTCCAACTCGGCGGATGCTAACACACGGGCTTGCAGCGCGGCAATGAGTCAAGCGGGTGGCATGCGGATTGTCTTGGAGAGGCTGCGGCGGCCGTTCGAACGGGTGGCTGCACGAGAAGTGTTTGTAGAAACAATGCTTCGAGCTATAGAAAAATTTCCAGGACTAGTACTGGCCGTGAAAGAGCGGCGCTTTTTTTGTTTGTTTGCCGTTGAAAAGAAAAGATTTAATGGAACAAATTCCTAACCGCGCGGTCTTTGGCGTGCTCTAAAGTATTCGCGGCGGATTCTGCGTCTCGACGTCCGCCAACTTGGCAACGCCCAAAAGGGTGGCCTCGCGCGCAGGACGCGCGGCGCAGGGTGCACAATCCGGAGGTACGACATGGACGATCTTCACGAATCAGATCAAAACGAAAAGCATTGGACGGATTTTCACGACGGCACAAACCGTTGGCTGGTCATCGCCGTTATCGCGCTGTTTGGAATCGTAGCCGTCACGTTTGCATACGGCTACCACCAGCAGTCTCTGGCCCGGCAGCTTTCGACGCAGCAAACCGCGTCGAGCGCCACGGTCAACCAGCTTCAATCGCAAGTGAGCGATTTGACGGCGAAACTGAGCCAGATGAGCGTGGCGCAAACCGCGCCGCAGGCTGCTCCCACGCCGGCGGCCGCTCCATCAGAAACTTCGACTGCTCCCGTGGACCTTGATCCGCAGGCCAGCGCCAGCGAGCCGGCGGCAAAACCCAAAACTCCCGTAAAGCACACCCACGCAAAGCGCCGCGTGGTGCATCATCGTCCCGCTGTGGACAAGAAATACCAGCAGCTTCAAGCGCAGTTGGATGATCAGGAAAAGCAGCTGAAGGCGACGCAGGACCAGATGACCAAGGATCGCTCGGACCTGGAAAGCTCGATCAGCTCGACGCGTGACGATCTGAATTCGACGCGAGACAACCTGAACGGTTCGATAGCGCGCACGCACGACGAGCTTGTGAGCCTCGAAAAGAAGGGCGAACGCAATTACGTCGAGTTCGATTTGACGAAATCAAAACAGTTCCAGCGCGTGGGCCCGCTCACACTCTCCCTGCGCAAAGCCGACACCAAGCACAAGCACTTCAACCTGGCCATGATGGTGGACGACAACGAATTGCAGAAGAAGAATGTGAATCTGTACGAGCCCATCTGGATTCATTCGGATTCCGATGCGGATGCGCAATCGGTGCAGGTCGTGGTGAATAAAATTGATAAGAACCACGTCCACGGCTATATCAGCTCACCGAAGTACAAGCCTTCGGAATTAGCAACCACCGGGACTGCCAACGTCACGCCTGTTTCGGCAAAGACGCCGGTTCCAACGACTCCACCATCCAACGGCGTGCCGAATCCGCAGCACCCATAAGCGTTATTTTTTCTCAGACGGCAGGATGCTTCGCGGCGTCCTGCCGTTTTTTTTGCGGCTAAACGGCGCAGCGCTAATGCGACTTTTCGAGGACTGGCTTCAGCGCGACGTGGCTATCCTTCAGGATCTCGAGTTCACGCTGCCAATCCGCGAAACCCGCCGCCTTCAGGACGACGCGATGTGGCCCGGCGCTGAGCTTCAACTTGGCAGGCGCATTTCCCAGGAATTTTCCATCCACATAGATTTCCGCGCTATCCGGCTCGGATGCAATCGCGATGGTGCCGAATCCAGTGGGTGACTGGCTTGCGCCGCCGGCTTCGCCGTCCGCTGAACTGGGCGCGGCGGGACTTTGCAGCTTGGTGGATTCCGTTTGTTCCGTTACGGCTGGCGTCTCACCGTTGGCAGCTGGAGTGGCGCTTGCCGCAGTTTGTAAGCTTGCGCCTTTGCCGCCGGGTGAACTGTTTGGATAAAAACGCCGCAGAACATTCAGCAAGTCGGTTGCGCTGAGCGCGAAACCGATTCCCGATACGCCCTTCTTCACAAGCTTTTCCGTGTTGATGCCAACGACTTCGCCCCGCATGTTCAGCAACGGCCCGCCGCTATTTCCCGGGTTCATCGGCGTATCCGTTTGAATCCAGGTGCCCGGCCCGGCATTTGGAAATTGGCCGACGGCGCTGACGATGCCTTTGGTCATGCTGAAGAGCATGGCATCGCCTGGATTTCCGATGGCCAGGACGCTTTCACCCTGGCGAACGGTCGCTGCAGCCGCCAGCGCGAGATGCGCAAAATCATTTCCTTCCACTTTGACGAGCGCGATATCGAGGTCGGGGTCCACATAAACTATTTTCGCAACGAGTTCGCGCCCTTCCGGCAAGACCGCGCGGAGCGATTCTTCGCCGCGCGCCACATGGGCGTTTGTGGCGATCACGCCGGTGGCGGTCACAAAAAACCCGGTGCCCGATTTTTCCAGACCTTTCAGAAGAACCACGGCGGGTTTTGCCAGCTGCGCAACCTGCTCCATTGCCAGTTCGGGACTCAGCTCGACAGTTTCGTCGTTCGCAACGGTCGCCTTGATTCCGCCTGTAAAGACCTGGCCAATGGGCTCGAGCTGGACTTCAAAATGATTGGCTTTGAAGAGCCAAAACTCGCCATGATTTCGCCCGTTCAACGAAACCCAGTTCATCGGCCCATCTGTCATGCGAATCTCTTTGGGAGCGTAGCCGGCGAGAGTGACTCGCGCGATCATCGGGTGCTCGAGCCTCGCGCCGATGGAGGTCCTCGGCTTGTGAAAATAGCCTCCGGGGTATTCCTTCTCGAAAGGCGTTTGCCCCACGAGAACGCCATCGATCTCGACGCTGGCTCCGGGCGGCTGGCTGGTGATCTTCAGGGTTTCCGCCGCTCGAGCGGACGAACAGGACATCAGAAGAAAGAGAATCGCGGAAATACGAGCGCACGGACCTGTACGCATGCCAGGACCTCGCAGGATAGATGAACCCAAGAGTTACTATACCATGCGCATATTCTTTGTTGAAGTGGATTTTAGGTCTTGCCGCATTCGCTGTCGCGGCGTTGGTATCCCGGACAGGAAAGCACGGGCAGCCGCGGATACTTCGAATAGGTGGGGTCGCGGCGCGAGAGTTCGCACAACAGAAACACGGACCCGCGGCTCGACTCAATTCGCCGCGCATGGGCGCAATCCGCGCAAAGCCCTGCCGATGCTTTTGTCACCCGTGGATTGTCCGTCGTCGTCATTTACGCAGAATACCCCGGCGTTTGCCGCAAGATCATGCAAGTAGCCGTTCTTACCGGCTCTTGCGGACATCTTTCGCATTGGCAATGCGCGCCCGCGCCTTGCTCACGAATCCGACGAACCTTTGCGCCAATTCGTGGATACGTTCCGCTTGCCTCAGACGAATGGCCTCTTCCGGCACGAGTTCCCCTCCAACCCCGATCGCCGAAGCACCGGCCAGGATGAAATTTGCCGCCGTCATCTGATTCACCCCTCCCGCAGCAATCAATGGCACGTGCCGAAAGGGCCCTTTCAGCGCCTTGATGTAGCTTTCGCCCCCTAATTGCGAACAGGGGAACACTTTTACGAAATCGGCTCCCGCTTTCCACGCCTGCGTCACTTCCGTAGGAGTCAGCGCGCCTGCCAGTACGACCACTTCTTTTTTGCGTGCGAATTCGACGATGGGCAGATCCAAACCGGGACTTGTCAGGAATTTCGCTCCGGCTTCGAGGCACTTCGATGTAGTTTCAATATCAAAAAGTGTCCCCGCCCCCACAATCAGCTCCGGCTCTTGTCGAGCCAGTTCTGCGATCACTTCGACTGCTCCCGGTACACTCATAGTGATTTCCACGATGGGGATTCCGCCTTCGGCGATGGCTCTCGTTGCGAACCGCGCGTCTTCGGCGGTTCTCAACCTGACAGCCGGCACAATCCCAACTTCCTCAATGCGCGTGCGCACCTCTTCTTTGTTCACGAAAAGGATACCCCCTTGCACCGCTGCTTCACGGCGGCTCTTCGCCGAAAAAATTCCTTACGCTTCCTCAAACCCGGCTTCCGGATCCGGCAGCTTGTCACGGTCTCGCGCAAACCAAACATACAGAGTCGGCAAAAGGAAAACACTCAATAGCAGCGCTCCTACAAGGCCGCCGACAATGACGATAGCAAAGGGCCGCTGCGAATCCGAACCGATGCCGCGCGAAAGCGCCGCCGGGAGCAATCCAAGCGTGGCCACCAGCATGGTCATCATGATCGGACGCAGCCGCAGCACAGCGCCCTCGATTGCCGAATCCTCGATCGAATGTCCGCGAGCTCGCAATTGATTGATATATTCCAGCATGATGACTCCCGTTTGCACGGAAACCCCAAAGAGCGCCAAAAATCCGACTCCCGAAGAGACGCTGAAATGGGTTCCCGTGATAAGCAGGGCGAAAAGGCCCCCGATCGGTGCCATCGCGACGTTTGCAAGCAGCAGTAACGCCCACTTGAAGGAACGAAACATCGTGTACAGAATCGCGAAAATGATCAGCACCGTCAGGGGAACGATCACCATGAGACGAGCTTCGGCTCGTTTTTCGCTTTCGTATTCTCCCGCCCAATCGATGTGGTAGCCGCGCGGCAATTGCACCTGCTCTCCGACCTTCTTGATCGCCTCTTCGACGGCACCCCCTAAGTCTCTGCCTCTCACGCTGTACTTGATTGCGATGTACCGCTGATTTCCCTCCCGGTAAATTTCCGAGCCTCCGTCCCGCTCCTTGATCGTGCACAGCTGCGCGAGCGACACTCGTGCTCCGCCCGGCGATAGCAAACGGATATTTTCTATCGCTTCCTTCGTGCTTCGATATTGCGCCAGATAGCGCAGGACTAGGTCGTAGCGCCGTTCCCCTTGCAATACTTGCGTGAGAGCCGTTCCTCCAATGGCGGTCTGTACCGCATCTTCGATATCCGCGACGTTAATTTGGTAGCGCGCCGCTTGCGCACGGTTCACTTGAATGTCCAGATTCGGCTGGCCGAGGACTCGGAAGACGCCTAGATCCTGGATGCCGGGAATATTGCGCATGATGTCAGCGATCTGATCGGCCTTTTCTTCCAGAACTACAAGATCATCGCCGAAGAGCTTTACCGCCAGCTCGCCCTTCACCCCGCTGACAGCCTCTTCCATGTTGTCCGAGATGGGCTGCGAGAAATTCCAGACCACGCCGGGAATCTTGTCCAGTTCGCGCTGCATCGCGGCGATTAATCTCTCTTTATCCTCATGAAAGACGGGACGCCATTGCTCCTTTGGCTTGAGATCGACGAAGTATTCCGTGTTGAAAAAACCAGTCGTGTCCGTTCCGTCATCCGGGCGCCCGACTTGACTCGTGCATTGCGGCACTTCCGGAAAGGAGCAAAGCAAAATGCGAGCTTCATTTGCGATGCGGATGCCCTCGGTGGGCCCGGTGCTTGGAGCGAGCGTGCCTCGCACCCATAACGTCCCTTCATCCAAGTGAGGAAGAAATTCGGACCCGATAACGCCGCCCAATGCCAGGTAGAGCGTTACGACCAGGCTCAAACCCGCGACTCCCATCATCGCCAGCCGATGATGTATCGCCCATCTCACCGCCAGCCTGTAGCGATTCTTTAGCGCCTCCATCACAGGATTGTGCCACTCGCTTACCCCTTTGCTGAACAGCACGCCTGCGAGCACCGGCGCGATCAAGATCGAGAAAAGAAGTGCTCCCAACAACGCGAAGGCCACGGTCCACGCCATCGGGTGAAATAGACGCCCCTCAACCCGCTGCAGAGTGAAAATTGGCAAGTACGCCGTGATGATAATAGCGATCGCGTAGAACACCGGCCGCTGCACCTCATGCGCTGCTTCGCGAATGCGCTCCATGGGCGTCTTGTATCCCCCGGATGCATAGGACATATGGCGGACGATGTTTTCCACCATCACCACCGCCCCGTCCACGACCATGCCGAAATCCAGTGCTCCAAGGGAGAGTAAGTTTGCGGGAATGCCTTTCAGTTGCAGGCATGTGGCGGCGAATAACAGAGAGAAGGGAATCGTCAAAGCGACGATGATTGCTCCGCGCACGTTTCCAAGAAAAAGGAAGAGTACGATTACAACTAGGATGATTCCTTCCGTCAGATTGTGAAGCACCGTGTGCGTCGTGAATCGAAGCAAATCGCTTCGGTCAATGAAAGGGACGAGCTTCACGCCCTTCGGCAGGATATGATCGTTTAACTCCTCGACTTTCTTATGGATTCCCGCGAGGACGGCGTCCGCGTTCGCGCCTTTGCGCAACAACACGATCCCGGATACGACGTCGTCGTTGTCAATAATTTTGCCGTCCTCGCGATGAATGGCCCGCGCGAACTGTCCGAGGCGGATCTTCGGGCCTTGCGCGACGATCGCAATGTCCTTTACCCGGATCGGCGTCCCTGATTTCGTAGTTATGACGGTGTTTTCGATGTCCTGAACAGTTCCCACCAACCCGACTTCCCGCACATCGATTTGCTGGAGGCCGGATTCAATGAAGCTGCCTCCCGCGTTCGCGTTGTTGTTTGTAAGCTGCTGCTCCACTTGAGCCAGGCTCAGCCCGTAGGAGATCAGTTTGTCGGGGTCAACGCGAACCTGGTATTCGCGGGTTGGGCCGCCGAAGCTGGCGACATCCACCACGTCCGGCACCGACTTGAGATTCTTCTCGACAACCCAGTCCTCCAGCGACTTCAAATCCATCACGTCGTAGCTTGGATTGGTGCTCTCCATTGTGTAGAAATAAATTTGCCCCACCGGGCTCCAGTCCGTGCCCATCTGGGGCACTACGCCGGGCGGCAAAGTAACTTGGGTGAGCCGTTCGAGAACTCGTTCTCTGTTCCAGGCATCGCTCTCGTCGTCATCGAAGATCAGTTTCAGATCGGATAATCCAAACAACGAGAAAGAGCGCAGGTGCGTGACGTGAGGAATCCCATTCATCACCACTTCCAAAGGGATCGTCACTTGCTGCTCGATTTGTTCGGCGGAAATTCCCGGCCATTGCGTGATGATCTCGACGTAGTTGTTGGCTACATCCGGGTAGGCCTCGACGGGAAGTTGATGAAATGAGACTACTCCCCAGCCAAGCAGAAGGACCGCCGCCGCGAGTACGAAAAACTTGTTTTCAAGCGCGAAGTCGACGACTCTTCGAATCATCTATTGCTCCGCCGTGGTCTGCAAAACCAGCGCGTTTCTCACCACCTGCTGCCCCGGTTTCAACCCACTCACGATTTCTTGAAGATTTCCGGGCAGCGTCTCCCCGGTTGTAACTTCCAGGCGCTGGAATTGTTTTCCGCCCGCGGGAACGTAAACCCAGTCACGGTCGTGCAGGTGAAGGATCGCGTCGGCGGGGACCGCGGCATGCATCTCCGCCTGTTTCCCATGGAATGTCGCCGTGACGAACATCCCCAGCTTCATCAACCCAGGGTTTTCCACCTCAACTCGCACTTTCGCCGTCCGAAGATTGGGATCCAGAATTGTCCCGACGTTGCTGATTCTTCCCGTGAATTTTCGGTCAGGGTACGCATTCAGCCGGATATCAGCCGTTTCTCCGAGATGGATGATGGAGAGATCGTTTTCGTAAACGTCGCAAAGAATCCAGACCCTGGAAATGTCGGAGATGGTGAACGGATTCGTCGAGGACAGACCCTGTACGCCGCTTGCAGTTGTTACTTGCTGATCCGTGATCACACCCGAGATCGGCGCGCGAATATCAAGTATCTCCGTTGGGTTCGCAGGGTCACCTCCCAACACGCGAAGTCTCGCTATAGTCGTCTCCACATCCACATTCGCCTTCGCTGCCGCGTCCTTTGCCACCTGCAAATCGTTGAGCGAGATCGCGCCTTTCTTGTACAGATCCTCCGCGCGTTCAAACTGCGTTCGCGCCAGGACTTCATCCGCGACCGCTTTGCGGTAGTCGGAAAAGGCGGAGGCAAGGTCCGCGCTTTGCACTCGCAGAAGCAGTTGTCCTTTCTTGACGGTATCGCCAAGGCGTGCATCGAGTTCCACCACGCGCCCCACGGCGAGCGAGATGACGGGCACGGTTCGCGAAACATCCGGCGCCACGACGCCTGTAGCATTCAATTCCGCCTTGGCCGTGTGCTCGATTGCAGTGAATAAGGGAAATTGTTCCGGGTGGTCCACCTCGACCTTATTAGCGTTCCCTATTTGTTCCACGACAGCCGGCGGCGGAGCTTCCGCTTTTACATCCGCAGGCTCTCGGCCGCAGCCGCAAAGCAAGCAGGTCACCGAGAGTGCCGCTAGCATGCATTTTTCGATAGTCCCCATCATGATTTGACCTCTTATTGCGCTGCGGTAGCTCTTCCTACCCCAGCGTTTTCCATGTCAACTTTGAGAGAGTGGTAGCGCCGCTGCCCGCGTGAATCGAGTCATCGAGCAGGGGCAGGCCTTCGCGCCGCGTCCCTCGCGCTATAGCAAGGGATTAGGAGCGTGCTGTTACGCGCCGTTTAAGGGAATGTTTAAGACAGGACAACAGAACTAGGAGGTGCTCTGCCCGACCAGGGATAGTTTAGATTCGTCGTAGCTTTCGAATCGATTGGATTCGACCAGCAACCCGGCGCCACCGTTTCCTTGGCCAATCCCGCTGGCGCGGCAAGCTCTCCCAAGGGGCGATCTGTTTTGACAATCGCCAGGCTGCGCCAGCCTGGACTCGCAGCGGAATCCAAACTTCGGCTTTCTTGACTCTTCGCTACCGGAAACGAGGATGGGTCCGCCAGTTTGAAGTTTCCGTGCCCATCGTTCAGCAGGATCGCAACTTCCTGGTGCTGCCAGGTTGTACTGACCAAGACGTCGGGGATGCTGTCGCCGTTTACGTCTTTCGTGGCAAGCTGCAATCCGCCGGCTGGAGCATCCACGCCAAAAGTCTGCGAATTGCCGAGCGTCAGGCGGAACCGAATGGAGTAACGGATGGCCTGCGGGGTCCGGCTGCTTTCCATTTCAATGGAGACTAGGTCGGGCTTTTGGTCTCCATCGAAGTCCGCGATCGTGAACGTTGCCGGGATTCGTGTTAGGCCGCTGGGTCTATGATTCTCCGCCGCGCCGGCCGCCACCGCTGGCTGTCCAAAACCTGCCGCCAGACACAGAGCTAATAGAACGACGCGAGTGACCCCTGCGTTCCTAACCCTCGTTTTGATGGTCGAAGTAATCAACTCGTGCCGCCAACTGGATAAACGTATCGTCCTAGTTAGAGTTATCTTGGGCAGAATATCACGCCCGGCTCACGAAACGGGAGCGCCAGCTTTCAGAGCCTTGTCTTAAGCTAACGCAGCCCTGGCGGATCGTTGTTCGGCGTGGCCGGCTGGGCACCGGCGGGAACCGCGGGCTTCCCGAAGTGCGAATTATCAATCGCGGGATCCACTTCGATCTTATCCACGACGATTTTTTGCGCGTATTCGCCTCCGGGGTTTTTTGATTCGAGCTCGAACGCAAATTTCAGTCCCGCGACGTCCCGGTAATCCCGGAAATAGGTTTCGCGTCCGACGGCCTGCCCTTCTTGCATATCGGTGCCGCTCCATTTCGCGAGCAGATACGTTTTCGTGTCGTAAGAAAAATTGGAAACCGTTCCGTCCTTATGGGTAACCTTCAGAATATACGCGTCCCGGCCTTCGACCTGTTCTATGCCGGTCAGTTCGACCTTGTTGCCTTTGGCTTCAGAGTCAATCAACGGACCATCGAAATCCGCTTCATCGGCGGCGTCTTTCATCTCGGCGGCGGTCATCGGCTCGGGAGCATTCTGCCCGTTGAATGGATTGATGATCCAACCGCCGTCCTTGCCATTGAACGTTCGAATTACCGTCTTATCGTGGAGCGTCACCTCATTGTGCATCATGCCTGGCCGCTTGAATTCCGCCAGAAAAGGTCCGTACATCTCCGCGTTGAAATAGATTTTGCCGGTGATCCGCACGCTTCGCACGGATTTGGCCTTCTCCACGCCGCCCCGCGCCTGCAGAATCTTGACCACGATTTCGTTGACAGTTTGCGCCTGCGTGGAAGCGCCCGAGAACAACTGTAAGCCTAGAATAACGAGAGCTATCGAAAGCGTTTGCATCAAACATTTCTCGGTAAACCTGCTCGATTTGTTCCTCATTTTCATTTGCCGGCCGCCAATGAGCCAAACGCGGCCGTTTCAGGCCGCGTTTCTACAATCCTATTTCCAGAAGCATTTTCGGTCAATTTCGTTGCCTGCCCTCTGCACTTTCCACGAACCCTATTTCACGGCGCTGAAGAAGGAGCCATCGGCGGCTACGTAGGCGTGAGCCATACGCGGCGTGTTGAACGCAAAACCTGGATGGCCGTCTTTATCGAGCAGAATCAGGCCGCCGGTCGCACGCGCTTTGTGCGCAAGCAAATGCACAGTTTCGCGCGCAGCCAGCATCGCGGCGTCGCCTGCGCTCGATCCCGAGGCCGTTCGTGTCGCCTCGCGCGAAGCATCCGAAAGGCAGTACGCCGGACTGTTGCGGAGCAGATCCACGGCCGCCTTCGCCATCACAATTTTCATGATCCCTTCGCCGTAACCTGTGCAGGAAACTCCGCCCGCCGCTGCGTCGGCGTAGCACCCACAGCCAACCAGTGGCGAATCGCCCACGCGGCCCGGCAATTTGCAGCAAGTCCCTCCCGTCGAAGTCCCCGCGAAGAGCTTGCCCTTCGTATCCAGCGCAACCGCGCCGACGGTGCCTTGCTCGTGCCCGCGATGATGGGCAGAAGCGTGTTTGTCGCGGCGGCATTTCTTCCAGGCTTCGCGCTCCGCCTCACTGATCAGCTCCTCCGGCTCGCAGAGTGCGATGCCGCGCTCCTGCGCGTAACGCTCCGCTCCCTCTCCAACGAGCATCATGTGCGGGCAATGTTCAAGCACGGCGCGAGCGAGCCGGATTGGATTGTGGATCCGCTGGACGCAAGCCACCGCGCCGGAGCGCAAAGTCTCTCCGTTCATGACGATGGCGTCACACTCAACCTTTCCATCGAGGTTTAGGTGCGAGCCGAAGCCCGCGTCGAAAACAGGTTCATCTTCCAACACCAGGATTGCCGCTTCCACCGCATCCAGAGCGGAGCCGCCGCGCGAAAGAATGGACCAACCGGCCTCGAGCGCGTTGCGGCAACCCGTGGTGCAGGTTTCGACGGCTTCCTCGGGAATATCCCACGCACCACCGTGGACAATAAGCGCAGGTTTCATTGCGAGGAGAATGGCAAAGCCGGCTTCGTTTGTCTACAACGGGAAGATAGGCGGGAGCGCGGGGAAAATGTTGCAGTTTGCATGCAGCTAAACGAAAAAATCGAGAAAGAACAACACCACTCCCACAATCAACAGTGCGAAGGCAGGATTGATCTGCCGTCTCGGGAAGCGGCTAAGAGAACTCAGGAATTGTGAAGGAACAGTTTTCAGCCGCGATTCTTCGCGCACACTGTAGAACGGTCCGACTACCGTGTATCTGGAAAGGCTTCTGCGGAAAGCGCCAAATTCGTCGTAGGCCCAGGCGGCAAAATCATTGCGCTTTCGCCACACCAGCGCGGAGCCAACGGCGAAAATGAGGTATCCGACAAGAGTTAGGAGTCCAAGCGCCGGTCCTGCTCCCCAATACATTGGGCCTCTCCTTGCGACCACTCTTGAGTCGTTTGACGGCGGGGACCCAGGGCTGGTTACTCCTCTTCGTGAATCGTCACCAGCCGCACAATCTCAAATTCTTTTTGGCCCGCCGGCGTAGCCACCTGCACTTCATCCCCAACTTTGCGATTGAGCAATGCCTTGCCGATGGGCGAGGTCGTGGAGATCAGCCCCTTTTCGGCGTCCGCCTCTTCGCTTGTGACGAGCTTATATTCAATTTTTACTTCCCGGTTGAGATCCAGCACGAGGACTCGGGAGCCGTAGCCGGAACGATCCTTGGGAATGTTGCTCAAATTGAGCATGCCCAGGTCGCCCATCCGTTTTTTGAGCTGGCCGATGCGCGCGTTCACGAATCCCTGGCGCTCCTTTGCATATTTGTACTCGGCGTTTTCAGAGAGGTCTCCGTGAGCGCGAGCCTTGGCAATTTCCTTGGGCAGCTCGATATTGAGCTCGTGTTCGAGCTGGTCAATTTCCTGCTGTAACCGCTGCCTTATCTTCGAGATGGGATCAGACATAAAGTTCCGCCGCCAGCCGGCAACTTGCCAAAAAATATTCGCGGAGCCCGGTCTCAAAGGATGGCTCGCCGGACTCCGCGCGAACTATCATTATAAATGCCGGGCAAAGACCGCGACAAGCGATACCTACAGATTCTTTCGCTGCCACCGGGACAGCGCGGTCCGGCCGGAAGTTCTCTCAGGGCTGGGATTCGCGAGGCCTGCATGGACTGGGCGCGAACTCTTAATGGACTTCCAGCTGGACGGTCTGTGATTTCTTGTGGCCGGCGCCATCCTCAATCTCCAGCGTGTAAGCTGTTGTTTTTGTTGGAGATACGTCCACGCAACGTGCCATGGAGGGCCAGACCGCTGCCGTTTGCGGCTCGAGCGTGACCGTCTTGGCATTCGAGACTCCGTAGCAAAGCTGCGCTGACTCGCCGCGGCGAATTTCTCTTGGGCTGGCGTAAAAGTCCAGGATCGTGAATTCCTTGCCGCCCATTTGTTCAACCGCTGCCACATCTTGCTCGCGTTGCTTTTGCGCGCGCTCTTGCGCGGCCTGGCGCTCGATTCGCTGTGCATCGAGCCAGCGAGAAGCCATCACATAAAGTACGGCTAAACAGACAATGCCAATAATGCTCCACGAGTAGAAAAGTGGATTCTTGAGAAGCGGTTTTTCCTCACGGTTTGGCGGAATTGCCATTTTTTGCCCCGTTGCTTCGAGAAAACTCCTTCGAGCGTTCTCCGTCAGAATCGGCCCGAGCATCTTATCCCGTTTGGGCGGAAGAACCGAGCTAGTTAATGCGGCAAGGGCGGAGGTGCAGCGGACATTTTGCGCGCCACATCTTCTTCTGACTTGTTGTGAAGCTCGCGCACTTTGGCGAATTCCTTTTGCGCAGCGGCGGCCGCGCCGCTCGCCTGATAGACGCGCCCCAGGCGGAAATGCGCGTCGGGCTGCTCGGGGTCGAGTTCGATGGCGCGTTTGAGCGCGACAATCGCCTCCTGATTCTGACCTCTTTCCGCCAGGATGGCTCCCCTATCGAGGTAAGCGATGCGAATATCTTTGTGTGCCTCGAGGGCCTTTTGAAAGAGCTTGAGCGCGCCATCCGGATCGTTTTGCTTCATGGCCACATCGCCGAGATAGGCGAGAGCCTGCGCGTTGTCGGGATCCACGGCGAGTTCGGCATTGAATTCGGCGGCCGCCTCGTCGTACTGCTTCAGTTTCCAATGAAGATATCCGAGACCGAAATGCACATTGGGCTCCCTGGGAGCCACTTTCGCCGCCTCTTCAAATTCGGCGATCGCTTCACCTGTTTTTCCCAAACCATCGAGAGCTTCGCCCATTAAAACGTGCGCGGCGGGCGAATTCGGATCACGTTCTGCGATTTGCCGGAATTCGTTTAGAGCACAATCGAATTTTTTCGCCCACAAGCAGCTTTGCGCCAGAACTTTTCTCAGCTCGATATTGGCTGGTTCGGCTTTTGCCGCGATGGCGAGACTATTGGAAGCGTCAGCAAAACGATTCGCGCCGTAGTAGCTGAGGCCCAGGAGAGTACGCGCCTGAAGGTCTTGCGGTTGTGCAACGAGAGCGGCACGGAGAGGCGCGATGGCTGCGGGAAAATGGCCTTGCTTGAACTCGGCCAGGCCAAGATTGAGCTCGATACCGGGAAGCCGGGAATTCAGGGCGAGCGCTTTCCGGTAAGCAGCGGCGGCATCGGAATATTTCTGCAACTTGGCGAGATCCACGCCGAGGCTGGCGAAAGCAGCGGCGTCCCTGGGATTCGCGGCGACGACCGCGCGCCAAACGTCGATCGCTTCGTCCAGCTTGCCATCCTGTTCCAAGGAGATGGCTTGGGCGGGGCTAGACGCGGAAGTTTGGGAGGGAAGGCGGGCAGGGCAGAGGAGAATGAAGGAGAGGACGAGAGGTATACCCCACCCGGGGTGTTTGACCAAAAGAGTGCGAAAACTCTTGAAAAGAAAAGAGATAGCAATTTTGTGAGAGCAAAAGAGTGCGGAAGAACAGGAAACAAAAGGACTTAGATGCATTGGGAGGAGACGGCGAGGAAGAGAAGAGCGGGACTGAACGCGAAGTTTCACAAAATCTTATAGCATAAGTTTACTTGTTTGTCAAGATAAATCGTAAGTAGAGAAGAATGAGGGGGATAGGGGGAGGGGTTGCGGGCCGGGAGGGAGGGTGAAACAGGAGCCTCGGGAAGGGAGGGGCGGGACGTGGGAGTGGGCTGGGTTGGCCGGGAACTCGAGCGATTGCAAGGTGATACAGTGGAAGGACGGGAAAAACGTGGAGACAAAAAAACGCCCCGCTCGCAGTGCGGGCGAGCGGGGCGGAGGGTGCTGCTTCCGGGGTGATTAGAAGTAAATCTTGCCTCCGAGCTGGAGGATTCTCGGGTCAAAGGTTGAGGTGACTTGGCCAAAACGGCCGTCCGACATAGAGGTGCTCACGCCGTTAAATTCCGTGTGGTTCCAAGTGTTGAAGGTTTCCAAACGGAGTTCGAGCCGACTGCCGCGTGCCTCACTCAGAGTGAAGTTCTTGAAGAGCGACAAATTCCAGTTGTCCATGCCGGGGCCACGCAGGCCATTGTGCGGGAAGGTACCCCAAGCACCCGCTGTGGGAGCCGCGAAAGCTGCGGTGCTGAACCACTGGTTGAGTGTATGCGGAGTACTCAGAGTGCCAGTGAGGTCCGGACGGTTCGTGCCGCCGACCCCGTTGCCACCCTGGCCACCACCAAGTGTGACGTTTAGCGGTAGACCTGATTCCATTGTTACGATGCCAGAGACCTCCCAACCACCAAGCAGGCTCTTCGTCATACGGCTCTCGCTGTGGCGGAAAAGGGGAATGTCGTAGATGAAGTCAACGACTGCGACATTCTTGCGATCATAGCCGCTGAGTCCATTGTCATAGACCCAACCGGCGTACGGATTGGAAACGGTGCCCAGGTCGCCGCCGCCGCTGCCACCCGTAGTCGGATCAACCGCCTTCGACAGGGTGTACATGGCACGCAATGTCAGGTCACTCATGAGCTGGGCGTTCAGGTCAACTTGGAGGCCGTTGTAATGTGTGTTGGCCTCATTCTGGGAAAGTGTGACGGTGGTGAACCCGGGGAACGGGAGACCAGTCGCAGTCTGATAGGGAGCGTTGTTCTGGTACAAGTTGGGGAGGAAACTCGGATCCGGCAGGTTGACATTGCGATAATCATTCTGGTGCCGTCCCTGGTTTCCGACATAACTCACGGTCAACACGGACTTGCTGCTCAAAGCGTGTTGCACGCCAATGCTGTATTGATAACTTACGGGAAGATTGTAATTGTTGATCGCCAATCCCGTAAGGCTCGCAGCGTTGATCGGTCTTGCGGCAGCGTTGCCGGTGGAAGTCTGGATATTGGGGTCATCGAATTCGACGCCGTTTTGATTTACTTGCAAGCTGAACGGAATGTTCGGACCGGCATTGTACATATCGTTGCCTTGAATGCGTTCGTACATGATGCCGAATCCACCGCGAACAACCGTCTTGCCGGTACCGGTCACGTCATAGGCGAAGCCGAGCCGAGGTCCGAATGCGGCCCAGTGGTTGTTGACCATATCTTTGGGCACGCAAAAGTTGGTAGGACTGGTGTAGCACTTGCCAGGGATTCCAATACCGTTCAGGTAGAGCGGAATGCCGGCGAGGATCGAGTTGGGACTGGTACCAAGACCGGGGCTTATCGCAGAACAGCCGGGGTCTGTCGGTCCGCTGCAGATGCTGTGATTGTTGTCAAATGTGGCGGCCATCGTCGGGTCGTAAAGTTGGGGATAGAAGTTGCCCATGCGGTTGTTGGCTTCGTAGGTGTGTGGTACGCCGTCCCAACGGAGGCCAAGATTTAGAGTCAGGCGGTGATTAACGCGCCAGTTGTCTTGGAACCAGAAGGCGGTGGAAACGTTGTTCCAATTTCCGCTATCCTGGACCGCGAGTTCCTGGTAACTATTAGGTAATCCCAGGAGATAGTCGGCAAAGTCGTTACCAGTATAACTTCCGTTAAAGCCAAAGCCACCCTGGGTTTGTCCGAATAGATCCTGAACTTTCTTGTAGATTGCCCAGCTCCCGCCAATCTTGAACTGGTGGGCACCGTGGGTCCAAGAAACATCATCGCGGATCTGATAATCATCCGCCTTGTTCTTCCATGGCCAACTCGAAATTTCAAAGTGTGCGCCAACAGTGCTGTTCAGATCGATGTTGGGAATGCGATTTAGATTGTTTGCGCCCTTGGTGAAGAGACGAGTACTGGTCCATCCGCTCGGAAGGCCTAGGTTACCCAGACCCGTGGCAGCGTACGGAATGATGTTGATGCGGTTTCCGTTGTAGTTGAAGGCTACTTCATTAACCAGCGTCGGGCTGATCGTATAGGTTGTGTGGACCACCGCACTATAAGACGGGTTGCCAAAATTATCGCCAACGGTCGGGAGATTATCGCCGCTCCACTGGCTGGTGGCGAAGCCTTGGCTTACCTGCTCGGCGATAAAGTGTCCGAAGATTGAGAACTTGTCAGTAAAGTTGTGATCGATGCGGACCACTTCCTCCCTAAGATCCGTCGGCGTGTTCGCACCGCCGCGGAATTCGGGTGCACCATTTGAAGCCGTTGCGTTGTTCGCTGGGAAGACTCCGGCCTTCAGGAGAAGCTGAGCGTTCGCATTCAGGAAGGGGAGCGTGCTTGCGTTAAATGGAACGAAAGTCGGGTTATTGGCAACCGAGGCTTTTGTATTTACCGTGCAGTTCCCGCCCGCATCCGGTGTGCTGAAGGCTTGGCCGGCAGTTATGAAGAGCTGCTGTAAGGCAGGCGAAAGCTGACTAGCACATGGCGCGTGCAACCCAGAGAACGGGATCGGGGCATTGTCTGGCTTGGAAATCGCGTCAGCCGGCACAAACCCGGTGAAATTCCCCGCGTAAGTAGCGGTCGCGGGAACCGTTTGGTTCGTCCCGCCGCCTTGGATCAACTTGCGCCACTCCATGTTATAAAAGAAAAACGTCTTCTTCTTGTCCGGATTGTAGAGATGACCGAAGGTGACAGGGCCGCCCACGTTGAATCCGTAAACATTAAGGCGTAGTTCCTGCTTCGGGACGAAAAAGTTCCGCGCGTCAAAGAAATCGTTGCGGTTGAACTCCCAAGCAGAGGCGTGGAATTGGCTGGTTCCGGACTTGAGAACCATGGTCATGGTGCCCGCGGAAGAGAGACCGTAATCCGCGCTGTAGTTTGAGGTAAGCGCACGAAACTCGGCAATCGCGTCAGAGGAAGGAGCGATGCTCATGCCGCCCGCGCCGCCGCGGTCATCATCTTCGCCGCCATCCAACAAATAAATGTTGTGATTCTGGCGCATGCCATTGAATTCCACGCTGGCGTTGCCGCCGACGGGAGTATTCACGAAACCAGTGATCTGGCTCGAGGCGCCCGGGGTCAAGGCCGCCAACTGATAAATACTGCGGCCGTTGATGGCGATTTGGCTCATCTGCTGGTCGGTGATGAGGTTGCTGCGCTCGCCGGAATCGGTTTGCACTTGCACGGTGTTGGCTTCCACCGTGACGGTTTCCTGAGCCGCGCCAAGCTGCATCTGGAAATCCGCGCGGATGCGGTCGCCGACGTTCAGCACGATATTTTTCTGCTCGGAAGCCTTGAAGCCCTTGGCTTCGGCCTTCACGACGTAGTGGCCGATGACAAGGTCTGGAGCTACATACTGACCTGCATCGTTCGTAGCATAGGTCTTGCTCACCCCGGTGTCGGTGTTCGTGATCGTGACCGTCACGTTGGGCACAACCGCGCCCGAAGGATCGGTCACCGTGCCAACGATGGCCGTCTGCTGCGCGAAGGCGGCAAACGACACACCGAGAAACGCAACGCAAAGAACCAATAAAAATCGAAGTCGAAAAGGATTGACAGCAAAAACGATATTCTTAAAAGACGAAACCGAAACACGCATAGTTTTGCCTCCACACCCCACGGCGATTGGAATCGCCGTTAACGTAAACGGAGCTTTTCACTGTAGAGAAACCTTGTCAAGCATTTTTTTTAATTTATCGAAGTGGCGGCCCCGATGCTTGTGTCCGTAACAATCGAAGCGCTTCTCCGCAAGCGATGAAGCAAGCCGTGGGTTTTGCTACTGTTAGAGGCAGCCAAACCAACGCGAGCGCCATCCAGGTGCGTGACCGATTTACGGCGGCGGCGGAATATCGCGGAGCTAAATGGGTTTACTAACGGAGATTCGAATGAGGTCTTGCAGCCGGATTTTGGCGAAGCTCGGCCGAAAAAATTTGCGGATTGCGACTGGAGCGGCGGTTCTCGGGCTCGCGGCGGGCCTTCTGGCGCTCAAAACCAGCGGCGGACAGAGTAGTCCAGGACCGACTGGGCAGAGCGGTTCGCAGACCCAATCCGGAATGGGAGTGGCCACCGGCGCGGCTCATCCAGCGGTGAAAGACGCCCTCTCGCGGCCGATTACCGCCGGGGGGTTTGTGGACGGCGCGACCGTGGTTTTCACGGACATCACCAAGCAAGCGGACCTGGACAAATTTCTGAATCGCTGCGGAACGCCGGAGAAAAAAACAATTCTGGAAACAATCGGCTCCGGAGTGGCGCTGCTGGATTACGACAACGACGGCTGGCTGGACATTTATTTGCTGAACGGCTCGACGGTGGACGCGCTTCGAGGAAAAGCGCAGCCGCCGCGCGCAATGCTCTTTCATAACAATCACGACGGCACGTTCACCGATGTAACGGACAAAGCGGGAGTCGCGAACGAGCGCTGGGGAGTCGGAGTGGCCGTGGGCGACTACGATAACGATGGATGGCCGGACATTTATGTTTCGAATTACGGGAAGAACCGGCTCTACCACAACAATCACGACGGAACATTCACCGACGTCGCCGAAAAGGCGGGGGTCACGCTCGGCGGCTGGTCCGCGGGGCCAACCTGGGGCGACTACGATCACGATGGGCGACTGGATCTTTTTGTTCCTGGCTACGTGCACTACGACATTGACCATCCGCCCATCGCGGGGCAGGGGCGCATTCCAGCGAATTTCTGCCAATTCCGCGGAATTGACGTGATGTGCGGCCCGCGCGGATTGCCGGGCGAGGCGGATCATCTCTTCCACAACAACGGCGACGGAACGTTTACGGACGTGAGCGCAAAGGCAGGCGTTTCCGATGCGAACAAATATTATGGCCTGGCCTCCGCGTTCGTGGACGTGGATGACGATGGATGGGTGGATTTGGTTGTGGCGAACGATTCGACGCCAAACTATCTTTACCGGAACAAGCACGACGGCACATTCGAGGACGAAAGCTACGCTTCGGGATTTGCGCTGAGCGATGACGGGCGGGAGCAGGCTTCCATGGGCATCGCGATCGGAGATTACCAGCACACCGGGCGCGTCAGCCTGTTTACCACAACATTTTCGGACGATTACAAGACGCTTTACCGGAACGACGGAAAAGGAAGTTTTTCGGATGTGACTTACGTGGCCGGCCTGGCGGGGCCGACGACGCCCTTTCTATCGTGGGGCACGGGATTTCTCGACTATGACAACGACGGCTGGCTGGATTTGTTTATTGCCAGCGGCCACGTCTACCCGCAGGTGGATAAACAAGATTGGGGCACGACGTGGGCGGAAAGGCCACAACTCTTTCGTAACCTGGGAGGAAAGAAATTCGAGGAGGTTCCGCCAGCGACGGGAAGCGGGCTGGCGGACGTAATTCCGGCGCGCGGCGCGGCGTTCGGAGACATTTTCAACGATGGCCAGATTGATGTGGTTATCAACAATATTGATGCACATCCGACCTTGCTGCGGAATGTGCTGAAGACTGGAAACCATTGGCTGGAGCTGAAATTGATTGGCGGACCGAAAAGCCCGAGGGATGCCATCGGCGCGAAAGTTTTTTTGGTGGCTGGGGGCGTGCGGCAAAGAGGAGACGTCTACAGCGGCGGATCGTACGCGTCGAGCTCCGATCCGCGCATCCATTTCGGGCTGGGAAAAACTGCGTCGGTGGATTCGCTCGAGATTCACTGGCCGAGCGGCACGGTGGAAAAACTTGCGAATCCCGGCGTGGACCGCATCCTGACCGTGGAAGAGGGAAAAGGCGTCATCACGAGAGATGCGGCGAAGTAATGCGGGGGAAGGAAACAGGATGGAGCGGCATGCTCGCGATGATCAACGTATGCTAATTCTGGCGCGAAGGGCGGTTCGAAACGAGTTGAGGAACACGTCCATCGGGCAGGAACGATTGCGCTTCAATTGAACCGTCCGGCCCGTCGTACGCAAAGATGGAGGCCGCGAGATATTTGATGGGGATATTCACGTCCTTGCCCGCGCCGACGGACTTGCAAACCGTGCTGTTTGCGGGGATGGAAAGTGTGAGCGAAGCGGGCTTGAAAGATTTTCCGGATACGGGCGTGGCGCTGAGAACACCCGTGATGAGCGCACCGGAAGTGTTGGTGAAACAGTACGAACTCTTGGGCGCTTCCACTTGTTGGGTGGTGTCCGTGGAAAAGATTTTGAATTTGCTGAACGTGTGCTTGCGATAGAAGCGGTGGCCCCGCAACTCAACGTACAACTCGGCCGATTGCGGGAGCCAGAGCTGCTGGCGGTTCGAACGGAAGCGGACCGCGGCGTAATCAATGGAAATATGTTCGCGAGTCAGGCGAATTTTGGGAACGGGCTTGAGCAGGTCCGATTCGAGGTGAATTACCTGGTAGCTTTTCGCATCGATCCAGGCGCGGCCCACCAGGCGCACCGGGTAGCGAGCGCCATTAATGACGTACGACCGGAAGGAATCCACGCCGTCCGGCTTTTCTTGAAAATGGATCAGCCACGTGGAGCGGCCCTTCCATTCGCCAAGCCCTTCGCAGGCAAATTCAAAATGCGGCGCGATTTTCGGATGAAAAATCAGTGCGTGGACGGAGAGATTGGCCGTTGCGATTCCGGCTGGAAATTGTTGCGGCGAGAGCATTTTGCCGTTGCGATATTCCTGCAGTTGGAAATCTCCTTTGTGGTCACGAATCACGGTGACATCGTAATCGAAGGAGCGGACATCCGCCGCACCAGGCACGCCAGCGGAATTGAGCTTGTAGTGCTCGACTCGTTCCGAGGCGTCGAAACGCTCGAGGCTGTTGAGGAATTGCACGGCGCGGCGGCCAGTGCCATGGAGAATGGTGGGGAGCGAGCAGGGAACATTTACCGCAACTTGCGGGACAACTTCATCCACGCTGGGAGGAAGCCCGGAGTTCTCGCCGGGCGCTGCCGAATCGGTCTCGGTCGTTTCGTCCGAAGACGATTCATCCTCTGAATTCGCGGCGGTAGCAGACGGAGGAACTTTCTGCGCAGCCGCGGGTGGGGCCGGTGCTGCGCTCGCGGCCGACGTAGCAGCTGCCGCTGCCGTAATTGGTGGAGTGGAGGTTGTGGCTGCGGCGGCCGGGACTGTGCTGGCTGGTGGAGCAGCGGTGGGTGAATCGCTAGCGCCGTTGGGCGTGAAATTGGAATTTTTATCCGAACCGTGCACGAGCGCATCCGCGGAAGCCGAGCCGTTACCGCTTGTGGTGGAATCTACTTTCGGTGCGGAAGATGGAGCGGCTGCAGAAACGGAATGTTGTTCGGCGGCCGGGACGTTCTTTTGAATCTGTTCCTGCAATTGCCGGACCCGGTCCGCCATGGCCCCGGTCGGAGAGAGCTTAAGATAGCCCTGCGTATCCGCCAAAGCCGAAGCGAAGTCATCGGATTGGACGTGCAGGTTGTAAAGCAGAAGATAAATCTGCGCGTTGTCCGGTTTCAAATCGCGGGCGGCCGAGGCGCTGGCGGCCGCCTCCTTAAAACGATTCTCACCGGCAAGTGTATCCGCCAGTTCGAATTGAGCGCGCCACGAAGACTTGTCCAGCGCGATGGCCTTGCGAAGCAGCGGCTCCGCATCCGGAAAATGCTTTTCCGCGTTCAGCATGGATGCGAGATCAACCATCGCTTGCGGATATTTCTCTCCGCTCACCGAAATGGATTTTCGCAGCGAAGCTTCGGCCGCAACCTTGTCTCCCATTTTGTTTTGCGCGAGGCCCATCGCGGCGTAAGCTTCGTAATAGGCTGGATATTTCGAAATCGCTCGAGCGAATTCATTCACGGCGCCGCGGTAATCCGTTTTCTGCACGATGAGTTCAATCCCTTTTGCAAAGTGCTGCTTTGCCTTGGAAGGAATTTTCAGCTCGCGCTCGGAGACCGGAGCGACGGCTTTCGGAGCCGCGGCGGGATTCAAGAGCCGGAGCATGACGTCTTTGTAAACGTGGTTGGAACCTTCGGGGCGAACGAACTCCTTCACCGATTCATAGCCTTCACGGGTGACGGACAGGTAGCAATCGCCGCCAATATCGTTGAATTGGTAGACACCGTTCCGGTCGGAGTACGCGAAGCCGATCGGAGTGCCCATGGCGTTCTGCAGTTCGACGCGCGCTTCGCCAACCACACGCCCCGTTCCCGCTTCTCGGATGTAACCGGATAGAACAACCGTTGCGGGCACTTGGGCCAGGCCGACGCCGGGGGTAAGGAAAAAAAGAACTGCGAGAAGCCGCATGGGCCTTGGAAACATAGGACTCTTTCCTGCGCGAATGATAGCAGGACGCAAGGAACCGCGCCACGCTATGCATCCAAAGTATGCTGAAGCGTTGCCGACTCAGGCCTTCCACCGAACGACGGTATAGGAGCGCGGCGGAAGTTCAACCGTTGGCTGTCCTCCCGCGCTGGTGACCCCCGTGCCCTGTCTCGGAACGACCCGGTTCGGAGAATCGAAGGTGTTGCTGGCCTTGAGATCACTGCCGGTTAGCACGAGAACCTCGCCAGGGTGCGGCGAAACGCCTTCCCATACGATTTGAACCTCTCGCGGTTTCTCAAGATCCCTGTTCAGGAGAAATAGCGCGAAGGAGCCGGACTCCGCGTCGTATGTACCCGCAACGTCCACATAACCGACTTGACCGATTCTCTTTACATCGTAGGTAGGAGACTCCACGAGAAGTTCGAGCGCGGATCCGCGGGCAAATTCGATCGCCCAGCGGTACGGGTAATAAATAGTCTGCTGGAGAAGGCTGGTTTCGTTCGTCATGATCGGAGCGATCACGTTCACTAGCTGAGCGAGGCAGGCCAGTTTTATGTAATTGGACTTGCGGATCAGCGCGTTCAGCAGGCCGCCCACGAGCAGCGCGTCCTCGAGGTTATAGACTTCCTCCAGGAGATGCGGGGCGAACGTACGCTTCCCGTTCACGGCATCCCCGCTATTTTCGCGGTACCACACGTTCCATTCATCGAAACTCAACCAAAGCTTCTTCTGCGAGCGCTTGTGGCCGCGCACGACTTCGCACACCGCGGCCACTTCCTCAATTTGTTTTTCCATGCTGAGATTCAGTGCCAGGTATCTCGTGGTGTCACCGCCGGTTTCACCATTGTTGCCGAAATAGCGATGCAACGAGATTCCGTCCACATAGTCGTAGCATTGTTCGAGTACTTCGCGGTCCCATTCGAGATAGGTGGGCATGCCCGGGCCGCTCGAGCCGCAAGCGACAAGTTTCAGGGATGGATCCACATAGCGCATCTGGCGAGCGGCATCCTCTGCCTTCAAGCCATACTCGGTAGCGGTCATGTGGCCGATCTGCCAGGGACCGTCCATCTCGTTGCCAAGGCACCAGTGCTGCACTTTGTATGGTTCGGCAATTCCGTTTTTGCGCCGGAAGTCGCTCCAGTGCGTGCCCTTCTCCACGTTGCAGTATTCGACGAGCGCTGCGGCTTGTTCCGGCGTGCCCGTGCCCAGGTTTAGCCCCAGCAACGGCTCCGTGCCCACCAGGCGGCACCAGGCGAGAAATTCGTCCGTGCCAACCTGGTTCGAATCCAGGGTGTTCCAGGCTTTATCCAGCACGACAGGCCGATCTGCCTTGGGTCCGACGCCGTCGAGCCAGTTGTAGCCCGACACAAAATTTCCACCGGGATAGCGGACAATCGGCACACCCAGTTTGCGAATCTCTTCGATGACGTCTTTCCGGAAGCCGTTTGAATCCGCGAGCTTGGACTTCGGATCGTAAATTCCGCCATAGATGGCGCGGCCAAGGTGCTCGAGAAACGACCCGAAGAGCTCGTGGCTTAGGGGCGCAATGGTCCGGCGGCTGTCGGCAAAGACGCGGACCGGCTGGGAATCCGGCGGGCTGGTCTTTCCCAGCAAGTGAGGTCCGAGCGCCAGATTGGCACCGAGCGCGACACTGGCTTTCGAGGCATCTTGCAGAAACTCGCGGCGGGAAACCGATCGCATTCTTGGTCCTCCTGGTCGCACCTGAATGGAAAATGAGGGCGATTTGGCTCGCTTCGCGCTTCAGCGGTCCGCCGGAAACGGGCCAGTGCACACTTCAGCGAAACGCCGAGCGCGATTGTACCCTGTCTTGCTCCGGGCGGTGCAAACTTCTCCTCAAAGCCGGGAATAGCTCGCGCGATTGTTCCGCTCACTTCCGAACTTAAATCATGTTAACGTACACGTGCCGTGTGTCCTGTACTCTGAATTGCCAGGGGTGGAGATTCAGCGTCTGCGATCGGAATAGGTGCAACTGACCGGTTCGCCGGCCGGTTTCCGATGTTTTGATCTTGCGTGGCAGCGCTGGAGCGAAGCCGAATTGCGCGCAGCACGGGGCACGCGGGGTCGAGGAGTGGGCCGATGAGCAAGGTGAAGCATGGAATCCATCTGATCGCCGACCTTGCCAAGGTTTCCATCGGCACGGTGGATCGCGCGCTTCATGGACGCGGCGGCATCAAGGAAGCTACTCGCAAGCGCATCCTGCAAATCGCTGATCAGATCGGCTACTCTCCCAATCTCGCTGCCCGCGCTCTTTCCGTGGCCAAGGCGCGTTTGCGGATCGGCGTTTGCATCCCCAAGGAAATTCACTTTTTCTACGATCAGCTTTGGGGAGGCACGTTCGACGAGGAACGCCACCTGGAGCAGCTCGGGATCGAGTTCCTGAATCGTCCCGTGCAGACTTTGGGCGAAGGCGACATCGAAGCCTTCGCGGATCTGGCCTCGAGTGGCGTGGACGGAATCATCCTGACAGCGGGAAGCCCGAAGGAATTGACTCCCCTAATTGACCGGGCCGAACAAGAAGGCATTCGCGTTGTGTGTGTCTCTACCGACGCTCCCGGGAGCCATCGCTCGAGTATCGTCTGTGTCGACCCTCATCTGAATGGGTCCCTGGCCGGAGAGTTAATGGGCAAATTCCTGCCCCGGGGCTCGAAGGTCGGAGTCGTCGCCGGCATGCTCTCGACCGAGGATCATCGCAAGAAGACCGACGGGTTCACTGAGGGTTTTCTGCGGCAATGCCCGGGCGGGACGATCGTCAGCGTCGTGGAAGGCCACGAAGACGAAACCGAAAGCTACGAAAAGACTTCCGAGCTTCTGAAAAAGTACCCTGATGTGAACGGGCTATACGTCAACACCGTAAATTGCCTGCCGGTTTGCCGCGCTCTGGCGGCGCAGGGCAGCGCCGGCAAAGTCAAATTGATTACGACGGACCTCTTCCCGGAAATGGCGCCGTATTTTCAGAAAGGCGTTATCACCGCCTCGATCTACCAGCATCCGTACCGGCAAGGGCAAGTCGCCCTCCGTTTGCTGGCGGACCATCTCACAAACAAATCGCCGTTTCCTCCGGCGGTCCATCTGAGTCCGGGAGTCGTGATGTCCACCAACCTGCACCTGTTCCGCGAGTTCCGGCAGGCCGAATCGAGGCAGTCAGAGTCGGTAGCGAGAGGCAAAGTGGCTCTGCGCGCTTAGGGCTACTCCACTTCTAGCGGGACTACTGTTTGATTGGATGGATCTCTACGTAATCGAGAGAGGCGCGCTCGTCGCCATCCGGAATTCCTTCGATATGAACGTTGTCTCCCGGGCGCAGCGCTAATCCGCGAATGCGGCGGCGAGTCGAGGAATCCGCGTCCGGTCTTTTCGCGGGCAGCGTGTCGTCCGCGACCCACTCGTCCTCTACTTGGTCGCCCACCAAAACGCGGAACTTCGATATGCCGTTGTTCTGATCGAAATATTCGATATCCAGCTCGTACCAGCCCGGCGCGCCGTTAAAACGAAACGTTGCCGTGCACCTGGTCGCGGTGAGCGCGCAGGAAATTCCCTTGCCGCCAGAAGCATCTTCCGCAGGCTCGATCGCGAAGGGTGCGTAGCCCTCGAGCTGCATGTTTTCGGCTTCGATGCGTTCCGGGTAGTGGCCCACGCGGCCAAGCTTGTCGGGTATTCCGGAGGTCCGCAGAAACCAGTTGCAAACGGCGTCGCGCCAAACGATGGCATGGCCCGCCTGATACTCGAGCCGCTTCAGCACTCTCTCGTAGCGTTCGTCATCCACGCGTCCCTTCAGTGATTCCCAATCCTCAACGAAGTGCGCCGCGCCTTCGGCGCCCGCGTAATGCGAATCGTAGATGTATTGAATCACTGTCTTTCCGGAATGCAGCACATAGGTGTAGGGAACGTGATGGAAGAAGAGAAGCAGATTGTCCGGCGTAAGACTCAAGGATTCGTACATTTTCGCCACCGGCGGAAAATACTGATCTACGTAGCCGGTGCCGGTGGCTGCCGTTCGATCCATGCCGATTCCCTCGTGATCGGCCCGGTGCCACTGGCCCCAGCCATTGCGCTCGGAGGATTCCACTCCAGGGCCGTAATGGCTGCCGAGAATGTCCGTCAACGTCCCGGCGCCCAGGGGACCAGTATAACTTTCGTAGACCGGCCAGGACGAAAGCAGCATTCTTGAAACGGTTTGCACAACTTTAGAATCGTTTCCAAACGTGAGCCGCGTCCATTCCTCTGCGATTTGCTCAGCGGAAAGATCCGCATTCCACGCTAGCCTTCCGTATCCATACAAATTGGCCATCGCCAGGGGATGCGCCATCCAGTTGGTATCCAGTCCGACGTTCACGACGGCGACGAATCCGCCGAGAGGCCGGTGAAACGTTTTCCCAGCGACAATGTCCTTGACCGGTGTGGGTTCCCGGTTCGCGTGCATGTCAAAATCGAGGGTCTCTTTCCACATCGGCGGAAGAAAACAGAGATGCCGCTGCTGGCCCGTGTATTCCTGCGTGACCTGAAGCTCGATTGCTTCGTTCGTTTTTTTCAGGCCGCTGAAGAGCGGCGAAGCCGGCTCGCGCACCTGAAAGTCGATGGGGCCGTATTTGATCTGGATGATTACGTTGTCGTCGAACTTGCCGTCGAGCGGATGAAAGATGTCGTAGGCCGCGCGGGCCCGGTCGTTCTTCAAATTTCGCCAGTCCAGGTGATGGTTATAGACAAAGGCGCGGTAGAACACGATGCCGCCATGCGGCTTCAGAGCGCGCGCAATCACGTTCGCGGCTTCGGCGGGCGAGCGCCCATAAGTGGCCGGACCAAGCCGACCTTCGGAATCCGCCTTCACCACGAATCCCGCGAAATCCGGAATCAGCCTGTAGATCTCACCCACTTTCTTGCTCCACCATTCGCCGACGCGAGGATCCTCCGGGTCAAACGTATCCAGGCCGCCGATCGTTTTTGGGCTGCTGAAATCCACCGACACGGAAAGCCGCACGCCCCACGGCCGGAATGCATCCGCGACGCGCGCCAGCTGGGGCAAAAAGTCGTCCTGCAATATTTTCGGATTCGCGTTGACGTTGTTGATGGCGCAGCCGTTGATGCCGACCGAGGCGAGCAGCCGCGCGTATTCTCCCGCGCGCGTCAAATCGGCGCGCACGCTTCCATTCTCGAAGAAGATCGAGCGCCCTGCGTAGCCGCGCTCGATGCTGCCATCGAGGTTGTCCCACTCATCGGCCCAGCGAACGGGCGCCGCAGGCTGTTGTATTTCGTGCAAGCCAGAAACCGATTGCTCGAGCGCAATTTTGCGAAGCAGCGCGAACACGCCGTACAGCACGCCGCGCTCGTTCGGCGCCGCGATTACGAGGCAATCGAAGCCGTCCACTTTCTCGCTGGCGAGCAGAAATCCGTCGTCTCGCGGCTTCACGCCCGCAAGGCCACTCACCTTTTTCTGTAATTGAGAAAGCGTGCCGAGAAGAATCGCGCTCTCCTGCGGCATCGTCGCGTCGTCGCGCAACGTTCTTCCCAGCATGCCGCGAACGCCGCGAATCAGTTCGTCTTTCGCGGAGCGCAGCACGAGCGAGTCGCCGAATGTCATCACGCTTGCGGGAAGTGTCGAATACTGCCGCGCTGCCGCCTTCTCGAGCGGCGCATACCTCAGCCAGCCCGCTGCTCCCGTTTCGGCGCGGCTCCGGGATGCGCTCATTCCCAAAACGAGCAGCAATCCGCAAACGGCGGTGGCCCTGAAAATACGCATGAAACTCCGAAAGCTCGCCGGCTTATTGGACTCCGAACAGCAAGTCTACCGTGAGTTGATCGAGCCGCTCGTACGGCAGCCGTTTTTTCGCGAGCACGCTCCGATCGAATTCGTGCTGCAGCAATTTTGCTGCGTGCCCCTTCGAATACTCTTTCAGTTCCGGCGCCGCCGCGGAGGGTGTCTGGATCTCGCGCAGTATCTGCTGGATTTGTTTGTTTTGGCTCCAAAGCCGCGCTTTTTCTTTCAGAATGAGATACGTCCGCATGCAGCCGCGCGCGAAATCCTTCACGCCCTCGTAGTCTTCCGTGCGATACGCGTGCGCGTCGAAATGGCGCGGCCCCGGATACGCAACGTCCTCGAGAAATTTCACGATGAAAAACGCCGCTTTCAGATTGTACGAGCCGAAGCGGAAGTCCTGGTCGTAGCAGCCGGTCATCTGGTCGTTTAGGTCCACGTGAAACAGCTTGCCCGCGTCCCACGCGAGCGCCAGCGCGTGCGTGCAGTTCAGCCCGGACATATGCTCGTGCGCGACTTCCGGATTCACGCCGAATTTCTCCGCGTCATCCAGCGTGTTGATGAACGCCAGATAATGTCCCGTGGTCGGGAAATAAATGTTGGCGCGCGGCTCGTTCGGTTTGGCCTCGAGGGCGAACTTGTACCCGTAGCCGCGGTCGGCGGAATACCGCGCCATGTAATTCAGCGCTTCGCGGTAGCGCTTCAGCGCTTCCAACGGATCGCGGCACGCGTCCGTTTCCACCCCGTCGCGCCCGCTCCACACCACGAACGTTTTCGCGCCGAGTTCCGCGCCCAAATCCATCGCGCGAAGCACTTTCTGCAGCGCAAACGCGCGCACCGCCGGATCGTTCGCGGTGTACGCGCCATCGCGAAATACGGGATCGAAAAACGCGTTCACCGTCGCCATCGGCACCACAATGCGATGACGCTCGCACGCCTTTTTGAAACTGGCCACGATCCGGTTGCGTTCCTGCGGCGTGGCATCAATTGGCACGAGATCGTTGTCGTGGAAATTCACGCCCCATGCGCCCACTTCCGCCAGAAGCGCCACGATGTCATCAGGGGAAATGGTCTCGCGGACGAAATCGCCGAAGGGATCCCTCCCGCGATTGCCGACCGTCCAAAGCCCAAACGAAAACTTGTGCTCCTTCTGGGGCTCGTACGCGTTTTTGCTCATCGGTTCAAATCCTTATAAGGCCGGCGTCAGGTCCGGAAGGGAGTGCCGAACGGCGGGAAAATTTGGCCGTGTACGTTAACGGCCGTGCTATAGTACCACCCGTTTTTCAGATTGCAAGCATCCGCCTTTTTGCTCGGAGGTTTCCATGAGACTTTTTTCTCCCGCCCGGCTAGCGCTCCTCGCTTCGGCAGCCCTCGCTCTTACCTTGCCCATGCTCCTATTCGGTCAGCAGCAGGAGGCCTTGCCTTACCGCAACCCGAAGTTGCCCGTCGAGCAGCGCGTGGCCGATCTGCTTTCCCGGATGACGCTCGAGGAAAAAGTCGCGCAACTCGAAGGCGTCTGGGAGAACAAGCAATTCATGAAAACGCCCGAATCGCGTTTCGTGGACGACCAGGGGCACTTTCTCCCCGAGCATGCCGCCGTGCTGCTGAAAGATGGCATCGGAGAAATGTCGCGGCCGGGCGAAGTCGCGGCTGGTCCGCGCGAAATGGCCGAATTTACAAACACCATGCAGAAGTGGGTGCGAGAAAACACTCGCCTCGGAATTCCGGTGCTCTTCCATGAAGAATGCCTGCATGGGCACGTCGCGCCAAAAAGCACATCGTTCCCTTCGGCCATCGGCATGGCCTCGACCTGGGATCCGCCTTTGATCCATGACGTTTTCACGGCCGTCGCCGCGGAAGTGCGGTCGCAAGGAGCGCAAGAATGCCTGTCGCCCGTTCTCGATATCGCGCGCGACCCGCGCTGGGGCCGCACGGAAGAAACTTTCGGCGAAGATCCTTATCTCGCGTCGCGCATCGGCGTGGCGGAAATTGAAGGTCTCCAGGGAAATGGCCCGTTTCTTGACAAGTCCCACGTCATGGCTACTGCCAAGCATTTCGCCGTCCATAGCCAGCCGGAAGGCGGGACGAACGTTGCGCCCGGAAATTATTCCGAACGCGTGATTCGTGAGTATTTTTTCAAGCCCTTCAAAGCCGCCGTGCAGGAAGCTCATATTGACACTGTCATGCCCTCCTACAATGAGATTGACGGCATTCCCTCGCACAGCAACCGGCATCTGCTCACCGAAGTGCTTCGTCAGCGATGGGGATTCCAGGGCGTGGTGGTCTCCGATTATTTCGGAATCGCGGAGCTCATTCGCGTTCACCACGTGGCCGCGACAAAAGAAATCGCTGCGAAAATGGCACTCGACGCCGGAGTGGATATCGAACTGCCTTTTCCGGACGCTTTCCAAACCCTTGTCCAACAGGTGAAGGACGGCACAATTGCGGAGTCCGAAGTAGATCGCTCCGTCGCGCGCGTGCTTCGCGCGAAATTTCTCGCCGGCCTCTTTGATGATCCGTATGTGGACCCGGCCTATGCGGAACAGATCACTAATGACGCGGACCATCAGAAGCTCGCTCTTCAAACCGCGCGCGAAACCATTACTCTCCTGAAGAACGACGATCATTTGTTGCCGCTGGACCTCTCCAAGTACAAACACATTGCCGTGATTGGGCCGAACGCGGCCGACCTTCACCTCGGCGGCTACAGCAATAATCCCGGCCGCGGCGTCAGCATTTTGCAGGGAATCAAGGACCGCGTTGGCTCCAACGCGGAAGTGCTCTATTCCGAAGGAGTAAAAATCACGGAATCGAAGCCGGATTGGGACGCGGATAAAGTGGTGCTCGGCGATCCCGCTCTGAACGCAAAACGCATCGAGGAAGCGGTCAAAGTCGCGAAGAAAGCGGACGTGATTATTCTGGTGCTCGGCGGAAACGAACAAACGTCGCGCGAGGCCTGGGCGCCGAATCATAAAGGCGACCGCGACTCTCTCGATCTACTCGGCAATCAGGACGATCTTGTCAAAGCCATGCTCGCCACGCATAAACCGGTCGTCGTTTTCCTGATTCATGGCCGGCCCAATTCGATCGTCTACATCGCGGATAACGTTCCCGCGATTCTCGATGGCTGGTATCTCGGGCAGGAAGGCGGCACGGCGGCGGCGCAGGTGATTTTTGGCGATTACAATCCCGGCGGAAAACTTCCCATCAGCGTTCCGCGCTCCGTTGGCCAGCTTCCTGATTACTACTATCAAAAGCCTTCCGCGAAGCGGGAATATTTGGACGATAGCACCAAACCGCTCTTTCCCTTCGGCTGGGGGCTGAGTTACACAACCTTCAAATTCGCCAACCTGCAGGTTTCGCCGAACCCCATCGGGCCGGAAGGAACTACTCAGGTCAGCGTGGACGTGACGAACACCGGCACGGTCCGCGGCGACGAAGTCGTGCAACTCTATATTCGCGATGAGACGAGTTCGGTGACCCGGCCCGTCGAAGAACTGCGCGGATTCCGGAGGATTACGCTGGACCCGGGCCAAACCCAATCCGTGCAATTTTCGCTGGGCTTCGATGCGCTCTCGTTCCTGAATCGCGAGATGCACCGCGTCGTCGAGCCGGGCGACTTCAAGATTATGGTCGGCGGAAATTCCGTGGACCACATCGAGACGACGCTGACCGTCGCCGAAAAGTAGCTAGACGAAAGTTTTTTTCGAGCTGGCTGGCTGAAATTTAGTTTTCCGGCTTCTTTTCGTCCTTCGCGGGCTTTTCCGCCGGTGCCGCTCCGCGGCGATAAATGATCTTATTCGTTCCGCCGCCGCAGGTGCCGACAACTTTTCCATCAGCTGCGTCCTGGTCCTTGGCCACGATGTCCAGCGTATAGGACTTCACGCCCTTGGCATCGAGCTTTGCGGCGATTTCCGATTTCAATTCATCGCAGGATTTTGGGCCTGCTGCCTGAGCCGGTGTCGCCGCCGGAGCTGGCGTTTCCGCTTGCGCGAAGCCGCAAGCCGGCAGCAGCAGCAGGGCAGCGGCGGTTAACAAAACTTTCATGGGGATCTCCTCTCGATTGGGGCATTGAGGGCCTAGGCGAAGGCTAGCAGACAGAAACGTCCGTCGGTAGCGGCTTCGCTTTTTCGTGCTGAGATCGCCAACGGCGATATCTGGATTGAAAGCCGCGGGGAATGCGATGAATCGAACGGCCGCGCATCGTGAAGTTTGTCAGGATGTGTGCGGCGCTTGCGAGCGGCCCTTCCAGCCTCCGCCCGCGCCGCGCCAATAGCGAATCGCCGAAAGGACTGTGGCGTAGGAATAGAAAACAGCGATCAGTGGCAGCAGCGGCGCCCAGAACAAGGAGAGCCGGTAAAAGCGAACTGTCGGCAAAAACGTCAGCGACATCAGCACCCACGCCAAGGCGCCAAGAATTCTCGACGGCGAATCGCGCACAAAAAGCAGAGCCACTGGCGCCAAATAAGTGAGCGCAAGACTGAGCAACGTGCCGAGCAGCAGCAGCGCGGAATAACGGAGTTGCGTGAACGCGGTACGCGCGATCAGATCGCGAAGCTCGCCGAAGGAATTGTACTGGCGAAGGCTGCGGCTTTGCCGAGTCAAACCCATCCAGATGCGGCCGCCGCTGCGCTTGATGGCGGCGGCAAGCGCGCAATCATCAATCACTTCCCCGCGAATTGCGGCAAGCCCGCCGATGCGATTCAGCGCGCTGGAACGCAACAGAATGCAGCCGCCCGCCGCACCCGCGGTGTTGAGTTCCTCGTCCGAAATCCATTTCGGCGGATAAAGCATCAGGAAAAAATACAGAAAAGCCGGAATCAAAGCGCGCTCGGCAAGATTCTTGGCCTGCAGCAAAACCATCAGCGAAGCGAGATCAAGTTTTTCCCGTTCAGTTTGCGCGACAAGCCGTCGCAATGTCCCTCGAGCGTGCGTAATATCGGCGTCCGTAAACCAATAATAGAATGGCGCGTTTGCGCTAACGGCGGTGACGCCATTTTGAAGCGCCCAAAGTTTTCCGGTCCAGCCCGCCGGCAAGGACGACGCCTGCAGTAGGCGGATTCGCGCTGTCGCGTTTTGCTCTTCGGCCGTACGGATGGCGATGGAGGCCGTTGCGTCTTCGCTGTGATCGTCCACAATCAGGACGGAAAATTCGCCGGGATAATCCTGGGCCGCTAGGCTGCCGACAACTTGCGCGATGGATTCTGCTTCGTTTCGCGCGGGGACGATTGCCACGACCGCGGGCCACTCATCCAGTGGTTTTGTTTCAGCGTCATCAACATCAAATTTTCGGACGCACCAGAACCCTCCACGCCCGAATGCCAGATGAAGCCACACGCCGAGCGAGAGAATTCCGATTGTTCCTGCAAAGTGAATATAGATTGGCGCGGTCATCCACCACGAAAGGTAGCAGAGGACCGGCGCGGAGGCGAGTTTACGCTAGTTCCCCGGGACGAATCGGCAAGCGGCGCAAGCGTAGCGGCTTTTTCGACTTGCGCGTCGCGCTGTAAATTGCGTTGCAGAGCGCGGGCGCAATGACCGGAACGGTGGGCTCGCCGATGCCGCTGGGTTCATCATCGCTGTCCACGAGATACACTTCGATGGGCGGCGCTTCCTTCATGCGCATCATGTGGTAATCGTTGAAATTCGATTGCACGACGCGGCCGCCTTCGACGGTAATGGCGTCCTTGAGCGTGGCCGTCAGCGCGTAAATCGCGGCGCTTTCCACTTGCGCCTTCACTCCGTTTGGATTCACCACGCGTCCACAATCCACCGTGCAGACGAGCCGCTTGATCTTCAAATTGCCGGAATGCAGCGCGACTTCCGCGACTGCGGCGGTGTACGTATTGAACGAGAAAAATGTAGCGATGCCGCGGCCTTCGCCCTCGGAGAGCGGGCGGTTCCATCCCGCCTTTTGCGCGGCGAGCTGCAACACGCCCTTGAGGCGGGCGGTGTCCAGCGGCGGCTCGTCCGGTCCGCCTCCAAAATGCGGAATTTTTCGCGAGTCGCCAATCAACTTCAATCGGAACTCGTAAGGATCCTCTCCGGCGCTCGCGGCGAGTTCATCCACAAAACTTTCCACGACGAAGCCGCTGCTGGAGTGCTCGACAGAACGCCACCACGCGCGCGGCGCGCTCGAGTGCGCCAGCGTGTATTCCATCCGCAGATTGGCGGTTTTGTATGGAATGGTTGCGCCGGTGCCGAATTCGCCGAGACCATTATCCTCCTCGCCCTTGTCTCCCCACTTCGCCGCGATCGAAGTGGACGTCTGGAAATGCTTCCACGCGCCCAATGTTCCATCGGCGTTCAGCGCGCCCTGCAGTTTGTGGTAAGACGCCGGGCGGTAGAAGTCATGTTTCATGTCGTCTTCGCGCGTCCAGAGAACCATCACGGGCTGGCCAATTTTCTTTCCGACTTGCGCGGCTTCCATCACGAAGTCCGCCTGATAGCGGCGTCCGAATCCGCCGCCCATCAACAGTGTATGAACTTGCACTTTTTCCGGAGGAAGCTTGGCGGCTTCGGCGATCACGCCTTGCGCCCATTGCGGCGCCTGCGTCGGCACCCAGGCCTCGGCGCGATCGGCTTGAATGTGAACCGTGCAGTTCATCGGCTCCATGCAGGCATGCGCGGCGAACGGAAGTTCATAAACCGCTTCGATCTTTTTGCCGGCCGCGGAGAGCGCGGCGTCTGCGTCGCCATCGTTGCGTAGAACGCCGCCGGGCTTCGCGGCATTGGCGAGAAATTGTTGATGCAACTCTTCGCTGGATTCGCTCGCGGCCGATCCTTCATCCCATTTCACTTCGAGGGCTTTGCGCCCCTGCATCGCCGCCCATGAATTTTCCGCGACGACAACAACGCCGCCGTTGGTGGATGCGCCGCGTCCGCCGATTTCGATGGGGAAAACATCGCGCACTCCCGGAACGGCTTTTGCTTTCGTGGCATCGAAAGAAGCCAGCTTTCCATAAAACACGGGGCAGCGCTCGACGACCGCATAGAGCAGGCCCGCGGGACGCGCGTCAATCCCAAAAATGGCTTTGCCGGTCGCTTTGGAGGCGGTGTCCACGCGATGCGTGTCATGACCGATGATGGTGAAGTCGCGGGAATTTTTCAGCGGAACTTTGTGGAAGTCGGGAATCGGCAGCGCGGCGGCATCGGCCACCAGTTCGCCGTAAGCATAGGAACGTTCGGGATGCCCGTGAACGACATAACCTTTTTCCGCTTTGCAAGTTTCCGGGCCAACTTGCCATCGCTGCGCGGCAGCGGCGATGAGCATTTCGCGCGCGGCGGCGCCCGCCTGGCGGAGCGGAAGCCAGGAGCCTGCGACGCTGCCGCTTCCTCCGGTGCCGAGATCATAAATTTTGGGATCGGTGGCGGCATGCTCGACGTGCACTTTGTCCCAATCGAGGCACAACTCTTCGGCAAGAATCATGGGAAGTGCGGTCATGACGCCCTGGCCCATTTCGGACTTGGCGAGCACGAGCGTGACGCGATTATCCGGCGTGATGCGCACCCAGGCGTTGAAGGGATTGACCGGCTGCTTTTCCTGCGCCTGCGCGGGGTCGGAAGTCGCGCTGGCCGGAAGATGAAATCCGATCAGCAAAACTGCGCCGCCCGCGGCGCCTCGTTTCAGGAAAGCCCGGCGATCCAGAATTTGAGGGTCCGCGGAAATAAAAGTTGCCATGGCCTGACTCCTGCGGAAAATTTTTGAGAACCCTGGGAGAGAAAAAGAATTACGCCTTCAGTTCGGCGGCGCGATGGATAGCTTTGCGAATGCGCTGGTAAGTGCCGCAGCGGCAGATGTTGCCGCTCATGGCGTCATCAATATCGGTGTCGGTCGGCTTCGGTTTTTTCGCGAGAAGAGCGGCGGCGGACATGATTTGTCCGGACTGGCAATAACCGCATTGCGGAACATCTTCTTCGATCCACGCGCGCTGCACGGGATGGTTTCCGTCTTCGGACAAGCCCTCAATGGTGGTGACTTTTTTCCCGGCGACGTTGGCGATGGGCAACATGCAGGAGCGCGAAGCTTCGCCGTTGATGTGAACGGTGCAGGCGCCGCACTGCATGATGCCGCAGCCGAATTTCGTGCCGGTCATATTCAGCGTATCGCGGAGCACCCAGAGAAGCGGCATGTCCGGGCTGACGTCCACCGTCTGGGATTTTCCATTGAGAATAAACGTGATGGCCATGGGGACCTCCTGCAGCAGACCGACATCGTACAACAATCGCGGCGGCAAAGAAAATCCAAGATTGCGAAAGAAACGCGCGGGCTGGGGGCGAGTTCCCACCCAAAACTTTGGACGAACTGGAACCAAGATGGGGAGCGCGGCGGGGGTCCGCGGGTGTCGGGAGTAAGCCGCGAGGATTGCAGGGGGAGGATATATAAGGATGAGTGGGAGGTTGCGAGGGACCCGTCGAATTGTGTAAGTGTTGCAGATAAAAGACTTAGGCTGTCTGTAAGGCCTTTAGAATGAACGTTTGCGAGGCGTTCATAAGTGTTGCAGATAAAGGAGTTAGCGAAGGTGATTTGCCCCGAACGGCCATTTTCCCAAATGTGATGTAAGTGTTGCAGATAAAGAGGTTAGCGATTGCTTAGGATCGGGAACGTGCTAGTAAGCTCTAAACGTCTTGTAAGTGTTGCAGATAAAGGAGTTAGCCAGAATGAGGAACGGCACAACGAGACGGATGGTATGAAGCGGAAGCGGGGAGAGTTCGGAGCGGACGTGAGGGTAAGAGGCTAGAAGGTGAGCGGTCAGCGGACGGTCTAGCGGATATGGCGGTGGTTGGGTTGCGGTTGCACAAGAGGCGCGATCAGACCCAGCCGCCGTCAACGATGTAGCCCTGATTGGTGATGGCGGAGCTGTCGTCCGAAGCGAGGAAGAGGACGAGGCGAGCGACATCGGCGGGCAGAATCATGCGCTTGAGCGCCTGATTGCGAAGGATTTCGGCGCGGTATTCGTCGGTGAACCAGAGTTTTTCCTGGCGCTCAGTGAGAATTGCGCCGGGCAGGACGGCGTTGACGCGAATATTGTGAGGGCCAAGTTCGTGAGCGAGAGTGCGGGTGAGGCCGACGATGGCAGCTTTTGCGGAGATGTAAACGGGCAACCCGGTGGAAGGAATGATCCAACTGATCGAGCTCAAATTTATGATCGAGCCGTGACCGGCTTGCTTCATCGCGGGAATAACAGCCTGCATGGCGAAAAATTGCTGGCGGAGATTGACGGCGATGCAGCGATCCCAGAATTCCGGAGTGACGTCTTCGGTGGAATGGCGAGTGTCATTTCCGGCGTTATTGACGAGGACGAGCGGGGAACCATTTCGGGCGAGGACTTCGGCGAAAACGGAGCGGAGAGAAGAAAGATCGGTCAGGTCGCAAGAGTGAAAGACAGGCGCCGGTTCGGAAGAGGTGGATATGCGCGCGAGCAGAGCATCCGCGGCGGAACGGTCCACATCGAGGAAATGGACGCGGGAGCCTTGTCCCACAAAATGCTCGACGATGGAAGCGCCGATGCCGGAGGCGCCGCCGGTGATGAGAACGTGCTGGTCTCGCAAACTTGGGTACGTGGCAAAGCTCGATGGAGCACTCATGGAAAAGGAGAGTCTACAACACGAGCGAAGCGGAAAGCAGGATTTGGCAGCGAGAGCAATGAGAAGGAGAACGCGCGGAAAGAGCTAACGTTCGAGATGGAGGACGGGCTTGACGGTCCGCGGAGCCTCAGGCTCGACCCCGCGCCAACCAACGGGACGGCCGCTGACAGCTTCCTTCACGGAGCGGAAAAGAACGACGTACATCAACTGGCGGTAATAAAAACGCTGGAGGAGAACGGGAACCAAAAGAGTCCAGTCCTCATCTTTTTCGAGAGCAAAAGCGACGGCGCAAGTGAGAACGTCAATGAGAAGAAAGCCGAGGAAAAAGAGCACGGATTTTTCGACGTCGGCGGCAGTCCAGAGCTGGGGGATGCGCGTGACGCGGAATTGAGCGAGGCCCCAAAGCACGAGAGAGCCGAAGAATAAGAGATCAATGACGGGAGAGATGAGCGGCAGGACGAGTTGAAAGACAAAGATGTTGGGAAGCGCGATCCAACCGAGAGTGCCGTACTTGGGGCGGACAAGCGTGTCGCCATGCTTCCAAAAAGATTGCAGAGTGCCAAAAGTCCAGCGGAAACGCTGGCGAATGAGAGCGCCGGCGGTGTCCGGAGCTTCGGTCCAGGCGATGGCTTCTTCATCGTAACTTATGCGCCAGCCAAGACGGCGAATGCCGATGGTGAGGTCGGCATCCTCGGCGACAGTATCGGCAGTGAAACCTCCGGCAGCTTCGATGGCCTTTTTGCGCCAGGCGCCGAGAGCGCCGGGAACGACGGTGATGCAGTTCAAGAGATCGAAGGCGCGCTTTTCCATGTTCTGGCTGGTGATGTACTCGAGGGCTTGCCAGCGCGTGAGCCATAGAGAGCGATTGCCGACTTTGACGTTGCCGGCAACGGCGCCGACGGTCGGATCGGAAAAGTGGCGCAGAAGTTTTGAAATTGCGTCAGGCTCGATTTCCGTATCGGCATCAATGGTAACAACAACTTCGGTGGAGGCTTCGCTGAGAGCGCGATGGAGAGCAGCGGCTTTGCCGCGGTTGACCTGATGAATGATGCGGACGCGAGGATCCTGGCCGAAGGATTCGTCGAGCAAGGGGCCGGTGCGGTCCGTGGAGCCGTCATTGACGACGATGACGCGAAGAGAATGAGCGTCCGAAGCTAAGACGGAAGTGATGGTCTGGACGACGACGGATTCCTCGTTGTGAGCCGGGATTAGAACGGTAACGGCAGGCTGGGGCGAGGACGCGACAATGCGATCGGGGCGAAGCTTTTCGATAAAAGCGAGAATGCCGATGACGATGGCGCGACCGCTGACCAGGATGATGCCGACAATAAAGATGGTGGCCATGCCGAAGCGGAGCCACTGAAAGATGGAGAAGATGAAACCGTCGGCGCGAGCTTCAAAACGCTCCTGCGCAGAGAGCGGAACCATCACTTCGGCGCGCGACTTGCCGAGCAGCTCGGCGATGGAGACAAACTCGTAGCCGCGAGCGCGGAGGTCATCAATGACGATGGGAAGGGCTTCGACGGTGTGCGCGCGGGAGCCGCCGCCGTCATGGAACAAGATGATATTGCCTTTGGAAACCTGGTGAAGAACGTTGGCTACAATTTCCTGGGAGGAAATCTGATTTTTGCCGTCGGAAGTGCTCCAGTCATCGGGATCCACGCGCTGGCCGATGATCAAGTAGCCCATATCCTGAGCGAGAGGAAGTTGAGAGACTTCCTCAGCATATTCGGGCTGATGATCGATGCCGTAAGGAGGGCGAAAGAGAATGGATTTGACGCCGACGGTGCTTTCGATGAGGCGCTGGGTCAGGTTGAGCTGCCACTTCAATTCGGTTTTGGAAATGATGTCGAACTGAGGATGCGTGAAAGTGTGATTGCCGATTTCGTTGCCGTCGGCGTATTCGCGCTTGAGGATATCCGGATACTGATTGGCTTCTTCGCCGACGACAAAGAAAACGGCCGGAGCATGCTTGGCCTTGAGAATATCGAGAATTTTGGGAGTCCAGCGAGGATCAGGGCCGTCGTCAAAAGAGATGACTAGTTTTTTGGGCGAGCCGCCACCAATCTGGTCAATGTCATAGGAGAGGGGATATTCATCGTAGGATTCGTCGGTAAAGAGGCCACTGTTGGAATCGAAGGTGAAGCTCCGCTTGCCGGATTTGGGCGTGTCCGCAAAATGCCAGATGTCGCCGCTGCCTTCGAGAGTCAAGTCGGGGCCGGGAGGGATGTCCTTAATTTTGTCGCGCATGGCGTCGTCGGGGCGAGTGGCGTCCCAGATGGGCCAAAGAGAAGTGTCGGATGAGCCGAGCCGCCAGATGGCGGTGCCTTGAACGCCCATGCGCTCGCTGGAGCGAAGCTGGTTGTAAGCGGTAACGGCGTCGAGAAGCCAAACGTGGTGGACATGGTTCTCCTCGTCAGAGTACGAATAATTGGGATTGAGCGACGCGGAATCAAAGTCCACGTCGGTTTCCGATTCGTAAGCGTGCAAGAGAGCTTCCTGAACGCTGTAGGCGGCGCCAGACCAGACGCCTTTTTTGTCCGTTTCGCCCCAGTCATACGCATAATTGGCAATGCCGACGACAATTTTCTGCGCGGGGACAACTTCGCGGAGCTGGCGGAGATTTTCGAGGAACCAATCCTGAGCGGCGATGGGTCCCGGCGGCGAAGTCAGCCAGTGCTGATCGTAGTTCATTAGGATGATGGCGTCGCATTCCTGGCCGAAGAATTTGTAATCGTAATCACTGTCGCGGGCGGGGAGAGCGATCATGAGTTTGAGCCCGACGGAATGGAGCGAAGCGGCAAGCTCCGCGGCAAACTTTTGAAAATGAGCCTGGCTGGGCTCGGGAATTTCCTCGAAGTCCACAACGATGCCGGCCTGATGAGCGAGTTCGGCGAACTGGGTTACGTTTTGAATGAGCATGCGGCGCGCGACAGGATTGGCGAGGAGTTCGGTCATTTCCTGGATGCGCCAGACAGCGCCGTCATAGTTATCGAGCAAGCCCATGGTGGGAAGCTCGACGGGGGGATTGAGGGAGTGCTCCCACAGATGAAGCTCGTCGCCATTGAGGATGGAGATGGCTTCGGCGGGGGTCGCTTTCACGGCGCGAGTCTGATTGTGGCGGTAATCCACGATGGTGAGCGCGCCATCGGGAGTGACGCCGTGCAACTGCTCCGGGATGAGGAGGTCAATGTCCTTGTAATGTTTCTTGAGAGAAGCCAGGCTGTTGGCATCCCAGCTCACATAAAAAGCGGCGCGGAGGGGATCGTAGCTCTTGGGAATTTTGCCGATGTTGGCGACGCGGCGTTTGCGGCCTTCGCGCACGGGGGTGGCCTTTTTCCTGGTGGATTTCAGCGCGTGAAACGCGGGCTTGATATCCGGGAGGAGGCCGCCGGGGAGCTCGACACTGGCGACGACGCTAACGAAAAAATAGCCGAGGAGAAGCGTCAAGAGCGCGCCCGTAATTTCGAGGACTCGGCGCGTGAGACGCCAGCGAGCGCGCTGCGCGTCATAGAAGATGGGTTTGCGTTCTTTCATCGATTCTTACAAAAACTCAAATGATTTCGCAGATCGGCATGGAACCGGGCCGTGGGCGAGCCTAGACCAACTGCACGAAACCGTCACCTCTATTGTAAGATGCGATTCGGGTATGAAGCGAATTTTCTGGTTGAGTGTACTCGCATTAGGAGCGGGCTTCGGTCTACGGCTGTTCTTCGTCCAAAAGTACCCCACAAATTCGACAAGCGACACGGTGCTGTACGAGCAGATGGCCACGAACTGGCTGCATCACCATGTGTACGCAATGAATGTGGATGGGGGAATCCCGCCGGTGGATTTGCGGATGCCGGGATACCCGGCGTATCTGGCGGTGGTGTATCTGCTCACGGGACGAACGGGAGAAGCGGCGCGACATTACGTGATGCTCGGGCAGATCGGAGTGGATTTGTGCGGGTGTCTGGTGACGGCATGGCTTGCGGCGCTGCTGTTTTCGTTCAAGCGTGATGCGGGCTCGTGGGAAAGAGTGTTTCTGGTGACGCTGTGGCTGGCGGCGCTTTGCCCGTTTACGGCGAATTACACGGCGGTACCGCTGACGGAAGTGTTTGCGGTGTTGTTCAGCGGTGCGGCGTATGTGGCGATGATTGCGTTGATTCGGCAGGCGACGGTGCGGAAGATGGGCCTGCGGAAAGCGTCCTGGACAGAGGATCACAGTGAGGCAGCGCTGGCATTTTTGGGAGGATTGCTGATCGGAGCGGGAACTTTGTTCCGGCCGGAAACGCCGCTACTGCTCGTCGTGGGATGGATATTCCTCGCAGTGATCTGGCTGAGGAAAAAAGATTATCTACGCGGGCTGAAGCTATTTGCCATTGCGGTGGCAGGATGCGTACTTCCGCTGGTGCCGTGGGCGGTGCGCAACGCAATCACTCTGCATGAAGTGCAATTCCTTGCGCCGAAAAATTCGAATTTGCCCGGCGAACTGGTGCCGAACGGATTCATGGCGTGGGAGCGAACGTGGCTCTTTCGAATGAAGGACTGCTACGCCGCACCGTGGAAGCTGAACGGGGACGACATCAATCTTGGGGATTTACCGGCGCGGGCATTCGACACGCCGGAGGAAAAGGAGAGGGTCGGAGCAATTCTTGAGCGCTATAACGAGACGGATATGCTCACGGCCGAGGAGGACGCGGCGTTTGGAAGAGTGGCGCAGGAAAGGACGGCGCGGCATCCGCTGCGGACTTATGTATGGATACCCGCTTTGCGTTCGCTGGTGATCTGGTTCACGCCGAGGATCGAGCTGCTGCCGTACTCGGGGGATGTTTTTCCATTGAAAGACGCGTGGGAAAACGACCGGGTGGACCAAGGCGTGACCGTGGGGTTTTTTCTGCTGAATATTTTGTATCTCGCGCTGGCGATCGGCGGCGGATGGATATTGTGGCGAGAGAATGCGGCGTTGCGCGTGGCGGTCGCTTTGCTTGTGGGTTACCTGGTGATCCGGACGGTTTTTCTGACGACGCTGGAAACGCCGGAGCCGCGATACGTGCTGGAATGCTTCCCGGCAATCCTAGCGCTGGGAGGACAAGTGTTTGCCGGCAAGAGGAAACGAAGCGAGACAGCCGGCGTTGCAGGATGAGGAGCGGCTAACGCTCTTCGACTGGTTCGGGATGAATGGTGACGCGGAAAATTTGAGGGAATTTTTCCTTGACGCGATCTTCGAGGGCGGCAGTGACGTCATGCACCTGGGTGATGGGGAGCGAGCCGCGCATGGTGCAGTGGCAGGAGGCGAGAATGTGATGTTCGACCTGGCGAACGCGGACGTCATGGCAGTTGACGAGTTCATCGAATTCGGAAGGCAAGCTGTTTAGAAACTGCTCGATGGCCCGGGATAGCTGCTTCATTTCGCCGGCACCGGAATCCGGCGTGGCGATATGACTGCCGAGCGGCTCAATGTGGATATTGACTTCGGTGGCGCCGTCGCGGAATTTGCGCAGTTCCTCCTCGAGATCGGTAGCCTGGCGATGAGCTTCGCGCAAGCTGAGGGTTTCATCCACTTCGAGATGAAGCTCGATGAAAAGCTGGCCATCGTGTTGAAGAGCGGTGACGTCATGAACGGCGAGGCCCATGCGCTGGGCGACGGCGCGGATCGCTTCGAAGAGATGTTCGCCCTGAGGAGCGCGCGGCTCGACGTGGACCATGACGTCACTGGGGACGATTTCGCCGACGCGCTTTTCGATGGCGTCTGTGAGGGCGTGGACCTGCTCGAGGCTCGCAGTGCGAGCGGCGCTGACGGTGGCATCCACAAAGTGACGGTTGCCGGAACGGCGGACGCGGACGCGGTCCACATATAGAACGCCCGGGATGCGGGAAACGGCAAAACTAATTTCCTGCTGGAGGCCCTTGGGAGCGACATCGAGCAGAGCATCAAGAGTGCGCTTGCCGAGCTGCGAGCCAACCCAGATGATGACGGCCGCGACGCCGAGTCCCGCGAGAGCATCGGCGTAGGCAAGCCACGGAAGGTTCCATTTTTCCCCAAGCCATACCAGAGCAATGCCCACGATGACCACGGTGGTGCTCCAAACGTCGGTGGAAAAATGAAGAGCATCGGCTTCCAGAGCTTCGCTGGAATATTTTCTGGCGACGTGGCCGAGAGCGCGTGAACGAGTGAGATCCACGAGGAGCGCGACGAGAAGAATGAGAATGGCCGTGAGGCTGGGACGGATCTCGACGGTACGAAAAAAAAGGCGACTGAAGGCTTCGTAGATGATGTAGAGGGCGGTGAGAAGAAGAAGGCCGGTTTCGACGAAGGCGGAGAAATTTTCAAATTTACCGTGGCCGTAAGGATGGCGCTCGTCGGCGGGCTCGTCCGCAACACGAACGGAAAGGAAAGTGATGACCGCGGCGATGAGGTCGAGGCCGGAGTGGAGCGCCTCGGAGAGAACGCCCAAACTGCCGGTGCGGACGACGAGAAAGGTTTTGAGAGAGAGAAGGACGATGGCGGAGCCGACACTCAGAAGAGCGGCGGATCGCTTCTCGTGGGCAGCCGTGTTTTGCCAAAGAGGCATGGGTGTCCGACTAGACTACCTCAAAGAATGAGAGAAACCGTAAGAGGCGGGGAGGATGTTGAGAAAGAGAGGGGTTCGAACGAAGAGAGAGTAAGCAAACAGAAACGTTGAAGGGAAAGCACTTGCCGAACGTGGAAAGACACGGTATTTTTCCAGTGCGTTGTGGGGGCATTCGATGAAATTTCCAGTCCGAGTGAGGAGTTTATTTTGCGGAGCCGCGATGGGAGCGGCGGGATTGATCTGTTTCGCGACAACGTGCAGCGCGCAGGCGCCGGCAGGCCCGGCGACGGCAGTATGGAGCGCGCTATCGGCTCCGGCGATGGACGCCGGGAAGTCCGCGCACGCAGAGAATGTGGACATCGTGCGGGACCGGGTGCACATCACGCTCGTGGACGGCACGATTCAATTTGGGCAGCCGGTGGATGGAGTGGTTTTCGCGGCGGTGTTTCACGGGCGAGGACGCGTGCAGGCGGAGCCGCCGACTCCGCAGGAGGCGCAGCAACTGCAATTGTTCACGAAGCAAAGCAAGTTGGACATGCAGTTCACCGACGCGACGTTCAGTTTTACCGACGGTTTGCAGGAAGAGGTGGCGAAGCAGGTGAAATGGAGCGCGACGGGCGGGGCGGGCGACGATTTGTACAGCAAGCGTTGGCAAGAGCGGGAGAATCTCGGGGAATCCTCGCAGCCGAGAATGTTGCAGGGGATTCTTGCGGCGGATCGCGCGAAGGACGCGTATTTTTTGGCGGACCTCAAGTCCGATAAGGGCTGGATCGAGGTGCATGACGACGCAGAGGATCCGGAAGAGGTGAGTGTTGGGCGATGGTCGGATATCGGTCCGGTGAAGATTTTCGACGTGTGGATGAGCTTTCCAGCGGGGAATCACACGAGCGCGGAGGCCTGGCAAGACCCGGAGGTCAAGAATTCGTTCACCATTCGGGGCTACAAAATCGATGCGGAGGTGACTTCGGGAGCGGAGCTGAATGCCACGGCACATGTAGATCTGGAGCCGCGATTGAACGGGCAAGCGGTGGTGGTCTTCGGGCTTGATTCGAATCTGCGGGTCGAGTCAATCAAGGATGCGCAGAATAATTCGTTGAGCTTCTATCAATCGCGGGAGACGAAGGATCGAGCGCAATCGTATGGAGACTACGTGGCGGTGATTTTGCCGAAGCCGTTGGCGGTGGGGACGCCGTACTCGCTGGATTTCAAGTATGGGGGAAAGCGGGCGATCCGCAGGGCGGGTTCGGGGAATTATTTTTGTGAGAGCTCGGGGTGGTATCCGGAAGAGTCCAACAGTTTTGCGACGCGCACGAATTTCGATCTGACGTTTCACAGCCCCAAGAAGGACGTGCTGGTGGCCACGGGAGAAAAGACCAGCGATACCGTGGACGGAAATACAAGAGTGACGAACTGGAAGAGCGAAATCCCGCTGGCGGTGGCGGGATTTGCGTACGGAGATTACAAGGTCACAACAGACAAGGCGGGAGAGGTAGCGATTGATGTGTACGCAAACCGCGAGCCGGACGACGTGATGGAACAGGTACAGAAATATTTCGAAGAAGGGCCAGGGCAGCAACAAGCGGCAGTGGGTTCCATGTCGCCTTCGATTATGGCCAAGACTATGGGGTCAGAGGTGGCGAATGCCGTGCGGGTATTTTCGGCGTGGTTTGGGCCATTCCCGTACAAACATTTGTCGGTGACAAGCCTGCCGATCAGCTATTCGTATGGCCAAGGGTGGCCAGGGCTACTTTACTTGTGGTCGGCTTCGTTTCTGGATTCCACGCAGCGAAATGCGATTGGAATTCGCGATCAAACCGCAGTAACGGATTTTTTCCGCGGACATGAGACGTCCCATCAATGGTGGGGACATCGTGTGGGATGGAAGAGTTACCACGATCAGTGGCTTTCAGAAGGATTCGCGGAATTTTCCGGGAATCTCTATGTCCAATACCGGCAGAACATGAAGGAATATTTGAACCGGTGGAGAAAAGAAAAAGAATTGCTGCATATGAAGGACAGATACGGACACGAGATCGAATCTCTTGGGCCGATCTGGATGGGGAGGCGAATCGGGTCTTCGATTACGGACGGCGGGTCCTATCAGAACCTGATTTACTCGAAGGGCGCTTACGTCCTGCAAATGCTGCGCATGCAGATGATGAATTTCCGGGACAAGGACCCGGATGCGGAGTTTCAGGCGATGATGCAGGATTACTGCAAGACGTTCGACAACAAGCCGGCGTCAACCGAAGACTTCAAGGCGATCGTGGAGAAGCACATGACGCAAGGGATGGACCTCGACAAAAACCACAAAATGGATTGGTTTTTCAGCGAGTACGTCTACGGCACCGCGGAGCCACGCTACGATTTTCAGGTAAAAGCGGAGCCGACAGCGGAAGGCAAGACAGACATAAAGGGGCAAATTGTCCGCTCCGGAGTTCCAGACAATTGGAAGGATGTCGTACCGGTCTATGCGCACATCGGGCAGAGAACGCTCAGGTTGGGCACGATCGCGGTAACGCATGCCGTGGAGCCGGTGGATTATACGCTCAACGGGAAAATCGACCGAGTCTCGATCAACGACTACGAAGATTTACTGGCCGACGTGAAGCAATAACGCGCCAGGAAAAGGCGCGCAGCGACTAGTCCGCGGACATGGGCGGCGGCGGAAGCAGAGGCAGGCGCTTGGGTTCGCCGCGCGCGCCGCGAACTTCCAGGTCATCGAAGAGAATCGAAGGAGCGACGACGGAAGCGGGCAAGCCGCTCTGCGCGGAGCCGAAAGCCCCGAGCGCCGTGCCCGCAAAGCCGGAGACCTGGCTTTGCATGTAGTTGTAAGCGAAGGGATCGTTGCCGATGCCGCCGAGATTCCGCAGCATGCGCGTGTTCAAGCCAATGATGCGGCTGCCGCGAATCATTTCCTCACGACCATCCTCGGGATAGACCTTGTAGACGATCAAAGGCAGGCGATCGCCGGTTCCCGCGCCGCCGGCAAAACTGGCGAGGAGTTCGGAAAAATCGTCCTGATGAAGCAAGCTGATGGCTGGATTGTCCATCTCGCGGATGACGAGGCAATAAGGAAGCTTTTCCGAGCGGCAATCATCGAGGAATTTTTTCTTCAGATCAGCCGGTGAAAGCGTATCGGTGGAGTTGAAGAAGAGATTGCTCATGGTCGGCTTGGCGTCGTTCAAAAATGCGGAGCGGCCATGGCCGTTGGACTGGTCGGAGTCTTCGCCGGGGCGGCGCGACATGAGCAACTGCTTGACGATGCCGTTATCAACGATGGTCACTTTTTGCGCGCGGACGCCCTCGTCGTCAATCGCGTAACCGCCGATGAGAGGAGTGCCCTGAAAATCCTTCGCCGTGGGATCATCCACCAGAGAAGCCGTTGTCGGCAGCACTCGGGCACCCATTCGTCCGACCCAATCGCTGCGTCCACCGAGGCCAGTCAGAAGCTGGTCCACAATTGGCGTGAAGGAAACGGGAGGGCGAGCTCCATTGATGGCAGGAGTAAGGACTTCCGCGAGAAGCGGAGCGGCAGCGCGAGCTTCGAAGAGAACGGGGCCGGTGTAGTCCTGTGCTGGAGACGAAGCACGCATGGCCATGAGTTCCGTGCCGGTTACATCGAGCGCTTTGCGGACGGTGTCCACGTTGGGCAGTTGAGCCGGCGAAGGAGCGTAGGCCGCGTACATGTGATTCACCTGCATGCCGTCGTCGGCGAGCGTGTTCATACCCGCTTCAATGGCGGCGTAGCAGTGGTTCATGCGAATCTCGGTGCCTTCGCTGGTCAGCAAGTATTCGGTTGAGTAGACGAGATAATAGGTGACGCGCGATTCGTAGATTTGGGGGAACGCGCGAAGATCCGCGGAGGTATCGCGGGCTTCCTGTTCCCAATTGCGGCTGCTCCAGTCCGGAGTAACAAGAGGCTCGATGATCTGGAGACTGGGGACTTTCGAAAAATCGGGAATGTCCGAAGGACGAGCGAGGCTGCTGAGATAAGCCTGTTTCCGGGAGTACGTGTCAACGGCCTCCTTGAAAGCCTGATCGGTGGCGATCCAGAGATCTTGACGCAAGGAATTGTAGTCGCGATCAATGCCGACGGAGCCAGTCGGACCGATGAATCCCCGGAAGCCCTCGTCGCTGATGAAATTGGAGCTGTCCTGTTTGTAGTCGCCGATGCGCGCTTCCACGTCCATGAAGCGGTTTCGCGTGTGAGTCGAGGAGATGAGGGCGCCAAATTCGGCGACGATTTCCCGAACGTCGAGATCCAGGATGCGGTATTCGACATAATACGGACGCTGGGGCTGCGCCGAGCCAGGAATCTGCAATTCGAGGCGGGTTTTTGAGCGAGCCATTTCATCACGCATCGCTTGGAGAGTGTGGTCGTTATCGCCGGGCTCCTGTGCACGAACGACGGAGCCGAAACCCAGCGCAACGGCGAAAAGTGCGACTGCAGCAATTAGAGATGCGCGCTTCACTGGCGGCCTCCGGTTGCCAAAGGATCATGAGCGGGCGGCGGCAAAATGGGCGGCCGGTCGGTCGAAGTCTCCTTCTTTTGCACTTCCAATTCCGAGAGCAAGATGGCGGGGGAAGCTGCCGCCACAGGAACTGAGCCGGACTCAGCGCCGCAATAGCCGTTGAAGACTTCCGTGGTGTTGCCCGTAGCGACGATCTTCTTGAGGGAGGCAAGCGGGGTTCCTACCATGTCCACTCCGCGGACGAGCTGGTCCGGGCGCCCATCGGCGAACACGCGGTAGACGACCAGAGGCTGAACCTGGAACGCTTGGGGCTGGCCGCGACCTGTGAAGGTAAAGCCTCCGGCAATATCATCAATCAGCAGGCCGTACGTTTTGCCCTGCTGCTTGATGAGCTCGATAAGTTTGGCGCGAAGTTGCGCGTTCGTCATCGTTTTGCTGCTTTCGACGATCAAATTACCCTGGCGGGATACGGGCGTAGCGCCGAGCTGGCGCCGGCCGTGTCCATTCGAATGGGGAAAGCCGACGAGGGGCGAGCGGGACATTTCAAAATCCTTCAGGATGCCGTGGTCCACCAACGTAACGCGCTGGGCTGGGACACCTTCATCGTCAAACTGGTAGTAGCCCAATAGCGTCTCATCGCCGAGCTTCTTCATCGTTGTGTCGTCCACGATGCTAAGAAAACTGGGGAGAATTGGTTCGCCGACTTTCTTCGCGAAAGTCTGCCCTTCGTTCGAATCCTTCTGGCGATGGCCTTCCGCGCGATGACCAAACACTTCATGGAAAAACACCGCGGCAGCACGGCCCGTCAAAAGCGCGGGCCCGACGGAAGGCTCGTTCACGGGAGCGGCAACAAGGCCTTCCAGTTCCTTGCGCATCGAGGCTTCAGCGGCAAAGACGGCTTTGTCATCCGGCGCCTCGGAAGGGTTCACCCAATCAAAATTGTAGTAGCGATTGAGGTCCATTCCATCCGGAGCTTTGCCCTGGATGAACAGTTCGAGGCGGTAGCGAATCTGGCCGAATTGCAGCTCCGTGCCTTCACTATTCACCTGAAGAACATTCTGAGCTTGAGCCGTGAACGTCACGATGGAATTGATGACGGCGGTGGAAGAGCGGAAATTGGCGGTGTAAGCGCGCACTTTTTCCTCCCACGGCTTGCGGTCCAGCGTGAAGGAGACTTGGGGGCCGATGTAAGTGTGCGGCTCCTCATGAGAAAAATCCGGGGCGCGATTTTCGGCGGAATCGACCTGCACTTCCTTGCTGGACTTGACCTTGATATAAGCCTGCGCGGCCGCGCGATACTGGTTATCTGTTTCGAGCCACAAGGCGCGGCGAAGCACGTCCGGTGCGTCATCAATGGGGACGGAAGTGCCAGGGCTGGCGGAAGTTTGCTGGCGGTCGCCGACTTTGTGAGTGTCATCCAAGTCGTAGCTGCCGGCGCGGATGGAAACTTCGAGCCAACGGTTATGAGTATCGCTGCTATTCAGAAGCGCGCCATTCGAACCGGAGACTTCGGAGCGCTGCGTGTCCGTCACGGTGTATCCGATGTAATAGGCGGGAGGATCCTGTGCGCCAAACGTTTTGACCGAGCGATCGAGTTCCGCGCGCATCGTTGCGAGCAAGGGAGATTTTTTCGCACCGGCATCCGGGGGCATGCCGTGGGCTGAAAGATTCAGCAGCGGCAGCAGGACAGCCGACACTCCCGCGACACGAAGGATGGGAGCAACAAAATTACGCAGGGGAATTTTCAAGGATTGCCTCACTTACGCTTAGACGGCGCCGCGAAACATTCAGTGTACGCTACCGCGGGAGATGACACAAAAACGGGAAAATGGATGACGCCTTTTTAGACACTAGTTCGACGGCCACAAGGCCCGGCGAGTTGCATCGTGTGAACTGCTTGAGGTTCAGCAAGTTCCCGGCGTGCGGATTAGCCACACTGGGAAGGCGGACACCCGACCACGGGAGGCGGAGTGGCGGGGTTGGACTTATGGGCGGCGACAACGCCAACGACGATGATCGGTACGGCGATCATGATGCCGAGCGTGAAGCCCGAACCCCAGCCAAAATGAGAACCGGTTTGGGCTACAGTACCCGGGCGGGCGCCAAGCTCGGTATCCGTGCCGGCCGCAACCAGCATATCCAGCGGAGCCTGCGACGGCGGGGCGGGAGCCGAATTATCACCGTGGCGCACATTGGTGAATTGCCCGGCTTTCACAAGCACGCATACGCCCTGAAGATTGCAAACCTTCACGACGCCGTCATAGACGATCACGTTCATGACGTCATTCTGATACGAAACATAGAAGTCCGTGCCGACGACGCCGGCGACACCGGCCGCGGTGTGCACTTCAAATTTGCCGTCGGGTTTCGAGATTTTTTGCGCCTGGGTGCGGAGCTTGCCGTAAACGAGATCGAGCTGAGTCTGTTGCGCGTTGGCATCGTGCTGGACGACTTTGACGGAAGAGTCCGAGCCGACATTGAGGACGGAACCGTCGTCGAGGCCGACGCGGGCGCGCGCATCGGTCTTGGTGTTCAAGACGTCCTGCCAATCAACAACGGTCTTTGCCGAGGCGTTGATTGTCTTGGCGCCGCGAGCGATGGTCACCGCGGGAATCACGCGGGCAACTTCGCCGGCTCTTTGTCCAGCGCCTTGGGGCGCGGCGGAAAGGTCCGCCGGAACGGCGATCAAACATGACAACAAAACGGCCAGGCCCAGGGCGACCGGAGACTTCGTATTCATCGGGGACTCTCCTCTGCAGATTGCAAGTGGTTCCGTTACCTAACGTAGTTACCGGAGAGCGCGAAAACTGTCAATTGGAAAGCGGTTCTGGCTTGCGCAGAGAACACACGTTCCATTCGTGCCGTGACGCCGGGGACGCTTGCCGGTAACTTCTACCACAACTGGGAGGACTGGGCTCTTGGCTGACGCTGCGGCGGGGAACAAGATGAAGCATGCGTGCTCTTGCCGGAATCCTGGTCGCCTGCGCCCTCCTTTTTGGAGTGTACGAATACTACATCAAGAGCATGCCAAAGACGGACAGCGGCACAGCCCCGACGCAAGCCATCAGCCTGACGGGGGTGCGCATGGACCTTCTGCAAATCGCGCAGGCAGAGCGCGGCTACATCGCGCTAAATAATAATTGCGTTTCGCTCGAGGAACTTCTCTCGTCCCACTCTCTGAGCATGTCCAAGGCAGGGCGCGAGGGATACACTTACACAATCGAGTGCAGCGGGAGCGATTTCACCGTGACGGCGCGTCACCCCGCGGCACCGGAAGGATCGCCCATTCGATATCCTGCACTTGCGATCGATCAGAACATGCAAGCTCACGAAGTCCAATGAATTCTGCTCCGAGCCCGAAATTTTTATCCTCTTGGCCGCTCTGACTAACGGGCTTTTGTCTACTCGCTATCCAGCGGGAGGAAGCGCCCTTGCTCCGTGATTCCGAAGCGAATCGGGCGCGGCGGACCCTTCTTTGGAATGGTAACTTCCAGCATCGGCGTGCTTCCAGGATGGGCGCGCATCGGATCGGCGGCGTGTTCAGGCAGGAAATAGACCACCGGCGGATAGAGCGTGGCGAGCAGTTCGCCGTCCCTTTCGACCGGGTCGCTCAGAGTAAGGCCCGTGTAGCGGTCCGCGAGATTGGCCACCACGTTTCCGTTTTCGACGGTGAGATACACATTCTGCGGACCGAAAGCGCGAGCTGCCGGAGTCCCAGGAATCGAAATGCCCTTTGGGAAGACCCGGTCTGCACGCACAACGAGCGAAATATTGATGTAGCGCCCGCGAATGGGCATGTTCGGGTCATAGCCATGGGTGGCGGCCCAGCCGCGTGGGAGCGTCTCGCGATCCCACATCAGTTTCGCGCCCAAGCTGCACACCAGGGCGACCTGAAGCACCGCGAAAAGCAAGCCCTTCTGAAGTTGGTTCATGACGTTTTCTCCCGCACGCGAGCGACAAGCATCCGCCGGACTCGTTCAAGCCCCCATCCGCCAAAGATGAGCAAGGCGCCCGCGGCGGCAAGGCTTTCCGCGCGGCCGAGTTTGTCCATCAAGTTTGAGAAATAGAAAAAGAGAACGGTGAGCGCGAAGCCGGCCACTCCGAGATTGATGCGCTCCCGCCGGAGCTCGGCCACGCCCCAAGCAATCAGCCCCAGCGCACCGAGGATGGCCCAGACATAGAATCCAAGCACGTCCCAGTCGTTCCACAGAAAATTCCTGTGCGGCGCAACCAGGCCGAGGCTGAGAACCCAAATCGCGGAGAGTGCATTCATCCAAACTACGCGGCCGCGCATCAGGTAGGCCAGGCAGAGCGGCGCGCCGATGGCTAAGAGCCAGGGCCACAACACCCATGCGCTGCTCGCCGCCTGCTGACCGTAGATTTGCCCGGATTCTCCGCGAAGCAGAACGGCGGCAATCGCGCATGGCAGGACGCCAATCCCGCCAAGTACGGCAAGAGACCTTCGTTCATTCGAACTGCGGTCTGAAAATCGTGCGCTGAGGTAGGTCAAGGAGAGCAGGAGCAGGCCTTCCCAGATGAAAGTGTCGCGCGCGGCCCATGCGAAATTTCGCAGCGAGTACCAGCGCCCGACGAGCCAGAAAGGCGCGAGGAGGGCAAGGAGCGTGGCCTGAGGCCACTGCCGGAGCAATAGCCAGCCGGCCAATGCGCCGATGGCCCAGAGCAGGACGCCGTTCGACCAGTTGGCTTCCAGATTGAAAATCTGCGCGGCGAGGAAAATTCCGGCGCCCAGGCAGACGGTCCCAATGGCGTGAAACGTGGTTGCAAGCGCGGAGAATTTTTCCTGCGTCAGAGCGCCCGCGACAGGAAACGCAGCAACCATGAGGACAACTAATGCGAAGCGTGAGCCTGGCGAGACTTCATCCCAGTGAGCTGCGACGAAAAGCAAGACCGCCGCGCAAAGCAGAACTCCTCCGAGGGCCACGGCGAGGACAATCGGCCAGCGCAGGCGCTCTTCCGAGCCGCGCGATTGTTCGAACGCCTGGATCCTGGCGGCGGTGGCGGCGTCTATGATCCCTGCTGCCGTCCATCGTTCCAGGCGTTTTTCCAAGGTGTCGGCCACGGGGTATCCTCCTGAAACTTTGCGATCGATGCAGAGCCCGGTTTACCCAAGATCTTTGGCGATGGCCTGAGATGTTCGAACCAGAGCGTACTTGCGAGGCATCAAGGCGTGCGCTTCTGGTCCGCGACGAGCACTCCAGCTTCCGCGTAGTTCGTCGCCGGAACATCATGAAACGCAACGTGGATGTTTTCGCGCTTGGCCCGTCCATCTTCGATGAGCACGGCGGTAATGCACTCGGCGATTTTGCGCTTCATATCCGGCGTTCGCCCTTCCACCCAGGTGATTTGCACGTGTGGCATTTCCACTCCTCCTTAGAACGGCAAACTCCCAGATTCTTGCAAGATAGGCAAGAGCAATCTGGCAGTCGGGCGGGACTAGGAAGGAGAGCGTGGCCTGGACGATTTGGTCCTACTAAGAGGTTTTTCGCCGAACCCAATATGCTAGTATGGCAATCTCATGCACTCGGCAATTCCTCACCTGATCGAGCTACAGCGCGTAGACCACCAAATCGCCGCATTGCAGGCCGAATTGGATGCTTTTCCGAAGCGCTTGCGCGAAGCGGACGCGAAATTGGATGGGGCGCGCACCGGTGTGGCCAAGGCGAAAGAGGGCCTCGCCGCCAGCCAGAAGGACCGGAAAAAATACGAGCTGGATGTACAGCAATGGAAGGATCGCGCGAAGAAGTACCGCGACCAGAGCAGCGCCGTGAAGACAAACGAAGCTTACAAAGCGCTGCAACATGAAATCGCCAACGCCGAGGCGGAAGTGGCAAAGGCCGAGGATGCCCAGCTTGAGTTGATGATGGCGGGAGAAGAGGCCGAGCGGAAAGTGCGGCACGCGGAAGCCAATTTGAAAGAGGATGAAGCGGCGGTCGCTCGGGATAAAAAGGAAATCGAAGGACTCCAAAGCGAAAAGAAGAAGCAGATGCAAGCGCTGCTCGCCGAGCGGGAAAAGGCGCTGGCGCCGGTTCCGGAAGAGTTGCGCGAACTTTATACGCGCATTGGAAAGCGGCACCATGGCACGGCGCTCGCGGAAGCGCGCGACGAACAATGCCGCGGCTGCGGAATGCGCGTCCTGCCGCATACTTTGCAGGAGCTTCGGCGAGATTCGGATGAAGAGATCCACCGCTGCGAGTCTTGTGGCTTGATTCTCTACACGCTGGAACCGATTCCCCTGCCCGATCCCGCCTCCGGCGAAAATCACGCCGCCTCGTCAGCGGCCAATCATTCCTGATGCCTGCTCGCCCCAAACCGCCGCGCGCTGAAGGCGCGCATTTGTTCGCCGATGCACCGGCGGATTCGAAGGGAGCCGTCCCGGCACACCGCGCGAACGTTGACGGCGCAGCGCGTGGCAACCCCGGCCCGGCCGCGTACGGAGTCGTGATTCGGGACGCCGGCGGAGAGACAGTCGCGCGGCTGAAGAAGCACATCGGGCGGATGACGAACAATGTGGCCGAATATTACGGCTTGATCGCGGCGCTGGATTACGCGCAGTCGCATGAGATTCGCGCGCTGCGCGTCGAGAGCGACTCGGAACTGATGGTCAAGCAAATGCAAGGGCAATACAAGGTCAAGAGCGACGACCTGCGCCCGCTGTTCGAACGCGCGAAGAAAATGTCGCAAGGTTTCCAATCGTTTCGAATCGACCATGTCTACCGCGAGCAAAACCGCGAAGCGGACGCACTGGCCAATGAAGCGCTGGACGAGGTAACCGGCGCGAAACCGGTGAGTGGTCCGGCTGCTGCGGCCAAAAAACCCGAAGCTAAACCGGGGCCGCGGTGGATTCAGGCGCGCTATCGCGGGGGAATTCTCTACCCTTTGGAAGATATTGAATTACCGGACGGAACTGTAGTGGAGATTGTGCTTCGGCTTCGCCGGAGCCAACCAGAACAAAAGTAGACCTGACGGAGAGTCTCGCCTACTTCAAGGCGTAGCTGCGATAAAGCGTGTCGCGTTGGGCGGGAATGAATCCTGCATCGGAAATTATCCGGCGCAGTTCGCTTTCGTTTGTGCGGTTCTTCACTCCGGCGGCGAACACGACGTTTTCTTCAATCAGAATGCTTCCCACGTCATCCGCGCCAAACTGCAAGCCAACCTGGCAGACTTTGATGCCCGGCGTTAGCCAACTCGATTGAATGTGGTCAATGTTATCGAGATAGAGCCGGCTTACGGCGAGCGTCTTCAAGTAATCCACGGCCGTGGTTTCCTGAACCTTCTTGCCGAGCGCCGTATTTTCCGCGGCGAACATCCAGGGAATAAACGCCGTAAACCCGCCCGTATCTTCCTGAATCCGCCGCAATCGTTCGAGGTGATTCACGCGGTGGCGGAGTTCTTCGCCGCAGCCGAACATCATCGTCGCGGTGGTGCGCAGGCCCAGCGAATGCGCCACGCGATGGACACTCTCCCAATCGTCGCTGGTGCATTTCAGACGGGCGATCTTGCCGCGAATTTCGTCGTCGAGAATTTCCGCGCCGCCGCCCGGGATGGATTGCAAGCCCGCATCCATCAACCGGCGAATCGTTTCTTCTATGGTCAGCTCGCTGACTTCGGCGATGCACAAGATTTCCGGTGCGGAAAAACAGTGCAAATGTACTTGCGGGTAGCGGGACTTGAGCGAGCGAAGCAGATTTTCGTAGTAGCCGATTTGCAGATCGGGGTGCAATCCGCCTTGCAGCAGAATTCCGGTGCCGCCCAGCTCGAGCATCTCATCAATTTTTTGATAGATCGTTTCGAACGGCAAGATGTAGCCGTCTTTCGCGCCAAGCGGCCGGTAAAACGCGCAGAAGGAACAATATTCCGTGCAGAAATTCGTGTAGTTGATGTTCCGGTCAATTTGGTACGTCACGACGCGCGGATCGTTTTTCTTCAGCCGCATCCGGTGAGCGGCCATGCCGAGTCCGACCAGATCATCAGACGCGAGCATCTCCAGCGCTTCTTGGTTTGTGATACCCACTGAACTCCTTTGCGTTTCTTGCCATAGATTCTACAGGACGCAACGGGCCATTCCCAATCGGCCTGCACCCCGGCGCCTCGCTTCCATGGCAAGTTACGCCTTAGCGGAAACTGGAGTGGACGCTCGATGGGCCCCCGCCCAAACGATAGGCTTATCGCAGGGAATCAAGCCCAAACTTGCCGCCGCCTGAAAATAACGTTGCAGGCCGCGGCGGTTTTCTTCGCCGAGCGAATAGTCAATATTGTGGCGCAGATAGGATTCAAGAACCGCTTGCGGCAATTCCAATTCGCGCGAGGCGGCCAAACTGATTGCCGGGATTTCTCGCATGCCAAAATCGTGCGATGCTCGGAAATCCGAGTGCACATCCGCGTCGAGCGCTTCCGGCCTCGCAGCCCAAATTGCCATGACCGCGGGCAATCCGGAAAATCGGCGCCACTCTCCGACCACATCGTAAGCGTGCAGGATTTCGGGTCCGTTTAGTCCCAGCGTAGCTCCCTGGCAAATTGCGCGCCCATCCTTTCCTACGGCGCAACTTTTCTCGATGGCGGCGCTGATCCGCAGGGCGGGATCCCCTATCAGAAGCGCCGCATCCGCCAGCTTCAGCATGCCCGGCAAGTCGGGCTCCGCTTCGAAAAACTCCGGATTGATGTGCCAATGTTCCGCGGCAAGGACGCGCGTCAATGCCTGAGTGCTGCGCGAACTCCGGTCCAACGCGATGGTTCGCGCGCGCTCGATTGGCACCTTCGAAAGAATCAAAAGACTGCGCACGCAGTTTTGCGAGGCAATCGCGAGATCCGGCAGAACCACCAGGTCCGGGATCCGCTGGTATTCGATGGCAGGAATGATTGCGATGTCGGCGGTGCGCGCGCGCAATGCTTCGGCGCATTGCGAAGGAACGGTAAAGGACAGATCGTATTTCCCGGCCAGCGGCCCGTTCGTGAATCCCCAGACGAGCGGAGCCGTGTTCAGATACTGAACGATGGAAATGCGAAGTTTTGTCACTTTCGGAATTCCGGCGATTTCGATTCAGTATAACAGACAGGAATTTCCTCCGCGCCAGCGCTCTTTTGTTGTAAAACGTTCCTTCATTTCGGAGGTTTTGAACATGCGGAAAGTTTCTCGATGCCTTTCCATGGCCGTATTGCTCGGACTCTGCTCGCTTTTCGCGTCCGCAAAAGTTGACGCGCCCAAAACGCCCACGATTGCGGAGAAAACCGCCGGCACCGAAGCGCTGCCCGGCTATTTCAATCTATTTTGGGACGCCAAGCAGGGCAAGCTGTGGCTGGAAATTGACAAGAAGAAATTCGATACCGATTTTCTGTATCAAACCAGCCTGCCAGCGGGCGTGGGTTCGAACGATATAGGACTCGACCGCGGCCAGTTGGGCAAGACCGCCATTGTGCGTTTCGAACGCAGCGGCCCCAAAATCCTGCTGGTTGAGCAAAATCTTTCTTACCGGGCCGTGAGCAGCGATCCCGACGAAGTGCGCGCCGTGCGCGATTCCTTTGCGGAATCCGCGCTTTGGGGCTTCACCGTCGCGGCGGAAGACGACGACAACGTCCTCGTGGATGCAACCGATTTTTATCTCCACGACACCCACGGCGTTCCCGAACGCCTGCGAACCGAAAAGCAGGGCAATTACAAATTGGATGCCGCGCGCAGCGCCATCTACGAGCCGAGAACCAAAAACTTTCCGAAGAACACCGAAGTGGAATCCACTCTTACGTTCACCGGCGACGACCCAGGCTCCTGGGTGCGCGATGTAACTCCATCGCCGGAGTTCATCACCGTTCGCGAGCACTACTCCTTCGTGCAACTTCCTCCGCCCGGCTACAAGCTTCGCGCTTACGACCCTCGAGGCGGGTTCTTCGCAATCCAGTTTAAGGATTATGCGACTCCGGTGAGCGAGCCGATTACCAAGCGCTACATCGTGCGCCACCGGCTGGCAAAAAAAGATCCCACTGCGGCAATGAGCGAACCCGTCGAGCCGATTGTCTACTATCTCGACCGCGGGGCGCCGGAGCCGATCCGTTCCGCATTGCTGGAAGGTGCGCGCTGGTGGAACCAGGCGTTCGAAGCCGCCGGGTACAAGGATGCTTTCCAGGTGGAATTGCTGCCGGAAGGCGCGGATCCCATGGATGTGCGTTACAACGTGATCCAGTGGGTGCACCGGGCGACTCGCGGATGGTCGTATGGCGGCGGCGTGATAGACCCACGGACCGGCGAAATGCTCAAGGGGCATGTCACGCTGGGATCGCAACGCGTGCGGCAGGATTTTCTGATCGCCGAGGGATTGCTGGCTCCGTACGGAATGAACGGACCAGGTTCCAAGGGAGCAATGGAATTGTCGCTGGCGCGGCTGCGACAACTCGCGGCGCATGAGGTCGGCCACACGCTGGGCTTGATGCACAACTTCGCGGCGAGCACGGTCAATCGTTCGTCCGTGATGGATTATCCGCCGCCACTCGTCAAACTGGATGCCAACGGCGTTCCCGACGTCTCCGATGCCTACACCAAGGAGATCGGAGCGTGGGACAAAGTCGCAATCACTTGGGGCTACACCGAATTGCCGCCGGGAACCGATGAGCACGCGGCGCTGGACAAAATTCTTAGCGATGCGTTCGGAAAAGGATTGCGATATTTAACCGATCAGGATGCGCGGCCGGCCGGCTCTTCCAGCAGCGTGGCACATTTGTGGGACAGTGGCTCGAATCCCGTGGACGAGTTGAACCGCATGAGGAAAGTCCGGGCCGCGGCATTGCGCCGCTTTGGCGAAAACAACATCCGCGAAGGAGCTCCGCTGGCCACGCTTGAAGAGGTGCTGGTGCCGGTTTACATGCTGGACCGGTACCAGATGGAGGCGGCCAGCAAGCTCGTCGGAGGAATGGACTACACGTTTGCGCTGCGCGGCGATGGTGAAGTGGCTACGAAAATTGTGCCGCCGGCCGAGCAGCGCCGAGCGCTCGCGGCGGTGTTGTCCACCTTGAAGCCAGATTCGCTCGCTTTGCCCGAATCCTTTCTGAAGATCATTCCTCCGCGGCCGCCGCAATATCCGCGGGGGCGGGAGCTTTTTAAGATTCACACGAGTCCCGCATTTGACGCGCTCGCTCCGGCGGAATCCGCGGCGCAGAACACTCTGCAATTTCTTTTCAATCCGGAGCGGGCCGCGCGGCTCGTTGAATTTCATGCGCGCGATGCGCAAAATCCGGGGCTCAGCGAAGTTCTGGATGCAGTGCTGAACGCCACGTGGAAAGCGCCGCACCCCGCAGGCTACGCAGGAGAAATCGCAAATACCGTGGACAATGTGGCGCTTTACGATTTGATGGCGCTTTCCGCGAACGACCGCGCCAGTGATGAAGTTCGCGCCATCGCTTCCTTGAAGCTTCACGAGCTGAACGCCTGGTTGAAGTCGCCCGCTTCGGCAAAAAGCATTTCGGACCGGGCGCACACATTTTTTGCCTCCAGCCAGATCGAGCAATTCGAAAAGGATCCCAAGCGAATGGATCTGACACCGCCCGCCGAACCGCCCGACGGTCCCCCGATCGGGAGTGACGGTATCCTGGACTCCGACTGGAATTTCTAGCGGCAGGCGAAATGCGCGCGAAAGAGCCGGGCGTCAGTCGCGCGAAACACCCGTGTACGCTTGGATGGACAATCCCACAAGCGGTGCCGGCAAGCCAGTATCTGGTTAAACCTGCCAGGACCGGGCTGGCATGAGCCATAAACCTTAAGACAGGCTGAATTAAACTTCCCCAACGGCACAGACCTCCGCCTGTTTGGCTCGTCTATACACTCTGGAGGTTTAGCCCATGCAACTTCGCTCTCGATTTGTGCTACTTGGTGTGTCGACCGTCGGCGGCGTGTTCGTTCTTTCCGCGCTCGCAGCCCCGCAAGCTCCCCCGGCAGCTCCAATACCGCCAGCAGCACCTTCTGTCGTCGCGGTGCCGGCTGCTCCGGAAATTCCCCCTATGCCCTCGATTCCCTCGATGCCAGCAAGTCCTGCTGCTCCAGCAGCTCCGGCCTTTGACTTGGGCTTGGCAGCAGTGCCGCCTCCTCCAGTTCCTCCCGTACCGCCGGATCTCACTTCCTTTCAGGACGATTGGGATGGGCATCATTCCATGAACGTCTCGACCGGCCACCACGAGCCGATTACGGATTGCTCCGATCTGCACATCCAGTTCGATGACCGCGACGCGGTGATGAAGTCCGAAGAGCGGACGATTTCTCAAGCCGACGCGTCGGCGCTGCATGTGCGGGCGTACAAGAACGGTGGATTGCAGGTCTATGGGTGGGATAAGGACACCTACTCCGTGACGGTGTGCAAAGCTGCTTCGAGCGAGGACGGCGATGCGGAAGCTTTGCTGGGGCAAATTCATCTGAATGTATCGGGCGCCGATGTTTCCGTGGATGGCCCCAGTGGAGAACACAAGGATTGGGCCGCGTTTCTGCTGATTCGCACGCCGAAAAACGCGTCCATCCAACTGGACGCCACGAACGGCCCGCTCTCGATTTACAGCGTGGATGGCAAAGTGACCGCCAATGCAAAAAACGGCCCGATTTCGATCCGCAATTTCACCGGAGAAGGCGAAATTCACGCGGTGAACGGCCCGCTCAGCATCGCGGGAAGCGCCGGCAAGCTGACGCTTCATACGCAGAACGGGCCGATCTCCATTCATCTCGAGGGAAAAACCTGGAACGGCGGCGGGCTTACGGCCGACGCGCAGAATGGGCCGTTGACGCTGTTTGTGCCGGCCGACTATCAATCGAGCTTCGTCGTGGAAGCCTCGCGCAATGGCCCGATCAGCTGCCGCGCGAGCATCTGCGACAACGCGCGCAAGACCTGGGACGAAGACAGCCGGCGCATCGAGTATGGAAATTCGCCGGCGCTGATTCATCTTTCGACGGTGAATGGCCCGGTGTCCGTGCGCTCCGCGCGCGAAGACATGTAACAAGAAGCGCGATTGGACGCGCTCCGGCTCTTGCGGATAAGATGCCCGCATGATGCCCGAAGCGCGCGTGGCCGAACCGATTGCAGATGCCGAAGCAGCGCATCTGGCGCGCAACATTTACGGAATCGAAGCCACGGCCCAGCGGCTTCCCGGGGAATACGACGACAATTTCCATCTCACGGCCACAGGCGGCGAGGAATTTGTCTTAAAAGTGATGCATCCGGCGAGGGAAGCCTCCTTCGTCGAGATGCAGTGCCGGGCTTTGGAGCATTTGGCGCGGCGCGCGCCGCAACTGCCGCTGCCTCGAGTCAAACCGAGTGCGAATGGCGCAAGCCATTGCGTCACGCAGCTTCCCAGCGGTTCGAAGCGCCTCGTCTGGATGCTTTCCTACCTTCCCGGAACGCCCCTGGCCAAAGTCCATCCGCATCCTCCCGAGCTTCTTCGTAGCCTGGGACAATTTCTTGGCGACCTGGATTCCGCTCTGGCGGATTTTGCGCATCCCGCTGCACATCGAGAGTTGAAGTGGGACCTCTCGAAGGCGTTGTGGGTTCGCGAATCACTTGGGCGCATCCACGACCGGCAGAAAAGGGAGCTCGTTGAAAAATTCTTGCTTCTTTATGAAGCGGAAGCGCTTCCCACTTTAGCGTCGTTGCGCCGGAGCATCGTCTATGGCGACGCGAATGATTACAACGTGCTGGTAAGCGCGCCTTGGCCGCAGCCGAGAAAAATCGCGGGGATTATCGATTTTGGCGACATGCATTTCGGGTTGACCGTTTCCGAAGTGGCCGTCGCGGCAGCGTACGCGATATTGGGAAAAAGGGAGCCGCTGGCCGCAGCGAAAGAAGTTGTCGCCGGGTATCACAAAGCGTTTGCGCTGAGCGAATCTGAACTTGGCGTTTTGTATGTCCTCATTGGAATGCGGCTCGCGGTGAGCGTTGTTAACTCCGCGCAACGAAAAACGCTGGTCCCCGATGATCCTTACGTGACGATCAGCGAAGCGCCGGCATGGGAAGCATTGGAACGATGGGCGCGCGTGCATCCACGATTTGCGCATTACAGGTTTCGCGATGCGTGCGGCCTCCGCGCGGTGCCGCAAAGCAAAGAGATGGAGCGCCGGCTTACAGATGCCGCGCCATCGGCGGCTTCTCTCTTCGATGTGGATTTGCGCACGCGCCCGTGCGTGGTCTTCGACTTGAGCGTAAGAAGCCGCTTTCTTGGCGCCGATCCCAAAGCCAGCGAAACTTCCGCACTCACCCGTGCAATCTCGACGGCGCTTCAAGACGCGAATGCGGCGATCGGCATCGGGCGGTACAACGAAGCGCGACTTCTCTACACTTCGACGTTGTTCGGCGAAAAGGATGATTCCGCCGGCGAACGCCGCACGATTCATCTCGGCATGGATTTCTTTGCGCCGCCCGGAACGCCGGTTCACGCGCCACTCGACGGCATGGTCCATGCGACCGCGATCAATCGCGCCCATTTGGACTATGGTCCGCTCGTGATTCTTCGCCATTCCATGGCGAGCGGGCAGGAGTTCTTCACACTCTACGGGCATCTTTCGGAAGAATCGCTGCGTTCGCTGCGGCCGGGCCAATCAATCGCTCGCGGGCAGCAGTTCGCACAAATTGGAACCATTGACGAAAATGGCGGCTGGCCGCCGCACCTCCATTTCCAGATCATTCTTGATCTGCTGGAGCTGCAGAACGATTTCCCAGGGGTGGCGCGCGCTTCGGAACGCGGCGTCTGGACTTCGCTCTCGCCTGACCCGAATCTTTTGCTCGCAATTCCGGAAGGGCAGTTTCCTCCCACGGATTGGAACGCGGAAGAAACGCTCGCGCGCCGCCACCTGGCGCTGGGAAAAAATCTGAGCGTCTCCTACGACCGCCCGCTGAAAATCGTGCGCGGTTGGATGCAACATCTCTACGACGAGGCAGGCCGCGCTTATCTCGATGCCTATAACAATGTGCCGCTCGTTGGGCACAGCCACCCTCGGATAGTCAAGGCGGTTCAAGATGAACTCGCGCTGCTCAACACAAATACGCGCTACCTCCACGATAACGTCGTCCAGTACGCTGAACGCCTCACGAAACTTCTGCCGAGTCCCTTGCGCGTCTGCTACTTCCTCAACTCCGGCAGCGAGGCAAATGAACTTGCGATTCGCTTGGCGCGCGCGCATACGCGGCGCGATGGAATCATCGTCCTCGAGCATGCCTATCACGGCCACACCTCAACGCTGATTGATGTCAGTCCGTACAAATTCAACGGGCCGGGAGGAACGGGCCGCAAGCCCTGGGTTCACGTTGCGCCGATTCCCGATGATTATCGAGGACGATACCGCCGCGGCGATGCGGAAGCCGGCAAGAAATATGCGGGGCACGTTGCACGAATCATCGAGGACGCGCGCGCTTCGGCCAACGGCATCGCTGCCTTCCTCGCGGAAACATTGCCGAGCGTGGCGGGCCAGATTGTTTTCCCGCGCGGCTACCTTACCGAAGCGTATCAACACGTGCGCGCCGCCGGCGGAGTTTGCATCGCGGATGAAGTTCAGACGGGATTTGGCAGGCTTGGAGCCCATTTCTGGGGATTCGAAACGCAAGGCGTCGTACCCGATGTCGTGGTCCTGGGAAAACCGATCGGCAACGGTTTCCCGCTCGCCGCTGTCATTACGACTCCGGAAATCGCAGCGAGTTTTGAAAACGGAATGGAATTTTTCAGCACATACGGTGGAAATCCGGTTTCTTGCGCGGCAGGCCTTGCAGTTCTGGACGTTCTCGAAGGGGAGGGCCTCCAGAAAAATGCTAAAGAAGTGGGCGGCTACATGGTCGCGCAGCTCGAGTCGCTTCAGGCGAAGCACGCGCTCATCGGAGACGTCCGCGGCTCGGGATTATTTCTCGGACTGGATCTGGTCCTGGATCGCGGAACGCGCGAGCCGGCACCCGCGCAAGCTGCGTACATCGTCAACCGCTTGCGCGAGCGGGGAGTTCTGACGGGAACAGACGGCCCTCACCACAACGTCATTAAGCTCCGGCCCCCGCTGGTTTTCGCCCGTTCGGACGCCGATCTTTTCGTCAACACGCTGGACGAGATTCTCGGTGAGGATCCTGCGCAACCCGGCCAGTGATTTCGAAAGAAGTTTAAGCCTTCAGAAGAACCTTCATCACTCCGGACGCTTGCGCAAACCGGATCGCCTCGACCGCTTGGTTGAGCGGAAAGACGCGCGTGATGAGGGGCCGCGGATCCACATTGCGAACGCGGAGCAGGGCGAGCGCTTTGGCGAAAGGGCCGCACCGCGACCCGACGACCGTCAATTCCTTCACGACGATGGGCCATGTCTCAATCTGCGCGGCTCCATGAAACGTGGATTTCAAAACTAAGGTTCCCCTCGGCTCAGTCATCTGCTGCGCTAGCGCAAATCCGCTCGGCGATCCCGTGGCTTCGACCAGCAATCCGTAGCTTTCTCTTATCCGTTTCACATCGCTGGCCTTGCCCGAGACTTTCTTTGTGGCGATCTCGGCGCGGCGGGCCAGCGCGAGCTTGGGTCCGTGTTTGCCATAGAGAACTACACGCTTCATCCTGGTTTTCAGGACGCGCGCGATAAGCTGCGCAAGCTTGCCGTCGCCAAGCACCGCCGCTTCCTGAAATCGCCGCACGTCCACCTGATCGAGAATTTCGCAGGCCGCGGCAAGAGGCTCGACGAAAACTGCTTGTTCGTCCGAGACGGAATCCGGCACTAGGTGTAAATTTTCGAGCGGAAGGGCGAGGTATTCCGCGAACGCGCCATCGTGCGCCACGATTCCGAGCACGGTCCGCCGGGCACAATGCGTTTTCCCGCCGCGCCTGCAGAACTCACAAACTGGCCGGTACCCGTACGCCGAACACGAGACATTAATTTCGCCGACGACACGCCGCCCCAACCATTTTTTCGCTAAAGAGAGGGAACCGCTGCGAACTTCCGCAACTTCGCCCACGAATTCGTGGCCGGGAATTCCGCGGAAGGAATGGTATCCGCGAAGAATCTCCACATCCGTATTGCAAATCCCCGCAAAACGCACGCGGACGAGAGCCCAGCCGGGACGCAACTCCGGCCTGGGCCTGCTGACTTGACGCAGCGATTTATTTTTAACCTGGAATGCGAGCATCTCCGCTCATATTCCCGCACACGATGCTTTCGAGTCCAGCCCGCCTTCCGGCATTCCCTTTGCGGATGACAGTAGCTCTAGTGGGTGAAGCTTGAGTTAATAAAATCGTCAACATCCTTGTGGAGTTTGTGGTGCGCCTTCTCATCGATATAGACCATGTGACCGGATTCGTAATAATCGAAACTGATATTCTTGCGCACACTTGGCTCAAGATGCATATGCGCAACTGTGTTCTCAATTCCGTTGAACGGCGTGGCCACGTCGTAATAGCCGCAAAGAACCAGGACTTTCAAATAGGATTGCTGAGTCATCGCGGCGCGAAGAACTTCCGCTACTTCCGTGTTTCCCGTCTGGTCCCAGGGACGGACATTCGCGGTGACGGTGTAGTAGGCGTCGCTGTCCCACTTGAGCTGGCGCCGCGCATAGTCCTGGAAAGTGGCCACAAACGCGCCCTCATAAGAAGCTTCGCTGGGGTCGTACTCGTCGCGCTCGCCCGCGGCATCCAGGTCCATGCCTTCGAACCGGGAATCGAGGCGTCCAATGGTGCGGCGCTTGTCGCGCTCGAGCTCTTTGAACCAACGGAACGGGCTGACGCGAAGATTGGCTTCCTCGATGTATGTGGTCGAAAGACCGGTGTAGTGCGCCAAATCCTGCGCAACCTTTTCGCGTTCGGCCTGAGAAAGCTGGTCGCCCTTTTCCAGAGCTTGAGCGTATTCGCCGTGCGCGAATTCGCGCGCTTTTTGCGCCACATCTTCAATGGACAAGTTTTGCAAGTCCGGTGGCAGGAGATGGTGGTACCAGGCGGTTGTCGTGTACGTGGGCAAGAAGAAAATCGTGCGATCATCCGCTCCCCAGCTGCTGAAGGCGACGGACGAGAGAAGAACAATTCCGCTCATGTAAATTTGGTGGCGTTCCTGGAGCACTCCGGAGAGTTCCGCCGAGCGCGTGGTTCCGTAGCTCTCGCCGATCAGAAATTTAGGCGACGCCCAGCGCTCGTTGCGGGTGATGTATTGGTAGATGAAGTCCGCGAACCAGTTGGCGTCCTCGATGATGCCGTGAAACTGGCTGGGCGTTTCGCCGGGCGCGGGACGGCTGTAGCCGGTCGAGATCGCGTCGATAAAGACGAGGTCCGTGGCATCGAGGAAGGAATCTTCGTTGTCGGTGACCGTGTAGGGAGCGGGCATGCCGTGGCCGTCGGCGGTAAGAACCACACGCTCCGGCCCCATGCCCATGTGGGTAAAGAGCGAAGCGGAGCCGGGTCCGCCGTTGTAAACAAAGCTGACGGGACGTTTCGCCGGATCGCTGACGCCATCCTTGGTGTAAGCGACGTAGAACATCGTCGCTTTCACGGTGCCGTCATCGGCCTTGATGTTGTAGGTTGCCGCGGTCGCCGTGTAATTGATCGTCTGGCCGCCGATGCGCGCGGAATGGTGGGTGACCACGGATTTCTCTTCGGGCGCGGGCGGATGCGTAGCCTGCTTTTCGCGAGCTCCTTCGCTCGCCTGGGCTTGCGGCTCCGCGGACGGCCGAGTCCGCTGCCGCATTTGCGGCGGGCGCTGCGCTTCGGGTACTGTCGGCTGCTGGGCCGCGGCCGTGCCTAAGCCAAAGAGAATCGCCACACTCGCGAGAACACACCGTTCTCTCCACATGATTCTTCTCTCCTTTTTCATCAAGGATTTTCCGGGCAACTCGAGCTGCATTAAATCTTCGGCGAGGCCGTCCACTCACCCGAGACATCCCGTAGGACGCGCGGCGATTCATTCGAGTTTCATCACTGCTGTGCAAAAAAACCGCGCGAAGAGAGAACCTGACCTCGAACGGCCATGCGGGGTAATGTGCGGGGAAAAATCAGTGCAGGACAGCGGCGAGCGTTTTAACTAAGAGCGGCTCCTGCTCGGAGAAGACCGTGCGCAAGTCCAGAATCAGCCGGTCATGTTCGACCCGGGCTATCACGGAAATTCCAGCTGGAGCGCGGCGAAGCCTCTGCTCGAGCTGCGTGGCGGAATAACGAGCGCTGGCAATGCGAATGACGCTGGTCGGCAGGGCTTGCGCAGGCGTGGAACCGCCTCCGGCCAGTGATGCGCCCTCCACGATCTCCAGCTCCACTTCATCAAGCGGAAGTTCGGGCCGCAGTTCGCGAAGGAAATTTTCCGAGCGCCGCTTGATCTCCTGCGCGCTCATTCGAATCATTCGCAATGCGGGAATTTCATTCCACGCCGCGCGAAGATAGGCACCCAGAGTTACTTCGAGCGCCGCTGTCGTCAGCTTATCCACACGAAGCGCGCGGAACAGCGGGTGGCGCCGAATGCGAGTGACCAGCTCTTTTTTCCCGGCGATGATGCCGGCCTGAGGGCCGCCCAATAATTTGTCGCCGCTGAATGTCACAATGGAAACTCCGGCTTCGATGCTCTGGCGAACCACTGGTTCGGAGATTCCGCTCGACGAAAGATCCACCAGGCAGCCGGAGCCGAGATCTTCCATGAGCGGAAGCCCGCTGCGACGGCTCAGCGCTGCCAATTCCTCCAACTCCGGCTTTTCGGCGAAGCCGGTAATTTGAAAGTTCGAGGGATGCACGCGCAGCAGCAAGCGCGTATTTTCGCTGATCGCGCTTTCGTAATCCGCCAGGCGCGTGCGATTGGTCGTGCCGACTTCGCGCAAGACCGCGCCGCTTTCCGCCATGATTTCCGGGATGCGGAAACCATCGCCTATTTCGATCAATTCGCCGCGCGAGACGAGGACTTCGCCGCCCTTCGCCAGCGCAGCAAGCACCAAAAGGACGGCAGCAGCGCAATTGTTGACGACGATCGCCGATTCCGCTCCCGTCAACCGTTCCAGGAGCGAGGAAGTGTGAACATCGCGTTTTCCTCGAGTCCCGGTTTCGAGGTCGTATTCGAGGTTGGAGTAGTGCGTAGCCATGCGCCGGAATTCCTCAACTACTCCGGTCGGCAAAGGCGCTCTCCCCAGATTCGTGTGCAGGACGACGCCAGTCGCATTGATGACCGGCTGCAGCGAGTGGGTAAGAATGCGCTCGACAAGAAGACTGATGTGTTCCTCGAGCGACGCGGAGTCCGAGGCCAATGCCGCGAGCTCTCCAAGAAACGTGGATTCGAGCTGGTTGGTAATTCGCGCGCGCAGTTCCGCCAGTACGGCGCGAGTCACTTCCAAAAGAACTTGCCGATCGACGCGACCTGTAAGCGCGGCCAATTTTGGGAGAGAAAGGAGTTCGTCCACCGAGGGGATTTGCCGCAACAATTCCGCCTGTTCGCCGGTCAAGATTTGTTTTGCGCGTTCTTTCATAGACTTAATTCAGCACACGCGGCTACGGGGGATAAAGGAAACAACCGTCGGTACGCCCCCTCCGCGCGTGAACCACGAGGTGGGATACACAATGCGAACCGCCTTGTTTTGCGCCCGTTGACGGCCAACCCGCCTCCTCCTAGCATAATACCTCAAGGGACTTTTCTACCCATGGCGACCATTGACGAGGAGCTGGCGCAGCTCGAGCGGGACATACGCCAGCTAAAAATTGAGTACGACCAGTACTTTGGCGGTGGCCGCAAGCGCCCTCCCAACGAGATCGAGTGGCGGATTGAATTGATCATCAAGCGCTACGGCGAGCGGGCCGGCGATCTGAAATATGGGCAGCGCTTTCGCTTGAACAATCTCACGCAAACTTACGCCAAGTACAAAGACATTTTCCGGAAGAAAACCCAGCAAAAGGAAGAAGGCACTGTTCAGCGCCATTTCGGCGCCGCCGCCCGCGCCATTGAAGCGGAGCGGGCTCACAAGGCGCCGGAAGCGAAGGCGCCGGCAACAGCGCCATCCCCTTTCCGAGTCACCTGCACAGAACCGGAGCGCGAAAGCGAAAAGGTCGAACAACTCTACCAGGCGTTTGTGAGCGCCAAACAGCAAGCCGGCGAAGAGACCGGCAAGCTTTCCCGCTCGAGCTTCAATGAATTCGTGATGAAAAAGACGAAAGATCTTCAGAAGCAGAAGAATTGCCGCGACGTCGAGTACGTCGTCGAAGTTGTGGACGGCCAGGTCAAGCTGAAAGCGCTCGTCAAAGCGTAACTTCCGCAATTTCGTTGCACCCCGGGATTCCACTTTCGCAATCCACTCCGCGCGCTTACACTGTTGGGCTTCACTTTTTTCGGGAGGAATCGATGGCAGTGGCGCGCGCGCTGATAAGTGTGTTTGACAAGACAGGAATTGTAGATTTCGCGAAACGGCTCGCGGCGCTGCAAGTCGAAATTCTTTCCACGGGGGGAACTTCGAAACTGCTCCGCGAGGCGGGCGTGCCGGTGCGCGACGTTGCCGACTTCACCGGATGGCCGGAAATGCTTGGCGGGCGAGTAAAAACTCTGCATCCCAAGGTCCACGGAGGGTTGCTCTTTCGCCGCAATCATCCCGAGGACCAAAAGCAGGCGGCGCAACATGGCATCGCTCCGATTGACCTTGTCGTCGTGAACCTTTACCCGTTCGAAGCAACCGCCGCCAAGCAGGATCTCGCCGCCGAGGAGCTGATCGAGAACATTGATATCGGCGGCCCTACCATGCTGCGCTCCGCCGCAAAGAATTTCGAAAGTGTCACGGTCGTGACCGACCCAGGTGATTATTCCCGCGTCGCCTCCGAACTCGAATCCGCGGGAGCAACCACGCTGGCTACGCGCGTTGAACTTGCGCGCAAAGTTTTTGCGACGACAGCTCACTATGACGGATTGATTACCACGGAGCTCGAGCGGCTCTCGACGGCGGAGGATCACGTCCAGCTGGGCGTAAAAATGTTGCTCCCGGAGCGGATCCACGTTGCCCTGGATAAGAAACAATCGTTGCGCTATGGCGAGAATCCCCACCAGGCTGCGGCACTCTATGTGCCAGCCGGCGCCCCGCCCTCCGGCCTCGCAGCGGCAAAGCAACTGCAGGGCAAGGAGCTTTCCTACAATAATTACGTCGATCTGGAAGCGGCGCGCAGCCTTGCGGCGGAGTTCAGCCGCCCCGCCGCCGTCATCGTGAAGCACAACAACCCCTGCGGCACAGCCGAGCAGGACGCATTGCTCGACGCCTATTTGAAAGCGCTCGCTTCCGACCCCGTCTCTGCGTTTGGCGGCGTTCTTGCTTTCAATCGTACGCTCGACGGCGCTACCGCCGCCGAAGTTGCGAAACTTTTCGTCGAATGCATTGCCGCGCCCGGCTTTGACGACAACGCAAAATCCATTTTCGCTGCGAAGAAAAATCTCCGCTTGCTCGCACTGCCCGCGGGCGGCCTCGAGCCGGAACGCGGACTCCAACTGAAGCGCATCCTGGGCGGAATGCTCATCCAGGAGCCGGATCTCGGCGAACTGCGCGCGGATGCGCTGAAAGTGGTGACCGCGCGCCAACCCTCCGCTTCCGAGATGCAAACCATGCAATTCGGCTGGAAAGTCTGTAAACATGTGAAGTCTAACGCCATCGTCTTTGCGAAAGACGGCGCCACGCTCGGCGTGGGCGCGGGCCAGATGAGCCGCGTGGATTCCGTCAAGCTGGCCGTGATGAAGTCGCAGTCTTCTCTCGCTGGAAGCGTTGTGGCCTCGGACGCATTCTTTCCGTTTCCAGACGGCGTCGAGGAAGCTGCAAAGGCAGGTGCGGTCGCAGTCATTCAACCCGGCGGCTCGGTTCGCGACAATGAAGTGATTGCCGCTGCCGATCGCCTCGGCGTCGCCATGGTCTTTACGTCCATGCGGCATTTTCTTCACTAGACCCGCCACGCGCCGCTTTCCACCGTCGCGCACCCGTTCCTTTGCTCAACGCTTTTTGATCTTCCGGCATCCCAATGAAAGGTGCCTTTAGGCCTTGGAAACGCCGGTAAATCGGTTTTGACCGCGTTCCAGCCGCATGGGATACTTTGAGTTTCCGGGGCTTTCCATGAATCTACATCGATTAAGCGTTGTCTTTTTGGTTGCCGGTTGTTCCGGCGGAATCGCCGCCGCGCAAGCTTCTTCTGAGGCGCAGAGCCAGAGCCAGACCCCGGCGGCCGCAACGGCTTCGGCCACGGGGACGGGCGCGTCCTCTGAGACTTCTTCGTCTCCCCGCGCGGATGCCTACTATAATTACGCTCTCGGCCACCTCTTCGAAGTCCAGTACGAATCCACAAACGACCCCGAATTCGCCACGAAAGCCATTGACGCTTACAAGAAGGCCTATGAGCTCGATCCTAAGTCCCCCGTGATCGGCGAGCGGCTCGCCGAGATGTACTGGGAATCCGATCGCGTTCACGAAGCCATCGCAGAAGCGAGCGATCTCCTCAAGCAGAATCCGAATGACCTCGCGACGCGCCGCCTTCTCGCCCGCATCTACCTGCGGAGCCTCGGTGATCTCACGTCCACCGCGCAATCGGACATGGCGGAGCGCGCCATCGAGCAATACAAAGAAGTCTATCGCCTGGATCCTACGGATTCCGAGTCTGCGCTCTGGCTCGCCCGCCTGTACCGGCTGCGCAACGAGCACGACAAAGCGGAAGCCGTTCTTAACAGTGTCCTGAAAACAGATCCCGAAAATGAAGCCGCAGTCGAGCAGCTGACTCAACTTCTGCTCGACGAAGGCAAGAATGATCAGGCTGTTTCGCTTCTCGAAGGAATGGTGAGCCGCTCGCCTTCTCCCACTTTGCTCGATCTTCTCGGCGATGCTTACACACAGACGCACGATCTTTCGAAAGCCGAGGCTGCGTATCGCAAGGCTTCGGAGACGGATCCTTCCGAATCCAGCCATTTGCGGGGCCTGGGCCAAACGCTGCTTGCCGAAGAAAAATATTCGGACGCGCTCGCCGTTTATCAAAAACTCTCCGATCTGATGCCGGACGACGCCGATGTGTATTTGCGCCTCGGCCAGATCTATCGCGAACTCAACAAACTCGATCTCGCCGAACAAAGCCTCTTGAAAGCCCGTCAGTTCGAGCCCGGCAGCCCGGAAGTCATGTACAACGAGGCGATGCTGTACGAAGCGCAGGGGCGCTACAGCGACGCCATCACGGTTCTCTCGGACGCGGTGAATGGCCTCAAATCCGGAACAAACGTTCTGCCCTCGCGCCGGCGCTCGCTGGCTATCCTTTATCAACAACTCGGCCAGCTTTACCGGGACGCGCAGAATTACAGCGCCGCCGTCAACACCTACAACGAGCTTGGCGCTCTTGGCGCGGAAGAAGATCGGCGCGCCCGCCTGCTCATCATGGATACTTATCGTTCGGCCAAGGATCTTCCCAAAGCGCTGGCCGCCGGGAAGGATGCCACTGCGAAGTATCCCAGCGATCCGGCGATCGTTTCTTCGAATGCCATGTTGCTTGGCGAAAACGGTCAGGTGGATGAGGCCGTCAAAATCCTGCGCGGCCAGCTCACCAAAACTCCCGCCGATCGGGACACGTACCTGAACATCTCACAAGTGTATGAGCGCAGCCGCCGCTTCAAGGAGGCCGAAGAAGCGGCTCACCAGGCCGAAGCGCTCTCGAGCGTTCCTCGAGACAACGAAACTGTCTGGTTCATGCTCGGGGCGATTTACGAACGGCAAAAATTCTATGACCGAGCGGAAGAGGAATTTAAGAAGGCGCTTGCCGTGAACCCACGCGATGCCGCGGTCCTCAATTATTACGGCTACATGCTTGGGGATCTGGGGATTCGCCTGGATGAAGCACAATCTCTGGTTCAGCGCGCGCTTAAGGAAGAGCCCAATAGCGGCGCGTATCTCGATAGCCTCGGCTGGATCTATTATCGCGAAAACAAGCTGGCCGACGCTGAAGCCACCTTGCGCAAGGCGGTTCAGTTCGAGGGTCACGACGCCACAATTCGCTCCCATCTCGGCGATGTGTACGCCAAAGCCGGACGGATGGATCTCGCCGCGGTTCAGTGGGAAAAATCATTGGCGGAATGGCGCCACACGCTGCCTGCGGATTTTGAGCCGGACAAAATGGCGGAAGTAGAAAAGAAGCTCTCGCAGGTCAAGCACCGCGTTGCACAGAAATCCTCGCCGCAAGAAGCGAAACCGCAATAGCACGCATGCGCGAGGTCCGCATTCCGGCGTTTGCAAAAATCAATCTGCGCCTGGAAATTTTGGGGAAACGCGCTGACGGCTATCACGAGTTGCGCACCATTTTCCAATGCCTTTCTTTGCATGACGAATTAATCCTTCGCCGTTCTTCGCATCGCGGAATTTCGCTTACCATAGTCGGCAACACGGCCTTATCCAACGAGCCTGTCGAGAAAAATCTCGTTTATCGCGCCGTGGATATTTTGCGCCGGCGCCTGAAGATTCCTGCGGGCGTCGAAATCCAGCTCAAGAAGAACATTCCTGCCGGGCGCGGATTGGGAGGAGGCTCGAGCGACGCCGCGGCGGCTATCCTCGGGTACCTTCGCCTCTCGCAACGCAAGCTTCCGAGCCCGGAACTCCTCGAACTCGCATCCTCCTTGGGCGCCGACGTTCCTTTCTTTCTCTTTGGGGGGCGCGCTTTGGGCGTCAGCCGGGGCAACGAGATTTATCCGCTTCCGGACATCTCAAAACTTTCGGTACTGGTTGTCTCACCGCAAAAGATTCACGTCCCCACTCTCGACGCGTATGGCTGGCTTAAGGCCGCTCCGCTGGCATTGACAAAAACCCCCGCAATCTCTAAACTTTGGAAGTTCTGTGCTCTGTGTTGGAGCGCGCAGGAGCTTGGCCTATCGAATGATTTCGAGCGGCCCGTGTTCCGGCGCCACCCCCGTCTTGCGCAAATCAAGCGGGATTTGCTCCTTCGAGGAGCTGCAGAAGCCTCGCTGGCGGGTAGCGGTTCGGCGGTGTTTGGAGTTTTCCCGAGCCCAGCGTTGGCGCGCCGAGCCGCTGTTGGGTTTCCGGACGACCAGACCTTTGTTTGCGAGACACTTTCGCGCGATAGGTACGTTCGTAGAATGCAGGGCACTCGCTGAAGTCCGTTTGTGTCCGCTGTTTTCTCTCCGTTAATCCTCAGCGTTTCGAGGGTAGCCAAGCCACATAGGTTGGGTGAGCGCGTTTGCCTATGCTTAGCCATTTGCTTGATCGTCTGCATGGCCTGTACTCGTGGATTCTTTGAAGAAAACGGTTTGAATCTGCGGCTTTGCGCAGATTTGTATTTTCGAGGCGGAGCAACCGAGCTTGAACGACGACCGATTCAAAATTTTCTCCGGGACCGCGAATCTCCCGTTGGCGGAGAGTATTTGCCATCATCTCGAGGTGCCTCTGGGGAAAGCGAGCCTCGGCCGCTTCAGCGATGGCGAAATTTATTTTCAGATTCTCGAAAATGTGCGCGGCGCCGATGTTTTCGTCGTGCAGCCCTGCTGCAATCCGGTGGATTGCCACCTACTGGAATTGCTGCTGATGATTGATGCATTCAAGCGCGCCTCAGCCTGGCGGATCACCGCTGTTCTGCCTTACTACTGCTATGCACGCCAGGACCGCAAGGACAAGCCGCGCGTCCCGATCTCCGCGAAGCTCGTCGCCGATCTACTGGAGACCGCCGGCGCAAGCCGCGCGCTCACGCTCGATTTGCACGCGCCGCAGATTCAGGGATATTTTGACGTTCCGGTGGACCATCTCTACGGCTCACCGGTACTTGTCGAGCACTTCCGCCACCTGGGCTTGCCGAACCTCACCGTGGTTTCGCCGGATGCCGGCGGCGTTGAGCGCGCGCGCTTTTTTGCCAAGAAGCTCGATGCTCCGCTCGCCATCGTGGATAAGCGCCGCGTGGACGTGGATGTCAGCGAAGTGATGAATCTCATCGGTGATGTTCGCGGACGAAGCACTCTGATCGTGGACGACATCATTGACACAGCGGGCACGCTGGTCAAGACCGCCGACGCGCTCATCCGTGAAGGCGCCACACAGGTGTTTGCCGCTTGCACTCATGCCGTGCTTTCCGGCCCGGCCATCGAGCGCATCGCCAACTCCAAAATAAAGGAGGTTGTCGCCACCGATTCCGTGCCTCTCGGCGAAGGCGCCAGGAAAATGGGCAAAATCAAGGTTCTGAGCGTGGCCGATTTGCTGGCGCGCGGCATCCGCTCGATTCATGAGGAGACTTCGATTAGCGAGCTGTTTATCTAAGATTTTGCCGGGGCGATTTATCGAGGAACTTCCCCCGGCTTGAATTCATGGAAGGAAAGAACGTATGGCTCAAACGCAAATAGTTGTAGAAGGAGCGCCCCGCTCCGAAAGGGGCAAGAACGAAGCGCGGCGGCTTCGCCAAACAGGCCAGATTCCCGCAGTTCTCTATGGCGGCCAAGGCACGGCGATCACGCTCGCGGTGAACGCCAAGCAGGTTGGCGCGATTCTCCGCTCGGCTACTGGTCACAACACTCTCTTTCAGATCGATCTTGCCGGCAAGCACGAGCCGGCCATCGTGAAAGACTGGCAGGTGGATCCGGTGAGCGGACGCCTTCTGCACGTGGATCTTGTCCGCGTGGCGATGGACGTGCGCATGCGCGTAAAAGTGCCTGTGCACACGTTTGGCGAGCCCGCGGGCGTCAAGCAGCAGGGCGGCGTTTTTGAAGTCGTCACCCGCGAAGTTGAAATTGAATGCTTGCCGGCGGAAATTCCCTCGGAATTCAAGATGGATGTCAGCGGCTTGATGCTCGGAAAACAGCTTCGCGCCGGCGATCTTCCTATTGATTCTGCAAAAATGAAATTGATCACCGAGCCGGAACGCGTTCTGGCGCACGTCGTCGCTCTCAAGGTCGAAGAAGAGAAGCCCGCCGAGGCCGTCGCCGCCGAAGCTGCCGCTCCTGCCGAGCCCGAAGTCATCAAGAAGGGCAAGAAGGAAGTCGAGGGCGAGGAGGGCGCGGAAGCCGAAGCCAAGCCCGAGAAGGCGGAAAAGGGCGAGAAGAAAAAGTAATGCGGCTGGTTTGTACCCACTGCGGCTCGCGCGACGCAGGTCGCTGGAAAAAGGCCTATGCGGCTCATCGTTGGGCTTGGTAATCCAGATCCGGAGTACCAGTGGACGCCGCATAACCTTGGTTTCATGGCCGTGGACGAACTCGCGAATCGCGCTTTGATTCGCGTCGAGCGGCCCGAAGGCAAGGCTCTGGTGGGCAGTGGAAAGATCGCCGGAGAAGAAGTGCTGCTCGCGAAGCCGCAGACGTACATGAATCTCAGCGGCATTTCGGTTCGCGAGTTGCTTGAAAAGTATGAGCTGACTCCGGGCGATTTGCTGGTGATGTGGGACGAAGTGCAATTGCCCAGCGGGGCGATTCGCCTTGACCGCCGGGGCAGCGCCGGAAGTCACAATGGCGCTAAGTCGGTGATTAGCGCCGTGGGCACGCCGGACTTTTGGCGGCTGCGGCTCGGTTGCGGCCCGGATCATCCGCTGGATAGCCGCCGCGAATTTGTTCTGCGCCCGATGCGGAAAGCGGAACTCGAAGCTGCGGCGGAGATGGTCGGGGAGGCGGGTGACGCAGTCGAGATGCTCCTCACCAAGGGCATTGACGCGGCGATGACCCGGTTCAACCGGCGAAAGCCTCCGGAAGAGGATTCGCCGGAAGAGAAGTGACAGGATTTTCCGGGCTTCGGCACGGAAGGATTTTTGAAGATGCGCCGGCGACGCCGACGCAAGGAAGACAGAGGTCATTATGGAAGAGCGTTTGTACGATCTGATTTTCATCGCCCGTCCGGCTACGCCCGAAGACGAAATCAAGAAGGTCATGTCCAGCATCGAGCACACCTGTGCCGAAAAGGGCGGCAAGATTGAAAAGACCGAAAACTGCGGCACGCGCAAGCTCGCCTATCGTGTGGCCAAGCATCGCGAAGGCATTTATGTCTGCTACCAGATTCGCAGCTCGCACGGCGAACTTATTTCCGAACTCGAACGCCGCCTCCGCGTGCAGGACGTGGTCATCAAGTATTTGACGGTGCGTCTCGATGAGGATCTCAAGCGGCAGAAGAAACTCGGTGGTAAGCGCGAGGCCCGCGCAGCCCGGCGTCCGCGCCGTACTGCTCCCGCTCCCGCGCAGGAACAGGCTGCGGCCGCGAGTTGATCGCGAATTCCAGTTCTTAGATAGAAAGGCAGAAAACTATGTCCGAGGAAGTGAAGCAACCACAATCTCATTCTGGCCCGCCGCGCAGAGAAGGTGGTCCGGGCGGCCACAGCGGCCCTCGCCGCGAAGGCGGCCCTGGCGGAGGTCCAGGTGGGCCCGGCGGCCGCGGTCGCGGCAAACGCCAATATTTTCGGAAAAAGAAAGTCTGCAAGTTCTGCGTCGAAAAGATGGACTTCATCGACTACAAGCGCGCGGACATTCTTTCGCAGTTTGTGCAGGAGCGCGGAAAGATTCTTCCGCGCCGCATGACCGGCGTCTGCTCGCGCCACCAGCGATGGCTTGGCGTGGCCATCAAGCGCGCTCGCAACATTGCTCTGCTTCCGTTCGCGGGCAGCGCGTCCGGCTCGAGTGCGCTGCGCCCTGCGAGTTCTCAGGCGGCGCATGGAGCCTCCGCGCCACATACCCCGGCGCCGCCGGCCCAACCGCCTGCCGAAGCGCCAAAGGCCTAAGCCTACTCTCGAGATCAGGAGCCTGGAGAAATCAAATGCAAGTCATACTTCAAGAAGACATTGATAAGCTCGGTCATCGCGGTGACGTCGTCGCTGTCAAACCGGGATACGCCCGCAACTTTCTCTTGCCGCGCAAGTTGGCTATCGAAGCGAGCACCGGCAACATGAAGGCTCTCGAGCGCATCCGCACATCGCTCGCCAAAAAAACCGCCAACGAATTGGCCGCCGCTCAAACGCAAGCCGAACTGCTGAACCTCGTTTCGCTCAGTTTCACGCGCAAGACCGGCGAGAACGACCAGATGTTCGGTTCGGTCACCACCGCGGACATCGCGGAGGCCCTCGGCGCGCAAAACTTCAAAGTGGACAAGCGGCAGGTCCAGCTTGCGGAGCCCATCAAAATCATTGGCGACTATCCCGTCACCATCAAGGTGTTTCGCGAAGTGACCGCGCAGGTGCAAGTCCACGTCGGCAAGGAAGAATAATCGGCGCGGCGTCGCCGGATTTTTCGCAAGAGGGGCGCGAGCGATCGCGCCCTTTTCTTTTTGCACCGCGATCTTGGTTCGCGATTTATCGCTCGGCTTCGTTTTTCCGCGCGAGTTTTCCCAGGCCAGAAACTTTTCAACGTTTTCCGCAGTCTTGCACAGCGCTCCTCAGATTCTCCCATTGACGCAGCGTTAGCTTCCACGCACAATGCGCCCACAGAAAATCTTGGGCATCATTCAGGGACCAAGTCGAGCCTTCGTTAGCCTCGCCACCTGAAAACACGTTTGGGTGAATGCGCCCGCGCATCTCCTTCTTGCGCGGCGGAAAGGCTTATGCTACTGTAGGCGAAATAAAAGCGAAATAGTCAGCCTCTTTACGCCATGGCCACCGCTCAGCCCATTCTCGAAAAGCCTCTCCCCTCCAACCTGGACGCGGAGCGTTCCGTCCTCGGCGCCATCATCCTCGATAACAACGCCCTCAACGCCGCCGTCGAAGCTCTTCGCCCCGACGATTTCTTCCTCGATCAGCATCGCCGCGTTTTTTCCCAGATGATTGCCTTGAGCGAAGCCCAGCAAGCCATCGATCTCGTCACGCTCACCGAGGAACTCCATCGCCGCGGCGACCTCGAAGCCGCTGGCGGCGCTCCTTATCTCGCCTCGCTCGCTGATGGCATGCCTCGCGTCTCGAATGTCGAGCACTACGCCCGCATCGTCAAGGAAAAGGCGATGCTCCGCAACCTGATCCACGCCACTCACAACATCCAGCAGCGCGCCTTCGAAGGCGAGGATGGTGCCGACGCCATTCTCGATAACGCCGAATCCTCCATCTTCGCCATCGCCGAAGACCGCGTAAAAGCCGGCCTCATCCCCATCAAGGAAATCGTCACCAACAATTTCGAGCGGCTCGAAAAAATCTTCAAGGAAGGTAAGAGCATCACCGGCGTCTCGACCGGCTACGTCGAGTTGGACAAGTTGACCTCCGGCTTCCAGTCTTCCGAGCTGCTCATCCTTGCTGCGCGCCCCTCGCAGGGAAAAACCGCGCTTGCCCTCAACCTCGCCGAAAACATCGCCATTCGCGCAGGCCTTCCCGTCGCTTTGTTCAGCCTGGAGATGTCGCGCGAATCCCTCCTCCAGCGCATGATCGCCTCCGTCGCGCAAATTGACGCCCACAAATTCCGCACCGGCCATCTCAGCCGCGACGATTGGAGCCGCATGACTGAAGCCCTCGGCGTGATTTCCTCCGCGCCTCTCTGGATTGACGACGCCGGCTCCATCAGCGTCCTCGAAATTGGCGCGAAGGCCCGCCGCCTCAAGCGCGACAAAGGCCTCTCTCTCCTAATCGTGGATTATTTGCAGTTGATCACCGCGCGCGGCCGCTTCGGCAATCGCCAGGAAGAAGTGGCCAGCATTTCCCGCGGCCTCAAAGGTCTCGCGAAAGAACTGCAGATTCCCGTCCTCGTCCTCAGTCAGCTCACCCGCGCTCCCGAGCGCGATGAGCGCGGCCCGCAGCTTTCCGACCTCCGCGAATCCGGCGCCATCGAGCAGGACGCCGACGTCGTCATGTTCATCTACCGCCCGCACTTTTTCAAAGCCGGCGCCTCGCCCGAAGAGCGCGAAGAAACCGAACTCCGCATCGCCAAGCAGCGCAACGGCCCCACCGACAACGTCAAATTCGTTTTCCGCAGCCGCCTCACCCGCTTCGAGGAAGCCGCGCCCGACGCCTTCTCCCAATTCTCCCCGGAGGACTTGGGCTGATCAGCTTTGCGAAGCCCCGTGGTGAGAAAGAACTGCTATGGCGATTCCCGGCCCGAATTCGTTGCTAGAGTCCCACGTGGTACCGTCACACTAACACTCGAACTCGCGGCTCTAGAACGGAATCAGTCGAAACATCGAGCTACGATCTAACCACGACAAAAGGAATTCCAGTTTTCGACGCGCTCATGGAAGGCTTTCGAGGCGCTATCGCCCGCAAAAAAGGGCAACCCGTTTCGCTGCGGATCACTCAACTGCGCCACTTGAAGCCAAGGCGCACTCGAAAATGCAAGCGAACGGGGACAGTCTAAGTCAACTGGCGTGCGCTAATTTCTACCGGTGGCTCAAGCTCCACACATACGCCGCCACATCCTTCACCTGCTTTTCGCTTAACTGCGCTCCGCCCTTCGCCGGCATCGGACTGCGATATTCCTTCGGCTGCGCCACTCCATCGGTGATCGTCTTCGCAATTCCCGCAAGGCTTCCGTCGCTCCAGAGCCACTTCTTTCCGTTCAACGCCGGCCCCAGCGGCGATCCTTCTCCATTCATTCCATGGCAACCCGTGCAAGCGGCTCCGCCCACTTCTCCGCGATAGATCTTTTCGCCTTCGGCCACCATCGCTCGCGTCGCGCCTTCCGGCACGTGCAAGTTCGCTTCCGCGCCCGCATTCGGATGCGTCCCTTCGGGCGGCTTGGCTTCCGCTCGCGCTGCTTCGACGGGTTCCGCTGTCGCGCTCGGGCACGCCTTCACGGAGGATTCATCGAACGGTCCGCCTCCATACGTGATCCGGTAAATTGTCCCGCGAACGTCGTCCGACACATATAAAGCTCCATCCGGCCCCACCGCCAGCCCGCTCGGCCGGTGCACTGCTCCGCCGGGAGTTACCTTCGCGCCTGCAAACCCGTCCGCGAAAATTTCGCAATTGCCTGCGGCGTGCGTTCCATTCATCGGCTGAAACACCACGTTGTATCCGGCTTGCACATAAGGCGCGCGGTCCCATGAACCGTGAAACGCAACAAACAATCCATTGCGATACCGCGCCGGAAACTCCTGCTTGTCGTAGTGCGCGAGATCATTCGGCGCCCAGTGCGCCGGAAACGCCGCTGCCGGTTCCAGTTTCTCCGCGCACACGCCGGTCTTCTTTCCGTCGCCTCCATACTCCGGCGCAAGCACGAGCTTCTCCACGAACGAATCGTAGTAGCACTCCGGCCAGCCGTAATCCCCGCCTTGCTTCAGCAGCATCACTTCTTCAGAGGGAAGCGTCGCTTCCTGTTCCGGCTTATAGAATTCCGGCCAATTCGCATGGAGCTGGTCGCGCCCATGCTGCGTCACAAAAAGCTGTCCTTCCGCGTCGAACGCGTATCCTTCCGCGTTTCGGATTCCCGTGGCGTAGCGCTCCGCTCGAGAAAACTTCTGCTCCGTCTTGTTCGCGTCGAATTTCCACACTCCGCCTCTTGTCTCCAGCTCCCGGCAAGGCTGGATTCCCGGCGAGCGCAGCGTCCGGTTTTTCTCCTGGCAGGAATTGGTCGCCGTCGCCACGTCCACGAACAGATTCCCTTCTTTGTTGATAATGAAGGGATGCATCGGATGGTCCCCGCCCAGCGGCAATCCGGAAACAATCGTTTCAGCCGGCCCTTTCGGAACAATGGAACCGCTCGGCAGCGCGTAGCGCACAATCTTGTCGTTCGTCTCCGCATAAATGAATCCGTTGTAAAGGCCGACCCCTAGCCCGCCGTGGTCTCCGCTCTGCTCCGTCCCGCCGAACCGCTCTTCAACGTTCGCCTTTCCTGATCCGGTCGTGTCCTGCAGCGCTACCAGGAATCCGCCCGCGTGCGGCGTCTTGTTTCCGTAATACCGCCCCGACCACGTATTCACATAAAGGACGCCGTCAGGCGCTGCTACCATGTGCCGCGCGTGCCCGATGCCGTCTGCGAAGATCGTCGCGCAAAATCCTGCCGGCAAGCTCAGTCCAGTGTCGCTGGTGCACGCTTCAACTGCTGGCGCCGGGTTTGCTCGCTCCTTGCTATGCCCTCGCGTCGCTGCGCTGAAGATCGCAGCCGTCCCTACCACCGCCAGCAAGCCCATCCAGGGCCCGAGCTTCCGTAACGAACTCATCTCGACTCCTCCAGAACGCGCGTATTTACACGCTCGATTTTAGTACAGGTCGCGTCTTCCCGGCTCGCCTGCTTTTCGATTCGCTCGCTCATCTCCTCGCTCGCCCCCTCTTCGCTTTCCCCTTGACATTCTACCCGTAGCGCTCTACACTCGCCTAGAATGTCTACTAAAGAGCAGCGCGATCGCATCGAGCTCCTCCAGGGCACTCTCGATCTTCTTGTCCTCCGCACGCTTCTTCCCGGCCCCGCTCACGGCCATGCCATCGCCAGGACCATCGAATTCACTTCCGAGGATGTTCTTCAAGTCGAACAAGGCTCGCTCTATCCCGCGCTGCATCGCCTCATCCGCCGAGGTTGGATCTCCGTCGAGCCGGGCACTTCCGAAAATAATCGCCGCGCTAAGTTCTACCGCCTCACTGCCAGAGGCCGCAAGCAGCTCGTTCTCGAAACCAGTAAATGGGACAGGCTTGCCCGCGCCATTTCCCGTGTTCTTCGTCCCGCGGACTAGCCTCAGCCGGAGCCTCCCATGAACCGCCGCAAGCGCTTGCTCGATGATCTCGCCGCAGACATTCAGGAGCACCTCGACCGCGAGACTCAAGACAACATCGCACGCGGCATGTCGCCCGAGGAAGCGTGCTATGCGGCTCGCCGGAAATTCGGCAACGTCACTCAGGTTATGGAAGATACTCGCGAAGTCTGGATCGCCCGATGGAAAGTTGCGCTGTATCAGGATGTGCGGTTCGCTCTTCGTATGTTGCGCAAGAATCCTGTTTTCACCGCGATCGCTGTGCTCACTCTTGCTCTCGGCATCGGCGCGAACACCGCCATCTTCACCATCGTGGATGCCGTCTTATTGCGGCCGTTTGCGTATCCCGAGCCCAGCCGCCTTGTCCTCGTCTTCGCTGTCCCACTCCAGCAACCAGACGCGCTCTCCGCTTTTTCCTCTAGGGACTTTAACGAACTCCGCGAGCACAACAGCGTTTTTGCCGATGTGGCTGGTAATGCCTTTCACGATCTCACGCTGACCGGCGCCGGCGGGCCTGCCATCGTGAATACTGCGGACGTGACGCCAGAAATCTTTCCTCTTCTTGGCGCGAAACCATTTCTCGGCCGCGCGCTCTTGCCCGAGGATGGAAAGCTTGGCGCCGCCCCGGTCGCCCTCATCAGCGAATCACTCTGGCGTAGCCGCTTTGGTTCAAATCCCGATCTCCTCGGCCATTCCATCAACCTGGACATGCGGCCCTTCACCGTCGTTGGAATCCTTCCGGCTGGCTTTCGTTATCCCGATGGCGCGCCTCACCAGGACGTCTGGATTCCGATCGCGCAGGACCCGCTCTTCGGACCCCTGTTGCTCCGGCCCGGCTCGCGTGCGTTAGGTGCGATTGCCCGATTGAATCCGAATGTCACTCTGGAACAGGCTCAAACCGAAATGAAGTGGATTGGCGCGCGGTTCGCTGGCGAATTCGCCAATCAGGACTCCGGGTTCACGATTCGCGTCGTGCCATATTGTGAGTTCGTTGTCGGTGATGTGAAATCTGCTCTGTTGATCCTGCTCGGCGCGGTTGGGCTCGTCCTGCTAATCGCTTGCGCCAATATCGCGAATCTGCTGCTTTCGCGCGCTACCTCTCGCGCCAAGGAAATCGCCATGCGAGTCGCTCTCGGCGCGGGACGTGGCCGCATTGTTCGGCAATTGCTTACGGAGAGCGTCTTGCTTGCTTTATTCGGGGGGATTGCTGGTTTGCTTCTTGCCGCTTGGGGCGTTTCGAGTCTTGGCGCTTTTCTGCCAAGCGGCCTCACGCAAATCAACTCGATTCATATTAACGGCTGGGTTTTGGTCTTCGCGCTCCTGTTATCTTTCTCTGCAGCTCTGGTATTTGGCCTCGCTCCTGCTCTCCTCGCTGCTCCTTCCGATTTGCGCTCCAGTATCAGCGAAGGCGGCAGGCGCACCGGCCATCGCCGCGCCCGCCATCTGCGAAGCTCCCTGGCAATCGCGGAAATTTCCATCGCCACGGTGCTGCTGATTGCTGGCGGACTTCTGATTCGCAGCTTCGCGCTCGTCTCTTCCGTTCATCCTGGCTTCGATCCATCCAACGTCGTTCGCGCCGAAGTTTCGCTTCCTCAATTTCAATATTCGACGCCGCAGCAATGGACCGAATTCACCCAGGAACTTCTACTCCACCTTCACGCCCTGCCGGGACTTCACGATTCCGCCGTCGGCGCTCCGCTTCCCATGGACCGCCAGGGCGCGGCTACCTTTCCCTTTAGCATTGTGGGCAATCCTCCGCTCCCGCCCGGCAAATCGAACACCGCCGATTACGCCACTGTCAGTCCTGAGTACTTTCGCGTCATGCGCATTCCTCTCATGCGTGGCCGCCTGTTTTCCGATCAAGACTCTTCGTCTAACCCCAAAGTCGCGATCATCAGCGAAGCGCTAGCGCGCCGCTACTTTACAAACCAGGATCCGCTGGGAAGGCAGATGAAGTTTGGGTTTCCTCCAAATACGGATGTATCGCGTGAAGTCGTCGGCGTCGTCGGCGACGTGCGCGATGTTTCTCTCAGCCGCAAACCCGGCCCCATAATGTATGTGCCCTTCGCGCAAGCGCCTCTTTATGGCGCGGAAGTGGTCGCCCGAAGTTCGTTGAACGTTTCCGCCGTCGCCGCCGGCATCCGTCAGGCTGTCAACTCAATGGACAAGAATCTTCCCGTCACGGATGTCGAATCCTTCCCCGAAGCGCTCGGCGCGTCCGTCGCCCAGGAACGTTTTCGCACTTTCTTGTTGTCTTCGTTCAGCTTGCTGGCCCTGATCCTCGCTGCCATCGGTATCTTCGGCGTTATTTCCTACTCCGCTTCGCAGCGCTCGCACGAGATCGGTGTCCGCGTGGCTCTTGGCGCGCAGCGGCGCGACGTCTTGCGGTTGATCTTGGGGCAGGGAGGAAGGCTCGCTTTGCTTGGCTTGGGTGTTGGAGTGCTGGCCGCTCTCTTACTCACTCGATTGATGGCCAGCTTGCTCTACGGCGTCTCGCCGACGGATCCTCTGACTTTCGGCGCCGTCATCGCCCTTCTCTTCGGCGTCGCGCTTGCCGCGTGTTATTTTCCTGCCCGCCGCGCTATGTCTGTGGATCCGCTTGTCGCCCTCCGCCACGAATGATCGATTCGCCCGGCGTCCGATGGACGCAACAGACTACTTCCACTTCTGCTTGCCCAGCATCGCGAAAAAAGCCGCTACGACGACGCTTTTCCCGTCCAGGCAATCTGTCCACCGCGGTGGTATGCCAAATTCACCACTTGCCCTGATCGCGCCGCCGATACGCCCGTTTCCACTGGTGCGTTCGGCTCCTTCCGGCTCTTCACGCAGTCAAAAAAGTCTTGCATGTGCGCGATGGTTCCGTCCTGATAACTCTCGCCCCGCACCACTGGATTTTCCCGGCCCGTCGCTCCTTCCTGGAAAATCCCGAACCAGCTTCGATTGATCTTCAGCGTTGCCTCTGTTCCGCGAAACTCCAGTCCGCCATCGTCAATCGAGGAACCCATCATGCCTTCATACACCACATCAAATCCCGGATACCGCACCGCTGCTTGAATCGTGTCCGGGCAATCCCACTCCTCAAACAGATACTTGTCTCCCAGGATTTGCGCCGACTTCGGCTGGTCCTCTTTGAGGGCCCAGTGCACCACGTCAATCCAGTGGGTGAACAAATCCGTCATCGCTCCTCCGCCAAAATTCCAATACCACCGCCACCAGTAAAATTTCTCTTCGTTGAACGGCTGTTCCGGCGCGCTCCCGAGCCATCGCTTCCAATTCAACGCTTGTGTGTCCACCGGCTTTCTCGCGCCGTGCCCCAGGTAGTTTTGCCACCAGTACGTCCTCACTTGCGGCACTCGCCCAAGCCCTCCGCCCTGAATAATGTCCACCGCATCGCGAAAGTGGCTCCAACTCCTCTGTTGCATTCCGCACTGCAGGATTTGTTTGCTGGAGCGGACGCCCTTGATCAACGCCGCTCCTTCCTCGATCGTGTGCGTCACCGGTTTTTCCAGGTACACGTCTTTTCCCGCCGCCAGCGCGTCCAGCGCCATCCGCACGTGCCAGTGATCCGGCGCCGCGATGAACACGGCGTCAATCGGCTGCTCCAGCACCTCGCGATACTCCTCGTGCACCGTTGCCAGCCCGCCAGAGCGTTGCTTCGCCGCATCGCGCCGCGGCCCGTACACATCGCTGACCGCTGCGATCTGGTACCCTCCCGCCTTGTCCGCCGCGTTCAACAAATCGTTCATTCGGCCGCCCGCCCCAATCACGCCGATGCGCAGCGTGTCGTTTGCTCCCAGCACGCGCGTGGACGCCAGCGCGGTCATTCCCGCCGCCATCAGAAAACTTCTTCGATTCAGTTGGTTTGTCATGCCCCGCATCTTAATCTCTTCCTGAAGAGTAGAAAAGTCGCCACGCATCACTCAGCCGCTCAAAATTCGTCATTCTCGCGGGACACATCGCTGATTTTCGCTTCTCTCCCTTCTTGTAATACATTTGCAGTATTGCTCCGTGTCTTCGCGGAAGAGAAAGTTTCCCGATTTTCTGAATAAGCTGTTTGAAGCATTTCCTGGAGATTATTTTTCTTGCAGTTCAGTCGAATGACCACCGAGCTCTCACTTGGCCGCTGATCCTCACACGATTTCATCGAAGGATGCCTCTCCTGGCCTTTCTGTCGGCGCGTTTCCCGAATTCTCTTACCGTTATTATGGATGGCGCGTCGTTCTCGCCGCTTCTTGTGGCGTTATGGCTGGCTTCGGCTCGCTCTTTGTTTACACATTCACCGTTTTCGTCAAGCCGCTCAGTTCTCAATTCGGTTGGAGCCGCGAAGCCGTTTCCAGTGGGTTTGGCTTCGCTGCCATTACTCTCGCCATCGTCTCTCCTTTTCTGGGCCGCTGGCTGGACCGTTATGGCCCTCGCCGCATCGTTCTCATTTGCATGGCTGTCTTTGGCTGCGCGATGGCATCGCTCTCTCTGCTTGGTTCCAATATTCTCCAGTTTTATTTTGTCTGCATCGTAATTGGTGCCGTCGGCAACGGCGCGGCCCATCTCTCCTTTTCGCGTTCCATCTCTACCTGGTTCAGGGCGCGGCTAGGCATGGCCTTCGCTTTCGTCATGCTCGGCGCGGGTTTCGGAGCCATGTTGCTTCCTCCTATCGCGCAAACCATCGTCACGCATTCCGGTTGGCGCGCTTCCTACGCATTTCTTGGCTGCTCCTCTCTGCTTCTCGGTCTGCCGCTGTCCTGGCGGTACATCCGTGAACGCGGTGACGTGTCTGCGGCCTTTGGCAACGTTCCGCCCTCAGTTTCTACTCCCTCAAATCTTTCTGGCCCTTCCTGGCGGCAAGGACTTCGGTCTTATCCCTTCTGGATCATAGTCTCTGTTCTATTCCTCAGTTCGGTATCCATGAATGGCGCGATTACCCACCTCTCCGCTCTTCTCACTGATCGAGGCATCTCCGCTGTTGACGCCGCGCTCTGCGCCTCGATGATCGGCGGCGCGAGCCTGCTGGGACGTGTCGTTGTCGGATGGCTTCTGGACCGCTTCTTCGGCGCGCGCGTCGCTTTCTTCATTTACGTCGCGACCGCATTGGGCATTCTCATTCTTGCTCGTGCCTCCAACTTCCCGTCCGGCTGCCTTGCTGCCGCGCTCATTGGCGTCGGCGCCGGCGGGGAAGCCGACATCACTCCCTATCTCCTCACTCGCTATTTCGGCCTTCGCAGTTTCTCCACTCTCTACGGCATCACCTGGACCTTTTACGCCATCGCCGGCGCCCTTGGTCCCGTCCTTCTCGGCCACGCATACGATTCCACCGGTTCCTACACCGCCCTCCTTACGCTTCTCTCTGGCGCCACTGCCTTCGGCGCACTTCTTATGCTCACCCTCCCTCGCTACTCTGCCCGCGAACAACCCGCAGTCTCCTGACGCGCGCCAGCGGCCCTTGCCTAAGCTGTCCTAGGTTCGCACGCCTGCACTGTGTAGGAACGCCCACACTCTTGCTCCGCGCTCACCGGCAGGCCCAGAACCCGCTTCCCGGGCAGGCTTGCAGTTGCGAGTATTCCCATCATTTCCTCCCTGTTTGCTTCACCCATTGATTAGGCCCTTGGCTTGCTCTCGTTCAACCTGTTGTCATTCTCGCCGCATCCAGTGTGGCTCTCCGTCCACGGCGAGCGGTTGGCGTAAACTGAATTCTTTCCGGTGCACTATGCCACAATCCGTTTCTCTGTCCCCAAAATCCCCGCCGACTCTTCACACCCGCCCCATTTGGGCGGAAGTCTCTCTTCCGGCGCTCGCCGCGAATTTCCGCGCCATCCAGAAGTTTGTGAACCCGCCGCAAGAAAAGCGCAAAGCCCCGCGCAAAGTCCTCTGCATCGTCAAGGGAAATGGATACGGCCACGGCGGCCCGCAAGTCGCCAAAGCTCTTGAAAAAGCCGGTTCGGACTGGTTTGGCGTCACCTGCACCGAAGAGGGCATCGCTGTGCGCAACGCCGGCGTCCGCAAACCCGTTCTCGTACTGACTGGCTTTTGGCCCGGCGAAGAATCCCGCCTGATCGAGCATAATCTCACCGCTGTCATTCATCGCTGCGAGCAACTCGCGCTGCTCGATCGTGCCGCCGCGCGCCGCGCGTCCTCAAAGCGCAACAAAAAAATTTCTTTCCATCTCAAGATCGATTCAGGCATGAACCGCCTCGGCATTTCTCCGTCCGACGTCGATTGTTTCGCGCGGCAACTCGCGAAATGCAAGCATCTCGAACTCGGCGGCGTTTTCACTCACTTCGCTTCTTCCGAGGTTCTCACTCACACGCGCACCGGCGAGCAGACTCGCCAGCAGGAAGAGCGTTTCTACGCCGCTCTCGATCGCCTTCGTTCTCTCGGCATTGATCCCGGCATCGTCCATCTCGCCAATTCCGCCGCAATTGTGGCTCGCCCGGAAACCTGGGCGGATATGGTTCGCCCCGGCGCGATTCTTTATGGCTACCACGCCGGCTACGATCCCGCCGAGCATCGCGCGCAACTCGAATCAAGCCTTCCACTCCAGCCGGTGATGAGCCTTCGCACGCGCATCATCAGCATCCGCACCATTCCCGAAGGCGCCGGCGTTGGCTACAACGAAACCTTTATCGCCAAGCGTTCCACGCGCATCGCCGTTCTCGCTGCCGGCTATGGAGACGGCATTCACCGCTCTCTCGGCAACAAGGGCAGCGTCCTTGTCCGCGGCTCTCTTGCTCCCATCGTCGGCATTGTATCCATGGACGTCACAATGATCGATGTCACGGACATTCCCTCCGTCTCCGTCGGCGATGTCGTCACCATCTACGGCTCCGACGGCGAAACCGTCCGCCCCGCAAACATTGTCGCCCGCAGCATCGGAACCGTCACTTCCGACCTTCTTTGCGCCGTCAGCCAGCGTGTCCCCCGCATCTATTTGAATCGCTGATAACTCGATTTAGCATTTATCAGCTTTTCGCTCGGTGTTGACTCTCTCTTTACGACGGAGTATATAAACCTCCGGTGAACGCAATACCGCGTTCTCGTACCCCACCAGGTTGTGTTTCCCGCCCGCCTGCGGGGATGCGGCACCGATTTTGCAGTTACGTGCAAACTGTGAGGTCGTATGAGCCGATCCGTTCCAGAAACACAGCGGCTTTCGGGTTCTCTGCTACCGCCCTCGGATTCCGCCTCTGAAATTCGAAAAAGACTTTCCGCTTCTCACGCCGGGGGCGGTCTTGAATTTTGGTTTGTCCGTGTCGCGCTGATTGCCGCGGCCGCCGCCGTCTGCTACAAGCTCTCGCCATTTGGTTTACACGGAATTCCCGGCGCCAGCATCGGTCTCGCTCTTGCCCTGCTCGTCCTCTTCATTGAACTGCGCCTTCGCCGCGTTGGCCTCGGCGCGCTGCTTGGCGCGGGCGTCGGCGTAGCCTGGGGACTTTTTTCCGCTCTGGTCGTAACGCTCATTATTTCCCGCACCAGCGAGTCCGATCCCACCAAATCTTTTCTCGAATACGCCTCGCTCTGCGCTTTCGCATATCTCGGCCTGACCCTGGGCTCGGAGAAGGGAAACACTCTCAACTCGGTCGAACACCTTACTTCCTCCGCGGCCGCCTCTAATCAAGATTCGATCAAGCTCCTCGATACCAGCGTGCTCATTGACGGCCGCATCGCCGATATTTGCGAAGCCCATTTTATGGAAGGTGTTCTCGCGATTCCTCAATTTGTCCTTCAGGAATTGCAGTTCGTCGCCGATTCTTCCGACTCTCTTAAACGCCAGCGCGGCCGTCGCGGCCTCGAGGTGCTCCAGCGCATGCAAAAAATGCCGGAACTCGAGGTCCGCATTCTCCACGAGGAAACTTCGTCCGCTTTCGATGTGGACCACAAGCTCATTGAGCTGGGCCGGCGCCTCGGCGCAAAAATTGTTACGAACGATTTCAATCTCAATAAAGTTGCTACTGTACAGGGCCTTTCCGTCCTCAACGTCAATCAGCTCGCCAATGCGCTCAAGCCCGTCGTTCTTCCCGGCGAACCCATGCGCGTGCTCATTCTCCGCGAAGGCAAGGAGCCCAATCAGGGTGTCGCTTATCTCGACGACGGCACCATGGTCGTTGTGGATGGCGCTCGCCGCTCCATCAACAAGAGCGTGGACATCCTCGTCACCTCCGTTCACCAGACCACCGCCGGCAAAATGATTTTTGGCCGCCTGGATGAGCGTTCGGAGTCCTCTGCTTCCTCCTCGCGTGCGAACGCCTCTTCCGCGGCCGCCGGCGCCGAATAGCGACCCGCTCGCCCTAAATTCCTCTCGCAGGTTTCGCCTCCGGCCTCCGCTTGAGGTACACTCTGAAGTTTGCGCCCCGTCATTCGTCCCAACTGGACAGGTCGCGCGTAAAATGAGCCGCATCGCCGCCATTCTTCCCGCTGCTGGACTCGGCACCCGCATGGGCGCCGAAACGCCGAAACAATTCCTCGAACTCGAAGGCATCCCGATCGTCGTTCATAGCGTTCGCCGCATCGCCTCCTGCGCGCTCGTCACGGACATCATTGTCGCCACTCGCGCCGATGTCGTCGCCTCTCTCGAGGAGCGCTTGCGCGGCGAAAGTTTCATGCAATCGGTCCGCGTCGTCGCGGGGGGCGATTCCCGCCAGGAATCTGTCGCCGGCGCTCTGGATCAGGTTTCCAGCGACACGGAAATTGTCCTGGTGCACGATGCAGTGCGTCCCTTCGTCACGCGCGAGCAGATTGCGCGCGTCATCGAGGAAGCGCGGCGCTGCGAGGCCGCTATTCTCGGCATTCCCGCGATGGATACCGTCAAGGAAGTGAAGCGTGCCAGTTTGCCGGAAGATGTCGCCCTGATTACCGCGACGATTCCGCGCGAGCGCGTCGTCCTCGCGCAAACGCCGCAAGCGTTTTCCACCAGGCTCTTGAAGGAAGCCTTTGCGCGCGCCCAAGCCGACGGCGTCACCGCCTCGGATGAAGCCGGTCTCGTCGAGCGCATCGGCCATGATGTCCACGTCGTCCTCGGCTCCGAGCGCAACATCAAAATCACCAAACCCGCCGACATGAATCTCGCCCGCTTCTATCTCGAGCAAGAACGCCACAAGACATGAGCGTTCGCTGCGGCCTCGGCTACGATTTGCACCGGCTTGCTCCTGGTCGCCCCTTGATTGTGGGCGGGATCGAGCTACCTTTCGACAAAGGACCTGTCGGCCATTCGGACGGCGACGTGCTCGCCCATGCGCTCTGCGACGCGTTGCTCGGCGCCGCCGGCCTTGGCGACATCGGCACGCATTTTCCGGATACCGATCCGAAATGGAAAGGAGCGAACAGCTTGCTTTTTCTGCGTCACGCAAGAAAACTGCTGGATGAAAAAAATTTCGCGATTGAATGGATTGATGCCGTCGTCATCACGGAAAAGCCCAAGCTCGGCCCGCATTTTCCGAAGATGCGCGAAGCGCTGGCGGGCGCTCTAGGCCTCGCCCCCGGTCAGATTCATCTGAAAGCCAAGACCAACGAAGGGGTGGACGCCATCGGCCGCGGCGAAGCGATTGCCGCGCACGTGGTCGCCACTCTTTCGTTTCCCTGATCTCTTCTGGCAATGCCACAGCACGATTCCAGCAACGCTTCCACCAGCACTTCTAATACTTTCACGGGCCGCGATGTCACCGGCATTCTCCTCGAGCGCGCCTGGCTTTCCGTCGAGCCAACTGCGGAACAGCTCGCCTGGTGCGACCGTGCCGCTGCTCTTCTCGGACCCCAAGCCGCGGATCGCGCGCAGCTGGCCGATCTGCTTGACGTCGTTTTCCATTACGATGCAGGAGAAATATTTTCAAGAATCGAGACGCACGCGGTCCTCACTCGCGAGGGCGCGCGCGACGTGCTGCGCCACCTCGCGCTTCTTCTCCTCGAACCCCTTTCGCTCACTTCAGAACGATTCAAAGCGATTGTCGATTCCATGAAAGAAACTTTGGGCATGCGCAGCCGCGAGCTATTCCATCCGATTCGACTGGCGCTCACGGGCCGCGCCGGCGGCGGCGAACTCGATCGCGCCATTCTCCTGCTCGATGAAGCGGCTGCGCTCTCCTTTCCTGTTCCCGTCAAATCCGCGCGCGAACGCATTCTCGAGTTTTGCGCCTCTTTCGACTGATTTTCCCTTCTCGTCTTAGCGCTTGTCGCGATCTCGGCGTTCCTTCCGCTAGTTGGCCTCATACCCGCAACTTTTCACTTTCCGCGTTCAACGGTAGACTTCCTCTTTCATGGACAAACTCACTGGCATCCATGCCGTCCGCGAGGCTCTCGAAGCAGGGCGCCCCTTTGAGCACATCCTGGTGGCGCGCGGCCGCCAGGACACTCGCGTCGAGGAAATCGTCCAACTCGCCCGCAAGCAGAACATCCCTGTACGGTTCGAGGATCGCGGCCAGCTCGACCGCCTGGCCGATGCAAAGGACCATCAGGGTGTTGTTGCGATTGCTGCCGCGCGAGCCGCGGCCACGCTCGAGGACATTCTCGCCGCCGCAAATCGCGGAATGGAGCATGGCGGCAAAGGTTTGATTGTTCTGCTCGACGGCGTCGAGGATCCCCACAATCTTGGCGCGATCATTCGAACCGCTCTTGCGGCGGGAGCCCATGGCGTGGTGATTCCGGAGCGCCGCGCGGCGGGCCTCACGGATGCGGTGGCTCGCTCTTCCGCCGGCGCCCTCGCTCATCTGCCCGTTGCCAAAGTCACGAATCTTGCTCAAGCAATGGAAGAGCTGAAAGAAGCGGGCTACTGGCTCATCGGGCTGGATGAATGCGCGGACAAGTTGTACACGGAGGTGGACTACACTTCGCCGGTTGGTATCGTAATGGGCGGCGAAGGCAAAGGCCTCCACGATTTGACGCGCAAGCGTTGCGACTTCGTCGTTTCTCTGCCAACCACTGGCCCCGTCAAATCGCTCAACGTTTCCGTCGCCGCCGGTGTCGTTCTCTTCGAGGCTCTTCGCCAGCGCCGCAGCAAGTAGTGCTGTTTCCTCGCGGCAATCATAGGTCGCGAACTCTATTTGTCGTATTGAATCAGCGAGAAAACATCCACGCCGTCCAGCTTCGAACGCCCATTGAGAAACGTCAGCTCCACCGCGAACGCCGCGCCCTCTACTTTGCCGCCAAGTTTTTGCACCAGCTTCGACGTTGCCGCCGCTGTTCCGCCCGTCGCCAGCAAATCGTCGCAAATGATCACGCGCTGCCCCGGCTTCACGGCGTCTTCATGAATCTCCAGCGTGTCCGTGCCGTATTCGAGTGCATAAGAAATGCTGGCTGTTTTCGCCGGCAATTTTTTTGGTTTGCGCACCGGAACGAACCCCGCGCCGAGGCGGTACGCCAGCGCCGGCGCAAAAATAAATCCGCGGGCTTCGATTCCGGCCACCACGTCAATCGTGTGCCCTTCGTAGTGCTTGCAGAGCCGGTCAATCAGCGCGTGGAATCCTTCCTTGTTCTTCAGCAGGGTCGTCAAATCGTAAAAGAGGATTCCCGGCTTGGGATAATCCGGCACCTCGCGGATCAGTTTTTTCAAATCATCCATTCGCCCCGCTCCTCGCTGCCTTTGGCCTTCACTCGTCCGGTTCTATTTCAAACATATTTTCGTAGCGTGGGTCGGGTGGCTCTTCCCGCTCGACCACTCCAGAAACGCTGGCCAAACGCGGCCCGCGTTCCAGCGCGCTCTTCAGCTGTTCGAGTTGCCTCGCCGTTCCTACTGCCAGCACTTCCACTCGCCCATCGCGAAGATTTCTCGCGAAGCCGCCTATCTCCAGCTTTTCCGCCGTTCGTTGCACGAAGAAGCGAAAGCCGACTCCCTGAACGAATCCGGAGACAAAATAGCGCCTGGTTTGTTTCTCGTCGCCCACGAACTGCAAAATTGTAGCAGAGCGGCGCGGTCTCGCCGAAACCGGTATGGCGGTTGCCGGCGCGTTGGGCCGCGCCAACTCGTAGGAACCCGGCGCGAAAGTGCGTTAGACTTCGTCTCGCCGAGAGAGCGGGAAAAGCTGCTCTTTGGCGTTCTTCGCGCATCTTAATTGAATATGACCAGGCAATTGTTCCAGTCCGGCGTTTTCCGTTCGCGTTTCGCCGCCGCCGCTTTGGCTGTTTTGGGCGCGGTACTCGTCTCCGCACCAGCTTGCACGGCGCAAGAGGGGCAAGGCCCTTTGACTCCTCCGCCGGAGCACAATGTCCGACGCATCGGAACCGAGCCCGTTCCTCCTGCGCCGCCATCCATGCCGCCGGAAGAGATCATCAAACGCTTCTCCCACAAGGAAGATGAATACCTCGCGGCCGCCGCGGGATTCACCTATAAGAAGACCGTCCGCCTTGAGGAGTTCGGCCCCGATGGAAAATTGTCCGGTGAGATGACGTTGGTCATGGAAGCAAAGCCGGGGCCCGACGGAAAACTCTATGAGCGAACCGTTCAGCGGCCACAATCCACGCTGCACTACATTCAGATGGGCCCGGAAGATTTCAGCCGGCTGGCTCGCATGCCCGAATTCCCGTTAACGACAGGCCAGCTTTCAAAGTACGACCTCAAATATCTCGGCAAAGAGCAAGTGGACGAAATCAATTGCTACATTTTTCAGGTCAAGCCGAAGGAAGTCGAGCGCGCGCATTATTATTTCGATGGGATCGTGTGGGTGGACGACGAATATCTGGAAATTGTGAAGACCTACGGAAAATGGGTCAACGACCTGGGAGATACCCGCACGCCTACGATGCCGTTTTCGATTTACGAGACGTACCGCGAAAACGTGGAAGGCAAATACTGGCTGCCGGATTATATGCGCTCGGACGACACGCTAAATCTGAAAGACCAGAATATTCCCGTGCGCCTCGTCGTGAAGTGGACCGATTACAAACCAGTTGCGGCGCCTCCGCCCGCTCCCGCGCCTCCCTCCGGCACGGCCACTCCGAAGTCGTAGACTGGTCCGTTCGAATCAGTGCGCGAGTGGCGCAAGCGCCGCGCGAATTTTCCTGAGCGCCGCGGGCAACTCCCGGATCGATTCGAGCAATTCGTCTGGCCGCGCGGCCCGCAGTTTTTTTTCTGTTGAAAACGCCCCGAGCACGCCGATCGCGCGCACTCCGGCGCGCCGTGCCATTTCCAAATCTTCCGGAGCATCCCCGACGTACACGCACGCGGAAGCTTCCAGCCGCAGTTTTTGCAGCGCCAATTTCAGCGGAGCGGGATGCGGTTTCTTCTCCGGCGTGTCGCCGCTGCAGACTCGCGCTTCGAAAAGTTTCGCCAGGCGGAATTCGCGCAATTGCCGCGTAACTCGATCGCGGTCGCCGCTGGTTACAAGTCCCAGCGAATGTTCGCGCGAAAGACTCGCGAGAACTTGCCTCGCTCCCGCGATTAGTTTCGGCGAATGCTTCGCGTACTGCCGCCGCCACGCGCGGTCGGCGTCATCCCAGCGCGCTCGCGGCAATTTTGCGGCGCGATACACGCGATACCAGTTCGGCGAATAATGCCGCTCCAGCTCTTCCATTCCCCACGGAATGCCCATTTCGCGGAACATCGCGAGATAGGCCGCGGAGTCGGCGGCGTGGGAGTCAACCAAAGTGCCGTCCCAATCGAAAAGTACACCTTGTAAAAATGCGGCTTGCCGGAGCGCCATGGCGCACTAGAGTAGCAAACCCAAGAGCCGCCGGCTTGGAGTGGAGTTGCGCGTCGCGCTGTTGCGAGAGGAGTTGCGCGGCGCGCCATTGCGGAGAGGCCTTGAGAAGGCGGCTCAGCTGCGAAAATGAGGAGTTGTCTTGGTGGCAAGTAGCAACGGATTGACCGATTATCGTTTGCTTTATCGTTGTTAAAATATTCCTCCATCTTTCGCTCCTTTCGCGTAATCTAGTACTGGTACCCCAATCTAACAGCTTCCCTCGAATTGGAGAGCAAGATGAAGAAAGTCGCATGGAGATGGGCCCTGGGGGTGTTGGCGCTTAGCTGCGGCGGAGCCCTTGGAAGCTCCGTGAGCCAGGCACAAACCGCGCCGGGAGTGACGGAGTCGGAAATTCTGATCGGGTCGTGTTCGGCGCTGGAAGGCGCATCGCATTTTCTGGGGCAAGAAACAGTTACGGGGGCGAAAGCGTATTTTGATTTGACGAATGAGGAAGGCGGGGTGAACGGGCGCAAGCTGAAGCTCGTTGCCGCGGATGACAGCTACGATCCCGCGCGCACGCAAGCCTGCTTCGATCGCCTCGTAAATCAGAAGGTGTTCGCCATGGGATTTTTCGTGGGCACGCCGACGGCCGTGAAATACGTGCCGATGGCGGAGAGCGCGAAGATTCCGCTGATCGGTTTGTTCACCGGCGCGCAATCGCTGTACACCCCGCTGCGGCACTGGGTGGTGAACGTGCGCGCGTCGTACGGGGATGAAACGCGGGAGCAGATCGAAGGACTTTGGAAAACGCTGCGGTACAAGCGCATCGGCGTGATCTACCCGGACGACGCGTTCGGCGCGGCAGTGCTGGACGGCGTGAAGACCGCGTTGAAAGCGTATGGCGCGGCGCCCACGGCGATGGCGTCCTATCCGCGGCAGACGAACCTGGTAGGCAGCGCGATTGACACTGTGCGAAGCGCGAATCCCGATGCGGTTGTCGTTGTCGGGCCGGCGAATACGGTCGCGCCAATTCTGAAGCAGTCGCACGCCAAAGGATGGAAGCCGCTGTTCGTCACGGTTTCTTTCGTGGGTACGGATGAACTTATTTCCGAAGCGGGAGACGACGCGGAAGGCACGGTGATTACGCAGGTCGTACCGCCGTACTACATGACGGAATACAAGACCGTGGCGCTCTATCGCCGTTCGCTCGCGAAGTATTATCCTTCGGAGCAGCCGAACTTCGTGAGCCTCGAAGGATTCGTGGACGCGATGGTGATGGTGGAAGGACTGAAGCGCGCGGGAAAGGATTTGACGCGCGAAGGGCTGATTCATTCGATCGAGACAATCCACGATCACGACCTGGGACTCGGCCAGCAACTGCGGCTCAACTACTCCGCGAAAGAACACAAGGGATTCGATCACGTGATTCCTACTGTGATTCGCGGCGGGCGCGCTGTGCCGTTCACGGATTGGACGATGGCGGCGCCGAAGTAACGGCAGGAAAAGTTCGCCTCGTGCTGCACTGGATCGGCGCGAAAAACCAGCCTTCTGAAGCTGCCGGCTACACCAAAGAAGAACTCAGAACTGCCTGCGCTATTTATGCGCGGATTCGGTTTGCTCGAAGGCGTGATAGGAAGAGCGGACGAGCGGACCGGATTCCACGTGTTTAAAGCCGATGGATTCGCCGAAAACTTTGAATTCGGCGAATTCGTCCGGATGGACGTAACGCACGATGGGAAGATGTTCGCGCGTGGGCTGCAGATATTGGCCTAGCGTGAGAATATCCGTGCCCTGCGCGGCGAGATCGCGAAGGGTAGCGCAAACTTCTTCTTTTTCCTCGCCGAGGCCGAGCATCAAGCCGGTTTTTGTGGGCACGTCCGGATGAGTCTGCTTGGCGCGGCGGAGCAATTCGAGCGAACGCTCATAGAGCGCGCCTTTGCGCACCTGGCGATAGAGGCGGGGAACCGTTTCCGTGTTGTGATTCAGAACGTCAGGCTTGGTGGCGAGCACGGCGTCCAGAGCATCCCAATTCCCGCGAAAATCAGGAATTAGCACTTCGACTTTGCAGCCGGGAACGCGGCGGCGAATCTCCTCGATCGTGCGGGCGAAAATGTGCGCGCCGCCATCAGGCTGATCGTCGCGATTTACGCTGGTAACGACAGCGTAGCGCAAGGCCATTTGCGCGACAGCTTCGGCGACGCGCAGCGGCTCCTCTTCATCAGGCGGACCGGCGGGGCGGCCGCTGGGCACGGCGCAAAAACCGCATGCGCGCGTGCAAACATCTCCCAAAATCATGAACGTAGCTGTGCCATGGTCCCAGCATTCGCCCATGTTGGGGCAACGAGCGCTTTCGCAGACAGTATGAAGATCGAGCGTGCGCATGATGCGCTTGAGATCTTGAGAGCGCTGGCCGCCGAAAAATTTGACGCGAAGCCAGTCCGGGCGAGGATGGGCGCCGGGGGAGACGGGAAGCGGAGCGCCGCCGGGGAATTGATTCGAGACGATGTTAAAGGGCGAGGCCATGAGGGCAGCTCGAATAGGAGATTTTACCCGGAAAGTAGGGCCGGGACAAATGAGGATGGGGAGAAGAAAGTCGGTGTGGCGAGGATGGGAAATCGGGCCACGAGTATGAGTGGCTAGATAGTAACATTTGGCGGAATCTAGTTAACAATAATCGGAGGCTCCCTCGTGATTTTGTATAAGTGTTGCATCTAAAGGAGTTTAAGTCGTTTGGAATGAACACTTGTAGAAGTGTTGATTCTAAACGGTTTAGAAGAATGCAGGTATTGTTAGATGGTAACGAGGTGAAAGTGGGCGAGGGAGGAGCAAGGCGTTGGACGGGCGAGCGGGAAGAAAAGGGGTGCCCATACCCCGGGTGTTTTGCCGAAAGAGTGCGGAAGCGATTGAAAATGCAGGAGATGGTGTTCGGCGAAGTGCATAAGAGTGCGGAAGAGTGTGAACGGAAAGGAGTTAGGACGTGAAGCGGAGCGATGAAACCGGCAGGCCGGGAAGTGGCCGCAAGGAACGAAACAAGGGACGGGATTGATAGGAAGAATGGACGGCGCGAAATCATAAAACACGATAGCACAAACGTAACTAATTGTCAATAGCCAGTTTATGTTTACCGCACAGTGATTCGAACGGGAGTGCAGGGTGGGTAGACTACTCGGCTATTATGCACTTGGCACATACAGGAACCTCGCTCTTGGCCTCGTGCAAGCGTCGGATGACCTCACGGCTGGTCACGATTGATTATACACACTTTTTACACACTGAATAGGCTGGAAATAAGCGAAGAGAACCGGACGGGTCTGGAGACCCGCGACTACCTGGCTCACAGATCCGTTCGGAAATTCGGCGAACTCGAAGAGTACCAAGGGAAATGAGGATTAAGGGGCGCGGGATGGCGAAATGGCGAGGGGATCGCCGGTTTGGTGGTCGGAGATCTGGAAGCGAAGAAATTTGTGGATGGCAGCGAGGGCTTGCGGATTCTTGGTGAGGATGCGGATGCGGGCGCCTTTGGGAGTGTCCTCGATCTTATATTGAATTTCCGCGCGAAGCTTTTTCATGACCGGGACGCCGGGAGGATTTTGCGAGTGAATCAGCATGGGGGCGGAGAAATCGCCGGCGGCAAACATTTTGGCGATGTGGCCGAAGTGCATGCGAATCGCGTCGCGTGTGGCGATGTCCGATGGGGAATTGGATTCGGCTTCAATCGAGCCGCCATCGGAATAGAGTCGAAAATGATGAGTGGCTTTGTCATGAGAAAAGCCCATGACGTGATCGCCGCGCTGGACGACGCCCTGATGATGGGCGTCCTGGGCAGCGGGGGGCGATGGAGATTGGGAAAGCGCGGCAGCAAAGAGGAGCAGCGCTGAAGCAAAGAACGGGTTCATTGCAGAATTCCTTCGCGCGAAGTCTTAGGAAATTGGACGATTGCCACCGGAAAACGTGAGACGCGCGGAAGGTGGACTAGAGGATTTGATGGAGAGCGTTCGAAGACCCAATGACTGCGGCCGCGACGATCCGCCGGTCCAGCGTAGCCAACTTACCATCGTGAGCTCGATCTAAGGCGATGAGATAGCTGCCGGTAATCTGGCGCGAAGACAAGAGGCGGGAACAAAGGCTGGCTTAGTAGCGCCAGGAAGTGGTGTCGGCGCCGGGGGGCGCAGTGGCGAGCATATGCTCGGCGGCGGATTTGAGAGTGCGCTGCGTGAAGGTGAGGCCGCCTTCGCGAGTGGTTGAGCCGGGAGGTCCGGTGTAGCAATGCGGCTGATCCACTCCGTAATCGAAAGTGGCGTCCGAATGGGGATTCGAGGTGCTCTCGAGGAATTTCTGCATGAGGTGGACGGCGGAATCGAGGTAGTAGGTGTCCGCAGTGCCGACGGTGACATGAAGCTTGCCTTGCAGCTTGGGGCCGAGCGTGGACCAGTTGCGCTCGAGGATGGCAGTCAAATCGTAGTGCTCGCGCCAATATTTCGCGACGTCGGGATTAATGACTCCCGTGCGCTGATTCCAGATCTCGGCGGGGTAGCCATCGGGGCCGACGGGGCTGAAGACGGCTTGCCAGATGTCCCACTGTTCGCCGGAGCGGCCGTGCGTGCCGAGGACGAGCTCCCAACGATTGGTGCCTTCCGTAGTGGCAAGAATGAGTCCGGGAGGAGTGCGCATTTCAGGCTGCGCGATGCGGCCAAAGGGGCCGGAGGTCCAGTAGGCATTCTTGTCGTTGTAAATGTTCACCATTTGATAGGCGTGAAAGTCCACAGGATCGGGACAAGCCCCCCAGGCGCCGTTGAAGTCATCGGGATAGAAGATTTGCGTGGCGAGCGTTTCCCAGCCGCCGGTAGAGCCCCCGTAGACGGCGCGCGCCCAGCCCTGGCCGATGCCGCGAAATTCCTTTTCGATGTAGGGGATAAGTTCGCGATTGATGGCTTCGCCGTAAGGCCCGAGGTTCGCGGAGTCCACGGCGTACGAATCATCGTAATAAGGATTGGCGTGCTGGATGAGGAGCAGCAACATGCGAGGAAGCTTGCCGGTGGTCCAATCCTGATAGAACTGGTATTGGGTTTGAGCGCGCTCGAGGGCGAAGCCGGAGAGATCGGAAGCGGGAGGCGTGGCGCGAAAGCCGCGAAAATCCTCAGGAAAATGGCCCTGATTGACGAGCAGCGGGTAGTGCGCGTTGGGATGCGTGGACCACCCTTCGGGAAGAACCACGATCGCGCCGAGATACATCGGATGGCCCCAAAATTTGGTGAGCACCTGCGACTGAATTTTCAGGTGCTTGACCCATTCGGTGTCCTTCGGAGGCGGAATGGGCGGAATGACTTTCGTGAGATGAAGTTCAACGGGACTGCCTGAGGCGGCGGGATCGAAGTGGATTTTTTCGGGGACGCTATAGAAGTTGCCGGGCTTGGAATTCCAATGTTGGCCCTCGCCTTCGTCCATCGGAAGTTTGACGGTGTGACCATCCGAGCGATGGAAGGTGGTGTATTTGTTGAGGACGGCCTGGACATAGTAATCGCCGGCGGGAATATCGCGAAAAGCGGGCGCGGGATAGCCGAGAGTGTCGTCGTTGATGAATGCGGGCTGGCCGGGGGCGAGGGCATTCACGTCGGCGCCGAAGACCTGCTGGGAGTGGACTTCGACTTCGAGGATTTGATCCCGAGGCTCGGGAGTATCGGTGGTGGAAAGGACGACGAAGACGCGGCCATCGAGAGGAGAGGAACTGAGAGCGGAGTCAAAAGAGATGGCGAAGCGATGTCGCGAGGAACTGCTTCCTTGAGGAGCGGCAAAAAGCGCGGGGGCGACAAGAGCCAGCAGGAGAAGAGCGGCTGCCTCAAAGAAAAAAATCGAAGCGAATTGGCGCGTGAAACTCGAACGAGTTTGCGGACATGAAGGCATGCGAATCGTCCTTACAAGTAATTTGAAGATAGAAGTGCGGCGCCATTGTAGCGGAGAGCCAAGGAAAAGTGGGGGAAAGCCGTAAGAAGGCGTGCGAAGGCCCCAAATGGGGTGCAACAGGATTCGAGAGACACAGCCGCGACCGCGTAACAAATCGGCGAGAGAGACGAGTGCTGGCGCCGATGACTACGACAGGCGATTGCTAAACCGCGCGGGAGTCCGGAAGAGGGAAGTGGAAAAGCGCCGGGGCAATTTTAGACAGCCGTAGGAGCGGTTTTCTTCGCTGATTTCCTGGATTTCTGGAGGATTTCGCGTTCCGCGCGAATCCAATCCTCGAGAGGGTTGCCGGGAGCGCCATTGCGCTCGAGATAGATTTCGTAGGCGCGGAGCTGGATTTTCTCCTGAGAGGTGAGCCGCTTGGTGGAGGGGGAAGCGCTGCGCGCCGATGTGCCGTTGCCGTTCGTTCTTGCCATAAGCTCCTCGTTCCCTGCTGCCCGCGACCGAGATTCCTTCCCAAGGAGAAATCCTGGCCGTGGGAGGCCAGATCTTGATTCGAACCCGCTTCGAAGCGCACTACAGCGCCGCGAAGAAGGCCCTTCTATTATGATGACGCTGGAGGCGAAGAAGGCAAATAAAATTTGAATGAAGAGAATCGAATGCGGAAATGCAAGAGAGGGTTGATTCGGGGTGTGTTGGGAGAGGCGATAGAAATGGGGAGCACGGGAGAATTGGGTGGGGCGAAAGGGATAGGCGGCTTGTCGGGCGGATGCGGGCGGGGGTATGCTTCGTGACGGCTGCTTTGCGAGCAAGCCCGGAGCGAAGCGGGTGTCACGAAAATTGCTGAGGGGGAAACGATGATGAAGCGAATGGGATGGATGATCGCGGCGCTGGTGGCGGGCGGGTTTGTTTGCGCGGCGCAAGAGACGAGCGGGCCGGTGACGAATCCGGTTTCCACGACCGTGAAGGAGCAATTAAAGCGTTACGAAAAGAACATGGTGGAAGCGGCGGACGCCATGCCGGCGGACAAATTCAGTTTTAAACCGACGGCGGACATGAATACGTTCGCGCACCTGACGATGCATATCGCGCAGTCAAACAATTTTCTGTGCTCGAAGATTTCGGGGCAGGAAGCGCCGAAGGTCGAGCTGAAAGATACGGATGCGAAAGACAAGCTCGTGTCCGCGCTGAAGAGTTCGTTCGAATATTGCGGCACGTCGCTGGCGGGAGTGGACGATTCGAAGCTGGGAGATTCGCTGGTGCTGTTCGGGCACCGGCAGACGTCGCGAGCGGGCGCGTTGATTGCGCTGAGCGACGATTGGTATGACCATTACAGCGCGCAGGCGACCTACTTGAGGCTGAACGGGATTTTGCCTCCCACGGCCAGGCGCGAAAAGTAAGCGTTAGCCCCCAGCCGATAGGCTAGCACGCTTAGAGAGATTCTCTGCGAGAACGCGCGAAAGTTCTCATTGTGAAACGGAGATGAGTGAGACGAGCGGTCAGCCGATTACTTTAACGTTGTTTTGATTTTAGGCGTCACGCGCTATGCATCGCATAACCAAAACAAATAAGACAACTTAGGAAGCGGCCTCGGCCGTGGTGTCAAAAAGGGAACTGGTCTGGAGAACAGTGCGGTCTTGGAAGCGAGACTGCATCCTCTTAGAGCAAACGGGGTAGGGCTAGGTGTGCTGAGACTGGCTCAGACCCCTCGATCACATCCAAAAGGTTTCGCATGACAAGACAAAGCCGAATCTGCTGCCACGGGGCCCTCTATTGTTTGCTGGCCGTGCCAATGTGTGTGACGGCGGCCCACGCGCAAACGGCGGAGCGCAAAATCCTGAAGAAAGTCGAAGCGGAATATCCCTCGATCCTCAAGCGAAGAGGAATCGGGGGAACAGTTCGGCTGAAAGTAGTTGTGCGCGGGGATGGCTCGGTGAAAGACGTCGAGATTCTGGGTGGAAATCCGGCGCTGGCGGATGCGGCGGAAAAAGCGGTCAGACAGTGGAAGTTCGCGCCGGGGGGCGAGAGCACAATCACCGTCGCCGTAACGTTCGATCCCAACGCCTGAAACGGATTCCAATATTCGACGCGGGTGGCCCGGCGTACCGAGCCCTCTTCAGCTAGCGGTTTCGATTTAGCGCTGCCTCCGAAAAACAAACAACAAGTAATGGAAACGGCTCAGAGAGCGCTGGGCGAAGTGTGCCTGGCCGCGCTAGACCTGCAGAACGTCGCCTTCGCGGGCGACAGTTTGGTAGAAAACGGGAATCACGAAGAATCCAAGAAAAAGGCGAGAGATCAACCCGGCCACAATAACGATCGCGAAGGGCTTTTGCGTGTCCGACCCAACGCCCGTCGAGAGCGCCGCGGGAAGCAGGCCGAGGCAGGCGACGAGCGCGGTCATCATGATCGGCCGAAGCCGCATAAGCGCCGCTTCGTGCGTAGCGGCGCGGATGCCGCGGCCTTCCAATCGAAGTTTATTGATGTAGCTGATCAGAATGACGGACGTCTCGACGGAAACTCCCATGAGCGCAAGAAGGCCAAGCACGCTGGAAACGCTTAAGGGCGTGTGCGTGAGCTTCAGCGCGACGAGAGCGCCGACCGGTTCCGTCATGACGACTTCGAGAGCGATGATGAGTGGAAATTTGAAATTGCCGTACAGCGCGAAAAGGATGAGGAAAATCAGCAGGACCGTTAGCGGACCGATGATGGCGAGCTGCGCCTTTGCTTCCAGAAGCTCGCTATACTCGCCGCCCCACGCGAGCCGGTAGCCTTCCGGCAGCGAGACCGCTTTGGCGACGGCGGCCTGTCCCGCGTTGACGACCCCCTCCAGATTGCGGCCCTCAATCGAAAATTGAATCCCGATATAACGCGAATTGTTTTCGCGATAGATGAAGGAGGCGCCGGTGCTTTCCTTGATGGTGGCGAGTTCGGAAAGCGGTATCTGCTGGCCGCCGGGAGCGGGAACGAGCAAATCGCCGATGTCGTGCGCGCTCGAGCGGTATTGCGGCTCCATGCGGAGAACGAGGTCAAACAGTTTTTCTCCCTGAATGACTTGCGTGGCAGTTTGACCACCGACAGCGGCCTGGATGACGGTTTCGACGTCGGCAACGTTGATTCCATAGCGCGCGATCTTGGCGCGATCCGCGTCAATGATGAGGCTGGGCTGGCCCAGTTCGCGAACTACGGTTAGCTCCGTGAAACCGGGAGTTTGCGCAAGCACATTGCGAATTTCGAGCGCCTTTTTTTCGAGGACATTGAGATCGGGCCCAAAAATTTTGACCGCAAGCGCGGATTTCAGCCCGGTGAGCGCTTCGTCAACGGCATCCTCCGCGGGCTGCGTGAAATTAAAAATTACGCCGGGATAGGCGGAGAGCTTGTGGTCCAGTTCGTTCGTCAGCTCTTCTTTCGTGTGAATGGGGCCGGCATGCCAGGCCTTGTCGCCATAAGGTTTCAAACCCACATAAAACTCGCAGTTGAAGAAACCGGTGGGATCCGTGCCGTCGTCGGGGCGGCCAAGCTCCGAGCCGACAACGGTAACCATCGGGTATTGCGAAATGATGTTGCGGACTTGCGGAGCGAACTTGGCAGCTTCCTCGAAAGAAATCGTATAGGGCATGGTGGCGCGAACCCAAAGAGCGCCTTCATCCAGGTGCGGAAGAAACTCGCCGCCGATGAAAGGCAGCAGCAAGATTGCGCAACCGAAAATGACCACCGCACCAAGGATCGTGTACGCCGGATGACCCAGGCACCAATCGAGGCGCCCGGCGTACACGTTCCTTATCCAGTTAAATACACGATTCTCCGATTCGCGAAGACCTTTCTTGAACCAATACGAAGCCAGCACGGGAACAAAGGTAAGAGTAAAAACGAGAGCGCCGACGAGCGCGAACGCCATCGTGTCCGCCATGGGATGGAACAGTTTTCCAGCGGGACCAGTCAACGCATAGATGGGAAGGTAGCCGGCGATGATGACGGCGACGGAATAGAAAATGGGACGATCCACATCGCGGGCGGCGGCGAGGATAACGTCGTAAATGTCGTAATCCTGACCGTGGCGCAGGCCGAGTTCGCGATAAATGTTCTCGACCATGACGATCGTGCCGTCAATGATGATTCCGAAATCGATAGCGCCAATGGACAGGAGATTCGCGGCTTCGCCGGTGGCGTGGAGAAAAATAAAGGCGAAAAGCAGCGCGAGCGGAATCGTCAACGCGGTAATGACGGCAGCACGCAGGCTCACCAGAAAAAAGATGAGGACTAGGAGAACCAGAATCATGCCGCGAAGGAGATTGCCTTCGACGGTATCCGTGGTAACGCGCACGAGATCGCTGCGATCGTAATACGGCCGAATCTTCACATCCGGTGGAAGAAGATCGCGATTGATTTCAACTGTTTTTTTCTGAACGCCTTCGAGAACGTTCTGCGTCTGTTCGCCGCGGCGCATCAGAATCACGCCTTCGACGGCGTCATTGTTGTTCTTTTGCGTTCCATCTTGCTGCTTGTACTGAAAGCCGAAAATGCCGAGGCGCGGCGCATAGCCGATATCAACCCGCCCGATATCTTTCACGCGGATAGGCACCCCGTTCGCGCTTCCAACAACAATTTCGCCGATGTCATCGGTGTTTTTAACGAGACCAAGGCCGCGCACGTAATAAAACTGCCCGCCTTGCGTGTAGAAACCGCCGCCGGTGTTCGCGTTGTTGGCCGCAAGCGCGTTCAAGACCTGCACGACGGGAAGGTGATAGTTGTAAAGCTTCGCCGGATCCAGAAGAACGTGATATTGCATCGTGGGACCGCCGAAGCCCGAATCGTCGGCGACGCCAGGGACGCTGCGAAATGCCCGTTCAACAATCCAGGCTTCGAAAGTGTGAAGCTCCATGGGAGAGCGATCGGGGCTCTCGAGGACATAGCGATAGACCAGGCCGCTGGGGCTGAAGAGGGGAGCCATGCTGGGAGTGACGCCGACGGGAAGCGTGGCGTCGCTCAAACGCTCGAAAACAACCTGTCGGGCGAAATAAGGATCGGTATCTTCTTCGAAAGTGAGGATGACATCCGAGAGCCCGTATAGAGAGATGGAGCGCATGACCTTGAGTTTTGGCGCGCCGTTCATGGCCAACTCAAGTGGAAGCGTGGTGAGGCGCTCCACCTCCTCAGCGGCGTGGCCCGGCCATTGCGTGATGAGCTCGACCATCGGCGGAGAGAGATCCGGGTAAGCATCCACGGGCATGCGCTGAAAAGACACCGCCCCGGCCACTATGATCAAGAACGTGACGATGAGCACGAGGAAGCGCTGCTGGAGAGCGAATTGGACTATGCGATGGATCATCGTGGATTTTTGGCGGCGTCCTCGCTTTAGTGCTGCAAAGAATTTTTGAACTGCAGGAAGAGGCTGCCGTCACCGACGACATGCTCGCCTTCCTTCAAACCGGTCACGACTTGCGTGCGGCCGGAGTGGCTAACGCCGAGCTGAACCAGCCGGCGCGCGAACTGATTGGGTTGTGAGACATCCTGCACATAGACAAACGGCTGATTTTCCGTGTCGCGAAGCACGGCGGCATCTGGAACGGATAGCGCATTCGAGATCGCGCCGGCGCTGACCGTCGCCGTGACGTACATATCTTTCTTCAATTTCCGCCCAGGATTTTCCGTGACGATGCGTGCTTGCAATGTCCGTGTGCTGGGATCGAGCGCGGTCGCGATGTAGGAAATCTTGCCGTGAAACGTTTCGGGATATGCGTCCGTATTGACGTCCACGCGATCGCCAAGATGAACGTAGGCCAGATCGCTTTGATAAACGTTCACAAGCACCCAAACGGAAGCCATGTCCGAAATGGTGAAAACCTGAGTGACCCCGGCTTGGAGAAGTTGGCCGGGGCCGACCAGCCGCTCGACAACTTCGCCGCTCACCGGTGCGTGCACGGGGATCTGCGCCGTCGTTGTCGCGGGAGCCTTGAGGACGGATTCGGGATCCGTGACGCCAAGGACTCTCAGCGCGTCCTCGCTCGCTTGCAGCTCCGCTTGAGCCTGGGTGCGGTTGGATTCGGCTTGCTGAAAATCAGAAAGAGCGATGGCACCGTGCGAGTAAAGGTCGCTCGCGCGGTTGTAAAACTTGTCGGCCAATAGAAATGCGTCGCGAGACTTGATGAACGAGGACCGGGCGGAGGAGTAATCCGGGCTGTTTACAGTTAGCAGCGGCTGGCCCTGATGCACCGTCTCGCCAGGCGCTACCAGCAACTCATGGACGGGACCGCCAATCGCCGAAAAAACCGGGGTGGTCTTGAACGCGTTGTACGCGACGGAACCGGTGAGACGCAGCAAACGGGGGATCGATGTTTTTTCAACGGCGACAACTTGAACGTGCGCCATCTGCTCTTGCGGAACTGTAAAAAGTGAAGCTGTGTCTGCCTTCGAGGCCTTGGTAGAGAAAGACGTCATGCTGGATTCGGATTCGCCGGGTCCCCCGCCGCAGCCGGCGGCAATGCACGCGAGCGAGACGGCGGCCAAACAGAAAAGGGCCAGGGAAAGACGAGCATTGTGTTTCATGGAAGACTCCTGGTTCCAACGGCCGCGCGCGTCTGTTCGAGCGCGGTCATATAGCTGGCGAGGGCCTGGCGGTACGCGAGTTGATTGGCGCGGTACGTTCGTTCCGCGTCAAGAAAATCGAGCAGACTTGCGGCGCCCTTCTGGAAGGCATAGGCGCTGATATCGCGGGATTGCTGGGCGGCGTCAACGTAGCCGCTGCGGTAAAGTTGCACAATCTGATCGTTCGTGCGCAAAGCTTCGTAAGCATCCACGACGTCGGACATGACTTGTTCGGTGGTTTCCTGCGCGAGTTCCTGGGATTGCGTTATGGCGGAGCGCGTCCGCGCGATTTCACCTTGATTGCGGTCGAAGATGGGAAGCTGGATATTGAAAAAGACCGCGCCGGTGTTCACGGCGGCGGTGTGCGAATAGTTGAAGCTCGCGCCGAGATCCCGCTTGCCGTTCGCTTCGGCGAGCAGCTCCTGGCTCCGCGCAGCGCTGACGCTTTGCTGAGCCGCAATCAAGTCAGGGCGAGTGCGCATCGCCAAAGCTTTCAGGTCCTGCAGGGTGGCATGTACGGGCTGGTATTCGAGCTGGCCCTGCACATCGAACTGATCGGGCACGGACTCAAACCCGATGAGCTGGCGCAGCGCGGCGATGGCCTGCACCTTGGATAACTGGGCGGAAGAAAGATCGGTCTGGAATTGCAGGAGCTGCAGCTTGATTTTGAGGAAGTCGCCTTCGCTCATATCGCCGGCTTTGTAGCGCTGCTCGCTGATTTCCACCGTTTTCTGAAAGCTGTCCAGGTCCTGACGCGCCAGGTCAATCGAGGATTGGGCGAGCTCCACGGAAATAAATTGCTGGGCAACGTTGAACGTGAGCGTGCGCTCGTTGTCCGCGACTTGCGAACGCGAGACGGCGGTCAGATCCCGCGCGGCGGAGAGCCGGTGCTGGCGCTTCTTTCCCCGTTCGAACGTGTAGCCTATACCCAAGTCGAATTGAGCGGTGTTGTTGATGTAATCGGCGCTGAACTGATTCGGCTGAAAAATCGGCAGAAATTGCGCGTCCCAGGATAGAACCGGATTGGGGCGAAGATTTGCGGTGGTTTCCAGTGCCTGATTCTGAAGAATCGTAGAGCGGGCGGCTTGCAACACGTGATTGTGCTGCAGCGCGAGGCGAATCGCTTCCTCGAGACTGATGCGCGTAACCGAAGAAGTTTGTTGAGCGGGGGAAGTTTGTTGAGCGGACGAAGAGACGGGCGCAGCCGCCGGAGGAGCCGGTGGAGCTTGTTGCGACAAGGCGCTCAATGGAAAAAGCAGGAGCGCTGTGGCCCGGGCCAAAGCTTTCGTCATGCTGGAACTCCTCCACGGTTCCTCCACAGGAGGAACGGACAATGGGGCACACTCAGGAAAAACTAACCAGGGGAAGGATAAAAACTACAAAGCGGGCGGAGCTCGAGGCGAGATGGTGCGGAAAAGCAAAACCGAGGAAGAAAGAACCGGGACGGAAAATTCGATGCGGGAAATGACAGGAATAATCGAAAGATTCAGAGTTTGCGCGGCAACAGCCGATGCGGCGGCGGAACAAAGCTGGCAAGGATGAGAGCCGCCGGGCCCCGCGTTCAAATCAGCGCAGAAGTGGAATTGCGCCGCCAGGAAGATAATTCCGAGCAGCACAGCAGCAATACGCAGCCACTTGGGGTTGAGAAACATCTGGGTACTAAGACGAAGCTTAGGCTGGTTTGGTTGCGGGGTCAAGCAAGCGCACGGCCCGGAACCCCTAACTGACAACGCAGATTGGATAGCAATGGCGACCACTGCGTGTCGAGGAACTTGAGACCCTGTCGAATCCCAATACATTGAAAATACACGGCTTAGCGAAATCGAAGCGGTCTGGCAATGAATCTGGGCGTTCGCTAATTTCGGGAGCGCAAGAGGCATTGGGAGATGGGGCACACGATGCCATCGCTGCACTTCCGGTTTCAGAACTTCCACTCGACAATTATAGAGGTGGCATTGGGCTGGCCAAACGCGCAACGAACGCTCGCCAATCTGATTGACCAAATAAAAGCTAAGGAAGACCGCACTCATAAATTGAACCAGCGGCGAGAGCATGAACTTATTCGCAAGAGCAACGAAGCATTTCGCAGGAATTTTTGCCGCCCCAGGCGGGGCGAGAGATATCGGGAAGCGGCAGGCCAACCCGAAATGGGCGGCGGGCTTGCTCCTGCTGGCAGTGGCTTCGCCGGCATTCGCGCACGGAGCGCAAACAGACGGCAGTAACAACGCCGCGGCATCCATCCATGGGACAATTTCCATCGCACAACAGGCCGGCTCCTCGGACCTCTCGGGAATCGGCGTGACGCTGAATCCCATGCCCGCGAGCGGCAGCGCGCAGACAACGGTCACGGACGACGCGGGGAGCTACGAGTTCAAAGGGCTGAAGCCTGGGAATTACACCATTTCCATCAACCAACAGGGATTCAAGGCGGTAACGAAAAGCGTAACGGTGACCGCTGGACAGAACCTGGAACAAAACCTGACCCTGGAACTTGAAACAGTCACGCAAAAGATCGAAGTAAGAGAAGCGAATCCGATCATTTCGACGGAAAGCGTGGCGGCTCCTGCGGCTACGGTCAGTCACCAGGAACTGATTTCGCTGCCAACTCCCCAGGAAAAAATCAGGGAAGTGTTGCCTATCACGCCGGGGGTCGTTCGGACGCCGGACGGCAAGCTGAACTTCAAAGGCGCGGACGAGAATCAGAGCCTTTTCCTCGTGAACGCGGCGAGGACTGGCGACCCCGTGACGGGGAGTTTTTCCATTCCAGTGCCGACGGACGCGGTCGAATCGTTCGCGGTATACAAAGCCCCCTTCGATGCTGGCTTGGGAAGTTTTTCCGGCGGAGTGACCACGATTGATACGAAACCGCCGGCGGAACAATGGAATTTCTATGTGAAGAACATCATTCCCTCCGTCCTGGGAAAGAACGATTCGATGGTGGGAATCGCGGAGGCCACGCCGGGGGTGGATTTCGGCGGGCCGCTGCTGAACGACAAATTGTTTTTTTCGGAAGTGTTTCAGTACGACATGAAGAAAACAACGGTGCGCGGGCTGCCCTGGCCGGATGACATCACAAAAAGACAAGGATTCAACTCGTTTTCCACGGTCGAAGCGATCCTCTCGCCGCAACACATTCTGACGCTGACGGTGAATGCGTTTCCGCTGCGCCAGCAGAATTACGGAATCAACGCTCTGGTGCCGGAAACGGCGTCGAACGATTTGAACCAGAAAGGGATTGCGGCGGGATTGAGCGACAAGTACCAGTTCAAATCCGGCGCAAATCTCAGCCTCCTGGCGCAGTACACGCGATTTGACAGCACGGCCTACGGGCAGGGCCTGGACGACATGACGATTTCTCCGGAAGGCTGGGGCGGAAATTTTTTCAACCGCTGGTCCAGGCGAGGAAAATCTTTTCAATTTTTGCCGAGCTATCAACTCGCGGAAAAACATTGGCTCGGGAAACACGAACTTCGTTTCGGCGTGGACTTCGACTACAGATCGTTTTTTGGAGCGAACACCGCAAATCCCATTCAACTGCTGAGCCAGGCGGGCGCATTGGCGGAACAGATTAATTTTGATCCGGGGACGGACCAGATCGCTTCGGACACCTCGGTGGCAGAGTTTGTACAGGACCACTGGACTTTGAATTCGCACTGGACGATGGACGCTGGAGCGAGACTCTCGAGCGAGACATCCGGCTGGGCGGCCGCAGTGGCGCCGCGGCTGGGAATTGCATATTCGCCGGACCGCGCGGGAAAGACCATTATTCGCGCGGGAACGGGACTTTTTTACAGCCAGTTGCCATTGCTCGCCGCCGATTTCGCGGTCAATCCAACGCGTGTGGTCAGCATGTATGATTCGGGCGGACAGCTCGTCGGAAATCCGATCACATACACCAATGCGTACGTTGGAAGCGCAAATCCGCTGGCGGGCGGCCCTCTGCCAATCAAACCGGATACCACACCGCGCAATTTCACGTGGAACATGGAAGTGGATCACGAGTTGCGAAATAACGTGATTTTGCGATTCAGCTATCTTGACAGCCACACGACGTACCTTTTCGTTGTTAATCCTTTCACCGGCGGCGCCGGAACAGCTTCGTTTCTAGGACTCGCGAACACCGGCTCTTCGCACTACCGCGACCTGGAGAGCACGGTTCATTTCACGCTTCGCGGGCACAACGAAGTGAATGCGTCTTATATTTGGAGCCGCACGCGCGGAGACTTGAACAATCTTTCCGACGTGTTCATTCCGATCGCTCAGCCCGTCATCCGGCCGAATGTTTACGGGATTTTGCCCGCGGATATTCCGAACCGGTTCGTGACCTGGGGCGTGATCTCGCTGCCGAGGAAGTTTATTTTCAGTCCCATCGCGGACTTTCACACGGGCTATCCCTACTCGAATGTGGACGCGCTGCAGAATTATGTGGGAACTCCGGACGGACAGCGGTTCGCGACATTCTTCTCTCTGGATGTGAAGGTGTACCGCGTTTTCCAGGTGCCGTTCCTCGGCGCTAGGAGCGGCAAGACTCACCACATGCGGCTTGGGTTCTATTCGCTCAACGTCACGAACCACGGGAACTTCAACGCGGTCTATAACAACGTGACCGCGCCGAACTTCGGCCAGTTTGCGGGATTCCTGGATCGCCGCGATGGCGCGGTGATTGATTTCATCGATTGATCTCGAGTAACAAACTTTCTGCGACATGGCGAACCGTTCCTGTAAGTGCTGGAAGTGTGAGAGCGGAGCTGCCGGGTAGTTTTGCGCGAGCATGCTGGTAGAATAGAAATTGGAGCGGTTCTTCGAAGCAGGTGTGGTCGCGAACGCCGTTTGAACCGTAACGAATCTCTGGGGTGCTGCGGATAGACAGCCTGTGAGCACGGCCTGTCCCGCTGGAACGTCCCCCTGGCGGCGAGCTGCCGCGGGCGGACGGGCGAGCGGGGCAGGAAAGCCTAATGGCTGGCTCGTGGTGCCCACCTATTTCAGAGGTTCACGGCCTAGCTGCCCACGGCCAAGCAGTCCGCTCCTTTCTTGTTTTTGGACGCGCTCGCGTAGCGTGTGAATCCGTTCGCGAAAGAAAGCAGAGTTTTGAGTGGCCGCGCCCGGTGTGACGGGTGGCGAGCGAAGAACCTCTCGAAATATCACTGTGACGCTTCGGCTGGGCTGTGAATTCACTTTGTGTTCGTTGCGGAGAATGGGCGAGTAGAGACCACGCATGCGGGTACTTTTCATCGGAGACATAGTTGGAGCGCCGGGGCGGCAGATTGTGCGCGACCGGCTGGTGGATATCGTTGCGCAGCGGCAGATTGATCTGGTCATCGCCAACGGCGAAAACTCGGCTTCGGGATTTGGAATTACGCCGCGGCTGGCGGAAGAGTTGCTGGGGATGGGCATCGAGGTTCTGACGGGCGGGAACCACAGCTGGGACCGCAAGGAAATTTTGGAGTACCTGCCGCACGAGCCGCGGCTGCTGCGCCCGGCGAATTTCCCGGAAGGAAATGTAGGAAGTGGATTGTACGTGGGGACGGCCAAGAATGGCGTGCGATACGGCGTGCTGAATCTGCAAGGCCGCGTCTTCATGACGCCGATTGACGATCCATTTCGAAAAGCGGATAGCGAGCTCGCCAAGCTGCCGGAAGATGTCGCGTTTGTTTTTGTGGACATGCACGCGGAGACGACGAGCGAGAAATTGGCGATGGGCTGGTATCTGGACGGGCGCGTGACTGCCGTAGTGGGAACGCACACGCATGTGGCGACGGCGGATGAACAAATCATGCCGGGTGGGACAGCGTACATCACCGATGTGGGCATGACGGGGCCCCACGGCGGAGTGATCGGCATGGATCGCGAAAGCATCATCAAGAAATTCCTGAATGGACTTCCGGCGCGGTTTGAAGTGGCCTCCGGCGAAATCCAGATGAATAGCGTGCTGATCGAAACAGACGACGCGGGCCCAAGAAACGCGGCGGGGCGGCTGCGCGCACGATCCATTGAACGGCTTCGCCTGCGCATTGACTGATTTCTTGTAGTGAGTAGAGAGCTGCCGCTTTGGTGTGCGGCAGCGCGACACGTCCTTTCTTTTCTTTGTGCATCCTTTGAGAGTGGCCAGGATCCGGGAGTAGTGTGCACGGAAGGCCACCCCCGGGGGTTTTTTGTAAGTGCGGATTCTAAAGAGGTTACGTGCTGCGTTTTTGTAAGTGCGGATTATAAAGGAGTTATAAGTCCTTTGTTTTCCGCAGATGCGGAGCGTGGCTGTAAGTGTTGATTGCAAAGGAGTTGCGAGCGGAGTTTTGGTTGGTGTAAGTCCTTTAGAATCCGCAGATACGAGGGATCTACGTAAGTGCGGATTATAAAGGAGTTGCGGGAGAGGGTGCCCGGATGTGCGGATTCTACAGGAGTTAGCTGTGGAAACCGAGGCGAAGAGAGGAATGACGCGGCCGGAGCGGGGCGGTGTCCGACGGGAAAGTGGTGCGCCGAGAAGCGTGGTGGAGCGAGACATGAATGTGCTTCCGGAAGCGAGGATTCGGGATCAGCGGGCTGGAATGGTTTCTTCCACGTGGGATTCGTCGGTGGACGAGTCGAGCGAAGAATCCAGGCCGGCGGGAGCCACGGCCGGCGAAGCGAGTGGGGTGAGCGAGGGCTTGGAAAGAACGACGGCTCTTGCGAGGAATCGTTGCCATTGCTCGAACTCGTATTGGAATTTGTATTCGTTCTTGACGCCGGAGAGAGAGTGAAGCAGTAGCTGGCCGATATACGCGAGAAGAGCGGCGTTGCGGGCGGGAAGACGATTTTGCGCGACGGCAGTGAAAAGCTTGCCGAGGACGAAATTGATATCCGTGGCGGTGAGAAATTCGCCGGTGAGGGTGGCCGAGATTTCGGAGCCAAGTTGCTGAGATTCCAGGAGTTGCTGCTCGGCGCGGGCGTGGACAGGGCAGAGCGAGGGATGGCCGCGGCGAAGCATGCGGCAACGGCGGCCGTCCGCGAAGGCAAATTGGCAGAGGGTGGATTCGGTTTGGAGAGCGTGCGAATTCGGATTGCTGGAAGTGGTGCGCTTGATGGTCATAGAGGTCCTCAGGAACTGAAGTTGACGAGCGGGCAAATCAGGGTGCAGCGAAAGAAAAGCCGGCGGCGGAAGAACGGCGAAATCATAGGGAATATTACTACGACTGGTAACCGATTGTCAATACTTATTTTAGTTTACTTCAGTGTCATTCGAACGGCGGGTGCAGGGTGTGAACGGAAATTTTGTAAGTGCCGGGAATGGAGGGAGTTAGGAAGGATGAGGCGGAATTGGTGAGACTGTGGAAATGTATGGAAAAGTGTTGTAAGGCTAAAGGTGCACGCAATAGACGGTGAACGAGAGGTTTTTTGTGATGTGGCTATCATTTTGAAGGGAAGGCGGAGGAATTAGGTAACGAGGCGCGGGAACTCTTGGCCGGATTCATTTGAAGGGCGCGGAGATCGTCAAAGCGGGGCGCAGGAGTTCGTGAGCCTCAAGGTCTCCGGGCGGCTATATCGCTGCGAATCACGCTCAAATAAAGTACAGCAGCGTCTAGGGCTTGCTCCGCCTCGAGATGGGATACAAAGCCGGTGTCATCGTAGAGAGCAAGATTCCGTTTGCGTCGCAGCCGATCAAAAACGGTCAGCAAGCCGCTATGCTTCTTGTCGATGCGCGCCCGAACAAAGTCAATGATCGCAATGTGGTGCCCTGGCTGGCTTTTAGCCCGAAAGCCATGGCTGAACATGAAACCGAGAGATGCCTTCAGCATGGCCTCGTAGGCTTGCTGCAAGCATGCTTCGTCGTCAAAAGCCAAGATCTTACGGGCCGAGGCGGCCTTCTTATCGGCGCTGGCGAGAAAACGATCGATTTGCGCCCAATTGATGGCGTGCGGTTTGAGCTTGCTCATGCGGCTCTATTAGCGAAACGTGTTTATTGTGCCAGATATTTGCAAGAAAGGCATCTTTTTGCGACTGCCGAGCCTCAAATTCCTGCGCTGCCAGCACCGTGTAATTGATCTCTCGCCCGAGTTGCCGTTCCAACTTCCGAATCGCCACGGCTAAGATTTGGCCGGGAGGCTTTCCAATGACGAGCACGTCGATATCACTCGCGGCATCTTCCTGCCTACGCGCAAACGACCCATAGAGATACGCCTTATCTATGCCGGGCACGCCCTTGAGCGCGTCTGTTAGCAACGGCACCACTCCAATGGTCTTCTCCACGATGCTGCGAATTTCCTTATAGAGCGGATACTTGCGGTTCAGTTCAAAATATTTCTGGCGCCCGATCACGTCGGCCAAGAACAATCCCTGCCGCTCGAGTCGCGCGAGTTCCTTCGATAAATTTGAGGGGTCGACTCCCAGTTGCTGTGCCAGCCCGCGCAAATGCAGCCGCGCCGCCGGGTTCGCGAAGAAGTACGCGAGCAGCTTGCGCCTGGCCTTGGATCGCAGATCCAGCATTATGGTGAAATACTACCACACATGTGGTTAATTAATACCACACTCTAAAGAGCAGCCGTGCTTCATGCTCGTTGTTGGGGGGAAAATTCCAGGAGCTCGATGGGGGCGCCGTGATCGAGGATCATGGCGACTTTGACGCCGGGGCTGGGACTGTTTGGCGGAATGAGAATTTCCTGCCCGACGAGCGCGTTTTCCAGATTGTCTACCTCGAAGGCGACATGGGGAATGGTCATGACGACTTCGGGATAAGGGGCGCCGGGATCGAAGCGCATCCACTGCACGCCGCAGGGACTGGTTTCAAATCCGGCGACGTGAATGTGTAGACGCGGAATGTGAATTTCGCCGGGACGCGGGACCTGGGTGGGAATGCCGAAGTGATGATAGCGCCAGCCATGCCTGGCGGTCGCAGCCGGGGGTTCGTGGCCTTTTCTCGGATGCTCAGCCAAAGCGCCCTCCCTATGCATTTCGTGCGATGCCATTGTAATGCGGAGACGGGGTTACGGCGGAGGAGGCGAGGGATGACGCACAGGTGGGCCAGCTGGGAGGCGTGGAGGCCGAAGAACCGGTAAGGAATGAGGCGCGGCAAGGGCGGGCAACGTGGGCGCGTCCGTAGTAATCTGAAGAGACTGGATTCAGCGAAAACGATGAACAGAAGAGTGAGAGTGCTTGCGGGGTTGTGTGTGCTGGCGTGCTGGGCGACGCGCGCGCCGGCGCAGGAAGGGCAGTACGACGGGGAATTGACGGCGACGAAGCGCCTGCTGCCGAGCGTGGGGCCGGGATTGCGTGCCGTGAAACTGGGAGGGGACGGGAATTTGTACGTGCTGACGGCGCCGGGGTCCTCGGCACTGGTGTTCGACGATGCGGGGAAACTCGTGCGCAAAGTGCCAGCAGAAGCGGGCGGCAATGCGGGGAAGTCCAGTTCGCCGGATGCAAAGGGCATCACGTTCGGCGAGGACCTGGACGTGAACGCGCAAGGCACGGTGTACGTGGCGGACCGCGGCTCGAACGAAATCAAGAGCTGGGACGCGAAGGGAAACGGCGAAGCGATCAAGGTGCGCGAGCCAGTTTCTGTGGCGGCGCTTCCGGATGGAGAAGTGGCCGTGGCCACGATGAACAATCCGCACCTCGTGGTGGTGTTCGATAAGACGGGACAGGACGTGCGGGAGTTCGGCGATCCAGAATCCATTTCAGACCGGGCGGAGCTGAACCGTTTCTTGAGTATTGGGACGATTTTCACGGACGGCGGAAAGCATCTTTTCTATGCGTTCAGCTATTTGCCGGAGCCGACGGTGCGCGAGTATGACCGCTTCGGTTATGCGGGACAGGATTTTCAATATTCGAACGTGGACGCGTGGCCGGAAGCGCAGGCAATGCGCAAAGAGATCGCGAGGCAGGAGCAGAAAGGACAGCCGCCACTCTTCAAACGCATTCTGACGGCGGCGGGCGTGGACCGTTCGAACGGCGAAGTATGGATGGCGCTGGGAGACAAGCTGCTGCACTTCGACAAGGATGGAAACCGGCGGGCGACTTATGTGATTTACACTCCGGAAGGAGCGCGGCTGGAAGCAAACGTGATTCTGGTGGAGAAAGATCATCTGATCGTGGGAAGCGACCCGCTGGGAATCTTCGAGTTCGACAAGCCAGGCGAAAAAAATCAGTGAGCGAAAGTTTTCCTCAGGAACATTTGCACCCAAGTTGTGCAAGAGGAAACGGCGGCGCTGAAGAAACGCGAAAATAGCCGCGAAAATTGCGGAAAGGGAAGGAAGTTGGAGCGGAAAAGCACTTGTGGAAAAACTGTGAAAGGGATGTGGACCTCGGTGAATCTCTTCGCACACTTTTCGCTTGCTCGAACGGGGGCAATCGGCGACAATCCCGCGCTGTCTGAAAGCGGCGGATCGAGGGGCCGAAAAATCCAGAAGGGCCGCGTGGGGGCGACACGGGGAAGCAAAACGCTCCAGCGCGGGAATAACTCCCGAAGCCTGAAGAAAGAATGGGACAAGCCTGCTTTCCACAGGTTATTCACATCTGTGGAAATGACATGGAGAGCTTTTCGCTTGCGATGACTACTTCGACGAATTCCTGGGACCGATTCTTAGAACGCGTGAAGTCCCGGGTGAGCATCAACACGTATACGACCTGGTTTCAGCCGACGCGGCTCAACCGCGCGGAAGGGGAAAACCTGTTTGTGCAGATACCGAGCACGGTTTTCCGGCAAGTGCTGACGCGCACGTATGGGGACATCGTCAAAGCGGTGTTCCACGAACTGGGGACGCCCAACGTGAAGGTTCAGTATGTTTGCGCGGAAGAAGAACCCGCGCCCGTGACTGCATCCGCGCCGGGGGTCAAGCAAGCCAAACTGGATTTCGAGAGCAGCGACAACCAACTGAACTCGCGGTACAGCTTCGAGTCATTCGTGGTCGGAAAATCGAACGAGTTCGCGCATGCGGCGGCGCGAGCCGTGGCGGAACAACCTTCCAAGGCGTACAACCCGCTGTTTCTCTACGGCGGAGTGGGAATGGGCAAGACGCACTTGATGCACGCGATCGGACACAACATCAAGAAGCGCAATCCGGCGATGCGGCTGAGTTACGTGAGCGCGGAGAAGTTTACGATTGAAGTGATCAACTCATTGCGATTTGACCGCATGACGAGTTTCCGCGACCGCTTCCACACCGTGGACGTGCTCTTGGTAGATGACATTCAATTTATCGCAGGAAAAGAGCGCACACAGGAAGAATTTTTTCATACGTTCAACGCGCTGTACGAGCAGCAGAAACAGATCGTGATTTCGTCCGATTGCCTGCCGAAAGAAATCAACTCGATCGAGGAAAGATTGCGCTCGCGGTTCGAATGGGGACTGATCGCGGATATCCAGCCGCCGGACCTCGAGACGAAAATCGCGATTCTGCAGAAAAAAGCGGAGAACGACCGGTTTGGCTTGCCAGACGAGGTTGCGGAGTACATCGCGCGGGCGATCAAATCGAACGTACGCGAGTTGGAAGGCGCGTTGACGAGGCTGATGGCTTACTCGTCGCTGACGGGTGCCACGATTTCGCTGGCCACGGCGCAACAGGTGCTGCGGAACATCATCGCCACGCAAGAAAAGCGGGTGACGATCGACCTGATCCAGAAGCGCGTGAGCGAGCATTTCAATATGCGGGAGCAGGACTTGAAAGTCCGGAGCAACACGCGGGCGATCGCGTTTCCGCGGCAAGTGGCGATGTACATCGTGAAACAACTGACGACGGCATCGTTGCCTGAGATCGGCCGGCAATTCGGCGGGAAGCACCACACCACGGTTCTACATTCCATCAACAAGATCGAAGAGATGCGGCGCGCGGACAAGGACTTAAACCGGACAATCACGCGGTTGATGGACACCCTGCAATAAAACGTTTTCAATCCATTTTGGTTGCAGCTGCAAGCTGAGGCTAATGCTCGAGGTTTGCCCTGCAAACGAATCCGCGCCAACACCCAAAGTTTCTGAACAAGCCGTAGATACGCTCCGCTCCAGGCGAGGAGGAGAGCGGGGTCGTCGCGCGCCAGAAGGGGTTGTGGAATAGAGTTGGAGAAGCCACGGAAAACCTGTGCGGAGATGTGGAAGAGGAGGGGTTGATTGAGGCGACCGCGAGGAAATGGAAGGAGATTTCTCCAATTCTCACAGTTCGGCGCAAGGGGACGCTCGCCGTATCCAGATGCGGCGCAAGCGGTTACCGGGCTTTCCACAAATTCACAACACTCATCACAACAACAAGGCTGAAATCACTTTTAGGTAGGAGAGAAATTTGAAGAGGTTGTGGATTGCAGTTGCGGCGTGAGCGACGAAGGCTCTACTTCAAGGAGGCGAAGTTTCCCACGTATTTCCACAGAGTTGAGGCACTTGGCGGGCTTTATACTTTGACAAAAAACGAGTAGAGTACGACAGCGGTGGAAGAGCGGTGAGGAGCCCCCATGAGCGCACCAGGAACCGCACGCGAGGAACATCAAGCAATGGAATTCAGCGTTACAAAATCGGTGCTGTTGAATGAATTGAGCACGACGCAGGGAGTTGTCGAGCGGAAGACGACGATTCCGATCCTGTCGAATCTGCTGGTCGAGGCGAAGGGGAGTTCGCTGACGATTACGGCGACGGACCTCGAATTGAGCGTGCGGACGTCGTGCGAAGCAAAGGTCAAGAAGGAAGGCGCGGGGACAATTCCCGCAAAGAAATTACTGGAGCTCGTGCGGCTGCTTCCCGAAGGCGAAATCAAAGTGAAGCTGCTCGACAACCACTGGGTAGAGATCGTCAGCGACAAGAAGAAGTACAAGCTTGTGGGGATGGCAAAGGAAAATTTCCCAGCGCTGCCTTCGATGCCGCACACATTGGTGAAAATTTCCGCAGCGGTGATTGGGAGCCTGATTGCGAAAACAAAATTCGCCATTTCGATGGAGGAATCGCGTTACACGCTGAATGGCGGGCTGCTAATCCTGAAGCCGGACACATTGGCGATGGTGGCAACAGACGGCCATCGGCTGGCGCTGGCGGAAACGGATCAGAAACTCGCCGGCTTAAACGGCGAAGTGCGCGTGCTTATTCCGAAGAAGGCGATGGACGAAGTCGAGAAGTTGGCGGCAGCCGCGGGCGAAGATGCGTCCATTGAATTTGCGAAGGACGAGAGCCATTTGTTTTTTCAAATTGGGCACCGGCTGCTGATTTCACGCATTCTGACGGGACAATTCCCTAACTACGAAGCCGTTCTGCCGCGTGACAACAACAAGACGGTCGTGCTGGAGCGGACGGAGTTGAGCGATGCGGTGCGGCGCGTGTCGCAATTGGCGGACCAGCGGTCTCACGCAGTGAGGCTGGCGGTCTCAAAAGAAGGGATTGAGATCTCCGCGTCAAGCCCAGAATATGGGGAAGCCAAGGAGAACATCGAGAAAGATTACAAAGGCGACCCGATCGCCATCGGATTCAACTCGGCGTACATGCTGGATTTTTTGACGGCGGCAGCGGATGGGCCGGTGAGCATCGAGCTGAAGGATGAACAGTCCGCCGGGCAGATGCGCCCGCTGGCGGATGAATCTTACCGATACCGCTACATCATCATGCCGATGAGGATTTGAACTATTGCGCTTCAAACGGAGGGGCGCCATTCTCCGGCTTGGAGCGCGTCCAACACCTCTGAGACTTGATTACTTCGCGAATTCAACCGCACCGATCAACAAACACAAGGAGCGCGGTGCGCCTCGAGAATCCTCTGCTCCACGCGCCCCCTCTTCTTTCAAGTCCAGGTCAAGAGGCTTACCTTCCAAGTGCGACCAGATACCGACTTGAGAAGTTACCCTATTAATTAGAAAGTGGGCGCGGCGAGCATCCATGCTCCAGCCTTGCCTTTTAAGGCTGTATAATCCCGCGAAACATGGGACTTTCCGCCGGCACAAAATTAGGACCCTACGAGATAGTCGCGCCGCTCGGCTCGGGTGGAATGGGCGAGGTGTACCGGGCGCGAGATGAACGCCTAGGGCGTTCTGTTGCGATCAAAGTATTGCCCGCCTCGTTCACCGGCGATCCAGATCGCCTTCGGAGGTTCGACCAGGAAGCCCGCGCGGTGGCTGCCCTGAATCATCCCAACATATTGGCGGTGCACGATACCGGCTTGCAGGACGGCGTGCAGTTCATCGTCATGGAACTGCTGGACGGCAAGACGCTGCGGGAGATGCTCCAGGAAGGCCCGATGCCGGTCCGCAAAGCGCTCACGCTGTTCCAGCACGTGGCCAACGGGCTCGCGGCAGCGCACGACAAAAGGATCGTCCACCGCGACCTGAAGCCCGAGAACATCTTCATCACCAAAGACGGCCGAGCGAAGATTCTGGATTTTGGCCTAGCCAAACAGAACACGCCCCTTTCGGCTGCAGAAACGATAAGCGGCACGGGAGGCGCGCCCCATACAGAAACCGGAGCGGTGATGGGCACGGTGGGCTACATGTCTCCGGAACAGGTTCGCGGCGAAGCGACGGATCATCGGTCCGATGTATTTGCGCTTGGGGCGATCCTCTACGAAATGCTTTCGGGCAAGCGGGCCTTCAAGCGCGATACGCACGCGGAGACCATGACGGCGATCCTGAAAGATGAACCGCCGGAATTGACGGCGAGCAATCCCTCTATCTCTCCGGGCATTGACCGCATTGTGCGGCGCTGCCTAGAAAAACAACCAGAGCAGCGGTTTCAGTCGGTTGCCGATTTAGGGTTTGCGATCGAGAGTTTGTCGGGGGCCACGACCGCCTCGAGCGCGATTGTTCAGCAAACAAAAACCAGCAAACGCAGTTGGTATCCGGCCGCAGTTGCTGGGGCGCTAGTGATTGCGCTGGCGGCGGGCTGGTTCGCTCACAGTCTGACGGAAACGCGAGCGAGCGTGCCAACGTTCCAGCGATTGACGTATCGGCGCGGGAATATCTATTCCGCGCGCCTCTCTTCCGACGGAAGCAGCGTGATCTATTCCGCGGACTGGGGTGGCGGGGCCACGGAAACCTATATCGTCAACAAGGAGTTTCCAGAATCGCGGCCTCTGCTGAAAGATGGTCTTCTGCTTTCGGTGAGTTCAACCGGCGAACTTGCGGTACTTACATCGCCTACCTATCTGGACCACGAGGAGTTCGTAGGCACGTTGGCGACAATGACGACGGGAGGCAGCGCGCCGCGCGAGATATTGAAGGACGTAACGGCCGCCGATTGGTCGCCGGACGGACAGTCGCTGGCGGTGGTGCATGTTGTCGCCGGGAAATACCGGCTGGAATATCCGCTCGGAACGGTGCGATTCGAGACCAGCGGAACGATTACTAAGCCGCGTGTTGCTCGTGACGGCAAGCGCATCGCCTTCTTATACCACCCGCAACCGGGGGACGATCGCGGCTCGGTGATGCTACTGGATGCCGACGGGAAAACGAAAACCTTGTCCGACGGTTGGCTAATGGAACACGGATTGGCGTGGACGCCTTCCGGGGACGCCGTCTGGTTCTCGGCGGACAAAAGCGGCGGTGAGTTGGTTGTCTACGAAGCGACAGTTTCTGGAAGGAACCGCGCGGTCCTCGCAGGCGCAGGTGGGCAACGTGTATTTGACATTGCGCCGAATGGGAAAGTCCTGCTCTCGAACAACGAAATCCGGTATGAGATCTATGCCTCGATCAACGGAGCTCCGCAACTGCGACTTTCGTGGATGGACATTTCGTTTCAGCCGAGTCTCTCGATAGATGGGAAACATATTTTATTCAGTAATGGGGGCGGTCCGGGGTCTAAGTATTATTTGGTAACTATGAGAAATACAGAAGCCGATTCCGCCTTGACCAACCTGGGGGAGGGGACGGCGTATGGTTTTTCGCCCGACGGAGCCTGGGCGTGGGTGCTCGTCCTGAAGGATCCGCCCGAAGTGCGGATTTTGCCGACGGGGCCAGGGGAGATGCGCAAACCAGAGAACTCGAACATTGAGACGTACGTTTCCATGGGTTGGTTGCCGGACTCGCGTCACTACCTTTTTGACGGGAATGAATCGGGCCACGGCCCGCGGGTATACATGCAAGACATGATGGGCGGCAAGGCCGAGCCAGTCACTCCGGAAGGTTTTTCGATGCCTTTCAACTCTTACAACATTCCCATTTCTCCGGATGGCAAGCGGTTTGTGGTCTTCGAGGAGAGCGCGCGGATGTGGAGGATTTGCGCGGTTGCCGGCGGAGCCTGTGTCGCGCTGCCCGGCGCTGAGGAGCAGGATCTTCCCCTAGCCTGGAGTGCCGATAATCATTCGATCTTTGTGAGCCAAACAGAACCGACATCCGCGATCATCAAAATCGATCTAGCGACAGGTAACCGGCAGATTTGGAAAGAAGTGAATGCGCCTGACCCTGTGGGTGCAAAACAGGTCTTGGCATCAGCTATTACGCCGGATGGAAAATCGTACGCCAGCTCTCTGATGCGCCGGCTGGATACGCTTTACGTTGCGAGTGGTCTGAACTGAAAATTTCGGCAGTGTCGCTTCGAAGCGCGCTGGTCAAGGCAACCTGGGCGCTCGTCAAACCTAACGCTCGTAACCGAAACTCTGCCGGGCGAAAGCGTCCGCCGGCGGATGAGTTTTACCGCTACATCGTCGTGCCTATGAGGAATTGAGTAAGGGGGCAGGGCTCGAATATTGTTGAGCCTTTCAGAATTGGCAGATCAGAATCGGGCTTCTTCTGTTGGGGCATTTTTCCTCTCCCGCATCTTTTGTAAATAAAAGAAAACAAAACACTTAACTTCAATTCAAAGGAATTCTCGCGCTTGAGAAAATTGTTCAGTTCCGGTACACTGAAGTGGCTGTCGATTCGCAGTCGGTAACCTCCTAATCGGCACGTCGGCCAAGAAATTCGGCTCAGCTCGTCCGCTTCGCGCCAGAAGCGGTTGGGCCGGACGCTTGGAGTAAAGAAGTCTTCGCCACGCCTCGCTGCGCGAGGCGGGATGGAGCAGGAACCCTACGAGTTCCAGCCGCATGCGGCAGGAATCAAAGGGTAAGGCGACGTACGGAGCAGTCCGCAAGCACGCCTTTCCTAGCTTCGCGAAAATGGAAATTCGAAATTGAGCGCTGAAGCTCACCGCACAGCCTGGCATACGTCTTTGCGCGGTGAGCAGCGCATCAGGAGCATTCATGGGCGATAAAGAAGCCGTCAGCGGAAAAGGTACGGGACATCAATACGACGCAAAATCCATCAAGGTGCTCGGTGGACTGGAAGCAGTGCGGCTGCGCCCCGCGATGTACATAGGTTCGACAGGCGAGATGGGATTGCATCACCTCGTTTGGGAAGTCGTAGACAACTCCGTGGACGAAGCGATGGCGGGCTTCGCGGACGAAATCAACGTCACGGTGCACGCGGATGATTCGGTGACGGTGCTGGATAACGGACGCGGAATACCGGTGGACATGCACGCGACGGAGAAACGTCCCGCGGCGGAAGTGGTGCTGACGGTTTTGCACGCGGGCGGAAAATTCGACAGCGAGACTTATAAAGTATCGGGCGGATTGCACGGCGTCGGAGTATCCGTGGTAAACGCGCTCTCCGACTGGCTGGAACTGGAGATTTCCAGAGACGGTTCCGTGTGGGAACAGTCTTATGAAAAAGGCAAGCCCACCTCGAAGCTTAAGCAAACGGGCAAGTCGCGAAAAACGGGAACCAAAGTTACTTTCCATCCAGATCCGGCGATCTTCGAGAAAACTGGATTCAGCTTTGACACGCTCTCGCAGCGCCTGCGCGAACTGGCGTTTTTGAACAAAGGGCTGAAGATCACGCTGACCGATGAGCGCTCGGAGAAAAATACGGAATTCCGGTTCACGGGCGGAATCGCGGAGTTCGTGAAGCATCTGAATCGCGGAAAAGGGACGCTGCACGACTCGCCGATTTACATGGAAGGAAAGCGCGGGAACGTGGAGATGGAAATCGCGCTGCAGTACAACGACACGTACGGCGAAAACGTGTTTGCGTTCGCAAACACCATCAACACAGTGGATGGAGGCACGCATCTTTCCGGGTTCCGCTCCGCGCTGACGCGCACGATCAACAACTTCGCCTCTTCGGCGGGCATGTTGAAAGAGCAGAAGGACGAAGTGGCGATCACCGGCGACGACGTGCGCGAAGGACTCGTGGCAGTGGTGAGCGTGCGCCTGCCGCAGCCGCAGTTTGAAGGACAAACCAAGGGCAAGCTGAACAGCGATATTAAGGGCGACGTCGAGCAACTCTTAAACGAGAAACTGGGCGAATGGTTCGACAAGCACTCGACGGTGGCACGGCGCATTATCGGCAAGTGCATTGACGCTGCACGGGCGCGCGAGGCGGCGCGGAAAGCGCGCGAACTGACGCGCCGCAAGTCCGCGATGGATTCGAGCGGATTGCCGGGCAAATTGGCGGATTGCCAGGAGCGCGATCCGTCGAGATGCGAGCTGTTCGTGGTTGAGGGTGAGTCAGCAGGTGGCTCCGCGAAAATGGGCCGCGACCGCAAATACCAGGCGATTCTTCCGCTGAAAGGAAAGATTCTCAACGTCGAAAAAGCGCGCTACGACAAGATGCTGGGCCACGAGGAAATCCGCGCGATCATTACCGCGCTGGGAACGGGAATCGGCAAGGACGACTTCGACGCTACCAAGCTGCGCTATCACAAAATCATCTTGATGACGGATGCGGACGTAGACGGCTCGCACATTCGGACGCTGCTGCTGACGTTTTTCTTCCGCCACATGAAAGAATTGATCGAACGCGGACACATTTACATCGCGCAACCGCCGCTTTACCGCGTCAAACGGGGAAAGACGGAAAAATACATCCGCGACGAGCGGGAATTCGCGCACGAACTGATGAAGCGCGCGACCGAAGCTCACGTCGTGAAAGCCAAGGAAGGGATTTCCTTGGAAGGCGCGGGTTTGACCAAATTTTTGTTGAACGTGCAGGAGTACGAAGCCGCCGCGGCCAAGCTGGGACGGCGCTTGCGCGAGCCGGGGCTGGTGACGCTGCTTGCGGAAAGTACGCTCGAGAAAAAAACGGACTTCGAAGAAAAGAAAGCGCTCGAGAAACTCTTGAAGGAAATTGAGAAAGCCAAGCTGAAGCTGGAAGGAAAAGTGGCGTTCGACGAAGAGCACAGCTTGTATGAAATTCAGTTCGGCCCGCCGCACAACCAAAAGGTGAACTGGGCGCTCGCGTCCACGGCGGATTACAAGCGCATGCGCGCGCTGGCGAAGCAGATAGACGAGTTCAACAAACCGCCGTTCGTCGTGGCGCGCAACGGGGACAAAGTCAGCAAAGAAAACGTGCACGAAGTCTTGAATTACGTGGTCGAGGACGCGAAAAAGGATTTCACGATCACGCGGTTCAAAGGTTTGGGCGAAATGAACGCCGAACAGCTTTGGGAAACCACGATGAACGCGGAGACGCGCACGCTGCTGCAGGTGAAACTCGAAGACGCAGTGGCGGCGGAAGATATCTTCACGACGTTGATGGGCGAAAACGTGGAGGCGCGGCGGAAGTTCATCGAAGAGAACGCGCTCGAAGTCGTGAACCTGGATATCTAGTTCGTGGAGCGGGAAGCCAACGCGGCGGGCTCCGGTTCCATCAAGAACGCCATCCGCTGGGGATTGTTGCTTGCCGCGGTTGGGACGATCGGCGCGCGATTGCCGCGCCTCGCCGGCGAATTTCGGCAATGGCGCGAAGCGATGGGAGCCGGAGACGACGTTGCCGCAAGCGGCTGGCATTCGGTTCTTTCGGTGGATTTGGTGGCTTCGCTCGTAGTGCTGGCGATTGGCGTGGCCGCGTTTTATTTCCTACGGCCGCGAACGAAGGCCTCGGGATGATGTGGCAGCTGGGGTGGACGACATTGCCGGGGTTGCGAGGATTGAGCGTGAGCGAATTTCGCGCGACGCCGACGGAATCGCCCGACAACGAACGCGGCGTGGCCGTTCTGTTCGCAAACGACGCGGAACGCGACGAGTTTCTGAAGCAACTCGAAGCTGAATTTGCGCAGCGGCGCTTTACAAATGCCGCCGATGCATTCGACGTGGTGAAAGCGTACGTCTTCGAGTACGCCGCAAAAAGAATTTAGAGATGTAGCCGAGGTCTTTAGACCGCGGAGCTGCTGCGAGAAGGGCCCTGCCCGGTAGAGAGGGCGACAGCGTCGTGGTTTAGCGAGGGGAAATGGCGGACGAGACAAACAAATCAGTGTTGCTGCCGGTGGATATCGAAGCCGAGATGAAGAAGTCCTATCTCGACTATGCGATGAGCGTGATTATTGCGCGCGCTTTGCCGGACGTGCGCGACGGCCTGAAGCCGGTGCAGCGGCGCATTCTTGTGGCGATGAACGATCTTGGCCTCGCTTCGAACCGCGGTTACCGCAAATGCGCGAAGATCTGCGGCGATACGTCCGGCAATTACCATCCACACGGCGAAGCAGTGATCTATCCCGCGCTGGTGCGGCTGGCACAAGACTTCAACATGCGCTATCCGCTGGTGGATGGGCAGGGAAATTACGGCTCGGTGGACGGCGATCCTCCCGCGGCGATGCGGTACACGGAAGCGCGGCTGGCGAAAATTTCCGAAGATATTCTTTCCGACCTCGAAAAGGAAACGGTTGATTTCGTTCCGAATTTCGACCAGACGCGCGAAGAGCCGGTAGTTCTCCCTTCGCGCATCCCGAACCTCCTGGTCAATGGTGCGAGCGGTATTGCGGTCGGCATGGCCACCAACATTCCGCCGCACAATTTGCGAGAAATTATTGAAGCAGCGGTTCTGCTGGTCGAAAAGCCGGATACCTCGCTGAAGGAAATAATGAAGCTGGTCCCCGGTCCGGACTTTCCAACGGGCGCCTATATCGCCGGGCGCGAGGGAATCGAAGCGGCTTACAAAACTGGCCGCGGCAGCTTCATGATGCGCGCGAAAGCGGCCATCGAGGAAGTGGGCAAGGACCGCGAAAACATCGTCGTCACGGAAATTCCCTACCAGGTCAACAAAAAAACGCTGATCGAACGCATTGCCGATCTCGCGCAATCCAAAAAAATCGACGGCATCTCCGACGTGAGAGACGAATCTTCGCGCGAGGGAATGCGCATTGTCATCGAGTTGAAGCGCGGCGAAGAATCGCAGCTCATTCTCAATAATCTCTTCAAGCACACGCAAATGCAGGAATCCTTCGGCATGATCCTGCTAGCGATTGTCGGCGGCCAGCCGCGCGAGCTCGGCCTGATTCCGCTGATCCGGCTATTCTTGGAACACCGTCGCGACGTGATTTTGCGGCGCACACGCTACGAGCTGCGCAAGGCGGAAGAACGCGAACATATTTTGGTCGGCTATCAAGTTGCGCTCGACCATCTCGACAACGTGATTCGCATCATCCGGGGTTCGGCCAGCCGCGCTGATGCGAAGCAAAACCTGCTCAACTATTTCTCGGAAAAAGACGTCACCATCACGGAGAACGGCAAGCCGCGGAAGATTGAAGGCGTCAAGCTGGACGGCCGGAAGTATCGCGTCGCGACTCTCGAAGGGGAAACGGGGCGATCCGTCAGCGATGGGCTCACTCCGGTGCAAGTGGACGCTATCCTCGAACTTCAACTACACCGCCTCACGCAGCTTTCCGTGGATGAAATCCTGAAGGAATTGAAGTCCATCCGCGAGCAGATCGCCGAGCTGCGCGAAATTCTTTCGAACGACAAAAAATTGAAACAGGTGATTACCGCCGAGTTGCGCGAAGTGCAAAAGGCTTATGGCGACGACCGGCGCACGCAAATCGTGGACAAAGTGGACGAGATCAAGCTCGAAGACTTGATCGCGGACACGGATATGCTCATCACGGTGAGCCACGCCGGGTACATCAAGCGCACGCCCGTGGAAATTTACCGGCATCAATCGCGCGGAGGGAAAGGCCGCATCGGCGCGAAAACGAAGGAAGAAGATTTCGTCGAGCATCTGTTCATTGCTTCGGCGCACAGCTACATCCTGCTTTTCACTTCGAAAGGACGCGTGTACTGGCTCAAAGTCTACGAATTGCCAGAGGCGGCTGCGGCGACGCGTGGGAAGGCGATTTCGAGCCTCGTGAAATTCCAGGAAGATGAGAAATTGACGGCGCTGGTGGCCGCGCAAAATCTCGAGGAAGAAGGCCGCTTCGTCTTCATGGCTACGAAGAGCGGCACGGTGAAAAAGTCCGCGCTGACGGAGTTCTCTAACCCGCGGTCGACGGGAATCATCGCGATTAATCTGGATGGCAGCGACGAACTCATTGGAGCCAAGCTGACCGATAGCAAGCAAATGATTTTTCTAGCGAGTCATGAGGGCCAGGCCATCCTCTTCCGCGAAACCGAAGTGCGCGCGATGGGCCGCAACGCGGGCGGCGTGAACGGCATGGACCTTGCAAAAGACGATTACGTCGTCAGCATGGATGCAGTGCAGCCGGATTTTGAAATCATCGCGAAAGAACACAAGACCACCACGCAGAATCTCGCGGAGCTCGAGAACGAACAAATCAAGGATTCGCTCGTCACCTTGATGCTGACGGTCGCGGAAAAAGGGTACGGCAAACGCACGCCTCTTGCGGAATACCGCATCACTTCGCGCGGCGGCAAAGGCGTCGTGAACATGAAAACGACGGACCGCAACGGCTCCGTCGTTGCCACGCTGCAGGTTACGGAAGAATCGGACGTCATGATCATTACGCACGACGGAAAAGTGATTCGCGTGCACGCCAACGAAATTCGCGAAGCGGGACGCTCGACTCAAGGCGTCCGCCTGCTCCGGCTGGAGGAAGGCGACTCCGTCGCCGCCGCCGCGATGCTGCAGGAAGAAAACGACGAAGAAAAAAATAAGCCGGCTTGATTTACAGCAGCCGCTTTCGGACAACACCTGTCAGGGCTTTCGTGCGGCCATCCGGGCGGCCTCAACCATCATTTCCTTTGCTATCTAGCGGTTAGTTAAGGCAGACGAAGTGCCACCTCCTTCATCAGAGATTTTTCTGATGGAGGTGGTCCTTGCGATACATTTTGGGAGTTGCCGTTCTGTGCTTTCTGATCTCACCGGCGGCAAAGGCTCAAACCCTGGATGTTCCTCGGTACGAATTGGGTCTGCAACTCGATTTCAACTATCTGGACGGCATCGGCGATTGGGGCGGAGGTTCCGGCGTCCGCTTCCACTACAACTTTGACGAGCACCTCGCCCTCGATTCTGAACTTCTATACCGTCAGCACGGCGTCACGATATTCCAAAATCCTCTGCAGCCGCAAACCGGCGCCATCGGCCAAACCACGGGTCTGTTTGGTTTGCGCGCGGGTCAGCGCGTAGAGGAGGTGGGATTTTTTGTTCACGCGCGGGCTGGCTTTCTTCACTTCGGATCGGATAACGGAGCCACGCTTCTCACTCGCCATACTGTCCCGGCCTTTGACGTCGGCGGCACGCTCGAACGCTACGCTGGGCCTGTCATCCTGCGGCTTGATCTTGGCGAGATGATCGTGCGCTACGGAAATGCTACGGTTTCTTCGGGCGGCTTCCCGTTTGGGCCCCCGGTTCCACCGCCTGGCCGCCTTGGTACGCGCGCCAGCCCGGTTGTAGGTTTGGGGATCGCGTTCCGCTTCTAGGCGGCGCAAGACGCACAAAAAGAACGAGAACCATAGACTTACGGCGTGGATTTTACTATCCGATGTTAGAATTCTCGGCGTCATGAAAATCAATCGAAGGATTTTTGTAGCATCACTGCTCTTCTGTTCGCTTGGATGCTCGCTTGTCCGCGCCAAGACTCCGGATAAACCCGCGTCGAAGAATCAGTACATCGCATTCATTGGCACGTACACGACGAAAACCAGCAGCAAAGGAATCTACGCTTACCGGTTTGACGCATCGAAGGGACAGCTCACACCGATCGGCGTCGCCGCGGAAACCACGGATCCTTCCTTCCTCGCCATTCATCCCAACGGCCAATATCTTTATGCCGTCAACGAGATCGGCAACTTTAATGGAGAAACAAGCGGAGCGCTCAGCTCTTTTGCGATTGACGCCAAGTCTGGAACGCTGAAATTTCTGAACCAGGTTCCGACGCGTGGCGCCGGCCCTTGCTACGTTTCGCTGGACAAGACCGGCTCCTACGTTCTGGTTGCGAATTATGATAGCGGCAGCATCGCCTCCTTTCCCGTGCGCTCCGACGGCAGCCTCGGCACCGCCAGCGGCTTCGTCCAGCATTCCGGCTCCGGACCCGACAAGAGCAGGCAGGAAGGGCCGCACGCGCACTGGATTGGCACTTCCCCGGACAACCGCTTTGCGCTTGCCGTGGATCTTGGACTCGACCAGGTGATCGTCTACGGGTTTGATTCAAGCAGCGGTGTGTTCACACCTTTGCTTTCCGGCTTTGCCAAGGTGAACCCCGGTTCTGGTCCACGACATTTGGCATTTTCCTCGAGTGCGAAATTTGCTTATGTGGTTAGCGAAATGGCTTCGACTGTCACGGTTTTCTCCTATCATCCAAAAGACGGCTCGTTCTCCGCGCCTCTGCAAGTCCTTTCGACGCTTCCTGCAGGGTATTCCGGACCGAAAGAGGCCGCGGAAATCGCCATCCACCCATCCGGAAAGTTTCTCTACACCTCGAATCGTGGCCACGACAGCATCGCGGTCTTCGCCATTGACAAGAAAAAAGGCACACTGCGGCTGCTCGGCCACGTACTCACTGGCGGCAAAACTCCACGGCACTTTGCCATCGATCCCACCGGCAATTTTTTGCTGGCTGAAAACCAGGAATCGAACAACGTGGTCGTCTTCCATATCGAGCAGGCAAGCGGAAGTTTGACGCCGACGGGGCAGACAATCAACGTTCCGTCGCCGGTGTGCATAACTTTTCTCGCCGCGAAGTAGCGGCTGCGTTACAATCCGCCTTCCACTTTTGTGTCTCGGGGGAATCACATGTTTAAGAATGAAAAATCGTGTGTCAACTTCATGCGTTGCCTGGCCTTGACGTTCATTCTTGCCTTAGTTGGTTCGGCAGCCGTGGCTGACTCGGAAACCGCGCCGGTTCGCGATCCCAAGCAGCCCGTGGACGAGGCCTACACCGCGAAAATCCAGAAGTACACGACCGAGCCGTACTTCACCTCGCCGCTCGTCAATTATTTGCCGGCTTCGAAGACCGTTCCCACTCCCGAAGTTGTGCTCGGCGATGTAGCCGGGGCGCCAGGAATTCTTCCTTACGCCGAAGATGTGTACAAGTACATGCGGCTTCTCGAAAAGGCGAGCCCCTGCGTCAAGGTTTACTCGATTGGGAAAACAGAAGAAGGGCGCGAGATGATTGCGGTGGCCGTTTCTTCGCCGGAAAACTTAAGAAATCTAGAGGAAAATCGCGCGCGGCTCGCGAGACTGGCCGACCCTCGAACAATCAAGCTCGATGACGCTGAAGCCGATAAGCTCGTCGCGCAAGCCGTTCCGGTCTACTACATCACCGGTACAATTCACTCGCCCGAGACTGGCGCACCGACTGCGCTCATGGAATTAGCCTATCGCCTTGCGGTGGACGACAGTCCTTACATCCGCGAAATCCGCAACGGCATGATCACTCTCATCACTCCCGTAGTCGAAGTCGATGGACGCGACCGCATGGTGGACGTCTATCGCTGGCACCTCGCCCATCCCAAAGAATTTTATCCGCCGCTCGTCTATTGGGGAAAATACGTCGCGCACGATAACAACCGCGACGCCATGGCGGTCACGCTCAAGCTCACGGAAAACGTCCTGAACACTTTTGTCGGCTGGAAAGCGCAGGTCCTTCACGACCTTCATGAGTCCGTGCCCTACCTCTACGACAACACGGCGGGCGATGGGCCTTTCAATGCCTGGGTGGACCCGATTCTTACGGACGAATGGGAAATGATCGGTTGGCGCAACGTGGCGGACATGACCAAGTTCGGCATGCCCGGCGTCTTCACGCACGGTGTATTCGATACCTGGTCGCCGGGCTATCTCATGTTCATCGCCGCGATGCACAACGGGATCAGCCGCCTGTACGAAACTTTCGGCAACGGGGGCGCGGACACGGTTGAGCGCACGCTTGATCCCCAGGAATATGCGCGCACCTGGTATCGCCAGAATCCGCCGCTTCCCAAAGTTCTTTGGTCGCAGCGCGACAATAACAACTACGAAGAGACGGGCCTGCTCACTTCGCTGCACTACTTCAACGACAACAAACGGCTCTTCTTGAAGAACTTTTATCTCAAGGCCAAACGCTCCATCACGAAGCCGCATGAGGAAGGTCCTGCGGCCTATGTTTTGCCGGCTGACGATCCGCGGCTGGATTCCCAAGCCGAGCTGCTGCGCGTGATGCAGCGTCAAGCGGTGGAAATTTCGCGCGCAACTGCACCGTTTACCGTCACCGTATCTGAGAAAAAGACGCCGAAAAACGGAAAGGGCGCGAAGGAAACTGAGAACGAAAAAACTCCAGCCACCACAACGCACACTTTCCCTGCGGGAAGCTACATCATTCGCATGGACCAGCCTTACTCGCGCATCGCCGACTCACTTCTCGATTACCAGTATTGGAGTCCGGATGATCCGCAGAAAACTCCGTATGACGACACTGGATGGACATTCGGCGAAATGTTCGACGTCAACGTGGTCCGCGTAACTGACACGAAAGTTCTGGACGCGCCGATGGAACGCGTCACCAAGATCGAGGCCCCCGCCGGCGTTAGCGGGAGCGGAACCATTTTTGCCATCAACAACAATGCCGAGCCGTCCCTCGCCACCTTGCGCTACAAGCTCCGCGACGCGTCGATGGACGCCGCCGAGGAAGCGTTCGAGAGCGACGGCAATAAGTTTGACCGCGGCACTTTTCTGATTCGCGGTGTGTCCCGCGAACAGCTTCAGGGTGCGATTGCGGACCTCGGCCTTGAAGCCACCTCGCTCTCCGCAATGCCCTCGGTCAAGACCCATCCGCTGCGCGCCGCGCGTATCGCTCTCGTTCACACCTGGCTCAGCACGCAAGCCGAAGGCTGGTGGCGCGAAGCGCTGGACAACCTCGGTGTTCCCTACGACTACATCAGCACGCAAACCGTCAGCAAAATTGACGATCTCAACTCCAAATACGATGTCATCCTGTTTCCTCCCGTGGGTTATTTCTCTGGAACAACTTCGATTATCGATGGTTCCCCTACCGGCTGGGGCAACCCGTTGCCGTGGAAAAATACTCCGATAACGCCCAACCTCGGCAAGAACGACTCGACCGACGACATGCGCCCCGGCTTGGGATGGAATGGCGTCGAGCATCTCAAGACCTTCGTCCAAAAAGGCGGAGTGCTCGTCACTGCAACTGACACTTCCCGCTTCGCGCTCTCCATTGGCTTCGGCGACGGCGTAAGTTTCAGCAACGGCCAGCGCATGAAAATTATCGGCTCGGTGGTTGGCACGCGCCTCGTGGATGGCGCCAGCCCCATCGCCTACGGCTACGACGAAAAACTCTCCGCTTATTGTGACAACGGCCCCATCTTCTCGATTAGCAGCATCGTCGGCGCCCGCGGCTTCCGCCGCCTGGGCGGCCAATCACGCACGCGCGCCACTGGCCGCGGAACGCTCGAGGATCCCGATTTCACCGTCGGTCGCCCGCCCGATCAAATTCCGGAAGAACCCAAATCTGAAATCTGGCAGGCGCCGCCTGTTACGGAAGAACAGATGCACAACAATTTCCGGGTCATCCCGCCAGCCGATCGCCCGCGCGTCATCTTCCGTTACGCGGACCCCAAAGATCTCTTGATCTCTGGCCTGGTGGAAGGCGGGGATGAGATCGCGCAGCATCCGTCAGTCGTTGACGTGCCCGCAGGCAATGGCCACGTCGTCCTTTTTTCCATCAACCCCGTCTATCGCGGCGAAACTCGCGGCACTTATTCGCTCGTGCTCAACACGATCTTGAATTTCGACAACTTGAATGCGGGCCGCACTCTCGACAAACAATAGCTCGCCGCTGCCGCACTTCCGAAGCCCGCTCTTGGCCGCCAAATGATTGGCCGCAGGCCACACTGGGATTTTCCAGCCGGGTTGGAGTAGAATCCCGCCCACCATGGCCAAGCGCAAACTCAAGAAAAAGCCCGTTCGCCGCTCCCGTCCACGTCGCGCGAGTTCGGCCAAACTTCCGAAGGACGCAATCACTCTGATCGTCCAGCTCCGCCCGCGTGATGGCCAGGAATTGCTCCTGGAAGCCGAGCTGCGCGCTCTCGTCGGTCCTACTCGCAAGGAAGAAGGCTGCCTGGTCTACGATCTCTTTCGCTCCGCGAATCCGCCTTCGTCCTTCCTCTTGCACGAAGTCTGGGCCAGCCGCGACGCTCACGCGAAGCACACTGGCACGCCGCATTTCCTTCGCTGGAACGCACGCAAGGATGCGCTCCTCGCCTCTCGCGACGCCACTTTTTGGTCCCAGATTGTCTAAATTAATTTTGAATCGCTGCTAACAAGCTCCGCTAGCTCGCCGGAGGCGCCACGTAATATCCCGGCCGCGCTCGAACTTTCAGGTCCTTCCGGTCTAATTCCACGCGAATCTCGTGATAGCCCAATTGGTCCCCGTCAGTCGGCGCGTAGCTGACTGTATACTGCGCGTGCAGTTCCCCGCCAATCTCATCAATCGCTTTTTCGATCGATTGGTCCTTGAACGTCGAGTAGTACGCCCCGCCCGTTCCCACTGTCGCCACTTCCAGCGGCCGCGCCTTCACTTCCCCTTCCACGTGCTGCACCGCCCAGATCGCGATTCCCAGCAAATCCACTCCGCCGCTCTGCGCGGCAGACTGTGGCGGGGCCGTCTGCGGCATTCCCGGCGGCCCGGGCACCGTCGAAATTCCCGGCGGCGCGATCGGCGAAGGCGACTCTCTCGTCTGGTTATGCCATTCCGCGCGCGTGGTCGAAAGCCCCACGCTGTAGATCGTCACGTTCGCCAGTTGCGCTCTTCGCAGCACTTCGCCAAACTTCATTTCGCTTCCGCTGTCCATGGCCTCGGACATCACCAGCAAGATCCTTCGCCTCCCCGGTTTCTCCGGTGTAGGTTGCGGCCGGTCGCTCAGCATCTCGATTCCCACGGCCATCGCATCGTATAACCGCAATCCCGACGTGCCCGTCTGCAACTGCCCGACCGTCGTTTCGATCGCATTCGCATTCGTCGTAAAGTCCTGCAGCTTATCCACGGAATCGTTGAACCCCACGACCGCGCCCTCTCCCGCAGGCCCCATCACCGTTTGTGTAAACAGAATTCCCGTCTTGCGCAATTCCGGCAGCAGTGATTCCACGCGCGAGCTTGTCTCGATCAAAATCACCACCGAAACCGGATCGCCTCCCAAATCGAAATGCGTGATCTTCTGCTCGATGCCGTTGTCAGTGATGTGAAAATCTTTTGCTTGCAGGTCGTGAACCATTGCACCGTCATGGCTGCGCACCGTCACCGCCATGTTCACCAGGTTCACGCCAATCTTCAGCTTGGCTTGCGCTTCCGGAGGTGCTTGCTGCACGCGCTCCCCCGGCTTCGGCGTGATCGGCCCTTCCGGAGCCTGGCCGAACACCGCACCCGCGCTCGCCAGCAACGCCGCGAGCCACCACGCGTATTTCCTTGGAATTCTCACCATTCCGCCACTCCTATCCTGGAGCCCTGGTCCCGCCGTGTACTCATTTCGACGCACGCTTTCCGGAAGACGTTGCCGCAACGCTCTTCCGTTCCTACAATCATTACTCTGCATGAATTGGAGGCGAAAGCCCATGTCCGCAGGTCAACCCAAGCCCAAGCCGCAGCACGCCCCCAAGGCTCCGCACGAGGATCCCAAGTTTCTCTCGAGCACGCCGGCGCGGCCGCTCCGCATCCTCGCCGAATATCTTCATCCTCTTGTGCAATTGAAACGCGAGGGCATCGGCGACACGATCGTCATGTTCGGCTCCGCGCGCATCGAGTCCCGCGAGATCGCGCAAGCCCGTATGACTCGCCTGAAACACCAAAACGTCAAAAAGCTCTCTGCCGCCGCGCGCTCCAAGCACCGCGCCGCTCTGCGCCACGCCAAAAATCTACTCGAAATGTCTCGCTATTACGAGGAAGCCCGCCAGCTCTCCCACAAAATCACTTCCTGGTCTCTCACCCTCGGTCCTCGTCCCCGCCGCTTTGTCATCTGCTCCGGCGGCGGTCCCGGCATCATGGAAGCCGCCAACCGCGGCGCCAGCGAAGCCGGCGGAAAATCCGTCGGCCTTTCCATCGAGCTTCCCCACGAACAATTCGCCAATGCCTTTATCAGCCCCGAGCTCAGCTTCAATTTCCACTACTTCTTCATGCGCAAGCTCTGGTTCGCGCAAATGGCCAAAGCACTCATCGTCTTTCCCGGCGGCTTTGGCACCATGGACGAGCTCTGGGAAATGCTCACCCTGCTTCAAACCGGAAAGCTCGCCAAGCACAACATCATCCTCATTTACGGTCGTAAGTATTGGGACCAGGTTCTCAACTGGCAGGCCATGATTGATGGCGGCACGATTAATGAGGAGGAATACCGCATGCTTCAATTCGCCGACAGCGTGGACGAAGCCTTCGATTACATTCGTTCCGGCCTCGAAAAGTACCACATGGAAGCCGACCCTTTTCTTCAGGCCTACTGATTTTTCGTCCTGACGAATCATTCAAAAATAAGAATGCGGCGCACTTTCGTACGCCGCATCACCAACTACCGGTTGAATTGCGCTCAGTTGCGGGCGCTTGTCAGCTCCTCGGAGAAAACTGCTTCGAATCGCTTCTCTTCATCCTGGTCGTGCAATAGCACCACCGGAACCACGCGCAGCCATCTCTTGCAATTGTGGCATTGCGTCATTTCGCCCTGCAGATCCTGCAAAAATCCATCCGTGAAATGATATTGCGCGCGTTCGCGCCGGGCATTTTTCTGGTCTCGCGCACCGCAGTGCGGACAGACGAACTCTACTTTGTCCTGCTGCGGATCGCGGTCCAAAGCAGCCCAGCCCGTGCGGCGCACGCCGATTGTTTCCTCTGTTTGCCGCTCCATCGGGAGACTCCTCCTGCGGATCCACGTCCACGCCTATGGGATGCGCGGCGCCAGCATTTCGATTCACCTAAATAACCACCCTATATTCAACGACTTCCAGCCATTTAAGAATCTCTCCGCGAGCCTGCCTCGCGGGTCCTCTCTAACCACTTAAGAATTATACACATCTCTTACCCCCTCATTTCCCCACCTTGCCTCGCCCTGCCTCTCGCTATTTCGTCGCTTCCTCCAAATCTTGCCCATCTCGCTCAATCCCATTTTTTCTCCGGGAACTTGTCTCTCACTTCGGTGTCCAATCTCACAGAGGACGCGCGCACCTCACATCCCTGCGAGCGCGGCGCCGGTCTCCTGCGGTTTTCGAGCAACCCACAGGATTCCGGCGTCGCAGAAATTTTTCCTTCTCGCGGAAATCTTTTCTGGAGGTGTGTGATGTCCGTTGAATCCGGTTCTGGGCCGCACTCGGCTCTCGGCTCATTGCAAGGTTGTTTTGTGGATGGCAGTCAGGAGCAGCGTGCGCGCGAGCGCCGCATTCGCCGCCGCGCTCTGGCAATTTCCGTTTCCGCCCAGTGCGCGATTCTTGCCGCCATAATTCTGATTCCGCTTTTCGGAAAACCGGATCGCCTGGCTTTTGCTTACGCGACTCCGCTTCCTCCCTATTACCCAAGCCAGCCCGTACCTCGGCCCCGAACTCCCCAGACTCCGAATCGCCCGCCGGTTCAGAATTTTAAGAACACTTCCATTTTTCAGCCACCCTCGATTCCGCCTACCATTGGCCGGACAAACGACAACTCTCCGCAGCCTCCGGGAATCTCCCTCAACAACGGCCTGGGCACAGGCTCTCCCTGCGCCGCATGCATCGTCATGGACGACAATCGCACGCAACCTTCACGTCCGGCCGATTCTCGCCCGGCCGTCCCGGTGCGAATTCGTAAGACCCAGTTGGAGTCCGCCATGCTCTTGCAGCGCGTCGAGCCGGTCTATCCTGCGCTCGCCGTTCAAATTCATCGCGAAGGCCGCGTCGAACTTCATGCCATCATCGCCACGGACGGCACCATTCAATCTTTGCAGGTGATCAGCGGTGATCCGCTATTCGAACAATCCGCGCTCAATGCCGTCCGCCAGTGGCGTTATCGCCCCACCATCCTCAATGGCCAGCCCGTCGAAATAGACACGCGCATTACCGTCATTTATTCCCTGCAGCATTGATTTCGCCGGGGAAACCTTTCTCGGACGTCAACCAATCACTATGGGCCGCGCTTGTCACGCGGCCTGCTTTCTCCGCATTCCATATAGGCTTTTGGGCTCACCGGTTCTTGGCCGTGGCTTCGTTGAGGGCTTCCTCAATCACACCATCCGCAACGCCGCGCCGCCGCAAGCTGTCTGCCATGACGGACACAGGATCGCCCTCGAGCCGGGCCAGGTCTTTGCGTAGCGACTGCCCGATGTAGTGGCGAATCAGCGGCTGATACCCGCTGAACCCCAGTGTAGGGGCCACTGCTTTCAGATCATCCAGGACGTCTTGCGGCATCCGAATCGTGATGGAAGTCATCGGGCGGTCTTTCCGCAGGCGCTTTTTCACGCGTTTATTCATGCTCATACAGTTTCCTTTCTTCCGCCGACGCTAGCCGCGCGGAAATGATCCGGATGATTCCTCCTCCGCGTTCCATGTGTACCACGCACAGCAATCGCGAACGTTCTGTGTACCCTATGCCGGCTTGGCGTACTTCTTCTTCCGCGCCAGCGTCGCTCAATTGGAAGAATGGGTCGAAGAACACCTCGCAGGCTTCGTAAAATGTCACGTTGTGCTTACGCAAGTTGCTTGCAGCTTTCTCCTCGTCCCACTCGAAAGCCTGTCCGTAAAGAGAATGGCGGGCGTCCACAGTCTGTATATACAACGTATGTACGTCTCGCGTCAAGCGTCCGTCAGGCCATGGCACGGGGCTCAGACTTCACACCATTTCGCATTCTCGCCGCTGCTCCCTGGTTCAAAGCTTGCCTCACCTAAGGGGCTGGCATGGTCTCTCGGCAGCATGAACAATCAAATCCCTATGGATCTGGCAATCTGTCACGGCAACCCGTCAGTTGCGGTGCCCACAGAGTAGTGTCTGTCTGCGTATGCAGCTTGGCCGTCCGCATGAGCTTCCAGCGAGAAAAGCAGGAGCATAACTTGCCGATGGAATGTATCCGCGCAGCCCTGAAGTTCGCGCGTGAGCTTCTCGACGAGGAAAGGACTACAAAAGGGTTTCTTCGGAGTACTGCGCAATCGTTTCTCGCGTCTCATCGCGCAGCCGGATCAGTTCATGCCACGCCGAACTTTCATCTCCAGCCGCCGGTTCCTTCATCGCTCTCGGATAAATCGGCGCGGACACAGTAATCGTTATCCTCGATGGCCGCGGCAAGTACGTTCCATCTCGCAAGAATTTCCTCGTTCCCGCAAGCGACACAGGAAGGATCGGCGCCCCCGCATCCACCGCCGCCTTGAACGCTCCCAACTGGAACGGCCGCACTCCCTCTTCGCTCGTGAAAGTTCCCTCTGGAAACACGAACACCGATTCGCCCGCCTTCAGCAGTTCTTCCATCTCCGCCGATTGCCGCAAACGCGATTGCGGATCGCTTCGATCGAATTTCGTATGTCCCATCTGCTTCAAGAACGTCCCGATAAATGGCATTCCGCTCACTTCGCTCTTCGCCACGAAGCGGTACGGCACTCCCAGGCCCAGCATCAGCGCCAGCACGTCGAAATAACTCGTATGGTTCGACGCAAACACTTTCGCTCCCGGCGTCTCCAGAAATTCTTTTCCGTTTACGCACACCCGGCAGCCGATCAGCGTGAACAGCACTTTCAGCGCCGCTGAGGTGAACCGCCCCGCCTTCTTGTGGTCGCCGATGAAGTTCACGATTGTCCAGGTCGGCACGATCCACACCACGAAAACCGCCACGAAGTACAGCCCGTACAAAATCTCCATCCCTCTTCGCGCCGCCGCTCGAATTTGTCCGCCCGCGATTCGCGCCCCGCCGCTTGTCGCGAGCTTCGTCATCTGCAGCCACACGGGAGGCTTCTCCGCCGAAAGTCTGCCCGAAAGGTACAGCTGTTTTGTTTCCTCTCGCCGCAATTTTCCGCTCGAAGTCTTGGGAATGCTTCCCGGCGGAATCATCTCCACGTGATCCGGCGGCAGCCCCAGCCCTTGCGTGACTTCTTCCGTTACCGCTGCTTGCATCTTCGCCCGCGCGCCTTTTTCGCGCTCTCTCGATTCCGCCACTACCACCAGCTTTTCCGTTCCACTCGTTTCGTCCCGCGTCCCAAACGCCACCACGCAGCCCTTGCGTACCCCCTCCGCTCTCGCTGCCATCTCTTCCACTTCATGCGGATAAATATTTCGCCCGCCTTTAATGATGATGTCCTTCACCCGGCCGGTGACGTAGATTTCTCCCTCAGCCTGGTACGCTTTGTCACCCGAATTCACCCACGCATATTCGTCATCGCTCTTCGCCGGCCCCCGCGGAAAAAGCTTTTCTGTTGCCTGCCCATTTTGGAAATAGCCTCGCGTTGCGGAAGGCCCGCGAAACCACAAGAACCCTTCCGCGCGCTCACAAACCTCCTCACCATTCGAATCTACGATCTTCACGTCGTGCCCCGGCAGCGCCCTCCCGGACGATACGAACGAGATCGCCGTTGGATCCTCCTCGCGAGCCGGCACCGCGCGTCCTTCGTCGCCAAACACTTGCCGCTCGATGCGATCTATCAAGGGCCCGCGATTCAGCGGCGGCATCGTCACTGCTAGCGACGATTCCGCCAGCCCGTACACCGGCAGTTGCGCCTCCCGGCGGAATCCGTATCGCGCGAAACGCTCCGCGAATCGCGTCAACGTTTGCGGGTTCACGGGCTCAGCGCCATTCAGCGCGGCGCGCCACTTGCTCAAGTCGAGCCCCTCGATGTCCTTGTCCGCGATTTTTCTTACGCACAACTCGTAAGCGAAATTTGGCGCCGCCGAAATCGTGCCGCCGTACTTTTGAAATGCCTTCAGCCAGCGTTCTGGCCGCGTCAGAAATGCCAGCGGCGACATTACTGCCAGTGGAATCCCATAATGCAGCAGCGTCAGCCACGCCCCGATCAATCCCATGTCGTGATAGAGCGGCAGCCAGCTCACGCCCACATCCCCCGGCCCCAGGTCGAGTGCTTCGCCGATCGCCCGGATGTTCGCCAGCAGATTCGCGTGTGTCAGCGTCACGCCTTTCGGATCGCCCGTTGAGCCGGACGTGTACTGTAGCAGCGCGATGTCATTCGCTTTGCGCGCGCGGCTTCCCGTCAGGTGCACTGGCAGCGCGCCGGGCGAAGGTGGCGGCGCCTTGTCCGCCGCACCCAGCAATTTTTCCGCGTCGGCTACTTCCTTCAGCGAACTCACTCGAGGCTTCAATAATCTCGCCACCGCTTCCGCTCGCCGGAAGGTCAGCAACAGGCACACTCCCGCATTCTTCAAGATCGCCGATTGCCGGCCTGCGTACTCTTCAATCCGGTCCGCGCGAAATGGCGGATAAATCGGCACGGGAATCGCGCCCGCCAACAAGATTCCGGCGTAGGAAACAAAGAACGCTCGCGATGTCGGAAGCATCAGCGCCACGCGGCCGCCCGCCGGAACACCACGTTTCGCGAGTTCCGCCGCGCAGCGTTGTGCCGCGGCGTTAAGTTCGCCGAACGTCAGCGTCACGCTCCGCTCTTTTCCGTCGGTGTCCGCGGTGATTAAGAGGTGGGCGCGTTCCGCGTCGTGCGCCGCGCGATGGCGCAGAACGTCCAGCAAAGTCTCCGCGGCGAAAACGCCCGTGTCTCTTGCATCTCGCTTCAACTGTTGAGCCGCGAGCACCGCTCGCAAACCGGAAATTGCTTCTTCTTCCGGTTCTTCCGCCAGCGTCGCCGCGCCCAGCGCTCTTGCCAAATCTTCCGGCGTGTTCGCTTCCGCCACTACGCGGTCTGCCAGCCGCACCCCAAATTCATTTTCCAGCCTAGCCAGCAACTCCACGCGTTCGAGGCTGCCCAGCCCCAGGTCGCGATCCAGTTGCGAGCTTGCGCTGAGCATCGGCAGCGCGCCGCGGCTTCCCAATTCTTCCAGCAGCGTGCGAATCACTCCCAGCACGCGTTCGCGCACTTCGGAAGCGTCGAGTTGTGTCGCCGGGGTTGCCAAGATTCACTTCTGCGGAGAATCCGTCTTGCTCCGCCTGAGGCTATCACGCGTCCGCGCCGTTTGCCATTCCCCCGCCGCGCACCAGAGGTGCCTCATTCACACTGCGATTTTCCTCGGGCGCCTTTCCGCCCTCGTTGCGCGTCTTCTCTCGCGCTCTCTAATTCTTGGAGAGCGCTTTTCCGCCCCTCTGGCGCGCCTTCTCCGTCCGCGATTTCTTCGCACACGTTTCTGTGCGCGGGCATCGCGCGTTAAGCGCTTTTCTGCTTCGCTTTTTCCGCGCTGTAGCCCGGCGGCATCAAGGCCGTCGAAAGATCGACTCCTGAAAAATCCACACCGGTCAGGTCCGTTTCTCGCAAAATCGCAATTCCCATGTCCGCGCCCGCAAAACGCGCGCCCGTCACAATCGCTAGGCGAAAATTCGCGTTTCGCAGCCGGGCCCGCTCGAAAACCGCGTTCGCCAAATCGCAGCGGAAAAATTCCACGCCGCTCGCTCGCGCCTCCGTCAAATCCGCTCCCGTAAGTATTGCTTCAGTTAAGTCTACATTGCGTAAATCAGCTTTCCTCAGATTCGCCCCGCTAAGATCCGCTCCCGGAAGCTTCGCTTTTCGAAGGTCCGACCCCTCGAAATTCGCGCTTTTCAAAATCGCTCCGGTCAAATTAATTCCGTGGAGCGCGGAATTGGAAAGATTCGCGGAGGTGAGGTCGGCGCGGGCGCCGCCTTCCTTGCCCTGAAAAAAACGAAGATGCGATTCGAGAATTTCGGTGAGAGGTTTTCCGTTGTGGCGAATATTTTTTAGTTTTCTAAGACCCATTTTTTTGAAACTCCAAAACGCAAAGTACTGCTGTATTCGTATTTTACCCGGTCTGGTTGCCGGTGACGAGGGGCACGGCGGGCGGTTCGAACGGCGGCGGGCTAAGAATCAAGCGGAACGAGGCAGTCCGGCGGACGCGATTCGAACGGCGGCGGGCTAAGAACCAAGCGGAACGGGGCAGTCCGGCGGGCGCGGTTCGAACGGCGACGATGGAGCTAAGACACGATGGAGCTGAAGGTTCCGGCTGGGGCGCAGGCACATGTGATAGGTTTAACGATTGGCGGAGTGGCCTGGAAAGCGAGCTGCCCTTGAAATTCCACAAGCGATTTTTTCTCTCCGCATTTGTGTTTTGTATCGCCGCCTGTTTTGCGGCGGCGCAGCCTCCGGCAAGGCTCGCGATCACGCACGTCACGCTCATTGATGGGACGGGGGGAGCGCCGAAATCCGATCAGACGATTTTGATAGAGGGTGGAAAAATCGCGGCCGTGGGCCCGGCTGCAGAGCTGAAAGTGCCGAAATCGGCGCGCGTGGTTGACGGGTCAGGAAAATTTCTGCTTCCCGGTTTTTGGGACATGCATGTGCATCTCGCAGGAGTCAACGCCGATCCAGCCTGGAGCAAGCAGGTCCTTCTGCCGTTGCTGCTAGCCAATGGAATCACGGGAGTGCGGGACATGGGGGGCGACCTCGAGGCTCTGCTCACCTGGAAACGGGAGATCGAGGCCGGCACACTTTTGGGTCCGCACATCGTGGCGGCAGGTCCATTTCTAGCGGCGAGCGGGAGAAAAACCGCGGAACAATATCCGGTCCTAAACGCGGCTCAGGCGCGAGCAGCGGTGGATGAGCTGAAGAAACGCGGGGCGGATTTCATCAAGATGATTTCGATGCCATCGCGGGAGGCATTTTTCGCGGTTGCGGACGAATGCAAAAAACAAAATATTACGTTCGTGGGACATTTGCCGTTCCAAGTGGGCGCTGCGGAAGCCAGCAACGCGGGGATGCGCAGCATCGAACATCTGCTCTACAGCGGCTTCTCGCTATCCTTTTCTTCGCGGGAGGCCGAACTGAGGCCGCGGCTGGTGGAGGCCGAAGCAAACGGCGATCCGGGCACTTGGGAGGAGATCGCGCATGAAGCGGACGCGACGTACAGCCCGGAAAAGGCAGCGGCGCTTTTTCAGACGCTGAAGAAGAACGGCACATGGGTCACGCCGACGCTCGCTTCGATGGACATCACTTCGCACCCGGAGAACTGGAAAGCCGATAATCCGCTGCTGGCCTTTGTGCCTCCTGCATTGGCGAACGAGTGGCGGAAGTCCATGAACGACGTGGGGATGAAGAGCCGGGCGGCGTGGCTGGCGCGGCAGGCATCCAACGATTGGCGCGAGGCGGGCGAGTTGCACCGCGCAGGCGTGAAACTTCTCGTGGGCTCAGATTCGCTGGATGCATTTGTTTTTCCGGGAGACAGTTTGCATCAGGAACTAGCCGAACTGGTGCGGGCAGGGCTCACGCCGATGGAGGCTTTGCAAGCGGCGACGCAAGGGGCCGCGGAATTTCTTGGACGCGAAAAGGAATTTGGCACGGTCGAGCCAGGGCACGCGGCGGATCTCGTTTTACTGAGCGCAAATCCCGTGGAAGACATCGCAAACAGCCGGAAAGTTTGGGCAGTGGTTCGGGGAGGCGGATATTTGGACCGGGCCGCCTTGGATTCCATGCTGGAGAAGGCCAAGGCCGCTGCGGCTGCGGTTCCAGCCGACCCGGAGTGAACAAGCAGCATTCGCGCGGAGCCGCTGAGGAGAGTCCGAGCACTTTACGGGAGTCATGAAGATCGCCTTACCACTTCGAAGCTCATCGAGCCTGCTGCTGGCGGCTTGCCTCGGGTTACTCGGCAGCACAGAAGCGCCACGCGCTGGCGCGCAAGAAAACGAATATAGCAAGGAGATTGTGGCCAATCTTGCGGGCGGGCGCGTGATTGTTCACGTGGCCAAAGATCGAATCGTGTTTGCCGCGATTGACCATCCGATTGAAACAAACTCCGTGCCGCCCCGGGTGGTAGGAGTGGATTCGGAGCACATCGGAGTGCTGCTGGGCGCCTCCGAATGGCGGAGCACGGCGGATCCGCAGCCCGTTCGACTGGATCGCGATATGCAGAGAATCACGGCCCCGAACCCCCACTATGAGACAAATCCAGATGAGATTGCACCAGACCTGGATACGATTGGCGTTGCTTTTTTGGAGAGATTGCGGCCTCTCGTCTCCCAACTCCAGCACAAGATCGATTTCAATACGGATGAACCGATCTTTGAAATTGTGCTGATCGGATACGGGCCGGAGGATTACGGGCCGGAAGTGTGGAAGATTGACTACCGAATACAACAGGAAGAGATCGCGACGCGAGGAGATTTCTGGCAGACGCGAATCTTGCGGCCGCGCTACACGCAGCTTTATCCGCCGGAAAAGCACTCGCCAAAGACGTTAGTTGAGGTGCGCTATCCGGCCAATCTGCCGGGGCCGACTCTTCAGCAATTGATCGAAGGAAACTATCCGGACATTGATACGATCGCGCACAACGATCCGAAATTTTTGAAGGTGGAAGAAGACATCGAGAAGGGACAAGCAAACAAGGCCTCGCCTTTGGAAGCGACGGATTTCATGAAAGCGATCCTCCCGACGATTGCGGGAAAGTCGCGATACATACTCGGGACAATGACCGAGGACGGCGGGTTCAACTGGGTGGTAGCGCCGGAGGAGCCTGTGGAGAAGGTAAAAGCAGAGAAGAAGCGGCCCCAAGGAGCGCCGAGCTTGCGGCGCCAGCCGAATCCAGGCTAGCCGGCGGCAACCGCGAGCAGTCTTTCCATGGCGTCACCCTGGCGGATGGCGCCTCCCTGGATGACACGGCAAAACATGCCACGCCTGCCACGAATTTCCTTTCGCAAACCTGGGCGAAGAGCTTCCATTTGGCCGCAAGGAGTGCAGGGCATGGTGACTTCCAGCAACACATCGCCAAGCTTCAATCTTTCTCCCGCCATGAGCCCGTTCACGTTGAGTCCTTCGGTGGTGATGTTCTCTCGAATCATGCTGGGGCGAAGCTCGAGGGCATCCAGCGTTTCGAGGTCGGCGAGCAAGACCTGGCGCGGGCTGCCGAGCCGACCGTGAGCACAACCTTCCAGGCCAAGGTCGCGAACCGCGATGGCCAGAAGCAAGCTTTCCATGGGCCAACCCCGCCGGGGAGCACGAAAGAGTCTGACGACAGAGGCCAAGGGATTAGTCTCCCGCAGCTTTGAGGCGGCCGGAGTGACCGCCGATATCTTTCCGGAAATGCATGCCCTCAAAGTGAATCTTTTGGATGGCGCGATAGGCGGAATCGAGGGCTAGCTCGAGAGTAGGGCCGCTGGAGGTGATGCCCAGAACGCGGCCGGCGGAGGTGAGGAGGGAGTTGCCGGCGAGGCGAGTGCCAGCATGAAAAGCGGTAACACCAATATTATTCATTAAACCGGTTAGGCCTTCGATGGTCTTGCCGCTTTCAAATTTGCCTGGATAGCCGCCGGAAGCGAGAACGACACAGGCGCTGGCGCCGGGCTTCCAAGTCAATTTTGCGTGATCGAGGCGGTGATGGGCGACGTCGTCAAGCACTTCAGCCAGGTCGAAGTCCATGCGCATGACGATGGCTTGGGTTTCCGGGTCGCCGAGGCGGCAATTGAATTCGAGAACTTTTGGACCATCCTTCGTGAGCATCAAGCCGACGTAGAGAAAGCCTTGGTAGGGGATAGCTTCCTGGCGAAGGCCGCGCAAAGTGGGCTCGACAATCCGAGAGAGGACCTCGCTGCGAAGTTTGGGCGGAAGCAAATCGTCGGTGGAATAGGCGCCCATTCCGCCGGTGTTGGGGCCCTGATTCCGATCGAAGACGCGTTTGTGGTCCCGGGTGGGAACAAGAGGGGCAAAGCGTTCGCCGTCCGTGAGAATGATGAAGGAAAGTTCTTCGCCTTCGAGGGCTTCTTCGAAGAGGACGCGATTGCCGCCCTCGCCGAGCTCGTGGTGTTCCAGGACTCGCTCGAGAAAATGCCGGGCAGGAGTTTCATCTGGCGCGACAAAGACGCCCTTACCGGCGCAGAGCCCGTCGGCCTTGATCACCAGCGGCCACTGGACGCGGGCCAAAGCAGCATAAGCGTCGGGAGCGGAATTGAAGGCGCCAAACATTCTTGCAGTGGGGATGCTGTGTCGAAGCAAAAACTCCTTGGAAAAAATCTTGCTGCCTTCGAGTTGAGCGGCTTGCCTGGAAGGCCCGACAATGGGCCAATGGCGAGCGGCGAAGGCGTCCGAAATGCCGTTTACGAGAGGCAGTTCCGGGCCAACGACGGTCAGGTCGGGAGACAACTGCTCCGCTAGTTTTGTGATGGCTTCGACGCTGGCCGCGTCAATGGAAACGCATTCCGCATCGGCGGCAATTCCACCATTTCCCGGAGCACACCAGATTTTCTGAACGCGCGGGCTTTGCTTCAACTTCCAGACGAGAGCATGCTCGCGGCCGCCGCTTCCAATGACCAGAATCTTCATGCAAAGAGCCTCACGAGAGATGCCTTGGCAAGATAGACGGGCGGTGAATGCGTGTCAACCGGGCGGGAATCGCGGCAGGAATGGGTGCGGGAAATGGGGCGCGGAAAGAAGCGCAGGCGAGGTTGCGAGAAGAACTGGTGCGAAAGCTCTGTAGCGTAAGACGCAATCTTTACTGATCGGTGTAGAACCACCTTGTTAGCGCTTGGAGGCCCAAGCAACAAATTAGAATGGTGGATACCGGGTCAAGCCCTCGAACCGCTCCGACACGAAAGGCAAGTTTATGATCCTGATTCCCCTTCGCCACGAGAATATGCGTGGCCGGCGCTGGCCGATCATCACGTTTGCCCTGCTGGGCCTGAACATTCTGGCGTTTCTTGGCACGCACTGGAAGATCGAAGACCAGGCGCCGGGACGCGCAGAAATCCGCACGCACCTGGTCTTCCTGGCGGCCATGCATCCAGAACTGAACCTGGGAGACAAAGAACATAAGCTGATCGATCCGCTCGCCAGCAAGTACCCCTCTGAGTGGCAGCAGCTTGGGTCAGCCCAGCGGCCACCCGCGGACGAGTGGGATCTGAACATCCGGCTGGTGACGGACCGGGACGAGTTGCAATCGGAGATGGATAAGCTATCGGGAGAATTTGAGGACAATCTAAAGAACTCTGTTGTGGATCGTTATGGATTCGTGCCGGCAAATCCGACGGCCGTATCCTACCTAACCGCTAATTTCCTTCATGGCGGTTGGCTGCACTTGATTGGCAATATGTGGTTCCTCTGGCTGGCTGGATTCATTCTTGAGGACAACTGGGGACGAGCGATCTACAGCGTGTTTTATATCCTGGCGGGCGCGATCGCATTGCAGTTCCACGGCTGGATCTACCCGAACAGCTTTATCCCGTTGGTGGGAGCTTCCGGCGCCGTGGCGGCACTGATGGGCGCGTTTCTGGTGCGGTTTCCCAAACTGAAGATCGAGATGTTCTGGTACGCATTCTTTTTTCGGGGAAGATTCAAGGCTCCGGCGCTGATTCTGCTGCCCTTGTGGGGCTTGATGGAATTCTTCTACGGCTCGCTGTTTGGGCAGGCATCGGGAGTGGCGCACTGGGCGCACGTGGGCGGGTTCGCATTCGGCATGATTGCGGCGTTGATCTTGTCGCGCTCGGGATTGGAGCAAAAGGCCAGCGCAGCCATCGAAGAGAAAGTGTCTTGGACGGCGGACGCAGCCGTGGTGCAAGCGTCGGAGGCGATGGAACAAGGCAGGCCGGAGGACGCGATCAGCCTCCTGGAGAAACACGTCGCGAGCAAGCCGGACTCGGCGGATGCGTTGGCGATTCTGCAGCAAGCTTACTGGCGAAAAGGAGACCGGGCCGGGCACGAAAACGCGACTGTGCGGCTGTGCCAGTTGCACCTGAAGCAGCAGGATGGAGAAGCTGCGTGGCACGACTACGAAGAATTTCAAAACACGGGCGGAGAGCGTATGCCGGCGGCGGTCTGGCTGGAGCTGTGCCGCTACCTGGAAGGACAGCAGAACCTCGAGCTGGCCGTGACGGAATACGCCAAATTGGCGGCAAGCTATCCGAAAGAGAGACCAGCGCTGCTGGCTTTGATTGCGGCGGGGCGGCTTTCCTTGAAACGGTTAGGACGGGCGCCGGAAGCGCTGCGCTATTATCAAGCTGCGGCGGCATCCGCGGTGCCCCATTTGGATTGGGAGACGAACATACAGAATGGAATCAAGGAAGCGACGGCGGCGATGGGAAAGCAACCAGTGCCGACGCATTAGGGCGAATGAGTGATGGCGTCTGTCGCGAAGCGGATTTCCATAATTGAATAGTAATATACAATAAGAATTAGTATGGGCGCGAGATTGCGGGCCGCGGAATCTTGGAGCAGGACGAGTGTGGAACGCAGGCTCGCAATTACGCGGAGCGAATTGCGGTTCAGGCCTGGCTGGCGGCGCGGATCGGAATGGTTACGCCGGTAGCCGCATCGGAAGACGCGAGCATGTGGCAGCGGCCATCGAAAATGCCGCCGGGATCGATCACCATGCATGGGGAATGAACTTCGCCGGTGACGACGCCCTTAGCCTGAATTTCGACGCGGCCCTTCGCGAAGATCACGCCATCGAAGCGGCCGGAGATGACGACGCGGTTGCCTTCGATCTGGCCTTCAACTTTGGCGCCTTCGCCGAGGACGACAGTCTGCTCCGAGATGATGTTTCCTTTGACGTTGCCGTCAATGCGGAACGTGCCGGTGAGCTGAAGCGTGCCTTCGAGCGAGACACCTTGATCAATGAAGCCGGTCCACTCCTCGCCTGAGCCATTCTTCGCGCCACTGGGCCACTTCCACGCCATGACAGTTCTCCTGGAGCAACTCTTCTACTTTAGCGGCGGGAGCGAGTAAGTCAACGCGCGGGATTGCGGAGCGTGTCCAAAGGATACGCGAAAAGAAGTTGAGGGATGCGCGAAGGCACGGACGCGGCTATTTCATCAAGCGATCGTAAAGACCCATCAATTGGGCGTCGTCGTAATACTCGAGGACAAGCTGACCTGGGCGAAGCTTGGTTTTTTGGCGGAGAAGAATCTTGGTGCCGAGATGGCGCTGGAGCTCGTCGATAGCGGAGCGGATGTTCGCATCCATGTGAATTTCGGTTGCTGGACTGGCGTTGCGGGCGCGTCGCGAAGCGAGGCGTTCGATTTGGCGAACGGTCAAGCCGCCGCGAGAGGCACGCTGCGCGTAGCGCATACGAAGCGCGGATTCGGGCACGGCGAGAAGCGCGCGGCCGTGGCCTGCGGAGAGTTTTCCTTCTTCAATCCAATCCTGAATCGTGGGCTCGAGCTTCAGCAAGCGAATCGAGTTGGCAACGGTGGCGCGGTCTTTGCCAGTGCGCTCCGCGACGGATTCCTGGGTGAGCTGGAACTCGTCCATGAGGCGTTCGAAGGCGCGGGCAGCTTCAATGGGATTGAGATCCTCGCGTTGAATGTTTTCGACGAGCGTCATTTCGAGCGCGAGCTCATCGGGAACCTGGCGGATGATGGCGGTGACTTTGGTTAGGCCGGCGCGCTGAGAGGCACGCCAGCGGCGTTCGCCAGCGATGAGCTGAAAGCGATTGCCCACAGGACGGACAACCAGCGGTTGAATAATGCCGCTGGCTTTGATGGAGCGGGCAAGTTCATCGAGGGATTCTTCGCGAAAGCGAGAGCGAGGCTGGTAAGGACTAGGCTCGATGAGATCAATGTCCAGCTGGAGAGGACCAGAAGCGGACGGATCGCGAGCGGGAACAGCAGCCGCGGCGCTAGAGCCGACAGAGTGTGGTTGTGCTGGCGGGGCGGGCTGGGCAGCCTGAGGTTCAGGCTCCCGAATGAGCGCTCCGAGCCCCCGTCCCAGTGCGTTTCTCGGCATTGGCAATGACCTCCTGGGCGAGCTGGTTATACCCCTCGGCCCCTTTGCTGTGAAGATCGTAAAAGATAATTGGTTTTCCGAAGCTCGGAGCTTCGGCTAAGCGCACATTGCGCGGAATCACGCTTTGAAAGACTTGCGTGCCAAAGAAGCTGCGTAGATCGGTGGCCACTTGGCGGGAGAGGGTGGTGCGTTCGTCAAACATCGTGAGAAGAATTCCTTCGATTTCGAGGCCAGGATTGAGTGTGCGGCGAATGCGCATAAGGGTGTCAAGGAGTTCGGACACGCCTTCGAGGGCGAGATATTCGCATTGAATAGGGACCATGACAGCGTTGGCGGCGACGAGAGCATTGAGAGTGAGGAGGTCGAGGGCGGGAGGGCAGTCGAGAATGATGAATTTGTAGCGATCCTGGATTTGGTTGAGGAAGGCTTGGAGCTTGTATTCGCGATTTTCTGCGAGAACGAGTTCCACGGCAGCGCCGGCCAGATTTTTGTCGGCGGGGACGACATCCAAGCCCTCGACTTGAGACTTTTGGACGATTTTCTCGAAAGGCTCGTTGAGGATGAGGCAGTGGTAGAGGGTTCGGCGGGAAGGGTCTTTGGCAAAGCCGATGGCGGCGGTGGCGTTGGCTTGGGAGTCGCAGTCGACGAGGAGGGTGGGTTGATCGGAAGCGGCGAGACAGGCAGCGAGATTGACGGCGGTGGTAGTCTTGCCGACTCCGCCTTTTTGATTGGCCACCGCGATAATGCGAGCCACTAGACCCCCGAGTGGCGGAAAGTTAGCAGAAAGATGGAGGCGATGCAACTTGTTTCACGTGGAACAAGAAGATGGCTGTGGAAAGTGGGTGGTGTTCCACGTGGAACAGGGAGGATGAGCAGAGAAGCCCGAGTGGTCGGGTTACGAGTGGAGTGGGAATAAAGCTCAAATGATTCGCCATGTCGCAGTCAGAGGAGTTTACCGGATGGATTGGTGTTCCACGTGGAACGTCGCCAAAGGAAAATGGGGATTCGGGAGGGGGCAATTCGGGTCAGATCGCTGCGTGAACGCATGGTTTCACGTGGAACACTTGTGGCGACCAATTTCGGTTCGGCCGACAGTGCAAGTGGCGTAGTGGAGAAATTTTGCGAAGGCCTTGTTCCACGTGGAACGTCTGACGGGTCTTGGGCTCGCGGATCTTCTGCGGCGCCCACAGCTAATCAGAATCAAAGAGGAACAACCCGCCCGGTCGAAGGTTCCACGTGGAACAGAAACAGGAGTCTCGTTAGCGGCGGAGACCGGACCTCTTTCAGTAGTGCTCACTGCGCGAATTCGTTTTAGCCTCAGAGAATTATTTCGGGGCAGAAATGCCAATGCGAGTTGAGACCGAGAGTCATGCTCTTCGCGCTTTGGAGCTGGAAGAAATCACGACAGATTTAATTTAAGTGCTTACGTTTCAAGTCGTTGCGCCGACAGAAGGAAATTTTTTCGAGCCCACGAGTAGGTAACGGCGCAGGGAGTTCGGAACGGCGATCGGCTCGGCCCAATCCCAACTCGAAGCGCGACGCGCCTGATCCAGGTCGCGACCCCCAAGCCATAGGATAACTCTTTTGATTGCAATGTGATCCGACGCTGCCCAGGCGAGAAAGGAGTCGAACTCACCGAGCGCCCGGGAGCAGACAAAGTCCAGAGGAGCGACCTCCTCGCCGAGCTCCTCATAGCGGCTGACGAGGACTTTGCAGTCTGGAAGTTCAAGATTACGAAGGACTTCCGCTAGGAACGTGGCCTTTTTCATATTGGATTCGATGAGGAAAACATGAAGGCCGGGGCGCATAATTTTGAGCGGAATGCCGGGGAAACCGGCGCCAGAACCGACGTCGGCGAGCCGACCGTTTTCCACAGGCACGGAAATCGCTGCAAACATAGATTCGCAAAAATGACGATGTAGTATCTCCAGGGGATCGCGAATTGCGGTAAGATTTATCTTGTCATTCCAGTCCAACAAAATCCTCATATATTGTTGAATTTGCAGCACTTGCTGTTCATCTGGGTCAAGCTTATACTCGGTGAGGGCGCGCCGAATTGTCTCCGCTGAAAGCACCGCTGGGCTTTGTGTTGTCATAAGAGTAACTAAGATTCCGTCAATCCGGGGATTTCGTCCTTTTTTGCCGATGGCAGCGGCCGCAGCACGTAGCGGGGACCAGCTATTCCCGCGACTGCATCCACAGCCACGTGCCAAACGGCGACGGCAGCAAAGCCATCGTACGCGATTCTAGCGCTTCCGAACACTGTGCCGATGACCAGTGTGCTCAGAAATCCTCCCCGGCCCTGATAGAGGTGCGCCAAGCCAAAAAGAACGGAAGAAAGCAGGACGACGCTCCAGGCCGGAAGACCGACGCGAAGGAGAGCGGCCATGGCAAAGCCGCGATAGAGAAATTCCTCGCAGACGCCGGCGGTCAGGGTCAAGAGCAGATAAACAGAAAGCTCTTTCGGGGATTGAGGCAATATGCGCTCAGCGATGGGTTGCATGTAGCTGCTGGCTCTTCGGGCTCCGTGGCCCAATCTTCGAAGGTTAAACCATTGAAACGCGCCCAATGCCGTCGCGCCGACAATTGCGGCGAGGCAGACTCTCGCTGCTCCATGGACGAGCAGGCCGAGCAATTCGGGAGTAAGGCCACGAGCCCAGGCGCGCCAAGCCACCACGGCAGCGGCGACCCATTGGAAGAGGATGGTGGAAGTATAGAGCAGCAGCCGCTCCTGCGAGGTAATGCGCGGAACCTCGAGGAGCTTTTTGAGGCGTGCGCGACCGCGCCAGGGCAGCAAAACCGCAAGGACGAAAAAGATCAACCAGAAGTCCCAGGGCATCGGGCGATGAAACCACGTTCGGAGGTGCGACGCAACTCGCGGACGTGTTTTTCGGAAGGGTTGGGGATCACAGTGCGAACGGCGGAAGCACCGCTATAATGATGGAGCAAACGAGAGGTGCAACTTGGCGACGCCAGTAAAACTCACGTCGATGGCGAAGGCGGCGGGATGCGCCGCGAAGCTGAATCCTGCGACGCTGGATGCGGTCCTGCGAAAGCTGCCGCAGCAGACGGATCCGAATGTTCTCGTCGGTTTCGACACGAACGATGACGCGGGCATTTACCGGCTGAACGAAAGTCTTGCGCTGGTGCAGACGGTGGATTTTTTCACGCCGATCGTGGACGACCCCTATCTGTTTGGCCAAATTGCCGCAGCCAATTCGCTGAGCGATATTTATGCGATGGGAGGAAAACCGGCGACGTCACTTTCGCTCGTGGGATTTCCGGAAAAAGGCGATCCCGAAATTCTCGAACAGATTATCCGTGGCGGCTTGGCAAAGATGATGGAGGCGAACTGCAGCGTGATTGGCGGGCACTCCATCCGCAATGAGGACATGCTTTTTGGCTACGCCGTGACCGGGACGATAAACCCAAAGCGCGTATGGAGGAATGTAGGTGCGAAACCGGGCGATGCGCTGCTTTTCACAAAACCGCTCGGAACGGGAGTGATCACTACAGCTTTGAAGAAGGATCGCGCACCGGAGGAATCGTTGAAGGCCGCAGTGGCAGCGATGACCACGCTGAACGCAGCGGCCGCGGCCGCATTACAAGAGGTAGAGGACGCGGAGCGCGGCGAGAGCCCGGTCCATGCGGTGACGGACGTAACCGGATTCAGCCTTTTGGGCCACGCGCGGGAGATGGCGCTAGGAGATCCCGCGCACGGCATTGAACCCGTCTCTTTTGCAATCGATTACACGGCTTTCGCTTATTTTCCGGGAGCGTTGGAGGCCGCGCGGGAAGGGCATCTTTCCGGCGGGCTGAAAAATAATCGCGCGTTTATCGGCGAGTGCGCCGGGTTTGCCGCGAACGTGCCGGGGGAGTATCAAGACCTGCTTTTTGATCCGCAGACTTCGGGGGGATTCCTGATCGCCATTGCGCCCGACGCCGTGGACAAAGCACTGGGCGCACTGGAGCGGCACGGCGTTCCTGCGCGCAGAGTGGGCCGAGTGATTCGAAAAAGCTCACCATTATTGGCGGTGAGTTAAGTACAGGCATTCCTCTAGCTTGTTGCGTGCGTTTTCGCACAGCGCGAGGCATTAGTTTCCACTTGCAAACGCACCTTGCGGTAAAATTCCGGCCCGCGCGCCGCCTTCGTTAAGGATGGCCCGCTCCTAATCAATGGACACAATTACTCATGGCATCGCCGGAGCATTGATCGGCAAATCAGTTTTTCGCGGCGAAGACCTCTTCACATCCAAACCAATGAACCGGGCTCGGCTGATCACGTGGTCCTTAATGCTGGGCGCGATTTTTCCGGATTCGGACATGGTGCGGGAGTTTCTGTCGCGGGACCCGATGCTGATTCTGACCTGGCACCGGAGTATCACGCATTCGCTGGTTTGCCTGCCAATATTCGCGGTGTTGCTTGGAGCGGTGACGCGGTGGTTTGCCCGATGGCGAAAATGGGATTCGCCCTCGTTCGCGGCGCTGACGGGAATTTACGCGGTTGGAATTCTCAGCCACATTTTTCTGGACGTGATTACAACCTTCGGGACGATGATCTGGTCACCGATCCGGTGGACACGAGCCGCGTGGGACTTGATTTTCATTATTGATTTGAGCTTTACCGCGATTTTGCTCTGCCCGCAATTCCTGGCCTGGGCCTACCGAAAGGAAGAAGGCCTGAAGAACCGGGCGATCCTATTTTGGTCCATCCTGTCGTTGACGTCGGTCGGCGTGGCGGCATTTTTGAAAAATGTCGGCGCGCCGATATCTGCGCAGACAGCAATCATCATCATCATGCTGCTTGCCGTACTTTTTCTGCTGCCGGCGATACGAAACGCGGGAGTACGCATTCCCTACGCGGCGTGGAACCGCGCGGGATTAGTGGTGGCGATTCTGTATCTCGGCGGAACGTTCTTTGCACACCGGGCCGCCGAGGAACGCGTGAAACAGTTTGCTGCGCTTTTTCAACTCAAAGTGGAATCGCTGGCGGCTTTGCCCGAACCGCCTTCGCTGTGGCAATGGGATGGGCTGGTGAATACTCCCAGCGGCGTGTTCGAAGTGCGATTGGACTTGAGCGCGAATGAATCGCTCGACAACATCGAGCACAGCTTTTATCCCGACTCCTTTCCGAACCGGTACATTGAGGCAGCAAAACAACTTCACGCCGTGCAGACCGTTTTGTGGTTCTCGCGTTTTCCGGTAACGCGTTTTCATATGGAAGGCAAGAACGCGGTTGTGGAGTTTTTGGATATTCGCTTCCGGTCTCCCCGCCGAGACCGGCGCGGAGGGTTCACGTATCGCGTGCAGCTCGATGGAGATGCGAAAGTCATTTCGCAGGGCTGGGAGCGCGAGTAGAGTTTCCTCTGCGCGCGGAACTGCAATTCAGAATAAGGCTATTTCGCTTTCGCGGGGTGGATTACGACCTGGCGGTCTTCTCCTACGCCAACGCTTTCGGTCCGTATCCCGGGCATGTCCTTGAGAGTTAAATGGACAATGCGGCGCTCGCGAGATGACATTGGATTCAGACGAAAGGGCTGCTTCGAGGCTTGCACGCGTTCCGCAGCGACCCGCGCGGTCATCCGCAATTCCTCGAATCGCAACGCGCGATAGCCGCCGCAATCGAGATGAATCTTTTCGTGGTGGGCGGGTTCCAGGCGGAGGGCGCGAAACGCGAGATGCTCGATGGCTTTCAGGACTTCGGCGTTGCGCTCGAGCAGGATTTCCTTGTCGCGTCCATCGAGATCAGCGAGGACTTCCGCTTCCTGGCCGGACGACTCCGCCGAAGGAGACACAGCGCGGACGCTGACTTTGAGGTCGAGCCCGGAGACGCGAACCAATTCCTCGAGAAAAGCGCGTAAAGCGTCGGCCGCCGCTTGGCGGTCCAGTTCGCCGTTTTGAATCAAATCCTTCGTCATTGAATTTCCCGGAAGCTCTCTCCTTCCGCGAGAGGAAGCTATTGGTTCTTCTTTCCGCGCGGCAATTGCTTCGGGGGCGGGGGCATGGGGTGGCGGCGGTTCAAGTACCACTGCTGTAAGGCCCCTAAAGCGTAGCTGGTAAGAATATACACGGCCAGGCCGCTGGGATACGGAATAACGATGAATAGGCCGGCCATGCCGATAGGCATGATCTTCATCATCTTTTGTTGCTGCGGGTCGGTGGTCGGCATGGGCGTAATCTTCGTGCTGAGGTACATCGAGACGCCCATCAGAACAGGAAGAATGTAGTAAGGATCCTTCGCGGACAAATCCTTGATCCACCAAAACCACGGCGCGTGGCGCAGTTCGATCGTTCCATAAAGGGCGCGGTACAGCCCATACCAGATGGGCAACTGGATGAGTTGCGGGATGCAGCCGCCGACAGGATTGACGCCCTCGCGGCTGTAGACGGCCATGACCTCCTTATTCATTTCCTGTTTGCGGGGGTCATTCATCTTGTACTTCTTGTACTTGTCCTGGATCTGCTTAATTTCCGGTGCGACGCGCTGCATTTTCAGCGTGGCGCGGTAGCTCTTGACGCGCAGGGGGAAGAGGGCGAGTGTGATGATTACGGTCAAAACGACGATGGCCCAGCCCCAATTCGGAACGTAGATCTGAATCCATTTGAGAAGATAAAAGAGCGGACCAGCGATGACTTCAAGCCAGCCGAAATTTACGAGCGCCTGAAGAGGTGGATTCATCTTTTTCAAGATGTCGTAGTCTTTGGGGCCAATGTAGACGCGCAGTTGAAGTGGTTTCGTTTCGGACGAGACAGCCACTTGCGATACGGGTTCTTGCTCGTCCTTGCCCTCGGAATCTTTCACCGTGTGAGTAACTTTCCAGTAGCGGGTTTCGATGGAGCCCGAGGCCGGTTCCTTTAGCGGAAGGAAGGCGGCGGTGAAGTACCGGTCTTCAATTCCGGCATAATCTTTTCCGCCCATCCAAACGCCGGGACCCCATTTTTCCGGGCCCTCCAACTTCTTGTACGGCTGGGTCGATAGCGAGCCCTTCTCGCCGTAGAAGGTGAAGACAGACTCGATGGGGGCCGGATCGTGAACCGTCAAATCGCCGAAGCCGCCGAGCCACGCCAGGCCGGCTCTCATCGGCGTGCCATTCAGTTTGGCGGAAGTTTCGACGTGCACGATGTAGGAATGATCGAAGAAGAAAGTTTTTGTGACTTCGAGGTGGCCGTCGCTCCAGCTGAAACGGAGAGTGGCGGGAGCTTTGAGAGGACCGGCGGGCGCGGGAATTGCCGAGGGCGAGGAGTCGTTTGTAGTGGTGCTGGGGCTCAGAACCTGGGCGACGAAGAGACCCGAATTGGCTTGCGTCTCGAGGGCCCCGTCGTCCAAGACGAGGGCGAAAGGCCAGCCGCCAACTTGCGCCGAAGCCTCCGGGTGGACGAGATCGAGAGTGCGCGGCGGATTCGAGTCGTCCTTATAATTTTTCAGCTCCCAACTTTTGACAACTGCCCCGCGATTGGAGAACTCGACGCGGTAAAGCGCGTTCTCAACCACGATCGTGCGTTCCTTGGATTCGGCTTCGGCTGGAACAGTGACGACCGGCGCAGGAGCAATCGAGGTGGCGTTTTTTTGCGAGGAAGAATTGGTGGCATTACTGGGAGTAGCCGGAGCGGCGTTCCCCGCGCCCGCAACGGCTGGACCCGAAGCGGACTGTTTGGCGGGTTCTTCCGGATGCGCGGGAGGTTTTGGAGCAAAGAATTTGACCCAGAGCAGGATCACCGCCATCGAGAGGATCGAGGCGTACAAAATGCGCAGCTCGGTGGAGAGCTCTTTTTTCTTTGCCGGTTCGCTCACGAGTGGGCCTCTCTGGCCGCCGCGGTTGGATGTTTTTCGGCCAGGCTCTCGGCGTGCTTCCAGCTGGGAAGTTCGCTCCTCTCTGGAACCGGGTCATAACCAAATCTTCGAGACAAGGGATGGCAGCGCAGCAGGCGTTTGATAGCGAGCCAGGAACCACGGAATACACCGAACCGTTCAATCGCCTGATAGGCGTAGACGGAACAAGTGGGATCATAGCGGCAGCCGCCGGGCATGTGCGCGGATAAGTACAATTTATAAATACGCAGAGCGGCCAAGCAGGCTTTCACGGCGGGAGAAGATTGGCCGGATTTGTCAGCCAGCGTGCCGGAAGAAGAGGGTTGGGAATGTGCTTCGCCGTTCATGACGCTCCAAAGGTTGCCGATTCAGACTCGCTTCATCAAGCCGAGAAGCTCCGCCTCGAGATCCGAAAAGTTCGCGTCGCGAACGCCGGCTTTCGGATGAATCACGAAGTCCCAGCCCGCGGGGATTTCGTGAGAATGACAGCGAACAATCTCTCGGATGCGCCGCCGGATGCGATTCCGCCCTACCGCTCCACCAAGTGCTTTCTTGATGCTGAACCCAAAGCGGCTGACCGGCAGTTGGTTCGAGCGAAAAAAAACAGTGAAATGGGAACTTGACCGGCGTGAGCGGGTGCGGTAAACGGCATCGAAATCGCCGCGCCGAACCAAGCGCGCCTCTCGCGGAAAGTTCAGGCGACCCGAGCTATTCGGGCGTGAGACGATGGCGTCCCTTCTTGCGGCGAGCCGCCAAGACCTTGCGGCCGCCAACGGACTTCATGCGCGAGCGGAAGCCGTGAGTCTTGGCGCGGCGTCTCCGGCGCGGTTGATAGGTGCGCTTTGGCAAAGCATTCCCCCTTGGGTTTGCGGCACAGCGCACGGAAACACGCGGCCGCGACTACCTGTAGACAGACAGTGGGCGAAAGACCCGCTGAGCGACAGGGCTTGAATTTAGTAGTGTAGTCGAGGCTCACACACAGGGTCAAGAAACGCGGGAGAGACAGATTTTATTTGGCGGGAAGCGTGGGCTCTTCATTTTCGCGAGAGCAGAGCGGATTGAGATGAAGGGGTTGAGGGGAAAGATCGAATCGTGGACGCCGGAGTGGAGCGAGTATGAGCTGCTCGATTCGGGGAATCGACGCAAGCTGGAGCGCTTCGGAAAGTACGTTCTGGACCGGCCTGAGCCGCAAGCGGAATGGTTGCCGGCGCGGCCCGGTACAATTTGGAAGAACGCAGATGGTCAATTTTCAGCAGAGGGAAATTCTGGAAAGAATGTATGGAGATTCTCAGAATGTGTTCCGCAGCGCTGGGAGATGCGAAGGGGGAAGCTTGCGTTTTGGGTTGCGCCAACGCCAGCTGGGCATGTCGGCGTGTTCCCCGATCAAGCGAGCCATTGGGATTGGCTTACGAAGACGATCGAAGGCAGAGGTAAAGCGCCGCGCGTGTTGGCGTTGTTTGGCTACACCGGATTGGCGACGCTGGCGTGCGCGGGGGCGGGAGCGCACGTTACACACGTGGACGCGTCGCGCAAGGCAGTTGCGTGGGCGCGAGAGAATCAGTTGCTTTCGAAGCTCGGTGAGCGGCCAGTGCGGTGGATTGTGGACGACGCTTCGGCGTTTGTCGCGCGCGAGATCCGGCGTGGGCAAAGCTACGATGCGATGATTCTGGATCCGCCGCGCTTTGGCCGAGGACCGAAGGGGCAATTGTGGAAGGTGGAGGAGGCGTTACGGGAGTTGCTGCAGCAATGCAGAAAGCTACTTTCGGCTAAGCCGCGATTTGTGCTGCTGAATGCGTACACGACGGTGCTGACGCGGCGGCAATCTGACAAAGAGGCCGAGCGACTTGCGGGGTACGTCGAGGAGATGATTGGGAATCGCCAGGCCGCAATCACAACAGGAGAACTTTTTGTCGCGGATTCAGCGGGGCGGCGAATCAGCCATTCGGTGTTTGCGCGCGCGTGCATCGAGTGAGGTTCCTCGAGATAAGATTTCGAGGGGGGCGCTTGCAGTGCGCACTGGCGCGGATTATCGTACTCGCGCCCAGCAGATCGGCTATCAACTGAAGATGAGGATAATCGTATGAGATTGTGCTTGCGAAAGACTGCGCTTGCGGTGGTTTGCCTGGGTGCAATGTGCGTGACTGTTCCCACTCTGGCGCAGCAATCCGGTGGCAGCAAGCGGTCGGTGGAAGCGCGACTCGCGGCAACGTCCAAACCAGCGCTGCCCACGGCGGCCGAAGCGGTGATTAACACACTGGCCCTGACTCACCGGTTCGAACAGACCGCCATTTCTCCCGACGGAAAGAAAGTCGCGTGGGTTGAAGACGTCATCACCAAACGCGGAGTTTCCACCGGAGACAGCGCCATTTTTGTGCAGGAACTGGAAAGCGCAGCGAAGCCCAAGCGGATCAGCGCGAGTCCCAATGATGCGATCCACGCCGAGGGAAGCGTCGCGTGGTCGCCGGACAGCAAGAAAATTGCGTTTCTCTCCGATGCCGCAAAGACCGGGCAGCTTCAACTTTACGTAATGGAAGTTGGTGGTGTGCCGGGTTCCGCGCGAAAAATGACGCAGGTCAAGGGCTTTCTCGCAGCGCCGGGTTGGTCTCCCGACGGAAAGACGATCGCCGTCCTGTTCACAGAAAATGCGACGCGAGCGTCCGGGCCGCTCGTCGCGGAAACGCCCGAGACAGGAGTGATCAAGGACTCCTTCTTCGAGCAACGGCTTGCCCTGATTGACGCGGCGAGCGGCAGCCTTCACCAGATCACTCCCGCGGACATTTACATTTACGAATACGACTGGGCACCCGACAGCCGCCACTTTGCCGTGACCGCTGCGCCTGGCAACGGTGATGACAATTGGTTCATCGCGGAACTTTACACGCTCGATGCTGATTCCGGCCTGATGAAGTCCATTTATAAACCGGCCGTGCAGATCGCGAATCCGGCATGGTCTGCCGACGGGCAGAAGATCGCGTTCATCGGAGGACTGATGAGCGACGAAGCGAGCGTAGGCGGCGACATTTATGCGATTCCGGCTACCGGGGGCGACGCGACAAATCTGACTCCGGTGGTGAAAGCCTCCGCAAGCTGGCTGGCATGGTCTCCCAGCGGCAAAATTTTGTTTGGTGAGTATCTCGACGGCGACTCGGCATTGGCTTCGCTCGATCCAACGAGTGGCCAGATCGCCGAGCTGTACCGGGAATCCGGACAAATCACTGCTGGCGCTTGGGGGATCAATCTTTCGCTTTCCAGGGATGCGAAAAATTCGGCGGTCATTCGTAGCTCATACGGTGCTCCGCCGGAAGTTTGGGCGGGCGCCACCGGAAAGTGGACGCAGATAACGCAACTCAACAAGAACCTGAAGCCCGGATGGGGCGATGCGAAGAGCGTCCATTGGAAAAATGGCGGGTTTGAAGTGCAAGGCTGGCTTCTGTATCCGCGGCCATTTGATGCTAACAAGAAATATCCGCTCGTTGTCCAGGTCCATGGAGGTCCGGGAGCCGCGGTCCTTTCGGAGTGGCCGAGTTCGCTCGATTACACGGCGCCGCTCGCGGCATCCGGATATTTTGTATTGCGACCGAATCCGCGCGGCAGTTTTGGGCAGGGCGAAGCATTCACGCGGGCCAACGTGAAAGATTTTGGTTACGGCGATTTCAAAGACATCATGGCCGGCGTTGATGAAGCCATCAAAGTCGCGCCGATTGATCCGGAGCGGCTCGGCATCTGCGGCTGGAGTTACGGCGGCTACATGACCATGTGGGCCGTGACGCAAACTCACCGCTTCCGGGCGGCCATGGCCGGCGCGGGCCTCTCCAACTGGCAGAGTTATTACGGCGAAAATTTGATTGACCAGTGGATGATTCCGTATTTTGGAAAATCGGTTTACGACGATCCGGAGGTTTATGCCAAGAGTTCGCCGATCAATTTCATCAAGAACGCCAAGACGCCGACGCTACTATTGGTAGGCGACTCCGACGGCGAGGTGCCAGCTCCTCAGTCGTATGAATTCTGGCATGCGCTGAAGACACTCGGCGTCGAAACCGAACTAGTCGTTTACCAGCACGAAGGACATATGTTCTCGAATCCGAAGCACCGCCGCGACGTCGTCGAGCGGACGCTGGCCTGGTTCGACGCACATATGAAGTGAAACGACAGCGGCATACCGGGTATTGTGCCCAGGCCGCCGCCCTCATGTAACTTGCTCTTCCTCAATTAGGGCCAATTAATAGCGTCCGTGGTTGAACCATTCGCGAATCTCAGCCTCTACTGAAAAACCAGAGTCTGGCTTTGACGCAAAACGTGTATCCAGTTCGAACGCTTGCGCTTTCATGGGCGCCAAAGGATAGGAGCGCATACGGACGACTCCCCTCACAAACAACTCGGTAAAGAGCCGCGCGCCAAGCACGTGAACCTGAGCAACATGGACCAGAGAATGGAACACTTGCCGGTCTGTCATCGGCTCATTGAACACAACTACATCCAGAAAGCTCACCGAGGATTGGTGAGCCAAATCCGGCAGATTCGCAATGCCCAGCGACCTTGCCTGGGAAAAGGCCGGAGGATTCGCCAGGCGGCAACCAATCAGGGCGACGGCTCGTGCTTTCTCCAACAGCTCTCGGGAAAAGTAGCGGCCGAGCGATGCCTTCGAATTGTCGTTTAGATGCCGGCCCTGTTGCCAGAAGCGCTCGCGCTCCGCGCGTAGATAAGCCAGCGAGCCCGTTATCGCCTTCTGAATCACCGCCTCAGATAGAGTAGAAGGATGATTCGAGCCTTCTTGAAAATTAGAGCTGCTAGAACTCAGCCAGGCATGCTCGTGATTGGCTGTTTGCCCCTGTCCGACAGGCTCTTCACCCGCTACGCGGCACGAATTGTGGCTCGGCGGTACTTCTAAAGAATCGCAGCTTTCTCCGGTATCTCCCTCCAAACGTAAATTGGGATTGTTCTGTCGCGACACGCGTTACTCCTTGATTCTCTGAACCTTGCGGTTGAGTTTGAAATTTAGAGATATAGTTATACGATGTTTCACTAACAATGTAAACGCAAAAATTAGGCTGTAATTTGTTCCTCTCTCCTCGGCGTATCACGCTGACCAGTGGTTATGTATCTTATTTGTTTTCTGTATGTTAAGTGCAAACTAAAGTTGTCTATTTCGCAGCCGATTTGACATCTGGACTGATTTCGTTTAATTATACATTGTATAATTTTTACTGGAGAGATTCCCCGTGCCCCCGAAATTCGATCCGATGACGGAGAAGAGGATCCTCGCCGCGGCAGAGAAATTGTGGCGATCGCGCGGTGAGCGTGGTCTGACGCTCAGGGCGGTTGCACGGGAGGCACGGACAACTACCCCTACTGTCTATCGAAGATTCCGGAATAAGCAGGCCTTGTATCTCGCCCTTGGAGAGAAATTCCGCCAGGATCTAACCGAAGTGTGCCTGGGTGCGCCCACCCCGGAAGAGTTTTGCCGGCGATACTTACGTTTCGCCGAAGACCATCCAAACGAATACAGGCTGCTTTGGAACGCATGGGGAGACACAGTGCCTTCTGAAGATGTGCCACGGCCAATCCGCGATTGGTTTCTTGCGCAGCTCGCAAACCGGTTCGGAGGCAAGGCGGAAAGTTACTTGCCCGCGTTTTACGGCGTGATGCTGTTGAGCCATGGAGCGTCCATGCTCTTGACCGGACCCATCTCGGAGTTTTACCGGCAGGAGATTTACAAGAGCTTTCCCTCCATCTCGGATGCCCTCTTGCGCAACGCTCCGCTATTCCAGCTATGACCACAGCTAGGCTTGAGAATTCCCCGATAGCCCAGGGACGATTCCGCGCAGGGCGGATTAGTGCAGGTACAAGCGGACAGAAGGCGTCTGAGGAGCATTGCGGCACACAGGTCTGTCCTTTGGCTTAAGGCGCGTGTTCCACTGCTGAAAGGTACCAGCCAAGCTAAATCCTGTGCCTGCAAACACTTCGAAAGTCGCGAAAAAACCAGAAAATAGTGTAAGTTTTTTGTAACCTGACTCCACTTTTACGCGTCGCACAAGATAAACACGGGTGTTGGCCGAACTATAGATGCGTCTTGGGGCCAGGGGAGGGTTTCCCCTGGGGGAAATGGCTTCCTGCCTCGAGACGCATCCTTCACGTCTGGGGCAGTCGCCCGGAATTCCTCACTCATACCTCAGGGCAACAATCGGATCGACCTTCATCGCTCTCCGCGCCGGAAGATAACAAGCAACGAGTGCCACCAGAAGCAGGACCGTGGCGACGAAGCCGAAGGTGAGGGGATCACGCGGCGTGATACCGAAAAGCAGGCTGCGCATGAAGCCGGTCAGACCGAAAGCGGCAACAAACCCAATAGCCACACCGATCAAAGTCAGCGTAGCGCCCTGATTCAAGACCATCTTCAATACGTCTTCTCTCTGCGCGCCGAGAGCCAGACGGATCCCAATCTCGCGCTTCCTTTGCGAGACGACGAAGGAAATTACGCCATAGATTCCGATGATCCCAAGGATCAAAGCCATGAAGCCGGCAATCGCCAGCATGACCAAGGTAAACGAAGTTCGCGCGACGGACTTCCCGTACACATCCTCCATGGTTCGCACGGAAGCCAAAGGCAAGCTCGAATTGACAGACCAGATTGCGCTGCGCACATCACTGAGAAAACTGTCGGTTCCCACGCGGTCGCTGTGAACGACGAATGTTACCGTTCGCAAGGACTGCACCTTACTGTCGCCGAACATGTACTTCATCAGAGGTGGCCAATAGACAATGGGCGGAGCGCTTTCCTGCACGCCGCGCTGCCGCACATCCTCGATTACGCCGATAACTTCGCGCCACGGCATGCTGTGAAATTCCCGCAACTGTTTGCCGATTGCCGCGGATGGTGAGCCCCACATCTCCCTGGCCAGGTTCGCGGAAACCATGATCACGGGCCGGAGGCCGTACACATCCTCCCAGGAGAATTCCCTTCCCGCGACTAATTTTGTTCCCGACGCTCGGAGGAAACCCGGAGAGATGTATTTGTAGAGTCTCAGAGGGGGCATGACGTCATCAGGGTAGGTCTTGTCCTGAGCGTAGATGCAATCCCAGCCGGACTCGAATCCTTCCATGGGCATATCGCTCGCAAAGCCGGCCGCTTTCACGCCCGGAATTGCATTCAGTTTGTCCAGGATCTCGTTCTCCGTGCGAACCACGCGTTCGGCGTCGGGGACCAGCAAGTCTGGAATGGAAATGCGCAGCACTTGCAGATGAGGCGCATCCGTGAAGCCCGGGTCCACGTTCCGCATCGCTTCAAAAGTTCGAATCATCAGCCCCGCGCAAACCAGCAGAACCAACGCCATGGCCACTTGCCCAACAACCATTAAATTGCGAGCGCGGTGACGTTCGCGGCTCGCGCTGATCGTCCGCCCAACGCTCCTCAATCCCAGCGTGGCCCGCGGGCCTGCATACTTAAACGCCGGGACCAGCCCAAACAGCAATCCGGAGAGGACTGAGATCGCGAACGCAAAAAGCAGTGTGCGAGCGTCAATAGAAATTTCGCTCAACCGGGGCAAATTTGCGGGTCCGAAAGCGCGAAGCAATCGAACTGCTGTGGCTGCCAAACCCACTCCCGCGACGCCTCCGAAAAGGCCCAGTAGCACACTTTCCACCAGCAAGCCACTCACAATCCGCTGCCAACTCGCGCCCAGCGCTGCCCGCACCGCCAACTCCTGTTGCCGCGCTTCGACGCGAACCAGCAAGAGATTCGTCACATTGGCGCAGGCGATCAACATCACGAGGCCGATCGTCGCCATGACGACCCATAGTGCTTCGCTCACATTTCCAACAACTTCCGCTTTCAACGGGCGCAGCAACGGCGTGATCTTCCAGGTCTCGTAAAAGTGCGGATTCGTGCCGGGACCATTGCTGAAGGAGTCCATCCAAATCGAGAGCATCCGCGTAAGATCCGCGTTGGCTTGTGCAATGGTGACCCCAGGCTTCAGCCGGGCAATCCCGCGGTAGCCAAATCCGGCAAGAATCAATTTTCCTCGGTCAAACTGGTAGGGCTCGATCAAATCGAAATCCGTATCCGCGAACCGGAAACCCTTCGGCATGATGCCGACAATTTCTCGCGGACGGGAATCCACCACCAAGTCTCGTCCGATTACTTTCAGGTCTCCGCCAAACCGTCTCTGCCAGTAACCATAGCTGAGCATCACGCGTGCCGGCCCATTGGGAACTTGATCCGCCGCGGACAGCCACCTGCCGGCTTGCGGTCCCACTCCCAGCGCCTGCAGAACGCCGTCGCTAATATTGACCACGCGCACCTGTTCCGGCTCTGCCAGGCCCGTAACATTTGCGGTTCCCGGGTCCCATACTCCTAGCGACTGGAAAGACCGATTGTTCTCCGCGTAGGTGAAATACATCGAGGGAGAAAGCAGCAAGCCGTTTTCGAAATCCGTCAGCCCGGCAGCGCCAGGCGCGGTTTGATGCAAGAAAACGAGCTCTTCCGCGTGCGGATAGTTCAGCGGCTTCAGCAAGACGCTGTTGACCACGCTGAACACAGCTGCGTTCGCCCCGATGCCGATGGCAATCGTCAGAATCGCCACGAGAGTGAACGCAGGATTGTGCTTCAGCATCCGCAATCCGTGCCGCGCATCCGCAAGAAAGTTCTCGATGCTGATCCACCTCCACTCGTTTCTCCCGTCTTCCTCCACGAGAGTTACGTTTCCAAATTCCCGGCGCGCCTGGGCCTCCGCGCTCTTCCTATTCATGCCGGAAGCCACCAGTTCCTCCACTTTTTCTTCGAGATGCTCGCGGATCTCGTCCGATAAGTCCTGATAGGTGCGCTGTCGAAAAATTCTCCGTCTCCAGCTCATAGTTTCTCCGGTTCGAGCACTCGCGAAATTCCCTTGAGCATTCGCTCAAAACTCGAGACTTCCCTTTGCAAGTGCTTCATTCCCGCCGGGGTCAGCCGGTAAATCCGCACGCGCCGGTTGGTCGCGGAAAGCCCCCACTCCGCCTTCACAAGCTCTTCCCGGAGCAATCGTTGCAACGCCGGATAGAGCGAACCCTCCTCGATTTGCAGTAGGTCGTCCGAAACGCGCTTGATGTGCTGCGCCAGCGCATAACCGTGCATGGGCTGGCGCTTCAAAGTGCGCAAGATCATCATCTCGAGCGCTCCCGGAAAGAGGTCCCTTTGCGACTCGTTTTTCATCTCCTATTGGCCCTTTCTGCTTAGAGGCTATTTCGCTCTAGGTATAGACGAAACTAGCCTGTCGTTTGTTCCATGGAAATCAAGCGAACTTTTCGCAGCCTCGTTGCGGGGGCGTGTGAGGCTACATTTGTGGGGCTATTGAGCGCCGCGGATGGCCGTGGAAGCGTGGTAAGATGCGCTCGTGCTCCAGTACTTCAAAGATCGCCTGGTCCGGCGTAGTGAGGAGAGCCGCAGGGTGACGCTCGGCGCCCTTGAATTTGAGTTGATGCAGCTGCTCTGGGCGCGCGGCGAAAGTTGTGTTCGCGAGCTCGTGCCCAAGCTGAGCCGCCCGCTCGCGTACACAACGGTAATGACCACGCTGGACCGCCTGTATAAGAAAGGCCTGTTAGATCGGCAAGAGTCCGAAAGAGCCTTTTGCTATTCGCCGCGATTTACGCGCGAAGAATGGGAACGTATGCGCGCAGGCAGCCTCGTGGCCGGATTCCTGGCGGGACCGAGTCGCTCCCGCGAATTGCTGCTTTCCGCGCTGCTCGATGCGGTTGGCAGTCATGACCCTGAGTTGTTGGATGAATTGGAGAAAAAGATTCGGGACCGGCGGAAAGCGCTCGCGCGGAAGGGCCAGTCATGATTCTTTCCTACGCGCTTCGGCTCGTGTGCCTCGGTCTTGCGTCGTTTTTCGTCCTCAATCTGGTTCTGTCCCTTGTCACTCGTTTCTTTGCTCATTCGGGGATTCGGCTGGCAGAGGGGAAAGAAGCTTCGATAGCCGCGCGTTTTCTTCTGTTGCTCCGTTTGTTTCCCGCTGCCGCTGCGGGGCTTTTCGTCCTCGGGCTTTGCGTGCCGAGCTATCTGTGGCTGGAACCGTCGGCGAGGTCGGAAAAGGTCGGAATTGTTTGTCTCGGGCTCGGCCTGTTCGGCTTGGCTTCGTGCTCACTCTCAGCGCTGCGAGGCGCGCGGGCAATCGTTCTCTCGCTGCTTCATAATCACAGGTGCGGTTCGCACGGCACCAAATTCGGCGTCGCAGCCGAGTCTTCTCCGCTTCTAGTCGTTAGCCAGGACGCGCCCCTTCTCGCTCTCTCCGGCTTGCTCCGCCCGCGATTGCTTGTCTCGCTCAATGTGCTCGAAACGCTTTCGTCGGAGGAATTGGAGGGTGCGCTCCTGCACGAGCGCGCGCATCGCGGCTCCCACGATAATTTCAAGCGGCTGCTCCTTCTACTCGCGCCAGATGCCTTTCCATTTGTTTCCACGCTGAATCTCTTGGAAGTTCCTTGGGCAAAATTCACGGAATGGGCGGCGGATGATCGCGCGACGGCCGGAAATCAGCATCGCGCTGCGGCGCTGGCTTCGGCGCTCGTTCGCGTCGCGCGCATGGGCTCCGCCTCGCGGCTACCATTTCTCGCTACGGCGCTTCTCGCGGGTGATTGCGAACTTTCCGCCCGCGTGGAACGCCTGCTCCGGGTCACGAACTCCATTCCAACCCAGCCTGCCCGTTTGCGGCGTTACCTGCGAATCTTCGTCGGTTTGCTTGTTCCCGCGGCACTGACCACCGTCCTAGTCGCCACACCCGCGCTTGCTTACGTCCACGACCTCCTCGAGCTTCTGGTCCGCTGAATCGCTTCGAAAACCGCTCTTCGCTTCATATACAAATCGCCACACGATTCACGCGGGAAGTACGACGCATGGTAGTAGTAGCGCGCTTTCTGTACTCTAAGCGCCGCGATGAGCATCCTCGGGCGAGTAACACTACCTCTCGGATTGGTGTGCTTGAGTTGTCTTCTCGCATTTTTCCTGGCGGCGGGCGCCGGGGCGCAAATTCCTCATGGCTCGCTGCGCGGCACCGTCGAGGACCCTTCGCAGGCGGCCGTTCCCTCGGCAAAAATTGCGGTCAGCGGAATAAATTCCACCCTGCGGCGTGAAACAACCTCGGACAGCCGTGGAGATTTCAGCGTCGAGGGTTTGGCGCCGGGTCTGTACAAAGTCGTCGTCACCGCCCCAGGCTTCGCCGCCGCGAGCGCCCAGGTAACGGTTGCGGTTAGTTCCGTCCGGGAAATCACCGTAAGACTGAAGCTCCAACCAGTTGAACAGTCCGTGACTCTTAGCGCTTCAGGGTCGCCCAGCATCACTACCGCCCCGATCGATGCTTCCACCGCCGTTCACCAGGCCATTATTTCTTCGCAGGATCTCGACACATTTCCCCTGGCGGCTCGAAGTTTTGCGAACATCGCGTATCTGGCTCCCGGCACGGAACCCGTCGAGCCTTCGGATCCAACGAAGGCGCGCATCACCGCCGTTTCCACCGGCGGCAGCTCCGGGCTGAACAACGAAATGTCCGTGGATGGCTTGGATAATTCGGATGATTGGATTGGCGGGTTCCTGCAGAATTTTTCTCCCGAGGCAATCCAGGAATTCGCTATTCGAACGGGCCAGGAAGATGCGGACACGGGACGAACTACTGCGGGTTCCGTGGTACTCACAACTAAGTCGGGAACCAATCAGTGGCATGGCGACGAAGTTTTTTACGAGCGCGCCTCCGCCTTGAATGCACGTTTCCCGATTGAAAATCCGGCGCCGGCTCCGAAGCAGCCGTTTTCCCGGCAAAATTATGTGGCCACGCTCGGCGGTCCCATCGTCAAGGACAAACTGTGGTTTTTCTCCTCGTTCGAATTCGTCCACGAAAACGCCAGCATTGCGTACAGCCCGGCCAGCCAGCAGCAATTCAGCGCCCTGTCGCAACTTGCCTCGCAGGGGCTTCTCACAGTCGGCGCCACGAGCATCGCATCAATTCCTGTTCCCTCCAGCGTCGTAATCCCTTTCCGCGATTACTTAGGTTTATTTCGCCTCGATTGGAATCAGTCCAACTCTTCTCACTGGTTCTTCCGCTCGTCCGCCGATAGCTACACGAAGCGCAACGCACTCGTCCAGCAAGCCACGCTTCCGTCCACCGGCGCCACCACTCACAACAACTACTGGAATTTTGCGCTTAGCAATCAGGAGACATTCAGCCCGGCCTGGGCGGGCACATTCGCCTTTGGAGCCAGTTTGTTGCACCTCACGCAGACGCGCAACTCAGATCTCGGCTTCGCACTGGCCTTCCCTTTCAGCTCCACATCGGCGACCACCTCCGGATTCGAAACGTTCGGCGACAATCAGTTCGTCACCGCCATTACCGCCTTCCCGCTGCTTCGCAATCAGGAGAAATATCAATTCCGGTACGATCTCGTTCATGTCGCTGGAAATCATGAGCTGCGCTTTGGCGTTAACCTCATCCATGAGCCCGTTCTCAGCGGCGCCTTAACCGCCAATGCGGAAACGCTCGTCGCGTTCGTAATAAATCCAAGCAGCTATGCGGCTGATCCCCAACAGTTTTCGACAGACTTGACGGCTTGCTCCGCCGCGCCCTCGCCAAGCATCACGCCCGGAACAAGTTGTACGATCACGCCGGCCGGCGACGGAAGCTTTTCCCAGAATGTGCAGCGGCTCGGTTTTTACGCGGAGGATTCTTGGCGCATCAACCGTCGTCTCACCTTGAATTATGGTTTGCGCTACGACACAACATTCGGCTTGTTCGTGGCCTCTGGCCGCGACCAGAGTTCCAATCCCGCTCTACTCGCCAACGGCATCATTTCCGGAATTCCCCATGATTATCGCAAGGCCTTCGCTCCACGCGTTGGCGTGATCTACGCCTTGGACGATTCGGAAAAGACGGTCCTGCGCGGCGGCTTTGGGCTTTACTACGACGACCTCACCCAAAACGGCTGGGTCGAATCGTTCAACGCCGTCAACACCTTCAACATCCAGCACTCTTCCGGACCGCCTTCTCTAATTGATCCCAATTACCACACTCCGTACGCGCTGCATGCGAGCGGCGGCATCGAACACGCCTTCACCCCCAACTGGATTCTAAGCGCCGACACAATCATTGAGACCGGCATGCACGGCTACCGCCGCTATGACTACCCGACCGGCATTTCCGTGTTTCGCAGCGATAACCGCTCGAGCTACAAAGCTCTCGAAGTGCATCTCCAGGGGAACGTTTCCAAACGGCTGAGCCTGATTGCCAATTACACGCTTGCGTCGGCAAAGACATGGGGCTGCGTTCTCGGCGAGCTCTTCGACTATGTCAACGGCGTGTGCGACACCTCAAACCCGTTCGGTCCAGGCGATTACGGCCCCTCAGGAGAAGACGTTCGCCATCGGGCCGTGTTTGGCGGAACTTACCATGCTCCTGCGGGCTTCGTGCTCGCTACTTTGTTCCAGGCCGAGAGCGCGCGGCCTTTTGTAATTACCACAGCGGATAACAGCGCGCGAATTTCCGTCCATGGTGTCCCCACGACTCTCGACGAATTTCGCGGCACGCCGTACATCCAGGCGGACCTCCGGGTAAGCCGCCCCTTCGAGCTCCGCGAAAACTGGTCTCTCGCGCCCTTTATCGAGTTTTTCAACCTCTTTAACAGAAACAATCCCGGCGCAAATTACGTCACGAATGTAGCAGCGCTGCCCGTTCCGGCAGCGCAGGCAGCGTCGGGGAATGTGACCGATCTTTGTACCAATCCGGCGTGCACGGCGACGGCTCCGATTCGAAGCCTGAGCCAGTTGGCTGTTCCTGCGGGAGGGTTGGGCGATTTCTTTGGGCCGGGCACGACTGTTGGGATTCCCTTTGCTGCTCAGATCGGCGTGCGGCTCACGTTCTGACCAGGTCTAGCCGCACGCGGATCTGGCGGTTTCCTCTCTCATCTGTATTTCGCTCCAAACTGATTTCTTCACCTGCCGTCTTCGTATCTTGGGCTCATCTTCCCTTTGCCCATGAACCGGGGGAACGCTTTGGATTCGCAGCCAGAGCGTAGTAGGCTCTCGATGCGAACGGAGGCTTGCTGAGCATGAAAACAAAAAGGATTCTCGCCGCAATCGCGTGCGCGTTTTTACTGCCGTTTTTCCTGCAGACCACAACGATTGCTCGCGCGGCTGAGACCAAATTCGAAGTGTCCTTTCCAGCTTCCGCTCATTCCGGGCCCATCACCGGCCGGGTTTTTGTCGTCATCACCAAATCCGATAAGCCGGAGCCGCGTCTCGTCGCCGGCGGTTGGGGAGATTCGGGTCCGCTCTATGGCGTGGATGTGAACGCGCTCGCGCCCGGCCAAGCCGCCGTGATCGACGAATCCACTTTCGGCGCGCCAGTTCACAGCCTCCGCGATATTCCCGTCGGCGATTACTACGTGCAGGCCATCTTGAACATCTACACGGAGTTTCATCGCGCCGATGGCCACACTGTCTGGCTGCACATGGACCAATGGGAGGGCCAGCACTTCAATCGTTCGCCGGGAAATCTCTATAGCGACGTGAAAAGTCTGCACCTGGATGCTGCTTCCGGCTACGACATAAAACTAAACTTGGCGAATGTAATCCCCCCGATTCAAGAACCGCCGGATACGCCTTGGGTAAAGCACATCAAGATTCAAAGCGAGCTGCTGACAAAATTCTGGGGCCATCCGATGTATATCGGCGCGATTGTGTTACTGCCCAAAGGTTACGACGAGCATCCCAACGCACACTATCCAGTGGTCTTTGAGGAAAATCATTTCAGTTTGCGTCCGCCATTTGGTTTTTCCACCGAGGACACTCCGATCTCCGCAAGCTTGCGCGAGAGAATGGCGGATCTGAACCGCGAATCAGGCTATGAATTCTATCAATCGTGGAACTCAGACAATTTTCCGCGCATGATTGCCGTCACCTTTCAGCATCCCACTCCTTACTACGACGATTCCTACGCAGTGAATTCCGCGAACAACGGCCCGTATGGCGACGCGCTCGTCAAGGAAATGATTCCCTATCTTGAATCTCATTTCCGCATGATTGCCAAGCCGTATGCGCGCGTCCTGACGGGCGGCTCAACGGGTGGATGGGAATCGCTTGCCGCGCAAGTGTTTTATCCGGACTTCTTCGGCGGCACGTGGACGCTCTATCCCGATTCCGTTGACTTCCGCAGATACGGCACCGTGAATGCCTACGACGATGCCAACGCGTTTTTCGAGCCGGGTCATACCTGGTTTCAAGTTCCGCGCGCGATCGAGCGAACCTCGGAAGGCCAGGTGGAAATCACCGTGCAGCAGTTCAGCGAGCAGGAGGCCGTCCTAGGAAGCCACAATCGCTCCGGCGAACAAATTGAAATCTGGGACGCCACGTACGGGCCGGCCGGCGACGATGGTTACCCGAAGCCGCTCTGGAACAAGCGCACCGGGGAAATCGATCGCAGCGTAGCGCTTTATATGCGCGACCATGGCTACGACCTGAGCTACAACATTCGAACGCATTGGGACACACTTGGGCCCAAGCTACGCGGAAAAATTCACGTGTACGTCGGCGACATGGACAATTTTTATTTGAATCTGGCGGTTTACAAGCTGGAAGAAGCGATGAAAAAGCTGACTAATCCGCCGTGCGATTGCGATTTTCAATACGGCCGCCCGATGAAAGGCCACGGCTGGCAGCCCACCTCCACCGCGAACCTCGTGCGCTGGATGGCGGAACACGTCGCGAAAAATGCGGGAGGAGAAGATGTGAGACAGTGGACGTACTAAGGGTCGTCACCATTCAGGTGCACTGACGCCCGGAACTTGTTAGCACTGGTCGCGGACTCTGGTGTCCATTTTTCCTCAGCATGTCATATACTAACGGCCAGAGTGGGCGTTGCCGTAACCGACCGGCTGGAAATGGAGCTCTCGCAACTTCTAGCGCCGTCCAGTCGTCTAAATGGTTGAAGATGATGTCTGACATACACGTCTTTCGCTTCTCGCGCGGAGAGCCTAAAACCCTATGTTGCAACGAATTCTAAATGCTGCGGGCTTGGAAGCTCGCGACTGTGCTGGCCTGCTTGGCCTCAATCCAGATGTGGTTTCAGCATGGGCATTAGGCCAGGAAGCCATACCCGATTCATTTCTGCCATTGCTAAGCGCCGTGCTCAGTGTTTCTCCTTCGCTGTTGATTAACGGCGGGAAAGGCTCCCGTCGAGTCGAAGACGCCGACATAACTCCGCAAATCTGGTTCAAGTTTCGTGGAGCAGGTCTGGTACAAGCGGATCGTGAATCGGTGATTCTGATCCGCACGATGGGTCACTATCTCAACGAGTTAGAGGAGGTGACACGCCAAAAATCCATTCAGTGGAAGTCGATTTTTGACGCCATAAGAAATGGCATCGATATACAGGCACCCGCTAAGGAACAGGGTAAGGCTGCGGCGCGAATCTTCCGACAGGCTACATCTCTCGGTCATGGCGCTACCGGTGGAGGTGAGATCCTTCGCGGCCTTCTTAGGGCGATTGGCGTTCTTGCAGTGGAGATCCCTATAAGCGGGTCGGCGGTTGAAGGCTGCAGCTTTTACGTCGGCGCTGTGACGTCGCCTCGTCCATGCATTTTCGCGAATGGCCGACAGGCGACATGGTTTCGCAGAAATGTGGTCCTGATGCACGAACTCGGTCATTCAATCTTTGAGCCCTTCACGGGCGCAACCCTAGACTTAGTCGGTAGCAGCAACAGTGAGGACATCGAGGTTAGAGCGCAAGCGTTTGCACAAGAGGCGCTTGTACCTAAAGAAGTCTTGCTCCATATCGCTCAGGAGAATGGCTGCAACTGGGTTCGGCTTAACGCGATGTCATTGGCACAAATGGTTGCGTCTACCCACGTTGAGCTCAGGACCCTGCTCGCGGCAGGTGTGGATGCGGGTTTTATTACTCCTGAACAAGAAAAGGAACTGGGGCGGGTGGATATTTCTGACTCATTGCATGCCATTTCTCCGCACGCGCTGACAACAGAGGAGTTCCTGGAGAAAACAGGCATCGAACAGCAAGACTGGATTGGAAGGCGGAACACTACATTAACCTCTCGCTCGATCCTTCTGCCGGTTGGATACGTCAAGAGCGTTGTGGAGGCGTACAGGAACAGGCAAATTAGTCCAAGCAAAGCAGCGGCCTATCTAATGATTGACAGGAATGAGTTTCTTGAGCGCTTCGGCGATATTTACGAAGAAATTGAAGCTTAAGTGCGTCGATGCCGAATCCTGGCTTAATAGTCTGCGATTCGGATGTATTGGTTCAGTTGTTTATCGCCAATGAATTAAGGCCACTCCGCGATCTCAAGAGCCTATACAGGATACAGCCAGCGGTAGCGCAAGAGGTTGATGTCGAACTTCGCTGGCTTGGGCGTCATAAAGGTCGGTTCGTACCGCAATTGGACAAAGCCCTGAAGAATGGTCTGCTGGTCCGATTAGACAAGCCCTTCTTTCAGTCGCTCGTTAGCTCGTCCCCTCCCGGTGCCTCGTGGAGTGGATATCAATCGTTGGGCGCCCAATATAATGGTTATGTGGACAGGGGTGAGGCTTACACTCACGCCGCTGGCGTGATCCTCGCTGTGCCTACGGCAAGCAATGACTTTAGCGCGATCAAGGTTCTTCAGCTGCAGATGATGAACTTGCCCGCGCCTGTGCTCCGGAGTTTCGACTTGTTAGCTTTTGCGCTTCAGACCGGCACTCTATGCCTCAAGGACTGCGAGAACGCGAGGCAAGCCCTAATGTCGGAGAACGAGTGGGTTGCAAAGGACTTCAAGTACGCATCCTTCCAGAGTGGTTTGGCGACTTTCCAGTGCCGTCTCCGCGACCTTCCAGCCCAACCAGCCGCGCCAGCAACTCCTGTGAGTTTTTCCGACGTGCTTTTCGTCACAAGAATCTGACACGCGTGAACACCTCGTCGCGTTTATGCTTTTGATCGATGCTAGAATCTGAAAGGGATGAATTCGCAATCGGCAAGCGCGCCAGAACACCATGTTTGAGAATCTGACAGAAAAACTGCAGCGCACGTTCAAGAATCTGCGCGGGCAGGGCAAACTTACCGAAGAACATCTCGACGCAGCGCTTGGAGAAATTCGTGAAGCGCTCCTCGAAGGCGATGTCAATGTCGGCGTGGCGGACGAACTTCTTGCGAACATTCGCAAGAATTCGCTCGGCAGCGAAGTCATGCTGCAGCTTTCTCCGGACCAACAAGTCGTCAAAGTCGTCCGCGATGAATTGACCGCGCTGCTTGGCAAACACGCGAAACCGCTCTTTGCATCCCGCCCGCCTTCGGTTTGGATGATCGTCGGTCTGCAAGGCTCCGGAAAGACTACAACCACCGGAAAATTGGCGAAGTGGCTCGTGCAACACGGGCACCGGCCGCTCGTCGTTTCCACGGACGTATACCGCCCCGCCGCCCGCGAGCAGTTGGCGCAGGTTGCAAAAGCGGTGGGCACGGCGTTGTGGCCGGGCGCCGGGACGGACAAGCCGCTGGAAATCGTGAAGGGCGCGATCAAGGAAGCGAAACTCTCCGCCAGCGACGTGATCATCGTGGACACCGCCGGGCGGCTGCACATTGACGACGAATTGATGGGCGAACTCGGCATGCTCAAGAAGGAGCTGCAGCCCAGCGAAATTTTGTTTATCGCCGATGCGATGATCGGTCAGGACGCGGTTCGCTCCGCGGGCGAATTCCACAAGCGGCTTGGGCTGACCGGCGTGATCTTGACGAAGCTCGATGGCGATGCGCGCGGCGGCGCTGCTCTGAGCATCGCGAAAGTCTCCGGCGCTCCCGTCAAGTTCGTGGGCTTGGGAGAAAAATACGACGCTCTCGAAGGTTTTTATCCGGAGCGCATCGTTTCACGCATTCTTGGCATGGGCGACATCATGTCGCTCATTGAGCGCGCCGAGCAGGCTGTGGATCGAAAGGCCGCGCTCGATCTCGAACGCAAGCTGCGCAAGGAAGGCTTCACGCTCGAGGATTTTCGCGACCAGTTGAAGCAGATTCGCAAGATGGGTCCGCTAGAACAGCTCGTGGATATGCTCCCGAAAATGGGTCCGCTGCAGAATATCCCCAAAGACGCGAAAGTGGATGAAGGCAAGCTGAAACAGGTCGAGGCGATCATCAACTCGATGACCAACCAGGAGCGGCAGGATCACAACCTCATTGATGGCAAGCGCCGCAAGCGGATCGCCAAGGGCAGCGGCACTACCGTTCAGGATGTGAATCAGGTCCTGAAGCAATATCTGCAAATGCGCACGATGATGAAGCAGTATGGCGCGCTCGCCGCCCGCGCCAAAATGAAAGGCTTGGGAAAACTAGCCGGCCTTTCGTGACGCCGGAATGAATTTGAGCATGGAAATTCTCTTTGCTTAGTTTCGCAAAACTCCCTTCAGGCGCGAAACTCTTGTTCCACCCAGTGCCCCCCTTATTTTGTGGGCCAAGACGCAGGCAGCAGGAGATCAGCAGCTTTGAGTGCCAGCGATTCGGGATTGATGTCCGTGCGGTTGGCCAGGACGACGATCGTGAGATTGTTTTTCGCGAAGCGCTCGATCACAGTGCGGAAACCCATGGTGTCGCCCGTGTGCCACATGCGCGCGTGGCCTTGGTACGGATCGAGAAACCAGCCGAAGCCATACGAAACGGGTTTTGTGGGATGTTGATTGTCGCCGCTGGCTTCGCCGGGCGGCCATAGAGTTGGCGCGCCGGTGGTGAGTTTTGCCGGCAGGAGCGCGGGTTGCATTTCTTTTGCTCCGAGCAATGTGTGATTTCGCAGAGCGTCATCCCACTTGGCCAGATCCTCGAGATTTGAATAGATGCCGCCGTCGCCGAGCGTTGCGGACGTCGCGCTTTGATCTGTTTCTCTCAACTCGCCATTCACTTTCGAATATCCGTACGCACGATTCGCCACCTCGTTCTTCCCTCTTTGAAAAACGACTGTGTGATCCATGTGCAGCGGCGCGAAAATGCGTTCGCGAAGAAACTTGCCAAACGGTTCCCCGGACGCTTTCGCAACGATCAAGCCGAGCACCACATACCCCGAGTTGCTGTAGGCCCAACTCGTCCCCGGCGCGAATTTCCCCTTGGACTCCTTTTCCAGCAACACCAACACTTCCTCATCCTGGATTTGATGTTCCGCCGACCAGATCGCGCTTCCTTTGGTCTTTTCTGCCGCGTCCATCAAGTCTTCGTAGTCGGGCAAACCGCCCGTGTGATTCAGCAAATTGCGAATGGTAATGTTTCTACCGTAAGCGGGAAACTCCGGGAAAATTTCGGTTAGCGTTTCGTCGTAGCGCAGCTTTCCGTCCTGCTCGAGAAGCATGATTGCCATGGCCGTGAATTGCTTGGTGAAGGACGCCAATCGAAAATTTGTCTGAGCAAAGATCGGGATTTTGGTGCGCAAGTCGCGAACGCCGAAACCTTTCTCATAAATCGTGCGGCCATTTTTGCGAATCATCGCCGCCAATCCCGGCTCTTGCGGAGTCGTGACGGCAGAAAACATCGCATCGTACTGACGTTCCGCCGCGGATTCACTATACGTTGCGGGTGCTTGCGCCTCGATTCGGCATGCAAGACAAGAGAACGCCACGAGCAATGCCAACGCCAGCCGCATGAAGCCTCCCGGAAAACGTTGGGAAGCATAGCATTGCCTTCGGCTGTCATCCGCCACGAATGGTGCTGTGTTGCTTCTCTTCCTGGCTGGGCCAATTTTTATGAATTTTATTCCACGCGAGAACCGCTACTCATTTGTGATTTCCTCTTGCGGCCAACACGCCGCTCATTTGGAAATTCCGCCTCGGCGAATGCGGCGCGTCGTTTATACTTCTAGGGCGACGAGCCACCCGCCGAAAGGCGCCCCGGAAAAAGAGAGTTTCCTGGATTTTTCAAATGCAACCCTATGATCTAATCGTGATTGGTTCCGGCCCCGGTGGCCAGCGCGCCGCGATCCAGGGCGCGAAAGCGGGCAAACGCGTAGCCGTCGTTGAAAAACTGGACGCCGTCGGCGGCGTCTGCATCAACACGGGCACCATTCCCAGTAAGACGATGCGCGAAGCGGTGCTGCATCTTTCCGGTTTTTATTCCAAGACATTCTACGGATCGAACTACAACGTCAAAGACAACGTGACGATGGCGGACTTGAATTTCCGAGTGCAGCGCGTCATCGAAAACGAAGTCGCTGTCACACAGGATCAGCTAAAGCGCAACGACGTGGACCTTTTGCACGGGTTCGGCAAGTTTCTCGATGCCCACCATCTTCGCGTGGAGAACGGCAACGGCTACACCGAAATGGAAGGCCAGTATTTCGTGATCGCCACGGGCACGAAGCCGGCCGCCAACCCGAAAGTTCCGATCAACGGGCGCAACATCATCAACAGCGACCAGATCCTGACGATGCCGCAGATTCCGAGAACGCTGATTGTTGTCGGCGGCGGAGTGATCGGCGTCGAGTACGCCTGCATGTTCGCGACGCTGGGCGTTCGCGTGATCATCGTGGAAAAGCGGCCGCGCCTGCTCGAGTTCGCGGACACGGAAATGGTCGAAGCGCTGAGCTATCACATGCGCGACCACCGGGCCACGCTTCGGCTCAACGAAGAAGTCGAAAGCGTCGAGGAATTGCCCGACGGAAAAGTCGCGGCCAATCTGGTCAGCAAAAAGCGGATCATCGCCGACGCGCTTCTTTACGCCGTCGGCCGCCAGGGCAACGTGGACAGGCTCGATCTGCCTGCCGCAGGCATTGAGTCGGACGACCGGGGACGCATCAAGGTGGACAAAGATTACCGCACTTCGCAATCGCACATTCTTGCGGTAGGCGATGTGATCGGCTTCCCCAGCCTGGCGTCCGTCTCGATGGAGCAAGGGCGCATCGCCGCCGCACGCGCGTTTGGTTTGCAAGTGCAGACGGATCCCGAAAGCTATCCTTACGGCATTTACACCATTCCGCAGATTTCCTTCATTGGCAAGACCGAGGAACAGCTCACCGAGGCGGATGTTCCTTACGAAGTCGGCGTAGCTTACTATCGCGAAATCGCGCGCGGCCAGATCAGCGGACACACGGACGGCCGCCTGAAACTTCTATTCCACCGCGAAACGCTCGATCTTCTTGGCGTTCACATTTTCGGCGAAGACGCCGCGGAACTTCTTCACATCGGCCAGGCCGTCTTCAAACTGAAAGGCAAAATAACGTATTTCATCGACACCGTCTTCAATTATCCGACGCTGGCCGAATGCTACAAGGCAGCCGCCTTCAACGGGCTGAATCGCCTCTCCTGATCTTGCCCCGTCACGCCCATCCTTCGCGGAATTCGCGTTTCAAATAATCGTTCGCGGTCGCCACATTCGTGACCCGCATGTTTTCCCCGTCGTAATTGATTTTCTTTCCGGCCCGCAGCGACACGATTCCGAGCAGCATTACTTCGGTGAGCCGAGCCGCGTACTCGAACGGACAGGACGCCTGCGTCTTGCCTTTCGCCGTGTTCACCCAATTCATCTCATGGTCTTCATTTTCGATGCGCGGCAAAATTTGGGGCGGCGTGCCATAGGAATCTTGCAACGATTTGGGCAGCAGCCGCGGATGCAATCCGTACGTGTCGTGCAGCAGCTTCCCCTTGCTTCCCACCAGCAAAGCACCGCCGCCGCGATTCAAATCTTCATCGCCGAGTTCTTCCGGTTTATCCGGCATCAAGCCGCCGTCATACCACGTCAATTTCACTGGCGGCATCGAGCCGCGCGCAGGGAATTCGTAAAAAGTTTGTGTCGCGTGCGGATAGGAAACGCCGTTGAACGGCGTCGAAACTGTTTGGATGCTCGTCGGAAAACCAAGGTTCAGCGCCCACATCGAATGATCAATCAAATGCGCGCCCATGTCGCCGATCGCGCCAACTCCCCAATCCGACCAGCCCCGCCAATTGAATGGATGATAGATCGGGTGGTAATCAATCTTCGGCGCGACGCCCAGAAAGAGATCCCAGCTCAACTGTTCCGGCACCGGATAATTCCCCGCCATCGCGGCCGCCAGTCGCGCGTTCACTCCTGGGCCGTTCCAGTGCAGTGTGTCCTCGGGCACCTTAAGCGCTTCGGGCCGCGGCACGCCTTGGGGCCAGAAGCCGAGAGGGCGATTAGTCCACACATGAACCTCGCGGACTTCCCCGATCGCTCCGGCGCGGACATATTCAACCGTCAGCCTCGCATCATTCATCGAATGGCCCTGATTTCCCATTTGCGTAGCCACTTTCGTTTCCTGCGCACGGCGCGAAAGCTGACGCGCCTCCGCAATGGACCACGTCAGCGGCTTTTGCACGTAGACATGTTTTCCCAGCGCCATCGCCGCAAGCGCGACGTGCGCGTGCATGTGGTCGGGAGTGGCCACCAGGACTGCGTCAATATCTTTCTGCTTCTCCAGCATCTCGCGATAGTCCTGGTAACGCTTGGCTTTCGGCAGATGTTCGTTCTTCAGCCGGATCATCCCGGCCAGACGCGTTTTGGCTTTCGCGCGGTCGAATTCCACGGGACGCTGGCCGGGTTCGGGTTGAGGATCAGGCTGGTCCAGGCGCTTTTGTAGCGAGTCAATCTCCTTATCCAACCGGTCGAATCCCGCGCCTGCATAACCCCAATCCACGTCGCAAAGCGCCACGATGTTTTGGCTGGAAAGATTGATGAGATTGGTCCGGCCCATTCCACCGATGCCCACGCCGGCGATATTCAGCAAGTCGCTCGGCGGAGTGTAACCACGGCCTAGGACGTGCCTTGGAACGATCGCCATGGCCGCCCCCCCAGCTGCGACATTCGTGATAAATTCGCGGCGCGATACTTCTTTCTTTTCGCTCATGGCATCCCCCTGGTGACGCGGGCATTATCGCGCGACGCGGCCTTGTTTGCGATTGTTAAGTTTTCCGGCGCACACCCCATGTACGGGCGAGGAGGTCGGCTGGCGGCAGCGCCCCTCGCCAGGCCCATGGGTACCCCGGTTTTCGAGTGCCCTGCCCCGCCGCCGGTACCCAACTTTTCTCCGACTCTTCGATTGCCGCCGGGAGCCTGACCGGGCTAAAATGTGAACTGGAGGATTTGGTTAGTGTTGACGATACGTTTGTCCAGGATAGGAAAGAAAAAGAAGCCCTATTACCGCGTCGTGGTGATTGAAAAGACGCGGCCGCGGAATGGGCGAGTTGTGGAAGCAGTTGGGACCTACGATCCGTTGAAGAAACCCGCGGAAATCAAGCTTGACTCCGAACGCGTCAAGCATTGGCTCGGCGTCGGTGCGCAGCCCAGCGACACCGTGCGCAGCTTCATCCGCCAACAGAAAATCGCGTAATCCCAGCGCACCCCCATCTTATACCCGTCCTCGAAGAGACCGGGGAGCGGCTTCCACGTACGCCTGGAAGAGCAAGCGCGTGGAGGTGAAGGATGAAAGAGCTAGTCGAGGCCATTGCCAAGGCTCTCGTTGACCATCCGGAAGAAGTGCAAGTTCGGGCTGTCGACGGCTCTCAAGTAACGGTTCTGGAGCTACGGGTCCACCCGGAAGATCTCGGGAAAGTCATCGGCCGCCAAGGCCGCACCGCCAAAGCGGTGCGCACGTTGCTTGGTGCGGCAGGGATGAAATTGAAGAAGCGCTACACCCTTGAGATACTCGAGGATTGAGCGGCGAAGCGAAGCGCTGGGTGATCGTCGCGCGGATTCTGCGTCCGCGGGGGAATAAGGGCGAAGTTGCGGCGGAGCTCCTTACCGACTTTCCCGAACGCCTGACGAAACTCTCCGGGGTCTACCTGCGCCCGGAAAGCGCGCCTTCCTCCGAGCCGCGCCAAGTTCCCCTGAAAAATTGCTGGCTTAGCCAAAATCACAAAGGCCAGGCTGTTTTCCATTTTGCCGGTTGCGATTCGATCTCGGACGCGGAGAAATATCGCGGCTTTGACGTGCTCTTGCCCATCGAACAGCGCGTGCAGCTTTCCGCGGGCCAATATTTTGTAGATGAGCTAATCGGCTGCTCGGTATTTGAAAATTTCGAAGACGAGCCTGTTGTCTCTTCCTCGCCGTGCTCCCTCTCGAGCGCTCCTTCTCTTCTCGGCGCGGTACGCAATGTTCAGTTTCTCGGCGAGGATGCTGCGGGAACTCCGGTCCTTTGCGTTGACGTGAATGGCGCGGAGTTGCTCATTCCTCTTGCTGAAGATATTTGCAAACGAATAGACACGCGGGCGCGCAGGATTGATGTGATCCTGCCGGAAGGGCTGCGCGCGCTGAATGACGAAGTTTGAGCCGGTGGCGCACCAAGCTCATTCAGTCTCAGCGCATTTCGATCGTCGTGACGCTCAGCGCGGGAAGCGTGATCGTGAGCGAGGAACCGCTCACCTGCATCGTTCCAATCGGGACAGGCGCAATGGTGCTCTGCGATTGCGCGGTGGCTGCAGTCATTTGGTAAAGGTAGGCGGTCCCGTTTAATGCGAGGCCATTGATGGCGGTGACCTGAGACGATGCGGAACGATTGATCGCCACGAAGACGTAGCGGCCCGGCGTCGTGCTGTCCGAGCTGGCGTAAGCGACGACATTCGCCACATTGCTGGATGTCGCTTGTATCGAAGTGTCCCCGAAGCAAGCAGTGGCTCCGTCAAATCCGCGGAACGCACGGAAGCCGGCCAGTGCGTATTCGTACGTGCCATTCGGAGGCCAGAAACTCGCCGCAAATAGGCCCTGCGCTCCGAATACACCCAGGTTTTCCGCCTGCGCGATGGTACCCGCAATATGATTCCATCCGCCGTTTTCGTATTCCGTGATGGCGATCTTCATTCCCGGATTTTCCGCATTGATCTTGGATTGCAGCCGGCCAAGGATTTTGATCGGCGTATTGCCCAATTCCTGGTAGATCCAGGGATTGCTGTTCGTCGAATCGGTAAATGTGGGATCCCACAAAGCGCGCGGGCTTTGCACGATGAGTTGAACCTGCGCGGGCGTCAGCGTCGTGCCCGTAAGATCCAGGGCTCGCGTTCCGCTCGAATCGTATTCCTCGACGTACCAATGAAAATCATATACGTCCACAACCGGCCGCCCATATGAGGCGGAAGCCGTTTTCAGAGCCTGAAAATATTTGTCCGGAAACCAATTTGCGCCTGCCGGCGTCGCGCTTAATTCGCCTTGCCAATTGTAGATGCCCTGAAAGCCGTAATGGACCGGCCCAAACACAATGAGATTCGGAAATTGATCTTTCAGGGCTTCCGCAAGTTTGACGGTTTTCGTGATGTACGCATCCGAAGTGACGGGATTCGGGCCCTGCACTTCCAGGTGCGTCGAGTTCCAGAGTTCCGGTTCGTTGTCGAGGCTTATGAAAGTCGGATGCGCCGGGCTCGCGCCGAAAATTCCCATGCCGGGAAATTTCTGATCGAGAGCCCACGCAAACTCGTCCATGTACACATTGTTGTCTGTGGAAGCCGGCGGCGGCGTCAGCGTGAAGGGCGCCGCGGACGCCGTGCTTTTCTTAACCACAACCGGGCGGAAGCGCGTAAGGTCCGGCGGATTGGAAGTGCTGACTGGGCCATTCTCGTCGGCGGAGACAAGTCCCTGAAGTTGGAGCGTCACCAGGCTCGCCATGCTGTTGGCTTGATCCGCGGCAATGAAGCTGCGCACAGCTTCCGCGGGAACGTTGCTCGAGCTGAGATAGTTGTCGTTTTCATAGAGATAATCGCTGCCGGCATTCGAGGCGTTGGTAATCCAGTTGTAGGCCGTCCAGCGATTTCCGCCATCGCGATCGAACGTGAGCAGGCGCGGGGAGTTCGTGATTCCCGAATAGAAATTGATGCCGTAGATGTACGGCGAGATGGGTTTGGTCACTGCGGGATTGATCGAAATAGTGACGTTCGCTGCGGCATTCGCGGGAGTAGCCGAGACTTGCGCCGAATTGGCGCTCTCGCCCACCGAATTCAGCGCCGAAACCACATAGTAGTAGGTCGTTCCGTTGGTCAGTCCCGTGTCCGTGTAGTTTGTCGCCGTAGGCGCAGCAATTTGTGTGTAAAGCCCGCCGTTTGCCGTGCTGCGTTTCAGGTGGTAGCTGCTCGCGCCGGCGCTAGCGTTCCACGTGAAACTAACTTGTGCGTTTCCGGCCGTAGGTGTGAGCCCAGTAGGAGTCGCAGGAGGCGCAAGGGGCGCGGTCGGCGTTGCGCTCGCTTGCAAAGAGTTCGCGCTTTGTCCGTACGAGTTGTAAGCGGCCACGACGTAGAAATATTTTGTTCCGTTGGCGAGCCCCGCATCGGTGTAGCTCGTGCCCGCGGTCGCGGCGATTTGCGTATACGGCCCTCCAGTCGTGGTGGACCGCTTCACGTAGTAGGCAGTTGCGCCCGCGCTGGCGTTCCACGTCAAACTGACTTGCGCATTCCCTGCGGTTGCTGCCAGCCCTGAGGGAACAGGCGGCGCGCTACTCCCTCCTCCGCCTCCTTTGCCTCCGCCATAGCCGGAAAAGCCCATGCAGCCCGCGAGCGAAAATGGCAGCAGCGCAAGGAGCGCGAGCGGAGCGAATTTATTGGCGGGATGTATACGGTTCACGAAGAAAGTCTCCAGGCGTCGAATTCGGTTTCGGTGCAGATGGCGGCAAGAAATCGAATCGCTCCCCCGCAGGGCTGGAATGCGGCTTTCCTTGCCACCAGCTTAGAAAGCAACAAAGCCACTGACAACCTGTTCCGAGGGACAGAATTAGGCCATGGGTCGCAGGCCGATGGGCATAGGAGTGTTCCGGCGGACCGCGCGTGCGATAGACTGACGGAACCGATGCGCTTCGATTTGATCACTATTTTCCCCGAGTTTTTTGCCGGCCCTTTGGACCATGGGATTTTGCGCCGCGCGCGCGAGACCGGGCTCGTCCAGGTGCACGTGCAGGATTTGCGGGAGTTCACCAAGGACCGTCACCGCAGCGTGGATGACCGGCCCTTCGGAGGCGGCGAGGGGATGGTGCTGAAACCAGAGCCTCTTTTCGAGGCCGTCGAAGAGTTGACGGGGAAAGAAATGGGGAGTGCCGCCGAGCCGGTCGCGGATGATTCGGATACTGCGATTGTGCTGATGTCCGCTTCCGGAGTGCTTTTCCGGCAGGCCACGGCGCGGCGGCTCGCGCGGCTCCAGCGGATTTTGTTGATCTGCGGGAGATATGAAGGCGTGGACGAACGAGTTGCTCAGCATCTTGCCACGGAGGAAATTTCCGTTGGCGATTATGTGCTCAGCGGGGGCGAATTGCCGGCAATGATTGTGATTGATTCGGTGACACGGTTAATTCCCGGCGCTCTGGGGAACGAAGCATCTTCGCAAAACGAATCATTCAGCGAATCGCGGCAACTCGCGGAGCAAGACCCCGCTCGCCCGATGGATAGCAGGAACAAGAGCGGGAGTTCTGAACGGGAGCACGGGTTAATTTTGGATTTTCCGCACTACACGCGACCGGCCGATTTCCGCGGATGGAAAGTGCCGGAAGTTCTCGTCAATGGAAACCATGCGGAAATTGCGAAATGGCGGCGGGAAGCGGCGCTCGAGAAGACCCGGCGGAACCGTCCGGATTTGCTCTTGCGCTGAAACGCTCCGGAGTTATACTGACCCTTCGATGAATACCTTAAGCCAAGCGGGCCGATTGCGCGTTGGGGAGCAAGTCGGAATCTGCCAGAAGGCCTGCGCCTGTCCACGCTGTGCTTGTATGTGCACCGGCACAAGCGGCACGGGACATCCTTCGATTTAGCGCACGACGAAAGCAAAAGGAATCCAGGGCCGCTCCGAACAGGCGGCCTTTTTCTTTTTCAAAACGAATGAGGAGAAGAACAAGATGAGCGGCACGGGCAACGGCAAGGAATCCGGCGAAGGAAAACCAATCGCCATCTATTACGAGCAGCAACACTGGTTCAAACCGCTCTTCGCGCAGCTCGATGCGCGCGGCGCGAACTGGGTGCGCGTGGACGCGCGGAATCATCAATACGATATCGCCTCGAACGAGCAGGAGTTTTCGTTGCTCTTCAATCGCATGAGCCCCTCAGCCTGGCAGCGCGGCGTGGGGCACGGCATTTTTTATACGCTGAATTATTTGTCGCATCTGGAAGAGAAGGGCGTGCGCGTCGTGAACGGCTCGCGCGCGTTCACGCACGAAATCTCGAAAGCACTGCAATACACGGTTCTTGAAACGCTCGGGCTGGGCTATCCGCGCTCGCGCGTCATCAACCATGCCTCGCAGGCTCTGGAAGCGGCGGAGGCTATCGGCTATCCCCTGATTCTTAAACCCAACATCGGAGGCAGCGGGGCGGGAATCAAGAAGTTCAACTCACCGGCGGAATTGAAGGCCGCAGTGGAGGAAAACAGCCTGCACTTTGGGATCGACAACACCGCTTTGATCCAGGAATTTTTCGCTGCGCGCGATGGAGTGATCACGCGTGTGGAAGTTCTCGGCGGCGAATACCTCTACGCAATCCAAATTCATATTACCGGCGAGACGTTCGACCTGTGCCCAGCGGATATTTGCAAGAACACGCGCGGCGAGGAATTAACGCGGCTGGCCTGCCCGGTGGACGCGCCGAAAACAGGTTTGACCGTGGAAGCCTACGAGCCGCCGCGGCACGTGATTGACGACGTCGAACGCATCATGGAAATCGCAGGCATTGAAGTCGGCGGAATCGAATACGTGATTGACGAAAAAACCGGGCGGCAACTCTATTACGATGTGAATGCACTTTCGAACTTCGTTTCCGACCCCGAGCGCGTAATTGGCTTCAATCCATACGCGCGGCTTGCGGATTATCTGATCAGCGAAGCGCGGATTCACGAGGCTAGCCAGCATGGCGGCTTCGTTCCGACCGGGAGCATCCGATGAGATACGGATACTGGCTGCCCGTTTTTGGAGGATGGCTTCGCAATGTCGCGGACGAAAACATGCACGCGACCTGGCCCTACGTGAAGAAGCTCACGCAGCGCAGCGAGCAAATCGGCTTTGACCTCACGCTGATTGCGGAACTCAATTTGAACGATATCAAGGGAGTGGAAGCGCCTTCGCTGGACGCGTGGTCAACGGCGGCGGCTCTGGCAGCGGTGACCGAGCGGATCGAATTGATGGTCGCGGTGCGGCCCACGTTCCATTTGCCCGCGCTGCTCGCGAAAGAGGCCGCAAATATTGATCGCATCAGTGGGGGACGGCTGACTCTGAATGTGGTGTCCTCCTGGTGGGCGGACGAAGCGAAGAAATATGGAGTGGGCTTCGAGCAGCACGATGACCGCTACGCGCGAACCAGCGAATGGCTCGACGTGGTGCACGGCGTCTGGGCGCAGGATCATTTTTCCTACGCCGGGAAATATTATCGCGTGGACGACAACGTCCTCGAGCCGAAGCCTGTGGCGAAGCCGCATCCCACGCTTTACGCCGGAGGCGAATCGCCCGCAGCGAAAGATTTGATCGCCGAAAAGTGCGACGCTTACCTGATGCACGGCGATCCTCCGGAACGCGTAGGCGAAAAAATCGCAGACTTGCGCGCCCGGCGCGAACGGCACAACTTGCCCCCGCTGAAATTTGGAGTCGCGGGTTATGCCATCGTGCGAGAAACGGAACAGGAAGCGCAGGAGGAATTACGGCGCATCACGGACGTGAAGCAATCCGCCGCCGGCTACGCAAATTATCAGCAATGGCTCGCCGGAACGCAGTTGGAGCAGCGCGTCTCGCTCGAGGATTACTCCGTTTCCAACCGCGGATTGCGCTCCGGTTTAGTTGGCACGCCAGAACAAGTTTCCGAGCGCCTCGCGCAATTTGAAGCCGCCGGAGTGGACCTGGTGCTCCTGCAATTCAGCCCGCAAATGGAAGAGATGGAGCGCTTCGCCGACACGGTCATTCGGCGGGGGACGGCAGTGGCAGCGCGGGAATAGAAGCGGGCACCCCCCGGTTTTTTGTAAGTGTTGCAGATAAAGGACTTAGCTCTGCGCTAACTCCTTATGCTGCAACACTTTGGAGACATCCCGCAAGTGTTGCAGATAAAAGACTTAGTGGCACGCAAACGCTCAATTCAGAGCACATGGGAAGCTTCGCGTAAGTGTTGCAGATAAAGGATTTAACGGCGTGCGAAGCCCGCACCTTCGGAAGACGTGAGCCGTAAATTGTAAGTGTTGCAGATAAAAGACTTACGAAAGTCTCCTCAAAACGCACTTGTGTATAGCCGATCGGACGCCAGGCGGCTGGTTTGGAGCCTCGCAAACAGATCGAGGCGTCCCAAGAAGGAGAGGCAGGAGCCTAGAATTGAAGCTACGAAACGACCAAACGATGCGGTAACAAGGCCCATGCAAAATAAAAAGAGCCAGCAAGCATGCTGGCGTCTGGAGGTTCTAGGCGCAGTTATTTCCAATTGAAACTATACACTAAGAATGACCCTCAGACAAGCTGAAACAACGAGCGAGGTTGAGTTTGAATCGATGGGCCCGAAACGGTGGCCGTCGGAGACCGTCGTAAAAAATGCGGTGAGCCCCCACTAGGTAAATTCAGAAAAATCGACTATAATTGGCGTTTGCCTGTGAAGAGCTGGCCCCGCCTGAGTGGGTCTGCAGGGAAAACGACAATGAATCCGGTAATAGCAAAACTCCATGAGGCGCAATTGCGCAAAGACCTACCCGAGTTCCGCCCGGGCGACACGGTACGTGTGAATGTCCGATTGAAGGAAGGCGAAGGGGAAAAGGAAAAGGAACGTCTTCAGGCATTTGAAGGCGTGGTGATCTCAAAGAAGGGGCGGGCGTCAAGCGCCACGTTCACGGTTCGCCGGGTAAGCTTCGGCGTGGGGATTGAACGAGTCTTCCCGCTGCATTCGCCCTCGATCGCGTCCATTGACGTGGTCGGAAAAGGTAAAGTGCGGCGCGCACGGCTTTATTACCTGCGCGATTTGAAAGGCAAGGCCGCGCGCATCAAGCGTGCGGGGCGCGAGGACGAAACGGCGGCCGTGGCCACCGCGGGCGCGGAGAGCAAGTCCTAAAATCGCGGACACTCTTTCCAAGAATCTTCCCCAAGATGAAGAACTGCGCTGCTTCGGCGGCGATGGAAGATGCTTTCGCTGCGACTAGCAAGCGCAAAGTTAACTAGAGGCGTTCGCACAATCCGCGATAATTTCTAACGAGACGGTTTCCGTCCGGCAATTCCTGCGGGGAAAAGAAATGGCTGAAGCGGCTCTTGCGAGCCGCTTCAGCGCGTTGCCAGGATTCGAGAATTAGCTGGTCTTCCGATTTACCACGCCGAACCACAATTCTTGCCGGCATTTTCGTCGGACTGGGGAACGGCGTACCAGAAGATTTCCGGCGGGTTGTGGTCCACATCGTTTGTCGCCCAGATACCACCCATTTCGCCACCTACTGTCTGACCCGAGCGGATGGAAACGGCACCGGACTCTGGTCCATAAGGTTTGCCCCCGCGGCCGAAAGTGTAGGTCACGTAGAGAGTTTGGTTGGAGTTGTTGGTGAGGAAGCCGACGACGAAACCATCGGAGGCGACTTTCACCCTGGCGCTCACGAAAGAGTTGGCATTCGTGCACCCGCCTGAATTCGCCTTGGGATTGAGCCCTCCACCGCCAGGAGCGAAGCCCGAGCCACCGGCAGTTGTAGAACCACCGGAACCGGAATCGTTTGAATTTCCGTTGGCGCCCGTGGGTGCCGAGGTGCCCGTGCCGGGGCAGGGCACAAAGCCGGTAGCAAGGCTGCCGCAATTGGTAGCGCCGGGAGGAATTTGCTTGCCGTTGCCCATGATGACCTGCTGGCCAGAATAGGTGCCGACTGCATCCACATAGACAGTGATCGTCCCGCCTTCCCAAGCATTCACGCTGGGAAGCGTGCAAGTCCAATTGTTGCCCGGAGTCCGGGGCAACGTGCTTCCTGCCGTCTCGTAAAACCCGCAGTTGACCTGATGAATGATGGAATTGGAATCGGCTTGAATTACGACGTAGCCTCCCATGCCTTTTTGAACGTACGTAGAACACGCGCCGGGGCAATTGATGCCGGTCGGACTGGAAGTCGCGGAGGCACCGCCCTGTCCCCAGTCCGCAAGGTGAGAGAAGACGATATGGATTGGACCCGCCTCAGGCATGGGCAGGCCGTTACCCGAAGAAGCGGATGCGCCGGACTGAAGCATCGCCGCAGACTGGACGTGGGGCTGCTGCGGCGGTGGAGGTTGGTGGGCAGCGAGGGCGAGGATGCGTTGGGACTGCTCGTGCGCGGCGTCGAGAATCGGGCTATCCACCTGGCCGTTGGCTCCTTGCGCCGCTCCGGTCAGGATGGCGGTGGTTGCGTCGTTGGGATCTTTCGAAGTGAGCTTAGCGGTGAGTGCGGCGGCAGAAAGACCGGTTTGAAGAACCGCGGTGGGACTGGCGCCGGAAGAGCTAGCGAGGCTTGCCGCGCCAAGGCCGACAACGGCGATCCAGGATTTGCGATCACTGCCGGAGTTTGCGGGCTGGTTCGCTTGTTCCTTGGCCTGAAGCTCAGCCTGCTCCTTATTGTAAGCAGCCTTGCCTTGCGCGAGTGCCAGCGCTTGAGTTGCCTGAAGTTCTTGCTGGCTAGCCTGTGCTTGGGAGAGCTCCTGATTAAGCGCGGCCAAGTCCGTTTGCGAACCTTGATAATTCTGGGAAGCAAGCTTGGCATAAATCTCATCCGCCTTCTTCTTGTTCTTCTTACCGGCAACGCCTTGCGCGTAGAGGGTAGCTAGCCAGACCTCGGCTTGCGGATCGTTCAAATCAGCGGCTTTTTTGAAGGAGTTGGAGGCGTCGAGTAGCGAGAGGTGGTGAACATGCTCCATGCCGGCTTTTTTGTAGAAGTCAATCGCTTGCGAAGAATCCTTGGGAACTCCAGAGCCGTCACGATAGGCGTCACCAAGCGCCTCTTCCGCTTCCGGATCGTTCTTTGCGGCTGCCTGTTGGTACCAGGAAACACCCTTGACGGGATCCTTGGAGAATTTCTTAGCTCCGCGAAAATAGAGATTTCCCAGCGCGACTTGCGCTTGAATATTCCCCTGGGCGGATGATTTTTCCAGCCAGGAAATCGCGGAGTCGTAATCCTTGCCACCCAAGGCGTACTCTCCGGTCTCGTACTGCGCGGAAGCAAAGCCATGCTGGGCAGCAGAGCGGATGTAGTCCTGGCCCTTGTGAGCTTCGTTGCGATAGTGCTTCATGGCAATCAGCGCGCCGTATGGAACATAGTCCACTGCACTGCCATTATTGCCGCGATCGATCCAGTAATGGCCGTAGGCGTATTCGCCTTGGGGATAGCCCTGATTGGCGGATTTCTCCCACCAATCGGCGGCGGTCTTCTTGTCCTTGGCCGTGGCCCAGCCTTCGCTGCTGCACTCGCCGAGAAGATATTGGCCGCGGGCGTTTCCTTGAGCGGCGGCTTTGCCAGCCCAAGAAAGCCCAAGGACATAGTCAGTCTTCATACCGATACCATAGAGGAATCGGTCGGCGAGTTCGGCTTGGGAGGCAGCATCGCCAGCGTTCGCCTTGGAGAGAAGTTGCTGAGAGTCAACGCCAGAAAGAGGGTTGGTGACATAGGCTGATGAGTTGGCGGCTGCAGTCGAATCAGAAGAGGAGATAGGAGCGTCTTTAGACTTCTTTTCCTTCGAAGTGGCCGAAGAGCTGTGTTGCGTAGAAGCTGCGGGGACTGCGCCGGCGGCGCACGCGCCGTAGAATAGGAATGCCGCCGCAGCGGCGAGCATACCCGTCTTGCCGATCGAACTCACAAGCATAGTGCCGTGCATCGGTCGCATGTAAGACCACCTCGGTAACGAAGTTAGTAATGTCTCGAACTTTGTCTTAATTCAACAACGGACTGCGGCTGCGGCAGCGTCAGTTAATAGCGCCGGAAAGTTGCCTGGCGAAAAAGTCCAGACAGCAGCCTCTGTAGTGAGGCGAGTTTGGAGTTCCGGGGAAAAACGGTCAATGGTACATCCGTTTGGGTTTCCGAATCAGCTAATACAAGTTAGAGATAATTCCGGCTCGCCAGAGAGAGAAAGATGGCGCGCGCTAGGAATTAGAAAGAGCCGTGGCACAGGTTCTTTTCGATTCCGGCGGTAAAACCAGAAAGTGGCGATGGTTAAGAAATCAAACGCGGTAACTCAGGGCTGCACGTTGGTAACGCCTTCGGCGCCGGGCTTGGGGAAATGCTGCTGATACCAGGCGATGGAACGATTGATCCAGTCAATGAGGTGCTTTGTTTCGCGAATTCCGTGGCCCTCGCGAGGATAGCGGACGAAGACCGCTTCCGTTCCCACGTCCTTCAGGGCGATGAAAAACTGCTCGGCTTCAGCGATGGGAACATCGTTATCGTTTTCACCGTGACAGAGCATTGTGGGAGTGTGAGCCTGCGCCACGAAACGCAGGGCGGAGCGTTTCCAAGCTTCGTCCATGAGCGTGCCCTGGTGAAAGAACTGGCCGAACTCCATTTCTTCGTACTGATTGTAGTACGTCATGTAGTTGTAGCTTACGAGATTGGAGATACCGGCGGTCGGAATCGCGGCCTTGAATTCGTTGGTCTGAGTGATGAGCCAGTCGGTAAGCTGGCCGCCATAGCTGACTCCCTCGATGCCCATGCGCTCGCGATCGATCCAAAGATAGCGGCGGACAGCGGCACTGACACCATAAAGAACATCCTGGCCTTCATTGCCGTCTTGATCGCCGAAAACGGCGTCGGCAAATTTCTGGCCGTAGCCGGTGGAACCGCGGTAATTCACGTTGAGGACCGCCCAGCCGAGCGATGCATAGACCTGATTTTTGAGGTTGAACGCGGGGCCGTTTTGCCCATGCGGCCCTCCGTGAATGTTGACGATGAGAGGATGCTTCGAGGTCGCGGTCAGACCAAGGGGCTTGGTGAGGAAAGCCTCGACTTCGAACTTATTGTCATTGCTGATGAAAGTGAATGGTTCTACGTCGGCGATTTGCTTGCCGGCGAGGATTTCGGCGTTCAGATCGGTAAGCTTCTGGGCAGCGCCGCCACGAGGTTTCAGGTAAAGCTCGGCCATGTCTCGAGGTGAATCGAAAGCATACGCAACAGAACCATCCTTGGAGACGGAGAAGCCGCCCACACTGCCGTTTTCGTCCACGACAAATTCCGGAGCGCCGCCAGTAACAGGAAGGCGGACGAGATGAGTGCTGCCACGCTGCTGCACGGAGAAATAGAGGGCACTTCCGTCGGGAGCCCAGCGGGGAGCGCCCTGGCGATCATCCATCACGCCGCCAATTTCGCGGCGATCGGCGCCGTCGGCGTTCATGACCCAAACGTGGGTGTCTTCCATCGTGGTTTCGCGGTCGGTGAGGCCACGCTTGGTGCCACGGTAAGCGATGTGCCTTCCGTCGGGTGACCAGAGAGGATCGTACTCGTTGAATTCGGTGGCAGTGAGGCGGCGGACGCTGTTGTCCGCGACGTTCAGCGTGAACACGTCGTAGTTAAAGAATTCGTCCTGATTTGGCTCGCGGTTCGAAACAAACAGGATTTCCTTGCCATCAGGAGACCAATCAATGGAGTGCTCGTCGAAATCGCCGCGAGTGAGCTGGCGAACTTGTTTCGAGGAGACGTCCACAAGGAAAATGTGCAGGCGTTGATTGTCATTGAAGCGGGTCATGCCCTCGCCGGCGTCGGGCTTGTAGAGGTATCGAGTGATGACGCGGGGATCGCCGTCAGCTTCGGCGGCCCGGCTGTCGGGTGTTGAGGAGATGAAGGCAATTTGCTTGCTATCGGGCGACCAAGTGACGTCCTGGCCCTCACCGGGGAGTGGGCTGTTTGTGCCGTGCATGTCAGCGATTGCGGTGACGTCAGAGCCGTCGGCGCGGGCGAGCAACAGACCGTGCTTTTCACCGATAGCGCCCTGGAAGGCAAGCCATTTTCCATCGGGGGACCAGTGTGGGTTGCCCGCAACATCGGATGGGCTGCCGATCAGCACGGATTTCTTTGTTGCCAGATCCATGATCCAGAGTTGGGGCGAGGGGCGGCCAGGACGGTCATAGAGAATAACGGTATAGGCGAGGTGATGGCCGTCGGGAGAAAATTCCGTGCCGCCAACGAAACGAAAACGAGTGAGGTCGGTGGTGGAAAATCCTTGCGCGGCGGCGAACGGGGTTAGGAGGAAAAGAGCCGCGAAAAGCAATGCGCAGGAAATGGCGCCAGTCCGCGTAGAGATGCTGCGTGAGTTCATAAAACTCCCTTTTGATGCGTTTCGGGCATTCGAATCGCCGGGCCATGTTAGGTCGAGCAGGGCCAAGCGTCAACGAGGCTAGTCGAGAGACGGCTCGTCCGTGCTAAAATTCGCGCGCGATGAGCCGACTTTGCTCTTCCCGTTTCGAGCGAGCGGCGCGACAACTGGGCTGGATGCGGATCGCCGGGCTGGACGAAGCCGGGCGAGGAGCGCTATTTGGGCCAGTGGTCGCCGCCGCGGTCATTCTGAATCCGAAGCGGCGAATCGTCGGGCTGGACGATTCGAAGAAGCTGGCTGCAGAGCGCCGCACGGAGTTGGCCGAGCGGATTCGGGAGCACGCGGTGGCCTGGGCGGTGGCGGAAATCGATGCGCAGCGCATTGATGCCTGGAATATTTATCAGGCAAGCCGGCAGGCGATGACCGCAGCACTCGAGCAGCTTTCGGTCCGTCCGGATTACCTCCTGATTGATGCCATGCAACTGGACGTGCTGATCGAGCAGAAATCGCTGATCAAAGGCGATGCGCGCAGCGTTTCCATTGCGGCGGCGTCCATACTTGCCAAGACGCATCGGGACGCCTGCATGGAAAAGTGGGACGCGGTCTACCCGCAATATGGGCTGGCGCAGCACAAGGGCTACGGCACGCCGGAGCATCTGGACGCACTGCGCCGGTATGGGCCGACGCCATTGCACCGGCATTCGTTCGCGCCAGTGCGGGACGCGAACTGCTGGGCGGCGGGAGCGACGCAAACTCCTCTACCTCTTTTCTAGCCCGTCACATAGAATCTCCGCCGGAATTTCCAGGGGTCCAGAAGATGATTGGGACAAGCTGGCTTCGCCGTGCCGTGATACTTTCGGCGCTTGGTATCGCGAGCTTTTGCCTATGCGTTTGCGCCGTTCCATTCTTGGGGAGTGCGCCGGCGGCGGATGCGCCCACGGAAGTGGCGGCGACTCCGCCGATGGGTTGGAACAGCTGGGATGCCTATGGAGAGACGGTCAGCGAAGCGGACATTCGCGCAAATGCCGCATGGATGGCGGAGCATTTGAAGGTGTACGGATGGCAATACGTGGTAGTGGATGAAGGATGGTACGTCACGAACCACGCGGCGGAGACAAGCGGAGCAGCACCGCAATTCAGCCTCGATGAAAATGGGCGGTACGTTCCGGCAGTAAATTCCATTCCATCCGCTGCGGGGGGCGCGGGGTTTAAGCCGCTCGCGGACTATGTGCATTCGCTGGGGCTGAAATTCGGGATACACATCCTGAGGGGGATTCCCAAAGAGGCGGTGCAGAAAGATTTGAAGATTGCGGGAGCGCGGTTTCGCGCAAAAGCCGCCGCTGAGACTTCGGATACGTGCCCGTGGAATACGTACAACTACGGAATGAAGCCGGGATCGGCGGCAGCGCAAGCGTACTACGATTCGATTGCGCGGCTCTATGCGGATTGGGGAGTGGACTTTTTGAAAGTGGACTGCATATCGAGCCATCCCTATAAGGGCGACGAAATTCGCATGATCAGTCTGGCGCTTCGCAAAACGCACAGGCCGATCGTGCTGAGCCTTTCGCCGGGGCCGGCACCGTTGGAGAAGGCGCAGGAATTGCGGCGTTACGCGCAGATGTGGCGAATTTCGGATGACATGTGGGATGTGTGGTTCAGCGACAAGAATTTTCCGCAAGGCGTGGAAAACCAGTTCGCAAGGGCGGCGAAGTGGGCGCAGTACTCGGGAGGAGGACATTGGCCGGATGCGGACATGCTGCCGCTGGGCCGGTTCGAACCGGTTGCGGGATGGGGAAAGCCCCGAGCGACGCGGCTGACGCATGACGAGCAGCGGACGCTCCTGACACTGTGGGCGATTTTTCGTTCGCCGCTGATTATGGGGGGAAACCTGACGCTCTGCGATGAGTGGACGGAATCGCTGCTGACCAATGCCGAGTTGATTGGTGTGGACCAGCACTCGACGGGCAGCCATGCGGTGATTTCAACGGACAAGGCAGCGGTTTGGGTGTCAACGCCGGAGTCAGACGACGGAAACTATGTGGCGGTCTTCAACTTGGATGCGGCACCGCAGGCGTTCCATTACACGTGGAAAGAATTGGGACTCAAACACGAGAAATATGATGTGCATGACTTGTGGGAGCATGAAGATCTGGGTTCGAAAGAGACCATCGAGATCACGCTGCCGGGGCACGCAGCCGCGCTATATTGGGCGGCGGAATACTAAGAGATTTTCGCGCTGCGACGGGTTGGAGAAATAATCCTCGTTTCGCCAAGTCTTCGCCAACTAGTTTCCTAGTCCTTACGGGGATAACTGGCTGCTCACACCGATTTCTGGGTTCGTTGACTTGCCTTTTCGCAGCCTGCTAGCGTTAACAAGCACGGCTTCTGTCTGCCCTTCCAACACTTGGGACGGAGGGACGCTCCTCCTGCAGGCGAAGGCCGCATATTGTCTGGAAACACGAATGGCCTATAACAAGAGCAAGTTTGTCGAAGCCGCGCAGAAGTTGCTGAACCAGGGCAAGGTCCCTCAGGCCATCGCGGAATACCAACAGATTTTGAAGTACGAGCCGCGCGATCAGGTCACACTGATGACCATCGGCGAGCTGTATATCCGCCAGGGCGAAACATTCCAGGCGATAGATTACTTCGAGCGGCTGGCGCAAATCTTCGTAGGCGATGGATTCTTGACGAAGGCCATCGCGGTTTACAAGCGAATTGCCAAGCTGGCGCCGGAAGAGATCCGGCCGTTGGAGAAGCTGGCTGATCTGTACGTGCAGCAAGGGGTGATGAGCGAGGCGAGGCCGCTCTTCCTGCAATTGGCGGAAATTCACCTGAAGAACAACCGGCAACCGGAGGCAGTCGGGCTCTTGAAAAAGCTGCTGCTGGCGGAGCCGGACAATATTCGAATCCAGATACGTCTGGCGGATCTTTACCAGGCGATGGGGCAGCCGCGCGACGCGGTCGAGGCCTATGTTTCGGCGGCGCAGCGCGCGCTGGCGCGCGGAGAGCATTCGGAAGCGGAAAAGCTGGCGGATAAAGCGCTCAAGGTTGACGCGAACTGCTCGGCGGCGATCATTGTGCGAGCGCGTTCGTTCTCCTCGCAGGGGAACTTGAAGGAAGCGACGGAACTTCTCGAACATGCTTCCGATCTGGAAAAGGGCGGCGAGCCGACGGAGTTGCTGCTCGACCTGTACTTGAAAGCGCTCAATTGGGAAAAAGCCAGCGGCCTCGCGATGAAAGTGCTGGAGGCGGATTCGAAGAATTTTGGGCCGGCGGAAAAGATCGTCGAGGGGTTGCTTGAATCCGGCCAGACGGATCGAGCGACGGCCATTATCGGCCAAATTCGCGTGCCGATGATTGATGCGGGCGAGCACGAAGTGATCGGCCGGCTGCAGGCCGAACTGGCGTCGCGAACGCCTGGTCGGCTCGAACCCCTGGAATGGCTGGTGGACTTTTACGGCAGAACGAGCGACTCATTTCGATTGCCGGACGCTTTGGCCAGTCTGGGCGATGCGCTCGCGGCTGACAACCAGCTCGAACGCGCAAAGGCAACCTTCGAGCAACTGGTCGAAAAGCAGCCGGATAGCGATTCGGCGAAGCGGCGGCTTGAGGGTGTGCTGCGGAGAATGGGAACGCCGGGGTTGGAACCCGCACCTCCCGCTGCGCCGGAGCCTCACCTGCCGACGGAAATACTCAAGGCTCCTGCGCCCAAGCTCCGCGAGGATACGGGAAATTTCGCTCCGACCACAGCCGAAAGACAGGCGGCTCCAGCGGCGTCCGTATCCGCTGAGCCCGCACTGGATGACGACACGCAAAAATTTATCGCCCAATCGCTGACCGATGTCGATCTCTTCGCCAGTTACGGATTGACGCAGAAAGCCATTGGCCTTCTGGAAGCTATTCTCCGCCGCGCGCCGCAGCATACGCCGACGCTTGAAAAATTGCTGGACTTCGTTTTAGGTGCAGGGGACGACCGGAGGACGGCGGAACTGGCCCTGCAACTGGAAGAGATTCACGCAGAGCGAGGAGATCAACGAGGAGCAGAGCGGTTCGGCGAGCTCCGGCGGAGATTCCAAAGAGCTGCGGGATTGACGGATGCGGACTTGGCAGCGAGCAAGATTGCCGCAGCGCCGGAGCCAGCGGCAGAAACGATTCCAGAAGTTCATGCGGCGGAAGCGATCGAAGAACCGGTGGCGCCAGTCCAAGAAGCCGCTCCGGAACCCAAGGCGCCGGAGCCTGAGCCAGTAAAGCACGTCGAACCAGTCCAAGCTAAAGCACCGGTGAAAGAGCCGGAGGCGGCAGAAGAGGTAGACCTTTCCGACGAATGGGCTTCGATGCTGGAGGATACGCACCCAGCCGAGCCTGTGGCACAGACGCCGCCCGCCAAGCCTACGCCACCCGCAAAGCCTGCTGCACCACCGCCGCCTGTAGTCGAAGCCGAACCCGTTGCGGCTGAAGAGTTTTCGATCGAAGAACAGCCTGTAGAAGCGGCAGGTAAGGCGTCACAGGAAGCGATAGAGTTTGCGCTGCCAGAGGAAGCACCCGCTCCAGAAGACAAGCCACAACCTGCTGCTTCCGTTCCGATGGAAACGGCGCCGTTGGAAAAGCCGAAGAGCGTGCCGCCACCGCCAGCAGAAACTCGCGCGCCAGCACCCGCGGCGAAAACGCCCGCAGCCGAGAAGCCGCCAGCACCAGCGAAGCCGAGCAAGCCCGCAGAGCCCACGCCGGAATTTGAGCTTGAGCAGGAATACGAATTGGTTCTGGACCAGGAAGATCTCGTTCCGGCGTACGATCAGAAGCCACCGGAACCGCCGCCCGTTGCGAAAAAGCCCGAGCCGGAACCAGCCCAAACAGCCAAGGATGCGGCAGGTCCTGGTGAAGGCGGGTTTGCCTCGGATCAATTCCTGGCGGACCTTGCAAAGGAAATTGACGATCTTGGACTTGATGAGTTGGTGCCTTCGCACTCCGAAGCCGCCGCCGAACCAGTTGCTCCGAAAGCGGAATCAAAGCCGGCTCCAGCGAGCGAACCGAGTCCGCTGAAGGAAGTCTTCGAAGAATTCCGGGCGGAGCTCGGAGAAATGGGCGCCGAGGACGAAGACCTCGAGACGCACTACAACCTGGGAATTGCGTTTCGCGAGATGGGTTTGTTGGACGAGGCAATCAGCGAATTTCAAAGGGTGGCCAAAGCCACGGATAACGGGAAGCCCTTCCGGTACGGAATGCAATGCTGTACGTTGCTCGGGCTCTGCTTCATGGACAAGGGCCAGCCGGCGATCTCGGCGATCTGGTACGAACGGGCGCTGTTGACTCCCGGCATTGAGCCGGAAAGCGTGCTTGCATTGCGGTATGATTTGGGAGTAGCCCAAGAATCCGCTGGCGAGCAGGACGCGGCACTGAAAAGCTTTTCCCAGGTTTATGCGATGAATATCGATTACCGCGACGTCGCGGATCGCATCGCCGCGTTGCAAAAGCCCACTCGTTGAGTTCCAGCGGACCGGCTACAGGGGCCCTCTCAACCATGAATCGCGTGTTACGCGCACTACTGGTAGTCGTATGCTTTGAAATGGGGGCGCTTCTTCTCTACTTGCCCTGGTCAGACTTCTGGGGCGAGAGCAATTTCTTCCTCATCCGGTTCCCATCGCTCGGGCAACTGGTTCTGCATCCGGCGTTTCGAGGCGCAGTCAGTGGCCTCGGGGTGCTCGATATCTTGCTGGCGCTAAGCTTCATCGCATCGCGGCCTGGGCCAACGCGCGTTCCGCCGCAGTAACCGTCCTCTTTTCATCGTGTCTGCACACAAGAATCCGATTCTCTGCTACGTGACGGATCGAGGAAGCTTGCCTGCTGGCGGTTCGCTCGATCCCGAAGATGCGCTACTCGAAAAAATCGGGGAACTGGCCAAAGCCGGAGTCGATTGGATTCAAATTCGCGAGAAGGATCTGTTAGGCCGAAGACTTGCTTCACTCGCGCGTCGGGCATTGCGGCGCGTCGCGGAGAATGCGAGCCACATGGAAAGCACAGTTTGGGTACTTGTGAACGAGCGGCTCGACGTTGCAGTAGCAGAACACTTGGGAGGAGTGCATCTGGGTGAACGCTCCCTGTCAGCGAGGGAAGCAAAACGATTCTTACAGGAATGCAGTCAAGAGATGAAACCACTCAAGGACTTTCTGGTGGGCGTTTCTTGCCATTCGCTGACGGAGGCAGAGTCTGCAGCTGAATCGGGAGCCGACTATCTTTTCTTCGGGCCAGTTTTTTCCACGCCGTCGAAAGCCGCGTTCGGCGAACCACAGGGCCTGGACCGACTCGCCGTGGTTTGCCACGCAGTTTCGATTCCAGTTCTGGCGATTGGTGGGATTACAGAAGGGAATGTCAGAGAGTGCCTCGACGCGGGTGCTTCCGGAATTGCCGCAATACGAATGTTTCAAGACGCCCGGGAGCCCGTAAAGCTAGCGAAGCTCCTACACAGTCTGCACTGTTAGGACCCGGCAGCGCAAAGCTCCACGCTTCATCCTACGCTGACATTTTTGCTCGTGACTCTTCGCTTTTGTTTATAAAGCTTCTGGTCCGCAGCCTCGATGAGGTCCTGGGAGGTACGCCCGTCGGCCGGATAAACGGCCATCCCGATGCTCACGCTGATGCGCGGTTCCTCGCCGTCATTCCGTACCCGCTCGTCAATGCGCGCGGCGATTTGTTCCGCCATCCGGCTATCGGAATCGATCAGCACGACGGCAAATTCGTCGCCGCCATAACGAGCCGCGAGATCGGTCGCGCGGCAATGTTCCTTCATGACGCGGGCGAGGCGCTGCAGCGCGCGATTGCCGGCAAGATGGCCCTGGTGGTCGTTGATGCGCTTCAAGTCGTCCAAATCCAGAAGCAGCAAGCTGAAAGAGTGATGGCTGCGCTCGGCGCGGCGTAGTTCGCGCTCGAGAGCTTCCACGAATTCGCGATAGTTGCCCAAACCAGTGAGCGCATCGTGTGTCGCCTGATAGCGAATCTGCTCCTCGCTTCGTTTTCGCTTCGTGATGTCCAGACCAATTCCGATACAACCGACAATCTCGCCCGAAGAGGAACGAAGGGGTTCGAGGCGAATCTCGAGAACGCGATTCTTGCGCAGGTATTCGAACTGCACGGATTCGCCGCGCAAAACCGCATGATGATGCGCGGTGGGAATGGAATTAGTGTCCTGGCAATTTAAATATTCGGCGACCGGCCGACCGATCAAATCTTGTTGGTAGTTTTCGCTTTGCCGAAGGAAGGAGCCCCAGCTCGAGGTTAGCCGCAATTCGGAATCAGTGGTCCAAACGAGGGCAGGGATCTGCTCGACGAGAGAAAGCAGGCGCAGGTCAGCGGAGGTGTTGGCTGAGGACTCGCCGGAGGAGCGCCCAGTTTCGATTATTCCGATGATCGCCCCGCGGTTATCTCGAAGCATGCTGCGCCGCACGGCCACGGAAAGCTTGGAGCCCAATTTGTGCATACGCTCGACGACTTCTGCAGGAGCTAACGAGCCATCGCGAGCCGCAGAGAGGCTCGCTTGAAACGCGGGCACCTCATAAATCGGAAGCAGCGAACAAGCAGATTGACCGGTGACTTCGGCAGCGGCGTAACCATAGAGACGCTCCGCTCCGCGGCTCCAGAGCTTGATGGAGCCCTCGAGATCAATGACCACAATCGCCTCTTCGGCCGATTCAAGAATGGCCGCAAGAACCTGGTCGCACCACGGGCTGGACAGCATGGCAGTCGAGCGCTCTTTCAGAACGGGGAGGGCGTTCGATTCGCTGGATGGGTTTCTCGCAGCTGAGAGGTGGTGCCGCGAGTGATACCTTCGATCAGACTAAAACACTTCTACTACTCGTGTGAGTATAACATCACGGAGATTTGAGACCGGACAATCGCTCGCTGTGGTGTCTTACGCGTACCCATGTAACTGCTTGACCCAATTGGGCACAGTCTCTGTGCCGAATGCATATCAATCCGGGGTCGCCAGCGATTGAACGGATTCGTTCAGAAGCATCGCCAGGCGCACGCCGCCTTCGACGATGCGTTTCTCGGCCACCGCGGCGGCCTTTTCCTGATAGGCCTCATCCGCACGGATGTGCATAGCGAGCATCCGGTCGCCAATATTGTTGTCATCGGCGCAACTGCGGACAGGGGCCGGCTTTTCGATGGGAATTTGTGGGGAGAGGGCGCCGTACACCACGTTTTCAGCGAGATCGAAGCCTTCCCACGCCCAATCGTCGACGTGAATGCCGGCTTTTTGCCAGACGGGGATTTCAGTGGCAAAAGTGGACTCGAGAGTTTCAGCATACTCGGCTGGATCCGCGCCTTCGGCATCTCTTTCGGGGATGGCTGTATCCCAAATGGAGTGCAGGTTAGGGGAGAAAGAATGGTTGTGCTGGCGAGGATTCCGGCGGAGATATTTGAGTGGAACACAATTGCCGCCTTCGTCGTCGTTGGTAATGTCGTGCAGCGGTTGGTGAAGATCGCCAGCAAAATGGATGATGTAGCGAAGAGCTTCTGCCCTTTTTGGTGGGTCAGCGTTTTTGTCCTTCAAAATTGCCAGTTGTTCGGTGATCGCGCTGGTAAGGCAGCCCTCATTTCCGCAGTACGGTTCGAGCGGGCCATGCTTCGCGCCACGCGGAATGTCAATATAGTGCCACGGCCCATTTTTTCTTTCGGAACGCACGTCGTCAGCCCAAGTGGAAGCGTCCACCATAGCGTCATGCGAAGCTTCGCCGCAATACCGGCGCAATTTTGGATCGACCGGGTTGTCGCTCAAGAGTTTCGAAACAAATTGCCTTGCTTCCGGCGTCAGGTACTTCTCAGCCACGAGCGCAATCGTCTGATGTCCCTTACAGCCCCATGCGCGGCCGACGGGAGCCCACCCAAAGCCAAGCAGTACCGCAAGCGCGATGGGGTAAGCCGCAAATCGTTTCATGCACGCCTCCAATAGATCGAAAAATCGCAAGATGTTCTGGCGCTGACCGGATCTCCGAGAGATGGCGCGAGGCGAAAGCTGCGGGAAACGATGACCTCGCACGCCCATGGCAAAGCGACTCCGGTGCAGAAGCCGCAATGTGAGCAGGCTCCGGAAGGACAATTCAGGCGCTCAACCATCGGCCGATCGGGCGCCATGATTCTGTGTGATCACAAATCACGCGCAAAGCAGCCGTTATGGGAATTGCGAGCAGCAATCCCATCCCACCCCAGACCCAGCCCCAAAAAAGCAGCGCGATGGTAATCGCTACGGCGTTCAATCTCACTCGTCGGCCAACCAGTTGAGGCGCAACAAGGTTCAGCGCCAAGACGTGTATGGTCATCAGCCCGCCAGCGATGAGCGCGAATTGGCCAAGGGTGTGCCACTTGGCGAGTGCAATGATAAAGGCGGGTAACCACGCGAGTACCGCGCCGATGTACGGCACCATATTCAGGAGACCGGAGACGATGCCGGTCAAGACTGGAAAGTCCAAGCCCAGGAACCAGAAGAACGCGCTGCTTGCGGCAATCACCAAGACCGTCAGAAGAGTCATGCCTGCAAGGTAGTTGCGCAAGACGTCACGCAAGTCCTCGAGAGTTTCCTTCACCTGCGTGCGCTGGGAAGCGGGAAACAACTGGAGCGTGCCGTGCCATACCTCGCGTTTGCCTGCGAGCATGAAAAAGACGAGAAACGGCATGAACGTAATTTCCAGGAACAGGGCGTATAGCGAACCAATTCCTCGAAATAGGAGGGTGCGGACAATTTCCGCTTCCGGACGTACCTGCGGCGGCGCTTGAGGCGTGGCCTCCGGCGTGATTCCGGTGACCTGGCCTTCTATCCCCCTGATATTGCTTTCCACGGCTCCCACAGCTTGCTTGAGCAGCGCTCCGTATCGAGGCCAGTTCGCCGCGAAATCCTCCGTGCGGGTTCCCAGGCCATATCCGACAGCGACAAGCACCGCAATCAAGAGGAGAACAATGAACATGGCGCCAACCGTGCGAGGCAGGCGAAACCGCTCGAGGATTTCGACAGCTGGATCGAGAAAATACGCCAATAGAATGGAAAGCAGAACAGTAATCACAACTCCGGCAGCGTAGTAAAAAAAGAGCAGAATAATTGCGCCGGCCAACACGCGCAGGCTAAACGTCGCCCCGGCGATGCGAACCGTGGAAAACGGCGTTTCGGTCTCAGACACAAGGCACTCCGTCGCCCACACGTTAACACAGTCACGCGAAAGGATGTCGGTTCACCCCGCTCGTCGTGTCCGCGGCGTCCATTGTCAACGAGGCCCGAGCGCGAGGGTAAATAGCATACTGGAACCGCGTACACAGCCTTGTCCAGTCGCTGCAACGGCGTGTGTTAGACTCGTTTGCTGTGTCACCTGCAGATACTGACCGCTAATCACTCATGCCTAAAGAACTTTTTGGAACTGACGGAATTCGCGGAGTCCCCGGCACTGCACCGCTCGATGACGCCACGCTTTTTGCTACTGGTCGCGCACTGGCCGGTTACCTGCACCGCCAACACACGGCAGCGCGTGTACTCATCGGGATGGACACGCGAGAGTCTGGGCCGCACATCGCGGCGCTCCTCGCTGCGGGGATTCGAGCGGAGAAAGGCTCCGTGGCGTTTGCCGGAGTCATCACAACTCCGGGAGTGGCGTGCCTCGTCCGGCAGAACGATTTTGAAGCTGGCGTAGTCATTTCTGCTTCTCACAACCCATATCATGACAACGGCGTGAAGCTTTTTTCTCACGCGGGAATGAAATTTCCGGATGCAGTCGAGGAAGAACTGGAAACGGATATTCTGAAGCACCGGGCCGAGCCAGCGCCGCGGAATCCGCCTCCGCTGCAGGCGGATGAGTCGCTGGATGCCGAATATCTTGAGTTCCTTCGGAGCCGTGTGCTGCCCGGAGCAAAATTCGGGGGCTTCCGGATCGTCTTGGATTGCGCGAATGGCGCCGCCTACAAACTTGGCCCAGTGCTTTTTCGTTCGTTGGGAGCTGACGTCGTGGCGATTGCTACCGCGCCCGATGGCCGCAATATCAACGCTGGTTGCGGGTCGCTGCATATCGAAGGCTTGCAGAAACGGGTTGCCGCGGAACGCGCGCAACTGGGAGTCGCGTTTGATGGAGATGCGGACCGAGCATTATTTGTTTGCGAAACGGGGAAAATCGTAAACGGCGATGGAGTCCTCCTCGCGGCCGCTCGTCACTTGAAGGCCCGAAACCAGTTGAAGGGGAATCGCGTGGTAGCCACGTCCATGTCCAACCTAGGGCTGGAGCGAGTGCTCGCCCGCGAAGGAATTTCGCTTGCGCGCACCGCGGTGGGAGATCGCTATGTCCTCGAGGAAATGCTCCGAAGCGGAAACGTCCTGGGAGGCGAGCAATCGGGGCACGTCATCTTCCTGGAAGACAGCCCGGCGGGAGACGGACTTTTGACTGCCGTGAAAATCGCCTCTCTGGTTTCCATGCACGGAAAGATCGAAGACCTGGTCGAAGGGCTGAAGGACTTCCCGCAAATCATTGTCAATGTGAGAGTCAAGTCCAAGCCGCCGCTGGACTCGATTCCGGAAGTGTCGCGCGCTTTGGCGGAGGCCCAAGCCGCGCTCGGGGAGAACGGACGCGTGGTCTTGCGTTATTCGGGCACGGAACAACTTGCGAGAGTCATGGTTGAGGCGGAACACGAAGCCGACGTTCGCCGCTACAGCGAATCGCTGGCTGGCGCGCTGCGCGCTTCTATCGGCTCGTAATACTTGTGCTTGGTTTTGAAGTGTTCCGGAACGAGCTCAGCTTGCGGCTGCCTGGGATTTAGCCGATTGCGCGAGACGGAGAAGTTCGATGCGCATTTTGCGGATAGCCTCGTTCGCGCCGGGACTGTTTTTCTCGCGCCACGCCTCCAGCCTGCGGCATTGTTCCTCAAGATTGGCAAACATCTTTTGGCTGCTGAACATGTTCCGCCAGACAGAAAGAACCGGCTTCACCTGCTCCCACACGATCCATTGCTCGCCGGAATTTTCGAAGAACAATTCTTCGTCAATGAGGCCACGATTCACGATACTCGCCACCATTTCCCAGTAACCGACAACCATCCGCATGTACGCATTCTGGAGGCTGCCCGGAGGGCACAAGCGCATGACGTCTTCCGCGTTCTGGACATGAAAATTCGCGGCAAACCAATCGCGCGCTTCCCGCAGCTTCGGTTCGCGCCTCAACTCGTACAAATGCAGCATCAGATTAGCTTGCTCATGCGTGGCCTGACCCATGTGTAGTTCTCCTTTTGAAATTTTGACCAAGAATTATGAGAAAACTCTGTTAGAAAAAAATGAATGGAATGCAGTAGGCCTTTGGCAAAAAGAATTAAGCTGATTTGGCGCGGTGGAGGAAGGCCGGCGGCTCGTCCGCGCTGGGCCCCCAGCTCGACGGAACGGCGACGTTGAGCAGGCGGAGGTAAACGCTGAACTGGCCACGATGCTGGTACCAATGGCTGAACATAATGTCGCGGATGAATGCTGCGCGGGGCTGTGAGAGAACTTCTGTGTTGCCGGAGACCATCCGCCAGGTTTCGCTCATAGCCGCGTCGTCGAACTTCGACAATGTGTTTCGAACGGCGGCAATACTTTCCTCGAAAGTCTTGAGAATCTCCTGGACGGAAGCTGGTTGTGCAAAATTTGCAAAGTCCGGTGCCGGCGCCGGATTGTTCTGCACGAAACGGATGATTGCACCCGGCACGGAGGCAAGATGATAGGCCAATTGGCCGGCAGTCATGGATTTCTCATGAGGCTTCCAGGTGAGCTTATCTTCCGGCAAGCGCTCGAGAAATCTTTTTGTGACCGGCGCCTGTGTTTCAAATTCTGCGAGGAATCTCTCAGCGATTGACATGTATGGAATTCTCCTTTTCTTGATGCAAGTAAGTAGCGCAATTTGGAAAGCAAGCTAAGCGAAGCTGGCTCAATAGGTGCCCTACTGCTGTTTGCCTCCGCCCGCTGCAAACGCTCCTTGAGCTTCCGCCGCCTTGCGAACCCGCTCGTGGATAGAGGCCCAGCCAGTGGTTACGCCCTTCCGATGATCTTCCTGAATCAGGCCGAGGGCCTTGTGGTGAAACTTGATCAGCGTCCCACCTTCTACTTCGCTGAGCCGGTATTGAAGGTTTGACGAAACCGGATAGGACATGAACAACGGTCCGACGATCTCCAAGAGTGTCGGTTTCTTGATGGCTTGTACATGCCCCCAGAAGTGCCCGTTGCCCTCGCCCAAGTCGCGATACCAACGCCCTCCCGGCCACGCCTCAAGCTTCATCGGCATAGCCGTGCCATTTCCTCCTTCGGCGCCGGGACCGAGTTGATCGAGCAGTGCTTCAAACGTCGTCTCCAAAGAGGCGTGCACGTGAATTTCCTGAGTGATATTCAGCGTCAAGTTTTCCAGTCCGGCGTCGATCGAGTTCATTGTTATCTCCTTTAATCAGCAACGAAATTCAGCGAAGTCCGTTTCCAATACCTAGTCTTTCTTCTCCGGGCTGCTTTTGGCTTCGGCGCGTTGTTTCACCCGAATGAGCTGGTGCTGCCAGAAACGCTCAAAAGTCTCGGTCCATTCGTGGAGCGGACGGATCGCATCCGCATTGGTTCGATAAAACATTTGCCGTCCATCCCTCCGTGAGGTAACCAGACCGACATCTTTCAAAACGCGCAGATGCTTTGAAGCAGATGGTTGGCCCATGGCGAGGGCGTCCACGATGTCGTTCACGGAACGTTCCTGAAGAGCGAGGAAGTTCAGAATGTCGCGGCGGCGAGGCTCTGCCACGGCATTGAAGGCATCGGAAGTGGTGGTGGCCCTTGCCATGAACACATAATATATTCCTATATGGGAATGTGTCAAGAACTATTTTGCTCTTTTTTTGGATGAAGGACGGAGACGGGGCTTCTCCTCTTTAAGACCTTCCTGCACGGTGGTGAAATGCCTGACCCAGCACAACAGACTGACTGTGATCATGCGATTCGCTTCTAGAAGGCGGACTTACGAATAGGCAATATACTACCGCGCCGAACCAAACCCCATCTGGACAGGCAGAAGGCGCGCCACAACACTTCTCCTAGCAGTTGAATACTCCTAAAGAATGTAGGTGATTCTATTGATTATGTGAAAATCTGTAGGCGCAGGAACCAGATCGTTTCGTTGGATCGCGCCTTACTCCAAGTAAATTCTTTTGAATCAACCGGGTTTGCACAAATATGCAAAGTGGAGACCGCTGGCACAACTATTGCTCTCCCTCTGCATAACTTACAAGATTGGCTTCCCGGGGTGGCCGGTTCCGAACCTCGACTCGGTTCCGGTTTATTGGGGGGTCAGTTTGAAGAAGGGGGCTTGCACCGGCCCCCTTTTTCATTTCAGGACAATTTTCTTCGTCCGATCTACAGATTAGCAATCCTCCCGCTCGCATAAGAAAATCGCCGAGACCCAAGGATCAACGCTCGATTGGAATGCTGCTGGCGGTAACCGTCTGCGGGCAGAGCACTTCCAAGTGCATCTGAGAAGGGTCAAAAAAAGTGAGCGGCCGGTGGGGGGACCGGCCGCTCGGGCGTGGGGGATGGAGGGTCTTGTAACCAGAAGCAGGCTCAGCACTTCCGCGCGACTGGATGCGCTCGCAAGCAGCCAGCCGTTCCTGCAGGAGCAATCAGGTTGAACCCTTTCACTCCGAAAGGCATTGCCAACTCCCGACTACGTGGAGGATTCTGACTCTTATGAGATGCGAGGTCGATAGACCGTCAGATTCATTTAGGTCAGTACTTCTTGCAAAGTCAGAAGCCTTAGTTTTGGTACTACTGTACTTTGCCGGTTCCTGCGGCACAGCTACCCCTTGGACCTAACCCTTTCGCCTACAGCTTCACGTCACGACCATAAAGATTCCAGAACCGCTGCCGATATGCGTAATAGGCCTTTTTTCGAGAGGAAGAAGTGTGTCTGGCGAGCCATGAGAGCTAAACGTAGGAGCGGCCGAATCGCCAAAGAGCTCCCGATCCTGTTGCTCGGAACCGACACAACGGGCAGGGTCTTTTCCGAAGAAACCAAGACCGTGGTCCTAAGCCGCCATGGAGCTGGAATTATATCCCGCTATGCGTTTGCTCCCGACGAAGTCCTCACGATGCGGTTGCTGGACACTCAAAAAGAAGCGGAAATTCGGCTGGTGGGAAAGATTGGCGGTGAAGCAGGGAATTTTGTGTATGGCGTGGCGTTCGTAGATCCAGAAATTCGATTCTGGCCCATAGATTTTTCGCCGGCCGAAGCAACAGAAGCGGCCGCGCTTCCTGTTTTCTTTCAATGCAACTTCTGCCACTCGAGGCAAGCGATAGAACCTGCGGAAATCGAAGAGGACGTGTACAACGTAAGCGGCAGCGTGTTACGAGAGTGCAGGACCTGCGGCAGGTCAACGCCCTGGACAAGGGCCGCGGATCAGGCAGCCGAGGACCTCAGCAGAGACGATTTGCGCCGTGCAGATTCCAGTGTCCCGGCAGAGCCATTAGTCTCCCCGCGTGCGCCATCGCCTACGAACACTCTTGAACCAGTATCGTCTTTGGGTCCCAGTGAGAGGGCTTCCTGGTTTGAAGGAACACCGCCAGACGCGAGCTCGGGCTATTCCGGGCAGGCGAGCCTGGGGTCCGGTACGGATCCCGCTTTTTCCGCATATTCAACCACGGCGCTCGAAACCCTCCCGACTGCGGCAGTACAAACTTCGACGCGTGAGTCATCGAGGCAGACCGAGAACCGCGGCGAGGTTGTGCGTGCGGAAGATTCGGCCGGGGCCAATTCCCCGCGTCGCCACGACGCGCTATCGGGTTCGCAAAAATCGCCACAACCCGTTGATGCAAATGGCCGCCGAATCAACCGCCGGAAACACACACGTGTTCGAGTCAGTTTCAGCGCGTGCATCCGGGACTCTACCCAGTCCGACGACATCGTCGAATGCGAAAACGTTTCGAAGGGCGGCCTCTGTTTTCACAGTCGAAGACAATACGCGGTGGGCGCAAGAATTGAAATTGCTGCGCCATTCTCGCCGGGCGAGCCGGCCCTATTTGTAACAGCACAAATCATGCGCGTTGAGGAGCTTATAGGGGCCAAAACTTTCCGGTATGGCGTAGCTTACGTCAAATAATCGCGTCCAGAAGAATTCCCGATCCGAAGCGAGCGCAGTCCATTTCTCAGGTGTTCAAAGCTTTCGAATGATTTGCTGAAGCAGCGGGACGGCGGCAGCGAGTTGCCGGCTTTCACTCTCCGGCAGGGATTCGAGCGCGTTCGCGAGGGATTGCACCCGCCTCTCTCGGCCTTTCCACAAAATATGCGTGCCTTTTGACGTAGCCTCAAGCCGAAGGCGGCGCTTGTCTTTCGTGGGACGGCGGCGAACGAGCCCCGCTCGTTGCAGCCCGCTTACGATGCGGGACATTGTAGGCAGGCGAACCTGTTCGGCCTCCGCCAATTCGCTAAGCGAGCGAGGCCCTCCGAATACGAGTACGGACAAAGCGGACAACTGCGCTGGGCCGATACCGGACTCGCGATCGCGCACGCGCAGGCGGCGAAGGAGATGGATGGCCGCGGAGTGGAGATGATCCGCGAGTTCCAGGATGGGTGCGTCAAAGGCGGCGGCTGCGTTGGACGGCTCCGGGGCAGCAACGTCATTTTTGTGCTTGACACGCATCATGAAATATACTTAGCTATGCTAACTAACTCCAAGGCGGAGGTAAAGACAAATGAGCGCAGCGGCAGCCGGGTTGGCCATTCAGAATATCGGGCAGATTTCCATAATCGTGAAGAACGTGGAACGCGCCACGACTTTTTACCGCGACGTCCTGGGGCTGCGGTTCCTGTTTGGCGTACCGGGAATGGCCTTCTTCGATTGCGGGGGCGTGCGGCTGATGCTTGGTACAGCATCTTCTCCGGAGTACGACCACCCCAGTTCCATTCTGTATTTTCGTGTCGCCGATATCGAGGCTGGACACCGCAGGCTCGTCGAAAAAGGAGCGGCGATCATTTCGCCGCCGCGCCTGATTACTCCGATGCCAGACCATGACTTATGGATGACGGCGTTTCGCGACAGTGAAGGTAACGTGCACCAGTTGATGAGCGAAGTCCGCCGCGCGGCCTGAACCGCGATTTGTTCGAATTTCAGTCGCACCACACGAAGCGTTCGAACGGTACAAATCCCTTCAGGATATGCCAACCCCGGCTTGAGTCGTGCCCAGTGGCTGTAACGGATCGTGGCCGGCCGACACAACTAGACTAAGACCACTCCTGGGACCAGCCAAAACTTCGAATGGAGGGACTGACCCATGCGGAAACTGATGCTCTTGGCAGCGCTGTCGCTATTCTGGGCGTACAGCGGTGCGGCGCAATGTGGCGGAGAAGAACGCTGGGCCGTCAAGGACGGCACAGATGCTTCGGCGGACCAAGTTAAGTTCAGCAATGTCGTGAACGAGACGCTTGCGGCGCTGATTCAGCGCAAGGAGCCGAAACTGCCTGCTGACAATACGACACGTATCGTCCCGCAAGAAACAAGCGTGGTCCAATTGCAGGCCCGGCTGATTCAATGGAAGCTAGAAGCGGATTCCGACTATCACCTGGTCCTCACGGATGACACTCTGCAGTTCACGCCAGCCGGCGGGAAACCCACGGGGCACAGCCTGATCGGGGAAATCCCAGACCCAAATTGCTTGTCCGGCTCACACGACGATTTTGGGACGCAATCGCCCTTCGTGCAGATTGCGGGGAACCCGCCCATGGGAATCGCCACGGCTCGTCAGCAGCTGAATGAAGCATTTCCCAATGCCGATCTTACCGGAGGCTGGAATGACGCCGGCGGCGCGCGTGTGGAGATCATTGGCGTTACGTTTTACGATCCCCCGCACGGACAGGTTAGCCGCGCACCCAACAACCTAGAGCTTCACCCGATTGTTTCGATCAAATTCCTTGATAATCCGCTGGCGATGACGAAACCCGCGGCTGGTGGACATGCTCGTCCCCACGCAGTGGCCGGGTCTCCTTCGGCCGAGACAACAGCGGCGGGCACGAATTCCATCAGCCTGACCGATCGTAAAACTGGCCAAACGGCAACCGTAAATGAGGACGGTGCGGTTGTCGTAGCGCGTTCGGAACAGTCCGGACGCGGCGCGGCTCTGCGCGTGGGGATCTCGAGCGCGGACCTCGGCTATCCAAAAACGCTTACGGTCTGCTGGTTCGAAGGCAGCTCGGACGGGAAAATACAAATTTCTCTCGATGGGAAAAACTGGTTTGACGTGGAGCCCACTCCCGCTTCCGGCTGCAAAGCCGTTCCGCCGGCCCGGTTCGTGAGACTTACCGGAAGCAAAGGCATGTACCAAGTGAGCTACTGAAGAAACCCGACCCCGGGCAGCTGGTTCGCCCCCGCAAGGGAACAAAATCACGGAATCGGCAAAACCTGATTGCCCAAATTACTTCTTTTCTGGCGGCGCAGTGAATTTCGTCAGATCGAGTTTCTGCCAGTCGCCTTTCTCAATGCCCGCTCGAATCTGCGAAGGGGTCATGCCCTTGTGGGTCTCTTCGTAAACGTAAAACGCCTCGCGCAAACAAGTCCCACATTCAGAGCCGTGTTTGTCGGCGAAACAGTCCAGCAAGCTAGTGTGGCCTGCTGAGCGGTCGCAATGGCAGTAGCACGGCTCCTGATACAAGACCTTCTTAACCTTGGCCGCCAGCCGATACCCGTTCTGAACCAAGGGTTCGGTAAATTGGTCGGGATTCAGCGTCTCCGGCAGCGAGCCTCTTGGCGGAGAAGCGTGGTACGCGGGAACGGAATCCGCGCCGGACTCCTGAGGCAGCGATGCCCCGGAGGCTTCAGTTGTGCGGAGCGGAAGCAGAGCAAGGGCAATGGCGCAGGACACAAGGGTGATTGCACAAAAAAGTCCTTTTGCGTTCCTCATGGTTAGTCCTCCCCGGCAACACGGTTCGGGCAGCATATCGCTTTGTTCCGCCCGCTTAACTTTACGACGCAAATTCGCGAAGTTCCACTCTTTCAGCACGCCAAGGCAGGAAACTGCCTGTTATGGCAAGTGGATGACCCCGATCCTCACAGGCTCGAGCCTCGTCGTGTCCATCACCTTGTTGTCGTTCAGATCATCCACGGGACTGTTTGCGATGAAGTAGAAATCCGAACCGCGGATAGCTCCGGTCGTCGGCGACATGGTGAAGCGGCTTCTGTTTTCAAGAACGGTGGTGCGAACGATGTGGAGACCATCGGCGGAGAACCGGAAGAGTGCGATGCGGGGCGCGCCAATGCCATTTTGAACGCCAATGAGACTTCCTTTGTACCAATAGAGTCCATCGATCCCCGCAAGCGTGCTACGTGGACCGGGATCAACGTCGGCGCTCTTTCCGGATGTAAGGTCGATTCGAATTACGCCCAGGCTGTCAGCAACGTAAACAGAGAGTTCATCGCCGCTCACAGCGATGCCATTGGGATAAAAGAGCGGACGGTGTACGGCTAGCTCTTTGAATGTGTGTGTGCCCGGGCTAAATTCCAGAACCTGATTCGCGAGGCTATCCGTCGTGAGCACTTCGCCTTTTTTGAGAACGACCAAATCGTTGAAGCCGTGTTTTGCAGTTCCTTGTGGTCCGTATCTCCCAAGCAATTTCCCGCTTCCGTCAAAATGAAGCAGCTCGCTCTGGCCACGATCCGAAAAAGAATCCGCCCAAATCGTATCGTCACGCAGATCAACGCGAATGCCCAGGACTGGCAAGAGACCATAGCGGTTTTCCGGTACAAAATCCGAGACAGTTCCGTCCCGGCCAATCTCCACGATCTTTCGACGGTTGAGGCTACTGAGATAAAAGACGTCCCGTGGCGCGTCGTACTCGAGGCCCTCAGGGATAATATCTTTTTCCTCGGCTCGAAACGCCAGGCGCGCCGCATAAGCAGGCGGGTACTCACGATGAACCTTTTCGATCATGGTCTGGAACTCTTGCGATCCTTCGAATTCCAGAAAGGCGGGGTCGGCCGAGGGATCGAAGCCTTCCTGCAACGCCAGACACTTCTTCAACAGATCGAGGGCTCCGGTTGAATCGTGCAATTGCTCTGTTGCGGCTGCGAGGAAGTAGTAGATTGCCCCTAGATCAGGAAGTGAAGCCTCCAGCTTGCGAACGAGCGCAATCTGCGCCTGGATTGCTTTCGCGTCTACCGATTCCGCGGGCATTCCCTTTACTTCGTCTTGGTCCTGTGCGCAGGTCACTCGGGGGAACAAAATGATGGTCATCACAAAAAGAACTAGGAAGCACCAGGCAGGACTCGGCGAAAGACCCAACCGCGGGATGCAGTTCACTGCAGGCGATCCGCAAGCCGCGATCTTCTTTCGAATGGCGTTTTCAAACATTGGGCGAATCGTATCTGGCTGGAGAAAAATTCTCGCTCAAGCTAGGCAAGCACAGCATCAGGCCTGGCATATGCCGCGCGCGAAGGCGGTATGTTTGCGGCTTGGGCGGCCGCATGGCGCTCCCGCAGCCCTCGCTGAACTCGTCTGCCCCAAGCCCGAACAAAGGCAAAATTCAATCCTCCAGCAAATGCGGAGCTAGCCAAAGGGATGAGACGGCCCACCCATCTTTCCGCTGTTTCCTGGCCGATTTTTACAGCAAGGCGTTCAGCGATCCGCGGCGCCAGTCTTTCCAGGATTTGCTTTTCCGCTAGATCTTTTCCGTAGTCCACACCCATGGCGGTTGCCGCAGCCATCCAGAGCTCGAGGCTGTCGCTTCGTTCTGTATGTTCGAATCCATAGAGCAGGCAGAGCTTTTGAATCAGGCGCAGGGTGAGCATAGTCAGGAGTCCGGCGTCAGGAATGATCGTAATCATGCCGCCGAGGCCAAAGCCCGCGCCTTCAACCAAAGCGAGGCGCTCAGTGTCCCGGATCAAGCGCTTGGCTATGGAATCAAGCCGGGACAAAGGCACTCGATGCATATGGCGAAAATCGGGCACGTCCAGTCCATGCTTTTTGCGCAAGTGGCGGCGAAACTCTTCCCGGTCAACCTCAAGCGAACGCAGCCCATTGAGCAAGCTAAATCTGGCAAAACGGCCAAAAGCCTTGCCAGCCATCGAATTGTGTAACCCAGCCATGTCTAGAAGCATCGTACGGCGGTTGGAAAACGCTGGCAACCCCCAGGGTTGGCCAGGTTTCGAAGTCGTAGCACGGCCATCCTGGAGCGGAGGTTGCACGAGTAGAGGCAACTCGCCTGGCGTACTACTTGACGCGAAAAATCTTTTCGGTAAACTGCCCTTTTCTCCATGGCCACTTCGCCACAAATCGTTTCCACGGAAGCCGCTCACGATTTCGACTTCCCCCAGCGTGAGGCCGCGTTTTTCTATGGATTGTTCTTGCGCGGCCACTCGGCGGAAAAGCTGCGAAGAGACATCGAGGTGCCCGCTTTGGTTCTGGCGAAGTGGCATCGCGAAGCAGAACGCGAGCCGGGCCTGCGCGACCTGTTTACAAGAATGGTCGAATACCGGAGACACGTATTGGCCATATTTGACACGCTTGTCGGATCGGAGGAACACGCCCAGCGCGTGCAATAGGTTTCCCGGTCGCCTCCATGTGACCCTTGTTTCGAGCTCCCCAGGGTCCAAAGAAACTTCCGTACAGGCTTTAGGATTAATCCCCCATAATAGGCGCAAGACCTGTCCATTGGTTCAGGTCAAAAACTGTCAGGCAACCCTTCGGCTACCTTCGGAATTCTAATGAGAATCGGGGGCAAGTCTCTCAAAATGCAGGAGATTCCGCGATTGACGTGCTGGTTGTCAAAGCGTAGAATCCATTGGTCCTAGGATTTGAGGTGTGCTCATGCCACGGGTTTCGCGTGCCCTGATTGCTGCCGCATTTTCTTTCGCTTTGCTCGTTCCGGCGCTTTCCGCCCAGGACGCACAGGATCCCAATAATCCTCCGCTCCAACCCCTCAGCAAAGAACAGCGCAGAGAACAGAAAAAGAAAGCCAAAAAGACGTTGAAGGAACTCGACCTCCAGTACCGGCAATGGCTGGATGAAGACGTCCTTTACATCATTACGCCCGAGGAACGAAATGCTTTTCTGCAGCTAGACACGAACGAAGAACGGGAACAGTTCATCGAGCAATTTTGGTTGCGACGAAGCAGCAATCCAGACCTGCCGGAAAACGATTTTAAAGAAGAGCACTACCGCAGGATCGCTTACGCCAACGAACACTACTCTTCCGGCATTCCTGGCTGGAAAACGGACCGCGGCCGCATGTACATCATGTGGGGCCCGCCAGACGAAATCGATTCACACCCGATGGGCGGCACTTGGGATCGCCCGATGGAAGACGGCGGAGGTTCCACCACGACGTACCCTTGGGAGACGTGGCGCTGGCGCTATTTGCCTGGCATTGGCGAGAACATCGAGCTTGAATTTGTGGACACCACCGGCTCCGGCGAATATCACATGACCATGGATCCGTCGGAAAAGGATGCCCTGCTTCACGTTCCTGGGGCGGGCTTGAGCTTGCTCGAGTCCATGGGTCTCGCTTCGAAGACGGATCGTTTCACTCGCTCGGACGGCACCAACCTGCCGACTGCCATGGGTGGAACTCCGGCGAGCATGGATGAATTCAACCGACTTGATCTCTACGCCAAAGTGCAAAAAGCACCTGAGGTGAAGTTCAAAGATCTCGAGGCAATCGTCACGGCGCGAATCGTTCGCGATCAATTGCGCTTTATGTGGCGCACGGATTTCATGAAAGTGACGGACGATACAGTTCTCGTACCTATTACGATTCAAGTGCCGAACGGCCAGCTCACTTTCCAGGCGAAAGATGGAGTGCATTCCGCCACTATGAATATTTTTGGCCGTATCAGCACGCTGACCGGCCGCGTGGTGCAGACGTTCGAGGATCCTGTCTCAAGAGATTTTCCGGACTCGCTGTTTCAGCAATCGATGAGGCTGCAATCGATTTATCAGAAAGCGGTGCCGTTGCGCCCCGGCCTGTACCGGCTGGATATCGTGATCAAGGACGTGCAGAGCGGAAACGTGGGAGTGGTAAATACGCGGCTGGCAGTTCCTCGTTATAGTGATGACAAACTTGATGCAAGCACGCTGATTCTCGCGGATGAACTTCAGCACGTTCCGGCAAACCAGATCGGTGCGGGACAGTTCGTGCTGGGTTCCACAAAGGTTCGGCCACGCTTGCAAAGCGATTTCGATTCAAGCGGGCGCTTGGGAATCTACCTCCAGGTTTATAACCTTAAGCCGGACGAGAAAACTCACAAATCGAACGCGACCTTTTTGTACACCGTAAAGAAGGGCTCCGAACAAGTGATGCAATTCAAGGAGACTTCCGCGGAGATGAAGCAGACCGGCGATCAGGTGACCATAGAACGGTGGCTGCCGCTTTCAACTCTCACGCCCGGCAAGTACACGCTGGAGATCAACGCCACGGATGCCATTGCCAATCAGTCTATTTCCAAGACAGCGGATTTCACCGTGAAGGGTGTTCCTGAGCCTACGAAGGCTGCATCCAACGCGGCACCAGGGAGGTAGTTGGCGGCGATGAAGGCGCAGGTCCGAGCCTGGGGGGCACTCGTGCTGACCGCAGCTTGCGCGCTATGCGCGGCTGGGCCGGCGCGCGCCCAATTGAAGGTCTCTCCCGGCAACCTGACGGGAGTTGTACGCGACAATCTCGGGACGCCGCAAATGGGCGCAACCGTGCAGCTTATTTCAGAGGCCACGGCCGCCGCCGTTCCGCTCGATCTTTTCACCAACACAAAGGGTGTCTTCCGCAGTGAGCGGCTCACTCCCGGCTTCTATACAGTTCGAGTGACTCTCGCGGGGTATCTTCCCACCCTGGAAAAGCACGTTCGAGTCAGCGCCAGTCTAACGACGATTGTCCGCATCCAACTGGAGTCGCTCTTCGCCTCACTCGAACAGTTGCGCCGCGCACCTTCTTCTGCTCCCAGCGAAGCGGATGATTGGAAGTGGGTGCTTCGTTCGGCCAGTTCGGTCCGGCCGGTGCTGGAATGGGTGGAAGAGGATCCGCTAAATGCGATCAATCTGGATTCAGATCCTGCACCATCCGAGCGGGCGCGAGGGCGGCTCGAGTTTACCGACGGAGCGCGGAAGCCGGGATCGGTTTCAAACTTGCCTGCCAGCCCTTCCACCGCTTTTGCGTATGGCCTGCAATTGCCCGGCAACAGCAAACTTCTTCTGGCTGGCTTGATGAGTGATGATGCGCAGTCGCCCGCCGGGGGCGTTGCCACGATTTGGCTCCCAAAGGGTTCCTTGAGCTCAGGCCCGCACACGGCGTTAGTGATGCGGGAGTCAAAGTTCGGGGAAACGGGTCCGACATTTCGAGGAATGCGCTTGGACCAAGGGGGCTCGATCGCGTTCGGCAATCGCGCTGTTCTGGCTTACGGCGGCGAGTATGTTCTCGTGGGCGTGGGACATGCCGCTTCCTCCTTGCGGCCGAGAATGCGTCTTGATGCACAAATTTCAGACACGTGGCGTGCATCCGTCATTTTTGCTTCGATGCCTTCCGGTCCAGAGCCTCTCGAAACGGCGGGTGGCGAGCCAGGGAGTGACTTGGCCGGGGCGTTGAACGAAATGGATGCTTTTCCGGTTCTTATGTGGAGAGAAAACCGCCCAGTTCTCGAAAGCGGGTTTCATGAGGAGCTCGCCGCTGAACGAAAGATCGGAAACCGCGGGAAAATTCAGGTGGCGGCGTTTCATGACGACAATAGCCACGTTGCGGTATTCGGCCGCGGTACAACCCTGCCGATAGCCGACTTTTTTCAAGACGCCTATTCGAATGGGTTTTCTTACGACGGCGGCTCTTCAAGCAGTTGGGGCACTCGCGCGGCTTATCGTGAAATGATCAGCGACGATATCGCGTTGACGGCGGTTTATGCTTTTGCGGGGGCTTTGGCGCCCTCGGACACGGTCATTTCCGCACCGCTTCGCGATATGTTGCGTACGGCCGGTAGGCAATCCGCTGGCGTGAAGGTTAGCGATCGCGTGAGCCGCTTGGGCACGAAATTTTCTGTGGGCTACCAGTGGGTGGGGGGCGCAACGGTTACGCGAGTGGACGGGTTTGGCGACACGCTGTTTGATATGACCCCTTACTTTCATTTTGGAGTCCACCAACGCTTACCAAAGTTTGGCCCTGGCCGTTGGGAAGCAAACGCGGAATGCGATAACTTGTTTGCCCAAGGGTATTTAGCGCTTAACACTCAAGACGGTCGAGTTATGCTCATGCCCGCGTTCCGGACCTTCCGAGGCGGGTTGAGTCTTCAGTTTTAGAGCGATTTCGTACCTTTTGAAAGCTGTATGTGCCCTCCCAGAAAGTGGATTCTAGACCTTGTGGTTGCTGCCTGTAGCTGTAAGCGATTGAATTGTAATATACTTACTGTCAGTCCGGCCTACCAAAGAATGGACATTGGCTTGCACCTGAATTTCTGTGGTAGGGTGTCTTCCTGCCAGGGCCTTCGATGAAGCAAAACCTTAAAGTCAGCCTCGGGGCGGTTGTTCTTGCGCTCGCGACCCTCGCCGCAATCGTTTTCGCCTGGCTGAACTTTGTCCAGCGGACGCAATTTGAGTCTCCTGACGACGGAGTAGTCTGGCTGGATTCGTCCCAAGGAGTCCAGGCACAACAGATCGCTCCGAATTCTCCGGCTTCGCATGCCGGCATCCATCAAGGCGACCACCTGCTGGCGATCAACGGAACGCCCATCACCAGGCAAGTTCAGATTACGAAACGTCTGTGGCGCGCTGGTCTTTGGAGCCAAGTCACTTATAAGCTCTCGCGAAATGGCGAGGAATTTGATGCGCCCCTGGTAACCGCGCCTGCGGAAAAGCCCACCTCGATCGAAAATTATGAACGTGCTATTGGCCTGATTTATTTGTTCATTGGGTTGTTTATTTTTGCTCGCCGCTGGAACGCTCCGCGCGCCGTGCATTTCTACGTTTTTTGCCTGGTATCGTTCATTTTTTATTCATTCCACTACAGCGGGAAGCTTGATGCATTTGACTATGAGGTGTACTGGATCAAAATCGTCGCCCAGCTGCTGATGCCCGCGCTTTTGCTGCACTTCGCACTAGAGTTTCCGGAGCATGCCCAGGGCCGCCGAAGCTCGTTGCCGAAGCTCGGACTCGTCTACGTTCCACCACTCGCAATTCTCTTCGTTCACGTCAGCACCGCGCTCGGTGCTCTGGGGTTCGTTCCCTGGCTCGGGTCACGTGTGCTGTTGGACCGCATCGCTTACAGTTATCTCGGCGCCTGCCTTCTCGCCGCAGGAATCGTTTTATATAGGAATTATCGCGCGGCTCCTGCTGGCGTCCTTCGCCAGCAATTAAAGTGGCTCACCGCCGGGACGTTCATTGGCACCGTGCCCTTTGCGGCCCTTTACATAGTCCCGTACGCGCTGAATGCATCCACTCAGCCCTGGATGAAGTTCTCTACAGTAAGTCTGGTGTTCATTCCGCTGTGCTTTGGCTACGCCATCATTCGATACCGCCTGATGGATGTGGACATTATTTTCAAGCGCGGCTTAGCGTACACCGCTGCCACGGCCGCCGTCGCAACGGTTTACTTTTTCTTTGTCGCGTTGATTGCACAAGTCTTTCATGCTCAGGCTACCGGTCCTGTCGGCGGCATCATTGCCATCGTCATCGCGGCCTTTCTCTTCCAACCTTTCCGTGACTGGATTCAAGCGCGCTTGGATCGCTTCTTTTATCGCGACCGCCTGGACTACCGCCGGACGCTGATTGAATTTGGCCGCACGCTGACGAATGAAGTCCGGCTGGAACCCATGCTAGGTTCCGTGATGGATCGAGTCTCGCAAACTCTCTTGGTGGACCGCCTGGCGATTTTCGTTGAGGACGTTACGAGGGCCGGCAAGTTCCGGCTCGCGCGTTCCATGGGCGTGCGTCTCGCGGAACCTCTCGATCTCGGTTTCCTCGATCAGGCCCAGCACGAGTCCGCGCGCGGACCGCTGTTTTTTGAGTCGCCTCGGGCGACGCGAAACGTCAGCGAACCCGTGCGCGAGACCCTTCAGCTGTTGGATTTAAATTATTTTGTTCCCTGCCGCATTCGTGAGCACACCGTCGCCTTTCTGGGGCTCGGGAAGACGGTTGATGGCGATTACCTTTCGAGTGATGACGTCGAATTGGTTGAGACCATCGCCGGTTACGTCGCGGTGGCGTTGGACAATGCCCAACTTTATAACTCGCTGGAACAGAAAGCGTTGGAGATCGTTAGGCTCAAAGACTTTAGCGAAAATATTGTCGAATCGCTGAATGTTGGCGTACTCGCGGTGGACCTGGAAGGCCTGGTCGAATCCTGGAACACACGCATGGAACAGCTTTTCGGCGTGGCCCGTCAGGACGCCCTGGGGCGCTCGCTGGAATCCTTGTTGCCAGAAGAACTTGCCTCTGAGATTGAGGCGCGAGGCGGCGAGGAACAGATTACAGGAATATACAAACACCGGCTGCAACATCACGGAAGGTCGCTGACTCTGAATGTTTCCATCACACCGTTGGTGAGCAAGACCGGGGAGCGCATTGGCCGTCTGCTACTGTTTGATGATGTCACGCAACGCGAGCGAATGGCTGAGCAAATGTCCCAAACGGAGAAGCTGACTTCCTTGGGCTTGCTTGCGGCGGGAGTCGCGCACGAGGTCAATACGCCGCTAGCCGTCATTTCCAACTACATTCAGATGCTCGCAAAGCAGATGCCGGACGGCGATCCGCGGCAGTCCATTATCGAGAAAATCGTCAAGCAGACGTTTCGAGCGAGCGAAATCGTCAACAATCTGCTGAATTTTTCGCGTACGGGAGCAGCCGAGGCCGCCGATATTGATGTGAATCGGGTTGTAGAGGAGACTCTGTCTCTTGTTTCCCACCCTCTGAAGACTTCGCAGATACAAGTCGTTAGACACTTTGGTGAGACATTACCCCCCGTTCGAGGCTCAGCGAATAAGTTGCAGCAGGTTTTTCTCAATCTTTTTTTAAACGCCCGCGATGCGATGCCTGGGGGCGGCTTGCTGGAGGTTCGCACCGGAGCTCATAATGGAAGCGTCGAAATTGAGGTTGCGGATACCGGCGCCGGAATTTCTCGCGAGCATATCAATCGCATCTTTGATCCCTTCTTCACCACGAAGGCGAATGGCCGCGGAACAGGGTTGGGCCTTTCCATCAGCTACGGGATTATCAAGGAGCACTCCGGAAAGATTGACGTCCGTTCGACTCCGGGAAAAGGCACTTCGTTTCACCTTGAACTCCCCGCGATAAGGAAATCGATTCATGCCTAAAGGCTCCATTCTTGTTGTCGATGACGAGTCCGAAATTCGCGAAGGCCTTGAGCTGCTGCTCACGAGCGAGGGCTACGGAGTAGTCAGTGCGGAGACTGGCGCGTCCGGGCTCGCGAAGCTCGAAGAGCATCCCTATGATCTTTTGCTTTTAGACGTGAGTTTGCCCGATCGCAATGGCCTAGAGCTTCTCCGGGAAATTCGAAGGCGGGATCCCGAGCTTTCCGTGGTTCTCATCACTGCCTATGGCTCGATTGATATGGCGCGCGCAGCATTCAAGGGCGGCGCGCTGGATTACATTACGAAGCCGTGGTCGAACGACGAGCTGCTGGCTCAAGTCGCGCAAGCCGTGGAATCTCGCAGGCTCCGCGAAGAAAACGTACATCTTAAGCGAGCGCTGAAACAGCGATTCAATTTCCCGAATATCATCGGCAAGAGCGAAAAAATGCTCTCGCTGCTGGATCTTGTCGCACAGGTCGCGCCGTCTCGCTCCACGGTGTTGATTAGCGGTGAAAGCGGCACAGGCAAGGAACTCATCGCCAAAGCCATTCACTCTGCTTCACCACGCGCGGATAAAGCCTTTGTCCCCGTCAATACCGGATCGATTCCGGTCGATTTGCTCGAGTCTCAGCTGTTCGGGCACGTGAAGGGCGCTTTCACCAGCGCAGTGGCTTCCAAAAAGGGTCTATTCGAAGTCGCTGACCAAGGCACGATCTTCTTCGATGAAATCGCAACCATTAGCCCCGAAACGCAGGCCAAGCTGCTGCGCGTGATCCAGGAGCGGGAATTCATGCGTCTCGGGGGCACCGAACAAATCAAAGTGGACGTGCGTATCGTGGCCGCCTCCAATGTGGAGCTGATGATGCTGGTCCGCGAGGGACGCTTCCGCGAGGATCTATATCACCGCTTGAACGTGATTCATCTCCAGCTTCCGCCATTGCGCGATAGGCGTGAGGACGTTCCCGCCCTCCTGGCCCATTTTCTGGAACGCTACTGCGTGGAAAATGCGAAGCCTTTGCGTATGTTCACTGCTGCGGCCATGAAGCTGCTCATGGATTATGACTGGCCCGGCAACGTGCGCGAACTGGAAAATGTTGTCGAGCGTGCTGTCGTTTTGTCAACCAGTGAACGGGTAGACGTGGACCTGCTGCCCGAGACTATTCGCAGCAAGGAAATTGTCCGTGGCGTTCGTCTGCAGCTTTCTGAGTTCTTGCCGTCTCTCCCCGGCGAGCCCGGCTCACGCTCCGCCGCCGATCATCCCCAACCCTCTTTGTTTCAAATCATGGATGAGATCGAACGCCGCATAATTATTGACATGCTTGAACGCACCGGTTGGAACCAGACAGAAGCTTCCGAGCGCTTCTTGATTCCGCTTTCTACGCTCAATCAAAAGATCAAGCGGCTGGGGATCGATGTTCGAAGGCGTGGCCGGGCCGACGAAACTCTTTCCGCGTCCATCGGCAAGTAATCCTCATCCGGCACCATTCGAGCGAGTCCGCGCTCCAGCTGCCGACTTTCACCTTGCATCTGACCGCCCGCCTATGCAGAGTATCGCAGGATGATACTTAGGCTCTCTAGCGCCGCGGCGCGTGGCCTCCTTGTTCTGTTTGCGCTGGTCTTGGCTGCTTACTACTTCTATTCCGGCGTGCGATACGCTCTGGCTGCGCACGACTTGGGGTCGAACACTCTTTCCGGCCTGGCGGGCGCTTCCAGGCTTGAACCTGACAACGCCACCAACTGGTATCTATTGGGTCGCTACTGGCAATACAACCTGGAAAATCCAGATACCAAGCGCGCGATTCAGGACTACAAGAAGGCAGCTTCTCTGAATCCCCATTCGCCCGATATTTGGATGGATCTAGCCGCCGCTCTCGAATCCGAGGGGCAAATCAACGATGCCGAGAAGGCGTTTTTAGCAGCAAAGCAAGCTTATCCACTATCGCCTGAAGTCTCCTGGCGCTACGGAAATTTCCTTTTGCGTCAAGGCACGCTCGATGCGGCGTTTGCACAGATCAAGAATGCTGTTGCAGTCGACCCAAAACGCGCCCCTGCGGCCTTGGCTTTGGCGAGACGATTAATCCCGGACTTCGGCGCCGCCTTGGACCGCGTGGTGCCGTCCTCTACGACCGCGTATCTGCACATCATTAATTCGCTCAGCGACCAGAGAGAGACCGACCGAGCTCTTCAAGTCTGGGACAAACTTGCTGATATTCACCCGCGGTTTGTTTTGAGTGATTCGTTCGAACTCATCGGCGAATTGGTCCAGGAACGGAAAATCTCTGAAGCTGGGCGAATTTGGAATCAATCTCTCGGTTTCGCTGGCATATCTACGGCTCCAGGTCCGCGTGGCTCTCTTATCTGGGACGGTGGATTCGAGACTGACATTTCCGGTGGCGGGTTTGCCTGGCGATTTCCCTATGCGTTCCCCGGCGGTCAACTCAATCTGGATACTAGCGTGAAACATTCCGGAAAACGCTCGCTGCGCCTAACATTCAATGGAAATTACAACGCCGATCTTGAAAACCTCTGCGAACTTGTTGCGGTACATCCAGACAGCTCCTATCGTTTTTCCGGCTGGGTTCGCACCGACTCACTGACAACGGATCAAGGCGTGCGGTTTGGCCTCACCCCACTTGGAAGAGCGGCGTATCCCGTGGTTTGGACGAATGAGATACACGGAACAAACCCTTGGACCAATGTCGAACTGCAGTGGAAGTCCGCGAGCGACGTGAACGGCCTTCAGATATGCATTTCCCGCCAGCCGAGCTCTGGATTCGACAACAAGATCTCCGGCTCCGCATGGATTGATGATGTGACCCTCTTTCCGGAGACTGGGGAGAATATTCATCCATGAAAATTCTGCGCTTTGGGATTTGCGCGCTGATCGTCTTTGGCGTTGCATCACATGGCGCGGTGGAAGAATGGTCCCGCGCCGCGCTGGAGATCGGGACAATCCTGCTTTTCCTGGTTTGGGCGGTGCGGAATTATTTTGTGGGCGAATCGCAGATCTTTTTCCCGCGACTGTTATTGCCCCTACTTGCCCTGTTCCTCCTTGCGCTAGCACAGTGGAGCTTTCATCTAACCTCGTCTTCTTACGCCACGCGAATCGAACTGCTACTTCTTTTGACCGACATTCTCCTGCTCTTCCTTGCGGCTCAGGTGTTTCGTTCGCTCGACGAATGGCGCGGATTTATTTGGTTCGTGATGAGCTTTGGGTTCCTTGTGGCTCTATTCGGCATCCTCCAGCATCTGACTTTTAACGGAAAGCTCTATTGGTTCCGCGAAATGCGTTATGGAGGAATCCCGTTCGGGCCATATGTAAATCGCAACCACTTCGCTGGCTTTGCGGAGCTGGTCATCCCCATGTCGCTAGTTCCCTTGGTTCTCGCCAAAGTTCGCCGGGAGCGTTGGGTTCTTGTGACCCTGTTTGCGCTTGTGCCGATCGGCGCCCTGTTCCTCGCCGCTTCTCGCGGTGGCATCGTAAGTTTTGGCGTGGAGCTCGGCGTTATCGCTCTCTGGTTGGTTCTCCGGCGTGCTTCCGGGAAACACTTGCTCTCTGCAGCCGCTATTCTTCTCCTCTCGTTTCTTATGGTCTCCTGGCTGGGGGTGCAGCAACTTGTCAATCGGTTCTCTTCATTGCAATCTCTCGAGGTGACCGCGGGAAAACGGGCATCCATGCGGACGGATGCATGGCACATATTCTTGGACCACCCTTGGATTGGCACAGGTCTGGGTACTCTGCCCGTGGTTTTTCCTCACTACGAATCTCTGTACGACGGCAAGTTCGTCAACCACGCGCACAACGATTATCTCGAAGCGCTAGCGGATACAGGAATGGTCGGTGGACTATGCTGCGCCTGGTTTCTAGGTATTCTGATATTTGAATCGCTCCAGCGGCTCTCGCGTTCTCCGGGAACATTTCCCTCGAGCTTGCGGCTTTCTGGCCTCGTGGCGTGTTTCGGTTTCCTAACGCACAGCCTGGTTGACTTCAATCTACATATTCCTGCCAACGCCCTGCTTTTCTTTCTGATGGCACTCTTGGCCACATCAGACATCGATTCTTCGACGGTTCGACGCGGCCTCAGGCATCCCGCGCCGCACGCTCCAGTAAATCAGTGATGGACTTTGCGCTTCTATCTGTATAATCAATTGGGGGTCATCTGTTCTTATGCAGCCAGCGAGACTGGGTGCGGAGATCCTGTGTGTCGTCTCCTTCACTCTCCTCGGTCACGTGGTTCTGGCGCCGCCTAGCCGCGCGCAGGCCGTTCTTGAGACGCCGCAACAGACTAATGATCGCATTCGCGAGCTTTCCGCCGAGGCTCGTCTACAGCCGCACGACTACGTCATCGGCGCGGGTGATCTGCTTTCCATCGAGGTATTTGACGTCAAAGAACTTAGCCGTGAAGTTAGGGTAAGCCAACTGGGAACGATAAACATTCCGCTCGTTCCAGTGAGGCTCCGTGTTGCTGGCCTCACCGAAATTCAGACGGAACAGAAGATCGCTGAGGTGCTGGAAGCCGATGGGTTGGTCACGCACCCGGATGTCTTAGTGAGCGTAAAAGAACGCAAGAGTAAGCCCATCACTGTAGTGGGAGCGGTCGCGCACCCCCTTGTGTACCAAGCCGACTCGCAAGTCACCCTTCTCGAAGTTCTCGCGCAAGCTGGGGGACTCGCGAGCGATGCGGGGGATGAAGTGATTATCACTCGCCCCATTCCACAAATGACGTTTGAGGACTCTGAATCTTCGCCAGCCACGGAATCTCCATCCCCCGCCGGGAAGTCCAACACCATCCCGACGGCTGGCACCCAGGCACCGGCAAGCCCTTCGAAACCGGCTTCAGACCAAGAACCTCCTGCCTTGCCAGCGCCTGGATCGGCCTCGCCTGCGAACGTTAGCGAAACTCTTCCGCCAAAGTCTTCTTCCGGCGTGCAGACGATTACAGTCAATCTCTATCAACTCATGGAAGCGGGCAATCTGAAGAGCAATATTTCGTTGCAGGCTGGGGATGTTGTTACGGTTCCACACGCAGGAATTGTTTATGTAATGGGTGCGGTCACTCGGCCAGGCGGCTTCGTGCTTTCCAATGACCGCGAGCAACTAAATGTCCTGAAGATACTAGCACTGGCAGGTGGATTTACGCGCACTGCGAAAACAAACCGTGCCGTCGTGATCCGCAAGGATGCCCAGGGACAGCAACGCACTGTGGAACTCGATCTAAAGAAGATACTCAATCGCCAGGCCGAGGACGTCCAGCTGGAGCCCAGCGACATTCTGTATGTCCCATCGAGTGGGTCCAAAGAAGCTCTTTTGCGGTCTCTGGAGCTTGGAATTGGCCTCGGTTCTGCCGTAGCTCTTTACAGGTTGGCATACCACTAACGAATGGCCGACGAAAACAAAATCGTTCCGCGCGAAAACGGCCACAACGGAGCCGTTGAACTTCTTCCCGCCGCTTCCCATCTTCCTGGTTGGGATTTATCGCCCCGGGAACCGCATCTCTACGACTATCTATTGATACTGCGGAAACACCAGTGGCTCATTTTGTCGTTTTTGGTAGCCGTAGTCACCATCGTCGCGATCACCACTTTCCGTATGCAGCCGGTATACATCGCTACCGCCCGCATTGAGATAGATCGCGACAATGCGAACATCCTTCCCTTCCAGGGCGCTGATCCGTACGAGTATCTGGTGGATCAGGATGGCTACATCGAAACGCAGTCGAAAATCCTCACTTCGGAGACTTTGGCCCTGCAAACAATTCGAAGCAGTGGTCTAGCCGCAAAGGCAGGAAATTCTTCTTCGAACGGGCCCTCCGAAGCGCTTGCCACGGGCACGTTGGAGAATCAGAAGAGCCCTCCCGAACTGGGAGCATTCCTCGGGAGCCTCGGGGTAAAGCGCGTGCCGAACAGCCAGTTGTTGGACGTCAGCTTTGAGTCCACCGACCCCGAATTTGCGGCGCGTGTCGTCAATGAACACATCAAGAATTTCCAGGAACAGAATATTCGCAGCCGGTACGATGAGACGACGCGGGCAACTGCCTGGCTTCATGATGAGTTGGATGAGCTAAAAATTAAGGTCCAACAGTCCGAAGACAAGCGTATCGCATACGAGCGGCAGAATCAGATCTGGACGCTCGACGACAAGCAGAACATCACTACAGAACGCCTTGCGGACATAAACAAAGCCCTAACGGATGCCCAGCAAGATCGCATGAACAAACAGGCGCTCTACGAATTTGCCAAGGCGGGGGGCGTTTCCGGAATCCCAGAATTGTCGGATGACAAGATATTGCAGGGATTGATCCAGCAGCGCCAGACACAGGAAGAGGCTTACCAGGGGGCTCTTAGCCAGTATGGCCCGAATTTTCCAAAGGTATTGCGCCTGAAAGATCAGTTGAATGATACGGACCAGCTACTCCAAAAAGAAAAATCGAACTCGCTCGATCGCATCGAGAGCGCATACCGGGAAGCCAAACAGCGCGAAGATTTGCTGACAAAAGCGCTGGACCAGCAAAAGGCCGAAGCCAACCAAATGGCGGAGCGCCTCGTTGAATACAACATCATCAAGCGAGAGGCGGAAGCAAACAAAGCTCTCTATGACGGCTTGATGACCAAGCTCAAAGAAGTGGGAATTTCCGCCGCCCTGCAATCCTCGAATATCCGCGTCGTGGATCCCGCGATGATTCCTTCCACTCCGGCCCGCCCCGCCAAGACTCGTAATATCGCGCTGGCGTTTCTTGTTGGTTTGGTCGGGGGAATTGGCTTGGCTCTGCTTCGCGAATATCTCGACAATACCGTGAAAACGCCGGATGACATCGAGACTCTGGCGCGCCTGCCTTCCTTGGCTGTCGTACCTCAATTCGGCGAAACCAACGGCAACGGAAATCGCAGGCGCCTGCTTCAAGGCATATCCGCGAATGGCCACCAAAAACGCGTCGAGTTGGTGGCCCAACATCTGCCCAAATCGCAAATGTCGGAAGCTTTTCGTGCTCTTCGAACGTCGCTGCTGCTTTCGCAACCGTCGCGTCCGCCGCAAGTCATTCTGGTCACTAGCGCGCTCCCCCGCGAGGGAAAAACGACTGCCGCAGCAAATCTCGCTGTAACGCTGGCGCAACTTGGCGACAGCACGGTTCTCGTTGACGCTGACTTGCGGAAGCCGGGAGTTGGGCGGCTTCTCAATTTGGGCAACGGCAAATACGCTGGGCTGAGTTCCTACCTTGCCGGCGTATCAACTCTTGATCTAGTCACTGTGCCTCACCCTGCTATTCCAAATTTAGTTGCAATTCCAACTGGCCCCCTTCCTCCAAACCCTGCCGATCTTCTCTCCTCCACCCGGCTGACGGAAGCCATCGCTGAATTGCGCACGAAATACAAGTTCATCGTGATCGATTCGCCTCCTGTCATGGCCGCCACGGACGCGGTCATTCTATCCGTTCAGACAGATGGCGTCCTGCTCGTAGTGCGCAGCGGCGAGACTCCGAAAGAAGCCTTCACTCGCACGCGCGACCTGCTCAATAGCGTCAAGTGCCACATTCTGGGTGTCGTTCTTAATGCCGTGGATTCGGGCGCGCCGGACTACTACTACTCCTACCGTTACTATCCTTATTCTTATGGGTACGGCCCTCAGGAAGCGCTTGAGTCTGCTCACGAATCCGACGATTTTCCTGCATCTGTCACCGAAAGCTCCGTTCGCGATCGCGAGGACGATCAGGCCTTGTAAGGAGGGATTGTGCGTTATCTGATTACCGGCGGGGCCGGTTTCATCGGCTCTCATTTGGCGGAACGCCTGCTCGATCGCGGCGACCGTGTCGTGTTGCTCGACAATCTTTCTACCGGCAGCATGGAAAATATCCGCCATCTTAAGTCATCGGCGCGGATGCAATATCACCTCGACAACATCGAGAATCAGCAACTCCTCGCAGAACTGGTAGATGACGCCGATGTCATCGTCCATTTGGCCGCGGCCGTGGGCGTCAAGCTTATCGTCGAAAGCCCCGTTCGAACGATCGAGACAAACGTTAACGGTACTCAACGCATCCTTGAAGCGGCGTGCAAGAAACGCAAGCTCGTCCTGACCGCCTCCACATCCGAAGTGTACGGCAAGAATTCCAACGTGCCTTTTCAGGAAGACGCTGATCTCGTTCTTGGCCCCACAACAAAGGGCCGCTGGAGTTATGCGGCTTCCAAAGCTCTTGATGAATTTCTCGCGCTCTCTTACTGGAAAGAGAAGAAGTTGCCGGTCGTCGTCGTCCGCCTTTTTAACACCGTGGGACCGCGGCAAACAGGCCGCTACGGGATGGTTCTGCCGAATTTCGTCAAACAGGCCTTGGAGAATGAACCGATCTGTGTTTACGGCAATGGAAAACAATCGCGTTGTTTCTGCGACGTTCGAGACACGGTCGAAGCTCTTATTCGCTTGTTGGACACTGAACGCTCTGTCGGAGAGGTCGTCAACGTCGGTAACACCGAGGAAATCAGCATCGAAGGCCTGGCCCAAAGGGTTAGAGAACGCACGGGAAGTTCCTCTTCAATCGAATATGTGCCTTATGACCGGGCGTACGAGCCGGGCTTCGAGGATATGATGCGCCGCGTTCCCTCGGTCGAGAAACTCCAAAGAATCACCAGCTTCCGTCCGCAAACCCCGCTCAATGAGATCATTGACCGGGTCGCGAACCATTTCCGCGAGCGGGAGGAGGAAGCTGTGCCCCGGGTCGCCACCAGCACCGCGGTCTAAGTTCGAACCCCATGCAAGTTAGTCAGCAAGGCTTACGAAGCCTTCTTTCTTGGTGTCTCTATCGGCTTATCGTGACAACTTCTGCCCTTGAAAGCGGCGTGGACACCGGCTCTTTATAGTGAGGAATGGGAGAAGTCTCACGGAATCACAAGACTTCTTGCCTTCTGTGTCGTCTTCTACCTTGGTCCTGGAGCCAGCGCCAGACAATCCTTCGTCCGATGAATTGGGAACAAATTTCCTCGTGCTCCGTATTCAACGTTGTCAGCTGAGACTAGCTTAAGGTTAAGAGGCGTAAAATGAAGATCGTAGCATTTCTCGATAGCCCCATTCGCGATCTGAAATACTCCCTCCGAACTCTCGCTCGAACTCCCGGCTTCACCATTGTCGCGATTCTGACTCTGGCCCTTGGGATTGGGGCAAATACTGCAATCTTCTCGCTTCTGGACCAGATTCTGCTCCGGTTGCTTCCTGTCCAGAACCCGCAAGAGCTGGTGCTTCTTACGATGCGCGGGCATCACTACGGCAGCAATTGGGGCGGCAACGCAGTCTCCCATCCGATGTTTCGCGATTTTCGTGCTCACAATGAAGTCTTCACGGACATGTTTTGCCGCTTCCCGCTTTCGGCGAGCCTCACGTTCAACGGGCAATCCGAACGAGTGGACCTCGAGATGGTTTCTGGTACATACTTTTCAACCCTCGGCTTAAAGCCCTACCTCGGTCGTGTATTCACCGAGGAAGATGACCGCGTACCCGACGGCCACCCTTACATCGTATTGAATTATGCGTACTGGAAGAGCCGTTTCTCTGGCGATCCCTCGATTTTGGGTAAGACCTTGATCCTGAATGATTACAAGATGACCGTTGTTGGCGTCTTGCAGCCCGGCTTTGACGGCGTCGAACTTGGACGTTTTCCCAAACTCTTCGTGCCCATCATGATGGAAAAGGAAGTTTTGGTGGGGAATCCCGAGAACATGTTGACGGAACGCCGCAACCGCTGGGTCAACGCATTTGGCCGCTTGAAACCTGGGATCACGCGGGAAAAAGCGCAAGCCTCGCTGCAACCTTTCATGCACTCCATGCTCGAAATGGAAGTAAAACAGGCCGCGTTCGCCCACGCTTCCGCTTATGACCGCGAGCAATTTCTGAAGTGTTGGATCCAGTTGCTTCCAGGCTCGCAAGGCCGCTCTTACCTGCGACAATCGCTCTCCACGCCTCTCTGGGTTCTCATGGCGACAACTGGTTTGGTTCTGCTGATTGCTTGTGCCAACCTGGCAAACTTGCTTCTCGTCCGAGGCAGCGGTCGAAAAAAGGAAATCGCAATTCGGTTGGCCATGGGCGCGAGCCGCGGGCAGATCATCTCCCAATTGCTCGTCGAGAGTTTGTTCCTGTCGTTTATTGGCGCCCTGGCGGGACTCGCGCTCGCTTACTGGGGAGATAAGGCTTTAATGGCAGTCTATCTCCCCTCGGATTCCGCAGGCTTGCGGATAACCACTTCTCCCGACCTTCGCATTCTGCTCTTCACTTTCGTCGTAACAATTCTGACTGGGGTTCTGTTCGGGTTGGTTCCAGCCCTTCAGACCACCAAGCCGAATGTTGCCATTACTCTAAAGGATGAAGCCGCAGCCGTCGTTGGCGGCGGTCACGCGGGCCTAAGAAAATCGCTGGTCGTCGCTCAGGTCACGCTATCTCTTCTGCTCTTAATTGGCGCTGGTCTGTTTGTCCGTAGCCTGGGGAATCTACGGGATCTGGGCCCCGGATTCCCAGCGCAAAAACTTATCGGCTTTCAGATGGATCCTTCGCTCAGCGGCTATTCCGTCGAACGGATGAAAGTTTTTTACCCTCAATTAAGTGCGGCGCTTGCGGCTCTTCCAGGCGTGCAATCCGTTGGGATTGCCTCGAACCGGATTCTGGAAGACAACGAGTGGGACAGCAGTATGACGGTGGAAGGTTATAACCCGGATAAGCCGGGAGACCGCCCCGACCCGTTCATGAACCAGATCGGGCCGAATTACTTTGCGGCGCTTGGAGTACCGATTCTCGAAGGCCGCGATTTCACGGCCAACGACAATCACGAAGTAAAGCACGGCCCAGACGCCTTCGGCTGGACACCGACGACCGTAATGGTCAATGAGAAGTTCGTCAAAAAATTCTGTGCCGGCCGTGATCCCATTGGACTTCATGTGGGTTTCGGGAACGATCCTGGAACTCCACTGGACATGGAGATCATCGGAGTCGTGAAGGACATCAAGTACACCAATTTGCGGGATGAGATTCCTCCGCAGGCGTATCTCCCTTATCTGGGGAGCCGCTATATTGGCGAGATGGTCGTGTATGTGCGAACGATTTCCGATCCTGACGCGATGATGTCCGCGATTCGCACGAAAGTTCGAGACATGGATCCAAATCTGCCGATCTACGCCATGCGCACGACGGATGTTCAAATCAATAATTCCCTCGCCACCGAGCGAATGATCGCCAGCCTTTCTGCGGTCTTCGGATTTCTTGCCACGCTGCTTGCGGTTATCGGACTGTACGGCGTCATGGCCTACACTGTTGCGCAACGCACTCGCGAAGTCGGAATCCGCATGGCTCTCGGCGCGAATCAGGGCAGCGTCATCTGGATGATCATGCGTGAAGTGCTCATTCTGATCGTGATCGGAGTTGCCGCTGGCGTTCCCGCATCGGTGGCTCTCACTAAACTTGTCCAAAGCCAGCTCTTTGGCTTGACCCCGCATGACCCAGCCACGCTGGCCCTGGCCACCATTGCACTTGCTTTAGTGGCTTGCGCCGCCGGCTATATTCCAGCGTTGCGCGCTGCCCGTCTCGACCCGATGCGTGCGCTCCGCTATGAGTGATGGCAAACGATAAGTCATCCGCATCAAGTCACTACGGAATTCTCCTATCCCGGCGCGTTTGTCTTAACAGTATGCACACGCCGACACGTTGCTTTTTCCCATTTCCAGCCATACACTCACAAAACCATGCAGGACCAATCCGTGCGCGCCCCTCTGGTTTGCCTGGCGCTCTGTGGCGCAGTACTCACAAGTTCTTCCTGCCGCCAGCGGACCGTTGCAGCTCAACCCGCCGCCCCAGTCTCAGCCTCGACTCAACCAGGCAGCCTAATTCCCGATCAGGTCAACACTCCTGAGTGGCGCAATGCCTGGACCAATTTGGTCAATGACGCTCGACAGGCTTTCAGTCCTTCGCGGCCGAAACTTGTGGGTGTCGAGGTGCAACTTCTTTTGGCCAACCCCGGCCCCGACGAAGATCAGCTGACCCTCGCGATTCTGGATTCCTCCGGACGATCTGTTGGGGAGATTACCAAGACTGTTCAAGCGACCGGCGTCGATCGCGTGCTTTTTCTTTTTCCGGATGGCGGTGTGAATGTCTCTCCGGGCCAACTCTATGAACTCCGGCTCACCGGCGGGACGACCTTCGGCTGGAAGTATGTCATGGACGGCTACGAGCACGGTTCCGCTTCCTTTAATGGCCGCCCTCTCGTAGCTGGCGCTCGCTCCACGTTTTTATTTCGAACCTTTGGCGCGAGTTGAGATCTGGATGGCTTCATTATTTGTCTCGCCTCACCCGCCCGTCGGTGTGCCTCTCCAATTTCTTCCCGTCCCACGTTACGCTTAGGTATTTTCGAGTGAATGCTGGGCTGCTCGGGCGATATCACCTTTTACAATGGTGTGTCCTAGGGTCATGTCATCTAGCCGAACCATCATTCGCCTGGTCGTCATTTGGCTTCTATTCCTGGCGGTGTACGCGTCCGTCTCCTTGCTGGTTCCCCGCGGTCATTACGCCCTGATTACGTTTGGCGATCTCGCTCAATGCATCGTCCCGCTTCTTGCCAATGCCGGACTGCTTCTAAACGCAGGAACTCCGCACTGGCGGAGAAATCTTTTTTGGATGCTGATCGCCATGGGCTGCACCCTCTGGATGATCGGCCAGTTCGAATGGACCTATTACGAGGTCTATCTTCGCCGCCCGATGCCGGACAACAGCCCGGGCGATATCGTCTTCTTCCTGCATGGCATTCCTATGATGGCGGCTCTCACTCTGCGGCCTCATCTGAAGCGAAGCGAATTGCGCCTACGGTTCGGCTATTTGGATTTCACCCTGCTTCTTGGTTGGTGGATGTTCCTCTACGTATTCATTGTCCTGCCCTGGATGTACGCCGTTCCTTCTCTGGCCCAGTACAATTACAACTACATCATTCTTCACAACATCGAGAATCTGATCATCGTCGGCGGCTTCGGTTATCTGTGGTTACGTTCTACCGGGAGTTGGCGCTTAATTTACGCCAACCTCTTTGGCGCCTCCGCGATGTACATGCTTTCTTCCCTCGCCATCAACGTTGCGCTGGACTTCAATCGTTACTACACCGGAAGCTTGTACGACCTGCCCCTGATCTCCTCCTTCCTATGGTTCGCCCTCGCCGGCGTCATCGCGTATCAAAGGCGGGACGCTCTGGACGCGCCATCCGTGGGTCCGCCGGAATTGGATGAAGATCAATCCCTGGCGGAAAGCCCAACGCCAGCTCGGCTCGCCATGGTTGCGGTAATATCTCTCCCGTTCCTCGCGATTTTCACCCTGCGCTTCACAGAGGACATTCCTTCCGTACGCGACTTTCGTCTCATGACCGTTCTCATCGCCTCCATTCCCCTTGCTCTTCTCGTCTTCTGGCGCACGCATCTGGCCGAGTCCGATCGTTCCCGCCTGCTTTCACAGTCGGAACGCTCAGTCCACAACTTGCAGCGTCTTCAAGCTCAAATTGTCCAGTCCGAGAAGCTCGTCTCTCTCGGCCAATTGGCTGCAGGCGCCGCGCACGAAATCAATAATCCCTTGACCGCCATCCTTGGCTACTCTGATCTTTTGGCTGACGATCCTGCGCTTCCCGAAAAAGCTCGCGCCACCTCCGCAAAAATTCGTGACCAGGCTCGCCGTACCAAAACTCTCGTCGGCAATCTCCTTAGTTTTGCTCGCCAGGTTCCGACTGAACGGACGCTGCTGGACATCAACACCGTCGTGACCAATGCAGTTCAATTGCGAACTCTCGATATGCGTTCCGGCTCAGTTCGCATCGAACTTCAGTTGGAATCGGTCCTTCCCGGTGTCCGCGGCGATGGCAACCAGTTGATGCAGGTTTTTTTCAACATCATCAGTAACGCCATCGACGCCACGGAATCCTCCAACGGCGGAGTTCTCACGATCAGGACCACGCGCGACCGCGCTTACGTCGTCGTCCTCTTTTCGGATACGGGACCGGGCGTGAAGGAGCCGTCTCGTGTCTTTGATCCCTTTTACACCACCAAGCCTGTCGGCAAGGGCACTGGACTGGGCCTCAGCATTTGCTTCGGCATTGTGCAGGAGCACGGCGGAAGAATCTTTTGTTACAACGGCCAGGAAGGCGGCGCAGTTTTCCGCGTCGAATTGCCGGCGGTCCTCGCGGCTCTGCCTACAAAGGAATTGCAACCTTCGACCTCATCGCCCGCTCCACAGAAGCAGTCCTGAACGCCAGATTCGCGGAGCCACTTTCAAAACATTCGCCATTCCAACGAATCGCCGCACCCATGCTAGAGTTTTTGTCCAGTTACCACCTGTCTTCCAGGAGTCGCGATGGCCGACCTCGCCATAGTTACCGATAAACTCACACGCCACTTCGGGAATCTCATTGCCGTAGATGGCGTGGACTTGCAAGTCGCCGCCGGCCAGTTCTTTGGATTTCTCGGCCCAAATGGCGCTGGCAAATCCACCACCATCAAGATGCTCACCGGCCTGCTTGCCCCGACCTCCGGCCGCGCGGAGTTGCTGGGCATGGATTTCGCGGCGCACCCCATCGAAGTCAAACGTCAAATTGGCGTCGTTCCGGAAGGTATGGGTCTTTTCGAACGCCTGACTGGCTCCGAGTATCTCCAGTTTGTGGGCCAAATGTATGGCCTGGACCGGCCTACCACCCGCCGCCGTTCGGAGGAACTGCTCGAATTCATGCAACTCTCCGACCGGCCTAAGACGCTGATTGCGGATTATTCTCACGGGATGCAAAAAAAGCTGGCTCTTGCCGCTGCTGTCATCCATGGGCCACGCATTCTCTTTCTCGATGAACCCTTCGAGGGAGTTGACGCATTGGCTGCCGGTGCGTTGAAGGCTCTTCTGGGGCGAATGACCGAACGCGGCGTCACTATCTTTCTTACTTCTCATGTCCTCGAAATCGTGGAACGTCTGTGCAGCCACGTCGCGATCATTCATCGAGGCCGTCTCGTTGCGCAAGGTTCGCTTGAAGAGCTTCGTGCTGGCATCGCGGGCGATGAAGGCAGCAAGACTACTCTCGAGCAGATCTTCCTCTCCATCGTTGGCCAGGGAGGCTCTCAGCAGCCCAATCTCGAGGAACTGTCATGGCTGATGTAGGGCAGCTCCCAAACCTTTGGCAGCAAATCCGTTTGATCGCCGCGCTTCGTTGGCGGATTGTCCGCAATAGTCTCCGCAAAAAGAATAATCAGTGGGACTTGATCGGCCTCATTTTCACGGCAGTTTTTGGTTCAATCCTTGTCCTCGGCCTCTCGGTGGCCTTCTTCTTCGCCGCGTACATGTTTCTGACGGGAGGCAGGGAGCGCTGGTTCGGGCTCTTGTTCTGGGCAATTTTTCTAATCTGGCAATTCTTTCCGCTGTTCACCGCTGGATTCAGTTCCGGCTTCGAGTTTCGATCACTGCTTCGATTTCCACTGCACTTGCCCGCATTTTATCTTGTTGGCTTGGCCTATGGCCTCGCGAACGTCGCAGCAATCGCGTCTCTTTGCTGGCTCATCGCTCTGAACCTCGGCGCCGGCGTGGCCAATCCCGGCGTCCTTCCTGTGCTTGTTCCGCTGTCGCTTCTCTTCATACTTTTGAATGTCACGCTGGAGCGGCTCATCGGTTCCTGGCTGGAACGAATTCTCGCGCGCCGCCGTTCCCGGGAGATTTTGTTCGCCATTTTTGTTCTGTTCGCGATTTCGTTTCAATTTATCAATGTCTTCTTTCAGCGCTTCGGCGGCTCGGCACATCCGTGGGTTCATCGCGTACTACCCTACCTGGCAATCTTCCCGCCCTCGCTAGCCGGCCACGCCGTTCTTAGTGTCGTGCAGCATGAGGCGATCAGTGCTCTGGCAGACTTTGCGGGCATCTTCATTTACGTTCTGTTCTTCACCACGTTTCTATGGATGCGTTTTGCCACTCAGTATCGCGGCGAAGAGCTGAGCGAATCGCTTGCTCCTGCTATTACGCCTCCGCGCGTTTCGGCTAGAGCAGTTTCCCAATCGGAAGATTCGCAGTCAACGACTCAGAAGGCCGCCCAGCCCATGTATCTGCATTGGCTCTCGCCACAGGTCGCTGCCATCTTCCGCAAAGAATTCCGTTACCTGACTCGCAACAGCTTCTCCTTTTTTCTTCTGATTATGCCGCCCGTGTTTGTCTTGCTTTTCACTTTCGAGTTTGCGGGGCACAACCCAGTCGCCACAAAGCATCCCATTTCAAGTGAATTATTTTTTCCCGGAATGATGGCTTACCTTGTAATCATTCTCATGGGTCCCGCTTATAATTCTTTTGCTTACGATGGGAAGGCTATCCTCGCTTATTTCACGGCACCGCTTCACTTTCGCACCGTCTTCCTCGGGAAAAACCTTCTGCATATAGCGCTTCTGGTGTTCGAACTGGCTCTCTCCACGGGTGCTTTCGTCTATTTTGTCGGTCTGCCTTCCACTTCCGTACTACTCGCCACCATTATGGCGATCGTCTTTTATATTGCCGGTCAACTTTCCATCGCCAATTGGTCCTCGCTCTCCTTTCCACGCAAACTCAATTTCGGCCAAATGCGTGGCCAGCGCCAGTCCGGCATGGCCGTTCTCGTCGCTTTCGGCGCGCAGCTTCTCCTCGCAGGAATCTGCGCTCCCATCCTCTTCCTTAGCGGGTGGACGGGCGACCGTTGGCTTCCAGCGGAACTTTTTACATTTCTCGCGGCTATCGCTATTGCCGGTTACGTTGCGTCGCTGGATCCCTTATCCGCGCTGGCTGAAAAGAAGAAAGAATCCATGATTGATGCACTCTCTCGCTGATTGAAAAGATTTTTCACTTCTTTTGGTCAGAACTAAGGCTTGCCCGAGTCGGTTGCCCGCAGGGCCATTGCATACTGTTCGGCAATTGCAGGCCAAGAAAAGTATTTTTCCTGCGCCCTCCGGCTCTTCTCCGCCAGCACCGCACGATAATCTCGGTCAGATAATACTTTCAAAACTCCCTCTCCCAATTCCTTTGCGTTGAACTCTTGGGCGAACACAATCCCCGCTTCAGTGATCGGGAAAGCAGTGTCTGGCCCATTGAAACCGACAATCGGCAATCCACACGCGATGCCGGCAATTGCGCTTCCCCTCCGGGTTGATATTTCTCCTCGCACGTCAAGCATCAAGTCGCAACCTGCCATATGGCTCACGATTTCAGCCGCGGGCAGGATTCCTGTGACGCATATCTCCACAGGTAGACCCTTCATGGACCTACGAAGTATGTCTTCGGCAACGTTCGAGTTTCTTCCCATCGCGATAAGACGCAGTCTCCCCAACTGGTTCGCGGCGGGTTCCAGAGCTTGGGCGATTAGTGCGGCCTCTCTTACGGCCGACTCGCCCGATGTGATTCCATAAACCGCGATGGACGGGATCTGGGATGGCTCGCTTCCGCGTTGTTTCCACAATTTTTCCGGTTCTGGAAGATTGGCGCCGACAGGAATTGCAACCGTCCGGGCAGCCCTGCGTTTGACCCATGTCAGTCTGTCCACAGAGACTGTGAAGACGCCCAACTCGCAAATCCGCAGCGCGTCGTTCATGACGTAGGTCTGCACAAGCTTCCGTAGCTTATCGATAACCCGGGCTCCACGATGGGGCCCCGCATCGTGAAAGACGACGGCAACACGGGCCTTCCGTTTGCGCAATTCGCGGAGGACTCGCAAAAAACCCAGCGGGAATCCGCGCTTTGACCATGCCAAGGCCGTGTACTGCAGCAGCGCCCAGCGCCCATCCCAGTTTTCCGTCTGACGCCTTAGCTCGAGGAGAGCCGAACTCCAGCCCTGTTCAAACCAATTCACACGCTGAATCTGCATCTTGAAACCGAGCGGGCGCAGTGCCTCGCCAAGATAGAGACAATAGTCCTCTACGGCATCCGTCGGAGCGTCCCGCCGCCCAAGCAACGCGATACCGCTCTCCTCTGTCATCGGGGAAGCGCAAGAATGTGATTCGTTCCGCAGGCCGTGCAGTTGTAACCGAGGCGCGTGAACTCTTCCAGAAGGATGCGGTGATTTTCCTCGCTGTGCATTTCGCAGATAATGCCCGGGCGCCTATCCTTCAAGAGTCCGGCCGCCCCCCGAAATACCTCGACCTCGGCGCCTTCCACGTCGCATTTTAGAAAATCGGGCGGCGGCGCAGTTTTGGCATAATCATCGAGAGAGACTCCGTTCGCTGGAATCGTATCCGCCTCGGGGCCAACGACCACGTGGCCCAATCCCCGCTCTGGCGAAGCCGAGGGGTTTGCTCTGGCGAATTGAACCGGCCCTGACTCCGACCAAACCGCTTTTTCTTCCACGGTGACGCAATCAAAAGCGTTCTTGGCTTTATGTCCGCGCAGGCGTTCCGCTATTTCCGGATCCGCTTCGAAGGCTACGACCCGGCCATTCGCCCCCACTAGTCTTGCCGCCAGCACGGTAAAGAATCCGATGTTTGCGCCGACATCGTAGAACGTCATTCCGGGCTGGAGATGCCGACGCAACGCCTCCTGCACTTCCGGTTCGCCTCTTCCCTCGAAATATGCCGTACCAGTTCTGGGGTGCAGGCTTAGCCACAATCCTTGCGCAGGTCCGTACTGCACTTGGGCCCATGTCAGAACATCTCGCGGAACCAGCTTTACCCCGATTCCACTAAATATCTTGCCGAGAAAGGGCAGGCCACGAACTTTCTTGACGAGAAACTCGTGCCGCAGAACAAATTGAGCCAGCCTTCCTCGTGTTGCGCCCATCTTACTTCTCCACCAGGAAGCTTCCAATCACCAGCGCATCCATGCCTGAACTGAAAAATGTTCGAATCGCATCGGTAGGCGTGTGCACGATGGCTTCGCCGCGCAAATTGAAGGACGTGTTCATGACGACAGGTACGCCAGTCCTTTTCTCAAATTCATCAATGAGCCGCCAGTACAGCGGATTAATCTCCTTTTCCACCGTCTGAGGACGCGCGCTTCCGTCCACATGCGTAACCGATGGGATCACCGTCCGTTTCTCCGGCTTCACCTGCGCTGTAACAATCATGAAAGGCGAATCACATGCACTTTCCAGATATTCGCCTGCGGACTCTTTTTTCATGGATGGTGCAAACGGCCGCCACCATTCCCGGAATTTCACCGCGTTATTCACTTTTGCGTTCATTTCCGGGTCGCGCGGATCCGCGAGGATGGACCGGCTGCCCAGTGCTCTGGGCCCAAATTCCATTCTTCCCTGAAACCAGCCGAGTATCTTTCCGTTCGCAAGCAAAGTCGCCGCGTCCACGGCCGGGTCACTGGCTCGCGTGTATTTCAGCTTATAGGTGCGCAGCGCCGATTCAATCGAGTCGTCGTCGAAGGCAGGGCCTAGATACGCGTGCCGCATCGCTTTGTTTGGCAGGCGCCCCCCGTTATCCAGGTAGGGTGCGAGAGCGGCACCGAGCGCCACACCGTCATCCGATGCCGCGGGTTGGACGAACATCTTCTCCGCAAGCCCAGAAGCGAGAATCTTTCCGTTGGCCTTTGAATTCAGCGCAACTCCGCCCGCGAGGCATAGGTTCGGGCTTTTCGTTTTTTCCAAAGCCATTTTGACGACGCTCATCATCGCAAGTTCGCATGCGTCCTGAACCGCGTAAGCAACATCTTTGGTCCGGTCATCAATCTCGCTTTCCGGCTCGCGGCGGGGTCCAAAGCGTCGAACCATTTCCTGAAATGGCCCGCTCCCGTTTGCGACCAGTTTTCTCGCTTGCACCTTGTACGGAGATGCTTTTGGCTCAATGAACGCGCTCAAGTCCACTCCGGGCTTGCCGTAAGGCGCAAGGCCCATGACTTTCCATTCGTCGCTGTTTCGTTGGAATCCCAGGTACTCGGTGAACTCGCTGTAAAAGTATCCAATCGAATCCGGGAACGGGATCGTGAGTACATGTTCGATGCGGCCGTCGCGTCCGTGCCAAATTGAAGTTGCTTCCCAAGCTCCACGCCCGTCCATCACAACAACGGCCGCGTCCGAAAATCCGGAGTAAGCATATGCACTAATCGCGTGAGCCAGGTGATGCCCCACAAATCGCATGCGCGCTTTCGTCTTTCCAAAGATCTGTTCGAATCGCTTCGCACCGCCTTCCTGATGCCACATGCTCAGGAAATACAGCGTCGAATTCAATCCGCCTGCATACGTCATCGGTAACTGTCCAGTGATATGGCACTTCAAGTCATGCCTGTAGAGTTGTCCGATGTGGGGCCATCCAAAACATACTTCGTCAAGATTCTCTGGTTTAACCTGCGCGAACTGGAGGCAGGCTTGAATTGCAAGTTGAGGAAACCGCGCATCATGTTTCTGACGGCTCAGCCGCTCCTCGGCCACCGCAAACTGCAACTCTCCATCGCGGATGACACATGCGGAAGAATCATGCATTCGTGAGTAGTTGATCCCCAGTGTCAGCATCTCAGTTCAATCGGTGGCTTTCTTGACGCCGCAGCACCACGCCATTGGCGTAGACTTGCCCGCCAACTCCCGCACCTCTCCTCCGCTCGAGGCCACTGCCGCAAGAATTTTTCCCGCATCGATCGCAGCACCGCGCCAACTCTTACCCGCCGTACACGGATCGAGCCCGAAAAGCTTTGCTGCCGCCTTTCCAAGAATCGGCATACGTGCTGACCAGAAAGTGTCCACCGCCCCCCACGCCAGCCGTCCGCGCAAGTTCATCGTTGGTTTGTGACTTCCATTGAATTGAAACAGAAACGCTCCCATCGGCTGTAATACTCGCAGCATTTCTCGCACATACGCAAATACAAGCTCCTCGCTGGGAAGGTGCTGTAGAACGAGATAACTGAAAATGAAATCTGCTGAGTTGTCTCCGATGCAAGCGAGGTCCGACCCATCTACACGTAGCCAAAGAACGTTGGCCGCATTTTTGTGAGTTAGGCGCGCACGTTCGAGCATCTCCGCAGACAAGTCGAGCGCCAAAACCTTCTTGAAGCGTTCAGAAAAGCATGCCGTCATTCTTCCGGCGCCGCAGCCGAGTTCAACCATTAAGGAACCAGTGCTGGAAATGCCGCATCGCTCAAGGGCCGGCATTACCAACGCGGCGTAATCTCTTCTTCCTGATTCGAGAAACGAGTCAAGATCCCACTCGCGCTTCCAACTCGCGATGTAGCGGAACGCATTCCGTCGGGCACGTTCGTCCCAGTCTCGACGCATCTGTTCTGGCAGATCCAAAGTCCCCATCCTTCCAAATGAAAATCGTTCTTCGGCGGCATTTCCCTGATTACGGTTTTTGCGCGAACAACGCCATGCGGTCGCTCATTTGCAGCCACTCACTTACATTCGCCGCGAGCCGTAACCCCACGCGCTTTTCCAGTGACGAACCGGCTCCCAGGTTAGTTGTCAAAGCACTCGGCTTGAGCCACATACTCCTCGCCACTTTAAAGCCACACCTCTGAACACACCGCGCCAAGCAGTCCCTCGTGAAGCCCCATAGATGCCAGGGCACATCATCTATCGGACACGGTATTTGCGCTCCGCTTAACCGTCGCTTTACCCTAAGCACGCGCTGCGGAAGGCCCGCAGCATTCGGAGTCGTCAGAATCAGAACTGCGCCGGATCGCATCACGCGAAATGCTTCCTTGAGTTCGGTCACGGGATCGGGCACGTGTTCAATCACGTCGAGATAGCTTACAGCAGAAAAGCCATCGTCCGGAAATGAGGCCGAACACAGGCCTCCATGCACGACTTCGCATCCAAGCTCCTTGCGCACATGCAGAAATGCATCTCTGTTTGGCTCCACGCCTGCGACTTCAAATCCGCGCTTCATGGCATTGGCCAGGAACATCCCGCTGAAACATCCAATATCGAGCAACCTTCCGCTGCGGCATCCCAGGCGAGCAGCACTTTCCAGAAGCAACTCGTGCTCCTCCTGTTTCCATGTGGGCGGCTGGCCCTCTTCTCTTGCCAGAGGGTCAGGCCGGTCTTGTATTAGTGCATCGTTCTCGTATAGCTCCAGAATTTCTGCCTCACTCGGCCGGGCTGCGACAAACAAGACCTTGCAATCGGTACACTGCTCGATTCGAACTGCAGATTTGCTCCAAACCGTCCGTGAGTCATTTGACTCACAAATTAAACAGCATGTCATCGGTTTCATTTTTCTAAGCGGATGTTCAATAGAGCTCCGGGCGGTTGCGTCATCCCTTGATCCGTCGCTCGATGATGGGCGCCGCCGGAACCGGATCGCCAAACCATTTTCGAATTCGTCTCAAGTCCTTGGCGGCATACCATTCTTTTAGCAGCAGAAAATACCGCGGCGGAAGCGTTAGGGCAATTGCCATGGCAAAATATTTAAATAATTTATAACCGAAGGGCGTATGGGAGTAGGCAAGCTCGGCTCCTGACCGCTCAGATTGGAACATTTCCCAGCGGGACCCACCCTCAATCTGCAAGCGATGCGACTGAACTTCCACCGCCAACGGTTCCAGCATAATCCGTTTGACCTCGGCGGAAATCCCCAGACTGTCCATTTTCGGCGGGAGACTTTTCAGCAGACAGCAGAGAGACTCGTATTTCCGCAGCAACGCTCTTTCATTCCGATTTTGCAGCATGTAAAGGTTGTTCTCGTGCAACCTGTAGTTGAAGAGTGGTTGTTCCAAAATAAACAGGTCCATCAGGCAAGCCGCCACAGTAAACAAGTATTCATCCGCCTCGATTACCGCTCCCTCGGGAACAGGAAGAATCTGTTTTGTGATAAATGTCCGGTAAGCGACTTTGCTCGCTCCTAAAAAGCAACGGAGCTGGCTGAACAGACGCGCCCCTTCTTCGTTTCTGGCGTCAAATTTGTACGCTTTTTCGGCTGTGACCAAAGACTGTAAATTTCCAGCAACGTCAACCATCCGGCAGCCGTGGCCGACGCTTCCGACGCCAGGGTTTTCTCTAAACGCTTCAGACACGATTCGAAGCTTCTCGCGCACCCACCAGTCGTCACCGTCCAAAAACGCAACAATTTCCCCCTCGCACTCCGGAATTCCAGCGTTAAATGCTGATGCCTGGCCGCCATTTTCTTTCCGGATCAGCCTTACGCGCGGCTCAAACTTGCGCACAATCTCGGGAGTGCGGTCCGTCGATCCATCGTCCACTACTAGAATTTCCCGGTCTTCCGCCGGGAAGTCCTGCTCCAGCACGCTGACAATCGCTTGCTCGATAAAGCGTTCGTGGTTATACGTGTCAATCAGTACGCTGACAAACGGTCTCGTCATTTGCTAGTTGTTTAACTCGAGGTGATTCCTTGGCGGAGGTAGCTCGCGCCCAAGCTGGATTTCCCCATATCCAGTCTACGACATCTTGTCGCTCTCTTGTTGCTCTTGCTGTCTGCTTGCTTTCTAAAGAAGATGTCTCCGCGGGCGCACTGAAGCCTCGATACTTAGATCGCGCTCGACCGAGAAAGTCCTTTGGCCTCAGTCTTGTACCATTCGATCGTTTTCTGCAATCCCTCTCGCAGCGTCGTTCTTGCGCGCCAGCCGAATTCTGCAAGAGCTCGTGACGTGTCCAGGCATCGCCTGGGCTGCCCATCCGGCTTGGAGGCATCCCAGCGCACCCGTCCCTCGTACCCCGTCAACCGGCAAATCAACTCCAACAAATGGTGCACACTGATTTCCTCGCCGGAACCCAGATTGACAAGTTCGGGTTTCTCGTACTTTTCCGCCGCGGACACGATGCCTTCCGCAGCATCTTCCGAGTACAGGAACTCCCGCGTTGCATTGCCCGTTCCCCAAGCCATGATTTCCGCGGCGCGCGACTCCCTTGCTTCCAGGCATTTCCGCACCAGCGCCGGAATAACATGCGAACTCTCCAAATCGAAATTATCGCGCGGGCCGTAGAGATTCACGGGCGTCAGATAGATCCCATTCAAACCATATTGCTGCCGGTAAGCCTGGAGTTGCACAAATAACATTTTCTTAGCGAGGCCGTAGGGCGCGTTCGTTTCTTCCGGATACCCGTTCCAGAAATCATCCTCGCGAAAAGGAACCGGAGTGAATTTTGGATACGAGCAGATCGTTCCCGCGCATACAAACTTTTCAACCCCCGCGATGCGCGCAGCTTCAATCGCGTTGATACCCATCATGGCGTTGTCGTAAAAAAACTTCCCCGGATTCGTGCGGTTCGCTCCGATCCCTCCGACGACGGCAGCAAGATGGATGAAAATGTCCGGCCGTGTGTCTTTGAAAAGCCGAAGCGCGTCGGCTTTCTCACGCAGATCGTACTCGCGGCTGTGCGGAGTGAAAATTGCCTGGCAACCGGCGGCGCGCAGCTTTTCCACCACGAAGGAACCGAGGAATCCGTTTCCGCCGCTCAAGGTTACGCGCCGTTTTTCCCAGAAGCTCATGCAATTATCCTCAGTGCTGTGAAGCTTGCCCTTCCACGGCCTGCATCATGCGCGTCACGGAGTTTTGCCAGTGGTTCCAGTGGCTGAACTTCTTTTCCAGAATCGTTCTACCTTGTCCGACGGGTTGAAGCCCGGCAGCCTCCAGGTCCGCGTCCACCATGATCGCCACCAATTCGCGGAAGCCGATGCGCGCTTCCCAACCAAGTTTTTCGCGGGCTTTGGTCGTGTCCGCAATCAGACAATCTACCTCGAGGGGCCTCATGTAGCGCTCGGAGGTTTTCACGTGCTTCCGCCAGTCCAGTCCCGCGTAGGAAAACGCTTCTTCCACGAACTCCCGAACGGAATGCGCCTCTCCTGTCCCGATCACAATATCCTCGGCCGCATCCTGTTGCAGCATTTTCCAAATTGCCTCGACATACTCTGGCGCGTATCCCCAGTCCCGCCTCGCTTCCAGGTTTCCCAGGAACAAGTCATCCTGCTTGCCGCCAACAATGGCAGCGACGGCGCGGGTGATTTTTCGAGTGACGAAGGTTTCGCCCCGCCGCGGACTCTCATGATTGAAAAGGATTCCGTTGCTCGCGAACATGCCGTAGCCTTCGCGATAGATCCGCGTCATCCAGTACGCATACACCTTGGCTGCGGCATACGGGCTGCGGGGTTCGAAAAGCGTCGCCTCGCTTTGCGGAGGCTTCGCCGCTCCGAACATCTCTGAACTTGAAGCCTGATAAAACCGCGTCTTGCAGCCTGCCCTTCGAATGGCCTCCAACAACCTCATCGTGCCCAACCCGGTAATGTCGCCCGTATACTCCGGCATATCGAAGCTCACCCGCACGTGGCTTTGTGCCGCGAGGTGAAAAAGCTCATCCGGCGCAAAGCTGTACACGAGATTCAACACCCACTCCGAGCTCGAAAGGTCGCCGTGATGCAGAAATAATCGAGTGCTCGCTTGATTTGGGTCCTGGTAAATGTGGTCAATCCGCTTCGTGTTAAACGTGCTCGCTCGCCGAATAATGCCGTGGACCTCGTAGCCCTTCGAAAGCAACAGCTCCGCGAGATACGACCCGTCCTGTCCCGTTATTCCAGTAATTAGCGCGCGTTTCATGCTCGTTCTTTCTTGCCTCCAATGCGATTCATGCTATGCGAATATAAGCCAATTTGAGAATTAGGAAGCTGCCCTTTCACTCCAGGTTCCTCGGGCGTTACCTCTGAATTCGAATCCTCTCCGCTGTGGCGCGAGACTATTCCGCCGCCGCGGTCCTCTTCCTCGTTAGCCCAATCCTCCTTCGCACCGAGTGCGTCCGGCGGATGAAAATGTCCCACAATCGGTAACGCGTTGCATTCCATCCCTTGCGAAAATAGACGCGCTTGATCCGCCCTGTCGCCGACATCGCATGCGTTGCGCTCAGGATTGTATAGGTGTGAGGCCGTGAGCCGTAGTAGCGAAGATTCTCCTCGGCTTCTTCACCTCCGTACACACGCTTTTCCTTCCCACCGACAACATGGCTGTAGTCGTGGTTTTGGTGAACGAGCGTCGCAAACTCCGTAATGTCAATCACGGGTACCCGTTTTTCTCGCGCGTACTTGATGCACCATTGATCGAACCAGACGCGTCCGATAACCAGCGGTGGAATCTGCTCGAATAACCCTTTTGAGAAAATGAATAGATCGATTGCAGTGTGCGACTCCAACTGCCCCGCTTCTCTCACTCTCTTCTTCAGCGTTGCTTCCCAGTCCTTCGAAAAATCAATTGGGGCCGTGACAAGAAGGTTCGTGCGGCGGCCGACGGCTAGAAAACGCTCGTGATTTTTCTTGATTAGATCCACGGCTCGGCTTACGTTGCCGGGCAGGATGATATCGGCGTTCACGTAAGCCATCACATCGCCGTCCGAGAGCGCTTCGGCTCGAGTAAATAAATCCGGGAGCAAGGGCGTGCCAAGCCTGTTCCGCGCAATTTCAGCGACATGCACCAACCCAAGTTCCGAAGCGCATTCCGCCGCCCCTTCTTCGGCACCAAATAAGATCACCTTGGGACGAGGTTCAAGCTTCGTCCAACTGGCGATCGCGTTGCGCTGAATGATTCCAAAGTGCCCTAGAAATGGTTTCGGCGCTCCAAAAAGTGTCAGTCCGGCAATGCTCATAGTGTGCTTGCGAAAACAGCCGCGACCATCGCCTCACGAGCCTCAACTCCCGCGAAATACTGCATTTCTCGCTAATTCCGTTTGAGGTCCTCTGTGTTCAAGCATACCAGCAGCTACTTGAAATGGCGTATGCCTGGAGAGTTGATTTCTGCCATCGATTTCCAAAGGCACCGCTTGCTCTTGTCACGCTCAAGATGAGCCACAAACTGTTTATCGCACTTTGTGCGACTCTATTACGAATCCTGGTCGTTTTGCGTTTCGGCTTGCAGAAATCCATTCAATTGTTCGTGAGGAATCGCGACAAAGTTATCATCATAGGATTCCTGATCCAGCCGCGCAGGATAAGTCGATCCGGATTCCGTCAATCCAAACAGCCGGTAGTTCCATTTCTCCAACAATTGTAATATTTCTCGTGCGGCATATCCCCAAGGCTGCGTGCGAAGATCTTCCACTTCAACGAGCATCACGGGACGAGGCGTTCTCTGTAAAAGCTTAGCTGCTCCTCGCAATACCTCAACTTCCGCCCCTTCCGCATCCAATTTGATGAAATCTACTTTGACGATTCCCAAATTCTCCAGGACGTCGTCTAAGCGACGCATGGGAACCTGTACGCGATGAGTGGGTTCTGGCACCAACGGCTGGCGCAGACTGTTGCCCCAATCGCGAAATCCGTCCACTTGAAACAAATCCGCAACTGCATTGTCATTTCCGAGCGCGCAGCACTCCGCGCTAACATTCTTCCTTCGGTTGATGTGCACATGCCTGAGCAGCCGCTGATATTCACGAGGTGACGGTTCGAAGGCCAGTACGCGCCCTCTGCGGCCAACCCGCTTCGAGCTCAATAGAGTGTATAGCCCGTGATGAGCGCCAATATCCAAGACGGTCATTCCCGGTTTCAGCAGATGCTCGACAAACCGCATTTCCCGTTCTTCGAACCCGTTGTACATGAGTTCGTGATCCAAGGCGCCGTTGTCCGCGAGCCACCACGCCCCAAACGGCAGCCGCAACGGAATAGGCATTCGGGGTGCCGTGCGGCGCGCACGTAGCGCGAGCGTAAGGTATTTTTTTCGCATTGGACTTGCCAGAAACCGCCCGACCCGGTGAACAATGCCTTTGCGCTGATTTACAACTTTACCCCATGGGTCCCTGGACTCCTGGGGTTCTGGAATCAATCGAAAGCCGGCGCCATCTATCGGACGGAACGACGCCAGCAGAACGGTTCTCTTTCTCGCTCGCTCGGCCGTTTCCTGAAAATCTTCGTGATTCGGCAGCGGAATTACCCGGTATACGGCCGCGAATCCTACTCGATAAAGCATCTTTGCAATGCTGGCCTCGCTTGGATACCACGCAATGTCGGTCAGGCTTTGATCGTCGCATCGCGGCTCTTCCCGAAGGAGCATCGAGGACTCCGAATCCGGCACACACATGCTTTCAAGCAGAAGACATTTTCCTGTCAAGCTCCGAAGATGCCGCAGGGCAAGCAGGGGATTCTCCAGGTGATAGAGCAGCCCGCAGCAGAGCACGAAATCAAATTCTCCGAGTGTTAAAACTTCCCGGTCTTCAACGTTGATTCGCTCGAACGACAGTTGTGGGTATCGCCTGCGCGCCTCAACTACATTCTCCTCGCGCCCGTCGAAGCCACGTGCCACCAAGCCGCATTCCTCCAGTGTTCGCGTGTAAAATCCCACGCCGCATCCGGCATCGACGGCTGTGCGCAGTTGGAACTCTGACCCAACGCTCTTCAGGACGCGCCGGATCGTCGCCTCGCGCGCAACGATCATTTTTCGGTAGTGGCGCTGATCGAACGGCGTCAATTTCAAAGTAAATTCTTCGGTGCCCTTGGCCGGAGGAACCGGGACAAGGGATGCCGGCAACTCGTTCAATGCTGACATGGGCTGGACCTTCCTGCTATCTCTGCCTGACAACCCACTGGAGAGACATTCGCTCGTGCGCTTTCCTGGATCGGCCGCGCCAAGCGCGTTCGCCGGGACAGCCCTTCCCGTCTACTGCTCTCAAGTTCCCAGAGATTATGTACAACGGAAAGTACAGATACAGTAAGTCAACCGCCGCAAAAAAGCAACGGATATAACTCTGTAGTAAATATAGTAAAACAGAAAGGGCCTCTGCGCCTCGCCACTCGCGTTCAGCGCCTCCGCAGCCGGTTCCCTCGCAATTCCCATCCGCCCGCTGCGGGCACGATCATGGGCGCCCAATCTGGTCCCGGCACGCGGTAAAGCCCGCGGATAGCCAGGCGCTGCCACGCTCCTCGTATTTTCGGAATAGGGCGAACCGCTCGGCCAATCCACCGGATCCCTTTCAACATTCCACTCCATGGCGTGTTTTTTATTTCCTTGCCGGAAATCTCTTCGCAATTTCGGTTGTATCTGGCAATGTCTCGTGCGCTAAGCGAGTCCTCATGAGTTCGATAGCATCCGATCGGCGCATCCACAGTGTGCAGACGCGCGTGCCGGAAGAATCGCACCCACAGCTCGTAGTCTCCTTCGGCGCGATACGCCGTGCTCAGCGCTCCTCCAGCCTTCTCCCACAAGCTCCGCCTCCAAAAAGTCGATTCCTGCTGAATATATTTGTCCGCGCCGGCCAGAAATCTCATCCTGGACCACCGCGCCAGCGGCATCTCCTCCCATTTCGTTCCGCTCGTGTCTACCTTTGCCGGATGGCCCGTAATCCACTCCACTTGTGGAAATGCCGAAAACACCGCCCCAACAATCTTCAGCCCGTCCGGTTGCAGCAAATCGCTGGCGTTCAGCCAGCCCATGATTTCTCCCGTGGATCGCGCGAACCCCTTGTTCAGCGCGTCATACACGCCGCGATCCGGCGCGCTCTCCCAGTAACTAATCTCCGCCTCGTACTTCCGGATGATGTCGAGCGTTCCATCCGTCGAGCCGCCGTCCATTACGATGTACTCCAGATTCGTGTATTTCTGCTCGAGGATCGATCGAATCGTCGTTTCGATGTAATTAATTCCGTTCAGCACGGAAGTGACAACCGTAATGCGTGGCCATCGGCCGGCCAGGTCGTGCCGCTGAAAACTTGGCCGCTCGTACGCGCGTTTGTACACGGGGCACCTCACGGGAACTGCTGGTGTCCATATAATACCTATAAGTAAATAAAGTTCAATAGATATCTAAGTGTATAGTTGGCCGGGCTGGCGGCGCTCTCGTCTTGGAGCGAATTCCACGGCGAGGCAATTCATCGCAATCCGCTCGCCTCTATTTTGCCCTCGCTTCAGTCCTGCCCCATGCCTCTTAAGCGTCCAAGAGTTGGTTTACTCCCGAAACTTTCTTCCGCTTATGTGTTTTAATTGTCCGGGGTCTCCCAGTTCGTCCTAAATCTATTCATAGGTGGAATCGCGTGTCCAAACACTCGACTTGGTTGCGTTCTGCTCTTCCTACGTCATTCATTCTGTTGCTCTCTTTCGTTTTTTTCCTCGCGGGATGCTCGAATAACTATTCCGCTCCCATAGTTTCCGTCTCGCCCAGCCCTCTCACCTTCCCGGCCATTTCGCAGGGCGCCACCAGCAGCCCCTCCACCATCACGGTCACGAATTCCGGCAACGCCGCCCTCAGCATCTCTTCCGTATCCTTCGGCGGCGCCAACGTCGCGGACTTCACCAACGCAAGCTCCTGCTCCGGCCCCGTCTCTCCTGCCTCAACCTGCACCATTTCCATCACTTTTGCGCCCAAACATTCCGGCCCGCTCTCCGAAAGCGTCACGATCAATGATAATGATAAGGACTCGCCGCAAGTCGTCACCGTCTCCGGCACCGCCAACGCCATCGTTCTCTCCCTCACCCCGCCCGCTGCTGCCATGGGAGTTGGCCAGACTCTCCAGTTCGCGGCTTCTGGTGACTCGAATGGCGTCACCTGGTCCGTCATTGGCGTCACGGGCGGCCCCGGCGCCCCCGTTCCTGCTGGCACCATCGACGCCTCCGGCAATTACACGCCCCCTGCTGGCTCCTCCAGTTTCGTTGCTCTCGTCACCGCCACCAGCAAGACCGATCCCTCCAAGACCGCCGGCGCTTCCGTCAACGTCGTCGCTCCCGGCGTCTTCGCCAACACCAATAACGTCCAGGTCGCGCAATACTCCGTCACGCTGCCCTCGCCAGGAAATGTCAGCGTCCAGTTCGGCCTGGACACCAACTACGGCCTTAACACCTGGTCCCAGCCCGCTGGCACTTTCGGCGGACCCGTCAGCCTCTATGTCGCCGGAATGAAGCAGTCCACTCCCTACCACATGCGCGGCGTCCTTCAGTTCGCCGATGGCACTTCCTTCAACGACGCCGACTTCACCTTCACCACCGGCGCTCTCCCCGCCACCTTAGTGCCCACAATCACAGCCGCGATCACCCCGGGCATGACTCCTCAGCCCGGCGTTGAGATGATCGACCTAGTCAACGCGAGTATAGCCGGCAAAGGGCCCGAGTCGCTCGCGACAGACCTTTCGGGGAACATCATATGGGCCTATCAACCAAGCCTCCCGGGTGGACCGGTGGCCAACCCAATTAAGCTCCTGCCGAATGGCCACTTCCTCATTGTTTTTAGCGGAGTTCCCCCCGACGGCGTCAACGGAGTAGTCCAAGAGGTAGATCTCGGCGGGAACGTTATCTGGCAGATGACTTCTACCCAACTTAACACGGCGCTTGCCGCCGCTTCGTGCGCCGAATGTAACGTCACTGTGGTCGGCGCACACCACGACTTTCAGGTGCTTCCCAACGGACACCTTATTGTGATTGCGTCCACCCAGCAAACCATCTCCGGAACCGTCGTAACTGGCGACGTTCTTATTGACCTTGGAGACATGGAAAACGTGGGCGGCAACAACCCCAATCATCTCCCTCAGCCCGTCTGGGCTTGGAACGAGTTCAACCATCTGGATACGAATCGCCAGCCTTATAGCTACCCTGATTGGACCCATACAAACGCTTTGCTCTACTCCCTGAGCGACGGCGACCTCATTATCTCGATGCGGCACCAGAATTGGCTCGTCAAGATGGACTACAACAATGGCACGGGTGACGGCCACATAATCTGGCACCTCGGCTATCAGGGTGACTTCACGCTCCTCAACGCGGACGGCACGCCGGACACCAACAATCACGATTGGTTCTTCGCTCAGCACGGTCCGTCCTTCCTAGACCCAACGAGAACCTCTGGCAGCTTCTCCCTTGCTGTATTTGACAACGGAGACGACCGTGAGGTCTCTGTAGCTCCAGGCGACACTTGCGGTGGAACGTTGCCCGCTTGTTACAGTACCGTCCCCATACTCGACATCGACGAAACCGCCAAAACCGCAACCCTCACTTTTCATCCAACCACGCACGACTACACCTGGTTCGGAGGCAATGCCGAGGTCCTAGCAAACGGCAACATCGAGTACGACGAATGCGCCATCACTATGAACGCAGACAACGCCATCGTATACGAGGTCACGTCGACCCCGCTCCCGCAGACCGTCTGGCAAATGGTCATCTCTGGACAGGATGCTTATCGCGCCATGCGTATCCCCAGCCTCTATCCCGGTGTCCAGTGGTGACCCGATTCGCCTAACGATGCCGGCATAACGCTACGCGGGCTGCGCGCCCGTTTCTAGCATCCGGGCGTACAGCTCGCTGTATCGCCGCGCCTGGATCTCGATCGAGTATTCCCGCATGGCCATGCGACGGGCTTCTGCTCCCATCGCTGCCCGGAGGCCCTCACTTTCGATCAGCCTCCCGAGTGCTTCGGCCAGCGCTCGCGGATCACCGGCGGGAAACAAGAGCCCCGTCACTCCGTCGCGAACGAGCTCCGGAATTCCGCCTGCATCCGAGCCCACGACCGGCGTTCCGCAGGCCATCGATTCCAACGCCGTTTGTCCAAAGGCCTCTTGCAAAGACGGTATGACAAAAATATCCGCCGCGCTGTAGATGATGGACTGATACTGCTCTTCGTTAACGTACCCTAGATGCTTATGCGCAAATGGTTTCGTAAATTTCGGCGTATCCCGCCCCATGGACAATAGGAACACTTCTCGCTGCGACGACAGAATCGCCAAAGCCTCTGCAAGAGTCGCGAAGCCCTTCCTCGTTATTTTGGGGTGGTCCGCTACGAAAAGAAGAATCCTGGCATCCTGCGGGAGATCGAGGACGGAGCGAGCCGCTGCTCGGTTGCGCGGAGCGAAGGTTTCGAGGTCGAGCGAATAGTGGATGGCCTCTATTGGGAGCTTCGCGAACAATGAGCTTGCGCTTGCCCGCGAAGCCAGCCAGCGGCTGTCCGCCACGATCCGGAGCCGTCCCGGCTGCATCCTTTGCAACGCACGTTCCTTCCTCTGCCATATGTGCCGGGAAAGGTCAGCCTCGTTTCTCGATGCTAACTCAGGGCAGGCGCCGCAAGCTTCCGTGAACCTCCCGCATCCCCCGTCGTAATGGCATCCTCCGGTAAATGGATTCATGTCATGCAACGTCCACACCACCGGAGCCCTTGGAGGAACCCGAGCCAGGAAGTCCGAATAATCGATAAACCCGGCCACCCAATGCAGATTGATCACGTCGCAGGCCGGAAGCTGCCGCACTAACTCGGAGCCCAGCACGCCCCTGTCATCACTGAACACCTCCTGGTTCTCGATTCGATTATTTTGATATAGGGCAAAGTCCGCCTCGATCCGTCTACGCCTCAAACCACGCACACCGCGCGTAAAGACGTTCGCCCTCCCGTCGAACGCGATGACTCCGTCCTCCGGCTCCCTTAGGTCCCTCACGAAAAAGAGGGAATCATGCCCGATCCGGCGAAGACCCTCGTGTAGTCGGCGGGCAGCGCGGCCCGCCCCCCCATCCGCTTGGATGCTAAGGTGGAGGATTCTCAATTGCCGGCCCGTCTTGTCCCAACGGACCGTCCGGGCCACTGCCAGAGCCACCGCGCCGATTTTTCCGCCCAGGCGAGCACCCGATCCCTTCGTTGATAGCCTGCCATCAGCGTCCCCAGTGCGGTGACATAATTGATCACTCGATTCCGCCAAGTTAGGCGCTTCCCATAGCACAGATTGGACGACACTTGATGGCGGAAATAATGAAAACGGCCGGGAGAACTCAGCTTAAACTCTTCGGTCTCCCCATAAAGCCGTAGCCTCTCGACGAATGCATGAACATCCGGCCTCCCAGCGTAACCACGACCATCAAGCCAAGGTGTCATTTTCCCGACCATCAATTGCGTTACTTTCACCCGCGTCCGTATTGAATCGGGCGTTAACTCGCTCCCTTCGGCGTAATAAAGGTTCTTCCCATGGATTCGGTATCCCGTAAGGCATTCAGGCAGCGCCAGGATCGGGGCCACGAACGGTATTAACAAGCCGATCCAAACGTCAGCAAGAATCTTCAACTCTTCCGGAACCGGGCGGATCTCCTCCAGAAACTTACGCCTATAGGATGTGCAGGACGTGGGGTGTGGTTCATACCAGAAGAGGTCATCACCCTTGGCAAAACTTCCAGATACGGCGCGAAAATTCTCTTCCTTCACGCTTTGCGTAGCTTCGTCGAGCGCAGCGTATTTGTTATAGACCATCCCCAGCCCAGGATCTTTTGCGAATTCCTCCATGACTCGCTGCAACTTTCCCGGCAACCAGTAGTCATCTGCATCGAGCAGCGCAATGATCTCCCCGCGTGCCTCGGCAAATCCAAGATTGAACGCTGACGCCTGCCCTCCATTCTCCTTGAACAAGTAGCGCACCCTATCGCAGTATTTCTTTACGCGCGTCGCCGTGTCATCCGTCGACCCGTCGTCTACGACCACGATTTCCATTTCCGTGGCCGGAAAATCCTGGGCCAGCACACTTTCTATAGCTTCCTCGATGAAACGTCCGTAGTTGTAGTTGTCGATTAGCACCGTTACAGATGGCGCTCTCATGCTTGTGGCCCCGCCGATTTCCCTCTCAGCCCCAGTGCGGTCCGCATCGGCCTCGATACATCAAGCAGGAAAAACCACACCGGGTGCCAGCAATTGCAAACCAGCCATCTTCTCGTGCTGCCCGCTTGCCTCTTGAACTGGCCCCAGTGGCGCATATAATTTTCTTTCAATCCTTCCGACCGCAGCACCAGCGTCGCATCCGCGATGGTCCGCATGTGTTTCCATCCGCCGCCTCGCTCCAGATTGCGCCTTGCCTCTTCGTCTCCCCACACACCCTGCTTTCCCTGGGGATGGTGGCTGTAGTCGTGATTCTGGTGCACCGCAATCACGCCTTTCGACGCGTCCACCACCGGGCGTTTATCCTCTAGCGCCTTCCACACCGTCCAGTTGTCCCAAGACGTCCGTCCAACCACGAGCCCCGGAAAATCTTCACCGTACATGCCCCGCGAAAACACAAAATAGTCGATGTACCATTCGTCTCGTTGCCCGCGGGCCTCCAGCGCCCGCCACCGCACTTGATCTGCCCACTTCTCATCGCGAAAGTCGATCGGCTCTCGTATGTCCGTGTCCCACCTTCTCCCTACCATCAAGAATTTCGGCAACGCTCCGCTCACCCTTTCCAGGGCTCGCCGGAAGTCCGCCATCAAAATGATGTCGCAGTTCGCATAGCAAAAAATTCCGTTCCGTCCGATCTCCTGCGCTCTGTTGAACATGAAATCGGCTCGCCTCATCTTCTCCGCGCCCTGTTCCCCGAACGGTTCATGCCGCAGCCCCAGCTCCCGGCAGACCTGCTCGGCCCCTTCTTCGTCGCCGAACAAAATCACCTCGGCATCCGGATGCAAGAGCTTCCAACTCATCAGCGCATTGCGCTGAATGACCCCGATGTGTCCCTTAAATGGCTTCGCAGTTGTGAAAAAAGTCAGCACGGCTTCTGCGACTCCGAATGCGGTCCATCGGACCGTTCTTTTGGCCACGCCACAAAATTCCCGTCAAATTCTTGTGCGTCGACGTCGAGCTTGCTCAAGGCCCCGTCCTCCGCAAGGCTAAACCACTGATAGTCCTTCCGCGCCAGATGTTGGATGATTTCCTTCGCCCGATAGCCCCACGGGGCCGTCCGAATCTCTTGCACCTCCGCAAGGATTACCGGCCGGGGCCGCTTTTCCAGAAAGCGTTCTGCACCTCTTAGGACCGAGAGTTCGCCGCCCTCCACGTCCAACTTGATAAAATCCACACTACCGCCTCCATTCCGTGCCATCCAATCATCCAATCGAGTCACATGGACTCGGATCGGCGCGGCGCCGCCGGTGACATTCGGCGGCCTGAGGCTGTTGCAGCCCGTCTCCTTATCGCTGGCCAGATAAAGCAATACATCTTTCTCTTCATCACCCAGCGCCAGAGCATTCACCCTCACATTCCAGCAATGATTCAACCTTAAGTGCCACCTCAGAGCTTTCCGTTCACGCGGAGAAGGTTCGAATGCAACTATCCTGCCACCGGGACTAACGCGCTTCGATGCCAGCACTGTGTAAAGCCCGTGGTGCGCTCCGACATCCAGTACTCTCATCCCCGGTTTCAAAAACCGGCTGACGAATGCCGTCTCTGCTCTCTCGAACCAGCCCTCGCGGAGTGGATTGCTAACGTGATCGTCGTGCGCGAGCCACCAGAATCCAAGTGGCAACCGCACTGGAACAGGGGCCCACCGAAAAATCCTGTTGATCCGCCCACACAACGATGTCACTTTTTCATGGCCCTGCTTTGCGAAGAAATAACGAACGCGCTCCCGGAGCGTGCTGGGAAGCGCCGCACCTTTACTCATATCCTCGATTCCGCTGTTCATTTCCCGCCTACATCCGATGAGACCTGCTCCGCGAGCCCAACACGGGCTCGCGCCACGGTAAAGCCCGTTCGCAGATTTAGAATACCGCTCCACTCGTCCAACTGGTGCTGAAACGATTCCGTCGCGACCACCATCTCAGGAACGCCCTCCCACAGGTCGACCTGCCCCTCATCATCAAACAAGCTTACGAGCCACAAGTAAGGACCCGGGCGCAATGGCAGGACCGGAAACTCATATGACAACTCGTGAAGGCCGGGAGAAAGCTCCAGTCCCGTCGAAGCCCGCCCCCACAGCAGTTGCCGATCCGCACTGTAGAGGGCGACCCCATGATGCCCACGTGATATCGGCGTGCGCACATCCAGGGTGAACCGGACTGCAACGGGACCTAGCGAACTCACGGTATGCCCCGGCTTATTCTCAACTCCCGAGATCTCCCAGGACACAAACCGGGCTTTTATCCCCGCTCTCTCGTTCGCGCCTTCCGCCGCTCCAGAATCCGTGGCCATGTCGGCCTCGTAAGCACTCACCACATCGTGAGCCCCGCCAGCCAGACGAATCGCTCCCCCATCCACCCAGACCACTCGATGACAAAGCCGCCGGATCTGACCCATCTGGTGGCTCACCAGCACCACCGTCCGTCCCGCTCTTGCAACGTCTCCCATTTTTCCCAGACACTTTTTCTGAAAACGGATGTCTCCTACCGCCAACACTTCATCCACCAGCAAAATCTCCGGCTCCAAGTGCGCCGCCACGGCAAACGCCAGCCTCACGTACATTCCACTCGAGTAGTGCTTCACTGGCGTGTCAATAAACTTCTCCAGCTCCGCGAACGCCACGATCTCATCGAATTTCCTCGCGATCTCGCTCTTGCTCATCCCCAGGATCGCTCCGCTCAGAAACGTATTCTCCCGTCCCGTCAGCTCCGGATGAAAACCCGTTCCCACTTCCAGCAGCGATCCCACTCTTCCGCGGATCTCCGCCCAGCCCGTTGTCGGCTTCGTGATGCGCGACAAAATTTTCAGCAGCGTCGTTTTCCCCGCCCCGTTTCGCCCGATCAGCCCAAGTACTTCGCCTTCTTTCACTTCCAGCGAAACATCCTTCAGCGCCCAGAACGTCTCCTCTTTTTCCCGTCGCAGCGAACGTAGCGGCGATTTCACGAACCGCTCCAGCGCATGCCTCAGCCCTCCGTCCACGGTCAATCCGCGCCGGTACTTCTTCCCCAGCCCCTCCGCCTGTATCACTTCGCTCATCGTCTAATCGCTCTCACGTTCCAAGTTCCAACGCCCCATTGCTTCTAATGCCCGTTCGCTGCACCCCACGCCCGTTTAACCCTCAAAAGCGCCCATTCGCTGTATTCCAATTTTATTAACGTAACTCATGCTCTAACATGCCCCATGGTTCGCACTCTAAGCTCCGCAGGCCCTTTTCCCGCATTTTTAACGTGCGTCGCCCCTTCAATTCAGACTAACTCCTTTATTTTCACACTCTTCCGCACTCTTTTCTTCTTCCCAAAATGCTATCTCCAATCTCTTCAATAGCTTGCGCACTCTTTCGGCAAAACACCCGGGGGGTGGCCCTAACTTCAAACTCGATCCGCGATAGCTCCCTCCATTTTTTGGAAGAAAAAGAGACCCCCAATCAACACTGCGGCGACCGCCACTGCTGACGCCACCAGCGGCAACCCCGGCGGCTGCCCGTGCCCCGTCAGCGTCCATCGGAACCCGTCAATCACTCCTGTCATCGGATTCAAGCCGTACAGCCATCGCCACCGCGCTGGCACTAACGACGAGGGATACGCCACTGGTGAGGCAAACATCCAGAATTGGATCAGGAAGGGCACCACATATTTCACGTCGCGATATAAGGCGTTCAGCGCCGACATCCACAAGCCCACGCCCAGCGCCGTCAACACCGCGAGCAAAACCAACAGCGGCAGCCACACGGCTGATACGCCCGGCCTCATGCGATACGCTCCCAAAACGACGGCGAGCACCAGGCTTCCAATGCTGAAATCCACAAGGCCGGAAATCACCGCGGAAATCGGCAGAACCAGCCGTGGGAAAAATACTTTCGTGATGACGCGCTGGTTGTCCACCACAACTGCCGTGCACGCTTGCAGCGCCGTCGCGAAATACGTCCACGGAACTAGAGCGGTGAAATAAAAAACGGGATAAGGCAAGCCGTCCGAGGGCAGCTTCGCCAGCCGCCCAAAAAAAAGTGTGAACACGCCCATGGTCATCAGCGGCTGCAACACCACCCACGCCACGCCGATGGCGGTTTGCTTGTAGCGGACTTTGACGTCACGCCATACAAAAAAATAAAGCAGTTCGCGGTAAGCCCAGACTTCGCGAAGCCGCAAATCGAGCCAGCCACGCGGCGGTTCGATGCGCACGACGGCGGGAGCGGCGTGCTGCGCCGGAATCGGCGAGGCGGGCGCGGTGACGGTAGCCATCGAGTGCTTGAAAAAACTCCGGGGAAAAAGGTCCTTCGATTTTCCGAATGCGAGCGAGGGACTGCGCAAACGCTTCCGGATGGACCCCCGATTAGAGTAGCAGAGATGCACCGAGCCCGCGACGGCGGAAGCGAACGCTCTTGCCGAAGAACGCAGCGGCCAATTCATCATCGAAGCGGCACGAGCGGCCGCGCAACGGAAACGCAGCGCGAAGAAACGGGAGCGAATTCACTGCTGCGAAGGATTGGTTTTCAACTGCTCGACGTCGCGATTTTCAATCTGCTGCATGAGATTTCGGCGATGGAAAAGGTACTGATCAAACTGCGAGGCAAGTTGCCGCGGAACGACGAAAAATTGATTGCGAACCACTTGCGAAAACGAGACGGGGCCGCGCGCAGGGATAAGATGAATTCCCCATTGCAGCATCAAGCCGCCATTCCAGAGCACAAAACAGCCGAGAAAAATGGAAGCTGCGACAAGCGCCGCGTGGCGTGTGCGGAAGAAGCGTGTGAAGCGCTCGAGGAAGACTGCGAGACCCAGAATGAAAAGAGGAGTCAGGGAAACGAAGAAGCGATTGCCGTACGAAGAGATGCCCTGCCAATCGGGATAGGACGCCATGAAGTAATAAAACGCGAGAAGAGCTAGCAGAAACGCGGCGCCGAGCCGCGGAACGCTTCGCCAGAAAATGAAGATCCCGAAAACCGCGAGCAGCAGAATAGGAGTCCAGGAAAAAAGTCCGTGGTCGGCAGAGAAGAGAATGGAAAAAAGCGCCGGCGAGGTCCAGTTCCAGTTGCGCACCGAAACGTAGCCTGTCTTGAAGATGCCACCGTACACAATGCGATGCGCGAGAAACGAAGGAGCCAGGCAGATCACAAGCGAAAGCGCGAAAGCGAAGTGGCGCGCGAGGAGTTTTGGGAGGGATGTTTCGGCGGAAACGGTCTTGCGCAGGGCAGCCGGATAGTCTTGCAGAGCCTCGTGGAGCAGCACGACCAAAATCACCGCGTTGGGATAATAGACGTCCAGCATCAAGCCACCCGCGGCGCCGAGTAAAATCCATTGAAACAAGGAGCGGGAACCGCGCGTTCTCTCCCAATACCAAAGAAATAGAGCCACGATGAACGCGGAGAGGGCGTGCGACCAGGAAGGATTGAAGTACATGTACACGGCCAAAGAGCTGGCCCACCAGATCGCGAGCGTGGCGAGAAGCGCCCAGCGCTCCTCGACGTATTTGCACGCGAGCCTAAACGAAAGCAGCAAGCCGAAAAAACCGTAGAGCGCAGTGGCGAACGCAACAGCCAGCCGGTAAGGCGTGGAAAAGCCGTCAGCGGCAACGGACGAACCAAAATGACGAGCGAGCAAGACTCCGGTGTGGGCGGCGATCAGAAACGGAGACCAAAGGATCGCGGGCCCGACCGTGAAATGATTCTCGAGGTGGCCGGTGACGGTGCGGAATTCCGGGACCGGCTGCCCGTTCTTATCCAACCGGTTTTCGCGAAAGCTTTCGTTCGCATGCTGGTAATCGGCGGTGAAATCCAGATTGTGCTGGATAAGCGGCGCGCGGACGTAGGCGTAGTAGCCGACGCCGTCGCCACGAATCCAGGGATTGAGCAGGGAAAGTGAAAGCAGGAAGAGAAGCGCGAGCAGAAGTTCGGATTTACGGGAAGCGGGCTGCGTCGAGGAGTTTACGGCCGGCATTTCCACCAACGAACTCCTGCGATTCGATCATTCATGTTCAAAACATTTTTCGGCAAACGGCGCAATGATCCGTGGCGATCCTGTGGTGCGCCCAAACATCTCATCAGACTGCGAAGTATTATCGCCCTTTCCTGCGCGCTTGTCTCGACTAGTGCAAATTCACATAACAAATCGCAATATTTTGCCACGCGCCTCTTTTCGAAGGCCATTGACAGGTCCGGAATCGCACCGTAGCATCGCCACTATTGCTTGACCGGGTCCCTGTTCTGTCAACCTGGAAACGAGGTTCCTCATGAGTCTGCGCGATTTCATTTCAAAACAATTTATTGACGTCATTGACTGGACCGAGCCGGAAGACGGCCTCCTGGCGTACCGCTATCCCATGCAGGACCGCGAGATTCAGAACGGCGGCAAACTGACGGTGCGCGATTCGCAGCTCGCGGTGTTCGTGAATGAAGGAAAAGTCGCGGACGCCTTCGGTCCGGGCCTTTACACGCTAAATACGAATACGCTGCCGATTCTGACCTACCTGAAAAACTGGGACAAAAAATTTCAGTCGCCGTTCAAGTCGGATGTCTACTTTTTTTCGTCAAGAATTCAGACCGACCAGCACTGGGGTACGCAGAATCCCATCACGATTCGCGACAAGGAATTCGGTGCGATCCGGCTGCGCGGCTTTGGAATCTATTCCTACCACATCACCGACGCGAAGAACTTTTATTCAAAAATTAGCGGCACGCGCGATGTCTATCACGTGGCGGAGCTCGAAGGCCAGCTTCGCAATACGATCATCGCCAAAATGACCGACGCGTTCGCGCAAAGCCAGGTGCCATTCCTGGATATGGCGGCGAACCAGGGTGCGCTGGCGGAGAAAATCAACGAACAACTTAAGCCGGCGTTCACGGACTACGGGTTATCGCTGGACAGTTTCGTCGTCGAAAACCTGTCGCTGCCGGACGAATTGCAAAAGGCGCTCGATCAGCGCATCAGCATGAACGTGCTCGGCGACATGGGGAAATTCACGCAGTATCAGGTGGCGCAATCCATCCCGGTAGCCGCGGCAAACGAAGGAAGCGGCGGAGTGGGAATCGGGGCGGGGCTTGGCGCAGGCATGGCGATGGGACAGGCCATGATGGATGCGGTCAAGCAATCAACATCGGGCGGAACGGCCGGTGGCGGGGGAGTGGCGCCGGCAGGCGGAGCGGGCGCGGCCTCTGCAGCGACGAAATTCTGCAGCGAGTGCGGCAAGCCCATCGCGAGGAGCAGCAAGTTTTGCCCGGAGTGCGGAAAGCCCCAAGCATAAGGCGAAGCGGTCATGAACGGAATCGAGTGGGTTATCGAAGCGTTCGGGTGTTCGCCAGAGGCGTTACGCGACCTGCGCGCCGTGGAGACTCTCTTTCACGGAATGATTCGCGGCATGAAGTTGCGTCCGATCGGGCAGACGCAGTGGCATCAGTTTCCCGGACCGGGGGGCATCACCGGCCTCTGCCTGCTTGCCGAATCGCATATCGCCTGCCACACATTTCCAGAACATCATTCGCTCTGCCTGAATCTTTTTTGCTGCGTGCCGCGCGCGGAATGGAATTTTGAGGCGGCGCTGCAGCAATTGTTTCAGGCGAAATCGGTGTCCGTGCGGCGCCTGGCCCGCCCGTATGACGCAGTACGGCAGCAAGCGGCTGGCGATTAGCATGCGGAGCGCACACAAGTTCGTGTCCCCGTTGAGCAGCGGCCGATGACGCAGCCCGTCTCGAACTGTCCGAATTGCGGCGCGAAAATTGTTTTTCAGTGGTCCAGCAGCGTGCAGACCGTTTGCGCGTACTGCAAAAGCATATTGGTTCGAACGGACATGGACTTGAAGAAAGTCGGGCAAGTAGCGGACCTGCCGCCCGACAGTTCGCCGATCCAGCTAGGCACCGAAGGAATTTACAGGAACAAGGCGTTCGTCATAGGCGGCAGAATTTTATATGAATACGACGAGGGCGGCTGGAACGAATGGCATTTCACGATGAACGATGGAACGGACGGCTGGCTTTCGGACGCGCAAAATGAATTTGCAATCTCCTTTTCCGTCAAGATGCCTGGATTGCCGGCCGCGTCCCAGATCCTCGTCGGGCGACAATACAACTGGAACAATCAGCGTTACACGCTTACGGTGATCACTCCCGCGCATTATCGCGGCGTTGAAGGCGAATTGCCCTTTCAATACTGGGATAAAACCGACGTTTCGTTTGCTGACTTTCGCTCCGAGACAGGAAAATTTGCAACGCTCGATTACAGCGATGAGCAGCCCGCGCTGTATCTCGGCGAATTTGTCGAGTTCGAAGATCTAAAGATGAAAAATCTTCGCAATTTTGAGGGCTGGTGATGGGCGCGGGTACGCCTCCACTTTCGAATCCGCCGAAACCTCAGGTTAAGGCGCTGAATTGCCCAAGCTGCGGAGCCGCCATCGTCTTGCGCTCGCTCGGGCATGCGGAGACGGTTGTTTGCGCGAGCTGCCATGCGATTTTGGATGCGAAGGATCCCAACCTGCAGATTTTGCAGAAATTCCAGGTCGCCGCGGGAGAAGTGCCGCCTCTGATTCCGCTGGGCTCCCGCGGAAAACTTCGCGGCACGGACTACGAAGTGATCGGCTTTCAGCGCCGCAGCATTACAGTCGAAGGCATCCGCTACGATTGGCATGAATATCTTCTCTTCAATCCCTACAAACCAGCTCGCTATCTGACGGAGTATCAGGGCCACTGGAACGACATCACCGTTTGCAAGGAATTGCCGGAGATCAAGTTTGCCTCCGCCTCCTATCTCGGCGAAACGTACAAGCATTTTCAGACCGCCGACGCGAACACGAACTTCGTGCTTGGCGAATTCCCCTGGCAAGTGCGCGTGGGCGAGCATGCCGCCGTTACGGACTACGTCAAGCCGCCGCGCGTGCTTTCCTCCGAGAAAATGGCCAACGAAGTGACCTGGTCCATCGGCGAATACCTCTACGGCTCGGAAATCTGGAAGGCCTTCAATCTCCCAGGCCAGCCGCCGGTGGCTGTTGGCGTCTACGAAAATGAGCCTTCCCCGGTGAGCGCGAACGTGAAAGGCATTTGGAGTTCCTTTCTCGCACTTTCGCTTTTGCTCCTCGTCCTTCTCGCGGGCTTCGATCTCACCTCGCACAAGACGGACGTCTTCAACGCCAGCTACCGCCTTGATGCCGGCCCGCCAAAGGGCGAAGCGTCGTTCGTCACGAACGTATTTGATCTGGATGGCCGCACGTCGAATGTCGAGATCACCACCAAGGCGAGTGTGGACAACTCCTGGATTTACGTGAACTATGCGCTCATCAATCAGGACTCCGGCCAGGCCTGGGATCTGGGCCGCGAAGTCAGCTACTACCACGGCTACGACAGCGATGGCTCCTGGACCGAGGGAAGCCGCACAAATTCCGTGGTTATTCCCAGCGTGCCTTCTGGCCATTATTATTTGCGAATCGAGCCGGAAGTCGATCCTCGTCATCCCCCCATCGCGTATGAAGTTGACGTGAAGCGCGACGTTCCCGTGCCTGGCTTCTTCGGCCTCGCGTTTCTCGCTCTGCTGATTCCTGCGATTGCGATTACTTGGAAGTCGCTCAGTTTCGAACGCGCGCGCTGGGCGGAAAGCGATCATCCTCCCATTCAGTTGGGCAATTCGGAGTGACCCATGTTCAGAAAACTCTATCTCGCCTATGGCTTGCTGGTCCTCGGAGGCACGTGCTTCGCGCAATATAGCGGCTGGAGCCTCGACCGGATCAGCCAGCTGAAAAACGTTCCAAAATCCGTCCGCGATAATCCCGGCTCCTATCGGTCCGTTTACGGCTTCTATCACCATTACACCGGAGGCAAATAAGATGAATCTCGTACCGCTCGGAAACATCATCGCTGCACTGGCGTTTGCCTTTCTCGGCATGCTCATCTTCATCATCGCGTTTCTGGTGATGGATAAGCTCACGCCCTATCATTTGTGGAAAGAAATTGTGCAGGAGCACAACATGGCGCTGGCAATTCTGGTGGGCGCCATGTCCATCGGAATTTGCATCATCATCGCCGCCGCAATTCATTAGCACATGGGGATCCTGCTTTTCATCTCGGTGCTGCTGGTAGCGGCCTGCGGGCTCATCTATGAGCTGATCGCGGGCACGCTCGCGAGCTACCTCGTCGGCGACAGCGTCTTCCAATTCTCCACCATCATCGGGACGTATCTCTTCGCCATGGGCCTCGGCAGCGCGCTCTCGCGCTACCTGAATCGCGGGCTGGTGCAGCGCTTTGTCTGGGTTGAACTGATGATCGCCGTCATCGGCGGATTTTCGTCCGCGCTCTTAATGCTGGCCTTTGCGTTCACGCAGGGATTCGAGCTGATTCTTTACGCCATGGTCATCGTCATGGGCGTTCTGGTTGGACTGGAAATTCCGCTGCTGATGCGCATCGTGCGAGACCGTTACCAGTTTCGCGACGTCATCGCCCATGTGCTCACGTTCGATTATCTCGGCGCGCTTGGCGCATCCCTCTTATTCCCGATCTTGCTGGTGCCGCGGCTTGGTCTGGTACGCTCCGCGATGCTCTTTGGGATCGTCAACGCAGGCGTGGCGCTCTGGAGTACCTATCTTTTTTCGAAGCAATTGCCGGATTCGCGCGCTCTTCGCGGAGTGTGCGTCCTTGTGCTTTGCGGCCTGGCTGTTGGAATGGCCGAAGCACGGCAGATTACGGCGACGGCGGAAGACAACATCTACGCCGACGACATTATTTTCGCGAGAGACACGCATTATCAGCATATCGTCCTGACGCGATTCAAGGACGACATCCGGCTTTTTCTGAACAGCCATCTGCAATTCAGCTCGCGCGATGAATATCGCTATCACGAAGCCCTGATTCATCCCGGGCTTTCCGCGATCGCAGCGCCGCGCCGCGTCCTGGTACTGGGCGGCGGCGATGGGCTGGCCGTGCGCGAAATCTTGAAGTACCCGCAAGTGGAAAGCATCACGCTCGTGGATCTCGATCCCGAAATGACCAGGTTGTTTTCTTCGCGCCCGATGCTGACCGCGCTCAACCACGATTCGCTCGTTTCTCCCAAGGTCCATGTCATCAACGCGGATGCGTTTGTCTGGGTGGATTCGAATACGGATGACTTCGATTTCATTGTCGTGGATTTTCCGGATCCCACGAACTACTCGCTCGGCAAGCTCTATACAACGGCGTTCTATCGCGACGTCGCGCGTCATCTCAGCGTCCAGGGCTACATGGTCGTGCAGAGCACATCGCCGATGTTCGCGCGCGATTCGTTCTGGTGCATCGTGCAAACCATCAAGCAGGTTGGCCTCGATACGTATCCTTATCATGTATACGTCCCCAGTTTTGGCGAATGGGGTTTTGTCCTGGCCGGCACGCACAGTTACACGCCTCCCGCGAGCTTGCCCGCGGGGCTTCGGTTCGTCAGTGTGGAAGATTTGCCGGCGCTCTTCCAGTTCCCGCCCGACATGGCTCCGCTAAACATGCCGCCTAACCACTTGAACGACCAGGTGCTCGTGCGGGCGTATGACAACGACTGGAGGAACATCAGTCATTGAAGGTCGGTCGCCGCAAATTTCTTCGCGCGGGCAGCGCAGCGCTCGTCGGACTCTCGCTCAAATCAGAACGTCGCATTGAAGGTTCGTTCGTCAACGACTCGTTTCAAATGGGCCACATGCTGCGCGACCGCGCCGCTTTTCCTCCGCCGAAGCGTGTCGAGAAAATTAGCGTGGTCATCGTCGGTGGTGGAATCGCCGGGTTGAGCGCCGCCTGGCGTTTTCGCAAGCGCGGCTTCGCGGATTTTGTCGTTCTCGAGATGAATCCGCAGGCCGGAGGAAATGCGCGTTGGGGCGAAAATGAAGTCAGCACTTACCCTTGGGCCGCGCACTATGTTCCCGTGCCAGGCCCGAAGGCCGTCTACGTTCGCGAGCTATTCGAGGATCTTGGCGTCCTGAAAAACGGCGTATGGGAAGAGCGCTATCTTTGCTTTTCGCCAAAGGAGCGCCTCTTTCTTTACGGCCGCTGGCAGAACGACATTGAGCCCGCCGTGGGCCTCGGGCGAGAGGGCCGCGAGCAGTTTCAGCTGCTCGAAGATTTGTTCGCGAAGTTCCGCGCCTCCGGAGAATTCACGATCCCACTCGAGCTGGGCCGCAGTTCGCGCTTCGCCGAACTTGATAAATTGTCTTTTGCCGATTGGCTCGGCCAGCAAGGTTGCAATGAGCGACTCGTTACCTGGTACATGAACTATGCGTGCCGCGACGATTACGGCGCGCTGGCGAAAGATACTTCGGCGTGGGCCGGCCTACATTATTTTTGTTCGCGCGAAGTGGAAGAAAAAGGCCCGCTGACCTGGCCCGAAGGAAATGGCTGGATTACGCGGCGGCTTCTCGAGCGTGTCGGCGAAAACGTGCGCGTCAACGAAATGGTTCACCATATCGCCGCAACGAAACCCGGCTACAGCGTTTTTTCGGGCGACACCGAGTATCAAGCGGACTTTGTTATTTTCGCGGCGCCTACGTTCCTTGCGCCCTACTTGCTTGAGAATTTTCCGCGGCCGAGCAATTTCGTTTACTCGCCGTGGCTCACCGCCAATCTCACGCTCGAGCGCATCCCCGATTCCCGCGGCGCCGAACCCACCTGGGACACCGTCTTCTTGGATTCGCCCACGCTTGGTTACGTGGACGATACGCACCAGAGCTTACGCACGTTCATTGATCGCACTGTCTGGACATTCTATTGGTCGTTGGTTGACGGAACGCCCGAGCAGAATCGCCGATTCCTGCTTGAGAAGGACTGGAGTTATTGGAAGGAAGCGATTCTGAACGATCTCGAGCGCGTCCATTCGGACATTCGCCAGTGCGTTTCGCGTATAGACGTCATGCGCATGGGCCACGCCATGATCCGGCCGGCCGTTGGTTCTATTTTTGCCGAGGATCGCCTGCAGCTCGCGCAGCCGCGACGCGATTCCCGATTTCTCTTTGCGAATTCCGATCTCAGCGCCATTTCGATTTTTGAAGAAGCGCAATATCACGGAGTGACCGCGGCGGAAACCGTCTTGGAGCGCCTGCACGGCCGCCGCTGAGCGCAAGCCTGCCGCCTGCCCGTTACCTGAATCTTCGCCGCTTTTTTGTGCATCCAACTGGTGTAGACCTGCGTAATATAGTAGCGAGCCTTGCGCCTATCTCGGGGCTCGTCGAAAGGCCCAGATGCTGCTTCAACGCAAACCGGAATTGACGCACGCGGATGTCACCCCGAAAGAAGTCTATTTAAATCGGCGCAAATTTTTGCAAGCCATGGGGCTGGCGGGGGCAACCGCATTCGCGGGCAAGAATATTCTGGACCTGGCTTCTCCCACGCGCCGCGTTTACGCCTACGAGAAATTTTCGAACCTCGTCAAGAGCACCTTCAGCACGACCGAGAAAGAAACTTCCTTCGAGGACGTCACGCACTACAACAATTTCTACGAGTTCGGCATTGATAAGGATGCTCCCGCGAAGAACGCGCAGAAATTCCGCACGTCTCCATGGACTGTCGTCGTCGAAGGCGAAGTCAAAGCCAAGCGCAAATTCACCATCGAAGAAATCTTGAAACTTGCCCCACTCGAGGAACGCATCTACCGGCATCGCTGCGTCGAAGGCTGGTCCATCGTCGTTCCCTGGATCGGTTTTTCCTTTAGCGTGCTCGCGAACCTCGTCGAGCCCGGGCCCAAGGCAAAATTTGTCGCGTTCGAATCTTATTGGGATTTGGGACAGATGCCCTTGGCCCGTCCGGAGCTTGCCGGCATTGAATTCCCCTACGTGGAAGGTTTGCGGCTCGATGAAGCCATGAATCCGCTCACGCTGCTCTGCGTCGGAATGTACGGCGAATCGTTGCCGAATCAGGATGGCGCGCCCGTGCGCCTCGTGATTCCCTGGAAGTACGGCTTCAAGAGCATTAAATCGCTCGTCAAAATCAAATTTGTGTCTAGGGAACCATCCACTACCTGGAACATGGAGAATGCCCACGAGTACGGCTTCTATTCCAACGTGAATCCCAATGTGGATCACCCGCGCTGGTCCCAAGCCACGGAACGCCGCCTCGGCGATATCTTCCGCCGCAAAACGCTCATGTTCAACGGCTACGGCGATCAGGTCGCCAGCATGTACGCCGGCATGGACCTGCGCAAGTATTTCTAAGGCACATCCGCCGCGTGCGCTCGCTGCTCTCCAATAAGTGGACAAAACTTCCGGTCTTTCTCGTTTGCCTGATTCCTTTCGGCATTCTTGTGTGGGAAGCGTTCACTGGCAATCTCGGCCCGAACCCCGTCGAGACCCTTCAGCACACCACCGGCGATTGGACTCTTCGCTTTCTCGTGCTCACGCTTTGCGTCACGCCGCTTCGTAAACTCCTCAAACTTCCCGAATTGATCCGCTTTCGTCGCATGCTCGGACTCTTTGCTTTCTTTTACGTCTGCCTGCACTTCCTCACGTATCTCGGCCCCGATCAGAATTTCAGCTTCAACTCGATGATGAAAGACGTCGTCAAGCGTCCTTTCGTCACCGTGGGATTCACCGCATTTGTCCTTCTTATTCCTTTGGCTCTCACGTCCACTGCCGCATCCATTCGACGCCTCGGCGGGCGTCGCTGGCAGATGCTTCATCGCTTGATCTACGTCAGCGCTGTCTGCGGCGTGATTCATTACTACTGGCTCGTAAAGTCCGCCGTTTTGCGGCCGCTCACCTACGGCGCTGTCGTCGCCTTGCTTCTCGCCTGGCGCTTGGGAGATTGGCTCATTCGCCGCGGCAAAAGCGTTCACGCGCCCGTCAACACTGAAGGCGTCACGGCCGGCGGTTAGCATCTACCGCTGCAAAAAATCATTGAATTGCATTTGGAATCGTTTGCGAGCTGATTAATGGACCGTCGTTCGGTCTATCCCCGCGCCCGGCGTGGAAACTTCTCCGAACTCGAGTCCCCAGAAATGCGGCGCTGGCGTCAGGAACTCTACTCCAACCCTCTGCCCTCTTTCGCAGGGCTCGCCCTGGTACACCACGCGGCACTCCTGCTCTTCCAGCGTCTCTGGATTCGTCAGCACCAGCATTTCGCCGTCGTCAATCTCGTGTTTCAGCAGCAGCAGTCCGCCGTGCGCATTCACAACCACGGTCTCGCACGCCTCTTTGAACTTTTTCCCGTTGTGCGCGCGCCCCTGCGCTTGCAAGCGCATCTTGTGAAACGCTCGTCCGCTCCGCCGGTGCGTCGGTGTGGCCATGCCTGTCATACCGACATCATCGTCCCCCATCGCAATTTCTTCATACTGGCCCTCGGGACAGGTGTTCTCCCGCTGCAACCTCGCACACAGAGGGGACTGTCGCGCCTCCGTCGAACACCGAATCGCGCTGTGTGCGATACTCTTACCCTTGAGTTTCGGGCCGTCCGCCACTTGTCACTTGCATTTTGCAAGCTATTTGGCCACACTGGTCCAGTTCTTTTATCTCCGACCCTTCCAGGTCCTGAGGAGCCTCTCATGAGTCAAGTCCGAGTCCTTGTCGGCACACGCAAGGGCGCATTCATTCTTTCTTCCGACGGTAAGCGCCAGAATTGGCAGGTCTCCGGCCCGCACTTTGCCGGCTGGGAGATTTATCACATGAAAGGATCGAAGGTCGACCCCAACCGCATCTTCGCCTCGCAAACCAGCGGCTGGTTTGGACAAGTCATTCAGCGTTCCGACGATGGCGGCAAGACGTGGACTCAACCCGGCACTCCTCCCGGCGAGCCCACCACCGGTCCTGGCGGCATGCCCAAGGGCGAAAGCAACAAATTTGTCTATGACGTTTCCGAAGCCACCGGCAAGCCTCTCACCACCCACCAGTTTTACGATGGCACGCAGCATCCCTGGGAATTCAAGCGCGTCTGGCACATCGAGCCTTCTTTGACCGATCCTGACACGGCCTACGCCGGTATCGAAGACGCCGCGATTTTCCGCACCACCGACGGCGGCAAAAGCTGGCACGAACTTTCCGGTCTCCGCGGTCACGGCACTGGCCCGCGCTGGCAGCCCGGCGCCGGCGGCATGTGCCTGCACACGATTGTCCTCGACGAAAAAAATCCCAAGCGCATTTACATCGCGATTTCTGCTGCGGGCGCGTTTCGCAGCGACGACGGTGGCAAGACGTGGCGTCCCATCAACAAGGGCCTCTATTCAAAATACATTCCCGATCCAACTGCCGAAGTCGGCCATTGCGTCCATCGCATTGCCCTGCATCCTTCCCGGCCGGACGTTCTCTTCATGCAAAAACATTGGGACGTGATGCGCTCGGACAATGCCGGCGATTCCTGGACGAAAATCAGCGGAAATCTGCCCACCGACTTTGGCTTCGTCATTGACGTCAACGCCCACGATCCCGAAACCATTTACGTTGTTCCTATCAAGAGCGACGGCGAGCATTTTCCGCTCGATGGCAAACTCCGCGTCTATCGCAGCCGCACCGGCGGAAACGAATGGCAGGAACTCGCGAAGGGCCTCCCGGAGCGCAACTGCTACGTCAACGTTCTCCGCGACGCCATGGCCGTGGACTCTCTCGATAAATCCGGCATCTACTTCGGCACTACTGGCGGCCAGGTTTATGTCTCGCCCGATTCCGGCGACAACTGGCTCCCCATCGTTCACGATCTTCCCGCCGTGCTTTCGGTCGAGGTCCAGACTTTGGCATGATTCGCGTGGTCTTACCGCCGCATCTTCGCGGCCTCGCTCGCATCAACGGCGAAGTCGAATTGGAAATCGCCGGCCCGGTCACGCAGCGTTCCGTCGTTGACGCCATCGAGGCCCGTTACCCGATGCTTTCCGGCACGATTCGCGACCACGTCACTCAGGTTCGCCGCCCCTTTTTGCGTTTTTTCGCTTGCGGTGAGGATTTTTCTCACGAGCAGCCGGACACGCCTTTTCCGGACGCCATTGCCAATGGTTCTGAGCCGCTCTTAATCGTCGGCGCCATCGCCGGCGGCTAGCGCCGCTCGAACTCAATCCATCGCATCATCGATGTCGCCGCGAATAGCGACGCGTTGCTTTGTCATTGATATTGCGGCCCCAAACGTTCTCTAATCTAGCCTGCGGCAGCGTTCCTAAATTTCCGCAGTCAATGAGGACGCGTGTACACACTCGCGCAGAATCTTCGCCTTGCATTTCGCCAGATCCGCAATGCACTTGGCTTCGCTCTGACCGTCATTCTCACTCTGGCTTTGGGGATCGGCGCCACTACGGGCGTCTTCTCTCTCGTCGAAGGCATCCTCCTCCGCCCCCTGCCCTTCAAGAACGCCGATCGCCTCATTCTTTTGGGAGACCATCTCGGCAACAGCCCAAACCTCCCCGTCACAGCTCGTGAGATCGCCACCTATTCATCTTCGACCGGAGCGTTCTCCTCTATGGGCGCTTATATCACTACCTCTTATGAACTCACCGGCGGTACCGTGCCGGAGGAAGTTTTCGCGGCTCGCCTCACTTCCGGTGTCTTTCCTACGCTCGCCGTTCAACCGCTCCTCGGCCGCGTCTTTACGCCGCAGGAAGAAGAAGCTCATCTTCCGCTAGCCGTCATCAGCTATGCCTTCTGGCTGAACTACTTCCACCGCGATTCGAATGTCCTCGGCAGTTCCCTCGTTCTTGACCGCAAGACTTACTCCATCATCGGAGTGATGCCGCGCGACTTCGAATTTCCCCTTCAACCCGGTCGCCTCGGTCAGTCTCAGCTTTGGGTGCCCATGGAACTCACTCCCGATGAGCTCTCCGAGCTGAACACTGGCTTTTGGGGATACCACATGATCGCCCGCCTGAAGGACGGAACCACTCTTCCCCAAGCCGCGCAGGATGCCGATCGCGTTGCTCACCAGGTCATGCGCGACTTCCCCGTGAACATGTCCGCCATTCATATTCGCGGTGATGTGCGCCTCTTGCGAGAGAGTGTTGTCTCCAACGTCCGTCCCCTGTTGCAAACTCTCTTCTTCGCGGTGGCGATCGTCCTGCTCATCGCCTGTGTCAATGTTTCTGGCCTTCACCTGGTTCGCTCCATCCGCCGCCGGCGCGACTACGCCGTTCGTCTGGTCCTCGGAGCGCCACCGCTCGTCATCCTCCGCGAGGCTGTCTTGGAAGGCTTGCTGCTCAGCTTGGCGGGAGGCTTGCTCGGACTGGCATTCGCCTCTATCGCAATTCGCACCGCTCTAAATCTGCTGCCCGAGTCCATGCCCCGAGTTGACTCCATCTCCGTGGACAGCTCCGTCGCCTCTTTTGCCTTTCTCCTCGCCCTTGCCTGCGGCACTCTTTGCAGCCTTGCTCCTGCCTTTGCGGCGCTGCGGTCAAACGCCAAATTGTCGGAAAGCCTCAAGGAAGGTTCCCGCATTGGAACGGGCGCCTCAAGCCACTCCTGGCTTCGCTCCTGCCTGGTTGTTTCTGAGGTTGCTATCGCCATAGTTCTTCTTACTGCGTCGCTTGCTTTTCTCCGCAGCTTCCAGAAGATGCGCGCCGTTGATCCTGGTTTTCGCCCCGATCACGTCCTCGTTGCTGCTTATCAGCTTCCGATGGATCAATACGCCACGGAAACTTCCGTCGACGTCTTCAACCATGCCGTCGTCGAGCAGCTCTCCAACAAGCCCGCAATTCTCGCCGCCGGCATCACCAGTTTTCTCCCCGCATCCGGCGCTCCCGCGGAAGCGGCATACACCATCGAGGGCGCGCCCGTGGAGCACTGGAAACTTCAGTTCGCTGCGTTTGCGATGACCTACGGTGATTATTTCCAGGCCCTGGGAATCAAGGCGCTCGAAGGCCGAACCTTTACTCTCCACGACAACTCCGCCGCCCCTCTCGTCGTCATCGTGAATCAGTCCATGGCTAAACACTCCTGGCCGGGCCAGCCAGCCATCGGCAAACGGCTCCACCTCGGCAATCCCCAGAAGGCGCTCCCTTGGGCGACTGTTGTCGGCGTCGTCGCCGATACCAAGATCGGTTCCCGGGATGAGCCGACCCTTGACCAACTTTATTTTCCCGCCGAACAGCCGGCCATTCTCTTCGGCTCCCAGGATTCGGGGAAGCTGACAAACTCTGCCGGCGGATTCGTTGCCTTGCGCTCCGCGCTCCCTCCCGAAAATCTCACCCAGACTCTGCGTTCCACCATCGCCCACATCGATCCGCTGCTCCCGCTTCAGCAGGTTCAGCCCATGCTTGACGTCATCTCCAACGTGGAAGCTCCTCGCCGTTTCAACACCAACCTCATCACCTCCTTCTCCCTCGGCGCACTCCTTCTCGCCATCACCGGCATTTACGCCGTCGTCGCTTTTACCGTCTCGCTGCGCACGCAAGAGATCGCCATCCGCATGGCTCTCGGCGCGCAGCGCGTGGGCATCGCCCGGCTCGTCCTCGTCTCCGGCGCGAAACTGGCCCTTTTTGGCTGCGTCATTGGTCTTCTCGCTTCGCTCGCCGTCTCGCGTTTGGTTGGCTCTTTTCTTTTCGATGTCAGCGCCACCGATCCATTTATCTACGCGGCGGCGGTCCTCCTCATGATGTTTCTCGCCCTTCTCGCTTCTCTGATCCCGGCGGCACGCGCCGCCTCAACCGATTTGATTGACGTGCTGCGTTCCGCCTAACCACTCATTCTTCTCACCGAAGAGAACTGTCATTGCGCACCGCGCAGGTTTCGGTCATCTTCCCGATACTTCAATGAAAGTAGTAGGCCGTTTTCTTCGCCGCTTGCTTGTATCCTCGCCGTGCGCGGTTCTAAAATAGTTCGTATCGGCGGCGGGCAACTTATCTAGCTCTGTCATTTTCTCCGCTGCCGTATCCATCCGTTTTTGCTTGTGTTCATTTCATCTGAAAGGACTCACTGTCTCCCGGAGCCCCTTATGAATCTTGCTGATTTCATTGACTCGAGCCGCGATGCGCATCTCTCCGAACTCCTCGAATTCCTTCGCATTCCCAGCGTCAGCGCCAAGAGCGAGCACAAGCCCGATATCGAAAAAGCCGCGCGCTGGGTCGCCTATCATCTTCGCTCCGCGGGCTTTCAAAAAATTGAAATTGTGCCCACCAATCTTCATCCGCTCGTTTACGCCGAATCTCTCGAAGCTCCCGGCAAACCCACCATCCTCTTTTACGGCCACTATGATGTCCAGCCCGCCGAGCCTCTCGATCTCTGGACTTCGCCCGCGTTCGAGCCCGCTGTCCGCGATGGCAATCTCTTCGGCCGCGGCACTGCGGACGACAAAGGCCAGGTTCACATCCATCTCAAAGCGCTTGAATCTCTCTACAAAGTGAATGGCAAGCTTCCTATCAACGTGAAAGTGCTGATCGAAGGCGAAGAAGAAGTCGGCAGCGTCAGCCTTTGGGATTTTGTCCAGAAAAACAAGGAGAAGCTCAAAGCCGATGCTCTCGTCGTCTCGGACACTTCCATGCTCGCCAAAGGCGTCCCCTCGATCACGTATGGATTGCGCGGCCTGAACTACTATCAAATCGAACTCACCGGCCCCGTTCGTGATCTCCATTCCGGCGTCTATGGCGGCGCCGTTCCGAATCCCCTGACGATTCTCACGGAACTTTTTGCCAGGCTTCATGACAAGAATTTCCGCGTCACCGTTCCCGGCTTTTACGACAAGGTCGCCACGGTCTCCAAAGCCGAACGCAAATCCCTCGGCGCGCTGCCTTGGAAGAAAAAATCCTTTGAAGAAGCCGTGGGCGCGCCGGGTTATGAGGGTGAAAAGGGTTTTACGACCGTCGAGCGTCTCTGGATTCGTCCCACTCTCGAATTGAACGGCATTTGGGGCGGTTATCAGGGCGAAGGCGCAAAGACCGTCATCCCTTCAAAAGCTTACGCCAAATTTTCCACGCGCCTCGTCCCCAATCAGGATCCTCAAAAAATCGCCAAGCTCGTCGAAAAACACATTCGCAAACTCTTGCCCAAATCCGTGACTTGCAAGTTCGAACTTCTCAGCACGGGCAAGCCGTGGGTCGCGCCCTTTCAGGCTCCCATTTTCAAGATTGCGCAGAACGCTCTGGAAAAAGGCTACGGCAAAAAAGCCGTCTTCATACGCGAGGGTGGCTCGATTCCCTTCGTCACGCAAATGTACGACACCTTCAAAGTTCCCTGCGTGCTCATTGGTTTCGGTCTTCCCGATGAAAACGCTCACGCTCCCGACGAGCACATCGCTCTCGAAAATTATTTCGGCGGCATCAAAGCCATCGCCAACTTCTACGCTGGCCTCGGCGCAGCTTAGGCGCGCTCCAACTTTCGCAGACTCCTCCGATCGGGCGGCCTTCGTGCGCCTTACGTCGGCAGCTCTGTTCCGGCCTGCTCCGCCGCCATATACGCGGCGTACCAGTCGGGCCAGTTTTCATCCCGCTGCCCGATGCGCTTTTCGTGCTGACCGTGCGCGGCCTCTGCCCGCCGCAGCGCGCCCGCTAGATCGTTCACCAAAGCGAAAGTTGTGCCCGCCTGATCAATTCGGCCCGGCAGCCGAGTCGTGATTTCCTGGAACAGCCAGCCGTTGCCATCCGGGTCGTTGAACGAAGCGAATGAGCGGTAACTGCGGCCTTCTGGATCACGGCCGGCTACCCGAATCTTCCCAAACAAGTACGGTTCGTCTGATCCGGCGTACCCATCGGCGGCTCCGTGAAACACTTCGCTGACCTCCACGCCGCGGCTCCGCAATTCGTCCCGCGCCGCCTCAATATCAGACACGATCAGGTAGAGTCCTTGGGCGGAGCCGGGTGCTACCGCTGTGATGTTCTTCCCGAAGATGATCGAGCAGCCGGAGCCGGGCGGCGTGAACTGGATCACTCTGAAGTCATCCTCGTGGGCGTAGTCGGCATCGAGCCGCCATCCCAACTTATTCCCGTAGAACTCCTTTGCGCGCCCGACGTCCGAGACCGGGATGACTACGACCTCGAACTTCAGGGCGGTTTCTTGGGCCTTCTTAATAGGTGCTGCTGACGATTCTCTTGCCTGTTCGGGTTGCGCCATTTGCGAACTCCTTTCTATAGGTCAACGACTCAAAGGGCCGAGATCGAGAGCCCTTTGAATACTCGCATCGCTTACCGCGCCGGCATCTGCCGGCCTGAAGCTCCTTCACGCGGCTTGCAGTTCCTAACCTTTCGTATGCCTCGCCCCTGGCCTTCAAGTTGGATGACCCTGTCCACGCGGCTCGCGCCAAGCACTTCATCATCAGTGACGAAAGATCGGCGCTCCAAACTGCGCGCCCGTCAGGCCTCCATCCACCACCAGCTCGAGCGCGTTTACATACGAGGAATCCTCCGAGGCCAGAAACAGCACCGCTTTCGCAATTTCTTCCGGCTCTCCCCAACGCCCCAGTGGGATTACCGAGGAAAAGAATTTCGATTCCTTCTCCGCTTCCTCCGTCGGCAGGCTCGCTCGCGTTCCGCGCTTCCAGATCGGAGTCTTGATCGCGCCCGGCGCCACCACATTCACGCGAATGTTGCGCGGCGCCAGGTCTGCGGCGATCGCTCGCGCCATTGAAACGACTCCGCCCTTCGTCGCCGCATAGGCCGCCACGCCGGCCTGGCCCAGATAGTTGTGGACTGACCCATTAAAGATGATGCTGCCGTTGTCGTTTAGCATGGGCGCTGCGGAGTTCACGGTAAAAAAAGCGGAATTGAGATTGGTATGAATTACATTTTCAAAAATCGCTTCATCGGTCGAACCGGTGGGCGTCCGCCCGGAGATACCCGCGTTCGCAAACACGATGTCGAGTTTTCCGAAATCCTTCGCGAGGGCCGCGAAAAGCCGTTTCCGGTCGTCCGCCATGGTTACGTCCGCGCGATAGCCATGCGCCTTGGATCCCAGTTCTGCGACGGCTTCATCCAGTGTCTTCTGATCCCGCCCCGTAATCGCGACTTCCGCGCCTTCTGCAACGAAAAGGCGCGCAGTCGCCAGTCCGATCCCGCTATTGCCGCCGGTGATCAGCGCCTTCTTCCCTGCTAGCTTCATGATGTCTCCTTTTTTTGAAGAACCCACCAGCAGCGATCGGAAGCCCGCGCGAACCTCTTCGCTGAAAAACTTCAGCTGCGCACACGCGGCGAAGTGCCCGGCTCTTGTAACCTCGTGCGCGTCCTCATGCTCGCGCCGGCGAAACGTTACATCGTTAGGACAACCCGGAATTGCGCGTTGCCGCTCATCATCCGCGCGTACGCCTCGTCGGCCTTCTCCAGCGGGAAGGTCTCGATCATTGCCCGTACTCCGCTGAGTTCGGCGAAGCGCAGCGTATCCTCGGCGTCCGCCGGCGTGCCGGACGCCCAGCCTTGAAGCGTCCGGCTTCCGTTGATGAGTTGGATCGGGGTGACCTCGATGGGTTCAAAAGCCGCGCCAATGACCATCATCTTGCCGTTCGGGCCCAGCTCGTCAATCAGTTCGGACATCGCTTTTGAGCTCGGCGCCGTCGCTAGGATCACCTGCGCGCCGCCCAGCTTCTGCAATTCTTCAGCTGGCTTTGAGGCCTTGCTGTCTATGTACAGGCTTGCTCCGAGCTGTTTAGCCAGCGCAGAGTTTTCCGGTCCGCGCCCAATCGCCGCGACTTTGTAGCCAAACTTGTTCGCGAACTGCACTCCCAGGTGTCCCAGCCCGCCGATCCCTTGCACCGCCACCAGGTCTCCGGGCATCGCCCCACTGTGCCGCAGCGCGTTATACGTGGTGATCCCCGCGCACAGCAGCGGCGCCGCTTCCACGTCGCTCAAGCTGTCCGGAATCGCCGTCAGTGCCTCGGAGGGAGCGACCATGTATTCCTGGTAGCCGCCGTCATAGCTAATTCCCGCGATTTGCATGTTCTGGCAGTTGCGGAAATCTCCTCGCCGGCAGGAGATACATGTTCCGTCGTGCCCGCCGTGCCAGCCGACGCCCGCCCGCTGCCCGACCTTCCACCCTGAAACGCCCGCGCCGAGTTGATCCACGACGCCTGCAACTTCGTGTCCGGGCACACGAGGAAACTGAATGCCTGGCCACAAGCCCTCTTTCGTGAGCACATCGCTGTGGCACACGCCGCAGGCCTGCACCTTGATGCGCACTTGCCCCGGTCCGGGCTTCGGAATTTCGCGCTCGACGACCTCGAAGTCACCTCCTGGCCTCGAAACCTGTGCCGCCTTCATGGGAGCTATTCCGACTCTTGTTGTTGCCATGCGACCTCCGTCGACTACTGTTTTCTTTTGGGATGCGGTTCCGCCGGAAGAGGGCCTGTCCACGCTTGGGCTGGGGCCATCCGCGGGAGCCAAGCGCTGCCCTGCGCCTCCAGGCCGTACTTGTCGGGGTTGGATGCGCGAACTCTGAAAAAGGGGATAGTCTTTTGCAAAAAATTCACCGAAGCCGGCGGCGTGGAGAGACCCGCGCATTCGAACGCGGCAAGCCCCCTTTTGTCGCCGCCGCTTCAGCTCCAGTCCCGTTCCAGCCGCTTCGCCAGCGGGGAATTCCACACGCCCGCTCGAAAAGCCGCATTTTTCCAGCCTTTTTCGCGCATTTGTCCTTGCGTTCTCCGATTTCCTTGGCTATAGTGCCCAGCGGCCCGAGTTTTGCACGCCAAACCAGGGGTTCGCTCGCGGCCGGCCCCATTCGAATCGGGGTGGAACGTAAATACAGGAGGATAAGCAGACTAGATGGCAGCTAAGCCAATGAGCAAGAGCAAGATCGTTGCGCACCTCGCCGAAAAGTGTGGAACACCAAAGAAAACCGCGGCTCTCTTCTTTGAAGAGCTGTTCAAGCTCGCGGTGAAGGAATGCAAGGGCGGCGCGGGAAAGTTCGTCATTCCCAGCATCGGCCGCGCCGTCAAAGCGCACCGCAAGGCGCGCATGGGCCGCAACCCGCAAACAGGCGAAGCGATCAAGATCAAGGCCAAGACCGTGGTTCGCCTGCGCGCAGCCAAGGCGTTTAAGGACGCCGTGCTGAAGTAAATTCCCTGGAACGCAGGGAAAGGGCCCGGACAGAGCGCAATCGCTTCGCTGGCCGCGTTCAAGAAAATGCTCGGCGGCGACCTCGCTGCGCTAGGTGCCCGGGTTGGTGTCCCGGTTAAGTTTGCCCCGGATGATTTGAGCGATCATTTCATCCGGGGCTTTTTTATTTTGAGTTGAATTTTTTTTCGAAATTCCGCCGCGGTCCTCCGGCGGAATTTCCCGAGAGTTTTTTTGCCAGAAAGTTTTCTGAAAGATCGATTTAAGAAATCGGTTTAAAAAAATGCGCGGCTGCCTGCTTTAGAGCGTCTTGACGTACGCGACGACATCCTTGATTTGCTGCGCGTCCAGCACATCCTTGAACGGCGGCATCAGCGAATCGCCGTTCTCGATCCACATCGTCAGATTTTCCGTCGTCACTTTTTTGTTGTTCACGCTGAATGTGCCGCGCTTCGACAATCCTTTGAGGCCGGGCCCAATCTTTCGCGCGTTGCTATCCGCAAAATGGCAGATCGAGCATTTTTGATCGAACACTTCCTTGCCTTTCGCCGCCGCTTCCGATGATTTGCTGGCAACCGCTTTTTTCTCCTGCGAGGTCGCCGGCGTATTCTGCGCCAGAATCGCCACAACCATGCTCGACGCTGCGAGCGCGATCAAAAAATAATTTCGCTTCACGTCTCCCCCTCGTGTTGGTTTCCCGTGTTTGTTTTCAAAAATTCCATTTGCAAAGTTCTCTTCTATCTTCTCTTTTTATCGCGGGAAATGCCACTCCAGTACCCGGCACAAAGGACAGGTTCTCCCTGTGAACAGCCCTCCCTCTCGTACTTTTGACCCGCCTTCCCCCGTGTGTTAACTATGCTATCCATGAGCCAGGAAACCCTTACCCGCGCGTGGGAAATCCTGCAAGACGCCTACCAGGCTCAAATGGAAGGGGATTACGAGCGGGCTGTGGAGCTCTACCAGTCTTCCTTGGATCTTCACCCGACTGCGGAAGCCTATACCTTTCTTGGCTGGACCTACCATTTCCAAGGGCGCATTGACGAAGCCATCGCCGAATGCAAGCGCGCCATCGAAGTGGATCCGGAATTCGGCAATCCGTACAACGATATTGGCGCCTACATGATCGAACTCGGAAAATTCGACGAAGCGATTCCCTGGCTCGAGCGCGCCGTGGAAGCACGGCGCTACGAGCCTCGCCATTTTCCTTACTACAATCTGGGCCGCGCCTATCTTGGAAAAGAAATGTACAGCCAGGCGATAAAAAGTTTCCAGCAGGCGCTGGACGTAGAGCCGCGTTACTCGCTGGCGCGGCAGGCGCTCGAGTCGCTCCGGCGCATGGTGAATTAGCCCAGCTTCGCAATTCCCCTTTTCAATCGACCGCCTCAGATTTTTCTTTTGATCCATTTGACTGCGCCAGAATTCCGCAAGATTCGTGATAAGTGTCCTAAGAAATTTCTCTGCTGAATGGCCGAATCAATCCTCAATAAAATTGCCGCTTGCTTCCAAGACAAAATGTCCCAGTTCCGCAACGACTGATAGGTGAGGATGCCGCCGTCGCCGCCACGGAGCGCCCGAGAGAAAGCCGGAGTCTGAAAAGAAGAGATTCATGGATTCGATTCTCCGGCGGCCGGCTTGACGATGCGGTCATATGCCAGCAACAAAATGGAAGTGAGAATGCCGACGCCCGTGATGACCCACCAGATTTGCTGCGGATGTTTGTACGCAGAGGCGTGCTGGACCAGATAGCCGCCGAGCGGGCCGGCAATAAAATAACCAATGCCGATGGGGAGAAATGCGTAGCCCATGTACAGACCCTGCTGGCCGGAGGGCGCGAGGCGCGAGACATATTCGTAATAGCGGGAGACTTGCGTGGTCTCTCCAAGGGCGACGAACACCAGAGCAAGCACAAACATCGGCATGGAAGAATGAAGCGCGGGAATGATCCAGGCGAGGCCGGTGATCAAAACGCCGAGCGTCATGCAGGCAAAGGCCGGCAATTTCCGCGTGGCAAACGCCACGGCAATCTGAAAACAAATCACAAAGATCGCATCCACGGAGAGCAGGAGATCGGTGCTTGCCTGCGGATCAAGAAATTTGCGGATGAACAGAGGCACGGAAATATACTGCTGCCAGAACATGACAAAGAATCCCGAGAAGATGAGAAGAAACATGACGAAGCGAAAATTCCCCAAGACGACGAACATATTTTTTACCGCGTCGAAGAGCGTGGCGACTTTTTGTTCGCCGGCGCGCTCCGGTTCGCGGTAGAAAAACAGGGTGACCCAAAACATCAGAAAAACGCTCAGGGACGCGACGCGAAATACGTTTTCGATGCCCCAGCCCAACTGCTTGCGCACGAGAAAAGCGATGATGGGGCCGAGCGCGCCGCCGATATTCACCAGCGTGTAGTAAATGGAATAGCCGATGCTGCGAACATTTTCGTTCGAGGCTCTGGCGGTAGTGCCGGCGACGCAGGGCTTCACGACGCCGGGGCCGAGCGCAGGAATCATTAGGATCGCGAGGACGAGCCATTTGTCCGTCAGCGCGTGGCGCAGCGGCTCCATCCACGGAGCGCTGAGCGAACCGAGAAGAAAATATCCGACGGACATGATGAGGTACGCGAACATAAGCGCGCGACGAAATCCGAAACGATCGGCGAGCGTGCCGCCGAGAATCGGGAGAAACCAAACCACGAGACCAAACGTGCCGACGAGCCAGCCGGTCAGTTCGCTGGAGAAGCGAAGCTGCTCGCTGAGGTAAACCGCGAGGACGGCAGTGGTCGCGTAATAGGCGATGCGCTCGAAGATTTCAGTGAGGTTGGCGATCCAGAACGGACGTTCGAATCCATCAATGATCTGGGCGACGGTGAGGTTAGAAGGCATCAAGTCCTCTGGGAAGAAGCGGGGCGATTGTACTTGAAGAGCGGGGAGGCGCCAGTTGAAAGTTGATTGAGGAAGTGCAGAGTGGGTAGTGCACAGTGGATAGTGCGGAACCTGTGGACCGGGCAAGAAAGTGAGTAGTGAGTGGTCGGTAGTGAGTTGTGAAAAGACGGAGGAGCGCCGGCGAGTGGACAGGCGATTTTTGAGTGAGCGGACGGGGGCATGGCTGACATTTTAGACCGGGCACATTCCTGACACTTTCTGGTCTTGCAGGTCCTGCGTTGCAGGGCCGGAAGCAGGGGTCGCGGGGGCGTCTTGGTTCCTTTCTTTCCTGTAAGAGTTTTTGG
>DATEHE010000027.1:0-104734 GCA_035279745.1 Candidatus Acidiferrum sp. | reverse complement strand
ACCACGATGCTCGTGTTGCTCCAGCTCGTCGGTGTTGCTGCCGTCCCGTTGAACGTCACTGTTCCCGTAGTCGTCCCAAAGTTCGTGCCGGCAACCGTTACCGATGTCCCCACTGGTCCTGAATTCGGAGTCAGCGTCGTGATGTGCGGCGCTACCGTGAACGTCACTCCGTTGCTTGTCAAACTGCCCGACGTCGTTACGATTACTGGGCCCGTCGTCGCCGCCGCTGGCACCGCAACCACGATGCTCGTTGCACTCCAGCTTGTCGGTGTTGCCGACGTCCCGTTGAATGTCACTGTCCCCGCAGTCGCTCCAAACGTCGTGCCCGCAATCGTTACCGAAGTCCCCACCGGACCTGAGTTCGGCGTCAGCGTCGCAATACTCGGCGTGACCGTGAACGTCACTCCGTTGCTTGTCAAACTGCCCGACGTCGTTACCACCACCGGGCCGGTTGTGGCTGCTGCTGGCACTGCTACCACAATGCTCGTGTTGCTCCAGCTTGTCGGTGTCGCCGACGTCCCGTTAAACGTCACCGTCCCGGCCGTCGCACCAAAATTCAGTCCTGCAATCGTCACCGAAGTCCCCACTGCTCCCGAATTCGGAGTCAGCGTGGATATATTCGGATTCGCCGTCACTGTGAACGTGACCCCGTTACTCGCCAATCCACCTGAAGTCGTTACCACCACCGGGCCGGTTGTGGCTGCCGCTGGCACTGGAACCACGATGCTCGTGTTGCTCCAGCTTGTCGGCGCCGCTGCCGTCCCGTTGAACGTCACTGTTCCGGCAGTCGTCCCAAAGTTCGTGCCCGCGATCGTGACGGATGCTCCCACCGGACCCGAACTCGGCGTCAGCGTCGTAATGCTCGGCGCTACCGTGAACGTCACGCCATTGCTGGCAGTACCCCCGACAGTTACGACCACAGGACCGGTAGTCGCAGCGGTAGGCACGGGCACCACAATGCTAGTGGCGCTCCAACTGGTTGGGGTCGCGGCGGTGCCGTTAAACGTCACGGTGCCAGCTGTCGCGCCGAAATTTGTGCCGGCTATGGTGACCGATGTGCCGACCGCACCCGAATTGGGAGTCAGACTCGTGATATTCGGCGCAGACCCGCCGGCACCTGCAGCGCGGAAAGCGGCGATCTGCATGATCCAATTGGCCGAGGGAGAAATGGGCGCAGTCGCGCTGTAGCTGCCGGTTGCAGTGACGACGCGATCCTCAAGAATGTCGGCGTCCTGGGTGGTAATGACGCGGCTCGTAAATCCAGAGCCCGCTCCGGTAGTTCCGGTCTGGACCAGGTTGGCTCCAACCAAGAGGTCATTTGCGTTGGTGGTGGTTACTGAACCGCTGCTACTGGTGGCGCTGTTTCCCTGCGCGCCGAGACCGATATCGAATGGATTCACTGTGTCCAAGCCACTGTATTCAGCGATGCGGATATCGGGATAAACGGCAGCAGTGGAGAAAGTTACAGTGACGGTGTTTCCATTCGCTGAAGCGGCGGCAATGTTCTTGGCGTAGTAGATGGACTGAGTCGCCGTGCCGCTCTGCACGGTGGGACCGACGGCCCGAGTGTAGAGATTGCCGGCGGAGTCCACAACGGATGACACGGTGGCTGTGGAGTCGTTCCAACCAACCACGACGACGTTCAAATTGCCCGCAGTTTGAGCCGACTTGTAGACGACGGCTACGGAAGTCTGAGGTGTCTGAGGCGTGGCGAAATTCACCTGGACAAAAGAAATGGCCGCCTCAGCCGTTGCCAGGAATCCGCAGCAGAGAATGATCGTAGCCAAGGAGGCCTTGAACAGGAATCGCAGGAGTTTCGAAACTCCGCTGGAGCGCGGAACAGAAGACATATGCAAAGGCCTCCGCCTTAAGTAAGAATCATTCAAAAAGTTCAAGTTCGTGAGCGAGACAGTCCTTACCCATCCACCGTGCCCCAGGTGGGAGCACTCTATGTGCCACTTCAAAATGGCATAGGAGACTCATTCAAAAAGACTTGCGGCAAATCCTACAAACCGGTGAGAAAGAGAAAGAACTCGTCGGGCTACAATGTGCAGCGTAATTCCACAAAAATTCAGCAAAATCGAAGGCTTGGTTATAGTACCGGGGTGGCGCAGCGCAGCGCCCTGGCACCAAAGAGAGCATTGAGAGTGCAGAGGAATATAGCCAGGCGGTGCGGGCCAGCAAGCTTTGCGATCTCTGATCAAGCGCAAGTACGCTCGCGATTCGGCATCCGGCTCAACTTTGAAGAAGAAGAAAGCTCACTTAAAGCTATTCTGGTCCGGGGGAGCGCTAGGATCCGAGGCTGGTAGGGGGTGTCCGAAAGCTGCAAGCAGCTTACGAAGAACCACACCCAAAAGAATCAGAACCGCACCAACCAAAAGCAGGCCGACCGTCTCCGGCAAGGAAGTGAGAAATGTGAGTAAGAGTCGCACGCTGGACTAGGAGCAACCTGCCAGCCAATTGAGCGTTACCGTAAGATAATGAAAATACAAGACTTACAAGACAGCCTAAGTTGACTGTTGGGAAAGGATAAGAAGGAGAAGGGAAAAACATTGCACTCGTTTTCCATAGCTATCCTGCGGGGCTTAGAGTCGACTTTCCGCTGGACCTGAGCAATACGCCCCTTTGCCACTTATTTAGGCTTTGGAATCCGCAACGCATCTCGTAACAAGGCTGAAACAAGGCAGATGGATTTCTGTGCTATAGTCCGCACCCGTAAGCTATTTCCTTCGATTCGGACATTATTTGCGTTCGCGCAGGACTCGCAATCATACGGGAACATTTCTAATCTACAAGAGTTGGCCTTATTCCAGTGCAGTCGCAAGTGAAGGCAACGCACCAACTGGCTAAGTTCAGGTAGAAAGTGTTTAGGTAATGATAAAGATACCTGATTTCTGCGGCTTGGTGTGCAAAGCTCTGGCTTGACGCGCTGAGAATAACCCCTAGTGTCATCTTGTGAGTCAACGTATATGAATCTTTTCAAAGAGATGCCTGGCGAGACGAAGCCAGCCATGAAGCGATTCGGATGGCTCGACGGAATTGCGCTGCTTCTCATTGCGTGCTTTGGGGTCATGCAGTTCCATATGTGCCAGAGCAGCAAGGACTTTCTGCGGGATGACGTCTTTTATGCGGACGCTGCCCAATCCATGTTGCACGGCGGATTTTACGGCATCAACGGCCACACGGAGACGAACCAGCCTCCGGGAACCTCTGCAATCCTGGCCGCACTATGCTGGATGAAGACCTGCAGTCACGGCGCCTACCTGCGAGCGATGACTGTTTTTGGAACGCTGGGTATGGCGGCCTGCTTTCTTCTCTTGAGAAGTCGGCTCTCAAACTGGGTTGCGGCAGCGATCTGTCTGCTCATCATTTCTTCCCCTCTGTATTTTGACCTAGCGACACTCTGGGTATTTCCGGCTTTGCCTTATCTGCTCTTCTCTATCTGCGCCCTGCTGGCCGCCCAGCGGCTTGAGGAAGCGAAGAGTCGAAGCTCAGTTCTGGGATGGATGTTTCTGCTTGCCGCGCTCGTTACCGCGTCGCTGATGGTCGCCTCGGCGGCGATCGCTGTGCTTGGTGCAATTGTTGCTCGCATGGTCCTGACGTGGTTCAGAGACAAGCACCTGGCATTCAGTCAATTGAAGAGGTATTTCGCGGTCCTACTCATTGGATTCGCAGTGCAAGGGGCGTGGATGGCGCGAAAGCCGGCGGCGCCGGAGTGGCCTCTCCCGGGATACCCTCGTCCCTACATTCAGCAATTAAAAGTGATCAGCGGAAACTACCCAGAGTTGGGGCTCGCCAGGCTTCAAGATATTCCGATCCGGGTGGCCCGTAACGCGTTCGACGCATCAAGCCTGGCCGTGCAGATCGTGTGGCCAGGTTTTGAAGAGGACCCGTGGGTCAATGTGCTGATACTCCTTCCGGCGCTAATTATATTTTTGACGGCAGTTGGTTGGGGCGCGGACGTACTGGCAAACGGGGGAAGCCTTCTGGACTGGTATTTCGCCGGCTATGCCTTCATTTACCTGTTTTGGCCATGGAACATGGAAATTCGCTTTCTGCTGCCCGTAGTCCCGCTGCAATTTTATTACGTTTGGCGAGGGGTTCATGCGCTAACGGCTGTCGCGAAGCGTAAGCCGATCGTCTTCCGTGCGATGTCGTTCTTTGTGTGCCTTGCGTTCGCGCTCTGCCATTGGTTTTGGTTGCACGAAACCTGGCGGGAAAGCCAGTTATTGAAATTGGTCAAGCCAAACTGGATATCTCTGATGAGCACAATTGCGGCCGGACTCTTGATTGGCGGAGCATTGTGGGCAAGCTTGGTGTTGCTGTCCCGGCCAGAATTGGCGCAGCGAATTCATGATTGGTTGGATAGCAGCTGGATGAAAGTTTCTGTCCGTGTGGCTAAAGTTGCGGCAGCGATTCTCGTATTGGCTCTCGTTGGCGCGGGAGCAGCTTCAGAATGGAAGATGGGCTGGGCAAATCTGGACCCGAACTCGAACGTTAACCAAATCCCAAAGGAAGTGAAAACCTTCCTGTGGATGAATCAGAATTTGGAAAGCGGCGCGATTCTGATGGCCCGAGACGTGCCAACCTGTTTTCACTATACGAGAAGGAAAGTAATCTGGTTTCCTCCAAGCACGAATCCAGAGTTGTTGATGCAAGGAATCGTTGCGCACCATGTGAATTACTTGCTGGTAGCGCAGAGACGCCACAATTACTACTTGCCCCCTGATGCAGACTGCTTCCGACCTCTGTTCGCAAAATATCCGATGGCATTCCAATTGATTTATGACAACGAGGGATCGAGAATCTACAAGGTATCTTCTTGACGGGAAGAACGGACAAAATTGGAACGCCCTCTTCTCTGAAACTACCCTCTCCAAATGAGTGATTTAAGAACCGATAGCGGCGCCGAATACTACAGGGCTCCAATCAGTGTGATAGTCTGCGGCAGGCTCTTTCCTAAATTTCGAGTCCGCGACGAAATTTGAAGCGCCAGAGTCAGACCAGGAGACCACGCATGAGCGACGACCAGCGCGTTGACCCGGTCTACAAGTGCGCGTTCGTTGCCATTACAGCCGTGGGATTCCTGATGCGCCTCGCGTGCTTCACCGGCTTGATCGGTTCGGACGACCTCGTCTATTCCAGGTTTGCACAGGAAATTTCCAATCTGACTTATGTCCCGGAGTCTATTCATTACGCGCTGAGGTACGGCTTGATCATTCCGGTTGGGCTGATCTACCGCATTTTTGGCGTCCACGAATGGACGACGATTCTTGCGCCGTTGATTGCTTCCACGGCTTGTGTGCCATTGATCATGCTGATAGGCAAGCGGTTGGCGGGGATGCGCGGAGCTTTGATTGCCGGAGTCTTGCTGGCCAGTTTTCCAGTCGCGCTTCTCTACTCCACAATTCTTGTTCCAGAGCCCGTAGCGGGCTTTTATATCCTCGTAGGGCTGCTTTTGTATTTGGAGTCCGACGACAGCAACCCGATTTTTTTCGGAGTGGGTTCGGGATTGATCCTGGGGATATCGTACGTCACAAAGGAGCCTGCCGCTTTTGTCGCGATGGCGGTATTTTTTGACGCGGTGATCAGGCGCAGATGGAAGGCAGCGGTGGGCGTTGGAATTGGAGCTGCAGCTATAGTGGCAACGGAACTTGCCTACTATCTTGCGACGACCGGCGATGTGCTCTACCGCTTTCACGCCATGAAGATTCACGAAGAAACACCCATGGTGCTTATCGTGAATCAAAATTTGCGGTATCGCCTGCTTGAGTCGTACCCAAGGTTGATGCTGCTCCCCAACACCAGCTTCGGCATTCACTCGATTGTTGCATTGGTTGCGTTGATCGGACTCTACAAATGGCGGCCGCCCCGAATGCAGTTGCTGCTCTTATGGGCCATTATTCCGCTGGGCTATTTGAACTTTGGGAGTTCGAGCCTGAGTCATTACACGGCGTTGCCCGTAGGAGATCGTTACCTGGAGTTCTGCTACGCTCCACTATTCCTGATTACAGGATACGTCCTCGACCACTGGATCGCCGACCACCGAAAAATTCTCGTGACAGTCTGCGCAGCCCTGGCCGTCATCTCGGCAGCCGGTATATGGTGCGGGTACGTCGAACGCCAACAGGGTTGGCTGACCGCGGACGTCGCCGTCTTACGAAAGATTGCAAGCGAAGCGGCACAGAAGAATCTCACGCACGTGAAATATATCCGCGATCCGGACCGGCGATGGGAAGAGTCCATGGCCATCCTCGCACCCAAGCTGCTTCCTACGGAGCAAATTCAGGACGCCGATTTCGTGATCGGGCCTGACGAATTCGGATTGCCTTCGGCAATCTCAGCCACGAAGAAATCTGCCCCGCAGCTCTCGAACCCAAATTAGTTTTTTGGGCCCAGTTTTAGTCAACGCGACAAAGCCAGTTTTCCCGCCAATAATGATAAATAGCTCGCGGACACAACCGATGGTAATCGGATGCGCAGGCGACTCCTTCCAGAATAATGCAGGGAGATTTCATTTTCATGACCTTCCCGGTGCGCTCGTCCACAATTTGATAGACTCGTTTGTGCACGCGGTAAGTTCCGCCGCAATATTTCACCATTTCCGAATCGAAAAGCAGCCCGCGATTTCTGTTACGACGATCCAGAGTGGAAAGAATCTCCTGTTTCGATTTGACGCGCACGAACTCACCCGGCTTGAGCGCCAACTCTTGCCCTGGCGTAGTAACAAGGCTGCCTTCGATGTGAGGATACAGGACTCCTTTCCGAGCACTTTGGAGCTTGTTGAAAAATAATATAAGCAGGGAGCGAATGACTTCGAGGAAGCCAAGCAGCATTTCCAGCAGGCTTTCGGACTTGGATTCGGCGATGCCGCGCGAAAGATTTCCGGAAAAGATGTCGCGAAAATACTGGCGGATATCCCAATCCGAAAGATGAGTCGAAAATAGGCGCACTTCCGTGGCCTGGCACATGTAAACGGATTCTTCGGGGGAAGGGCCTTCCTGCAGACACGCAGCCTTTCGAAGCGCTTCAAGCGAGCAGCCGCCCGTTGCCAAAGGCTTGGCAGTGCCTTCGCTTGGCGCAGAAGCCTGCTGAACCGCCGATACGCTGACTAGATCGTCCGGCGCTCTCTTGAGCCACGCCTCCCGCCAAAAAATCATACAGCCCGCGTCGCAATCCGCGTGGCACCGGCCATCACAGCGGACGCCGGAGAGATGGACGGCGTCCTGGACTGTGCGCATGCTCCAATCCTGGATGTTGTCGCAAGTCTTGTGCGCACGCTTAAAAACGCGGAAGCGCTTGCCGCAATACTGAAGCATCTCGGGCATAAAAGGCATGTTGTCCAGCATGCCGCGCTGATCGAGTGTCGCGAGAATCTCCTCCGCGGATCGGACCTCGATAGTTTCGCCCGCCTTCAGGTTCAATTTCCGATTAGGGATCTCTTGCCCCATTTCACCACCACTCGCTTTCTATTAGATTTTAGGAATTGTCCAAATGATTTTCCGAATTCCTGATCCCGCGCATTTGCAAATGACACCCACACTGAGAAATCAACATAGCTACGAACCTGCCGATTGGTTCCGCAACTTCTCGAACAATGCTTTATAGCTTGGGCCAAGGTGCGAAGCTATCTCCTGTGCGATGCCCTGAACGAGAATTTTCCAATCCTGAGCTTTGGCCACTGCCTGCCTTGCCGTTCGTGCGGCCGAAGAGTTTGCGGATGGTTTCAGCGACTCCGCAATCGCCAGGGACCAGGCCGGGGTCGATTGCGGCAACTGGATTGACTCACGAAACGGCAGCAGGGATGGGATTGGCGTCCCCACAACGGGCCGGCCGCCGGCCAAGTACTCATGAAGTTTGAGAGGGTAAATGTATTTGGTGTAGTCGTCCTGAACATAGGGCATGATGCAGACGTCAAAGTGTTGCGGGTAATTGGCCAACTCCTGTGCCGTCTTGCTTCCAAGAAATTTTACGTTTTTGAACTGAGACAGTCGTTCAATGAAAGCGACGATTTCCGGATGCGAATTTGCGGCGCCCACGAACACGAAGGACCATTCGGGATGCTGAGCCGCGAGCTCGGTAAGCAGCGGCCAGTCAAGTTGTTTCTTCAGATGTCCGCAGTAGCCGACGCGAGGGTGAGGGATGGCTCGAAGATCCTCTGGTTCAGGCACCGGCTTGGCGAACGAGTCGAAGTCAACGCCGTTGGGAGCAAAGGTCGTATTTGGATTGAGGGCGCCTTTTTTTTCGAGCAATGCCGGCGAGTGAATAAAAACGTGGTTGGCCCGCGTGATGAGCTGGCGCTCTTCGGAGGTTACCGGAGTATCGGTGGAAGAAAAAGTGTACTCGTCGTCGATGTGATAGCAAGCGAGATCGTGGGGCACGTGATCCAAAGCCAATGCGAATTCCGGCCGCCAGAGATACAGGACAATCTTTTTGCACCCTTTTCGCAGCAGGATTTCTCGGCCAGACTGGAGTCGCTTGCTCAATGTGTACGAAGCAATCGCCCGCGGGGAGTAAAAGAGAGGCAGAAAGCGCGAAGAAGTGTGGACGACAAAATCAGTATCCGGGATTGGCGAAAAATCCGGCTCCCTCAGTTGGCCCCCGCTAGCAAATGCCTTGCGCCAGTATTCCGCCGGATTCATCCAGACCACCGGGAAAAAACGCGCCAGCCGCGTCATAACCTGATGGCGAGGTTGCCATTGCCAATGCCAGGAATCTGGGACCAGAGCGATGACTCCAACATCGGGAAACATGGGGCGACTCGAACGCAGGTTCACGGGTTCGGGTTGTGATAAGAGTGGTGGAGTGATGAGGGATGTCACGGCGTCGTTGCCCATTTAGGTTTTCTGAAACCGGAGATTTCCGGCCAGCCTGTAGACTGCTCCCAGAAAAAGCGCCCAGAGCAATCTGCCTTGCTCTTGAAAAGCACGGCCGCGGAAGAGCCGGCTAAAAAAGGACTTCGTCAGAGATGAAATCTCCCAATACGCCATTTTCAGAATGTCCCGATCGCCGGAGAGAATGTGTTTGCAGTAAAAGGCTCCGCGGCCGATCAAATAATTTCTGGTGAGAGATTGAACCTGGGCATCGCTTTTGCGCCCGTGGTTGTGGAACACGAGAACGGACGGGGAATAGATCATTTTCAGCCCGCATTTATAGATGCGGTAAAGAAAATCCATGTCCTCGAGAGCTCGAGTGCGATTCCCCGGGCCGAGAGAAGTGTCAAAACCCTGCACTGCCTCACACGCGGAACGATGCACCGCCATGTTGCAACCTATGAACAAAGAAAAGAGATCGCCGGGCGACGCAATCCTGGTTCTTTCCTGGCACGTTCGAATGCTCACCGGCTTATCCTGATTGTTGTATAGCTCCACTCTTCCGCCAAGAGCACGGAGCTCAGGGTCAGATGAAAATTCCGCCGCGATGGCCGCAAGCCAATCAGGATTGGGAAGACAATCGTCGTCCGTGAACGCTAAAATGTCGCCAGCAGACTCGGCAAATGCGGTATTCAAGGCAGCCGATTTTCCGGGCCGGGTTTCAAGGTAATAACGAAAATGGTCCGGATAGGCGGCAATAAACGGGCTGATGAGCTGTTTTGTGTCGTCCGTCGAGTTGTTGTCAACAACAAGGACTTCCCAATCCAATCCTTCCGGCACTGCTTGACGCTTGAGCTCCTGAAGGAAGTTGAGCAGGCTCGCCGATCGATTCAAACTCGCGATCAAGACACTGATCTTCATCTCAGTTGGCCGCGCTCACTTTCAATTCGCGGGATTCAAGCCTGGGCCCGCTGGTTTTGCGTGCATGAACGCAATACGCCTCCGGGCTTCCACCATCTCGCCAATCGTCTGCAGAAACAGGAGCTGGTAGTACAAGCGGCGCTTTGCGCCGAAGGAAGATAGCCAGCGGAAAAGATAGTTCGCACACACGGGCAGCATGAATCTGGGAACTCCGAAATAGCGCACAACATCGTTTGGCACGCCATCCACGCGGATAATCCATCTGCCGTAATGGTAGGCCCAGGCGCGAAAGTATTTTCGCTCGGTGCGCTGCCTTTCTACCGGGTGGTACACGATGGCGCTGGGAACGAAGAGAAGCTTTTCGCCGGATTTCAGAAGCCGGCGGCCGTACTCAGAATCTTCTCCACCGAGCAGATTGCCAACCCGGCACAAATCCGGACGGAAAGGCCCATACTTCTCGAGAATTTCGCGCCGATAAGCCATGTTCGCGCCAATCGGCGCGGTGGACAGTTCGGAAATTTGCTTTCCGTGATCGAATCGTACGATTCCGCCGAACGCGGTATGGGCGTATGGCCCATCGAAGTCCAGCCACACTGGCTTCTCGCAGGTCCAAACGGGAACAATCTTCCCGCCGACGCCGGCGCAATTCTGCTGTTCAAAAGTTTCGTAAAGAGCTTCAATCCAATTTGCATCCACAGTCAGATCGTCGTCGGTGAATGCGAGAATGCGGCCCTTGGAATTCTGAACTCCGGCGTTCAACGCGTACGACTTCCCCTGCTTTCCCTCGAAGAGATAGCGAAATCGGCCAGGGTTCCTCTCTACGAAGGACTCGCAAACCGCGCGGGTGTCGTCGGAGGAGTTGTTGTCAACAACGAGCACTTCCCACTGGATTTGGGGTCGTGCGACGCACGCTTCGATGCTGGCCAAGGCAATTGCGAGCATCTTCGCGCGATTCCAGGTACAGAGTATGACCGTTATATCCATTTGAGTGCTGGGCGAGTTGCCTGATTTCCTTTCATCCGAGCGATTCAGCTGCAGGGCCGTTCAATTTGCGGGAATGTTAAAGACGCGGTTGCCATTTTGTCCGGATCTCTCGCTTAAATAAGAGTCGGCTTACTGCGCGGCCTTGAGAAAGCTTTTGGCCACCAACGCAGGACTCCGTCGAGAACATCGGCTGGACGCAATAAACTTTCCAAAAGTTCACGGCCAACCGCACGAAAGAGCCGCGGACGGCTAAGTTTGAGCCCAAGACGAGCGAGCCGCTCACGATGGAATGCCCAAAACTCCATGTCTCTAAGCCGCAGAAAACTTTTCGCGAGAGTCCGGTAATACTGTTTCATCCACTGTTCGCGGCGGAGATCACATTCCTCGCGCGTGAGAAACGCCGGGCCGTGAATGACGATTTCGCTCAAACTTCCAAGAACATAGCTATCCAGGCTGTTCGCAAGAGATGTATTCGAACCGGGGCGGGACCGGGAATAAGTAAGAATCTTGTGAACGAACCCAAAATCCACGTGCTGGAGCAACGCGTAGCACGCATCGTTGTCCGCGTGGAAGTTCTCCTCGTTGAAAAAGGGATTCCGAGCTCGAACCAAATCGGAACGCATCAGCAAGGAGGAGGGCGTGCCAAAAACGTAAGGTCCGCCCAATAGAGTCTTGCGACAAATCTCGCGGCCGGACACAACAGTGCTTGGGTATGGAAGGCCCGACCATAAGACTTCAGCGCCATCCAAGCCATACGCTCCAACAATACCGACCGAAGAATGCGACTCCACCACAGCGACCATTTCCGCGATGCACTCCGGATAGAGCCAGTCATCAGCGAAAATCATTTTGCAGTATTTACTTTGCGGCGAGATAAGCTGCAATGCAGCGTTGTGGTTGGCGAGCAAAGATAAGAACGTCTCGTTCCTGTGAACTCGAATACGAGGATCACGCGCGGCATATTGCTGCGCAATGCTCAGCGTCCGGTCCGTACTGCAATTATCAATGATGATGTAATCCCAATTCTGATGGCTCTGCGTCAGGACGCTGTCTATGCATTGGCTGATGTACTCCTCGCCATTGAAGACGGGAGTGACAATGCTTACAAAAGGTTGAGCCGCGTTATTCATTGCAATCACAGCTTACAAGTCATCCTTGTTCCTGAATTCCAGGCAGCAAACGCGCCTGACAGTGTGCGCGGACTAATCCGTATTTCTGCCCGTCGCTCATTGCGTTGAAGACTGCACGAGGGGGTCAATGGCCTCGTTCTCCTTGATGGCGTAAAAGCACGGAAGTTTCCATCGCTGCGGAAGAAAGACAATTCCATAGCGGCTGTCAATCAAGCGCGTCGAGTTGTAAATATTCGCGGCGGTGACCTCGAGTCTCGTGCAATGTTCCAAACCGTCGTATACCTTGGCGTCTGTCCCCGTAATCCAAAGGGAAAGGTAATAGGTCGCTGGCAATAAATTGAGGGCGTCAAGTTCGAGGTCCACATGACCCAGACCGGCAGGCACCTCTGGGATTTCAATTCCGTGATGCCATGTGCTCGTGTCGGTGACGAGCGTTCCCAAATCCGTTGTCAGGCGAAGGCCGAAGCTAGCAAACGAAATGGGCTCATTGGCGTGGTAATACAGCCGGAGTGTCAACGGATCGCCTGTTCGAATCATCGGCTGAGCCTTGCCGGCCGGAGAAAGAAATTCGATACCGGTGAATTTAATCTGGCCTGAACCGCGACGAATTTCCACGCGGCGAAGATCGGAGCCAGCCTGCTGTGCGTCTGCAAACGTCGCCATATACGCCTGGAGAACATCGCGAGTAGGTCCATCTTGCCGTATTTTCCCGGTGTCGATCCAAATGCCGCGCGAGCACAGGTTTTCGACCGCCGCCATGTTATGCGAAACAAAAAGAACGGTCCTTCCGCCGCTTTGCAAATCTTCCATGACGCGAAGGCATTTTTTTTGAAATCCGGCGTCGCCCACCGCCAGGACTTCGTCAATGATGAGAACGTCCGGATCGAGGTGCGCAGCAACAGCGAAACCCAGTCGCAGTCGCATTCCCGAGGAATATCGCTTAATCGGCGTGTCTATAAACTTCTCAACGGATGCAAACGAAACAATTTCGTCCAGCTTATCTTCCACTTCCTTGCGCTTCATTCCCAGGATGGAACCGTTGAGATAGACGTTTTCACGACCAGTCAGCTCTTCGTGGAACCCAGTGCCCACTTCGAGCAAAGAGGCTACGCGGCCTTTGACCTTGACGCGCCCTGAAGTCGGATAGGTGATTTTCGAAAGAACTTTCAGCAGAGTACTTTTGCCGGCGCCGTTGCGGCCGATGATGCCAACGACTTCTCCTTCTTTGACCGAGAACGTAAGGTCACTAAGTGCCCACAAAGTTTGCGATTCGCTCTCGGACGATTGCGCAGATTTCTTGAAAAGATTCGCAAGACGCTCTCGCAGCATAGTGTCTTGCGAGCCCTGGCCCAGTTGATAGGCTTTCGAAAGATGCTCGACTTTAATGGATTCCGTCATGAGGTTTGTTTTTCGAAACTCCTCTTAAATGATGTCGGCAAACGACCGCTCTGCTTTTCCGAAGTACATCGCCCCAAGCACGCTGAGTAAAACGGTGGCGACTACGGAAATCACAATCGTCGGTAAATTGATCGGCTGTTTCACAAAAAGCGATGCGCGGAAGAGTTCCACGATTCCTGTCATCGGATTCAGAGCGAGCCATGGCCGGACTCTCGCGGGCAGAAAACTGGCAGGGTAAATAACAGGAGTGACAAACAATCCCAATTGCACAATGAACGGGATCACGTACTTGACGTCGCGATAACGAACGTTCAGCCCAGCGAGAAGCATGCTGATACCCAGCGAGACGATAGTAAGGCTCAGCACAGCAACCGGCCAGAGCAGGAGCGACCAGCCCGGGCGCACTTTGTAATAAAACATCAGCACGACGAGGAATGAGGAGCCGATCGCGAAATCCAAAAGGCCGCTCAACACGGAAGCCGCCGGAAGAAGAACACGAGGAAAATAAACTTTCGTGATCAAGTTCGAATTGCTTACCAGGCTGTTCCCGGCCTGCGTGAGCGTGCTTGAGAAATACAACCAAGGCACAAGCGCGCAATAGCAAAAGAGCGGATACGGAACTCCATCGCTCGGAATATTGGCCAAGCGGCCGAAAAAGAAAGCAAAGATCACCATCGTGATAAGCGGCTGAATAACCGCCCAGGCCGCGCCTAACGATGCCTGTTTGTAGCGGACTTTGACATCCCGCCAGGCAAGGAAATACAAAAGCTCGCGATAGCGCCACAGTTCGGACAGCCATTCGGCACGCGGAGCATGCAACTCGACGTGCGCTTCGGGGCGCACCGGCTGCTGCATTTGAGCCTCTAGAACGCTAACTTTCGACAATGGAAGCCCTCCGCAAAGCCCGTTGGCGCAGAACACTCGACGCCTCGAATTCGCTGCAGCGCGAGAAACGTATCCGCGGTAAACCACTTCTTTTTTTGTTGCGACACAAACGAATCCAAAATTAGTTTTGCTTTCTCTTCACAAGTCCTTCTGTCGAGTCCCACAAAGAAATTGGGCGCGCCCAGATCGCCATCGTACTTGGGGATCTCATATTCCAGAATCAAATGGTGCCGGAAAGTGTTCCACGTCAACTGGTTGATGACGCGATGATCCTGGTGGAGATCGTCACGGTAGTGAGTAAGGATGAGGTCCGGTTCGAACTTCCTCTTCAGCCGCTCGAATTCTCTCTTGACAGGGCCTAAAATCGAGGGGAAATAGCTGTCGCGAAACTTGTGAATCTCGACGCTCTTCCTGGCGCCCGAAAGAAATTTCTCCGCGGCGCGAACCGCCTCCTTCCGCCGTATCGGAGTCGAACTGAAAACTTTCCACACGATTTCAATCTCCGGATTCTCTCGAACGAGCCTGAGAATTGTGCCTCCGCAACCGATCTCGATGTCGTCGCAATGTGACCCGAGACAAAGCACCTTGCGGAGCGGGCGCGCGGGCGAACCTAAATGGACCTCAACCATCTCGACGGCCTGCCCCGCAGCTCTGCGCCTGCTCAACGGAAGGGCTGATCGCATCCGCGGCAAGTCCGGCAACTTCTGTCGGCTGCGAATTCCACACCACCCAAGGCGCCTCGCCTCGCGCGTACAAGTCATCCAACTGCTGCTTGTCCTTGAAGGTATCCATGGAAGCGTAGAATCCGTCGTGCTCGTAGGCCATCAACTGCTCTTCCTTGATCAGACGGCGGAAGGGCTCGAGCACCAACTCTTCTCCATCTTGCATATGCTTGAAAATATCCTGCTTCAGCACGAAGTAGCCGCTGTTGATTCTGAGTGATGAATCGCGGATATCCTTGATTTCGTCGACCACGCCTCCCGGCCTCGCCGACACCACGTGATACGTCAAATTGGGCTTGGCGGATACGAACGTAGCGATCTTGCCGTGAGTTTTCGCAAAGTCTATAAGCTTCGGAAGTTTCAGATCGGTCAGCCCATCGGCATAGTTCGCAAGGAACGCTTCCTCGCCCACAAGGTATTTCTCCACCGCCTTCAGACGTTGACCGATGTTTGAATGCAAACCAGTCTCAGCAAAGGTGATCTTCCAATCGTGAATATCGCTGTTGAAGAGCTGAAGATCTTTTCCGCCGCGGGCAAGAGTGAAATCATTCGAAACACATTCATCGTAATGCAAGAAATACTGCTTGATGGCGTCCGAACGATATCCGAGACAGAGAATAAAATCCTTGTGCCCAAAATGCGCGTAATACTTCATGACATGCCACAACACCGGGCGGTATCCGATGGGCACCATGGGCTTGGGAACGTTTTCGGCATACTCTCTCAAACGCATGCCAAGTCCACCGCAGAAGATCACGACTTTCATGGACGCTGCTCCTTCAACCGCTCCGTTGCATCGAACCTTCGCTGACGCCCCAAGAACCGGGCGACGCAGCGATTCACTCGACGACGGATACCTCGGGAATCGGCACGAGAAATTTTCCGCCCCACTCCCGAATGTACGAATTTTGCTTCATGATTTCGTCTTTCAAATTCCAGGGCAAAATCAGTAGAAAATCCGGCTTCGTTTCACGAATTCGCTCGGGCGGAAATATGGGAACATGCGTACCGGGAAGAAAGCGGCCGTGCTTGTAGGGGTTCCTGTCCACGGTGTAATCCAGAAAATCGGTCCGGATTGCGCAGTAATTCAGGAGCGTGTTCCCTTTTCCCGGAGCGCCGTACCCCGCGATCCGCTTCCCACTCCTCTTTGCCTGGATGAGGAATTCCAGAAGTTTTCGCTTCGTTTCCTTTACTTGCTCGGCGAAACGCGAGTATGTCTCGATCTTTGTAAGTCCGGCCTTCTCTTCGCGTTCGCGCAACGCCAAGACGCGGGGCGTCACAGCCTTGGACTGTTCTTCCGCATGCCGCGCATAAATCCGAAGTGAACCGCCGTGGGTGGGCAACTCCTCGACATCGAAAATCGTCAACCCGTGCGCCGCGAAGATTTTTTCGGCCGTAAGGAGTGAAAAATAAGAGAAATGTTCGTGGTAGATGGTGTCGAACTGGTTTTCATCCATGAGCCGCTGAAGATGCGGAAATTCGATGGTGATGACTCCCTTTGGCCCCAAGAGAATTTTCATCCCGCCAACGAAGTCATTGAGGTCCGGCACTTGTGCTAGAACATTGTTTCCAAGGATCAAGTCGGGCGACTTCGCTTTCCCGACCATTTCGCGCGCGAGTTCGCGGCCAAAAAATCTCACCAGCGTCGGCACACCCTTCTTGACCGCTGCTTCCGCCACATTCGCTGCCGGCTCAATGCCGAGCACTGGGATTTTCTTCTCGACGAAATATTGCAACAGATACCCGTCATTGCTAGCCAATTCAACGACAAAGCTTTTTTCGTTGAGGGAAAATCTCTCGGTCATCTGGTTGCTATAAGCCTTCGCATGCGCAAGCCAAGAGTCCGAAAACGAGGAAAAATAGGCATACTCACAAAAAATGTGCTCGGGCGAAACATACGCCTCGAGCTGAACCAGAAAGCAGTTGGCGCACACTTGCACATGCAACGGATAAAACGGCTCCATCTGGTTCAAGCTGTCGGACGGTAAGTAGCTTTCGCAGAGCGGCGACATCCCGAGGTCCACGAAGGTGTGTTCCAGCTTATTTCCGCAAAAACGGCAATCAGATTGTTGTTTCGATCCCATGAATGATTCCCAAATCCTCCGTTGAGAGCTTTCTGCCGACCACTTATGCGGATGCCGCGGACTCGACGGCTTCCTGCCTGACAATCGGCGGCTGCGCTTCATAAAGCGCAAAGTACTCCTCCGGCACATGCGTCAGGTCTGTTCCGCGGAGGTAGTCGCCCATGGTCGTGCCCGTCGAGGCTGAATCCACATTGGGCGCGCCGCGGCGCGCGACGACGTCGTCGATGTTCACCGTTCGGAAATCGATGCTGAATCGCGTGCGGCCGGAGTTATTGGGCACGCTCGAGTGCATTTGGGCGGCGGAGAAGAGCAGCACACCTCCGGGAGGTGCGATGACGCGAACCTGAGGATCAAGCTCCATGGGCTCTTCCGGCTTTGGCTGCTTTCGCGTGTCCTGCTTGATGAACTGTGCGGCGCTCTGCCGGCTAGTGAGATTCCATTCCGCGTAGTTGTATTCGTTCGAGCCGTTACGCACTGCGGTGTTCCAGTATTTCGGGTGAAAGGCCATCGCGTTCTCCGGAACAATCGGATAGATCGGCATCCACCAATTGATTTGGCACATGGGGGCGGAATACCAGGTATCTCGATGCGGATGGAAAGCGTACGCAATCCCGACGGTGAGGTATTCATCGCTGGTGGACGACCGCATCCGGGGCACGTCGAAGTAGGTCCTCTCCGGATCGGCTCCCAGGTCGCGAAGCATGCCCTGAATGCACTTCTTGGATTCGGGCGCGTGAATGAACTTGGGCTTCAATTCGGCAAGAATGGATGCGTAGCGCTCGACCGGCAGATGATACTGAGCAGTCTCGGGCTCGTATGGGTGGAAAGCCTCTTCCGCCATTTTTCGTGCGAACTGGACAAGCGCCAATGAGCTCGGCGTCGGTGAGTAGACAAACAATTGGCCGCGGTAGAGAAGCTCGCGCCGCTTCTCATCCGAGATCGCGGCGTCAACATAAATGGAGTTCATGGTTGCTTGGTTTTCCTTTCTCACGCTTGGCTCGCCACCAGGTGCGACCCTTTGCGTTCCTTCCGAAGCAATTCGTGTTTTTCGAGAATCTCAGCGGCGCGCCAAATCTCCTGGAACGGAAGACCGGAGCGTTCCGCAATATCCAAAAGGGATTGGGTGCCGTCAGATTGATTGAGCACCCAGAGCATGGCCATCTCGCTCTCGCGGGGATTCGAAGAGCCGCCGATCGCTCGATATAGGCCGCGCTTACCCAGTTGCGGCTCGCAGCACGGCTCCAAATTGAGATACTTGCAGTTGTTTTCGAGGACCGAAAGAATCTCCGAGACAATCTGGCACGCTTCCCCGAGTTGATCTGGACGCACAAAATCCAGGTTGTCCGCCGAAGTGTGATACTCGGGGAAAGTTCCGTGAGGCGAGCGCGAAAGCCGGCCAACCGGAAGATTGATTCCCGGGGAGCAATATTGGCGTTCGTCGTAGCCGTAAGGGGAGAATCCAAGCTCACCGTACGGCCTTCCTGAATGCCGCAGGACATGCAGCGCGGCTCGGTCAACGTCAGCGGTTTCGCACCGGCTCTTTTTGTAATGCAATTGTCCGGAATCGCCGACGCCCGTCAGCACCAATCCATGCTTGATATTTCCCAACTTGTCTCGGTTTCGGGCCAGCCACGTGATAGCACCGATCGTGCCCGGAATGAAGAGAAACCGGTAAGAGTGGTAGTTCCGCTTGGATTGGAGCAGGCTTGCCAAGCAAACGGCAAGTGTGATCCCCGAAAGATTATCATTGCACAACGAAGGATGGCAAACGTGGCAGGAGATGAGAATTTCGTCGAGAGTTTCTCCCGGCAGATAAAATTCTCCATAAGTCAGGCTGCCGTTTTCGAGTGAAGAATCTATGCAAACTTCGTACTCGCTCTCGTTAAGCTGCTCGAACACTCGTTGGGAGACGCAAAAGCCCCACGATTCCTGGTAATAGGAGGTCCTGTATGGAATCCAGTCTGGATGATCCGGCAGCGTGAACAGATGCTCCTTCAATTCCGCGAGACTCATTCTCCGGTTCACAGGAATGCTGTAGCTCACGACATGCAAATTCGACTTCTGGAAATCAACGATGCGTTCGCCCCTGGAATTCTTAATGTACGCGTCGCGGATGTTCCATTCTCTCGGTACGGTCCAATCGAATACGTGCGTGCCGGTGGGAACCTCGCGCATTTCCAGGGCAATTTCTTTCTGGACGCGTTGAAGAGTTTCGCGGACCCCATTGCCTGTAATGCTTCTGCAAACGGGATAAAGCTCCTCGATCAGCCGATACATCCAGCCGCCTTCCTCCTGCACATTCATCCGGCGCTCTGAAAAATTTGCGTCCAAGGGGTTAAACCTGCTCTCCAGCTTTGAAGTCCGGGTAACTTCTGTCTCGCCCGAGGATCGTGCGTTCGTCTGGTGGCCAGTTGATGGAGAAAGCGGGATCATTCCAGCGGAAACCCCGGGAGTGTTCCGCTGAATAAGCGTGCGACATTTGATAGAAAATCTCCGTGTTGTCCTCCAGGGTCTGGAAACCATGCGCAAAATCTTCGGGAATGTAGACTGACTTTCGGTTTTCCGCGGAGAGCTCGACTGCAAAATACTCGCCGTACGTGGGAGATGCCGGCCGCAAATCGATGATGACGTCATAGATGCTTCCTGCCGTGCACCGCACCAGCTTTGCTTCCGCGCAAGGGGCGGCTTGGAAGTGCATGCCGCGCAATGTTCCCTTCTTTCGATTAAAGGAGACATTGCACTGCTCGACATGAGGATTCAGTCCCCGCCGTTCGAATTCCTCGCGGCAAAATGTGCGTGCAAAAAAACCGCGTGAATCTGAATGCCGTTCCAGTTCGATAACGAATGCTCCCTGAAGTCTCGTCTCCTTGAAAATCAAGTTGCACCGGTTTCCAGGTTGACTAAAACGCTCTCGCGGGCAGCACAGCCTCGGCGGGCGTCGGCGTTTGCCAGCGAAGGTCCGAGTTGAGGCGCCCGGATGCAAGAAGTCCTTGGATGTGATCAATTCGCTTGTACCGGGGCCCTTCGAAATCCTCCAGACGCAAATCCACCTGTTTGTACGCCCCATAGAGTTCTTGCGCGCCCTTGCGTGCGTTCCACTTCGGTTTGAATCCGGGCAGTGTCTTGTGAATGCGAGAGAAATCCGCTCGATAACAACGCTTGTCAGGGCCAGCGTCCGCGGCGAATTCAATTTCGCAACCGGGCACCGTTTCCCGAACAATGTCCGCCAGTTCGCGGATCCGGTAATTCTCTTCGCTTCGCCCAACGTTGAACGCTTGATTGTGGACAAGCTCGCGCGGCGCCTCGAGCGCTGCAAGAAACGCCAGAGAAATGTCTTCGATGTGAACGATGGGCCGCCACGGGGTTCCGTCGCTCTTGATCAGCACCTTTCCCGTGGTAACCGCCCAGGCAGTCAAATTATTCAGTACGAGATCGAACCGCAACCGAGGCGATACTCCATAGGCGGTGGCGTTGCGCAAGTAGGTTGGGCTGAATTCGGAGCTTGCCAGCGGCGCGACGTCGCGCTCCACAAAGACTTTCGATTGGCCATACGGGGTGACTGGATTGAACTCCGCGGTCTCATCCAGAATCTTGTCTCCCGACGCTCCATAAGTGCTGCAAGAAGAAGAAAAAAGGAAGCGCTGGACGCCGGCGTCTTTTGCCATTTGCGCCAAGCGAACGGAAGCAAGATGATTAATCTCGTAGGTGAGGTTCGGATTTAGATTTCCGAGGGGGTCGTTCGACAGGCCCGCGAGATGAATCACCGCGTCGAAGCCGGAAAGATCGCTTGGCTCAACATCTCGCAAGTCCTTTCGAATCGAGGGAAAGCTGGGGAGATTGTCCCCGAACGTGCATTCCTCAAATAGATCGCTATCCAAGCCCACGATTTCATGACCTGCCGCGGCCAGGAGCGGTGCCATTACTGTGCCGATATATCCCTGGTGCCCAGTGATTAGAACGCGCATGTGCCTCTATTCAAAGCCGTTATGGACTTCTGCCTGGCTCGCGACTAAGCCAATTCCGGGCGCGAAGTCAGTAATGCAGGTGGTTCAAAGCAAAAGCTCGGGGGTGAACAATGCAGGTGACGTGCCACATGCAGAGGCCTTTTCAGCTGTTAAGAGCAAGAAACTAAAAGAGTTAAGGCGGGAATAGAGGAGAATTCGGGGGGTGTTGAAGGGAGGCTTACCACGTTCTTTCCCGTTTGCGGCAAACATCTTCACAGCCCTCCAGCCAAGCCGATGGCCTCATTTGAGTACTTTTTCTGCCCTCAGCGTTTCTGGGCGGGGCGGTTTAATCTTTTTGTTTTCAATGTATTAGGCCGTTTCCCTAATTGCCTCACGGGGCTGCACGGGCTTTCCCCCCGGGGCCTTTCAAGCGCACAGGCTGCACCTTAATTCGAGACGTGCAAACCGTCAGCCTCGTCTGGAAAATCTGTCAAGTGAGTTCATGCTGGATGAGCTGGGTAGCCCCAAGTCGTTCGATGAGATCTCGTAGAGGTTCAAATTCAAAATCTTTCAGCAGCCTGCGAAGTTTGGCTTCCGTGCCGCGCAAGCCAAAGTACTGCCTCGCTCGCGCTGTGAACCCGCCATTCATCCGCGGTTGCGCGGGATCAATTTCCCAAGGGTGTAAGTACACGCAGACGGCCTGCTGCTCGACGGCATTGAGATAGCGGATGCCCCATCGAGTGTAGTGGTACGGCAGAAGGCGAAAGTAAGCTCCACCAGCAATTGGCGAGCGGGCGCTTCCCAGCGAGAGCGTCGGCAGCGGGAATTCGGTTATCGTGCCCGAGGGAGTCACAATTTGAAACGGCCGACGCGGCGCGTCGGGAATGCCATAATCCATGTGTTTCACTGGGAAAATGCTGGAATCGTACGTGAAGCCCAATTGTGCGAGAACCTCAAAGGCCCATTTGGACTCGCGTGTAATCGAAAAACTCGGCGCCCGATAGCCGCGAACCGCAACGCCGCCAGCATCTTCCAGCAGCTCCTTCGCGCGGCGCGTATCTTCTTCAAATTCCGCGGGCGTCATGGAATACACGAGCCGGTGCCGGTTACTGTGGCAAGCGATCTCATGGCCGCACTCCGCGATCTGCCGGATTATGTGCGGAAATTTTTCAGCAACCCAACCCAACGAAAAAAAAGTTGCGCGACACTGCACGGAAGACAGAATCCCCAGGACCTTCTCCGCGTTTTGCTGAACGTGACTCTCCTTGCCGTCCCATTCACCGGAACGCGCACCGCCGTGGAAAGCGGTCACCTGGTAGTAGTCCTCAAGATCAATGGTAAGGACGTTGCGCATTAGCCTTACGGATTAGCACGCGATGTGCCATCCGAACTCCTCGCCTAGGGATAAAGCTTTATTTTGCAATAGATTATGAGCTTAAAGGGTGGAAACCACACCAGCAGACTTGGCTGAAGAAGTGCAACTGAGCGTCGCATTGAAGCCCCTGTCACTTTTTCCATCCAAACGACTGAGGCGCAACCCCACTTATCAAGCACATGAACTGGCTTTCAACTCCGCTCCGAGGGCGCAAAAAAATGACCCCGGCTATTCGAAGTTCGCATAAGATTACAGAACCTGGAAGCACTTGGCCAAACTAACCCAACCTGAATGAGAATCCTGACGTTTACCCACCTTTTCCCAAATGCCGCCCAACCGAATTGGGGAATTTTTGTGTACCAGCGAGTCGTGCACTTCGCGAATCTTCCAGGAAACGAATGCGTTGTGGTTGCCCCTGTTCCTTATGTTCCTCGATGGCTCCGAATAAGGAGCCTGGAGAGATATCAGCGTGCTCCGGCTGAGGAAATGGTCGGCGGACTTCGCGTGCTTCATCCCCGATATCCGCACATCCCCAAGATTGCCATGCCTCTTCACGGCTTGCTTCTCTACTTGGGATGCCGCAAGCAGGTTGAAAAAATTTTCCAAGAAAAGCGGTTCGATTGCATCGATTCGCACTGGATTTACCCGGATGGGTTTGCGGCAGTACTCCTGAGCAAGAAATTTCAAGTGCCGGCCTTCTGCTCTGCGAGGGGCACCGATATCAATGTCTATCCGCGATTTGCGAGCGTGCGCCCATTGCTCCGCTGGTTGCTCAAACGCGCGACGGGCGTGATCGCTGTCAGTGGAGCGCTCAAGGAAGCCATTGTTCAGTTGGGGATTTCGGTTTCCAAAATACGCGTGATCGGCAATGGAATTGATGAGAACCGCTTCTATCCACTGGAACGCAAAACCGCGCGGGAAAAGCTCAACTTGCCGCCCGACGCACTAATCGCGATAGCTGTCGGATCACTCAACGAACATAAGAATCACGCGCTCTTGATCGCCGCCGTTGCGAATATTCTTCCACGCTACCCCGCGCTCAAGCTGATTATCATTGGCGAAGGGCAGTTGCGTGCGTCACTTTCTCGTCTCATTCAGCATTTAGGCTTGGCAGAGCACGTCGTCCTAATTGGGAACCAGCCGAACGAAGATCTGCTCTGGTGGTACAACGCCGCCAATCTAAGCTGTTTACCCAGTTTGCGCGAAGGCTGGCCCAATGTCCTCATGGAATCGATTGCCTGTGGAACTCCGGTCGTCGCCACGCGCGTGGGCGGAGTGCCCGAAGCAATGCGTTCCGGCGAGCACGGTTTCATCGTCGAACCAACTGTGAATGATTTCAGCAGTGGCTTGGATGCAGCTCTGGCTAAGTCATGGAACCGGGACGCCATCATTCAGTACGCCCGCACTCGGACGTGGTCCAAAGTCGCTCTCGAAATGCAATCCTTTTTCCAACAAACAATCACCTCGCGCGGCTCCTGATTCATGCACACTTCCGCGCACTTTGCCACTCTCTCAATCACTCCTTGCACCTTGGCCTTCTCACTCCAACCAGGATCGCCGCATACGCACTCAGCTTTCCGCATTCCACCATCGTCTTTCGAACCTCCGCAAGCCCCGCGCCGCTCCGCGTTTCCTCCCGCTTCGTCCCTTCCCGATTCGTCTCTTCCTCCGGTACCGCAATCATTCTGACCGAACGCTCCGCGGGCAACAGCTTTCGGCAGCACGCTTCCACCCTCCTCAAGTGCATTGCCGCACTCACAACCAAAATCTCTCGCGCCTCCGGAGTTCTGCACAGCCATTTTCCCAGCGCCCTCACTTCCTTCAACGTCCCGAACACCCCCGCCGATATTCTCTCCACTCTCCATCTCTTCGCATCCGCGAACGCAAAGTAGTGCCCCGTTCGTGGCTGTGGCTGCCGCGCCGCGCCCTCGAGGTCCTGCAATATCGCCTTCCCGCATCTCTCCCTCGTCTTCGGATCATTCAGCAGCACCTGCGCGATATATGCCGGATTCGTCGTACTCATCAGCACGCTGCTCGCCCACCCCTGCCCAAAAAGTTCCGCTGCGTAGACTTTGCGATTGCGATGGCCAGCCAACACGAAGATCACGTCGGCCTTTTCCAATGCATCTCCGCGCATCAGACTAAGTCTCATCCGCGCGTGGAATTCTGCCAGCATTCTCGCGTCCCCATTCACGGGCACTTAACCAGAGCTCTTGCCGCAATCCTCCCAACGCCGAGCGCTGGGCCCTCTGTTCGGAACCTATTTGGACTCTCAAAGGAAAAGAATTGCCTCGGACGCCCGGCGGTGCCAGCGCATGGCCACAAGAGTTCTCGAATTGAACACAAATCCTTATATATCAATAGCTTAGCAAGGAGTCCCGGGCTAACTAGCTGGCGATCCGGCCTCAAGATTGCACCGTCTACCCTGGGTTTTCAACCTATACTTTATCTGGATTCGCGGAGTATTCCCAAGCATGCCTTCTTCTATCAGCGTTTTCGGGCTCGGCTATGTTGGAGCCGTAACTTCAGTTTGCCTCGCTCACAAAGGCAATCGCGTTGTAGGCGTTGATCTCAACCCGTTCAAAGTCTCCCAGCTTAAGTCCGGTCGCACACCGATTGTTGAAGCTCGCGTGGAAGAGATGGCCGCCGAGGCGAACCGCGCGCAATTGCTCGACGCCACCACCGAGGTTCACGCTGCCATCTCGAACACGAACCTCTCATTCATCTGCGTCGGCACGCCAAGCCGGCAAAACGGAAAGCTGGATCTGAGCGGAGTGGAACGCGTCTGCGCTCAAATCGGTGCGGCACTGAAACAGAAAAACTCTTTCCACCTCATTGCGCTCCGCAGCACGGTACTTCCGGGCACTACCGAACAGGTTGTCATCCCCGCGCTGGAGGAAGCCAGCGGCAAAAAAGCCGGCACCGGCTTTGACGTCTGCTTTCATCCCGAATTTCTTCGCGAAGGAACGGCCGTCTCTGATTTTTTCAATCCGCCATTCACTGTCTTGGGCTGTAACAATCGCGAACACCTGGCTCCACTGCGTGAGCTTTACCACTGGGTCTCCACAAAAATCTACGAAACCGCTCCTGGAAGCGCCGAAATGGTGAAGTATGTCTGCAACGCATTCCACGGATTGAAGGTTAGTTTTGCAAATGAGGTTGGGACTCTTTGCAAAGCCATGGGCGTGGACACAGAAGCCGTCTCTCAGATCTTCGCCTCCGATACGCAGCTCAACATTTCTCCCGCCTACTTGAAGCCCGGCTTTGCGTTTGGCGGTTCCTGCCTGCCCAAGGATCTCCGCGGAATCACGTATCGCGCCAAGGAGCTCGATCTGCGGCTTCCCTTGTTCGAATCCATTATGCCGAGCAATACGGAGCATCTTGACCGCGCCGCCGAGGCCATTCTCCGCAAAGGCAAGAAGAAAATTGGCCTGCTTGGGTTGAGCTTTAAACCCGGGACCGACGACTTGCGCGAAAGCTCCCTTGTCCGCCTCGTAAAGCGTATGCTCGGCGAGGGCTGCCAGTGCAAGATTTACGACCAAGATGTGGTTCTGGGCAGAATCCTCGGCTCCAACCGTGATTTCATTGAGGATACAATCCCCCACATAGGCTCGCTCCTCACTCAGAAGGCAGAAGAGGTAATCGAATTTGCCGATGTGCTGATCATCGGAACCAAATCCATCGCCGCTGAAAAGATCCTCAAACATTTGCGCCCCCAAACTTTCGTCTTCGATCTCGTACACCTCGAAAAGGACCATCGCCTTATGGGACATGGCGCCTACGAAGGAATTTGCTGGAATTAGGGAGTTTTCTTGCGACTGCTTTGGGTAAAATCGGGCGGCCTAGTTCCTCCGGATACCGGCGGCAAAATTCGCAGCCTCAATCTTCTGCGCGAACTTGCACGCCGCCACGACGTCAGTCTCTTCACTTTCTATGGCGCTCAATCAGACGACACTCACCAGGAGCTTGAACAATTCCTCTCCAAAGTCTATTGCGTCCCTATCGGTCTTCCCGCCAAGAGAGGAGCCGGCGAAGCTTTCGGCTACGCTCGGAATTTGCTTTCTCTCCAGCCGTACTCCGTCGCCAAATACTGTAAGCCTTCGGTCGCCAAAGGCTTGCTTGAGGTCTTGCGCAGGGAAAAGTTTGACGCCATCATTTGTGATTTCTTGTTTTCCTCTGGTGTCATTCCCTGGGACTGGCCCTGTCCCAAGATTTTATTCACCCACAATGTCGAGGAGCAGATTTGGCGCCGTCATTTCGCCGTCACACGGAATCTTGTTTGGAAAGCGGTCTGCTGGCGGGAGTACAAGACTCTCAGCTTCGCGGAAAGGCGCTATCTCGGTCTTGCCGATCACGTTCTAACTGTGTCGGATAAGGATCTCGAATATTTTTCTGCTTATGTCCCTCGCGAAAAAATGACTGTCATCCCGACTGGCGTGGATACCGGCTATTTTCAGCCGGCGATTGGCTCCTCTGATTCGCACACTATGGTTTTCACCGGTTCGATGGACTGGATGCCAAATGAAGATGCGATCTTTTATTTTGCTGAAAGAATCTTGCCGTTGATCCGCAAGGAATTGCCGCAGGCGCAGCTCCGGGTCGTGGGCCGCCGACCGTCTGATCGCTTGCAATCGCTGGCGCGCGAGTCCTCCGGTTTGGTTGTCACCGGGGAAGTTCCGGACATCCGTCCGCACGTCCTCGATTCGTCTGTGTACGTTGTCCCATTGCGCATTGGCGGTGGCACTCGCATCAAGATCTTTGAGGCGATGGCGATGGGCAAAGCCGTAGTCTCCACAAGAATCGGCGCCGAGGGCCTGCCCGTCACGGACGGCGAAAATATTGTCCTCGCCGACGAACCACAAGATTTCGCGGATGCAATCCTGCGACTGTTCCGGGACGAACCGGCACGCGATCAGACCGGAGCCGCGGCTCGCAAACTTGTTGAGGAGCACTACAGTTGGCGCACTGTGGTTCGCGTGTTCGATGAAGTCTTGGAGCGCATTGCGCAAACAACGAGATACCCGAGCGCGCAGCAAACTCCGGCGCCGAAACCTCGCTGCGACGCTCCCGTCAACTCGTAGACGCCGCGAAATCAGCCCCGCTTCGCCAGCACCACCACCGTTTGGAAGCCTTCCGCGCCCCCTTTGAGTTCAACCACATCGAAGTAGCGCCCCCACGATTTCCGTATCCAGGCCGTCGTAAAGAACGTCAATTCGCCGGCCCAATCGTCTCCCGTCAAATAGACCTGGTCGTGTGCCATGAGCCTGCCCAAATCAAAATTTTCAGGAATCCGTTTGGGCCCGACATATCGCTCGCGAAACCACTGGATCGTATCCTCATTCTGCACGGTCACAACCAGCAGCCCGCCTGGCCGTAGAATGCGGTTCAGTTCCAGAAGCCAGAAGTCCTCGAGGTACCGGATATGCGTGAAAACCGATCCTCCGTAGATCATGTTGAACTTTCGGTCCTCAAACGGCAGATGCGGATACACGGTGCAGGTCACGAAGTGGAATGGCGGCGATAGATTTTCCTTGGCCCAAGCGATGGCGGTGCCGTCAATGTCCGTCCCCCAGAACTCGCAGCGGCCGGCTTCTTCCCGGAATTCCTGCAGTACTCTTCCGGTCGCGCATCCCCAATCGAGAAAAGCTTCATTTTTCTCGAACACCAGGTTCCTTTCCTTCATCACCCCGCGCAACATTCCTGCGGTGTTCTTCGCAAGTTGCACGAATTCCTCTGGAGTTTTTCCATAGCCCTTGCGCAGAGATCCCGCGGGCACGGGAATGCCGTCAATCTTCGCTTCCGTTCTCTTCGCCAGAAATTCCTGGGCGTCGAAATAGAGCAGCTCCCGGTCCTGCGCGAGCTCGAGCGGCTCGTACAGTTTGGCCAGCAGCTGGCTTGAGTTCATGCCCGCCGTGCTCTTCACCCACTCACGCAGGCTTTCCTTAAAAGACTCCGGAAGCTGCTTCCACACGATATTCTCTGGCATTTCCTCCCCTTTCCGGTCTTGACTCGATTTCGAAATCCTAAGAAATTCTCTATTGATTCAAAAAATGCTTCATGGAAGGCAGCGCACGATCCTCGGCCCCAGCGCCGACGTAATGCTGAGGGGCAACCTTTGCCACATCCAAATTGCCGCTCGGTACTTTGGATTCTGAGGATTCAATTCCGGCAAATGATTGCCCTCCGCGAGCCAATAATGCCAGTAAAGTGGCACGGGTTGCGCGCCCCATTGCAGCTTGAATTCATGCGTTCCAGAACCGATGGAGGATCTACCAAAGTCAAACAATCGGTAGCCTTTCTCGCCCGCGAAAATAATCAGGTTCCAGTACAAAAAGAAATTCGGCTTCAGTGCCAGGTATTTCTGGACCGAAGAACTCCACACCGCTTCGAGGCGGTCGCGGAAGCCGGAAAGAAAGGACGCCGCCACCGCGTTCGATCCCTGCCGGATCACGCAAAGGTGCGTGTCTCCAGGAAACGCTCGCAATATTTGCTCGAAGAAATACCGCGAATACACCGGGGTTCCGAGGTCTCGCATGTTCTCGCGAAATATCGCGTAAAACTCGTCCAGCAGCTCCGCTCCGCCGAAGACCGGTGTCAAACCAAAACTCATGGACTTTCGGATTTTGGTCCTCATCTTGGTGCTGAGCGCTTTCCAATTTTCTTCGGAGTCCCCCACAATCGGAAGCACGAGCGTAATCTTGCTCGTTTTCACCGGAAGCCCCAGGTCATGCTCTTCCCGGTGGCGAAACTCCAGATACCGGGCTCTGGACTCTCTTGCGATTCGTATCCCTTCGTTCAGCAGCAGATGCTCCACCTCAGGGTTCGCCGCAACGATACCTCCCGCGTTCAGGAATGGCAGCGACGTCAGGAAGCTCCCAAATAACCGGCTTTTTTGCCACACCAGAGGCAGTATCCCCTGAATCGTTTCTCCCTCTTCAGCCGCCAGGTAATACGTGGGCCATCCGAAACTGGACTCGATCACCTGCTTCCAATTCCAACGGTGATAATTTGTGGCGCGCGGTTGAGACTCCACGAACTTGTCCCAAGCCAGGCCGGCCGCCGCGTCGGAATAGAGTGTGACTTTCATCGTTCGCTTTCCCCGCGAAACTTCTCCTTCGTTACTTTCTCCGGCGTGCTACGGCTTTCCTGTTCCGCAGCCGCTCTTACATGCCCTTTACTAAGCTTTGTTTTTGTCTACGCTGAGCCCGATACATTTTGCCGCGGCGGCGTCCAGGTTCCGGAGAGTTCCCGCCGGAAGCATTTAATGCAGCCCACAAGCGACGCCGCGTTCATCAGACAAAAATAAAATGCCAGAGAGAACGGCCGCCATAGCCGTTCTTGCTTCCGGAGGCTCCATCCGATCAGCGCAAACACATAAAAACAAGCCTGCAAAAGGACCAGCGCCCGATATATGGGCGAGCTCCAAAGCACGCACGACAGGGCGAAAGCCAAAATCATGAATATCGGTGCGAACCATCGCAAAATCTTGTGCGAGACCAGCAGAAACCAATGACGCGGCCGCCGGAATGGATTCAAAACGCCTGGAACTCGTCCAACCGCGTTCAGGCTCCGGCTGATAATCCGTACCTTGCGCCGGAATTCTTTGTCAAAGCTCTCCGCCGTCGCTTCGTAGCTGACTGCGGCCGGTTCAAAGATCCCGCGATAGCCGCGGTAGATTATTTGTAGAGGATTCAGAAAATCGTTGATGTCCGTAGGCAGTAGAGTCTGATAAAGTTCCCGCCGGATTGCATAGATGGCACCGTCGCCGCCCACTACTGAATCGAACTTTGATTCCTGCTTCTTCAGCCACGTCTCCACCTTCCAATACAGTCCTTCCGCCGCCGCGGCCCGGTTCTCATCTAACTTTTGCACATACCTGGCATTCCCCACCACGTAGCCTACTTGAGGATTTCTAAAATGTCTGACGAGTTGTTGTATAGCGTCCTGCTCATAAATGGCGTTCGCGTCGGAGAAAACCAAGATTTCGCCCCGCGTTTGGGGCACGGCCGCGTTCAGCCCGGCCGTCTTCCCCTTGCGTTCTTCAAGCCGCACCAGCTTCACTCGCTCACAGGAATGCTTTTTCACAATCTCGTCGGTTCCGTCGCTGGAACAATCCGAAACGACCAAGACTTCTAGCAATTCCTTTGGGTAGTCGAGTTTCAACGAATTTTCCAACTTTGCTCCAATCACCTCTTCTTCGTTGTACGCGGAAATCAAGAGTGAAACGCTCGGCCTTAATTTCTCCTCATTCTGAGTCTCCCGGTTTTGTGGAAAGGCTCGCGCCAGAAGTCCCAGCAACAGTGGATAAAAAACATAAACGTAAGCCAGCACTGCCGCGCTAAGCCAGAAAATGACCTCAAGAATTCGCGTCAGGGTGGGCGCCATACTAATCGGCGCTTTCGGCGGTGCCGCTTGGTTCCTGCAGCATCGGCGTTTCTGAGTGAAGGTCCACTTTCATATCACTACTCTGCCGGAACTGTGTCATCTGTGTAAGGGAGTCGCCGCTTCACTTACCGCTGGATTTTGCAACTGTCGCTGGTGTCGCCGCGGCCGCGCTTTCGTGCCCAATCGCAACCTTCAAGGATCCGTCCGAGGGGTCCCGGTAACTGATATAGAGCACATTGTCCTTGCTGATTGCCATCGAACTATAAAGGTATTGCTCGATGGCTCTTGGCGCGACGACCTGAATGTGCCAGACCTTGCCGTCGTAATACGCATGCTTCAGGATTCCGTGATCTTCATAACTGATGTGTGGATGCCCGTCCTTGTCCAGTACGAGCGAGCTCCTATAACCAACCCAGCTTCCGCCTTGCACCAGCGAATCCACGTTTTCCACTGACCAGCCTTTTGACGTGAGCCGCGCGAATTTTAGCGAACCGGTCGCTGTGGACCTCGTCGCGTCCAACGGGCTTTCGTAAAAACTTATGTACTCGTCACCATCCGGCATTCGAACCACTGCAATTCCCATCCCGCTAGATAGGCTGGGTTCCGGCGAAAATTTCACGTCGATGTCCCATTTCTTTCCGTCCCAGATTCCAGACTTCAGGTCTCCGGGAGGAAATGCGCTGTAAAAAATATGCGGATTCCCTTTCGCATCCAGCACCATCGCGTTCCACTTGCCCGCCTCCCGGTCGTAGTCCACCGTCCATGCCAGCCACGCCCCGTTTAGCAATTCCGCATATCGCAAGTGATAGTAATTCGAACCGTCCGCCAGGCGCGTCTGATACCACAGAACATGCGGCGTTCCATCCGGCGAGAGGACCAACGTGCAATTGTATTCAATCGAACCTTCGCCCTCCGCGATCTTCTGGATGTTCCACTGCTTGCCGTTGAAGTAGGCGTACTTCAATTCGCGTGGCGTGTAACAGATGTGAGGGTTGCCCTTTGCGTCCAGCGTGAGATCAACCGCATGCTCTTGCAGTTGCTTTTCGAGATTCATTGTGTACCAGTGCCCGGAGCTGACGTCCCGGAACGCATAATCCATGCTGCTTCCTCGCGTCCCCGCATACGCCAAATGGACATTCCCTATGTCGTCCACGGCCACCGACGTGAATAAGGTTGACGTGTCCACCGTTTCGTATTTCCATGTCCACGTTTGGGCGTGCACGCAAGCTGAGCTGGCCGCAAAACACATCAGTCCGATGAAAATGCGCTTATAAGCAGAATTAAGCAGACTCCTCACTTTTGCCTTCCTTGCTGGGCACCCGTTTTGTCTTCTTCCAACCACTCAAATCCCTCGCTTCCTGTCGTTGCGTTTTCTCGCCCGTTTGAACTGGCTATCGCTCCTCCGCTTGCGCTCAGACCGTTGAAAGTGTGGGCGCCATTTCCTCCGCTGCCGTCTCCGCCACGGCGCTAAACGGCTTCGTGAGCCCGGTTCGCAACTTCTCTGCTAGCTCTTTCTTCACCAAAATCTTCAAAACAATTGTGCATGCTATCAACTGATAAAATAAATCAAAATTCGCCAGCCCTAGAAATGCTCCGCTCACCAAAAATCCCGCGAACGCAGTTTCCAGGATGTCCAGGTAAGGTACGCTCCACTGAACTTCAGAAATTGCCTTAGCGAAAGATCGGATCTTTCGCAACGTCAATAAACACGCTCCGATCATTGACAGGTAAAGCGCGAGCCCGACGTATCCCTGTTCGCCAATCATTTGAAAATAGATGCTGTGAGGGCCGGAGGAAGGGAAACCGCCAGGGAGAGCTTCGGTTTGGTAGCGCTGAAAGACTTCAATATCAGGCAACAAATCAAAACTTCCACCCATGAAGGGGTAATCCTTGGAAAAATTCAGAGTTGTACCCCAACTTACAAGCCTTTGGCGCGCGGAGCCATCGGCGTCTTGCGCTTCATGTTCAATCGAGCCCATGCGATTAAGCCATTGCGCCGGAGCGAAGGTGAGGACCAGCAGGCCGGAGGCGCAGAGGAGAATGCTGCTAATTACACGGTATTTCGACTTCCACGTAATCATGAACAGTACAGCGACAAGGCCGAGCAACCCGCCGCGCGAATAGGTGAGCAGGACACTGACGATTCCGCAGACAAAAGAGATGTTCAGGAGGCGTTTCAGCACCCGATTCTTTTCATCGCGCGCGAGATAAAAGAGCATCGGCAATGACATATTCACGGCCAAAGCAAAGCCGTTGTTGTCCGCGAGAAAGCTATCCGGCGGCCCCCATACGCGATACTGACCGGAGGTGCGCACGCCGAATAGCGCGCCTTTCAGGACAAGCAAACTGAAACTGAAAGAGGTGACGAGAAATAGATATTTCAGCCTTTCCTTGGAAGTGACAAGCAAGATCATGACGACGGTCATGATCAGGATTTTGCTGACGCGGATCAGTTCCGATCTGGCGTCGAGAATGTGTCCCTGAAATAGAGGAACACTAGTAGCGTTGAGGTAGGTGATGCCGTACCAAATCCAGAGCAAACCGAGCAGCACGGTCTCACGGCTCAGGATGTTGCGGTTAATCTTGCGAGTGAAAACGATGCCGAGCAAGGTGGGGACCGCAATTACCATGGCCACGGGAAAATCGTACATGTAGGTGAAGGTGAACCGGTGCGGATTGAAGTAGGCAATCCAGACCCACATGAGGATTCCGAAGAAAGGCTCGAAGAAACTGATGGGAACCGAGCCGAGAATGATGATCAAGAGAAGCAGATCACGCATCTTGCTTCTCCCAATCCCGTTGCTTGGCAACGAATTCAGGATTCCCGTTTGCGAAAGCAACAGAGGGAACGGGCGCGGAGTCTTCCTGGTTGGTTCCAAGGAGAAAGAGTCGGTTCAGCTCGAATGCAAATCTTGCAAGTGAGCCCAACTCTCCGATTTGAACTCTCTTCAGGTTGTACGGATGCGTGCCCTGGGTGTTGAGTCCCCAAACGGTCGTGGAAGCGCTACGGTAGCCGGTGCTTCGCAAGACAGCTTTTGCACTTTCCCCGCATTCCTCCAGTTTGCCAAAGGGAAACGCAAAGTGATGCACGGGGGTATCCATTCTTTCCTCGATCACGCGCTTCGATTCGCGAAGCTCATGCTGCAATTCGACAGAAGTCAACCTGCTTACGATCGGATGAGAGACAGTGTGCGCGCCAAAATCAATTCCGCCCCGCTTCATGACACGAATCTGTTCCCAGTTGAGCATCCGGCCATGCAATTCCTGCTCGGGAAGTTTCACTTTGCTTTCCAGGCGGGAACAGACGGCTTTGCGGCGTACGGTGTCCAGAGTGCGCAGAAAGGTGATGATGCTCACGGCGGCTCGCATGCGGGAATCGGGCGATCTGAGAGCGAACCGCCGTACCCGATCCATCTCCAACTCGATGGAATCGTAGGGCGCGGCCAGGAGCGCGAGGAAAACGCGGTCATACCAACAGACCTCCCCGGACTCAATGGCGCCGCTGATGAGAAAAACCGTGGCGGGAATGCGATAGGCCTGAAGAATCGGAAATGCTTCCGAGAAGAGCCCCTGATAGCCGTCATCGAAGGTTACGGCAACGGCAGGTTCGAGAGTTGTGGGAGACTCCATCTCGAGGACGAGTTGATCGAGGGAAATAACCCGGTGATGCTTGCGCAAGAAGCGCATTTGCGCTTCGAATTCCGCAGCAGCCAGCTGCGAATAGAACGGAATGCCTCCCAGGCCGATACGGTGATAACAAAGAACGGCGAGGCGAGAAGTGCGAGGCCTTCTCAACAGAGGCAAGCTACGCGGCGTAGCGCGGTTGAGTTCGTATGAACTTCCAAGCTTTCCCAAAAGACGAACAGCTCCCGTACGGAATAATCCTTGAACAGCAAGATCCTTCCACCCACGCTGCCGTGGAGGCGGCGCGCCTATGACATTTGCGTTTCCACTTTGCGCGGGGGCCATCGAGTTCGAAGATGGGGTTGCAGTGGGCATGAATCTCATTCGTACTCAAGGACATACTGCGTAATGCGAATCCTTACCGGCCGGTGTTCTTTCGAGGTGTTCGCGATGCCAGAGCTCGAGGACGAGGAGATACCAGAGCAATTCTCCATAATTCTTTGCATCTTCGGTACGATGAAGCTGGATGATGCGGTCATAAAAAGCGGGCTGGAAATAGCCGCGCTGGCGCGTCCGGGCGTCGGAGAGCACATCTTCGATCAAGGCGCGAAGGCGCGGTTCATGGAGAAACCAAAGCGCCACAGGGACACCGAACCCGTGCTTTTTCTTGTGGATGATCTCCTGCGGGAGGATGTCCTTCATGGCCTCTTTGAAGATGTAGCGCTTGCGGAAGCCCTTGAGTTTCAATTTTGCGGGAATCCTGCCGGACAACTCCGCCAGACGGTAATCAAGGAGTGGAAATCGCGCGCGGACGCCAGCCAGTTCAGCGGTGCCAAGGACTTTGCGCAGATCGTTATCTGCGAGCGTCATTTTGACGTCAAGGTAGAGGAGTCGATTCAGCTCGCTCCGGCGCTTCGACGTTTGGAAATGGCCCTCGGCCACATCCATCCAATGGGCGGGGGGAGCGGACTCAAGAAAACCCGGCGTAAATACGTCCTGCGGCGGTGTGCTCAGAAAGAATCCGTAGGAGAAGATCCTGCGGGGATTGGGAATGCGCGCGCGGCGAATGTACCGCCTGGGTAAGCTCAATTTGCCGCTCTCCATTGGCAAGAGATTGGAGGCCGGCTCAATCAGCCAATTTCTGAGGAAACGAGGAAAGTTATGGTACAGGGCGAAGCGCTTGTCCATGGCATAGCGTTCGTTGCCGGCGAACAACTCGTCACCGCCATCTCCGGCAAGGAGCGTATCCACGCCGTTTTCGCGCGCGAAGCGGGCGCAGAAATAACCACCGATGGCCGAAGAATTGGCAAACGGTTCGTCGTAATAGCCGGTGAGGAGCGGCAAAGCCTCCAGGGCATGCTTTGGTTCGAGACAGAGCTCGCTGTGGAGAGCCCCAAAACGCTTTGCGGCAATCCGCGCATAACTGATTTCGTTGTAGCGATCCTCCGAAAAAAAGATGGAAAACGATTTTGCGGGCGGCTGGCATTCCGAGAGGAATGCGACGACGCTGCTGCTATCCGTGCCACCGCTTAGATAGGCGCCCGTGCGGCCGGGCGGACACTCTCGCACCTGGCGAAACGTGGCGCTGCGCATGGTTTCGCGAACTTCGTGTGCCCAATAACTTTCGTGCTTATCGCGCTCTTCCGAAAACTCGAGATCCCAATAAGAACGGTGGGCGACGTGGCCATTTTGCCAAACGAGCAAATGTCCTGGACGAAGCTTTTCAACATGCTTGTAGATCGAAAGAGGAGCAGGTACGGCGCTGTGGAGAAGATACTGCATCATCGCCGGCGGATTGATCTCCGCGGCTCCGTTAAGCAAGGCGCGGATTCCACCAACGCGAGTCGAGAAAAGAAACCGTTGCTGAGACTGATGCCAGTAGAGTGAGTTAACTCCGAGGCGATCAATTGCCAGGACAAGGCGTTGAGCATTTTCATCCCAGATGGCGAGGGAAAAAACGCCATCAAGATGCTTGACGAAGTCGGGTCCCTTACGGACATACAATTCAGCGACGCGCTCGGCGATGGAGGAACGCTTGAAATCCTCTTCCTGTAGACCGAGCAGAGCAGCGATTTCTCCGGCGTTGAAGAGCTCGAGGTCTGCGGCAATCTTGACACCTGGAATGGAAGCCACCTGCTGAAAATCCCAGCAACTGGCCACACCCAGAGTCGCAAGGCCGGAATCCGCGTGGGCGAAGCGCTCCTCGCCGCGGGCGGCTACTCCCGCAAGCATCACGGAAATGCCTTCGAGACGCGAGGGGCGATCCTGGCCACAAATGCCACAAATTCCACTCATCTTGAATCCTTAAGCAGCAAAAGCTTCCTTCCATTTTCGAAACATGAGTACCGCCCATAAATGCTGGGAGCGGTCGTAGTAGCCTTTTTGATGTTGTTCCCAAATCTTTTTCAAAAAATCCGGATTTAGGATTCCATCCTGAAGATCGAATAAGACGTGGTGCATGAGGTCCTTCAGCTCATTGCGAAACCAGTGATCCAATGGAACGGCAAAACCCATTTTCCTTCGATTCAAAATGCCGGGGGGCAAGACCGGTGCCATGGTTTTCTTAAAAATATACTTCCCATCGCCACCCCGGAGCTTGAGGCCGGAGGGAATGTGCGCAGCCAATTCGAGGAGTTGATGGTCCAAAAGCGGGGCGCGAACCTCGAGGGAGACCGCCATGCTGGCGCGGTCCACCTTCGCGAGGATGTCATCGGTCAAATAGGTTTTGATATCCACGTACTGTATGCGAGAGAGCAAGTCGTCGGTGCCGGCCCGGTCGTAGTATTGGCGCAGAACGTCTATGGAATCGTATCGGCCAATCTTTTCGCGAAACTCGGGAGTAAAGAGATTTCTTTTTTCGTGAGGGCGAAAATAGGAAATGGTGTTGAAGTAGCCCTCGAGAGGGGTACGCGAAAGACTTTGAAAGGTGGCTTTGGCGCGAAAGATCCTCGGAGCCCAGGCCAGGGCCGGATACCAATTGCCTAACGGGCCAAAAACAGCCCGGCGCAGTGTGGCGGGAACAAACTGGCGTAAGCGATTCTCGTAAGCGTCGAGTTTGTAGCGTCGGTAACCGGCGAAGCCTTCATCACCGCCATCGCCGCCGAGCGCAACGGTAACGAATTGCCGGGCAACTTTGGAAACGTAGTACGTGGGGATGGCCGAGGAGTCCGCAAAGGGCTCGTCGTAATGCCAAACGAGTTTATCGAGAACCTCCATTGCGTTGGGGCGGACCACTTCCTCGTGGTGGTCGCTCTTGAATTGACCCGCAATTTCGCGGGCAAAGGCGGCCTCGTCATATTCCTTGATTTCGAAACCGATGGAGCAAGTGGTGACGGGACGATCCATGAGGTTCGTCATCATGGCGACAATCGAGGAGGAGTCTACGCCGCCGCTCAAGAAGGCGCCTAGAGGAACGTCGCTCATGAGCCGAATGCGCGTGGCTTCGCACATCTTCTGACGCAAAAGTTCGGCCCATTCCTCTTCGCTGCGCTGCTCAACTTCGCCGAAGGTCAGGTCCCAGTAGCAGACTTGGCGGATTCCTTCGGCGGACGCGACGAGATAATTTCCGGGGAGGACTTTCCGAACGTTGCGATAAATGGTCTTGGGCGCAGGAACATAACCGAAGGAAAAATAATCGTAGAGCGCTTCTTCGTCCAGCTCGCGAGGAACCTTGCCGGTTGCTAAGAGCGCCTTAAGCTCAGAGCCGAAGAGAATTCGAGTGGAGTCGGCGGCATAAAAGAGCGGTTTCTTTCCGACGCGATCGCGCGCAAGAATCAGCTTTCGCTTGCGTGAATCCCAGATCGCGATTGAGAACATCCCACGAAGGAGGGAAAAACACTCTTCGCCATGTTCTTCATAGAGATGGACGATAGCTTCAGTATCTGATTTGGATGCAAAGCGGTGGCCAGCGTGGAGCAGCCTGGCGCGAAGTTCGGGGTAGTTATAAATCTCGCCGTTCAGAAGGACCCAAACGGCCTGGTCCTCATTGCACATTGGCTGATGGCCGCCGGCCAAATCAATAATGCTGAGGCGGCGGTGGCCGAGGCCGATTCCGGGGCCAACAAAGACACCGCCATCATCGGGCCCTCGATGAACCATGGTCTGGTTCATTTCGTGGACGATTTGACCAGGCATCTCCGCCTGGTTTTGATATTCAAAAATGCCGCAGATGCCGCACATAAAGTTTGCTCAACCTGCCGAGCGCGGAATCCTCCTGCTACGCCTTCCAACGCTGCTTCAGTGTTTCGAACGTCAAACCTTCGATAGTGAGGAGCAAGTCCAAAGCGCGATACTGACCGCTCACGCCTACACGCTGGATATTGAATAGGTCAGCGCCGCGGGTAACGTAGCCGCCGTAAGCGGAGAACATCGCCTCGTAGCCCGTCTCCCGCACCAATTCGGTAACTTCGGGCCGGATGTTGGTTTTTTTTCCGTAAGGAAAAGAAACGTAATTCACCGGCCTGCCCAGAATCGCTTCGAGGCTCTTACGGCTTTCCGTAATTTCGGTATGAGCCAAATCCAGGCCGACTTTGCCAAGGTCCACGTGGTTTACAGTATGGGCGCCAATCTCGAACCCTGAACGCTGGAGCGCCACGATATCCGCAGCAGTGAGATTCTGCAGATGAAACGGGCAAGTCTCAATATCGTGGGGGAAGATGCGATCAGTATCAATGAATCCGGTAGAGATAAAACTGCAAGCCGGAGCTTTGGCCTGTGCTAGAAGACGGGAAGCGTTCTGGAAAATGTCGCGGTAGCAATCGTCAAAATGAATAGCAACGGAAGAGCCTCGCTCCGGATCGGGATGCTTGACTCGATTCACCAATTGGGTGGTAGGAACGACGCGGTAGTCGCGGGAAACGGCAACGAGATGTTCTGCGAAACGCTGAGCACTGCACGTCAAGGAATCGAGCGCCTGGTCATTGACACGATGGTAGAGAAGGATACAGGAGCGTCCGCCAGGCACGCGCTGGTGAATGGCGCGGGCTAGACGATAAATCCCGAGGCGATAAATGCCGAGGTACAGAAGAGTTTTCGCGGTGCGACGCCAGCGGCGCTGCTCCGCTTTGCCCAAGCCGAGCCGATTTTCCACTTTGATTCTTTGTTTGCGAGTGGGCGAAGTACGCGGCTTGTAATTAGACTTAGGCTGAGGGCGGCGGACCGCTGTTCCCGCTGCGATTTGCTTGACGCACTCCGCAAGCAAATCCGCGCCAGCAAGATCCAGTTTAGATCGGAGCGTGGCGGGTGAATCCTTTGGATGAATGGGCACAGAACGATCGCCTAGGATATCTCCGGTGTCCAAGCCATCGTCAACAAAATGGACGGTGACGGCAGACTCCTCGCGGCCATCAAATATCTCCCAAAAACCGGCCGGCTGGCCGCGATATTCCGGAACTTTGCCTTTATGGATATTCAGACTGCCTAATCGAGGGACGGAAAATGTGGAAGCTTTCAAAATACGGGTGCCGATAACGACGCCGAGATCTGCGCGCAGGTCCTTGAGGATCTGAGCGGATTCCGGAGAGTTCAGATTGCCGGCGTGAATAAGTTTGATGCCCCTGAGCGATTCGAAATCGGAGAGTTCAAGCGGACGCTCGGGGAAAGCCTGGCGAATTAATTTTTTTACTTCATTACGCGGGACGATGTTGTCCGCCCATTTTTCGACGAGTTCAGAGACAGCTTCTCCGGCGCGAAACCAGAGGTAGGAGAGTCCTTCGCGGCGAACGCTTCGCCGCAAATTCATCAGCTTGCGGCGCAGGCCGGGCTGCGCGGTATCAAGGAGAATCCCGCAGACCTCGACGCCCGGGATGGCGAGCAGGCGCTCAACGGCGAGGCAAGTCGCCGGAGAGTCCTGTCCTGTAAGAATGGCAATCCTGAACGTTGGTTGGCTCATGCGGGGCTTTGCCTTGAGGAATGGATGCGAAGCGAGGATGCCGCAGGGCGACGACGGGCAACGGCCTGTGTATAGAGGTCGGAGTAGCGCTGCCACATGCGCTCGAGGCTGAACTCTTCGAGAATGTGATTTCGGGCTTTTTCGCCGTGCAAAGCTCTGGCAGCGGCATCATGAGCCAATCGTTCGACAAGATCAGCGAGGCCACGAACGTCTCGAGGAGAAAAAAGCCAACGCGAATTTGCGTCGCCGATGACTTCGGGATTTCCACCGGCGCGAGTGGCAAGAACTGGCAAGCCAGTGGACATCGCTTCCAAAAGAGTGTTGGACATTCCCTCGCTCAAGGAAGTGAGGACAAAAATGTCCATGGCATTGAGGAGATCGTGAACCCGGTCGGAAGCGCCGAGAAAACTAACTTTCCTGGCGAGCGAGGGAAGCGAGGCGGCGCGAGCTTGCAGCGCGGGCAATTCAGGGCCTTTTCCGACGAGCAGGACGTGGACGTCGAGGCCGCGCTGCGCGAGCGCGTCTGCCGAGGCGAGCAGAGTGCCGTAATCCTTGATCGGAACCATGCGACCGACGGTGCCGAGAACGAGAGTGTCGGGGGAAATGCCGAGTTCTGCGCGGATTTGGCAGCGGGCGGACGCGGAGGGGGAAAAGCGCTGGGAATCGACTCCGTTAGGAATAACCGAGATGCGCTCCGGGGAAAGCCAAGCTTGGCGGGCGTGATAGTCGCGAAGCTCGCGCGTGACGGTGAAAACGGTGTCGACCATGGAGTAGGCAAAACGGCGGAAGACCCGCTGGCGAATCGGCAAGCCATCCATATTGTGAGTTTCGTAGCCGTGCTCGCTGTGAATGATGACGGGGACGCCGGCGAGGCGGGCGGCGGGGACGGCTTCCAACGCGCCCCAATTGCGCGTGTGAACGATGTGGGGCCGGCAAGCTTCAAAAATCTTCTTAAGGCGAAGGAACGGAAATTGGAGACCTTGATTCTTGCCGGCGGCGATGTAAAGCCGGTCACGAAGAGCGTAGGCGTCCACGAAATCCTGGTCGTACTGGCGAGTGGTGCAGAGGAGGTGCTCAAACTGCTTTTTGTCATGCCCGTCCATCAGTTTGAGAATGCCGAATTCGGTGCCGCCACGGCGTACATAGTTCAAGACGTGCATGACCCGCAGAGGCTGGAGGGCCGGTGAGGGAGCGGCTTTGACGGGGATGGCGACCGTGCTCATCTGATCAAAATAAAGCTGAAATATGCGTCAAAATCTTGCTGGCCAGTTGCGTCGGCCATGGGCGGCGGAGAGCGGATTCGGAAATATTCTGCTTGCCGACCACGATCGTCTCAAATTCGCCAAGGGCCATGCGTGAAGAAAGAACTCGACACCAGCTAACTGGAAGTCAAGCTCGGCTCCGCATCTTTCTCGGGAGCTGCCTCGTAATAGCCATAGGCATGTTTATAGGAGTTTCGGGCGCCCGTTTCGACGCCGTTGTAAATAGCCCCTAACAGTTTTTTTGCGTCAATTTGGCTGGCGGCTCTTTGAAGTGCTTCGCGTTTCGTGTGCAGGGCATGCACAACCATGAGCACGCCATCGCAGGCAGCGATCATAAGCTCCGCATCCGCCAGATTCAGAACCGGCGGCGAATCAACCAGCACAAGTTTGTAGGTCTCCGAACTCCAACGAATAAAATCCTGCCACTTGCGGCTAGCAAAGAGCTCCGCGGAGGGCTGGGTTGCTGTACCGCTTGCGAGTATCGACAAGTTTGGCAAGTCCGTGTGGAGAATCGCCTTCTCAGGTTCAACAGTGCCAGACAGAATCTCTGCAAGGCCCGTCCGGGAGAGCGCACCAGAGGCACGTGTAAGTCCCTTGCCTCGAAGATCTCCATCCACCAGAAGTATCCGAAAATCATTCAATTGAGCGCAGCAAACCCCCAGGTTGAGAGAAGTCAGCGACTTGCCCTCTCCTTGAGACGCGCTGGTAATCATGACCGAGCGCAACCCTTGTGACGAGCGCAGACGAAGAAGGCGAGTGCGGACACCGCGGTACGACTCTCTGGCCGATTCGATAGAATCGCTGCCACTAAAACTTTTTTCCAAGAAGTCCGAGACATTAATGAATGTCTTGGGTGCCGGTTGAGCTTGCTCTGGCAGCGGCTCGACGACGACTGGTGCCGGTGCCGCCTCCCCATCCATCAGCTCTTCGAAGGTCCGTGGACGAGGATCTGTTTCGGCACTCGTCGCGGCTCGCCCGCGCAGCGTATCGTTAAAATACTTGCTCATTCCGTTCTACTCCCCGAGCGCTTCCGCGTCTTCGTTTCATGGACTCGATCAGCATGTCTACAGCGGACTTCGGCACCTCCGTACCGGCGAACACAGGTTCCGGACGACCCACAGGGTGCTCGACTACGGCCACGGGACTGCTCAGCCCCAGAGAAACTGCGACCTCGTCCACCATGCCGGGCTGAATTGTGATCCGTCCCGTCTTGAATCCCAGCGAGAGGCTCCCTTCGCACACAAGGTTGATCAACCTGGGCACGCCGCCCGAATGGCGATGAACGGCTTCTACAGACGCTGGTGTGAAAGGTGAATTGCCTTGCAGCCCAGCCGCCTGAAGGCGTTCGCCGATGTAGACGCTGGTCTCCTCTTTGGTCAACGGCCGCAAATGAGCACGAGCTGCAACCCTCTGTTTCAGTGCGCTCAAGGATGGACGGTTCATGACGGTGAGCAACTCAGGCTGACCGCTCAAAACAATCTGGAGCAGCTTTTCCTGATGTGTGTCCGCGTTGCCCAGGAGCCGGATCTCCTCGAGAAGTTCCGGGCTCAAGAGGTGAGCTTCGTCAATGAAGAGGACAGCAGTGCCGCCAACCCGCTGAGTCTCAAGCAACATTTCGTGCAAGGCCGCCAGGCGTCTGACTTTGCTGGTTGAATTGCACTTGATCTCAAATTCTTCGAGCATCAGTTCAAGAAACTCGTCCCTCGTGAGCATGGGATTGAAAAGCAGCGCGCTTTGGACCGGCATTTTCCGGTCAGAAAAAAGTTGCAATGCGGAATGGACAAGAGTCGTCTTGCCCGTCCCGATAGCCCCGGTGATCATCACGAGGCCCTTTCGGTAGAAAATGCCTTCGAGAACCGCAGTCAGGGCGAATTGGTGCGGCTCGGAAAGATGCAAGTACCTCGGGTCCGGCGTCAAGCGAAACGGCGTGTCATTAAGGTGGTAAAAGTCCAGATACATTTAGAGGAACCTTTTCGAGACAATGGAAACAACATATCCAAGCGCGGCCGACGCAACGATAGTTACCGCGACGGCTCCCGCCAGACGAACGTATAAACTTTGTTTCTCTTGCGCGGAAACGATGCGTGGGATACCACCAAGAATCGGCTTGCCGACGATTCGTATCGCCTCGGTCTCATTTCGTACCGACTCATCGTTCATCTCGACAGTCAACGCCAGAACAAATCCTCCAAGCAATCCGGCAATCAACCCCGCGAAGCTGAACAACGGACGATTTGGCGAGGATGGCCTTCGCGGAACGGGAGCTTCATCGAGTGGGACAAATCGTTCACCTTGTTGGCGGTTTTCCAATTGCATTGCCATATCCGCCGTAAGTTTTTGGTCGAGCAGGTGGTTGTAGTGCTGCCGCAGCGTGTCGTAATCGCGCATCAGCCCGGCGATTTGTTCCTGGAAAATCGGCTCGCGCTGCAACTTGGACATGTGAAAATCAATTTCAGGCTGAATATCGGCTTGGCGCTTCTTTTCGTCAGAAATCTCCTGCTCTAACTTAGTAACTTGAGCCTGCACGACAGGATTCTTGTGTTGAGCGCGCTTGGCAAGCTCGAGCGGATCTTCCTGCGGAGGGCCATCTGCCTGGCGAGCCTTTGCTTCTTGTGCTGCTTTGGCTTTCAATTCGTTCAGCGCTTCTTTTTGTTTGCGGACATCGGGGTACTCCGGTCCGTACCGCAATTCAAGCTGGGCGAGCTGTGCTTCGGCCTTTTGGATAGCACCCTGGTAAGGAGACATCGAGGGCGCCGTTCCGGAGTCCACGTCCACGGTAGGCGGCGCTACGACGCTCGCCGTGGTCTGAAGATAGACCAACTCTTGGCGCGCCTGGTTAACCCGGTCTTCGCTATCTCTCAACTGGCTGTGAAGATTATTGAGGGCTTCAAGGTGAAACTGTTTGGACTCCGGCAGGTCCATGACGTACTGAGTGCGAATGCGCTGTACCTCGGTCTCCTTCGCTTCCAGTTGCTTCTTGGTGCTATCGAGTTCGCTATCCAGAAACTGCTCGGCGCCATTGAAGGCTTGCGCGCGGGCCTTGAGGTTGTCCTCGATAACCATGGCGGCTATGGCATTCGCAGCTTTCGCAGCTTCCACGGGCGAATGAGAAGAAAAACCAATCTTGAATGCACTCATCCGCTGCCCGCCGTAGTCCGCTACATCAATCGAAATGTTTTTCTGCATCTTAGGAATGGCGGCTTCTCTCGCTGCGGGAGTCTTCAATTCCGGATAGAGGCCCAATTTGTCCATCAGCATCAACAAACGCGATGGGGACGATGTCAGCTGTCGAATAGTGGAAAGGCGATCGACGGCACCGCCGCTCACGGGAGACTGAACCAGGCTATCTGGCACTTTTTGGGGATCAACCAGGATGACGGTCTCTGAGTGATACATATTGGGAATTTGTGAGACAGCCACGACGGTGGCAATGAAACAGGCAATCGCCGGAAAAACGATCCACCACTTCCGTCGGCACACCACTTCCCAGTAATCCCGTAGCTGGAGGCCTTCCAGGCTCTTGGCAAGTGAACTATCGATGGGTTGTACTTCGCTCAAAAAACCCTCCCAAGCAGACAGGCCAAGCCTGTCCAAAATAGAGTGGAGCAAGTTCGAGTCCAGAGGAGGCAGATGGGGTGTTTCGGTTGTGGGAAAATACGTATGTCCTTAAATATCAGCACTTTACGTGAGTGCGGTGCCCCAAATCACACGGGTTTTTGGCCAGCTGTCGGGCCTGCAATCGCTATCCTTCGTCCCGTGAGCAAGACTGGCCCTTCCCGAAGGGAAGTTTCCTTCTCTGCGAAGCCCTATCTTTTCTAGCCCAAACCTTGAAACAAATCTCGTTTTTGGCTTCGTGAGCGAATTCTGTTGTTGAAAACCTCAACCCCGTTTAAGTCTTATGATGCTTCCATGCCTCAGTCGGATCAGAAAGACCGTAAGCGAGCTGAAAATCTCCACTCGAAATCTAAAGACTCCTTCTCCTATTAGTCGAGGTGCACCTACGAATTACTGTGGCCGCGGGGGCTGCCAGCGAAGCGTTAGATATGCTGTGTTGCGAGTCTCGGTAAATACCTGCGTGTTGTCGCCTACCTGGTTCCGGTAGGTGTAAGTAGCCAGAATGCCCAAGCTCGGCAAGAAGTTGTAACCAATCTGACCAGTCCCATATTCACCGGAAAACGTTGGATTGCCTCCGGCCCGCTGATATCCACCCCCCATGCTGGCATTGATTTTTCTTGAAAGCTGCACGCTATATGTTAAATCCACGCGGTCCGTAAAGAATTGAGAATTGGTCTGGGCCAAATTCAGGCCGCGCGAATAAGCCAGGGCCAGGGCGGACCGCCGGAATGATTTGGAAATTTCTGCGTCTCCGTAAAAACTCCAGTACACCGAGTTACTGCTCAAAGTCGCACGCGAAAGCCCGAACGTCGAACTAAAATTCACCGTGCGCGACAATTGATCGGAGAACGTTCCACCAATGGTGTGATAGAGAACAAGACCGGGCGTGTTGGAAAACTTCACCGCGTCCGCCGTGTACATCGCCCCTATGGTGATGCGCCGGTTCGTTTGATAGGTCAAATGCGCTGTGCCGATAAATTCCTTGCTTCCTACATAAAAGGAGTTACTGCCATATTGTTCGGCGTAGTTGAAGCCGGGAGTCAGAGCGAGAGTCGCACGCGGGGATAAACGGTAGTCAAAGCTGAGGGTCGCATCGTCAACCAGGCGCGTGCCGGCGCCGTCCAAGAAACCATTTTGAACTGAGGTATTGCCAGGTGTTTCCGCGGCGTACAAGTAGCTGTCGAAAAAGAGGTTACGAACCGTCCCGTACTGCACCTGGTTCTGAAAGTGGATGCTGAGGCGAGGCGTGATGAGGCGAGTGTAATCAATGGAAGCGTGCTCATTGTTCAGATTATTTGCAAATTGGCCGTTAATTAGGCCGACCTCGGGGAGCCATTGGAATGCGAATCTGCTGCGCTCTAGCTGCAAATCATAGACGAGGGTGGTCTGAAACAGGCTGGTCCGAAAGATTCCGGGGCTCGTGGTCGGAAGACCGTCAAACTGATCGTACCCCTGGTCGAATTCGAGAGAATCGATGTAGAAAGAACCCCAGTGCAGAGGGCTAGTGGTCGATCCAAGCCAGCCTCCTCTACCCAGCTGCTGAACGCCCGAATCTGGGGTTTGCTGGGTGACATCGGGCCCATTCTGGTCCGGCGTCGTCAACACCGTACTTCTGCCGGCGGGCTTGGCGCCAGACTGCGACGAAACTTGCCCGCTTGAGGAAGAGCTGTCTTGCGCCTGAATCGGAGAGGCTTGCCAAGTCAGTAGAGCAACCACGAGCAATGGTGCCGCAATGCAAGCGGCAAAGAAGCGCAGTATGGAGGCTGGTGTGTAATGCGATTTAAATACCGGACTCAATCGACACATCCTTCAGGGAAGCCCCTAGGGCACAACGACTAGATCCCCCGGTTGCAGTACTGGGTTGGGGCCTTTTCCCGAAATTGCTTTCTTGTAATCGAAGGGGATACGAATCTTCTTGTTTCCCGCCTGGCGAAGAATATAAATCCCATTGGACTTTGCGAATGGGCCGAGCCCGCCGGCTTCGGCGAGCAATTCAAGAATCGTCTTTTCATCGTTCAAGCTAAAGGTTCCCTGGTGGCCAACATTGCCGACCAGCGACACCTTCCGGCTGCGGATGCTTCGAACAATCACGGTAACTTGCGGTGTATTTACAAAGGGTTTGAACTTCTGCGTGAGCAGATCCTGCAATTCATCTGTCCGCAGGCCCACGACCGAAATTTCGTTGATCAGCGGCAGTGTGATTTTTCCGTCCGGACGGACGACTACCTGATTGGAGAGTTCCGGCTCTTTCCACACAGAAATCATAAGTTCGTCGGCGATGCCGATGTGATATGTCTTCAGGTTTAGATCTGGTGGTACGTCCGCGTCGGAATCGTTTGTATGATCCTCAGTACGAGTCTTGGCGTCGGCGCTCGCGGAGGTGTCCTTGTCTTTCGAAGTTTGAGAGCTTGTCGCCGCGCTCCCGGGTTTTGTGCTGTCCGAAGTTTGAGCCGCCGAGGACTGTGCAAACGCCGCCGAAGGCGTACTCGCCAAGACCGTAGCGGCCAACCCCGAGAGCAGCACCACGGAAAACTTGCCTAAGTACTTTAGCATCAACTCTTTACCCTAAACCTTTCTGCGGGAGCCCAACCATCTCTTCCACGGCACGGTCCATACCAAGTCCAGGCTTCGTAACTAATTGAAACTACAAGACATAACAGCGCCCGCAAAACTCTCCCCAGTCAGGTTGGAAGCCCCTTGCCACATTTGGGAAATCTCATTCATACTTTTCGTACAAATTCACTTCCCCCGCGATGCCAGCTAACTATCCAGTCTCGCGGAAATAGGACCGTTACCCAACCTGCTTGTCGCTGGGCGATTCCAGACGCCTGAGGAGTAGAAATACCTTCAGAAGCAGCGCATAACCAATTATCCAGCACGCTCGCAAGATGAAATCTGAGATTCGAGAAAATGGTCTAATCATTGGATTTGAGGCTATCGCAATCTGCAGTCCCTCAGTTCTCTACCTCGCCTTGATGTTGCATCTCGACTTCGTTTGGATCACTTGGCGCCATGACCGCTGAGAATAACCTTCGCCGTTCCGAAAATAATCATGAGGTCAAGGACGACCGAAAGGTGTTTGATATAGAAGAGATCGTACTCCAGTTTCGTTTTTGCTTCTTCGATGCTCCCGCCGTACTGATATTTGATTTGCGCCCAGCCGGTAATCCCGGGGCGCACCGACTGGCGAAGCACATAATAAGGCGTCGCGTCTTCCAACATGCGGCAGAAATGCGGTCGCTCAGGGCGCGGCCCTACTAGACTCATTTCCCCGCGAAACACATTGATCAATTGTGGCAGCTCGTCCAGCCTGAACTTCCGCAGATATCTTCCGACTCGGGTAACACGGGGGTCATCCGTTGACGCCCACGCCGGTCCACCTTCCTCCGCGTTTTGATACATCGAGCGAAACTTCAGAATTTCAAACGACCGCCCACCCAATCCAGTGCGTTCCTGGCGGAAGAGGATCGGCCCGCGGGATTCCAGCCAAATGGCCAAAGCGCTTGCCACCATTAAAGGCGAAGCGATAATTAACGCGATCAGGGAGATCAGCAAGTCCGTCAAACGCTTCGTCAAAACAAGGAATCTGGACTTTCTGAATCCGTCCGCGAGAAATAACCAGCTCGGGGAAAGATGCTCCAGCGATATGCGTCCCATGATTTTTTCGCTGATGGTATGGGCATCTTCGACTCCGATCCCGCCGAACTTGAGATGGAGCAACTCCCGCAGAGGCATCATCCCGCGGCGCTCTTTAAGGGCCAGGACGACCCGATCGACCTTTTCCTTCTGCACGATTTCATTCAAATCTCGCGTCGCGCCAATCACGCATGGATTCACCAGGGACTTGCCTATGTTCTGTCCCCATTCATCCAGAAAGCCGATGACCTTCAGGTTCAATTCAGGTCTGGCAAGGATCTCCCGCACCAGGGCAATCCCCTCTTGCGCTGTGCCAACTACAAGAACGCGTTCCGGAGCACGTAGCATCAAGTCCGTGGATGCCAGCCGTCCAGTCAGGGTAAGCAGCAGAATTGCGGGAGCTGCCAGAACAGCGATTCCGCGGCCCAATCCCGCGTCGGGAGCAAAATAATAGATGATCCCCAACGCAACGCACGCCACACCCAGGGCATGAAAAACTCGCACTGCAAGTTCGTTGCGACGACTCACAACATGAGGGCTATAAAGGTCGTTGTAATAGAGCGACAGCCCGGCTGCCAATACCACCAAGCCGAAGCGCCAGAGAGTGTACGGTGCGCGCAAATACGCCCACGTCAATCCCGGATGCAGAAAGCGCAATGCTGTTGCCGCAAGCAAACCGAGGATTACGGAAAGCGCGTCCGACGCTACTAGGAGCAGCGTCCAGGTCGGAACTCGTTGACCACCGATCTTCAGCATCAAGTAGCTCTTTAGTTTCTAAGGCAACTGGCGAATGGGCTGGAGAGTTCGACTCCCTCAGCGATCTTCATTCGGGGACCGGCTGCGCCGTTGGGTAGAGGGACGGAGCGACGATCTGCGGAATTGCGGACTGAAACTCGCCAACTTGCACAAGCGGCCATAGATTGACGCTTTACCGATGGCAAATCGAAAACCAAACAAATCTGAGAAGGCGCAGAAAAGAGATCCGCTACAAAATACACATAATAAACAACTTAGCCATGTTCAACGATTGGGATGGGCTTCTTCTGCCGCTCTTGACGGCTTTTGGCGGCGAAATCCTTCGCTAAGATGTGAAACTGATTTCCCGGCTCCGGCTCACCGGAATGAGCGGGAATCGAGTTTCTGTCTGAATATCAGGGGCGTTTGCTGGTACCCTGATTGGGCCCTTGTTCTGCTATCGCTCCTTGCCACTAACCCATTTGTTTTGTATGGCTTAAAATCAATCCAATCTCTTCGTCGCTGGGTACGTTAATCGGCGCTCTGGCAATGAGTTTGCTTATTCTAAGGCCGTCTTAGTGCGCAAAATGGCTTCCGTCCCTGGGAAGCTAGCGGTTTGCCAATGCAACGCGCGAAAGTGGTTTAACTTTTCATGGCTTCTGCACAACGATCCCTGGAACCGTTCCCCGGCGGCAACTCGGCTCGCCCTGCCAACGTGCTGGTTCGCCGCTCCCATTTGGAAGAGGACAGGGAGAGTCTCGTCCGCTCCATGAAGCTTTGGCTTTCGTCCGAGGCTAACGAGCGGAGATATGACTGGCTATATAGATTTGGACCACACGGCGAAGCCGCAGCTTGGCTAGCCGTCACTCCTGACGGAGCTACGATTGGCGGTGCGGCCGCCTTCCCCAGGAATTTCTTCGTTGACGGCCAGCTTCAGCGCGGGTACGTCCTGGGCGATTTCTTTGTCGCTCCTGAATTTCGAACGCTTGGACCTGCCCTTCAATTGCAGAGAGCTTGTCTCGCGGGCGTGCGCTCAGCAAGCATGACGCTCTTCTACGATTTCCCCGCCCCCGCCATGGTTCCCGTTTATCGGCGGCTCGCTATGGCCATGAATCAACAAATGATGCGCCTGGCAAAACCTTTGAGACTGGATCGCAAATTCGGCTCCATGTTCCGCGCTATTCCGGCGGCGAAGCGCCTTGCTCCAGCCGGAAATCGAATTATGCAGCTCCTGGATGGAAGAGCCAGGAGCGAGAGCGGCTGCAGGATCTCGCGTCTGGAAGGCCGTTGCGGAGAGGAGTTCTCCGCGTTAGCCCGAACTGTTGGATCCACGAACGGCATTTGCGTGGAACGGTCCGCGAGCTATTTGAATTGGCGGTATCTAGAACATTTTTCGGGGCATTACGAAATCTTGACGGCCAACCGCAATGACACCCTGGTTGCGTACCTCGTATTTGCGCAAGAAGGCGACGATGCCGAAGTCGCGGATCTTTTTGGCGCGCCTGATACTTCAGCCCTCTCCGATCTTCTTCGCGCAACCGTCTCCCTCCTTCGTGAGCGGGGAGTGGTGACGGTCTCCGCGCAGATGCTTGCGTCCCATCCCTGGCTCCGCATCTTTAAGGCAGCTGGTTTCCGCGAGCGGGAAAGTCGCCCCGCTCTTACTTTCCACTCGCTGAGCGTGGAAGGCAAGCAACAGGCAATTGACTCACCATGGTACTTAATGCAAGGAGATCGCGAAAGTTGAATACCTCAAGGCCCATAATGACAAACGACAAACTAAACGAACAGCTTCGAGATTTCCTGCTCGAGAGATTCCCCCTCGTGCGAAAGCGCGGATTGAATTTCGACGACAATCTGCTCGAGGGCGGTGTGCTGGATTCGCTCGGCATTCTGGACCTGGTCGCATTTATCGAAAGAGAATTTCAAGTCGTGCTCAGCGATGAAGAGTTGCTCCCGGAAAACTTCGAATCCATTTCGCATATCACCGCCTTTATTAGGAACAAAGTTCCTGCGGCGGGAGGTCAGCAGGCGTGACCACCGGCGCGAACTCGGTGCAGGCAATCTCCCACTCGCAGGTTGTCACAAAACCTATGGTGAGTCGGGTGGTCCGAGCGTATTCCGCGTTGCAAGCGCTCCCCCAGAGCTATTCCGGCCTGTTCGATCAAGCATCCGCAAAATCCTTTTTCAACGGGATGCCCTGGTACGAGAATCTCTCTCGAACAGCTCTCGGAGCCGGAGAGAAGACAGTTTTCTTGGGCGTGGAACCAGAGGACAACGCAAACACACCGGAGATCCTTCTTCCGGTGCGCTACTCGTCGCTCAACAACGGCCCTTTGGGAATCCGCGCTCTCTCCAGCCTGACAAACTATTACTCGCCGGTTTTTGAACCACTGCTGGACTCTTGCGCCGCGGCTCCCGACTCGCTCGCAACTCTCGCGGAATTCTTGTTCAAGCATTCCCCCAGGTGGCACACCATCAATCTAAAGCCGCTGGATCGAGACTCAGCGTTATTTCAGGAACTGCTCCGCGCTCTGAAGAAGGCGGGCTTTGTTGTTCAAGCGTACTTCTGCCACGGGAATTGGTATTACCCGCTGGAAGGACGAAGCTACTCGGAGTATTTGGAGAGTCTGCGCTCCTCGGTTCGAAACATTGCGCGAAGCAAGAACAAGAAATTGCAGCGGTCCGGACGGGCGCGCGTTGAAATTGTGACCGGCGGTGAACACCTCGAGCGTGGCATCGAGGCCTATAACAAAGTGTACGCGGCAAGCTGGAAAGTGCCCGAGCCGTTTCCCCAATTTGTGCCGGGGCTGATCCGAACCTGTGCTGCGAGCGGGTCTTTACGCCTTGGTTTGGCGTACGTTGACGACGAGCCAGCCGCTGCTCAACTCTGGATCGTGCACCAGGGCGTCGCTTCTATCTACAAGATCGCTTACGACCAGAAGTTCAAGGATTTGTCGGTTGGCTCCTATCTGACGATGCACCTCATGGAACATGCCGTGGACGTGGATAAGGTGCGAGAACTCGACTACTTGTCCGGAGATGATCGTTATAAGAGCGATTGGATGTCGCATCGCCGTGAGCGCTGGGGCATCCTGGCGATGAATCCTCATACAATTGGCGGCGCGATGGCAGTGGTTCGCCACGTCGGTGGACGAGCGGGAAAAAGAACGCTCCAAAAAATGATGGGCCGCTTCGTTCGAAAGCCAGGCGAACAGGGCAAGAAGGCCGTACCCGCTGAATCTCGATGACTTGGACTCGATAGGCTTCAGCGCTGGCAAACGGATCATTGCTTCGAAAAGGATCGAGTTTCGTCACTGATGTGATTTTGGGAGGTAATTGAGAGTGGATTTTCTTGTTCATCACATGCTTCGGACGAGTGCCTCGCGCGCTCCGGAAAAGGAAGCGATGGTTCATAGTCAGGCCCGCCTGAATTATCAGGAAGTGGCCCGGCAAGTCTCAAGCTTGGCCGGCGGCCTACATCGCGCGGGACTCGAGCGCGGTGAACGCGTTGGAATCTATCTCGATGCGTCCATCCCTCAGGTGATTTCCATCTTTTCCGCTTCTGAGGCCAATGCGGTCTTTGTGCCGATCAATACCCTGCTCCTGCCCGAACAGGTTGGATTCATTTCTCGGGATTGCGGCATTCGCTGTTTGATTACAACCAAGAATAAGCTGAATCAGTTGGCGGATATCTTGCCTCAAATCCCTTCCTTGAAGTTTGTCGTTGTGACCGGCGAGGGCGAAACTCCCAAACTAGAAATCCCTTGCCTGGAATTTGACGAACTTACGGGATCAGCTGCTTCTCCAAAGGTTAAAGAGACGGCAATCAGCAAGGATTTGGCCGCCATTCTTTACACCTCTGGCTCAACGGGCAAACCCAAGGGAGTCATGCTGAGCCACGCCAACGTGATGGCGGGCAGTTCGATCGTTTCGACTTACCTTCAAATCACAAGTAAGGATCGCATCCTTGCCGTACTTCCCTTTAGCTTCGATGCAGGCCTCAATCAGCTCATGACTGCGTTTCAGCAGGGCGGAACGATAGTCCTCATCAATTTTGTGTTTGCGCGGGACATCGTCCAAGCGCTTCTGAAGGAACGAATCACCGGTTTGGCGGGCGTTCCGACGGTCTGGAGTCTTCTTGCGCAACCCAACTCGACATTGCAAAAGCAGCCGCTGCCGGATCTGCGCTACATCACGAACACCGGTGGAGCAATGCCACAAACAGTCTTAGGCGTTTTGAGAAAGACGCTAACGACAACGAAGATCTTCCTGATGTACGGCTTGACGGAAGCGTTTCGCTCGACTTATCTGCCGCCTGAAGAACTGGACCGCCGCCCCACTTCGATGGGCAAGGCGATTCCTGACACGGAAATTCTGGTGCTCAGCCCGGACGGCAAGTTGTGCAAACCCGGGGAAGTCGGCGAACTCGTTCACAGAGGCCCCACGGTCTCGATGGGCTACTGGGGTCGCCCTGAAGATACCAGGCGAGCCTTGCGGCCAAATCCCTTGCTCCCCGCGGAGTTGGGGGATTGCGAAAAAATCTGCTATTCGGGCGATTTGGTAAAAATGGATGAAGACGGATTTCTTTATTTCGTGGGCCGCGGCGACGCCATGATCAAATCGTCGGGATTCCGCATCAGCCCGACAGAAGTCGAAGAAGTGCTGACTCAAAGCGGCAAACTGCAATTGGCAGCTGTCATTGGTGTCCCGGACGAATTGCTCGGACAATCCATTAAGGCTTTCGTTGTGCCTCGGAACGGAGCGCCGAATGATGCGCAGGCGCTCATCAATTTCTGCGCGGAAAAATTGCCCCGCTACATGGTGCCTGCCACTATCGAGTTCATCGAGGAAATGCCAAAGACCAGTAGCGGCAAGGTGGACTATCCCGCCCTTCGCCGCCGTGAGGGCCTTTGATGGCGGATTTGGTTGAAAGATTGATAGCGAAATACTATCGCCAGACTGACGGCGTGCTGCGAGTCCGAGGACAATCGATCCTCGACCTCGCAAACACGCATGGAACTCCTTTTTTTCTTTACGACCGTGCGGTACTGGACGAAAAATACAAGGCGCTTCGGGCCGCTTTGCCAAATCGTTTTTCCATCTATTATTCGATCAAGGCAAACCCCCACCCGGCCATCCTGAAACATTTCCTGCAACTCGGCTGCGGCATGGAACTTGCCTCGCTGGGCGAGTATTGCCGCGCACGCGAGGCGGGTTGTCTTGCTTCGAGAATGGTGTTCGCCGGCCCAGGGAAGCTGGAGAAAGAACTGGAACACGTTCTTTCCGAAGGCATCTCGGAAATTCACATCGAGTCGCTAACGGAAGCCCGGCGCATCAGCGCCATCAGCAAGAAACTCGGTCGTTGCGCGCGCGTGGCCATACGCATCAATCCGACTGGCGAAGTGGAAGGCGGCGCGATGCGCATGGGCGGGCGTCCCACTCCCTTCGGCTTCGACGAAGAAACTCTGGACGAAGTTGTGGAGCAGGTTCGATCGCTCCCCGCAGTCGAAATTTGCGGAGTCCACCTTTATATCGGCACTCAAATCAATGAGGCCGACACTCTGCTTGGCCAATATCAGCACGGGATGGCTCTTGCCCGCAAAGTTGCTGCGCGGTTACACCGCCCGCTGCACACTCTCGATTTCGGCGGCGGCTTCGGTGTTCCCTATTTTGCTCATGAGCACGAACTTGATCTGGGAGCACTGCACGCTGGATTAGAGCGTCTTTGTGAGGAAGCCGATTCAGATGAGTACCTCAAGGAGACGCAGTTCATCGTTGAACCGGGAAGATTCCTGACCGCTGAAGCAGGAATTTTTGTGACGCGCGTCAACGACATCAAGGTTTCCCGCGGTAAACAATTTGCGATTGTTGATGGAGGCATGAATCATCATCTCGCCGCCTCCGGCAACCTGGGCCAGACGATCAAGCGTAATTATCCCATTGCGCTTCTGAACAAACTCGGCTCGCCGGCGGAGCAGCATGTTGAAATCGTTGGCCCCCTATGCACACCGCTCGATACGCTTGCCCGCGGAATTCTCCTGCCACGCCCGGAGATTGGAGATCTCGTCGGCATTTTTCAGTCTGGTGCATACGGCAAAACAGCCAGCCCAATTGGATTTTTGAGTCATCCGCCTCCCAACGAAATCTTCCTGGGTTCAGAGCGCGACTCGGAATTACCGGTTGCCGAAAATTGCCTCGAACCGGCGGAATCCGTCGATTGAGTGCCCGCGCGTGACAAACAACGGTTTCAAAATCGAATCGGTCAGCGAGTGGGACCAACTTCTTCCACTCAAGCAGCAGTGGAACGATCTTGCCTTGCGGCAGGAGTTGGGCCCTGACCAACAATTCGATTGGCTTTCGACTGTTTGGGAAGTGAATCGCCGGGACCGGCAGCTTTTGGTTCTGCTGGTTCGGGATGCCGGCGAATTAGTCGCAATCGCACCATTCGTAAAAGAAATAGAAAAAAAGAAAGGACTCGCGGTTCGCACGCTGCGTCCGCTTTCCTGGTTTCACGCTTTGCACGGCGCGCCGTTTATTCTAGGTTCGAACCGCGGCCCTCTTTTTCGCCTTATTTTCGACCACATTGCCAATGAGCACTCCAACTGGCATATCTGGTTTTCGGTGTATAGGCGCGGGGAGGATCAGGAGACTTATTTCAAGGAGGCACAGGCCGAGAGAGGGCTGTCGTTCGAATCGAACGCCGGGGTGAGTTCTCCGTACCTTCGGATCGCGGAAACGTGGGACGAGAAAGTGAAATCGTTGCAGCCGCGCCTTCGCACGGCGTTGCGTTCCAGGGAAAAACGCCTAAACGAAAAGGGCCGGATGGAATTAAGGTTTTTCGGACCGAAAGACTGGCAGGACGGACTCGAGTGCATACAGGAGATTGAAAGCGACAGCTGGAAAATTTCCGCGGGCTCAGCAATCACGAAACAGGATTTCCAGTGGCAATTTTACAGCCGGTACGCCCCGATTGCAGCTTCTAACGACACTCTGTGCCTCTCCGTGCTTTTTCTGGACAACGAGCCACTCGCTTACGACTACGCGCTTTTTGAGCGAGGAATCTATTACCTTCTCAAGACCAGCTACAAACAGAAATGGAAGGAGCACTATCCGGGTTTCGTGCTGCGCAAACTTCTGACCGAGTGGGTCTACACGAAGAACGGGAAAGAAATCGATTACCTGGGCAAGGACGAAGATTGGAAGATGAAGTGGACGACCACCGTGCGGGAGCACACTATCAGCTACACGTACAATCGCAATTTAGGCGCGCTTTATTTGCGCGGGCTGCATCGTCTTGGAACTCTGCTTCGCAGGGCAAGGTGAGTTTATCTTTCTCGCCATTCCATCTCCGACGCAAACCGCGAACGAATCGCCTGCAGCTCCGGCGATGGCGCACAAATCTGCACTCGAGACTCCTTCGGTCAACCTAGCCGCGCCGAACGCGCTGCTCATTGCCTACCATTTTCCGCCGTGCGGCGTCAGCAGCGGCCTTCAACGAACTCTGTGTTTTTCACGGGACTTACTTGGGCTGGGCTGGCGCCCGGTTGTACTCACCGTGAATCCGCGGGCGTACCGCGAAACGCGAAATGACCAGCTTGGGCAAATTCCAAGTGAAGTTCAGGTGAAACGGGCATTTGCGCTAGATACGCAACGCCATTTAGGAGTGCGCGGACGTTACGCAGGATGGATGGCGCTCCCGGATCCGTGGATCAGTTGGCTGGCAGGGGCGTTGCCATTGGGACTTCGCATGATCCAACAATTCCGGCCAAAAGTTATCTGGTCGAGCTATCCGATTGCGACGGCCCACCTGATCGGCTTCCTGCTGCACCGGCTAACCGGCGTTCCGTGGATCGCGGATTTTCGAGATCCGATGATTGAGATTGACCCGCTCACGCAACAGAGATTTCCTTCGGACAGCCGCCTTTGGACCGCCCGGAAATGGGTTGAGGAAAAAACGCTGCGCCATTGCAGCCACGCTGTTTTCGTGACGCCGGGCGCATGGGGGATCTATAAAGAGCGGTATCCGAATCGCAGCAGGGACATGAGCGTTATCGAGAACGGATATGATGAAGCGACTTTCGCGTCCGCAGAGATGGGTGCGGTGAGCGCGCCTTCAGCATCGGGGCCCATTACGCTGCTTCATAGCGGAACGCTCTATCCGGGCCCAGATCGCGATCCGACCTCCTTTTTCGCTGCATTGGCTCGCCTGCGCGATGCTAAGAAGATTTCCGCCGATACAGTGCGTGTGCGATTGCGCGCCACAGGCTACGACCCAATCTACCGAGAAAAAATCGCCCAGTTTCGCATCGAGGACATGGTTAGCCTGGAGCCGCCGCTCTCGTACCGTGACGCACTATCAGAAATGTTGCAAGCGGATGGACTACTGCTCTTCCAAGGCGCGACATCCAATCCAGCAGTCCCGGCGAAGCTCTATGAATACATTCGCGCGCGACGCCCGATTTTTGCGCTCGTGGATGCCCGGGGAGAAACAGCGGCTGTTCTCAACTCCGCGAAGGTGGGCACGCTCGTCCCGCTGGATTCAACTGAAGCGATTGCGCAAGGGCTGCTCGAGTTTCTTCCGCAAGTCCAAAACGGAATTGCAGCGGTTGCTGACCCTGATGTGGTGGAACGATTCTCGAGAAGATCGAGAGCAGCGGAGCTGGCGCGATTGTTCGAGCGCGTTGCAGGGGCCAATTGAAATGATCGCAAAGCGAATCCGCGCAATGGTGGTTCAGCGATGCAGCGCAATCTGCGAACACTTTTCCGGATCACCGTCAGGCAGTGTTTCTGAAAGGCCGCACCGTTTACGTGGTCGAAATCGTCGGGCAGCTACGGTTGCAGTTTTGGAGTCTTGATATGTGCGGTATTTGCGGTTTTCTCGAATCCGAAGGCAAGCAAGAATCGAAACGTGCCAGCATTGAGAGAATGTGCCAAATCATCGCGCACCGGGGGCCCGATGACGAAGGCCACTACCTCGATGCAAACGCCGCGCTGGGCATGCGGCGTCTGAGCATTATAGATCTAGCGCATGGTCATCAGCCGATCTGCAATGAGGATGAGACGATCTGGGTTGTCCTGAACGGCGAAATTTACAATTTCCAAGCCCTTCGTGAAGAATTGGAATCGAAGGGGCACGTCTTCCGAACGCACTCCGACACGGAGGCCATCGTCCACCTATACGAAGAACTGGGCGTGAATTTGTTCCAGCGGCTTCGTGGAATGTACGGCGTGGCGATTTGGGACACGAAGCGAAAGCGCCTCGTGATTGGCAGAGATCGAATCGGGGAAAAGCCACTGTATTTTCGCCGCGAGCCGAAACGTTTTCTTTTTGCATCGGAGTTGAAGTCGTTGCTTCAAGCGGAAGACGTGCCGCGGCGATTGAGTCTGCCAGCCCTGTCGCAATATCTCAGCCTCGGTTACGTGCCCGCACCGCATTGCCTGATCGAGGGCGTCGAAAAGCTGCTGCCCGGCCACTACCTAGTCGTTGAAAATAATCGCGTCGAAATTAGCCAATATTGGGACGTGCCCATCGCGTCCGCGGAGGAGGCGCCGGAAGGGGTATGGGTCGAACGCCTGCGCGACAAGTTGCTGGAGACCGTCCGCGCGCAACTGATTAGCGACGTGCCGCTCGGGGCGTTTCTCAGCGGGGGACTCGATTCCAGCACGATCGTCGCGGCCATGGCGAAAATGACCGGCAAGCCCGTGAAGACTTATTCCATCGGCTACGGCGGAGACTACACGTATTACAACGAATTGCCGTTCGCCAGTGCGGTTGCCAAGGCTTTTCGTACGGACCACCATGAAATCATCGTGCGGCCGGAAGTCAGCGAGCTTCTTCCCAAACTTGTCTGGCATCTCGATGAGCCGATCGCGGATTCCGCATGCCTCACGACGTATCTGGTCTCCAAACTCGCGCGGGAAAGCGTGACCGTAATTCTTTCGGGAGTCGGTGGCGATGAATTGTTTGGCGGATACCGCCGCTATCTGGGCAACACTTTGAAGCGTTATTACACCAAGATCCCCGGGGCGATGCGGAAGAAGTGGATTCCCGCGATGCTGGCAAGGATTCCGCAGGACCGCCATTCCTCCTGGAAGGACTACGCGCGGTACGCGGCGGCATTCGTCAAGTCCTCGGAACTGGACGACGCCGAGAGATACATCGGTTATGTGACACTTTTTTCGCCGGCCATGAAGCGGGCGTTACTAAGCGATGACGCGAGGGCCGAAGCTGAACCATTCCTTGACCAAAATGTCTTGCGGGATTGCTTCGACCATTGCAACGATACAGACAGTTTGAACCGGACCATTTACGTTGATCTGAAGACATCCCTTACGGATGATCTCCTGGCGATGACGGATCGCATGAGCATGGCGGTTTCGATCGAATGCCGCGCGCCGCTGGTAGATCACGAACTCATCGAGCTTGCCGCACGCATGCCTTCCAGCTTGAAAGTGCGGGGCTTCACCTTGAAGTACCTGATGAAGAAAGCGGTTGCTCCCTGGCTGCCAAAAGAAATCCTGCACCGGAAGAAGCGGGGATTTGGCGCACCGATGGGCGGATGGCTGCGCAAAGATATTCAACCGATGGTTTCGGATTTGCTCTCCGAAGAACGAACACGCCGACGCGGGTTATTCCAATGGCCTGCGATTCAACAGCTGATCGAGGATCATGCGCGCGAGCGCAGGGATTACACGGATCAACTTTTTTCGCTGGTGATGCTGGAGCTTTGGTGTCAAAGCTACCTGGACGCAGATCCCCAGATGCCCGCGACGAATCGAACGGCATGCGAGGTTGCCGACGTTCGGCGAACTTCCTAATAAGCTCAGGGCTGCGTTTCAGTCAGCCGGTGCGCGAATGTTCGTGACCAACCGGGAGCCATCTACCGATTCTTTAGCTGCCCACCAGCCTCGCTTGAAAATTCCTCGCCGCAAGGGCCAGGTCTAACGCCAAAACAAGCGAGCCATGATGGGAAGCTTTGCCAGAGTAGTGCTCGTCCAACAGTTTTGAGACTTCCGGCACATCGAACAAACCTGAGCTCTTGCTCGATTGAGAAAGGAGCTCATCATAGGCCAGCTCCCGCAGCGAATTTTTCAGCCAGCTTCCCGGCTTGCGATGCTCGTGCAACCCGGCAATCTGCAAAGCTCGCAAGAGTCTCGCGCGTTTCCCTTCAACCCATCCGGCCCGCTCGGTGTACGCATCCATCAGGGCCAGACCTCCCCAGAACACTCCGGAAAGTGAAAGCCCGCCTCGCGCCCGCCATCCCCAATTGATTGGGTAGGAGGCGACAACTCCTCCGACCTCGTGGATTAACCGGCGCTGGAACGAGTGCCCTTCAGGCTCGCCCAAAAAACGGTGCCGCAAATCCTTCAATCTCATTCGTAAGGGAGATACGGAGTTCGCTCTCTCTTTTAGCTCAGGCTGCTCGCAACAGAGCGCGATCAAATCCCGAGTCGCATACGGGCTTTGCTGCACGGCATAGTGATCGCCGATCGAATAGTTTCCGAGTTGCGTGAAGCTGAATTCCTGCTGAAACAAGAATTCATACGAGCCAGTGTTCGCTCCGGCCGTATTTTCTGCAGACCAGGCAAAACGAGGTTTTGCCGAAAGCTTGCGCTGCAATTCCGGATTCAGCACACGAGGATTCGCAGCTCGCATCCGGACGTGTTCCACGCCTTTTCGGCCGAGTTGATTTCCCATATTGCCGGAGATGCGCGCGGTATAGCGGTCGCCCAATTTCTTGTATAAGTAGACTTGGTGAGCTTGCCCCAGACTAGAAAGCCCTCCCGAATGTTTGGAAGCATCCATGGTGCAATCAGCCAGATTTTTTTTGAATTCCGCACCGAGAGGAATAATCTCGTGCGGGATGTTGTACCGACGGCACACGGCGCGAGCCGTCCGAGCATCCAATGACAGGGTTTCGCCGCTGAGCGTATAGGCTGGAAGCTTTCTATCGTCTTTGACGAGCGCGGCAAGAATTGTGCGCGTATCGAGGCCTGCGGTGAGGGACAGAAACGTCTGGTCCAGAGACATTCGCCGCACAGAGCCGAAAAACGCTTCCATTTGTTTTCGAGTATAGGTTTCCCAGTTTTCCAGACGCTCCCGGTTTTCGAACTCCCATGCCCTGCTCAGTTCCGCAGGTTTTCCTGCCGCACATTTGACGATTGTTCCGCCGGGCACCAATCGAACGCCCTGAAAAAGCGTTCGATGAGCTACTGGAAATCCATATGCGCAAAGGTCCAGGACACCATCTCCATCGAATGCCAGCCCCTCCGGAAAAATCGCCGCGAGAGACAGCAAATCGGAGGTGAGAATGGTGTGGCCAGTGCCTTCGACCAGATACAACGGAGGCAGTCCGACAATACTGGTGACAGTTGTGAGCGATTGAGTGGCCGGCTCGAACTGAATCTGCGAACCGTTAGCCATCGGACGCAAGGGAGCATCCGCGTCAAGTTCGCTGCAGTCGCCCAAAATGATCCATCGGGAATCGCCAGAGCTGGGAGCCGGTGTTTGCTCGATTGATGGCCGACGGGCTCGCCAAGCGAAGAGCACATGCCCCCTCTGGCTGGAAAAGATTTCGACTTGCGCGGAAGATCCAAGCGTTTCTTTTAATTTTGCAGGTTCCGATGTCCAGGGCCGCTCTCGGAATACGATGAGCACTGAGTTCGCGGAAAGGGGTTTGCCCCGGTCGTTTGGATTCATGGCTCTGGGCTGAAGCTAGTCTTCCGTCTGGAGCAAGCTATTTTCATATTTGCAGAGCGGATGCCCTCGGATTATACGTCATGCGGCAGCTTCGCTTGATGCAGGCACCGATCAGCTACAGCGAATGCAGCACAGCAGCGTGCGGAAAAATTCGGACGCACCAGGGTCTTCACGGTGTGGGCCCATTCGGCGAGGGGATGGGCTCCGAGGACAAAATGAGCTCATCAAACCACATGTGCCCATCCGACTTGGCGGCTTCCTTACGGTTGGTGGTGTAGGGCGTTAGCGCCACCTTGTCCAGAACATCCTTGTCGCTATCCTGGAATTGGAAAGTGAACTTGGGCTGCCAAATCCATTTCTTGAGCCGGGCCTTACCGTAGGCGACCCACGCATCTAGGCTGCTGTTGGGCTGGCCCCACGTGCCAACGTGTATTTTCCAGTAGAAGGTCATCCACTCGTTCGGCTGAAAATAAGCGCAGTCCTTTTCGTTGTAGTTTCCATAGGCGCAGTTGTAGTCGCCCTGCTCCATTAACTGCTTGTTGTTTGCCATGGTCACGATTCCCGGCGAACACTCGTGAATCATCGTCGGAAATCCGGCGTACCACGTATTTTGATTCAGCAGGCCGAGGTTGGAACACGAAGTCTTCCCGCCGTAAATCAAAACGAACTTCCAGCCTTCTCCCCCGAAGTTATTTGTCAGCATAGGCTGATCGAACCGAGCTCGAATTTGAACGTAGAAGGTACTGTTTTCTCCAAAGGCCTTTCCGTCTTTGACGAAGTCATATTCATATTTCCCGGACATGTTGGCGCCGGCTTCCGGATTTCCGGGGACTGTAAACCGAATCGAGCAGCCGTTCACGGCGATTTCGCAATCTCTCGTGACTTCGGAGAAACTGCCCATGCTGTTCGGGTAGATGGTTTGCTTGGGAAAACCGCCGGAGGTCTGGTAATCGGAGTCGGTATCGAAAGAAATGCAATGAAAAACGCCCGTGGCCCGGCAGCGTTCCCCGAACGAGACCTCGTCTGCAATTCCCGCGGCAGCTATGTGAGGGGAACCGCCTGGAGGCGATACCGAGATAACGCTGGATGACGAAGAACGGAGGAAGTAGGTTAGCGCGAGGGTCGCCACGAGTAGTAGATAACCGGCGATCTTGGCTACTCGAATGGCCTGCATGGAATCTCCAAGGGGAAAATCAAACCTTTACGAGTCTGCCTTGGCCGATTTCATAGGTCAACTCGGCTGTTTCTCAGGTTTCCAGTGAGGCGGTTGCCAAGCATGCGGCGAAAAAAAAATCGCTGGCCACGGAATCCGCAGCCAGCGATGGTTGGCCTCTCTGTTGAGGGAATTTATTGAACGGTCGGCCCGTCCGGAGCCGGAATTGGTTGAGTGGAGACAATCACTTCCGAATACCAGCAATTCGCTGTCGGATAGGAACTGGTGGTCGTGCGGTTGGTGTCATAGTCGTAGACAATGAATTTGCTGAACACGTCTCCCGCGCTATTTTGGAAGTTGATCGGAAAGTTGGTTAGTGAAATAAAAGTGTGCAAAGGCTGCCCTTCGTAGGCGCCCCACACCATGATGGTGTTGCTCCCGTTGCCCGGCAACGTTCCCGAAGCATCCCATTTGTTGATGACGACCTTCATTTCGAACGTCATCCACTGGTTGGCCATGAACTGGAAGCAGTTCGGCAAGGTATACGGGCCAGGAGCGCCGTAAGTGCAGGTGTAATATCCCTGCTCGAGCTGCTCGGCAGAAGTCGGACCGTTATTCACCGGTTCCAAAGATTGAGCGCCGCAATTGACGAAGCCGGTCGGCATCCCTCGCCACCATTCGTTCTGAATGACGATTCCAACCGATTGGCAAGTTGAATCCGGATTCATTCCGTGCACGCCGAACAGCTTGAAGCCTTCGCCGTCCGTGTGCAGAGCCACGAAATTCGGATCCATTCTTTCGCGAAGCTGGATGTAAAAGGTGTTCCCATTGGCAGCATTGGGATCGCCTGCGGGTCCAAATGTTCCGCCAAGCGGATTATTCACGTTGCCAGACGCATTCGCGCCAATCTGCGGCGGAACGACGCAATTGAGCGAGCCTGTCGGCCCGTCTGGAGGGAAAACGGTGCTGTCAATATTACAGCGAAAGACGCCATCAGCGGCGGGGTACCAGTTTTGGCTGGCCGTCGGCGTGTTGTTCAACTGGGTTTGCGAGTCCAGCGACATGCAGAGCAAGACGCCAGCCGCCGCGCATCGCTGCTGGTAATTCGTTGACTGGCCGGTGGAGCTGTTCGAAACGGTGACGGTCACCGGCGTAGCTACGCTGGACGTGCCAGCGGTATCCGTTGCGGTCGCGGAGATTGAATGCGCACCGTTCGAAACCGTTGTCGAATCCCAGGAGGTTTGATAGGGACTCGTGGTTACGGCGCTTCCCACGTTCACGCCATCCACCGCGAATTGCACCTTTGCGATGCCGATAGAGCTGGAAGCACTCGCGGAAATGGTCGTGGTGCCGGATACGGTTGCACCGGCGGCGGGCGCAGTGACCGAGACCGTCGGCGGCAACACTGTCGTTCCACTGCTGGTCGAAAAGACGAAATCGCCGCTGATCGTCTCGATCCCGCTAGAGTTCTTCGAGTGGACTCGATAGTGATAGAGGGTGCTCGCAGTCAAGCCCGTCAAAGCCTGGCTATGGCTTGTGACCAGGCTGGAATTGAGCGTGGTTAAGGTGCCGTAGGCGGTGGTCGTTCCGTATTCAACCTGGGTTGTTGCGGCGACGTCCGTTGTCCAACTGATTGTGGCTCCCGATGACGTGATGGAAGCGGCGTTGACACCCGAGATGTTTGGGCCGGTTCCAGTGCCAGACCCGTTCGTCAAGCGAAGGGCATAGGCATTCTGCGTCATGCTATTGACCAACGCAAAGACATTCAGAGCCGGGAAGTAACTAAACCGCTTGAAAGTGCCATTCGCCTGCGCAGCTCCAGGCCCGTTCGGATAAGTGACCGAAGTGCAAGAGTCGGTCGTCGGGTTATATAGATAAACTGTGTTTCCGCCCGACCAGCCCACAACGAGGTTCTGTGAGCTGTCGTAGGCGACACCGGGATAAACCGCGCTGACAAATCCGCAACCGGTGGCGCTGATATTCGTGAGCGTGTAGTTCGGGTCGTTGCCGGAAATATCGATCTTGTAGGCATTCCCCGCACCGAACATTAAGAACAGTTTCCGGGAGGGATCGATCACCGAAGTCTCGTGATAATCGCTCAACGCGTGGCTGTTCAGCATCGTATAAGTATTGGTGCTCAGGTTATAGGAGGCGAAGCTCGCGTACGCTTCCGAGCTGACGTAGACGAGCTTGGAGTTTGGATCGTACGAGATGGCCGCAAGGCCTCCGGAGAAGTTGGGGGCGGTGCCTGCCGAAGACTGCTGCGTCCAGGCTAGCGTGCCCATATTCAGCGTCCATGTGGCGGTTGACGCGCAGCCAGTTGGCGCCATCGAACCGGTAACCACCATGAGTTGGTCGGCGCCCGGCACATAAGCCAAGTCGTCGTAACTGTGGCGTGAATTGGGCGAAGGACCGGTGAGCGCTTCCGTGCAACCCGAGGAGAGCGGAAGAGCCGGATTGTTCAGCCGCGATACCGTCAAGGAATTGAGATCGAGCGCATAGATTTCGTTGCCGGAATAATCCGAGTGTCCACCACCCCAGACAATCAGCCGGTTGCGGCTCGTGTCAGCTGCGCCGCCACCCCAGGCATCAACCACGGCATGACAGCCATCGCTAAATGCGTAGCCGGAGCCTCCGAAATTATTCGGCGGGCAGACAGACTGCATTGTCGTGTTGGGAATTTGATACCAGCCAAGTGAACTCGGCAATCCTCCGCCGCTCGAACCTGCTTGCGTCGTGGCGGATGCCGAACTCGATTGTGCTGATGTATTTCCCGCCGCGTCGAAAGCCGAGACGGTATACGTATAAGTCGTGGATGCCGCGAGACCAGTGTCCTGATAGGACGTGCTCGCGCTGGTGCCAATCTTGGTGCCAGCTCGGTAGATGTTGTATCCGGTCACACCGACGTTATCGGTGGAAGCATTCCAGGAAAGATTGATTTGGGAGGAGGATGCCGCAGCGGCGGTCAGCCCGGCCGGAACGGATGGCGGGGTGGTGTCCGCCGAGGTCTGTACCGTGAAGGTCGCACCGTTACTGGCGACTCCACCGACTGTAACCACAACGGAACCCGTGGTTGCTCCAGATGGAACAGGCACACCGATACTTGTCGCACTCCAGCTCGTCGGCGTCGCTGTCGTCCCATTGAACCTAACCGTGCTGGTTCCTTGCGCCGCGCCAAGGTTTGCGCCACTGATCGTCACGGAAGTCCCAACGGCACCCGATGCAGGACTGAGGCTCATGATACTTGGGGCGGGCGTGGTAACCGTAAAGTTCACGCCATTGCTAGTGACTCCTCCGACCGTCACAACCACGTTGCCAGAGGTCGCGCCCGTAGGCACGGCGGCCACGATGCTCGTCGCGTTCCAACTCGTCGGCGTCGCCACTGTTCCATTGAACTTGACTGTGCTCGTTCCTTGTGTGGCTCCAAGATTTGTTCCGGCGATCGTAACAGCAACTCCGATCAGGCCGGACGTCGGGCTCAAACTCGTGATGCTCGGCGCGGAAGTCGTGTTGTTGCTGACATTCACGGTCACAGATGCACTGGTTGCCGTATTCCCGGATGTATCGGTCGCCAGCGCAGTCAACGAGTGGTTGCCGTTGGCGAAGGCCGCTGTATTTAGCGAATAGCTGTAAGGCGCGGAACTCACAGGCGCACCGGTGTTAATGCCATCGACCTTGAACTGCACGTTTGCCACACCAATATTGTCGCTCGCCGTAGCGCTGACCGTTGCAGTTCCCGAGATCGTTGCGTTCTGGGCCGGCGAGGAAATGGCGACTGTTGGAGGAGTTGTGTCCGCCGCCGTTGAGAATGTCGCGTCTCCGCTCGACGCGCTGGCTCCGCTCGAATCGGTTGACCGGACACGGAAGTGATACTGAGTAGTCGGCTTGAGGCCCGTGAGCCCGATTTGATGGCTGGTGACCATCGAACTGTTTACTGGCGTAGTGTTGCCGTAGCTCGATGAAGTACCGTAGTCAACGGCTGAATTCGCCGCGACGTTGGTGGTCCAATCGACCTGGAATCCGGTGACCGTGGCTGCAACCCCCTGCACCGCGGAGATACTGAGATTGCCTGGTGGTGGCGTTTTTGTGGTTCCGTTGCCCGCGCTGACCAGGCCCGCACAGCCCGCGAGTCCGAAACATAGAATTGCGCAGAGCAGGAAACTGAATGCGGAAGCCAGATGCTTCGCGGTACTTCGCGAATTGCGAGTACCAATTTCGTATGACATTTGTCTTTCCCCGTCTGGCCGACGAAAGTCGGCCGTATCTTTCCTCCACGCGGGGTCAGAGTACTGTGGTAATGGAACTCGACGTAACTGGACAGTAGGCGCAAAAGTGGCCAGGGTTGCAGTCGAACTCCTCCACTGTCCTCAAGGGCAAATTTTTCGTAACCTACTGATTAGAGAGTGTTTAATTACTGGCCAAGAGGGCATTGAGAGGACAGGTTTGGCAGATGGAACGGCGCTTTCGGAGTTGTCCAATCTATAAGGATCAGACCAGATGACGGTTTCCAAATGCTATCCCGGCGGTCCCGACTTAGTACCTGTCGGATGTTCTTCGGTGCGGCTAGGGACCAAACACTTCGAAAATGCCGCAACGCAGACCGCAATTGATCCGGGGTCAGCGTGCCGCCGGCCGCGTCTACGCCGGCAAAGTCCTTAGGTATGAGAAGTGCACTTTAGTTGTGAATTGGCAAGAGCGTTTGGCGCTTAGTTGTGTCCCGCTGCGTCAACTACGTACAATACGGCGTCGCTGCTGAACGGTGGGGTAAATGTCAGCGTCGAACCGCCGGTGACAGTTCCTCCGCTGCTGGCCGTTCCAGTCGCGGGATTAAACCACTCGACATTCATCAGACGCGTCGTATTGCTCAAGTTCAGTGTGATGTTTCCTCCGTTCGGCGCGTAAACAAGATATTCCGCGCCCGTGGCCGGAGTCTGTGCCAGGCAGAAGCCCGTGTTAGTCAAACCGCTGTGAGGCGTCATCTTCGCCAGGTCCATCCGATTGGCGTAATTCAGCGTGTAACCCAAATTGTCGCGGAAGTTGTCGTATTTCGTGTCCGGTCCGCTGCAGATGCCTCCCAAAGGACTTGGGCAGAGATTGCGACTTCCGGCAGTCCAATAAATCTCGTAGGGATCCATGAACAGCACCTGCGAACCGTTGGCGAAGTTCTCCCAGACATAATTCCGCACGGTCTGGTTCTGAACATTGCCGCTGCTGTCCAGGAAATTCGGATAGTAAAACGAGTGATCGCTGTCGTTGATGTTCACCTTGCACGCAGGCGTACCGCTTCCGCAACTGCTGGTCGGCGAAACGGTCGCCATCGGAGCCACCCAATCGGCGTTGCTGTTATACAACGTTGAATCGGAGGCGCCGGAAACATTTAAGCTCGGGAAGCCGACCGGATGCTGGAAGGGTTTGCCCGCTTCGTAGGTGTGAATCAAGGAAATCATATGGCCTTGCCACCAAGTCGAATTGTCCGGAGCTTCTTCCGAAATTTCCCACAAGACATTCGGCTGGTCATTCAGCGTGTCAATCACATGCTGGACGAATGCATCCTGAAATCCGGTGATCGCATTCGTGCTCGTCATCGTCATGGAATTCGTCCCGCCGCCGTCATCCACGCCGTTCACGTTATTTCCACCGGTGAACGGATATCCATCATTCGAGCAGCGGTTATTGGTAAGCCCGAGCCCGTCGAATAATTCGACGATCGCGTAAATTCCATTTTGTTGCAGTTGAATCACGCGCGCCCGCAAACGGCTAAAGTAGGCTGGATCAAATTGCGTAAGGTCGAAAGCCGGCAAACCGTCGGAGGCAACCTGAGTTCCGGTGCTGCCGCCCGTTCTTAACCAGGGGAACTGGGCTACCTGCCATGTGCCTCCAGCGCCCCAGCCACAGTACGTGGGGAGATCTTTACGCCAGAGAATCGTGGCGTTTTGCCCATGCGACTTCAGGAAAGTGACATAAGCGTTGAAGTCAAATACTGGCGGAGTTCCTGCGTTTCCCAAATCCTGGAAATCATCCCAAGTTTGCGATCCCGTGAGCAGAATTGCTTTTCCGCTGCCGTCCGTGAAGTAGTAGGGGTTGCCCGCGAGTGCCCGGAGAGGCCCTGTTGCACCGGTGCCAGAACCGGTGGATACCGTGAAGCTCACGCCATTGCTCGCCACTACGCCGACTGTGACGACCACATTGCCCGTTGTGGCTCCACTCGGGACCGGCGCCACGATGCTCGTTGCACTCCAGCCCGTTGGCGTTGCTGCCGTGCCGTTGAACGTCACCGTGCTTGAGCCTTGGGTAGCTCCAAAGTTCGCACCAGTGATGGTCACGGAAGCCCCTACTGCGCCTGAAGTGGGACTCAGGCTCAAAATCGTGGGAGCCGGAGTCGTGACTGTAAAGCTCACCCCATTGCTCGCCACCCCGCCGACTGTCACAACCACGTTGCCCGTCGTCGCTCCCGCAGGCACCGCTGCCACGATGCTCGTCGCGCTCCAACTCGTCGGTGTTGCCGCCGTTCCGTTGAACTTGAGCGTGCTCGATCCCTGTGTCGCGCCAAAATTTGTGCCAGTGATCGTGACTGCCGCCCCGACAATACCCGTCACTGGACTCAGGCTCGCAATACTTGGAGCCGCCGTGGTGACCGTGAAACTCACCCCATTGCTCGCCATCCCGCCGACTGTCACAACCACGTTGCCCGTCGTCGCTCCCGCAGGCACCGCCGCCATGATGCTCGTCGCGCTCCAACTCGTCGGCGTCGCCGTTGTTCCATTGAACTTGACTGTGCTCGTTCCTTGCGTCGCTCCAAAGTTCGCACCTGCAATCGTCACCGATGTCCCAACAACTCCGGTCACGGGACTTAGGCTCGAAATCGTTGGGCCCGGTATCGCATTACTTACAGTGACCGAAACACCCGAACTGGTCGCCGAATTGCCGGACGTGTCCGTTGCGACGGCCGTCAGGACGTGGCTCCCGTCAGAAAGCGTTTTGGTATTCAGGGCATAAGTGTATGGAGCTGAAAGGATTGGGGACCCTGTATTTGCTCCGTCCACCTTGAATTGAACGTTTGCCACGGCCACGTTATCTGACGCATTGGCGGTCACATTGATCGTTCCCGAAACTGTAGAATTGGCGGCGGGGGAAGTGATTGAAACCGCCGGGGGAGTTGTATCGGCGGGCGTGGTGCAGCTGAAATCGCCGCTGATCGCGGTCTGATTGCTGGCATCGGTCGAATGAACCCGGCAGTGGTAGGTGGTTCCCGGCTTCAGGTTCGCCACCGAGACTTGATGATTCGTGACCATCGCTGTGTCAACTGCGGTCAGTGAGCCATAATTTGTCGTGGGTCCGTATTCAACCTGCGAGGTAGCGGGAGAGCTCGTCTGCCAGTTCACGACAATGCTGGCTGGAGTGGCATTCGAGGTAGTGACATTGGAAATGGACAGGCTGCCGCCACCATTATTGCCTGGCGAAGCGCTCTGGATAAGTCCCGCACAGCCGGAAATCAGCAGTGCAGTGCAGAAACTGGCAAGCGCCAGACCAAAAACGAAAAGTCTGCCCTTCGAATCTCTTCCGGCCCCTCGAAAATCCCTCATTATTGCTCTTCCCCGTTCTCCCAAGGACGCCTGCGGCTATTTTTGCGGACAGACGACAACACGACTTTAGGTTAGGACCCCATGCCACGCTTGCTAGGCTAAGAAATGCAGGGAGTCGATACTACTGGCCTGAGGGACAATTTCGGGCCAGGGCGAGTGCCTGCTCCAGGTGAGAATGCGGGTCAACCGGCATAGACCTTAAGGGAAGGGACCGCGGGCTCTATTCCGACCCGCAGGTTGCCTTAATCGGCGAGATTGGCGCGAGCGCCCCCCCGCTTTCCCAACCTCGTCAAACGACGCCGTAACTTTGGACCCAACCTTACCTGAATAACGATGATCGAGAGCCAGTTTCAATGCTTGTGGCCCCCCCAATCATCCCCCGTTCTGTACCATAAGGGCTTCATCGCAGGCAAGGGGGGGTATCCTCTATTGACGACTTACGTTAGAGTATTTGAAAAGGAAATGGCGGCAGTTCTATGCCTGGTCAGGGGAACGATCGAGTTGGGTTTCTCGGCGTCCGTTTTTTACGGAAAGCCCGGCCTCTTGAATCTTGTAGATCAATGCGCGGTAGCTTATGTTCAGCGCTTCGGCGGCTTTCCGCCGGTTCCATTTGTGTTCACGAAGCACTTTCAAAATCAGATTGCTCTCCATCTCGCGGATGGCCTGTTTCGCGATCCGCTTTAATGGAATCGTTCCGTCCGCGGAAATTTCGATTCGTCCCAGCAACGGGCTTCGAGCCGCTGTTTTTGTGGGTTCTGTATCTAGCGACCCCAAAATCGCGTAGCGAGCAATCAAATTCTCTAGTTCCCGGATGTTTCCCCGCCATTCACGATTCTTCAGGTCTTCCACGGCCAGATCACCCAGAGGTGGAGCGCTTCTTTCAAAACGCGCGTTTAGCTGGGCAAGAAAATAGTCCGCGAGCAACGGAATATCCTCACGGCGTTCGCAGAGGTTTGGCAAATGGATCGTGATCACATTGATGCGGTAATAGAGGTCCTGGCGGAACCGCCCGGCTGCAATCTCTTTCGAAAGATCACGGTTCGATGCGCATACGGTGCGCAGATTCACCTGTCTTTCCTCTTTATCTCCGATGCGGCTGAAGCGGCCATCCTGGAGTAAATGCAGAATCTTCGCTTGTAACCTTGAATCTAGCTCGCCGATTTCGTCGAGAAACAGAGTGCCTCGATCGGCCAACTCCACGTAACCCGGTTTTGACGTCACAGCCCCAGTGAATGCTCCCTTTTCGTAGCCGAAAAGCTCGCTCTCCAGCAGAGCTCCCGGTATGGCTGCACAATTGACCTTCGCAAATCCACCCGGGCAGAATTTTGATTTCCAATGGATATAGCTGGCAAGAAGGCCTTTACCGGTCCCATTCTCTCCGAGAATCAAGACTGGGACATTCGTATCTACCAGTTTGTCAACGACGCTTCGGACGGCTTGCATGGGTGCGGAAACACCGAAGATAACGTGATCGGGCGGTAGTCCTTTTGGACGTTGCGAAGCCCCGTTGTTAGGTGAATCTTTCACCACCGTCCTCTGATCCTTAGCTATTTAGCTCGCGAACTGCTCCCAAGATCAGTGCACTCGGGCAACCATAATTTGTGCAGCCCAATGAACTCGACTTGAGGGCAAGAGTTGCTCACAGAATGGAGTTAAGATGTTTGTTTACAGTTGTTTGCAATGATAGTACGAGCGGCAGGCTGGGCGGGGCCCTGTACCCGGAAGCGATGGGTTAAGGACCTGACATTGGGGAAAATCCTTGCGCAAAGGCGAGAATCTATTACCGGGGAGGCTGATCTTTCAATTCCTGCCAGGCACCTGGTCGCGTCTTCTAGTACTAAAGGCTAGGATAGAAAATCTGCGTGATCCGGTGCACACGAAGCCGCGGTTGCTAGGCTCGCGCTGCAGCGCCGCGAATGATGTCGTAACGCTCGATTACAGCAGCTACTCCCATGCGGTTTGCACCATCCTGCGAACGGCGCTCGACCCGCACCACTTTGCCTGAAGCACGCACGAAGACTTCTGAGCCGTGTGTGATTTCAGAAGGCAATGTAAGGGTGATATCCAATTCCGAGCCTGCCTCGAGGTCTTGATCAATCACAAAGTAGAGCCCGCGCGTCGAAATGTCGCGCGTTTTGCCTTGCTGGGAGTCGTCAGCGACTTCGGCAGGAATCCGAATGATGACAGGCAATGACAGGTCGTAGCGGCGAGTCGTCCGGCGTTCCGTCATTCCTCCGACCTCCAGTTTTGCGGCGGTAACGTGCAGCGCCCCGGTATCCCCACGGCAAGTTACAAGAAATCGGTTTGATTTGCCAACCTGATTCGCCCACTCGAGAGGGCTAAGCATGCTCGGACGTGATTATTCGCTTCGAGAACCCACGGTCGCCGGCGGTTCGGCTACCGGTTGCGTACCTGGTGCGCGGCGCGCACGCGGAGTGTCCAAATTAAACTGCCTCATCTTATAGAGGAGTGCCTTATAGCTGATCCCCAACATCTTCGCTGCATCCTTGCGGCACCAGCGGGTCTTCTCGAGCGCGTCAGCGATCGCTTCCATTTCCGCTTCGTCTTTCAGACCGCGGACCAGCGCCTTCAAGCCCTGCTCTCGCGGCGCGGCCGGCTCTTCTCGCGGTGATGTCCGTTGACGTGCCGCGGACATCTCCACCAACTCGCGCAGACTGCCCTCATCGTCCTGAAGGATCACATAGCGTTTTACAAAATTTTCCAGCTCGCGAAGGTTACCGGGCCACGGATAGCTCACTGCGGCATCCAGCAGGTGTTTTGAAGGATTTTGCATCGGCTTGCCGAACTTGGCAGTGTATTGTTCCAGAAAATGCCGGAAGAGCAGTGGAATTTCCGTGAGCCTTTCGCGCAGCGGCGGCACCAAAATCGAAAGCACGTTCAACCTATAATAAAGGTCCTCGCGAAAACGGCCCGTCTTCATCGCTTCCTGGACGTCCACGTTTGTGGCGGCGAGCACACGGACGTCGGTATCAATCAAATGCCTCCCGCCGAGCCGGGAATACTGGTGGTCCTGCAAAACGTGCAGCAGCTTTGCCTGCAATGGCGTCGTCATTTCAGCAATTTCATCCAGAAAGATTGTGCCCTTGTTGGCCATTTCAAATTTGCCGGGCTTGCTGCGAATCGCCCCTGTGAACGCGCCTTGCTCGAAACCGAACAACTCGGACTCCAGCAATTCTCCGGGCAATGCGGCGCAATTGACCTTCACGAAGGGCTGGTTGCGCCTTTTGGAACGGAGATGAATCATCCGCGCGACCACTTCTTTTCCTACGCCGCTTTCTCCGCAAATAAAGACCGGCACATCCACCGGCGCGATTTGCAGGATCTGTTGCCGGATTCGCACCATCTGCGGGCTCGCCGCAAGAAAGCTCAAATCCTCCGTCACCTGGTCGCAATAATCCCGCAACGCTTGATTCTCCGTGGTCAGTTCCTTTTTTTGCCGTGATTTAAGCATTGCCGCGTCGAGTTCCGTTTTTTCGAAGGGCTTCGTGAGGTAATCGTGCGCACCGATGCGAATGGCCTCCACTACGGTGCCTACTTCGTTCGAACAGGACAGCATGATGACGTTCAGCGTGCGATCCACTTGCATCAATTCTTTGAGTGTTTCGATGCCGTTCAACTCAGGCATAAGCACGTCTAAAATGATGAAATCAGGTCTCTCGCCAGCGTTGACTTTCGCGATGGCCTCGCGGCCTGAGCTAACGGCTTCGACGTCGAAGCCGTCTACTTCGAGCAGGGTTTGAAGGTACTTTCGAATGCTCGGCTCGTCATCGACGACCAATATTTTTTCTTTAGCTGCCATCGAACTCTCCCTTTTTTACACCTCAATACCTTTACCCTTGGTCCATCGGAAGTAGGAATGTGAATTTGCTTCCGGACTTCGGTTCGCTCTCTACCCAGATCTTTCCGCGGTGTGCTTGGATCAGTCGTTTCGCAATCGCCAGACCAAGACCCATTCCGGATGTGTTCCGGTCTACGCGCACAAAATCTTCAAAGATTTCTTGATGGTGTTCCGCGGAAATACCCGGACCGGAATCGGACACCGAGACTTCGACGCTATTGGGTCTCGGCAGTCTAAACCGGCGTCGCTCCTCAACCGGCGCGACGGAGGCGACGCGGCGCTCCCAGAAATGTGGCGCTGCGCGAAAAGTCACGGTGCCACCAGCCGGAGTGTGTTTCAGGGAATTATCAAGCAGATTTGCCGCCGCTTGCTGCACCTTTTGATAGTCGAATCGAAAAGTTGGAATCGAAGGATCGAAACTCGCGTCCAGTCTCACTCCCTTGCGCTGAAAGGCTTCCGACCACCGTTTTGCGAGTTCCTCGAGGCAATCTCGCAGATCATTTTCGCGCAATTGCAGTACCAGTTTGCCGCTCTCCAGCGCGGAATAATTCAGGAACATGGACACTAGGCGTACGAGGCGGTCACAACTGTCCTTCGACTCCTCCAAAATATCGCGTTGTTTGTCGGTCAGCCGGCCCAGCGATCCTGTCAACATCAAATCGTAGTAGCCCTTAATAACCGCAAGGGGGGTCTTCAATTCGTGAGCTGCGGACGCCAGGAACACCGTCTTCTGCCGGTTCACTTCCTGCAGTTTCAGATAGGCTGCCAGCAGGTTTCGATAAGTAATCTCTCGTTCCTGCAATAATTCCTGCACAGTGAGTTGCGTCGCGGCATCGGATGTGGTCCCGATCGCGGCTGCGGAGACAATTTGAGCGAGAAAATACCCCGGCTCCGGCATCCACTGCACTCGCAGATGATCTTGTTTCCCGTCTCTCTCTACTTCAACTTCCACTTCCGTCTCTCCCGATTCTATCTTCTGCCAGATTTGCCTTGGCTCAATCTGAAGCAGATCGGTGAAGAGATTGGAAATGCTCGTCGTGGAGTTTGCCGCGTTGGCAAACCGTCGGGCACTCTCGTTTAAGGTGAGTACACGACCGTTTCGCTCAGCCAGCCACAAAGGCGCTTTTGAAGCCTCGAGAAGCGTCACAATCAAACTCAGGGGAAGCGTAAGCACACGCTGGCGGTCAATATCCGTTGCTGGGGTCACGGTTCCAGGCATGGGTAAGGCTGCCCCCTCAGAGGTGGGAAAATATTTTCCCTCGGCGCAGGAGCATGCTCGCAGAGCCGCGTCCGGCTGTCAATGGCAAATCCGTTCCATTTGCACATTTCGGGAAGGCTGCTGCCAGGTGGGAGAAGAATGAAGTCCCCTACGCCAATCATGTTTTGCAGTGATACTGACACAAAGCTGATTCTAAAAGACTTACTGACATGCACTGGCTTCCGATCTGGCACGCAATCTGCTCCTCTTTGTACTAGTTCCCCGGTACCAAGCGAACTACTATGCACAGTGGTCTTCTCAAGGGCGGACAGCGCGTGGACGTTCCTAACTCTCGGCGATCTCCGCGGATTCGGCTGCAAATGCCAGTCTTTTTGCGTGCCACTGATGCCTCTGGAGCGGAGTTCATCGAACTCACGAAAACATTGAACATCAGCGCGACCGGTGCCTGTGTGGCCTCCACGCATATCCTCCGGCCTGATCAGATCGTTCATCTCACGATTCCCGCCCCTTCTTCCGGCTCCTCCGGTGTGGTTCCGAGTGAAACTCCGCCAATCACTGCAAGAGTGCTCCGGCAGGACACTGCCGCCGACGTCCGCTTATTTGGGCTGGAATTCCTGAAGCCACTTGAGTAAAGTGTTGCCGCTTTTGGAGACGGTGTCCTGCGACTTGGGTAGAAATGTTACATAACGCAGGTCACCTTTTCTGGAGACTCGGTAGCATATCCTGTTAACGTATTTATTTATAAGGAGATAGGGCGAACTCGCACTGAATCGATCTAGCGCGCGTCGGCGAACGATCGCCCGTTATTTGGACTCACGGTTGCTTCTCCTAGAAAGTGAAAGCCTTATGTGCTTTCCCCAAACCCCGCGGGGATAGGCTAAAGTCAGGTGTATACCGGATATGCCCAGCCCCGGCGCCCCTGCGCCCCCGCGTCTGCCGATTGAGGATTCTTACCTCGAGCTGCTTGCCGACACGCTCGAAGGCTTGGATATCCCTGCGCGCGGACAGTTCCTTCAACGCTACTTCCGCACCATCACTCATCTAGATTTGCTGGAATCCCAGTGCGTGCAGTTATGGGATGAAATGCTCCTGCGGCGCCGTGACCTCAGCGAGCACCTCGGAAGACAAATCTCATTGAAAACAGCCCTTATGGACGTGCTCACATCTGCTGGACTATTTCGTGTTCCCATTCTTATCGAATACGATGAGCTGAAGAAGCTGCAATTGAACGCGGTCACAGATCCTCTGACTGGCCTGTATAATCGCCGACTTTTTGGTGAAGCGTTCGAGAAAGAGCTCAATCGTGCTCATCGCTACGGCCAGCCTCTCGGTCTGGTGATCCTCGATTTGCACCGTTTCAAGGAAGTCAATGACAAGTATGGTCATCCGCGCGGAGACGAAGTCCTGCGCGCCGCGGCGGCGACTCTCAAAAAAGCGCTTCGCACTTCAGATTCGGCATTTCGTATCGGTGGTGATGAATTTGCCCTCTTGCTTCCGCAAACGGATCCGGCGCAAGCACTTGGATTGAGCCGGCGCATCGGCACGGTTTTCGACGAAGCCATTTCCAATTTGCACATGGGAGTGAGCGTGAGCATGGATCATGGTGTTGCCACGTATCCCCAGGATGGCGATCAAGCCGATCAGCTAATTCATATCGCAGATGAGCGCCTGTACCGCTTGAAGCATGCTAACCATGGGAAAACACCCTCAGGCGGTTTGCGCACCGAGGCAGCGGCTGCTCCAACTACGGAGCCATCCGCTTCTTCCGTCCACAGTGAGCGCCAAGTTTCTGGCCCTCGCCCAATTCCTTTCGAGTCCAAGCGGCCTGCAGACAAACCGGAAGCAAACACAGAAGTGCAAGCGGCCGCTCCAAGGCCAGAGCCATGCACAAAAGATTCCCTCGCAACCCAGCCGGCTGCGACCCTGTACGCTGTTCCTCGCAAGGCAGAGCGAGTCTCCATGTCGGGTACGAATGCTTATGCAGTCCTGGGCGATCAAGGAGTTCGTCGCGCTCGCGTCCTTGATCTCGGATTTGGCGGTGTAGCGCTCGAGATGGAGTCTGGGGAAGAAGTTCCCGAAACTATTCTCGCTGTCCTACATGTACCGATTCTTCCTCCGGTACGGGTGAATCTGCGGCCCGTGTGGTCGCAGCGTAGTTCACAGGGCGTCTATCGCATCGGCTGCGCGTTTGTGTCCTGACATTGCGCGCGTTTCCGCATCTGGCTGCGAATCTCTGGCCTTAGCCTCCCGGCGACGAGATGAATTGTCTCAAGTGTCTTGAAGTGAAAAGCAGCGCTTGCTGCAAATGCGATAAGCCAAGTCCCCAACGCAATTCTGCCTGGTCTTTTGTAGCTCCTTTAGCATTGAGCTGGAGCCACAAGCCGAGTTCTCCGTTCAGCCGCGCATCGCGATGTTGAGGCGAGCCCAAAGGAATGGCCGCAGTCGTGAGGCATAACCTTGCCTCCAACTTCTCTTGTGATCCGGCGGCTTTCAACAACTCAACCAATTTCTCCACGAGCTGAAAATGCAAACTCCTCTTCGCCCTCTGCTCCGCTGCTCGAAACTCAATAATTACTTCGCCCAGGCACTCGCACTCCTGACCGGATGGCACGAGAAAAGCGACTGCCAGCGGCTGTCCGATTTGAAATAGCGAATCATCGCTCTCCATCGCGGCTAGAAAATTCTTAATTGGGAGCGCCGACTCCTGAGCAGTCGGGCCAGCCGTTCTGGAACCCTCGCTGTGCACGATTTTTTCAATCACCTGGACTCGCATGCCTGCACCCTACGCGAAGCATGTTCGCCTCGCAAGCAGTATTCCCCGTCCGTTTTCGCTCTACCCGCCGCCGCCCGGGCGTCCTCGCTTTCGTGGACATCACTCCTGTTAGAATCCCTTCGCCACAAACGCCGGAGGCTGCCATGAACATTCCCAAGCCAAGCCGTCCCTACTGGCCAGACTTTGCCGCGATGCCCAAGGATCCTGAGAAGGGTCTAAAGTCCTGGGATTGGGCACTCGAGCGCCTCGAAAAATCGCACAATTATTGGATTGCGACCACCCGGCCGGATGGCCGGCCTCACCTCATGCTCGTCTGGGGAGTATGGTGGGAAGACGCTTTCTGGTTTAGCACCGGCCCAAATACGCGCAAGGCAAAAAACATGGCAGCGCAAAATTCTTGCTCGATTGGCACGGACCGTGCCGACGAGGCAGTCATCCTCGAGGGCACCCCCGAGAAAATTACAGATCGCAACCACTGGAAGCGCCTTGCGGCCGTCTACAATGCCAAGTATGGTGGCGACGTCGAGCCGCTTCTCCTCGCATCCGGCGGAAACGTCTACCGCGTCGTCCCAAGCACCGTTTTCGCCCAGGATGAAAACGCGCCAGATTTTGCCGAGTCGGTCACACGCTGGCGCTTTTAGTGCGTGTAAGCGCGAATATCTCTGGCCATCATTTTTTCGGGGAACCGTTCCACATCTCCTGCTTAACTTTCCACTCTCCATTCGCCGAGCGATGCAGAATGAACGCAATTTTGCCTCGAGACTCGATCATCGGCTTCCCTTCCGGCGGCTGCACAGCCTGGTACGCATTCCCCCACTCGGACGCCCAATCTCCTGCCACCTCGATGTCCTGGAACCCAATCTCCTCCTTCACGACCTTGTAGCCTGGCATTCCCGCCTCAATTCCCTTCACCCACTTCACGATTGTGCTTTTTCCAATCATGGGCTCCAAGCCGGGCATCAGATCCACTCCGTTCTCCTCCCAGGTGGCCAAAAGCCCGTCCGTGTCCATCTTCAAGTACATTCCAATGTATTTCTGGTTGAAGGCTTCGATTTCCCCCTTGCGGCTCACGCCTCGAGCGGCAAATACGCCCACTACCACTCCGATCCCGCCTGCGAGAATCCCCACTCCCATCCAGCGCAGCCAACTCATATTTTGGCCCTCCTCATGGGGTTGCCCCTCCAGCTATCCGCCGAAACCATAGCTCAAGTGATCCCAATATTCCATTCGGCCCTGATCCATCTCACGCAAACTAACGCCGTGCAGCTAACCCTTAGACCCAGCAGAGGCGTCATCCGCGATTTGGTTTGTTTGCAGACTTTCCGTATAATTATGGTTTGCCTCGCGACCAAGCGACGCGGCTGTCATCCGCCGGCATTCCCGGCTAGCCGTGCAGACCGGACGCGAACGAATGGAGCAGCATGAAACCTGGTATTCACCCCGACTATCATCCTGTCACGGTGCACTGCGCCTGCGGGAACAATTTTCAAACTCGCTCGACAATCAAGGGCGACCGCCTCAATGTAGAAATCTGCTCGAACTGCCACCCTTTTTTTACCGGTAAGCAGAAACTCCTGGATACCGCCGGCCGTGTCGAGCGCTTTCAGAAGAAGTACGCGGACGCCGCCGCCAGATCCGCTGGCAAGAAATAATCGCTTTTCCAAAGTGAGGTTATGCTCGGAGCTACACGGCGAACTCTTCTATTCTTTCTCGCCGCATTCAGCGCTTCAACTGGTCTTGCCCAGAAGAAACCTCCGCAAAAAAAACCTGCGGCACAGTCTATTGCGCTGCCGGCTCAGTTCGTCGGATGTTACGAACTCCAGGTAGGCCGTTGGCTGCCATTCGGCTTTTTTGGTGGAGATGAAGAGTCCGTCACGCTGCCCCACCGTATCCAGTTGCTGGCCATGCGTGGATCGGAAGGGTTTGAGCAAGGCAACCTGCTGGTTCGCGCGATGCCGGCCCGCAAGGGTGAGAAGCCGGCTCGTGATAGCCCTTCCTACTGGGCCATTACGTCAGCCGATTCGATAGAGCTGACCTGGTTCAATGGCTTCAATGGCGTCGCTGTATCGCTCAAGAAGAGCGGTGACGAATTTCGCGGCTGGGCGCATGCCCATTTCGATTTTCCTACTTTCCCTCGCGCCCAGCGCGTCATGGCTCGCCGGATTCCTTGCGAAGAAAAATCTTCCACTGCTCCGGATCCTTGATCTTCAAACCGGCTGTGTCGAATCTCCGCATACGTGTAAAATGACTCTCCATCGTGGCCACGCAATCGCGAATGTTTGGCGGTGCTCCTTCCAGTGATCCTGTCGAGTCTGCCCCTCCTCGCATCACTCTGCGCAACGCGTTCGAGCACCCCTATGATTCCGCCATAGCCGCTGCGCGCACCTGTTACGCGTCTCACCTGATCGCACCCGAGGAAATTACCGACAAGCAGCGGCTCAATATCGGCGCCGCTACTTTTTATAGCGGCCATCACACCGTCTACCAGCACGCTCATTTCGAGTTTGGTCTCGAAAACGTTTCGCGCCACTTTGTCTGGTCCTTTCTCCACGCTCATCCCTTTTACAATTCCGAGCAGCAATCTCAGCGCTATGTCCGGCTTAACCGCGCGCAGGCATACGTTCCCTCGCCATCGCTTTTTTTCAACGAATCGCACCGAGCCATCTACGAATCCGCGATTTCCAGAGCCTGGAACTCCTATCGCACCCTTTCGCAGCTTCTTCTCAATGACACACGCTCTATCCTTGCCGATATTTGGCACGTCGGGCCGATGTCCCATCCAAAGCGCTTGCAAAAGATCGAGCGCGCAGCCGAAAAGCGCGCGATCGAAATCGCTCGTTACGTCCTCCCTGTTGCCGCTTTTACGACGATGGTCCACACCATCTCCGGCATTGTCCTCCACCGGCTTTGGCGCATGTGCGCCGCGAGTGACACGCCCAGCGAAGCTCGTTTCGTCATTGGCGCGATGGTCGAGGAAGTGAAAAAACTTGACCCGCAATTTTTCGACCGCTTTGGAACCGAACCGCTCGACGATCTGCCCGAATGGAAGGGCGCTCCGTCAAATTCCACAAATGGCCATCGCAGTGGAGAGCTTCATCCCATCGCTGCCCCTGCCGGATCGGCCTTCGCCAAGGAATTCGATGCGTCGCTTGGCGGAAAAACATCAAAACTGATCGACTATTCCCCGAACGCTCCGCGCGTCATCGCCGATTCTTACCGCGCAGTTCTTGGCCTGACGCAATCCGATTGCCCCGATTCAGAAGCGCTCGATCGCCTTCTCAATCCCGCTCGCAATCCTTACCGCCTTGAAACTCTCGAGGTCGGTGTGCATGCGCCGATGATGCGCGCATTGCAGCACGCCAACTACACTTTCGCAAAAAAAATCTCTCACACCGCTGACTCTCAGGACCAGCGCCACCGCATGGTTCCCGGCTCGCGTCCCCTCCTGACGCTTGCCGACACTCGCGAGCCGGACTACATCACTCCTCCTCTCCTCCAACAAAACGCTCGCGCCAGAGAACTCTACGACAACGCGATGCGCGCCGCCTGGTCCGCGAAAAATGAACTCCTCGACAGCGGCGTTCCTCCCGAACTTGCCTTGTATCTTCTTCCAAACGCCAAGTCCATCCGTCTCGTCGAGTCCGGCTCGCTCCTTCATCTTCTCCACAAGTGGACGATGCGCACCTGCTTCAACGCACAGGAAGAAATTTATGCGGCATCGATGGATGAGGTAGCCCAACTACGCGAAGTTCATCCGCAGCTCGCCAAATATATTGGGCCGCCCTGCCACTTGCGCGCCGGAGTCACCACGCCTATTTGTACGGAAGGCTCGCACTTCTGCGGAGTTAAAGTCTGGCTCGATTTTCCCAATGTAGCCCGCCGCATTTAGCCGCGCATCGCTTGTGCGATTGTGGCGTTGGAACGCGATTCCAACACGCAGCGCTCCGCAGTCTCTTAAGAACGCCAGTGGAGGGTAACCGGGCCGTTCATCGGGTGGACCATCGGCGCGCCCGTCCGCCGCGACTCCAACAAATTCGCTTTCAGCCCGAAGTACCATTTCGCGGGCCGGTCCGCGTCGTCAATCAGCATGAGACGTGGATCGTGCTTCAATCCTTCGGCTTGCTGGATCATCGTTTCCTGATCCTGCCGCAAAAACTTCGCCGCAAAAATCCGGAAAACCGAGACCGGCAGAAACAGGTTCCACGCTGCGACGAAATCGATCCGGCAGAGATCGCGCTTCACCGGCGTCACTGTTGCCCGGCTGGAAAACCACAGCTTCCCGCTGCGAATTTCTTCTGTCCGCATATTCGGCAGGACGAAGTCGATCGTCGTTGTCACCGGTTCGCCCGTCAACTTCTTCAGCATGCGATACGGCGCGCTGTTCGAGCTCGGCGTATGCGGGCTCATCCGGAATCCGTTCGGGGTCGGCTCGAATCTTTTCTCTTTTTCGTGAATGCTGGCGCGCTTTCGCCAATACCAGGACGCATGCACGAAGGGACCATGCGCCGGATCCATCAATCCAATAATGCCGTGGTCGATGTGCGATGGCAGCTCGCATGCGAGATGCGTCCGGCGGTATTTCTCGCTGAACACTTTTAGCTTTGGCGCGGCAGGGACCTGCTCCGGTAATGGAGCGCCGCCAGAGTTCATGTACACCCAGACGTATCCGTCTCGTTCCTCGCACGGATAATGTCCAGCGAAGATGCGTTCCACCTTGAGTTTGTCCTGGCCCGTCAGCGAAGGTATCTCCACACACTGGCCGCTGCACGCTTCAAAACGCCAGCCGTGATAGCTGCACTCGACAGTCTTTCCATCGAATCGTCCGTAAGAAAGCGGTATTCCGCGGTGCGGACAAGAATCTCGCATTGCGAATGCCTTGCCTTCTGTTGTGCGCCCCAAAACGAGGGGCACTTCCAGAAGCATGGCCGTCGCCAGTTGCTTGCCGCGAATCTCGGTGCTGTGGATTGCCGGGTACCAGAAATCCCACAGAAAGCCCGCGTCCGCCTCAGCCGCGGCTCCCGGGGCGTCTGTGGCGGCGTTCATCGCTGGTTCGACAGTTTCGTTCATAATTTCTTCCAGTCGTACTCCGCGCGGCATCGCTTGCTCCAGACCGCGCCTGCCGGATGGCATCGTAATATAGCGCCTCGCATCGCAGCAACGCTGCGAAGCATCGAATTGCCATGCCCGGAGTTGTCGGGTATTCTTTCAGCAGAGATTTTCGATGTACGCCCCATTCTATTAGCTGACCTCGCCTCGCTCGCTCTTGCGGGCCCGCACACCTTTTCACACTTCTCATTTGGCTTCTTACTATTTTGGCTTATCGAAGGAATTCTTATGCCAGTCGTCACATTAACGGAAAAATTGGATCAGCTGGGCGCGCGTTACGATGAACTCACCCAGCAGCTTTCGACGCCGGAGGTCACATTGGACTCCGCGCGCTTCCAGAAAATTGCCAAGCAGCACGCGGAGCTTGCGGAGATCGTCGCGAAGCATCGCGAGTTCAAACAAATCGAAAAAGATCTCGGGGGTGCGCATCAACTCGTCATCGAAGCGGAAGATGCGGAGATGAAGCAGTTGGCGCAGGAAGAAGAGAAGCAGCTTGCCGCGCGGAAAGAAGCCGTCGAGCGCGAGCTGAAAGTTTTGCTGCTTCCCAAGGATCCCAACGACGAAAAAAGCGTGATCGTGGAAATTCGTGCTGGAACCGGCGGAGACGAAGCCGCGCTCTTTGCGGCGGAGCTCTTTCGCATGTACTCCCGATACGCGGAATCGCAAGGATGGAAAGTGGACGTGCTCGAGAGCTCGCCATCCACGCTCGGCGGCGTAAAAGAAATTGTCGCCGCCATTCAGGGAAACAAAGTGTACTCGAAGCTGAAATATGAAAGTGGGGTGCACCGCGTCCAGCGCGTCCCCGCCACCGAAACGCAGGGCCGCATTCACACGTCCGCGGCAACCGTCGCGGTTCTCCCGGAAGCCGATGAAATTGACATCAAAATCGAGGCCAAGGACCTGCGCATCGACACGTTCTGTTCCTCTGGGCCGGGAGGGCAGTCGGTCAACACCACGTATTCCGCCGTGCGCATCACACACATTCCCAGCGGGCTCGTGGTCTCGCAGCAGGATGAAAAATCCCAGATCAAGAACCGCGCAAAAGCCATGCGCGTTCTGCGCGCGCGGCTTTATGAACTCGAACAGGAGAAACAGCAGGCGGCGATTGTCGCGGAACGCCGGGGACAGATCAAGTCGGGAGACCGCTCGGAAAAAATTCGCACCTACAACTTTCCGCAGAATCGCGTCACCGATCACCGCATCGGTTTGACCTTGCACCAATTAACCGATGTCATGGACGGCAAGCTCGCTTCGCTTGTGGATGCACTGGTCTCGCACTACGAAGCCGAGCGCCTTGAACAAGAATTGGCGCAGGCTTAACCCGATTACCGGAAATTTCGAAGACACCGGGAACACTTACTTCTACGATGGACGTCCGCTCCGCATTGAAGCTCGGCCTCGCGCAGTTGCGCGAAGCCAACGTTCCCAGCTTCACCCTCGCCACTGAACTCTTGCTCCTCCATGCGCTCGGCCGCGATCGAACCTGGTTATACGCGCATCCGGAAGAATTGCTCACCAAACAGCAAGCGGACGATTTTGCCGTTCTGCTTGCCCGCCGAGCCTCCGGCGTTCCGACGCAGCACCTCACCGGAAGGCAGGAATTCTGGAGCCTCGAGTTCGAGGTCACGCCGGACGTTCTGATCCCTCGCCCCGAGACGGAGCATTTGATCGAGGTCGCTCTCGACCGTCTCGCTGTCCGCGAAATCCGCGCCCGACGCAAACAAACTCTGACTGGCGAAGGCCTGCACATCGCGGACATTGGAACCGGTTCTGGTTGCATCGCTATCGCACTAGCAAAAGAACTTCCTGCCGCACGCATCATGGCAACGGATTTGTCATCTGCCGCACTGAGCGTCGCAATGCGCAATGCCGCCCGCCACAATTTCTATGGGAGAATTCGATTCGCGGAAGCCAATCTCCTTGACGACTCCGCCGGACCTTTCGACGCAATCCTCAGCAATCCTCCGTACGTCGGCCGGAACGAGCAGGACACTCTCATGCGCGAAGTCCGCGAACATGAGCCTGAACTCGCGCTTTATGGCGGCGAAGAGGGTTATGAATTTTATGCTCCGCTCATCTTCAAAGCTTCGTGCGCTCTCACGCCGGGCGGGTTGCTCGTGCTCGAGCTTGGCCATAACAGCCTGCCCGCTGTCCGCCCTCTGCTCGATCCCCCAGGCTGGATCAAGGTCGGCGTCACGAACGACCTGGCCGGCATTCCGCGGGTGATCGCCGCCGAAAAATCCTGAGGAGCAATTCCGATGTTCCTGAGCGCATAACCTGTAGCGAAGAAGAAGCGAACCACGTAGGCTAGGGCCATGCCGGAGATAGTCCGCTTTCGTGCGAAGCACGGGCCGTTGGAGGAGCCGCCCGGGAGTCCAACCGCTTCGATCCTGCATGTGGACATGGACGCTTTCTTCGTCTCTGTGGAACTGCTGGAGCGCCCCGAACTTCGCGGAAAGCCCGTGATCGTCGGCGGAGGGCCAAACCAGCGCGGCGTGGTAACTTCCGCAAGCTATGAAGCCAGAAAGTTTGGCGTGCATTCGGCGATTCCGCTGCGCACCGCGGGACGGCTCTGCCCCAATGGCGTTTTTTTGGATGGGCATCACGAAAAATATGGAGAGTGGAGCGACCGCGTCGCGGCGATTCTGGCGAAGTTTTCTCCGATCGTTGAAATGGTCTCCATCGATGAGGCCTACCTTGACCTCGCGGGCACGGAGCGGCTTCACGGACCTCCCTTTGCCGCGGCAGACAGGTTGCTTCGAGAAGTGACCGCGAAGACGGGACTCCCCTGCTCCGGCGGATTGGCCGCCACTAGGCTCCTGGCAAAAGTTGCGTCGGACCAATCGAAGCCGCGAGGCCTCGTCTGGGTCGCTCCTGGCCAGGAAGCACGATTTCTCGCGCCGTTGCCGGTTGGAAAAATTCCTGGAATCGGCGATGTGACGGAGCGCGCACTGAGAGCCCTGGGTATCGAGACTGTCGAGCAATTGGCCGCAGCCCCTCGCGAAAAACTGGAAAAAATCTTCGGCAAGTGGGGCGAGGCACTCTACCGCAAGGCGCGCGGCGCGGACTCCTACGAATTCGTGATTGACGCCGAGCCAAAATCGATTTCGCACAATCACACCTTCGGCGAGGATACGAATGACCTTGACGCGTTGCACGCCATGCTGAGCCATCTCTCCCAAAAGGCCTGTAAGCGGCTGCGTGAAGCGGGCATGGCAACTCGCACTCTGACTTTGACAATTCGCTACACCGGCTTCGATACGCACACACGCGCAAGAACACTTCCGGAGCCTACCCAACTGGACTCCGACATTTTTCGTACATTCCAGAGGCTTTTCGCCGAACACCGCGACACGGGAAGAAAAATTCGTTTGCTCGGCGTGGCGTTGAGCGGATTGAGCCACGGCGGAGAGCAACTGGAGTTGTTGGACGCGGAACGCCGAAAAAAACTGGAGACACTAACGCGAGCCGCCGATCATTTGCGCGACCGCTTCGGCTTCGGAAAACTGCAGTTTGGCGGTTCGCTCCGCGCCGACGGCGCTTCGAACGAACGCGACGATGAGCGCTGGGACATGATTGGCCGCGCAAACCTCAAGAAGTCCAGCGAATCCTAGGACCTCGTCCACGGATGCGAGCCGAATATCCTATACTCTCAACATGAGTCCTTTCGCTCCCCCCTCCGGCACCGCGGAGAGCATTCACGGCGGCCGGTTTTCCCGGTTTTGGCAGCGTGTCAGCGAAGGCCGTGAGTTAAGCGAGCTGTGGTCGCAGTTCACCGCCGACGCCAAGGCCGGCTACGGCTTCTACATGAAGGACGCGAACGCGGAGGAAATGGTCAATCGCCGCGGCCGTCCACATTTTGCCCATATCGTTAAAACACTGTTCTGGTCACTGGTGATGAAGCTCACGCCGATGCGGCGGGTGCTGCTCCTCATCGCATTCGGGCTGATGCTGGTCTCCGGGGTCAATATTCGTGCCGCCCAAAATGTCAACGTAGACATCCACTTCGACATTTTCGCGACGCTGATACTGCTCTTCTTGCTTTGTTTGGAGTTGGCCGACAAGGTGACGATGAAGCGCGACCTTGAAATCGCTCGTGAGATTCAGCAATGGCTCGTGCCCTCGCAACCGCCGGCTGTGCAAAGCGCGGACATTGCGTTTGCGTCGCGCCCGCAAAATTCCGTGGCGGGCGATTATTACGATGCATTCTTTCCCACCGCGACGGCGGAAAACCAGGGCAAGCTGCTGCTGGTGATCGCTGACGTGGCCGGCAAGAGTATCCCGGCCGCGCTTCTCATGGCCACTCTGCAAGCCAGCCTTCGAACGATTGCGAGCGAAGGCGCTCCTTTAGCCGAATTGGTTGTCAGGCTGAATCGCTACGCGAGTGCACACAGCTTGGAGGGGCGACGGTTCACGACGGCTGTGATCGCCGAATACGAACCCGCAACCCGGCATCTGACGTACGTGAATGCGGGACACAATCCGCCCATTCTGCGCCGCGCCAATGGCGAGCTCCAGAAATTGGAGGTGGGAGGATTGCCGCTCGGTATCGAAGCGGAGGCCCATTACGAAACGGCCGCCCTGGATTTTTCTCCCGGCGATGCGCTGATTCTATATACCGATGGCGTTGTGGAAGCCTTCAACGACAAGGGTGAGCTCTTCGGCGATGCGCGCTGGCACTCTGCTATCCAGGAGCTTCCGGAAGCTACCGCGCAAGCCTCCCTGCAGTTTCTGATGAAGCCCGTGGACGCATTTGTCGGGTTCACCCGGCAATCGGACGACATTACCTGCCTCGTGTTTCGTTCAACAATCTAGACTCAGAACTCTCCACAGCGCACATTGCTCGCTCTTCGGCGCGCGAGTGTCGGATAATCGCAACGTGACTGCAAGAGACCTTGCCAATTCGATTTGTGACACCCTCAAGGGTCGCGGCTACCAGGCGCTGCTGGTGGGGGGCTGCGTGCGCGATTTGTTGCTCGGTCGCGAGCCCGCCGATTTCGACGTGGCAACCGACGCAACTCCTGCCGACGTCATGTCGCTCTTCCCTGAAAGTGTCGCTGTCGGTGCGCAGTTTGGAGTAGTCCTGATTCCGCGTGGCGGCGAAAATGTCGAGGTCGCCACGTTCCGCTCCGATCTAGGCTATTCCGACGGGCGGCATCCGGACCGCGTGGAGTTCTCGAAGACAGCCGAAGAAGATGTCCAGCGGCGTGATTTCACCATCAATGGACTTCTCATGCGGCACGATACCAACGAAATCTTGGACTTCGTCGGCGGCCGGCAAGATCTAACCGCCCGTATCGTTCGCACCGTGGGTGATCCCGATCGGAGATTCGCCGAGGACAAGCTGCGCATGATGCGAGCGATCCGCTTCGCGGCGCGATTCGGATTTGAAATCGAGCACGCCACTTTCGCTTCGATTCGAAAGCATGCCGGAGCGGTGACGGACGTCTCTCCCGAAAGAATTCGAGAGGAACTCACGAAGCTCCTCACAGAAGGCGCGGCCCGCCGCGGATTTGAACTCCTCGAAAAAGCCTGGCTGCTCTCTGCCGTTTTGCCCGAGATCGCCGCAATGAAGGGCGTGCCGCAACCTCCGCAATACCACCCCGAGGGCGACGTCTGGGTGCACACGCTCTTGATGATCGGCGGACTTCCCGGAGGCTCTTCCCCCACGCTGGCCTGGGGCGTGCTCCTCCATGACGTGGGTAAGCCTCCGACTTTCCGGCCAGCCTCTCAGACAGGTGATCGCATTCGCTTCGATCATCATGTGGACATCGGAGTGAGAATCGCGCATGCCATCTGCAAACGGTTTCGCTTCTCGAATGAAGACACGGAGCAAATCGTTTCCCTGGTGGACAACCACATGAAGTTCATGCACGTCAGCGAAATGAAGAAATCCACTTTGAAGAGATTCGTCCGCTTGCCGCGTTTCGAGGAACATCTGGAGCTGCATCGTCTGGATTGCCTCTCCAGCCACCGCAATCTTGGCGCCTATGAACAGGTAAGCCGCTTCCTCAAGGAAACGCCGGAAGAACAGGTTCGTCCACAGCGTGTCTTAACGGGTAACGATTTAAGTCAACTAGGCTATAGCCCTGGACCACTATTTAGCGAAATACTTGGAGCCATAGAGGACGCACAACTTGAGGGGGAGATCCTAACCAGGGACCAGGCAATCGACTTTGTCCGGCGGAAGTTCGCACCAAGGAAGGCCAAAACATAAGCAATTCTCGAGAATCTGCCGATAGAGAAGTGGATGAAATGCAGCGCCCATCGATTCATTCATATGTGTTTGAAAATAGGCATTTTACATAATCCGTTGCTAAAATTAGAGAGAAGCACTAGAATCTGAGTGTACTTAACTAAAGTTATTTGCTGAATCCATTGGTAGCTATCTGCACCCTTTGCCTTTTGCTCGCATCTAAATCCTGTATGCGCTGCGCTCGCTCTCAGCGCCTTGTTTTTGAGGGTTCTCAACATGGCTGAAAAAAAATATCTAGTCCCTGAGATTCTTCCCATCCTGCCGGTCCGCGATACGGTGCTGTTTCCTGGGGCCGTGCTTCCCCTTACCGTGGGCAGGGAGAGTTCTCTTGCTCTCGTCAATTCCTTGGAAGGAGAAGAAAAGCTTCTCGGCGTAGTCGCCCAGCTGGATCCACGAATAGAAGATCCCGCCGCGGCTGATTTGCATAAGGTCGGAACGCTCGCCAAGGTCCACAAGACCGTAAAAATGCCCAACGGAAATGTCGTGATCTTTCTCGAAGGCTTGCAGCGAGTCAATGTCCTCGAACTGATTGGCCTTCGTCCCTTTCTGCGTGCTCGAGTGGAAGCGCAGCAGGAATACACCGGAGAAGTGGACGCCGAACTCGAAGCTCTCCAGCGCAACGCCCAGGACCTTTTCCGCGACGTGGTGAGCCACTCCCCGCAACTTTCCGACGACCTGCAATCCGTCGCAATGAACATTGATGATCCCGGCCGGCTCGCGGACTTTATCGCTGGCACTTTACCCTCGCTTTCGACTTTGCTTCGGCAGGAACTCATCGAGACCTCCAGCATAAGAAAGCGCCTGGAAATCCTGATTCGCGAACTTTCCAAAGAGCTGGAAGTGCTCGAGCTGCGCTCAAAGATTCACGAGCAAGTGCAGGAACAGGTGGGCCAGAATCAGCGCGAGTATCTGCTTCGCGAGCAGATGAAGGCCATTCAGAAGGAACTCGGCGAAGGCGAGGACACCGGCCAGGAAATCGACGAGCTTCGCAAAAAAGTGGATGAAGCGGGCATGCCCGCCGAGGCAAGAAAAGAGTGTGACCGCGAGCTGAAGCGCCTCGCCAAAATGACTCCGGCGTCGGCCGAGTACATGGTCTCGCGAACCTATCTCGAGTGGATGACCTCTTTGCCCTGGTCGAAGTCATCTGGCGTCACGGAAATTGATATCGCCAAGGGAAAGCAGATTTTGGACGAAGATCATTACGATCTGACAAAAGTCAAAGAGCGCATTCTGGATTATCTGGCCGTCAAGAAATTGCAACCCGGCATGAAGGGGCCGATTCTGTGCTTTGTCGGGCCGCCGGGCGTGGGCAAGACTTCGCTCGGCAAGTCCATTGCGCGTTCGCTCGGGCGAAAGTTTGTGCGCATCGCTCTCGGCGGCATGCATGACGAGGCCGAAATTCGCGGCCATCGCCGCACCTACATTGGCGCTCTCCCGGGACAAATCATCCAGGGGCTGAAGCGCGCCGAGACGAACGATCCAGTGATGATGCTGGACGAAGTAGATAAGCTGGGCCGCGATTTTCGCGGCGATCCGAGCTCGGCGCTGATGGAAGTGCTCGATCCTGAGCAGAACAACGCCTTCCGCGATCACTATCTTGACGTGCCGTTCGATCTTTCCAAGGTCCTTTTTATCGCCACGGCCAACTGGATGGATCCAATTCCGGAGCCGCTGCGGGACCGCATGGAAATCATCGAGCTTCCCGGCTACACCGGCGAAGAGAAAATTCACATCGCGCACAAATACTTGATTCCCAAGCAGGCCGCCGAACACGGCTTGAAAGTGGGCGAGCAGATCGACTTCAGCGACGATTCGCTGCAGGAGATCATTCACAGCTTCACCCGCGAAGCTGGCGTCCGCAACCTCGAACGCGAGATTGCGACCATCGTCCGCAAGCAGGCGCGCAAAATCGCCGAAGGCAACACGGAGAAAATGACTGTGTCTCCGGAGATTGTCCGCGAATTCCTGGGCGTTCCAAAATTCCGCGCGGAAAAGGAAGTCGAGGAGCGCGTCAAGCGGCCTGGCGTCGCCGTCGGACTCGTCTGGACTCCAGTCGGCGGAGACATCGTGTTCATCGAAGCCAGCCGCATGCGCGGTGGTAAGCAGTTCACGATGACCGGCCATCTCGGCGAAGTGATGCAGGAATCCATGACTGCCGCACTGACGTGGACCCGTGCAAACGCGGAGCGTTACGGCATCGATCCGGATTTTTTCCGCAAGCAGGATATCCACATTCACGTGCCCTCTGGCGGCGTACCGAAAGATGGTCCATCGGCCGGCGCGGCCATGGTCACCTCTTTGGTCAGCCTGCTGACGGGTCGGCCCGTCCGCGACCGCTTGGCCATGACCGGGGAGATGACTCTCTCCGGCGTGGTCCTGCCCATCGGCGGCGTGAAGGAAAAAGTCCTCGGCGCGAAACGCGCGGGAATCAAGGAAGTGTTGTTGCCAGCGGACAACGAGCCGAATGCTACTGCCGATCTGCCGCCTGACATTCTCGGCGACATCAAAATCACTTACGTGCGCACGCTCGACGAAGTACTCGAGCACGCGCTCTCGAAAGAAATGATGGCTCCGCCCATCGTGCCCCAGCCGGCGCCAAAGCCGAAGCAAGTTGGCCCGGAGGCGCCTCGAGCAATCCACTGAGACACGCCCACTCGACCGGGAAGAAACGCCCGCCGGCCTGAGATAGTTACCGCATCCACATAAAATCGCACGGTTCGCAAAATCGCGATTCGAGCCCAGCGAACAATCCTCGCTGGGCTTTTCCGTTTGCTCTAGCAGGTCGCGTACAAACTGCTGTTACCATGGTTCGCGGTATGGCTGGGAATCAAACACAGAAAAAAGATGCGGCCGCGGAACTTGTCGCGTCACTCCTGGAAGCTCTGCAGCGCGAACGCATCGTGCCACGTTTTGTGGATTCCTATGTCATCGAACATGGCCGTCAAGCGCTTCAAGTCCATGCCTCGTTCTATCGTGATCTGCTTCAATTGCTCCAACGCGAGGCACTTCTCGCAGCGACCGCCCTGGTTTTGGATATCGCCTCGTTTGAAGATACTGCGGATTCCCGCGGGAAGCCTCGTCGCAAACTGAACAGTGAGCTCGCCGCGTTCCGCCGAAAATATTTGGCCGCCCTCGCGCGGCAGCAGAAATGGTCGGTTGGCGAATCATTGGATTTTCAAAGCGATTTGCAGATGTACGAGCAGTTGATCGCGCGCGCAGCCGAACTACGCCGGCCTCGCAAAGGCTTCGAAGCGGCTAATCATCCCTTCGTGGACCGGTGCGCTTTCATCCTGGACTCATCGTTTCTGGAAAAAGCCCGGGTTGCCGCAAGCCGCGCTCTGAACGAGTTGGAAAAACTCGCCGAATCGATCGCATCACCTTCGCCGCGGGCCGCGAGCAGGATTCGCTAGCGTACGCGTCCTCTCTCCGGCGATCTTCACTCATTTGTCTAAGAGATCCGCCGAAAAAATGCGTTGCCCCGCAAGCGCTCGATAAAAGCTGAAGACCGCCAGCGCTGCGACCGCTACCAAGCCCACCAGCGCCGATCCTCCGTACCATGCCGAAAGATGCGATGTCATCGGAAACACGATCAGCACATTCTGGACCATGAGCCCAACAATCACTGCGAGTAACCCGTAGCGCCTCAGTATCACCAAAATAGACAGCCAAATCACAAGCGAAGCTACAAACGTCACCACCCAGTAGTCGCCGCCGGTACTGGTTACACCGCCGAGCACGATGACGACGAGTGCCGCAATCCAATCCTTACGAACAACAAGCCTCAGCAGGAAAAAGAGGAAGAAAATAAGCAGGCCGTACAGCAGGAAAATCAGCGTGTACTGCAGCAGAAGGCCGATCGATTGCCGGATGCCATCCAACGACTCGGCGGCCGGTATACCCGGCATCGGCGGCAGCTTGTGAAACAGTGGCAGAAGTAGGTTGTCGCCGCCCTCGGCAATGCAAAGCCAGACTCCGTACACCACGCCGATTAAAACATCCCGCGCCACAAGCGGATCGCCCGGCTTTCCACCCAGCAATCGAGTCCAGGAAATAATCGTGTGCGGATCTTTTTTCCGGACGTAAGGCTCGAGTGCAAGATAGAAAATGCACCCGAGGAACGTATAGAGCAGCGCCCACGCCAGTGCGAGAACGAATACTTCGATTTCATCCAGCGAGGCCAGATGATGTGCGCGAAGAACCCACATCGCAAAAAACGTGAGGAAGATAAAGCTGCCCAGCCGGACCGCTCCGCGCGGGTCTCCTCGGTTGAGCTTCACATTTCGCCGCACGACAAAAACACCGGCAGTCACCAATCCAATGAATAGGACCGCCAAAATCAAGACGGCCACTTTTTGGTGCGACGACGCAGTTGAGGATGTGGAACGCTCCGGACTTGTCCACGGATAAATCGTGTCGAAATAAATTGGTTTGCCGTGATACGCGGCGGCTTCAATTCGCACCGGTATTTGGGGTTGACCCGGGACGCTGCCGGTCCATGCCGCCCGCGCATCCGCCCAGGCGAGCGGCGTCCATTCCGGCGCAACTGGACGGAAATCCGCCATCGTCAATCCTGCTTCTGTGAAGAGTTGTCTCCAGTCTGCCGATTTCGCTGTCTCCTTCGTATCCTCGACCTCGGGCGGGACCACTTCCAGGTGCTGCAACCTGCCGCGCATGTCCACCACCACAAATTTCATGCCGGTGATTCTCAGCGGCGGGTCATCCTCCGTTACCTCGCCCGCCCCTCCCGACGAAAAAAATCCCATCGGACGCAAGTCGTGTGGGCTCTCTCGATACCAGAACGTAATCGACGCCGGCCGGTCGTTCGACAAAATCTTCCATCGGTTTGTTGTGTGATCGTGCGATTCAATATCGCGAAGGTAGCTGCCTGAAACGTGGAATGCGCTGCCTGAATCCACGCGAGGATCGTCCAGCCCAAGCTTCTCTAGAATTTCCTGCGCGCGCGCTGTCAGAACTTGCGGCGGCTCATCCATGACGGTCAAATTCACCAGCCTGGAAGAATCCGCGAGGAAGAGATTGAGGACTAAACCCGCGAGCACCGCCACCAGCAGTGAGATCGCTACCGCAGGTCGCATCCCTTCCTTTGCTCCTGCCGCGGCCACCATTTCGGGTGACGGCGTCTCGCCCGCCGCCAACGCGGCCGCCAGCGGATCGCCTCCCGGCAGCGCAGCTGCCACCTGCAGCGCGCTCGCTGGGCGATTCGCGGGATCTTTCTCGAGGCATCGCAGGACGACGCGCTCGATCAAGGGATCCAGATCGCGCACCAGCGTCGAAGGATTCGTGATTGTTCCCTGCTCTCGAAGTTTGATTAATTCCGGATACGTTCCCGCCTCGAACGCTCGCTTCCCCGTCAATATTTCGTAGAGAATCAGGCCGAGCGAGTAGATATCGCTCCGCGCCGTCACCTCTTTCCCGCTTAACTGTTCCGGCGCCATGTACGCGGGCGTCCCGGCGCGCACGTCCGCTCCCTGAATGCTCGTGGCAATTCCCGCCAACCCAAAATCCGTGATCCGTATCTTCCCCGCCCCGTCGAGCATCACGTTAGCTGGTTTCAAATCGCGGTGAACGACTCCGCGTTCATGCGCTGCCGCGAGTCCCGCGCAAATTTGCCGCGCGACCTCCGTCGCCTTATCTGGAGACAATCGCCCGATGCGCCGCACCACCGACGCAAGGTCCTCTCCATCCACAAACTCCATCGTCAAAAATGGCAGCCCCTCGGCTTCTCCAATATCGAACACGCGGCAAACATTGGGATGCGAAACTTGCCTCGCCACTCTCACTTCTGAATGGAATCGTGCCAGCGCATTCTCATCCTGCGAAAGCGCTTCCGGCAGAAACTTGATCGCTACAACTTGGGCGAGCGTCAAATCTTCCGCGCGATACACCTCTCCCATGCCGCCACGCCCCGCCAGCGCCACAATCCGGTAGCGCTCAGCCAGGATTTGCCCCGGAGTGAAACGCCCCCCGCCAACCGGATCCGAACTGCTCAGCCCTGCCCCTCCTCCAGATGGTGTGCGGACAGCTCTGGAAGGCGTCGCCTGGGATGGCAATCTTCTTTTTGTGGGTGGCGCCGCGGCCGGCGCGATCGTCTCATCCTCAGCGCCAGCCTCATTCGAATCGATCGTCGCTCCTAGGTTGACGTCGTGCTCCGGGCCAGTCTTCAGACCTTCCCCGCACGCGGAGCAGAATCGGCTTGCCGGAGACACTTGCGCGCCACACGAAGAGCAGTACATGAAGGGCCAGATTCTACCATTCCAGAGAGTTTTGAAGCGCGTCGGCGGTTGACTCACACCCGCCGGAACACAAATTCAAATTTACGATATGCGCTCCACCTGCACCGCCGTGCCATACGCCAGCACTTCCGTTACTCCTTGCATCACTTCGGTTGCGTCGTACCTCATCCCCACCACGGCATTCGCCCCATGCTCGCCCGCATGTTGCAGCATCAATTCGTAGGCGTCCTCGCGCGCCTTCTCGCAAAGATTCGTGAGTATCGTGATGTTTCCTCCGACCATCGTCTGCAGCGCGGCGCCGAGATTTCCAATCACGCTCCTGGAACGCACAATGATTCCCCGGACGATTCCGTAGTTTCTTACGATCCGGTATCCCGGCAACTCCAGCGCGTTGGTCACCATCGCCGGCTCCACTCGATTTTGCATGGTTTTCTCCTCGGTCAGGGCGTTTACCGGTGCGATTCTACTCCTTGATTCCCTCCCGCCCTTGCGCTCTTCGTCTGTTATTCTCCCTTTACGTGGACATCCTTTTCTACATTCTGGCCATTCCACAGGTCTTGCTCGGTCTCTACTTGATCTGGCAGGCGCTGCAATGGCTCGCGTACGTCCGCCGCCGGCTGCATACCGATCCGGGTTTTTATTCCCCGAAAGTCGCCGTGCTCTGCCCCTGCAAAGGAATGGAACCGGCGCTCGAGCGCAATCTCGTCTCGCTCACCGAATTCGATTACCAAAATTACGAAGTATTTTTCCTGGTGGCTTCAGCGAGCGATCCCGCTTACAGCATCGTCAAACGCGTCGCGGGTTCGTCTCGCGCAAAAGCGCACGTGATCGTTACCGAGAAGCCGGAAAACTGCGGCGAAAAAGTGAACAACCTGCGCGTCGGAGTCTCGCAGCTCACCTCGGAATTTGAAGTCCTCGTCTTTGCCGATTCCGATGGTCGTCCGGGCAAAAATTGGCTGCACCGCATGGTTGCGCCTCTCTCCGATTCACGTATCGGAGCCACCACCACCATGCGCTGGCTCATTCCTAACCGCACCAACCTCCCAACCGCTCTCCTCGCCGCTTGGAATGCGCCTATCCTCACCATGCTGAGCGAGAAGGGCAAAAACTTTTGCTGGGGAGGCGGCACGGCCATCCGCCGCGGCGTCTTCGATCAAGCCAACGTCGCTCAAACTTGGCGCCACTCCGTCAGTGACGATTACTCCATGACGCGTGCACTCGAACAAGCTGGCCGCCCGATCGTTTTCCTCCCCGAATGCATAGTCCCCTCCTTCGTCGAAACCGACTTCACAGGTTTGATGGAATTTACCAACCGCCAGATCCTGATCACCAAAGTTTACTCTCAGCAGATGTGGGCCATCGCCGCCGGCACTCACCTCCTCTATTGCCTCACGCTACTTCTTGGAACATTTCTGACTGTCGACTACTTCATCGCGTCGCTTCCCGCTTTTCCTTTCGCCGCTTTGACTTTCTTGCCCGTTTTGCTCTGCATGATTCGTGGCGCTCTCCGCGCCGCTGGAGTTTCCGAGGCTCTCCCCGCCTACAAATCGCAAATCGGCGGGCAAGCGTGGATCTATGCTCTCCTCATTGTCTTCGTTCCCTTCCTCTACGTCGCAAATTTCCTCTCCTCTCTCTTCACCCGCAAAATCCGTTGGCGTGGCATGACCTACGAAGTTATTTCTCCCGAGCAAACGCGAATTCTTTCCTACTAAAATAGTTTGCGCGCTGCCACGGTCCTTGAAATCATCAAGTCAATTCTCGGCCGCGCCTCCACAACTCTTCACACAAAATAGCCGCGCTGCTGCAGCCAGCCCGCACAATTTCCACAGGCAAGAAGTTTCTTGAATTTTCCACAGCACCTTCAGAGAATTTCCCAGCAACCCGCTCCTCCTCCCCAACCTCCAACTCTCATGCAATTGGGCAGCTTGTTCCGAAACGGAACCCCTTTTTCTTTTTCATATCAGTGTCATTCTTTTGGGGAAAATTTTCTTCAATCGTGCAATTCCTACTCGCATTCCCCTCTCACTTTGAGCCACGCCTCCTGTAAGTACCCTACTTCTGAGTAGTTTATGCCCCCCCTTTTTCGGAAGGAAAAATGCTCCCCTTACAGTTTTCAGTCTCATGAGCAGGTGAGCTGGCAGGGAGCTCCTTCTCGCGGCCCGGTGCAGGCATTCTGAGGGTCCAGGCACCGGTGCTCAGCCCTCTGTTTCGGCTTCTTTCCAGTCGCTTGCCGCGCTTTGCTGCATACCTCCTAACGGAGGTCAAATCTGAAAAAGCGGTCTCGGTAATGCCACGGGGCCACGTACTGAGGGGTGCGTGTGAAGCTGATCCGCAGAAGTGAGCAGCATCATGTCTTGAGCAGTGCCAGGCCATCAAATTCTCGCGATCATTATTTCTTCTACGAAAAAAACACTGGAGTAACTCACTTTCACGTGGAAGCCGCCTCGGACGGCAGTTTTCCGGTGGATCAGGCTGCCGGCCTCCTCGCCATGCACTGCATGGTTCGCGGACAATCGCCCAATGACTATGTCGTGATGGTGCGCGCGGAAAATGACGTGCTCGAAGGCTTGACCGAAAAAGCTGAGAAACTGCTCCAGGCGGGCCGCTCCGTCGAATGCCCCGTGAAACTCACTCGCCGCGAAGAAGAAGTTCTCGGCGGCGTGATGAAGAGTCTCGCCAACAAGGAAATTGCCGCGAGTTTGAACCTCTCCGAACGCACCGTGAAGTTCCATGTTTCCTCGCTGCTTTCCAAGTTCCGCGTGCGCGGCCGCATGGAATTGGTTCGCGAAGCATCGCGCGGCACGATTGGCGCTATGCCGGGCTCGCTCTCTCCCGTCCCCGCTACGCGCGAACTGCGGAATTTCGCTCCTCTCCAGCAGTCTCTGGTTTCCGGCGCACGCAACGGCCACGTCGTTCCTTTGGCCCCCAAAAGATCCATGACGGCTTAGAAAGCTTTCAAGACAGCCGAACGCACGTTGCACAAATAAAACGGCCCGGTCCACTCCATCTGGACCGGGCCGTTTCTTTTTTTCTCAAACTCTGGTTCTTATCCTATTTTTTTGCGGCTGCGTATTGTTGCGCGGCGGCATCCCAGTTCACGACATTCCACCACGCCTTGATGTAATCGCCCCGCACGTTTTGGTACTTCAAATAATAAGCGTGCTCCCACACGTCCAGTCCGAGCACCGCTTTGCCTCCAATGCTGAAAGGTGTGTCCTGATTCGGCGTCGAGTCAACCGCCAGCTTCCCGTCTTTCACCACCAGCCACGCCCAACCCGAGCCGAATCGGCCCAGCGCCGCTGTCGTGAATTTCGCCTGGAATTCCGCGAACGACCCGAACGCCGACTTGATCGCCCCTCCCAGGTCTCCCGATGGCTCTCCTCCTCCGCCCTTCTTGAGTTGTGTCCAAAACAACGAGTGATTCCAATGCCCGCCCGCGTTATTTCTCACCGCCGTCCGGATACCATCCGGAATGGCATCGAGTCCCTTGAGAAGCTCGTCGAGCGATTTGCTTTGCAGGTTGGCGTGGCCATCGAGGGCTTTGTTCAGGTTGGTTACATACGCTCCATGGTGCTTGTCGTGGTGGATTTCCATCGTCTTGGCGTCAATGTAGGGTTCAAGTGCGTCGAACGAGTACGGCAACGGGGGCACGGTAAATGCCACGGTTTATTCCTCCAGTGTGAGATTTTGTGCAAACAACGAACGCGGTGCTGGAGCGCTAGACCGCAGAAGCGCCGCTGCTCGCGCCAAGCATTCCCAAGCCGGCGATCCGGTTCGTCACCAGAACTGCGCGGCGATGCTAGGGGATCTCCTGCGGCGAGGAGGCTGGCTAGCCAGCCTTCAGTATCATACTGCTCTTCGTAGAAAGGTCTCAACGTAAAGCCCGCGCCTTACCGCCAACCTTCGCTTTTCAGCTCGCGTGCCTTACGCTTCTTGGATGCGCGAAAGCGCCCATCGGGCAGATTCGGAAATCACAGCATCCTGCGACTCCGCCAGCCTTTCCAACAATCCGCCCACCGCTCCTCTCTCTTTACAATCTCGTGCAACTCTCGAATTCCCCAGCGCGATGCACGCGTTCCTCACCAAGCCTCGCCATTTCGCTCTCTTGATCGGACTTCCTCGAAACGCCGCTCGAAACTCTTCTTCCGTCATCCCCGCCAGCCACTCCAGCCTCGGTAGAAATAGCGATTCACTCTCTTCGCCTTCGTCATCTGCTCGTTCCGCTCCCGTACTCGCGCTTCTCGCTCCAATTCGAATCGTACGCGGCTGAAATTCCTCCGCATCCGTCACCGGCGCGCGCCGGTTCCACGGACACACATCCTGGCAAATGTCGCAGCCAAATACGTGCGGCCCCATCCCTTCTCGCAAATCCGCGGCAATCGACCCTCGGTATTCAATCGTCAAATACGAAATGCACCGCCTTGCGTCCATCACGTACGGCTCCACGAACGCTTCCGTCGGGCACGCCTCCAGGCAGCGCGTGCATGTCCCGCACAAGTCTGCCGGCGGCGCCTCCGCGGCTCCCAGAGACGGCGCAAGCTCCATCGTCGTCAAGATCACGCCCAGAAAAAACCACGAGCCCATCTTCGCATTCAAGAGCAGCGTGTTTTTCCCGATCCATCCCAGTCCTGCGTGTTTCGCGAGTATCCGCTCGTTCACCGGCCCCGTATCCACGTACACCCGCGACTCATGCACCGCCTCGCATTCCGCATCCAGCGTCTCCGCGAGCCTCTGCAATTTTTCTCGCATCACTTCGTGGTAGTCCCGGCCCCACGCGTACCGCGAAATCCATCCTCGCATTTCGTCCGGCGCACTCTTCACTGCCTCCGCCGTCCGTGGCAGCGCGCTCTTGTAGTTCAGCCCGCATACCACCGCGCTCCGCACTCCTTCCATCGCTCGCGCCGGCTCCGCTCGTCTCTCATCCGCGAGATATTTCATTTCGCCCGCGTATCCGCGCGCCAGCCACTCTTCCGCTCTCTGCAATTCCGGAAATTTCTCCGCTCGCACCACCCCGCACAAATCGAAACCAAGCCTCTTCGCTTGTTCGACGATCCACGTTGTCTCGATTTCCTTCTTCATGGAGCCGGCCCGCATCCGCGCATCTCGCAATTCTCTCGCGCAACGCTCTTCCGCGCGAGCGTCCCGCCGCGAAAATATCGAACTCAGTTGGATTGAAAACCGTGCTACTGGAAGCTGCTCACTGCGGTTGGCTCGTCGTTATACACTTCGAAAACCGTATACAATTTCGTCAGTTGCAGCAAATCATGCACTTTCTTCGTCAGATGCAGTAGCTTCAGCTCGCCGCCACGGCCTTTCGTCGTCGTGTACGCGCTCACCAGCTCGCCGATTCCCGAGCTATCAATGTAATCCACGTCCGCCAGATTCAGCACGATTTTGGACCGCTTCTCATCCAGCAATCCCCGCACTGTCGTTCGCAGCAGCGAGCTTCCTTCACCAAGCGTGATCTTCCCGCTCAGGTCCACTACCGTTGCCTGTCCCGCATCTCGGTATGTCGCTCGCAGTGCCACGATTCTCCTAAGCCCCTTGTGTGGACGACGCGCCTTGGCTGCTTCGCCCGTTGCCGCCGGAATCCCCGGACGCCGGCAGCTTCTTGGACATCACGATTTCCGCTCCGCCCGTTCGTCCCGGCACCACATCAAACTCGTCCATGAACGCTCGCATCAAAAAAATCCCGCGTCCCGATGTACTCAACAGGTTTTCTTCTGCTAGCGGGTCGGGCACGTCGGACAGGGTAAATCCTCGCCCCTCATCCAGCACGTGAATAATCATTTTATCCACCGTCAAATCCACCGCCAGATGAATCTTCTTCTCGGGGCGCTCCTGGTTACCGTAATGGAACGCGTTGATCACTCCCTCGCGCACGCTCATCCCGATCTTGTAGCAATCGTCTTCGCCAAATCCTGCCGCTTCCGCTACTCGCAGACACATCTCTTCTGCCAGGTTTACGCTCTCGACTTGCGTCTCCAATGTCACTTCCAGATGCTTTTGGTCAGTCCCCATGCATGGACCGCTGCCGCAGGCAAACTACACCCCGGGGAAGCGCAATTATCGGTAACACAGCGGGCAAACCGAAGTCAATGGAGCAGTCGCGCATCCCTCCGGCCACGTTTCCGGCTCGAATCCCTCAGCCCTCCCGCCCTACGTCCAGTACGACCTGTCCAGTGTCCTGTATTGAATTGCTTCGCTCAAATGCCGCGGCTCGATATCCTCGCTCGCATCCAGGTCGGCAATCGTTCGCGCCACCTTCAGTATCCGGTCATGCGCCCGCGCCGAGAGCCCCAGCCGGTTGATCGCGTTTTCCAGCAGCTTCTCTCCCTCCGCCGATATCACGCAGTATTTCCGGATCATCTTTGGCATCATTTGCGCATTCGAATAACTCTTCTTGTCGCCTCGTAGCCTCTCGAGCTGCCTCTCCCGCGCCGCTATCACGCGCGCCCGCACTGCCGCCGAATCCTCCGAACACACCGGCGCCCGCAGCTCTTTGTACTTCACTGCTGGAACCTCGATGTGTATATCAATCCGGTCCAGCAGCGGCCCTGAAATTTTCGAAACATATCTCTGGATCATCGGCGGCGTGCAATGGCACTCCCGTGTGGGATCTCCGAAATATCCGCATGGGCATGGATTCATCGCCGCCGCCAGCATGAATCTCGAAGGAAACGTCACCGAAATCGCCGCCCGTGCAATCGTCACTGAACCGTCTTCCAGCGGCTGCCGCATCACCTCCAGTACGTTCCTCTGAAACTCCGGCAACTCATCCAGGAACAGCACGCCGTTGTGCCCCAGCGAGACTTCTCCCGGCCGCGGCACCGCTCCTCCGCCAATCAATCCCGCGTCGCTGATCGTGTGGTGCGGCGAACGGAATGGCCGCGTCCCCACCAGTCCCCGCGAATCCTCCAGCACTCCCGCCACGCTGTGAATCCGCGTTGTTTCAATCGCCTCTTCCAGTGACATCGGCGGCAGAATCGTCGGAATCCGCTTCGCCAGCATCGTCTTTCCCGCTCCCGGCGGCCCGATAAATAAAATATTGTGTCCGCCAGCGCACGCCACTTCTAAAGCGCGTTTCGCCGCTTGCTGCCCGTGCACGTCTTTCAAATCCACCGCATACTGCGCGGCCTCGGAAAGCATCTGCTTCGCATCCACTTTGATCGCTTGGAACGATTCCGGCGCGTTCACCAAATCCACCGCTTGCGGCAGCGTCTTCAGCGCGAACACCTGCACTCCCTCGACAACCGCCGCTTCTCGCGCGTTCGCTTCCGGCACTGCCAGCGATTGCAGCCCGAATTCCCGCGCCGCCAGCGCCGCCGAAAGCGCTCCTCGCACAGGCCTCACGCTCCCATCCAGTGAGAGCTCGCCCAGGAACATGCATTGGTTCAGCTCTTTCCCGAAAAAATGCCCCATGCATCCGACCAGCCCCAGCGCCATCGGCAAATCGAATGCCGATCCTTCCTTGCGCACGTCCGCCGGCGCCAGGTTGATTGTCACTCCCTGCCCGTGCGGAAATTCGAACCCGCAATTCCGCAGCGCGGACTTGATCCGCTCGCGGCTCTCCTTCACTGCGTTGTCCGGCAAGCCCACCACGTTGAAGTCCTGCATCCGCGCCGAGCCCACGTCCACTTCCACCTCCACGCGGTACGCGTCAATCCCGTACACCGATGCGCTTTGTGTCTTGAAAAGCATATCTGGCGGTAAACACGGATAGGATAAACTATTGCGTAAATATACGCTACCAATAATCTTGCCGGACGGTCGCTTCGTGTGGGTTCAATTCCTGGCTGCGTCCCACACCGATCCACCTCGAGAATTTGGGCTGATGGGAGCGCACTCCATTGACAATTGCGATTTCGGACGGTTGTTTGCCCTCTTTTCCCTAGCCATACACAAAACCCGCACTCCAAACCACTTTTCCACAGCTCTTAACTCCCTTCCTTTCAACTCTTTCCGCAACCGTTCGAATGGCGATAAAGTAAATACTTGACAACTCGTTGCCGTTTGTAGTAATATTCATTGTGATCTTTGGCTCGCAACTTGTCTCTCCACCTTTTTCTCCCGCCCTTCCCTCGCCTGCTCCTCAGCTTTCCTCACTCCTTTCTCCGCCTCCCTTCCGCTCGGCTCCTTCTTCTCCCCGTCCCCGCTCGCCGCTGGTACATGTGAGCTCTAAGTTTCCTCCTATCTCCTTTCTTTTGATATTCTTCCGTGACCCCCACCCTCTAACTCCCATCGAATCATATTCTTGCGAAAAACAGGGGGGAGGGGGTATTCGATACCACGGTACAGACCGGGGGGATGGCTGACAGAATGGACCGGGAGGATTCCTGACACTGTGAGCTAATGGCTAGCGTTTCCTGCAAGGAGCGCCTATGCCGTGGAAAGCGAGCAGTGTAATGGAAGAAAAGACGCGATTTATTTG
>DATEHE010000026.1:0-241464 GCA_035279745.1 Candidatus Acidiferrum sp. | reverse complement strand
CACCGTACTGTGATCAAACGTCGCAGGTTGCCAGGCCACAGTCGTGTGGCACGTCTGGCAGGTTTGCGAGAATCCTCCGGTTACGTGGTTCGGATTCGTGGTTCCCTGGAAATCTTTCAAATGGCAAGAAACGCAGGCGGTTGTCGTTAAGCTGTAATTGTTGTTGACATGGCAGTCGGCGCAGACGCGCGGCGGATCAGCGTGCGCGTTCGTCAGCGGGAAGCCCACCGTACTGTGATCAAACGTCGCAGGTTGCCAGGCCACAGTCGTGTGGCACGTCTGGCAGGTTTGCGAGAATCCTCCGGTTACGTGATTCGGATTCGTGGTTCCCTGGAAATCCTTTAAGTGGCAGGTAATACAGGCAGTTGAAGTTAAGTTGTAATTGTTGTTGATATGGCAATCGGCGCAGACGCGCGGCGGATCAGCATGCGCGTTGGTGAGCGGGAAGCCGACCGTATTGTGATCAAACTTCGCGTCCAGCCAGGTATTCGCGTTGTGGCACTGATCGCAGGTCGTCGAGAATCCGGCGGAAGCGTGGTTTGGATTCGAAGCGTTCTTATAGTCCTGCGCGTGGCAGGAATAGCATTGTGTCGAAAGCCCCTGGAACTGGCCCACCGCAGCGCCTTTGTGGCAGGATTCGCAATCGACTGCCGCGTGAGCGCCGATCAGCGGGAAGCGGTTCTGGTGGTCGCGAATCGCGGCCACCGATACATGCCAGCCCCTCACGGTATGACAAGACTGGCAGTTCGAACCGAATTGCCCGCGGTGAATGTCCGCGTGGCAATCCGCACATTGATGTCCAACGTTCGTGAAGACCAGCTTGACGTGGCACTGCGTACATTGCACTTTCTCGTGCATGCCCCGAAGAGGATAACTCGTCTGATCGTGATTGAATTCCGGTATGGCCCGAATCGGCTTCCAGCTTAATGACGTGTGGCAGTTTTCGCAGGGTATGTTGATGGGGCCATGCGGGTTACGCGTCACCTGCTTTTGAGGGTTATCCGTACGGGCATGGCCAAACGCCTGCAGCGCGAGCAAGCAAAATACGATCGGGAGCAATCGTCGAATGCGCACCTGGAAATCCCTTCTACGATCCTCGACAGACCCTTCCGTCAGCCAGGGTCAGGGCAGGGCTTGGGCTGCATGCAGTCTAAGAATGGAACTGGTGGAAGACTACTGTACTGGGGGACAGTTTTGGTCCAATCAGGTCAATGCCCGTCGCGCGCAAACTCAACGACTCCCGCTCCAGAGCGTTCGGCATTTCTGGTATTTCCTGGCTACTTAAACGATTGAGAGTTACGTCGTCCCGTGGCAGGCACTGCATGCCCGCGGTGTCGGCTTGTAGAATAGAACCGTCTTCCCCGCCACTTCTCGAGTGACTTTGTGGCAATCCTGGCATGCCACGTTGCGGTGCGCGCCAGCCAACGAAAATGGAGTTCTCTTGTCATGATCGAACTGTGCTGGTTTCCACCGGGCTGTGTCGTGGCAACTCGAGCAGTCCGCGACGTCCTTGCGCGACGCAAACTGTCCAGCATGGGGATCGACATGGCAGCCGGAGCACTTCTTCGAGGCGGCCTTGAAATCAACATCTTTCAAAGTAGTCTCCATCGCCGGCGGACGGTGGCAATCTATGCAGGCAACACCGCGATGGGCGCCCAAGAGAGGGAATTCCGTTTTTGAGTGGTCAAAACGATTCAACTCTTTCCAGGTCTTCGTCGTATGACAGGCTTCGCAGCCGGCTTGCGAACCATCGGAGCGCTTGGCTTCCATTTGCGCACGGAATTCGCCTTTATGGGGATCCTCGTGGCATGCGGTGCAAGTCCTGTCCTCAAATTTGTACTTCACAGGAATCGTTGACCCTGCCGGACCCGGCTTGTGGCAATCCGCACAGAGTACCGCGATGTGCGCTCCAGTTAATGGGAAGCGCGTGTTTTTGTGCTGAGCGATCGAGAACAGAGCGGGTTTAAATCCTTTGACATTGTGACAGCTTTCGCAGTGATTCAGCCGTGGCGGACCCGCAAACTGCCCCTTGTGAATGTCCTCATGACAATCCTGGCACTGAGTTTTGGTGATCTTGAAAAGCGTGTCTTCGTTGTGCAAACCCTTGGGCAGGTGACACTTTTCGCAAGCCACGTCCGCATGCTTGCCTTCGAGCGGGTATTTGGTTGCCGCGTGATCTTTTACGGTGAAGGTGGAAGGTTTCCAACCCTGAACGGTATGGCACTCAGCGCATTCACCCTTGCCGGGGCGGCTGAGGAATTGACCTTTGTGCGGGTCCTTATGGCAGTCCATGCACTTCGCGAATGGAATCGGCGTCTTGAAATCCCCGTGCGTGTGGCAATCGCTGCAGGCCACGGTCGAGTGCTTGCCTTCCAACGGAAACTTCGTCTTGCTGTGGTCAAACCCCTTCAACTGAGCGATCTGATGCCAATTCACCGTATTGTGGCAGGACTGGCACGTCTGGCTGAAGCTTCCCTTGTGGGGATCGACGTGACAGGCGGTGCATTTCTCAAACGCGATTCCCGTGTACTTAACATACGGCTTAACCTCATTGACTGTTGGGTGGCACTTGGCGCAGGGCGTCTTTTCGTGTGCGCCGGTTAGCGGGAATTTCGTCTTCGCGTGATTGAACAGGGAAGCCGGCTTCCAGCCATCCGCTGTGTGGCAACTGGCACAATTCTTACCAAGTTGACCGTGGTGCGCATCCTGATGGCAACTCGCGCACTCCGTTGATAGCCCCAGGAATGTCCGGTTCAGATCCTTTACCAGGATTCCGCTCCGCGCCGCAGCCGGTACGAATTCCGCCTTGTGGCAACTTTCGCACTTCAAACCGACGTGTTTTCCCTTGAGCGCGAACCCCGTCTGGCTGTGATCCAGGGCTTCGCGGTTCGGCTGCCAGTGAATGAGCTGAAAATCCACTCCGTTATGATCTGAATGGCAGGTCGCGCATTCCCGGCCCGCGCCGTTGTTCTTGACCCAAATCGCGTGCATCCCGCGATGTTCTTGAAGCCTTTGCCGTATTTCCGTATGGCAATCAAGGCATTTAAATTCCGCCTTGCCTTTGCCCATGTCGTGACACTTTGTGCAGTTGGTTGGTCCGGTGAGTGACTGGTGAGCTTTTGCGAGCGGACCAGGAGAAATCTGGGCGTGCGCAGGATGTCTAGGAAATGCCGAAAAAAGAATTACAAAAAGCGTGGAAAAAGCGAGTAACCACGCCAAGTGTGCCGCTGAGCGCAGGGATCTGCTCCGTCGTGGCATCCGTTGTTTGTCGCCGCCCTTCCGAGCGTCAAGCCTCGACTTCCAAACAAACGGCTGGTCCACGGCATGCTAGCACACTTCCAAAAATGGATTCGCCGTACCTTCGTACAGTTTCCAAAGTGGCCATTCATTGACCGAGCGCAGAACTGCCAATACGTGGAATTGGGAGAATGAGGTAAGGAAGGATGGTAACTGTCTGGTTGCTCTTATGGACTACGATCTCGGAGAAATCGATCTGCGGAAAGAACTCTGCTTCGTCTGAAAACCCCTTTGGCCCCAGGGTGTAAGCTATGTCTCCGGTACGCTCTGTAAAGCATCTCTCCGGACTGTACAATCAAAACTTTGGAGGCGCGGGTGGGATTCGAACCCACGAATGGAGGTTTTGCAGACCTCTCCCTTGGGCCACTTGGGTACCGCGCCAAAACACTAAGTATAACAAAACTTTCGCCGCCGCCCGGTCAGGTCTGCGTCAACATTCTTCTTTCAATCCCTTATTTATTTATTGACGCAACGGGTGATGCAATTTTTGCTTCGCGCAGGAACCGCGCGGATTCCTCGGGAGGGGTCGGATTAATGTAGAACCCGGTGCCCCATTCGAATCCCGCGACTTTCGTAAGTTTCGGAATAATCTCCATGTGCCAGTGATAGTGGTCGTTGATTTCCTCGCCCACAGGTGAGGTATGAATCATAAAGTTGAAAGGCGGCCGGTCCAGGACGGCGTCGAGCCTCATGAGTGTGTCTTTCAGCATGCGCGCCAGGCTCGCGTACATAGTGCTCTGATTGTTCTCATACGAAGAGCCGTGGACTTTGGGGAGGAGCCACATTTCGAATGGGAAACGAGGCGCATACGGAGCAAGAGTGATGAAATGATCGTTTTCGCCGATGACCCGCTCGCCCGTATCGCGCTCCTGGCGAATAATGTCGCAAAAAATGCAGCGCTCTTTCTCGTCGTAGTAGTGCCACGAACTGTCCACTTCCTCGCGGACTCGACGCGGCACGATCGGCAGCGCAATCAGCTGTGAGTGAGTATGCTCGACGGACGCGCCAGCCGCCTCTCCGTGGTTTTTAAAAATAAGCACGTAGCGAAATCTGCGATCATTCTTGAGGTCGAGCATGCGGTCTCTGTAGGCCCAAAGAACATCCTCAACCGCGCGCTCTGGCAGCGTCGCCAGCGTCGCACTGTGATCGGGCGTCTCCACGATCACTTCGTGTGCCCCGATGCCATTCATCTTGTCAAATAAACCCTCGCCCTCGCGATCCAAATCGCCTTCAATACCAAGCGCAGGGAATTTGTTGGGCACCACACGAACCGTCCATCCCGCCGAGTTCGCGCCGCCGTTTGTGCGGCCGTACACAAGAATCTCCGCCGGCGTTTTTGTCTCATGGCCGGGACAAAACGGGCAGTTCTTTCCGTCCGGAAGCGGGGCGACGCTTTCGCGAAGAAAGTCGTTGGGCCTTTTACCCCGCTCCGTCGAAATAATCACCCAGCGGCCAGTAATGGGATCTTTCCGCAGTTCAGGCAAACCAATCCTCCCTAACCTCGCTCATTTGTTAATTCGTGCATAAAATCTCGTCTGGTTTCGATTGTACCGCGTCTAATGCCGGTTCACAGGCGCACTCGCAATCGATTCTAAAATTTCAGATTTGCGGGCTGAATGCGTCCTTGTGCAATCGCACCACCGGCGGCTTTCCCAGACAATTGTCAATCGCCAAGACATCGAAGCGCATCGGACATTCGGCAACATGGCGCTCGGCGAGAAAATGTCTGGCTGTCCGCGCCAGGACATGCTGTTTCTCTGCCGTGACGCTCAGCTCAGGCAAACCGGAAGTGCCGTCGCGCATCGTTCGGGTTCGTACCTCGACAAACGCCAGGGTCTCACCGTCGTACCCAACCATGTCAATTTCGCCCTTCGACGCCCTGGGCGTGAAATTCCTGGCGATGAAAATGTATCCGTGCCGGCGAAGATACCAATAGGCGTAAGTTTCCCCGCGGATCCCGGCACGCCGCGCCTTCTGCTTTATCGAGTCCGACCCAATCTCCTCGCCGTCGCGCAGTCCTTTCCTCGCAGCCCAGCGGACAGCTTGGAAAATGATTCGCGCAGCGATTGGCATGGAGTCGGCCCACAGCGAGCCTTGCTGCGCGAAGTATAAACAAAAATCCCGTGGCGGTCGCAAGTCTTATGCGAAAACCACGGGACTTGAAAGCCCGCTCTTTCTGGCAGCACGCGGAAGAATCGACTCTATGCTTTCGCCTCGACTTGGTGGATACACTCCTCGAGAGTTTTCACGGCGAAGTCCGCTTGCTCTTCATCAATCAACAGGGGTGGAGATACGCGAATCGTGTTTTCGCCGGCGCCCAAAACACAAAGGCCCTTGCGAAATGCGCTTTCAACGATGGCATTTCGAAGGTCCGGAGCCCGTTCTTTCGTCCGGCGATCACGAACGATCTCGATTCCGATCATCAGGCCGCGCCCGCGAACTTCGCCAACGATCTTGAACTGCTTCGGCCATTCGGCAAGCCGGTGGAAGATGTGCTCGCCCATTTGCCGGGCATTTTCGCGGTACTGGCTATCAATCAATTCCGCGGTTGCCAATGCGGCGGCGATACACACGGGGTTTCCGCCAAAAGTTGTGCCGTGCGCACCCGGTCTCCAATTCATGATTTTGGCGGGAGCGAAAAAAGCGCCGAGCGGCATGCCGCTGGCGATGCCCTTCGCACTGCAAACGATATCCGGCTCGATGCCTGCATGCTGATGGGCCCACCACTTCCCAGTGCGACCCATGCCAGACTGCACTTCATCCGCGATGAGCATGATCCCGTGCTTGCGGCAGATGCGCTGTAGTTCCTGCAGGAAGAAGTTCGGCGCGACGACATAGCCGCCTTCTCCCTGAATTGGTTCGATGATTATTCCCGCGACCTCTTCCGGATCGAAAAGTCGCTTGAAGATTTGCTGCTCGAGCAATTCGATGATTTCGGGGCCGCAAGTTTCCGCTGTATGCCCAAGCGGACAGCGGTACGAGTACGGATACGGAATGTGTTCGACGCCAGAAAGCAGCGCGCCGAACCCCTTTCTTTGTGTCGCCTTCGAGCCGGTCAGCGAGAGCGCGCCCATGGTGCGGCCATGAAAACATCCATAGAACGCAATGAATTTTTCGCGCTTCGTGGCATAGCGCGCCAGCTTGATGGCTCCTTCAATCGCTTCGGTGCCGGAATTGGTGAAAAATGCCTTTTTCGGTTCCGTTCCGCCTAATGTCGAGATCAAACGCTCCGCGAGCTGCGGCATGCTCTCATAATAGAAATCCGTGCCCGACATATGAATGAGCTCTGCCGCCTGGCGCTGGATGGCCCCAACCACCTTGGGATGGCAATGCCCCGTCGAACACACAGCGATACCCGCCGCAAAGTCCAGAAAACAATTGCCGTCAACATCCTCGACAATCGCGCCGTGGCCGCGCTTCGCTACGAGCGGATAGTCTCGCGTGTACGAAGGCGACATAAATTTCTGATCACTTTCCACGATTCGCCTGGCATTCGGGCCGGGCAGGGACGTACTCAGTTTCGGCAACTTCGTTTCTATCGCCTGAATCATCTCTTCCTCCTCGATTTGTTTGAGCAATGGTTGTGCGTGGGATAGCCTGACGCTCAGCATGTGCGGCCGCGTACACCACGAGACAAAGTCGCTTAGTGCACGCCGTGCCGATAGGAGGGGGCTTAGTCTACGCCGAAGAGGTTGGGGCGCAACTCAGCTGGGGAAGAATGGCCCGGGAACCGATATTCGTTGCTCTGTGTCATTTCCGTTTCCAACGGACGCTTCCGTCCTTCGCATCTTCTAAAATTATACCACGATCGGATAATTCCTTGCGGATTCGATCCGAGGTGGCGAAGTCACGGCGCTGCCGCGCGGCCTGCCGTTCCGCGATGCGCGCTTCAATTTCCGCGTCGCTCGGACTGCCATCTTCCGAGCCAAAACCGATGGCTCGCAACTTTTCGGCATCGTCGTCTTGCAACACTGCGAAGACTTTGTCGAACTTGGCCACAAATTCCTGCACGTCAGCTACGTTTTTCTCGCCGAATTCTCCCTGGTCCATGGAAATGTTGGTTTCGCGAAGAAGATCGAAGGCTGCCGCCAAAGCCCGTGCCGTATTCAAATCGTCGGAGAGCCCGGCGTCAAATTCCTCTGCGGCCTGCGCAACTCGCTCGGCCATTGCGTTTTTCTTCCCCGCGGGAAACTTGCCGTTGTCCAACCGTGCTGTAAAGTTGCGCAACCGTTCGACCGAGCTCGACGCCTGCTGAAGTCCGTCAAACGTAAAATTGAGCTGTTTGCGATACGGAACGCTTGCGAGGGCGAAGCGCAACGTCGAAGGCTTGTGGCCCTTTGCGAATAAGTCTCGCAAAGTATAAAAATTGCCGAGGGATTTCGACATCTTCTCGCCCTCGACGAGCAAGTGTTCCGCGTGCATCCAGTAGCGGACGAACGGTTTGCCTGTGGCTCCTTCGCTCTGGGCGATTTCGTTTTCGTGATGCGGGAACGCAAGGTCGATTCCGCCGGTGTGAATGTCCAGAGTTTCGCCGAGGTATTTCATCGCCATCGCCGAGCACTCGATATGCCAGCCCGGGCGGCCTGCACCGATCGCCGTCTCCCAAAAATGCTCTCCGGGCTTTGGCGCCTTCCACAACGCAAAATCCCGCGCACTTTCCTTTTCGTAGCGATCCACATCAACCCGCGCCCCGGCCTGAATTCCGCTCGCGTCAATGTTTGAAAGCTTTCCGTAACTCGGAAATTTTGCGATGCGGTAGTAGATCGAGCCTTCGCTCGGATACGTATACGATTTTTCCTGCAATCGCTGGATCAGCGCAACCATATCCTGGATGTGGTCCGTGGCGCGAATCCAATGCTCGGGCGCTTCGATATTCAGCGTTTTGCAGTCTTCAAAAAAAGCCTGGGCGTACTTCTCTGTGTATTCCCGGATGCTCACTCCCGCGGCCGCCGCGTTCGCAATGATGCGGTCATCCACGTCGGTCAGGTTCATGACGTGATCGAGTTTGAATCCGCGAAGCTTCAGGAAGCGCCTGAGAATGTCCTGAAAAACAAATGTGCGGTAGTTGCCGATGTGCGCGTAGTCGTAGACAGTGGGGCCGCACGTGTAGATACGGACGCAGTCCGCTTTTTGCGGCACGAAGGCCTCGATCTTCCCGCCCAAGGTGTTGTGAAACCGGATTTCGTGCATGCTGGCTCTGACGATTCTCCTGTGCGCCAAATAAACGTCAGATTGTAGCCGAGCTTTCCAGACACCCGCAACGAGGAAGGACCGTTGACGGGAGTAAATGTGTCCGAACGAAATTGACGCCGGAGTCGGAGCCAGTTAGAGTCCCAGCTTCAGTGTCGAGAGGTGACTCGATGTCGCGCATCGCCGTTATTTGCGGCCTACTCGGATGTGCTATAGCCACAACACCCGGCCTTGCCCGGCGCAATCCTGCAACAGACGGCTCCAAGCCGCTGACTCCCGAGGCTTCCTTGAATCTTCGCCCCATCTCCGATTTGCAATTTTCTCCAGACGGCACCCGGCTGGCCTTCGTTGTCTCGGAGCCGCCCACGGAGTCGGGCCGCGCCAGCCATATCTGGCTTTATGACTTGAAGTCCGGCAGTATCCGCCAATTAACTTTCTCAGCGAAGAGCGAATCCTCTCCCCGCTGGTCTCCTGACGGAAAGACGCTCGCCCTCCTCTCGAACCGCGACGGCCAGCAGCAAATCTATCTGATGAGGATGGACGGCGGCGAAGCGGAAGCGTTGACAAAAGGCAAACGCAGCGTGCACAGCTTTGCGTGGTCTCCCAGCGGCAAACAGATCGCATACCTCGCGCCGGACGCCAAAACAGAAGCCGAGGAAAAAAAGGAAAAGGATAAAGACGACGCGCATGTCGTGGACAAAGATGACAAACAACCACGGCTTTGGATTCTTGACCTGAACACGCGGGAACCAAAGGCACTCACCGAACCGAATTGGTCCGTAAACGAACTGGCCTGGATGCCGTACGGCGATCGCATCATTATTAGCGCGACCGATCGCCCCGCCTCCGACGAGGATACCAATCGCATCTTCGCCCTCACCATCTCGAACGGGTCGAAAATGCTGCTTCTTGCGCCACACGGCCCGTTCGGCGATCTACGCACGTCCTTTGACGAATCGACGGTCAGCTTTATTGGCTGTCGCGTGGATGGCCCGGTACCTCACGATCTGATGTTGCTGGACATCGGGAAGCGGGCTGTCCGCAACCTCACCGGCGCAAGCCTGGACCGCGCCATCCACGAGCAGCGCTGGCAGAAGGACGGCTCCCTCCTGGCGCTCTATGCCGATGGCTTCCGCAACAAGCTGACAGCATTTTCTCCCCAAGGAATGTCCCAAACTCTAGCAAACCCGCCTGACACCAATATTTCTTCGTTTGCAGCTTCCTCCTCTGGCGAAATCGCATTTGTCGGACACTCGGCAGTTACGCCGCCGGAAATCTGGCTTTGGGATCAAAAGCATTCACCGCGCCAGGTCTCTCATTTGAATGATGTGTGGCAACAATTCGCCCTAATTGCCCCGGCGACCTACAAGTACAAATCGTTCGACGGCCTGGAGATTGAGGCTGCACTTCTGAAGCCGCCTGCGGCCGACCCGAAGGCCAAGTTTCCCCTGATTGCATTGATTCATGGTGGGCCGACCGGAAATTGGCAGGACTCGATCGAGACTTGGGGTCAATTGCTTGTGGCGCGCGGCTACGCGGTTTTCTATCCCAATATTCGTGGCTCGATCGGCTACGGCGAAAATTTTATCGAAATGAACCGCGGAGATTGGGGCGGCAATGACTTTAAGGACGTCATGGCCGGTGTTAAGGACCTCGTGGATCGCGGCATCGCTGACCCTGATAGACTCGGTATCGGCGGGTGGTCGTACGGCGGCTACATGTCCGAATGGGCCATCACACAAACGACGGATTTCAAAGCCGCCGTCTCCGGCGCCGGCCTATCCAATCTCATATCCGAATTCGGAAGCGAGTCCCATCCCTCGTATGACGAATGGTTCTACGGCGTGCCTTATGAATCGAATGATCTCGTGAAGTTTCTGAATAGCTCTCCGTTCACTCAACTGAAGAATGCCAAAACCCCCACTCTCATTTTGCAGGGCGAGGCCGACACGACCGACCCGCTCGATCAAAGCCAGGAATTGTATCGCGGGCTGAAACACTACGGAGTGCCGGCGGAACTCGTCGAGTATCCCCGGGAGCCGCACGGTTTCCGCGAGCAAAATCATCTGGTGGATCGGCTAAATCGCATCTTGGCGTGGTACGACGCTCACCTAAAGTAGCGGTGGCTGCGGATTTCGGTCTGCCCCCGCCAGCGCCTTCAATAGCACTTTTCTTCAGCTTTGCGCTTCCGCGGGCTGCAATTTCGAAAGTTTATCAAGCGTGGGGTAGGACTCAAGGTCGGTGACGGTGCGCTCAGGAGCATTGGTTCCCGCGCGAAGAGCGAGAGCCATGATCTGCACTGCTTTTCCGGCCATCGGTGGAACCACTACAGTTGACGCCAGCGAACCGCTGCGTACCCAGGCTTGCCCCGTTTTAGGCAGGCCGTCGCAGCCCAGAAATGGTAAGCTCAGCCACTTTTCGCGCTCCTGCGGATTCGCCAATTCTCCGAACGCTTTCCTGGCTCCCATTGCCATCGCATCATTTTGCGCGACAATCGCATGCACGGTCGCTTTGCTTGAAATCCCCAGTTTGATCCAGGTGGAGACGGAGCGGTAACCGCTCTCTTCCGTCCATTTGCCCCGAAGCACGGTGACGTGAATATTTTTCGGACAAACTACGTCGAAGCCTGCCTTGCGATCTTTGACGACGGAGCTCTCCGCCGGGCCGAGAATGTAGAGCGCGTGTCCTCCGCCGGGCAGCAGTGCCGACAATTGTCTCGCTTGGATACGCCCAACTTCGGTATGGTCGCTCGTCACTAGAAACGCCGGGGTTTTCGAACTGCGCCGCACTTCCGAAATATACTCCGCCTCGCGGTTGAGGAGGCCCCACGCGATTCCCGCGGCCACGCTGGCTCGGGCGACTTGGGGAAGCCCGGTTCCTCCGGCGGGCTCGACCAAAATGCCGTTCGGGCGAGAGTTTGGATCGGCTTGTATGGTCTTTAGAATCTGCGTGCTTTGTGTAATCGTGTCGCCATCAGCATAGGCAATGTCTATGTCCACTCCGGCTTCTCTCGCTGCCGCTTCCGCTGAGGCCGCCTGCTGGACCTGAAAGTCGTTGTCCTTCGTGATCAGTGATACGAGAAATCGCAGTTTTTTCACTAGCAAGCGCCCCCAAGTTGCGCTCGGTGATTCTCTTGCCTTCTCGTCCGCATAATAAACCGTTTTACCTCGCGTTTCCGCCGGAAAGACAAACGCTGTTTCATCTTAAATAGCCCCTAACTTTTGGGAATAGTGCATGTCTTGGCATTCTTCATGTCCATGCCCGGCGACTCGTGCTTGTGGCTCCTCGCTTTCCGATACTACCTGTTGGGTAGGTCTTTACACGTTTCTCCTCGCATGCTACGCTTTCCTCCCGTACCGCCATCCAAGCGCCAGGCGGCTGGGCCTCTGACAGAGAACCTGCCATACGTTTGTCTGAGCGGCCGTGAATCGGTCGACTCGTCGCCTCACAGACCCTCCCCTCGAGGAAGAATGCGTCGTCTCTCTACGCGAGTTTTGTTGTCAAGCCGCGCCGTGGGCAGTCTACAGACTCTTTCGCCCAGTCCGGCGCGCTGTTTCGCACGTTTTGAGACAAGAAGGGGACACTTTGCTTAAGCTCCGAAAGGTCGAAATCGTCGGCTTCAAGTCGTTTTGCGACCGCACCATGGTCACATTCAGCGGCACCGGCACCACATGCATAGTTGGCCCGAATGGCTGTGGCAAATCGAATGTGGTGGACGCCATTTCCTGGGTTCTAGGCGAGCAAAGCCACAAGTCGCTTCGCGCCGAGCGCATGGCCGATTGCATCTTCAACGGCACCACGAAGCGGCCTCCGCTTGGTCTGGCCGAAGTCACAATCACTCTCGAGGATCCGGAACTTGCCGAGGCTGCTCGCTTTGTTCTTGAGAGTGCCGCGTTAGAATCGGTTGAGGGCTCGCTTCCCGCGAATGCCCACGAAGAGATTCCCGCTGCAGATTCGAAAGGGCTTGCTCTCGAAATTTCCCAGAATACAGAACCTTCAAATAGCGTTGAAGACGCACCTGCTGCCTCAATATCCTCGGCGGAAGGCTCTGCTTCTTCGTCTGAGTTTCTGAAAGGCAAGCGTCGCAAGAAAAGCGCGGATAAACCGGTGCTCGCCACCAAGCCAGGCGAAGTCGTCGTCACGCGCCGCCTCTACCGCTCCGGCCAGAGCGAGTATCTGATCAATGGGCGCGTCACGCGCCTCCGCGACATTCAGGAAATGTTCATGGGCGTCGGCCTCGGCCCCGATTCCTACGCCATCATCGAGCAGGGTCGCATTGGCCTCATTCTCTCCACGAAACCCATGGAGCGGCGCGCCATCATTGAGGAAGCTGCGGGCGTCACGAAATTCAAGACGAAGAAGCGCCTGGCGGAGGCCAAGCTCGAATCCTCGAAGCTGAATCTTGCCCGCGTCAACGACATCGTGATTGAAGTCGAAAAGCAACTCGGTTCGCTGAAACGCCAGGCGTCTAAGGCACGCCGCTACGCGGAAATTCGCGATCAGATGCGCGGTATTGTCCGCCAGATGCTCGCTGGAAAGGCTCGTGAGCTTGATGCAGAAGTCGAACGCGTCTCGAGCCAGCTTGCGGAATTCACGTCACAGGAATCTCAGTTGGCGACTTCCCTGCAGCAAGAGGAAACCGAGCAGGACCGCCTCAATCAGCGCGTCTACGAACTCGACGCCGAAATTCGCCAGAATCAGAACGTACTGAATCTGACTTCGCTTGAAGTAGACCGCACCGAAAATCGCATTGCGTTCAATCAGCAGCGCGTGGCGGAGTTGACTTCGCGCCGCACCCAGGTTTCCGCCGGAATGGCTGAAGCCGCAGCGCAAGCAGGGGAATGGGAATCGCGGCACGCGGCCCAGCAGCAATCTCTCACCTCGCTCAAAGATGAATCGCAATCGAAGTCCACCCGCGTGCAGGAACTCGCTGCGCGCGCGGAGTCCCGCGCCGGCCAAATTCAAAAAGCTGAGGCTGATATTGATTTCCTGCGCCGGTCCGCATCGCAATCAGGCGATTCTCTGCTCCGCCTCCACGGCGAACAAAAACAGGCGGAAGAGGCTCTTGTCCACCATCTGGAAGCGCTCCACAAACGCGAAGCGACTGAGCACGAACTTCTCGAGACTTCGATCCGGGTGCGCGACGACGCCGACCAAGCCGCGTTTGCATGGGAAGCCGCGAACAGCCAGTTGAATGAGCTGAACCAGTCTATTTCTGCATTGCAGGCGCGCATGGCCGGACTCCGCCAGCAGCGCGAATCGTCGGCTCAGACCGCGGGAACTCTTCGTGATTCTCTTGCCGGCATCCGCGCCCGCCACGCCACTCTCACTCAGGTTCTCAACGATCGTTCGTATACCGCCGAAGCCGTGCAAAAGCTCTTCGCCGCCAATGAACGCGGCTCGGGACAGAATTTCCGCGCCGTTGGCGTACTGGCCGATTACGCCGAAGTCGAAGAAGAGTATGAAGCCGCGATCGAGCAATATCTTCGCGACGAACTGGAATATGTGGTCGTTGAAACTTACGATCATGCGCGCGCGGGCGTTTCTTTGCTCCGCGACGAAGTCGGCGGCCGCGCTACCTTTTTCGTGGATTCGCTGCGCAACCTTCGCCTCGCTGAATACGAGCCCATCATCAATTTTCGAGTCGAGGACGGTGTCATTTCCCGCCTGGACAAACTCGTGGGATTCCGGGATCCGCTCGGCGCCGCCGCCAAACAATTCCTCCCACGGCTGCGCTCCGCGTATCTCACGGACACGCCGGCTTCCGCGGAAAAACTCGCTCGCGACAATCCTCAATTTGCGTTTATTGCACCCGACGGGACTTGCTATCAGGGCAGGATGGTTACCGGCGGCCGCGCCGATGAGGCTGGCCCGCTCGGAATGAAGCGTGAACTTCGCGCCCTCGACGCGGAGATTCTTGGCTTGGAGCAGCAGTTGAACGAGGCGCAGTCGGCGCTGGCTCAGTTGAACCAGGAACTCCGCGATGCGGAAGCTTCTCTCGACCAGTTCAACTCACAGCAGCGCGACGTCGAGCGCAACGCAATTTCGGCGACGCACAAGCACGAGCACATGCAGAGCGAGCTCGCTCGGCTCGGCCTTGAATTGGCGGTTTGCCAAAATGATCTCGCCCGGCTCCGCAAAGAAGCCGAAGACTCCGCTTTGCGCGCCGAGCGCGCCAAGAACGAGCACGCGCTCATCGCCGCCTCCCGCGCTGAGGCCGAAACCGCGAGCGCTCGCCTGGCGGAAGAACTCACCGCGCTTCGCGGCTCCATCCAGTCCGAGCAAAATGACCTCGCCGCCGCTCGCGCCGAGCTTGCCGCTCTGAATGAGCGCCTCGCCTCCGCCGAAATTCTCGCCGCCCGTCTGCGGGACGAACGCGCCGAGCTCGACCGCCGCGAAGCAGCGCTTCTCCAACAAGACACGACTATCAGCGAGGAGACGGCTGCGCTTGCCAAACAGAGCGAAGACTTCGCCCTGCAGCTCGAAGCTCTCCGCGCGGAAAAGGTCCGCCTCGAAACTCTTCAGCATCAGCTTGAGGAGGAATGGGAATCCGGCCGAACACGCGTTACGCAGATCGAGGATCATTTGCGTCTGAGCCGCCAGTCGCTGCAGGACCTTCGCGAGAGGCGCGGCCACTCCGAAGTGGATGCCGCGCGCAACGATTCCGATCGGCAGCATCTCCGCGAAACTTGTATGGTCGAAGTCAATGCTCAACCCGAGGATTTGATTGCTTCTGAAGCTGCGTTTATGAGCGGCGAGGAGTTGGCTGCTGCCGAAGCCAGCTACCGCGAAATGAAGCAGCGCATTGATGCCATGGGGCCGGTCAATATGATGGCTCTCGAGGAATTCAACGAATGTGACCAGCGCTTCGCATTCCTTACTCGCGAGCGCGATGACATTCTCCAATCTATCTCAGACACGCAGCAGGCCATCGTCGAGCTCGATCAGGTCACCCGGGAACGCTTCGAACAGGCTTTCGCTTCCATCAATAAAAACTTTACCGAGGCCTTTCATACCATCTTCGGCGGTGGCATGGCGGAAATGCGCTTGACCGAACCCGACAGCTCCGGCGACGCCGGCATTGACGTCATTGCTTCTCCTCCCGGAAAGCGCATGCAGAACGTCCTTTTGCTCTCCGGCGGCGAAAAAGCCATGACGGCTCTCGCTCTGCTCATCGCCATCTTCCGCTATCAGCCGAGCCCCTTCTGCATTCTCGACGAAGTAGACGCTCCTCTCGACGAAGCCAACGTCGGCCGCTTCACTCGCCTCGTTGCTGACATGAGCGGGCAAACTCAGTTCATCATCGTTACTCACAATCGCAAGACGATGGAGACTGGTTCCGTCCTCTACGGCGTCACTATGCAGGAGCCCGGTGTTTCCAAGCTCGTCAGCGTTCGCTGGGAAGGCGATGAAACGCCCGCTCCTCGGCAAAAGGCCGCTTCCGCAGCCTGAACATCGCTGCCCAATTGAATTCCAGCGGCGAGTGACCATTTCGGTGCGTCGCTCGCCTCGGCTCGCGTCGCCATTCAAATTTTTTCGAAACGTTGGTCTTTCACACTTGTCATTCGCTTTCAAGAGTTATTTTTTCGTTTCAATACTTGTGAAAATTTTTGGCTTCACGGTCCTTTCCCTCAACGGACCGCTGCGCTAGAATGCCTCCCACTGTCGGGGAGAACTTTTTCAGTGGCTGCAAGTTCCGTGTCTCGCGTCATTCAGGAAACTCACTTTGCCGGCGTCACTCCAGCCTCGCGCGGCAAGGTTCGCGACATTTACGATCTCGGTGACCGGCTGCTGATCATCGCCACCGACCGCCTCTCTGCCTTCGATGTTATCCTCCCCACTCCAATTCCAGATAAAGGCCGCGTTCTCACCCAGATTTCTCTTTTCTGGTTTGATCTTTTGAAAGACGTCATCCCACATCACGTCCTAAGCTCCACGGAATTCCCGCCTCCTTTTGATGCCTATCGCGCTGACCTCGACGGTCGCTCGATGGTGGTTCGCAAAACGCAACCTCTCCCCATCGAATGTGTCGTCCGCGGCTACGTCTCTGGCTCTGGCTGGAAGGACTACAAGGCCACCGGCTCGATCTGCGGCATTCCGCTTCCTGCCGGCTTGCTCGAATCCAGTAGGCTGCCCGAGCCCATCTTCACTCCCGCAACGAAAGCCACCAGTGGCCACGATGAAAATATTTCTTTTGACCGTGCGGCTGCGTTGATTGGCCGCGATCTCGCGGATCGCGTACGCTCCGTCAGCCTGGATCTCTATCGCGGCGCCGCTGCCTATGCGGAACCGCGAGGCATTCTGCTCGCAGACACCAAATTTGAATTTGGCCTCTTGCATTCTTCCCTCGGCTCTCCCGATGCCGTCAACTCTCTCATCTGGATCGACGAAGCCCTCACTCCTGACTCCTCCCGCTTCTGGCCCGCCGAACAATATCGGCCTGGCGGCCCTCAGCCCTCTTTTGACAAACAGTTTGTGCGTGATTACCTCGAGCGAATCCGCTGGCCGAAGACTCCCCCTGCCCCCCAGCTCCCGCCCGACGTTGTCGCTGCCACTCGTGCCAAGTACCTCGATGCATTTCGCATCTTGGTTGGACGCGAGCTTGGCCAGTAATTGCCGTTCGGACCGGTTCGGATTCTTCGGAGCGTGCGATCGTGAGAGATCAACTCGAAGGACTTGTCGCTTTGATGGTGGAACGGGGCATCCTGTTCGATGAAGCCGTCGGCGAATTTGAGAAGCGCTTCATTAAGCGCGTTCTGGACCGCGCGAATGGCAATCAGTCCCGTGCCGCCCAGGTTCTCGGCATTCATCGCAATACGCTGAGCCGCAAAATCAGCGAATACAAACTCAATTCAGGTAATCACCGCTCCCGCTAACGCAATTCAACCGCATTCCACTCAGCCCGATTTTGCGGTCGCTCGTCCTCCAAAAAGAAAACGGCCCTCCGGTTTTTCCGGAGAGCCGTTCGGTTGAAATTCTGTTTAATCTAGTGGCTTGAACGTCCCGACGGACGGTGACGGACTGGCCGCTTCGGCGCCGTCTTCTCCTTCGGGATATCCTCGTCATTCACCTTGGCCTTGTCCCAATGAAGCATGAACGCTGGGTCCGGATCGTAGGAAGCAAGCGTTCCGGTAAAGTGCACCGCGCTGTCCTTCTCCACTCGCGACACGTCCGGCTGTCCCGCCACCTTCACGTCCATGTTCGCCGCCGTCGCTGCGTCGAATTCCGCCTCGCTCGTCACGAACGCCAGCTTCAGATCAATTGGATCCGTGGGGGTCGCACCGGCAACGTTCTCAATCACTTTTCCAGGCACGCCGGGAAACTCCAGTCCGCAGGCAGCAAGCCAGGTGACTTTGGCCTTGTCGCCCCCGGCCTTCAGGTCCGCGAACACGCTCTGAATTGTCATCGCCGTCCGTGCATTTTGCAGGTCGGAGACGCTCGGGATGGAATACGTCGCCGGGCGCTCTGGCGAACTGCTCGCTAGCTGCAGCAATTCGTTCAGTTCTGCGTCCGTCAAATTGTCGCAAGCCGCTTGCTGGTAATTCTGCATCAGCTTCCGGAGATAATCCTTCACCTTCTGCGACTGCGCTTGCGTCGTGCCTTTCGCGGTCACAGCCCGGGCGATCGCCCAGAACGCGTCCATGTGCTGCGGCGGCGTCATCGCTTCATACGCCAGCCCCTCGCGGTAACTCGTGATCCCGTCATCCGGATTCAACGCGAGTACGGCCTTATAAAATTGCACTGCCGACGGATAATCTTTTTGGGACATCGCCGCCTGGGCCGCCGTTCCGTTGAAATACACCTGTATTTGCTTCTTCTGTGCGTTGAACGCGTCTTCCGTCATGCTGTCCGGCTTCTTCAACGCATCCAGCGCCTTGATGCCCTCCGCTGCGGCATCTTCCGCGGCTTTCGCATTTGCAGGGTCCGCCGCCCACGCTTGTTGCGTCGCGCTCAACGCGTTATAGGCGAAGCAGTGCGCGTAAAACGCCTGGTACCTCACTCCTGCATCCACCTTGTCCCCAAGCCCTACAACCTTGTCCGCGTATTCGATCACTTTTTGATAGTTCTTCAAGTTCCCGTAAGCCTGCAAGTAAAGCGGATAAACGTAGATAAGAAGCGCGGAGTTCGGATACTTGGAAACAAAATCATCGAAGCATTTCACCTGCGTCGCTGGATCCTTTTCGCTCGCGCAGGCTTGATAGGCGTTGTACTCCGCCATCGTGTATTTCTGCTGCTGCGGCGCAGCTTGCGCTCCTGCCGCTTCCCACGCGCTCGCTTGCGCGCACGGTTCGCTTCCCGCAATTAGACATAGCGCCGCAACGATCGCGAGGCCTGCCATTTTCCGTGTTCCACTCATTCCCACTCTCCTCGCCTCAGCTTCCTGGTTGGATTTTATGTTGCAGGCTTCGCCTGCACTGCCTCTGCCGGGAATACTTTAATGCCAAAAACTTGGGAATTATAGGTAAAGCCTCGGCACATCCGCAAGCGTTCAGCTTGGGATTTTCATTCTGCCCGCGCCTGCGCTTCGCCGGACAGCCCGGCTCTCCGTCTTCCCAATCCGCTCTTGAAGGTCCCAATCCGTGCGAGAGTTACTTAGACTCCTGGAATCTATGATGAGTTTCGCACAAAATGGGTGGCTCATACGAGGAAGAATTCACATGCCCCAAACCCCTTTCATCGCTTCAACTTCCGCTGGAAACTTTCCCTTGATCGGCGCCGTCGCTCTGGTCACTGGCGGCAGCCGCGGCATTGGCCGCGCCGTTGCCCTCCGGCTCGCTTCGCTCGGTGCATCAGTCGCCATTTGCGGCCGCCAACCGGAAGCTCTTGCCGCCACCCATGCCGAGCTCGAAGAGACAGGCCAAAATGTCTTCTCTCAAGCCGCCGATGTCTCGCGTCATGCGGATGTCGCCTCGCTGATTGCCTCCTCGGAAGCCGCCCTCGGTCCCATCTCGATCCTCGTCAACAACGCTGGCATCGGCCTCTTTGGCCCCGCCCATGAACAGTCCGAAACGGACTGGGATCGCGTCCTCGGGACGAATCTCAAAAGTGTTTTTCTCGTCTCCCGCGCTTTAATTCCCGCGATGATTCGCCGCGGCTCGGGGGACATTGTCAACATCAGTTCGCTCGCCGGCCGCAACGCCTTTGCTGGCGGCGGCATTTACTGCGCATCGAAATGGGGCCTCCAGGGCCTCTCCGCCTGCATGGCCGAAGACCTCCGCGAATTCGGCATCCGCGTCAGCGTCGTCTCTCCGGGCAGCGTCGCCACCAGCTTCTCTCCGCGCGGCCCCAAGGATCCTTCTAAGGCGCTTTCGCCCGAGGATGTCGCTCACGCCGTTGCCGCGGTGGTAACTCAATCGCGGCAAAGCTTCATCAGCGAAATTCAGTTGCGCCCTCTTCACAAAACCTAGATCTGCCCCGCCGCGCTTTCGCTTGACATTACCTGTTAAAACGACTATCGTACAACCATGAGTCGCCGCAAGTCTCCCGCTGCACTCCCTGAAGAGGACCGCCTCTTCATCTCTCTGCTCAAGACGGCCGGCGACCTCTCCAATCAGGCCGAGCAGCTTCTCAAACCCCACGGCCTCACCGGCACGCAATACAACGTTCTTCGCATTCTTCGCGGCGCCGAGCCTCAGGGCCTTCCTTGTAATGCCATCGGCGAACGCATGCTCTCCCACGACCCGGATATGACTCGCCTTCTCGACCGCATGGAAAAGCGCGGCCTTATCTCTCGCGCTCGCCAGACTGAAGACCGCCGCGTCATCCGCACCCGCATCACCTCGCCCGGACTTGCGCTTCTAAAATCTCTCGATCAGCCCGTCCACGATCTTCATAAACGCCAGTTTCGCCATCTCCCCTCGACTCGTGTGAAGATCCTTTCAGAGCTTCTCGAGGAGGTCCGGAAGCCAGCACCGGGCTAAGCGTTTTATTTCCACTCCGCGGCATCGCGGGATTCATTTAAGGAGGAAACACAAATGGGCCAGGTCATCTCTCGCATCGCAATTTCCGCTGGACTCGCTGCTCTTCTCGCGTTGCCCGCTGCTGCGGCAACCGCGGAATGGCAGTTGGATCCCGCGCATTCATCGGCGCAGTTTGCCGTGAAGCACCTTTCCATCTCCACGGTTCGCGGCGCTTTCACCAGCGTTAAGGGAACCGTGCAATTCGACGATAAAGATGTTTCCAAGTCCACCGTTGATGTCACCATTGACGTCAACTCCGTGGACACGCGCGTCGCCGCCCGCGACAAGGATCTCCGCAGCGATCATTTTTTTGACGTCGAGCACTCTCCTTCCATGACCTTCAAGTCCACCAAAGTCGAGCAAGCCGCTCCTGGCAAACTCAAGGTCACCGGCAATCTCACCATTCGTGGCGTCAGCAAAGAGGTGGTTCTCGACGTGGACGGTCCCAGCGCTCCGATCAAAGATCCCTGGGGCAACATGCGCATGGGCCTCAATGCCACGACCAAAATCCTTCGTAAGGACTTTGGCGTCGGCGCCACCTATGGCCCGGCAGTCATCGGCGACGAAATCTCCATCACGATTGACGCCGAAATGTTCCACAAACTCTAACCGGCTCTTACCACAACCTTCGCAAACCGGCTGCGACCGGCAATTATTTTTTCAACTCTAGCCACCAGTTAGACTGTCTGTGCCCGGAGCGATCCGAAATCCGTTTCGCTCCGGATGCTTCGCTCTATTCCCATGCGTATCTTCCCGTCGCCAACAGTCATCTAATTCTTTCTCAATACAAAGGAAATCACGCGATGCACAAACCGGCCACTAACGATTTTCCGATACACGAATTGATTCGCAATCGCTGGAGCCCCCGCGCCTTCGCCGATAAGCCTGTCCCTCACTCCGTTCTTGCCAGCCTCTTCGAGGCCGCCCGCTGGGCTCCCTCCAGTAATAACGAGCAGCCCTGGGCTTATCTTGTCGCCACTAAGGACGACCACGAAAATTTCGAAAAGACTCTCAGCGTTCTCGTCGAATTCAACGCAGGCTGGGCACGGCATGCTCCCGTGCTTGCCCTCGCGGTTTCTTCTCTCAAATTTCAAGCCAACGGTAATCCCAATAAGAACGCCTTCTACGACACTGGCGCCGCTTCCGCACTTCTTTCCGTTGAAGCCACCGCCCGTGGCCTCGTCGTCCATCAAATGGCGGGTTTTGATTCCGCCAAGGCGAAGTCTGTATTCGGCATCCCGCCCGACTGGGAACCTATCGCCGCGATCGCCATCGGCTATCCCGGCGATCACGAAACTCTCTCGGAAAAGCTTCGCACCCGCGAAGTGGCTCCAAGAACACGCAAGCCGCTCTCCGAATTTGTGATGTCTGGCCATTGGGGGCATACTTCTTCCATCGTGGCTTCTTAACCGGCGGCACCGGTCCTCGAGGATTCAGCCCTCTCCATGCACCGCACTCTCGAGTTTCTCCTCCACCATGGCTACATCGTCTTGCTCGCGTGGGTTTTTGCGGAGCAGAGCGGCCTCCCTATTCCCTCGATTCCCTTGCTTCTCGCTGCTGGCGCTCTTGCCGGCTCTCATCAATTGAATCTATTTTTCTCGCTCTTCATCGTCACGCTCGCTGCAGTTTCTGCGGACTCCCTCTGGTATCAGCTCGGCCGCCGTAAAGGCATCAAAATCCTCCAACTCCTCTGCAAAATCACGATCGAGCCGGATTCCTGCGTTCGCCGCACCCAGGGCGTTTTCGCCAAGCAGGGTGCCCGCTCGCTCGTCCTGGCCAAGTTCGTTCCCGGCCTCGGCACTGTTGCTCCTCCTCTCGCCGGAATTTTTCACATGCGTCGCCGCCGCTTTCTCCTCTTCGACTCCGCAGGCGCGTTTATCTGGGCTTCCACTTTCCTCGGTTTGGGCTTTGTCTTCAGCGGACAGATCGAGCGCATCGCCGAACGCGCCGCTTCTCTTGGCAGTTGGCTCATCGTCATTCTCATCGGCTCTCTCGCCGCCTACCTCGCCTACAAGTTCGTCGCTCGCCGGCGCTTCATCCGCGAACTTCGTATCGCCCGCATCACCGTGGACGAGTTGAAACACAAACTTGATTCCGGCGAACATCTCGTCATCGTTGACCTTCGTCACTCTATGGATTTTGAAGCGGACCCGGAAACCATTCCCGGTGCGGTTCGCGTGGACGCCAGGGAGCTCGAGGAAAAACATGAGCTTCTCCCTCGCGACCGCGAAATCATTCTCTACTGTACTTGACCGAACGAAGCCACCAGCGCCCGTGTGGCGCTTCTCCTTCGCAACCGCGGCATCACTCGCATCCGCCCTCTCGAAGGCGGCCTCGATGCCTGGCGTGAACGCGGCTTTCCCATGGCCAACGTGAAACTCACCAGAATTTCAGAAACAAGCGCCACCGCCTGAGCGTTCCTTTTCTCCGCTACAGCCGCGGCAGCACGATCCCGCCCTGCGCCTGGTACTTTCCTTTCTTGTCCTTGTAGCTCACTTCGCAATCTTCGTCTGACACGAAAAACAGCACCTGGCACAATCCCTCATTCGCATAAATCTTCGCTGGCAGCGGCGTGGTGTTGCTGATCTCCAGCGTCACGAATCCTTCCCACTCCGGTTCGAATGGCGTCACGTTCACGATGATTCCGCATCGCGCGTAAGTGGACTTCCCCAAACAGATCGTCAGCACGTTTCTCGGAATCCGGAAATATTCCACCGATCTCGCCAGTGCGAACGAATTTGGCGGTATCAGGCACGCATCTCCCTTGAACGGCACCAGCGACCGCGGATCGAAATGCTTCGGGTCCACGATTGTCGTGTTCACATTCGTAAAAATCTGAAATTCGTCCGCCACGCGGATGTCGTACCCGTACGACGACACTCCGTAGCTGATCACTCCCTCCCGCACCTGCCGGTCGGTGAACGGCTCTATCATTTTGTGTTCCAGCGCCATCTTCCGGATCCACCGGTCGGGCTTGACGGACATCTACTCCTCCTCGTCTCTCCATCCTTCGCTAAAAGGCTCCACAGTGTAGTGTACCCATACTGTCTTGACAACCCGCTCCTCTCCCTCTAGCATTTGCCACTTGAGCCGGAGGCGCTTGTGATCAAGCTCGATATCGTCAACGCGGTCGTCGCTAAAACCCTCATCAGCCGCACCAAAGCCGAACAGGCTGTCGAAACCATTTTCGAATCTCTCAAACAAGCCCTCGGCCGCGGCCAACGCATCGAACTTCGCCGTTTTGGCGTTTTTAGCGTCAAGCCCCGCAAAACTGGCATCGGCCGCAATCCCCGTACCGGCGAGGAAGTTAACATCCCGCCCGGCAAAGCCGTTCGCTTCAAGCCCGGCAAGGAACTCCAGGGCATCGAAGGCGACGGCGCTAAGCCATAATCCGTCTCGCTTTCAACAAGCTCTAAGTTTTCTGTATTCAACCGCTCTGCATCATCTTCCTATTTTCCTGCCACACCTCTCTGGCGCTTCCTCCTCCATTTGTGCTGTACTTATCTTCGTGGCTCATTTCAAATCGTCGATCGCTTTGTGACCGCCCAAAATTCAGATTCCTCCGTCGAAACTTTTCCGGCCCCCGTTGACTGGAACACCCTCTCTCCCATCGCCGACGCCTACACTCCCATCCTTCCGCGCCCATCTCTCAAATCCCTCATCCTCGCCGTTCTCCTCTTCCTCGCCACTCTCGCGACTTGCCTCGTCGCCGGCACTCAATTTGCCGTCGCCTATGCTCACAACCAGGCTGTCTCCCTGGACGAGTTTCTCCGCGCCTTCACTCTCTTTTACAAAAATCCTCTCGGCCTTCTCGAGGGCATGCCTTTCGCCGCCACCCTCCTCACCATTCTCCTTGCCCACGAGCTTGGCCATTTCTTTGCCTGCCGCCACCATCATATTCATTCAAGCTATCCATTCTTCATTCCGTTCCCCTCTCTCATCGGCACGTTTGGCGCTTTCATCCTCATCCGTTCCCCCATTCGCACCAACCGCGCCCTCTTTGATGTCGGCTCTTCTGGCCCGCTCGTTGGTTTTCTCGTCTGCATTCCGGCGCTCCTCTTTGGCATCGTCCACGCCAAAATCGCGCCCGGTATCATTGACCCTTCTCACGCCGAAGTCGTCTTCGGCACTCCGCTCCTCCTCCGCTTTTTCTCTTCCCTCATTCATCCTGGCACTCCTCCGAGCATCATTCTTCTTGACCCCGTCGGGCGCGCTGCATGGGTCGGTCTATTTGCCACTTCCCTGAATCTTCTTCCCGCCGGGCAACTCGATGGAGGCCACATCCTTCGTTCCGTTTTTCCTCGCCTTCATCGCTTCTCCACGAACTTTCTTCCCATCGCTCTCTTGCCCCTCGGCTATTTCTTTTGGTACGGCTGGTATTTTTGGGCCGCGCTCCTTTTCGGCATCCGTTTTCTCCGCATCGCTCCCATCTATGACTCTGCTCCTCTCGATCGCCCCCGCAACATCGCCGCTTTCGTCACTCTCGTCGTCTTGATCCTTTCTTTCATGCCCGCTCCTCTCCTCGGCTTCTAATTCTTCCCGCCTTCTCACCGCCATCTGTTTTCAAAAGACGCTTTGCATCTGCGCCCCTCGAATGCGAGCATCTCTTCTGGGCGGTGGGCTCATGCGCACTCTCAGCGAAGTTCTTCAATCGGCGGATGCTCGCCGCGTTGCCGTTGGCCATTTCAATTTCTCCGAGCTGGTCGTGCTCAAAGCCGCCTCCGAAGCGGCCGCTGAACTAGGCCTGCCCGTCGTCATGGGTGTCTCCGAGAGCGAGCGCGAATTTCTGGGCGTTCCGCAGGCCGCCGCTCTCATTCGCAGCGTTCGCGAAGCATCGAATCAGGAAATCTTCTTGAACGCCGACCACACGCACTCCCTCGCCAAGGCCGAAGAAGCCGCTCGCGCAGGTTTTGACATGATCGTCTTCGATGCTTCGGAAAAACCGTTCGAACAAAACGCCGCCGAAACTCGCCGCGCCGTCGAGGCCGCTAAATCCATTCGTCCCGCGATTCTCGTCGAAGGCGAAGTCGGCTATGTCGGCTCCGGTTCCGAAATTCACGAGAAGCGCCCCGACAATATCCGCCTCACCGAGCCCGAAGAAGCCCGTCAGTTTGCTGCCGAAACCAAAATCGACTTGCTATCTCCGTCTGTCGGCAACACTCACGGCATGCTCGCAAGTATGCTCCGCGGAGCAGAACACAAGCGCCTGGACATCCCGCGCATCGCCGCCATCAAAAAACTCGTTCGCCTTCCCTTGACCTTGCACGGTGGCTCCGGCACGGACGATCAGGATTTTCGGGATGCCATCGCCGCAGGCATCTCCATGATTCACATCAACACCGAATTGCGCGTCGCCTGGCGCGCTGGCCTCGAATCCGCCCTCAAGTCAGACCCCGATTCCGTTGCCCCATACAAAATCCTTCCCAGCGTCATTCGCCAGGTAAAGTCGGTCGTGTCCGCTCGCCTCCGCTTGTTCAACGGCCTCGGTTGACTCCCCGCTCGGTTCTGAAAACAATGGAAAACATTCCGCGCCGTGATTTAATCCAGGCAGGTAAGCTTCTTCTTCGTCGGTAGAATCTTTCGAAACTCGGCCTCTTCCTACATCCATCGGAAGGGCCACGGAGGCCGTAACTCAAAATATGGAAAGCCTCAAAGATCAGTTTGCCGTCGTCACTGGAGCCAGCAGCGGCCTCGGCAAGGCCATTGCTCTCTCTCTGGCCGCCCAGGGCGTCGAGCTTTTTCTTGCTGCCCGCCGCAAGCAACTCCTCGAAGACGTCGCCAGAAACGCGCAGGCCCTCGGCGCTCGTTCCCACGTCTGTCCGATGGATCTAACCAGCGATCAGGACATTCAATCTCTCGCCGCCTCGGTCCAGTCGCACGCCGGCAAGCTTCACATCCTTATCCTTTGCGGCGGTGCCATCGCTCACGGCACTCTTGAAAAGGCCCCCATCGCCAATCTCGATCTCATGTACCGTTCCAACGTCCGCGGTCATTACGCTCTGCTCCAGGCCATGCTTCCTCTTTTGAAAAAAGCTCCCGGCCAAATTGTTTTCATAAACTCCTCCGCTGGCCTTCGCTCTCCCGCTTCCGCCGGCCAATTTTCCGCCACGCAACACGCGTTTCGCTCCATCGCGGACAGTCTGCGGGACGAAATTAACCCCGACGGCATCCGCGTCCTCAGCGTCTATCCCGGACGCACTGCCACTCCACGCATCGAGCAGTTGTTCGGCAAGGAAGGACGCGCCTATAAACCCGATCTCCTTATGCAGCCCGAAGACGTCGCCGAAATGGTTCTTCATTCCCTCCGCTTGCCCCGCACCGCCGAAGTCACCGACATCAGCATCCGCCCCATGCAAAAATCCTACTAACCTCTTCCGCTTCTTTCCGCCCCGCCTGCATCCCTCCGGGCCCTCAACCAGCCTCTGCGTCTCCTCCAACCTCATTCTTCGCCCCTTTTCATCGAATCTCCAACCTCCAACCTCAAACTTCCAGCTCCCCGTCTCACCAAACTACCTTTTTCTCCGCAACCCCTTCCATCCACACAACTTCCCCGTCTCACGTTCGAATCGTTTGCACAGAGTACTGTACCTTGACAGTAATTCAATTCTGTGCTATCATGTGTTATGAATCGTCCGGCACAGCCCGCTACCACCACCCTCTCCGCCCGTAACCCCTGTATTATCCGCACTTGCAAGAACCCCGTCTGTAAACCCTTTATAATCCGCACTTACGCACCCCCTTCGCATCTGCGGATTCTAAAGGACTTACCATCCTCCAATTCCTCCCCTAACCCCTTTAGAATCCGCACCTACAGACCCCCTCGTATATGCGGAAAACAAACGACTTATAACCCCTTTACAATCCGCACTTACAAAAATTCCGTCCGCAACTCCTTTAGAATCCGCACTTACAAAAAACTAGGGGGAGTATCTTCCCGGTTACGCCATCCCCGTCCGCTCAAGAACCATCAGCCCGCACGCCATCGCCCTTCCGTATTTTCACCACTCGCCATTCACTTTCCACTACTCACTTTCTTCCACGGAATACGCCTCACGGGCCACGATCCGTTCACTACCCACTCTGCACTACCCACTCTGCACTACCCAGTCTGCGCTACCCACTTTGCGCTACCCAGTCTGCGCTACCCACTTTGCGCTACCCACTTTGCACTACCCACTTTGCGCTACCCATTCTGCACTCTCTTGCACGGATTGCGGGACACTGCCTCGCCCGCCCGGCTTTCTTTGACTCTGCTCCTCCGCCAACATAGAATCGCTCCGCAATTATGCTCGAGCGATCACACACTGCAGGGGGAGCTACTCGATGAAAAAATGTTTGTGGATTTTTGCCGCAGGATTTTTCTTGTTGTTTGTTCAGGCGCCTCGCCTCGCCGCGCAGATGCCGGAGCGAGGAGAGGGCCACGCGCCCGAAGCGAAGTCCGCCGAGAAGTGCGGCCCTTCGGATATCAAGGAAGATTCGTCCGTCACCGAGCACACCATCCGTCTCGGCGGACAGACCATTCCTTACAAAGCGACCGCCGGCTTCATTCTTCTAAAAAATGAGAAAGGCGAACCCACCGGACTCATGTACGCCGTCGCGTACACGCGCAGCGACGTCAAGGACCTCACCACTCGCCCGATCTCTTTTCTTTATAACGGCGGTCCCGGCTCCGCAACTATGTGGTTGCACATGGGCGCTTTTGGTCCTCGCCGCGTTTGGACCGTGGACGGAACCTTCACGCCTCCCGCTCCCTACAAACTCGTGGACAACACGGAAAGCCTGCTCGACAAAACCGATCTCGTTTTCATTGACGCGATGGGCACCGGTTACAGCCACGCCGTCTGCAAAGCCCAGGACAAGGACTTCTTCGGCATTGACGAAGACATTGACGCCTTCGGCCAATACATTGATACCTATCTCAGCCGCAACGACCGCTGGAATTCTCCCAAGTTTCTCATCGGCGAAAGTTACGGCACGTTCCGTTCCGCCGCGCTCGGCGACTATCTCCAGAACCACTATTCCATCCATCTCAATGGCATCGTTCTCATCTCTTCCGTTCTCGATCTTTCCACCATCACGTTTCCCACGGGCGATGACCGCTCCTACATCTACTATCTGCCGAGCTACGCCGCCGTCGCGTGGTACCACAAAGTTTTGGCGAATCGTCCTTCGGACTTGCCCGGCTTTCTCGATGAAGCCCGCAAGTACGCACAGGGCGAATACGCCTCCGCGCTGTTCAAGGGCGCCACGCTTCCCGCTGACGAAAAGGCCGCCGTCGCCAAGAAGCTTTCTTACTTCACTGGCTTGAGCGAAGACTATTTGATGAAAGCCGATCTGCGCGTGGATCTCCGGCAATTCATGGCCGAACTGCAGCGCAGCCGCGGCCTCACGACCGGCCGCATTGACGCGCGCTTCTCCGGCTACACGCAGGATTTGCTCGAGGAATACGCGGCAGGCGATCCAGAAGGTCCGGCCGTCGGCGGCGCATTCACGGCCATGATCAACGAATACAACCATGACGAACTGAAGTTTGGAAAAGACATGGTTTATCACAACACCAGCGGCGGTGGCGGCGGATGGAACTGGAGCCGCCGGAGCCGCGGCCCTCGCGGATTTTTCCCGAGCGGCCCGAACGTGGAAGGCGATCTCGCGCAAGCCATGATCACGAATCCAAAGCTGCTCGTTCAGGTTGAAAACGGCTACTTCGATATGGCCACGCCGTTTTTCGCGACCGAGTTCACCATGGAGCACCTCGGCCTTCCCGCCGCGCTTCAGAAAAACATCACGCTCGATTATTACGAGGCCGGCCACATGATGTACTTGCATGACGCCAGCCGCGTGAATCTGCACAACCACATCGCCAGCTTCATCGAACGCGGATCGCAGCAATAGAGCGCAGAGGAGAAAAACTCCCGCAACTTTCGAATCTACAAAACACGCGATCGGGAGCAGAAACTTGCTTCTCGATCGCGTGAGTTTTTTAATTCCGCGGCGCCTCGATTCAGTTCAATCTTGAACGCGCTTGCTCGATTGAAAATCCGAGCGGCGCCGCTTTGCAAAAATGTGGAGAGGAAATTTAGCGGCGCTTCGCGGAGCCGGCGTTGACGAGATTTTTTTGCTCGTTGGCTTTCGCTTCCTGGTAGGCGGAGAATTCCTCGTAATTGCCTTTGAAGTCCTCAATTGTGCCGTCGAAGAAATGCCAGATGCGCGTGGCCACTTCGTCAATCACGTCGTGGTCGTGCGTCACGAAGAGAACCGTGCCGTCGTAGCGCTGCAGCGCGATATTCAGCGCGTTGATGGATTCGAGATCGAGGTGATTCGTCGGTTCGTCCAGGACGAGAAAATTCGGCTTCTGCAGCATGAGGCGGCAGAAAATCATGCGTGCTCTTTCGCCTCCGGAAAGAGTGGCCGTCGGTTTCATCGCGTCGTCGCCGCTGAAAAGCATCTGGCCCATCAGGCCGCGCAATTCCTGCTGGTTCGCGCCGGGATCGAATTGCCAGAGCCAGTCGAGCGCGGTCATACCCTTGGTGATGGATTCGCCGTGATCCTGCGCGAAATAGCCGACAGCAACTTCGTGGCCCCAGCGCACTTCGCCCTGATTGATCCGGAATTTGCGGTCTTCATCCTCGATGAAGCCGGGGGCATTCAGCACCAGCGATTTCAGCAGCGTGGTTTTTCCCGCGCCGTTGCGGCCCATCAAGGCGATTTTTTCGTGGCGATGCACTTCGGCGGAAAAACGCGGGATGACGTTATGCTCGCCGTAGGATTTTTCGACGCTGCGAATTTCCAGCGGATGCTTGCCGGAGTTGCGGTTCATTCCAAACTTGATGTAGGGGCGCTGGATGTTGGATTTTGCTAGCTCCGTGGTTTGCAGGCGCTCGACTTCTTTTTTGCGAGAGGTGGCTTGCGCGGAACGCGTGCCGGCGGAAAATCGCGCGATGAATTCCTGCAACTGCGCGATTTTCTTTTCGCGCTGCGCATTTTCCGCTTCGATGCGCGCGCAAACGTGCGTTTTGGCGACGACCATGTCATCGTACCCGCCATTGTACATAATGATGGTTTCGTAGTCGATGTCCGCGATGTGCGTGCATACGCTGTTGAGGAAGTGGCGGTCGTGCGAAATGACGATGAGGACGCCTTCGTATTCGGTGAGATAGTGTTGCAGCCAATGAACGGAATCGAGGTCCAGGTTGTTGGTAGGCTCATCGAGAAGCAGCGCGCCGGGATTGCCGAAGAGAGCCTGCGCGAGGAGGACGCGGACTTTCTGGCCGCCCTGGAGTTCGCCCATTTTTCTTTCGTGGAGCGCGCTCTCGACGTCGAGGCCGTCGAGCAGCATGCCGGCGTCGGATTCGGCAGTGTAACCGCCCTCTTCGCCGATGATTCCTTCGAGCTCGCCGAGACGCATGCCGTCCGCGTCGGTCAGATCGTCGTGAGGCTTTTCGTAGAGACGGTCGCGCTCCTGGAGAGCGGACCAGAGGGCGGAGTTGCCCATGATGACCGTGTCAATCACGCGAAATTCATCGAAAGCGAACTGATCTTGGCGAAGAATGCCCATGCGCTTGGGGCGCGTGACGGAGCCTTTGGTGGGATCAAGTTCGCCGGTGAGGATTTTCATGAACGTGGATTTGCCCGCGCCATTGGGGCCGGTGACGCCGTAGCGGCGGCCCGCCATAAAGGTGCAGGTGACGTCCTCGAAGAGAACCTGAGGACCGAAGCGCATGGAGACGTTGTTGGCCGAGAGCATAACCTTATTATTGTAGCGTGAAACGAATGAGCTTGCTCGACGGCGAATTCCGCGAGGAAGGAAAGGATTCGCAATGCGCAGCGCAAATTACAACGAACAGTCCAGCGACGGACGCAGCTTGAGATGAATGTTGCGAGCACAATGCGAAGGGCTGCAACGTCGCTGGCGCTGATTTTGTTGGTGGCGCTGGGCGTGCGCGCGGGATTCGCGTGGAGCCAGATCCGAAAAATTCCGCAGCGAGCGCTGGCGATTGCGCCATTTGAGCAAGAAGCGGGAAACATCGCCTACGCCCTGGCGGAAGGGAAAGGATTCAGCAACGTATTCCGGCAGGAGACTGGTCCGACGGCGTGGCTGGCGCCGGTTTATCCGTTGCTGGTCGCGGCAGCGTTCAAGATTTTTGGCGTGTTCACGGCAAACGCGTTCTTCGCGTGCGTGGGATTGAACATTTTATTTTCATCGGCAACGTGCGTGCCGATCTTTTATGCGGGGAAACGGATTTGGAGATTGGGCGCGGGAGCGGGCGGGGCGTGGCTCTGGGCAATTTTTCCAAACGCGATACTGATTCCGTTTGAATGGGTTTGGGACACATCGCTTTCGGCGCTGCTGGGGGCATTGTTGTTGTGGACGACACTTTTAGTCGTGGAATCGAAGCGCACGCGGGATTGGTGCGGATACGGATTGCTATGGGGAATGGCTCTTCTGACGAACCCGGCGCTCGGCGCGTTACTTCCGTTCTTGCTCGTGTGGGCGGCGGTTCGCGGCGATGAACAAGGCGCGTGGCGATCGAAGAGGGCAAGGTTGGCGCTGGCGATGACCGCGCTCTGCTGCGTGCCCTGGACGATGCGCAACTACGTCGCGTTTCACCGCTTCATTCCTTTGCGATCGAATTTCGCGTTTGAATTGTGGCTGGGAAACAACGACATTTTCGATCCAACGGCGACGAACGGACGAATGACGATTACACGCGCGGAAGAAGCAAGCCGCTACGCGGAACTGGGCGAGACGGCGTACATGGCGGAGAAATGGACGCTGGCGATTTCCTTCATCGAAACGCATCCGCAATTGGAGCTGGAATTGACCGGCAGGAAATTCGTCGCATTCTGGACGGGAACGGAGAGTCCGCTCAAAGTATTTTTCAGATCGCATTCAATATTCATTCAATGGATTCTGTTCGTGAATGTTCTGACTGCTGCAGGTGGGTTGCTAGGGATTTTTATTTTGTGGCGAAAACGAACAGGGTACGCATTTCCCGCCGCGATCTTTCCCGTGATTTATCCGTGCGTGTATTACCTGACGCACGCCGATTTGCGGTACCGGCACACGATCGATCCGGTAGTGTGCCTGCTGGCGGCAATCGTCCTTGCGAGAATGGCGGAAACACGGCCGACTCCCCCTCACGCAAAGACAGGATGAGGGGTTGGTTGAAGGGGTTGGAGGGGGTCTGATAGAGTGCGGGGGCGAGGAAAAATCGAACGCGGAGTTACGAAACGCGGAGTTACGAAACGGAGAGTTAAGAAACGCGGAATTACGAAACGGGGAGTCACGGAACGGAGAGAAGCATGGCGATCGCAAAGGAGTTGCTGGACATTCTGGTGTGCCCGCTCTGCAAGACGCCGGTGAAGTTGAAAGAGGACGGCTCGGGGTTGAAGTGCGGAACGTGTTTCCGGGTGTATCCGGTGCGGGATGAAATTCCAGTGATGCTGGTGGAAGAGGCGAGAGTGGAGAAAGAGAGTGAGTGAAGGGCAGTGAGCAGTGCGTAGTGAGCAGTGCGAAGTGCGAAGAAAGAGTTTGGCTAACGGGGTGCGCGTGAGCTGAATGGAAATTGCTGAATCCATCTCGAAATTGAAGCGTTTGCTTCCCAAGCTGCGGGGAAAGCGGATGGGCGTGCTTGGGGACCTGATGCTAGACCGCTACGTTTGGGGGACGGCGACGCGACTATCGCCGGAAGCGGCCGTGCCGGTGGTGGATTTTGTTTCGCAGAGCGACCGGCTTGGCGGGGCGGGGAATGTGGCGGCAAACCTGGCGACGCTGGGCGCGCGCGTGGAAATGTTTGGGGCGGTGGGGACGGACGAAGCGGGGAAAGCGATCGAAAGATTGTTGCGGGCGGAAAAGATTGGGGACGACGGAGTCATTGCGAACCCAAAACGCACGACGACAGTGAAGACGCGAATCATCGCGAAGCACCAGCATGTGGTGCGGGTGGACCGCGAAATACGAGAGCCGCTCCGGCCAGAAACGGAGAAGCGGCTGTTGGGCGCGTTATTTCGCGCGATGAAGAAACTGGATGCGCTGGTGCTTTCAGACTATGACAAGGGGCTGATCACGGACGACATCGCGGATCGCGTGCTGCGCGCGGCAGACCAATTAAAGCTGCCGGTCTTCGTGAAGCCGAAGACTTCGAAGCTGTACGCGTATCGAGGGGCGCGGGCGGTGGTGTGCAATGTATCGGAGGCGGCGAAGTTCGTGGGGCGAGCGTTGCCGGACGAGAAAGCGATTGACGAGGCGGGACGGGCTCTGCTGGCGCGATTTGGATGCAGTGCAGTGGTGATCACGCGAGGCGGAGACGGAATGAGCGTGTTCGAGGAGACTTCGCCAAGACATTTGCAGATACCGGCGACAAGCTTTGAAGTGACCTACGCGCGAGTGGGAAAAAGCGGCGTGGAGCATGGCGCGGGCGGGCGGCAGGTCTTTGACGTGACGGGAGCGGGAGACACGGTGCTGAGCGTGCTGGCGCTGTCGGTGGCGGCGGGAGCGAGCGTGGCGGACGCGGCCGTGCTGGCGAATGCGGCGGCAGGAGTGGTGGTGGGGAAATTGGGGACGGCGAGCGTAAGCCGGGAAGAGTTGGAGCACGCTTTGGGAGAAGCGGCGAGTGGCTAGTGTAGAACGAAGGTTTACATCGGAGGGGCGAAAAACAGAATAAAGCTCAGGGCACGATATATCGTGCCCCTACGGGCAAGGGATTTGATCCGAGACTACGGCGGGAAGCTGAGGGATTTGTCGCGGGAATCAATCCAGATCGTGACGATTTTGGTTTTTTCGGATTTTTCGGGTTCGTTTTCGCCGGGCATGGGAGAGTAAGGGCTGACGGCAATGTGGAATTCGACGCTAGTGGTCGTGCCGGACGGCGATTTGGTTTTGATGATTTGATAGCTCTTGACGGGGCCGTAGTAGCCGGTGGGTCCCCAATCGGCGAGAAAGTCCTGCATGCGATAGCTGGGGCCGGGCTTCCAAAGCTGGTAAGCGTGATTCATATCGCCGGCGACGACGGCATTGAGGAATTCCTCGGCGGCTTTCTTTTCTGGATAAAAACGCAGAACGAACCAGATGGCAATGATGGCGATGATGACGCACGTGGCCACGGTAAAGGCCAGCGCGCGGGATCTTCTGTGAAGATCTGGAGGCGGTTCGAGAAGAGACATTAAGTTAGGCTCCTGCCCTGCGAGGCAGATTGTCGCGAAGCGACGGTATATAAGTTAACGTGTTCGGGGCGAGATGGCTAGGGCTGGGGTGAACACGGGCGATGGGTCAGTTTCTAGTATTCCGTGAACATTGATAATCCGCCCTGGGGTATCCATTCGCGGGCATCCTTAGCAGGATATCTATAGAGGCAAATAATGCCACTTCCGTAATCACGACCCGCAGGTAGTCTATGGTGATTGCCGCGGACGCTGAAACCAAAATTTGGATTAGACCGAGGAGGATGCTTCCATATACGCCAACTATCAAGAAGCGTTCGTTGCCCTGGGCGATCCGATAAAGCACGACCGCGCCCCAAAGAAGGCCTGCGTAAAATCCCAGGTTCGCTGCGACTACGGCCCAGGCCGGCAGAGCAATATGCCAAAGGGCGAGCCAATCAAAGTCAAGAAGCCAATGGTGTTCGCGCTGGGGGTACGAGAACACATCCCAAAAAGTCAAGGCCGCGAGAAAGCCCGTGGCGCACAGTGCAATCAGCGCTCCGCGCTTACTGTGAATGAGTCGAGGATTGAATTCTGGTCGCCCCATTTGAAAAGATTATACGATGCCTGAGCTGTGGTCACGATTGGTAAAAACTGTTCACTAGGGAATTTCCGTGCATCTCGAGACGCTCTAATCTGTTAATCATTATTTCGCCAAGTATCTAGGCAGTGGGTTTGCCTCAAGGGCTAAGCGGCGAACCGGCAGGGGGCTCTCAACCTCATGACGTCCGAATCACCCGGAGGTAGGTTCTGAGGCCTAGCCTTCGAGGGCGCCGGAGGAGCCGGAGGGAAGTTCGATGGCGTATTTGGTGCGGGCTTTTTCGGCGTGCTGTTCGAGAGCGAGCTCGATGAGCTTATCAATGAGTTTCGAGAAGGGAAGGCCGCTGGCTTCCCAAAGTTTGGGATACATGCTGATGGAAGTGAAGCCGGGAATGGTGTTCACTTCATTGAGATAGATTTTCCCGCTGTCTTTTTCCAGAAAAAAATCCACGCGAGCCATACCAGAGAGTTCGAGGGCGAGAAATGCTTCGACCGCGAATTTCTGGAATTTCTTAATTTGAGCGGGCGTGAGCTTCGCAGGGATGATGAGCTGCGTGCCTTCCTCGAGATATTTCGCGGCGTAATCGTAAAACTCGTGGTGAGGAACGATTTCGCCGGGGATAGAGGCTTGCGGATCGCGATTGCCGAGGACGGAGAGCTCGATTTCGCGGGCGTTGACAGCCTGCTCGACCATGATTTTCATGGCGAATTCGGAAGCGAGCGTGAGAGCGGGAGCGAGTTCGTCGTGAGAATGGACCTTGGTCATGCCGACGGAAGAGCCGAGAGTGGCGGGCTTGATGAACACGGGATAGGAGAAGGTTTTTTCGATTTCGTGGGTCATCTCAATGGGATGGCGCTCCCATTCGTCGCGACGGATGGAGAGCCAGGGGACGACGGGAATTTTGACGGCGCGAAGAAGTTTTTTGGCGACGTCCTTATCCATGGCGACGGCGGAGCCAAGCACGCCCGCGCCGACAAAGGGAAGGGCGGCGAGATCGAGGAGACCCTGAATGGTGCCGTCCTCGCCGAAAGTGCCGTGCATGACGGGGAAGACGACGTCGAGGCGCTGGCCGCCGCCGCTGCCATCGAGGCGGACAAGAGCGGCGTCGGTGGGATCGGCGGTCATGGTGACACGCTGGCCGGTGCGCAGGACTTCAGGGAGCATTTTCTGAGCGCCGGTCCCGATGAGCCAGTGGCCTTCCTTGGTGATGCCGATGGGGACGGCTTCGTACTTATCGGGATCGAGGCCGCGAAGGACCGAGGCAGCGGAGGCGAGGGAAACTTCGTGTTCGCCGGAACGGCCGCCAAAGAGGACACCGACGCGAAGGCGTTTATTAGCAGGGGTCATGGAGTAACCATTATTCGAGATTGGGTTGCCAGTTCTTAGTTATAGGGCAAAGACGGGGGAGTTGTCGCGGGGGAAGTCGGGCGAAGGTTCTGGAGAGGCAACGGAGAAGCGGAGGGATGAGTTTGAAAGGGCAACGGAACCTTTTGGAGGTTGCATCGTCTACCAAAATGCGGAATGCGAGCAGGAGGAAACGTGTCCACAGAGAGCGGGAAGAGCCGGGGAACGGGTCTGGAGCATGTTTGGCTGGATGCGCGCTACGCGCTGCGGACGATGCGGAAGGACCTGGGATTCGCGATTTTCGCGATTCTGATCGTGGGATTGGGAGTGGGTGCGAGCTGCACGGTGTTCAGCGTGGTGGATACGCTGCTGATCCGGCCGCTGCCGTTTCGCGAACCGGGGCAACTGGTGTGGATTGCGAACCACGACGATGCGACGGGAGACATGTCGGCAAAGACGACGCAAGTAGATTTCCTGCTGGATTATCAGAAGCAGAATGAATCGTTCGAGGATGTGGCGGGATATTTCGCGTTTTATGGAACGGGAGGCTCGCTGCTGACCGGGAATGGCGAGCCGGAGCGGCTGACGAGCGTGCCGGTGTCGCAGAATTTTTTTCCGGTGCTGGGAGTCGAGCCGGAAATTGGGAGGCAATTCAGCGCGGAAGAATGCAAATGGAATGGGCCGAAGGCGGTGATGCTGAGCCACGGGTTGTGGGAGAGGAGATTCGCGTCCGATCCGAAAATTGTGGGGACGGCCCTGGCCTTTGATGGAGGTCCTGCAACGGTAGTAGGCGTCTTGCCCGCGTCGTTTGACTTCGGGACAATTTTCGCGCCGGGAAGCCGGATCGATATTTTCGAGCCATTTCCATTGACGCAGGAGACGAACCGCTGGGGGAACACGTTGGCGATTGTCGGGCGATTGAAGCCAGGAGTGACGCTCGGGAAGGCGCAGGCAGAAGCGACAATTCTTGGCAAACGATTCGAGCAGATGCATCCGCGGGAGAATGAGTTTGATCCGAAGATTTCGGCGCTGGCGGAGCATGTTAGCGGGAGGTTGCGAGCGACGGTGATCGTGCTGGCGTGCGCGGTCGGAGTGGTGATGCTGATCGTGTGCGCGAACTTGTCAAATCTGCTGCTGGCGCGGTCGGCGGCGCGGCAGAAAGAGATCGCCATTCGCGCGGCGCTGGGAGCGGGGAAGCGGCGGCTGATCGGCCAATTGCTGGTGGAGAGTTTTGTGCTGTCGTGCTGCGGGGCGGCGGTGGGATTGCTGCTGGCGTTCGGAGGGACGCGGGTGCTCTCGCACCTGACCTCGGTGAGCATTCCAATGCTGAGTGATGTGCGCGTGAACGGAAGCGTGCTGGGATTCACGGTTGTGCTGGCCGTGTTGACCGGATTGATCTTTGGGCTGGCACCGGCAATGCAGATCGAGGAGCTGAAGCTGCACGATACGTTGAAGGATTCAAACCGCGGATCGAGCCAGGGGCGGGGAAGTGCGTTGGTACGCGGCGCGCTGGTGGTGAGCGAGATTGCGCTGGCGTGCGTGTTGCTGGTGGGAGCCGGACTGTTGATCCGGAGCTTTCTGCGGGTGCTGGACGTGAACCTGGGATTCGTGCCGCAACGCGCGGCGGCTTTGCAGATCGATCCGAACTCCTCGTACAAGACGGAGGAGCAGAGGAATGAGTACTTCAACGAAGCGCTGCGGCGCGTGAAGGAAGTGCCGGGAATTGAGGCGGCGGGGCTTTCGGATTTTCTGCCGTTGGGACACAACCGGAGCTGGGGGATCGCGGCGAAGGGAGCGGTGTACGCACCGGGGGATTATCCCGGCGGATTTCCGCGGATCGTGAGCGATGGGTATTTTCGGTCGATGGGGATTCCGATGATTGAAGGGAGAGATTTCACGGAGCGGGACTCGAAGGATGCGCTGCCTGTAATCATCGTGAATGAGACGCTGGCGAAAAACCTTTGGCCCGGCGAGGATGCGATCGGGAAAATATTGCTGGCCGACCATCCGGAGCGAACCGTTGTGGGCGTGGTGGGAGATGTTCACCACATTTCGCCGGAAGAACCTTCCGGGAACGAGTTCTACATTCCGATCCGCCAGACGCAAGATTATGGAAGCGTGGATTTGGTAATGAGGACGTCGTTGCCGACTGCGGAGCTTGCGGCAAGAGTTCGCGAAGCGCTGCGGCCGATCGAGCCGGACTTGCCGACGGCAAATTTGCGGACGCTGCAGACTCTGGTGGATCGAGCGGTATCGCCACGGCGGTTTGTGGTGATTCTGCTGGGAGGGTTCGCGGGATTCGCGCTAATTTTGGCGTCGCTCGGAATCTACGCAGTGATTTCGTATTCGGTGAGCCAGCGGACCCAGGAAATCGGGATTCGAATGGCGCTGGGTGCTTCGGCGGAGAGATTGCAGAAGAGTATTTTGTTGCAGACGATGGGGCTGGCGGGAATTGGAGTGGCGATAGGAATTGTGGCTTCGTGGATGTTGGCGCGAGCGATGAGCGGGCTGCTGTTTGGAGTGACAGCGAACGACCCGGTGACGTTTGCGGGAATGCTGGTCGTGCTGACAATTGTGGCTGCGATGGCCGGCTGGCTGCCGGCGCGAAGAGCGTCGAGGATCGATCCGATGGCCGCGCTGAGGATAAGTTAGAGCGAATGGGGGAGCTGGGGCTCCAGCCTCTGTTTCGAAAGAAAAGGAAAGCGCTACAAGATCTTCTTGCCGAGAGCGGAGAGCACGAGTTCGACACCGAGAAGCGCGGTGCGATTGTGCTCGTCAATGATGGGATTAATTTCGACGACTTCCAGAGAAACCATCGCTTCCGTATCGGCGATCATTTCCATGGCGAGATGAGCTTCGCGGTAGGTGACGCCGCCGCGAACGGGCGTGCCGACTCCGGGAGCATCGGCGGGGTCGACAAAATCCATATCGAGGCTGACGGCAATTCCGGCGGTGTCGTCCATGGCGTGTTTGAGCGCGTCCGACATGACTTCGCGCATGCCGCGCTCGTCAATATCGCGCATGGTGAAGACGTGAATGCCGGATTTTTTAACGATTTTGCGCTCCTGCGCGTCGAGGTCGCGGGCGCCCACGATGACGATGTTGCCCGGCTCGGCCTTGGGCTTGAAGCCCATCAAGTCCACTAATTCCGGCGCGCCGTAGCCCATGATCGCGGCGAGCGGCATGCCGTGGATGTTGCCGGAAGGCGAAGAATCGGGGGTATTCATATCGCCGTGCGCATCGAGCCAGAGATAGCCGATTTCTTTTTTGTCCTTGCGGAAATGCGAAGCGACGCCTCCCGCGACTCCAACGGCAATAGAATGATCGCCGCCGAGAACGAGGGGGAGGAATCCTTCGCCCAAAGATTTTTCAACTGTTTTCCCCAGGTCGGTGCAGGTTTCGGCGATTTCCTGAAGATATTTAGCGCGTTTTTCGCCGACTTGCATTTCTTCGGGCTGCTTTACCTCGAGATTGCCGATGTCCTCGACGGTGTGGCCGAGCTGTTTAATACGAGCTTGCAACCCGGCGCCGCGCAAAGCGGAAGGGCCCATGTCCACGCCGCGACGGGACTGGCCGAGGTCCATAGGTACGCCGATAATGCGGATTTTCTGAGGCATGTCTTCCGTGTTCCGTGATCCGTCTTCCGTGGCCCGTGACGAGACAGAAAATTCTTTAGACACGCGGGCGCGTGCGAGATGCGGATCACTCAAGCCTGAAACAAACTGCGTTTGAGAGGCGCGATTGCAGCGCCAACTACCCCGGACTAAGGATACACGCGATAAATCATGCGAGGGAAGGGAATGACCTCGCGGATGTGCTCGGTGCCGCAAATCCAGGCGACGGTGCGCTCGAGGCCAAGGCCGAATCCTGAGTGAGGGACGCTGCCAAAGCGGCGCAGGTCGAGATACCATTGAAACGACTCTTCGGGAAGCTTGTGTTCGTGGAGACGCTTCAGAAGCAGGTCGTAATCGTGGATGCGTTGGCTGCCGCCAATGATTTCGCCGTAGCCCTCGGGGGCGATCATGTCGAAAGCGAGCGCCAGCTCCGGGCGCTGCGGATCCGGCTGCATGTAGAAGGCTTTGATGGCTGAAGGGTAGCGGTGAATGATCACGGGGCGATCGAAGTTTTTCGAAATGATAGTTTCTTCATCGCCGCCGAAGTCGTCTCCGAATTTCGCGGGGTTGCCGGATTTTTGAAGGACCGCGACGGCGTCTTCGTAGCTGATGCGTGGGAACGGCGGCTTGACGTTCTCGAGCGGCTTGACGTCGCGCTTCAGCGTTTCCAGTTCGCGGGATTTGTTCTTCAGCACGCCCTGGACGATGGCGCTGACGAGACCTTCGCCTAGTTCCTGAACTTCGTCGAATTCGACGTAGGCGGCTTCCGGCTCGAGCATCCAGAACTCGGTGAGGTGGCGGCGCGTCTTGGATTTTTCGGCGCGGAAAGTGGGACCGAAGGTGTATACCTTGCCGAGAGCCATGGCGAGAGCTTCGGCGTAGAGCTGGCCTGACTGGGTGAGGTAGGCTTTTTGCTCGTCAATGTAATTGACTTCGAAAAGCGTGGAAGTGCCTTCGCACGCGGCGGGCGTGAACATGGGAGAATCCGCGAGGGTGTAACCCTGACCGTCCATGAATTCGCGCGCGGCGCGGATGGCTTCGGCGCGAATGCGGAGAATCGCGGCTTGGCGCGGAGTACGAATCCAGAGGTGCCGCTGGTCGAGCAGGAAATCCACGCCGTGCTCTTTCAACTGGATGGGAAAGGGCGTGGAGTCCGGGACTTTCTGGACGACTTGAATTTTGCTGACGCCGATTTCGTATCCGCCGGGCGCGCGCTTTTCGGCGCGGATTTTTCCCGTGACGATGACGCTCGATTCCTGCGTGAGGCCTTTCAACGCCTCGAAAGCCTCGGGGCTTTCCTTGAACGCACACACGCCCTGGATGATGCCGGTGCCGTCACGAAAAATGGGGAAGAGAAGTTTGCCGGATTCGCGGAGGTTGTAAAGCCAGCCGCGGAGAGTGACTTCCTGGCCGTCGTGTAGGCCAGCTTGATCGATGGTGATGGTGGTCATGGTCGCGATTTGTACAGCAAGTTGAATTGAACAGTTTACCAGAGAGAGGGATTCGACACGACGAGACGATCAGCGGTTAGCCATCGTGCGGATGGGGCCGAGGCCGAGCAAGCGTTGATCGGCCGTGACCAGGGTCAGGTCGTGTACAAGCGCCGTCGCAGCAATAAACCGATCAGCTGGATCGTTGTGAAGAGGAAGCTTTTCGGATGCCATGACAATCTCATGCGTAATCGGTGCGTGACGTTGAATCCCCGCGAGAGCTTGAGGGAGCCAATCCTCAGGATTGGTTGGCAGGAACAACCGCTTCTTGCGATGCAACAACAGTACTTCCCACGTACTGACCGGGGAAAGCCAAAGCTCATTTGCAGTGTCTCTCAGCTCTCGTGCTGCGTTCCGCCCGACTCGCCCGGGACTCTCGACGAGCCAAATCCAGATGTGCGTGTCCAGTAGCAGCTTCAATCGCGAAGAGCCTCAATTTCGTCGAGGTCAATCACGGGGGAGACGATATCACCGAGGATTTTTATCTTGCCTTTCAGCGAGCCAATCCACGCCGCGCGATCCATGATCTGCGCCGTGGGGACTACATCAGCGACAGGCTTCCCATGGCGCGTAATCCGAATAGGCTGCTTCGTCTTGGCAACGCGTTCGACCAGAGCAGCACACTTGGCTTTGAACTCCGAAATGGCGATTTCTTCCATTATAGTCTTCCAGACCATATCATAGACTATGGTCAGAATTATAGTCAAATTCGAACATCAACTCCACTCGCGCTCGAAGCGGTCCACGGAATTCGCGGCGGCTTTTAGTTGATCGGCAAGTGATGGAGCGTCGTGCCCCGAACGTTCTTTCAGCTCGATTGTGAGCGGCAAGTCCGGAGCGGATGCGGTTTTCAGTGTTTTGACGGCGGACTCCCAATCAATGGCGCCGTCGTACGGGGGCAGATGTTCGTCCTTCTCGCCGTGATTATCGTGAATGTGAGCAGAGACGACGAGATCGTGGATTGGGGCGAAGGCCTTTTCAATCCGCTCGTTTTCCGGACCGTCGGCGAGGAAGGCGTGGCCGATATCGAAATTGAAGCGCAGGCCAGTGAGGCGAGTTTCATCCACAAAGGCGCGTAGATAAACGGGATCGCCCATTTCGCTGTTTGTGTTCTCTACGGCGATGGTGACGCCCGCGTGGTGCGCATGAAGGATAAGGTGCTCGAGCGAGCTGAACGCGGCGTCGCGCTTGCGCGGATCGGCAGTTTCTCGCGGGCCGCCCATATGGAGAATGAGCCGGGAATAAGGGAGGTCTTCAGCGACGTCAATCACGCGCTTCAATTCGTCCATGGCCTCGATGCGGCGAACGCGCTCGACTTCGCAAATGGAAAGCGGTGCGCCGCCTTCTCGGCTGGCGCTGAGGTCGCGGCTGGTGGGTGCGTGAAGCGAGGCTAACGTCAGCCCGTACTGCTTCAGAGCGCTGGCCGTGGCCTGAGTTTCGGGTTTCAAGGTGTAATCGAAGTGGCTTCTCGTTGCGAAAATCTCGAGAGCCTGAAAGCCTGAATCGGCGATTTGGCCGAGGAGTTCGTTGGTCAACTTTCGCGAGACAAAGAGGTACGTGGAAAGGATTCTTTGCATGGCCTCGTGCTCCGCTCCGGGGGCTGAAGAGCCCAGGACTCAACTGCCTGCCGATTCCGCACACTATTCCATTGCAAAATCAAATCTATTTCAGTAACCGACAGCCGCGCCGTGATCGCGTGGATCGGCCGCGCCAAGTCGCTCGCCGGTCTTGGGGTCGATGCCGATCGCGTTCACCAGACCGATGTGGCCGCGGCGCCGAATCTGGTAACCCTCGGCTTTCAGTCCTGCATCCAGGCTCGGCGGAAAGTCGTTTTCCATCACGACGACATCCGGAAGCCATTGATGATGGAAGCGCGGAGCGTTGATGGCGGCTTGCGCGCTCATCCCAAGACGCATCCAGTTTAGAACGCTCAGAAGAGTTGCCGAGATAATCGTAGGTCCGCCGGGCGAACCAGTAACGAAGCTGAGCTTGCCGTCGCGAACGAGGATCGTGGGCGTCATCGAACTAAGTGGCCGGTGATCCGGAGCGATAGCGTTAGCATCGGATTGGATGAGGCCAAAGAGAGCATTCGGAGCGCCCGGTTGCGTCGTGAAATCATCCATTTCATCGTTCAACATAAAGCCGGCACTACAAGCGACATGCGAGCCGTAGCTGTTGTTGAGCGTATACGTGCTGGAAACCGCGTTGCCCTTGGCATCCACGACGGAGAAGTGCGTCGTGTGCTGCCCTTCACTTAGTCCGGAGACGCCATTCGGCGCGGGCACAGCCGAAGCACTACCGCAGACGTGTGGCGTGCCTGCTTTTACCGTTTTGCTAGAGGTCGCGTGCGAAGGGTCAATCGTTGCCTCAAGTTCTTTGGCGTAACAATCGCTGGTAAGACCGGCGACGGGAACAGAAGCAAAATCGGGGTCCGCCAGGTAGGCGGCTCGATCGGCGAATACGCGACGCATGGTCTCGATCACCATGTGAACGCTTTCCAAATCATCCCAGCCTTTCAGAGGGACGCCCTGCAGCATGTTCAAAGCCTCGATGATCGCGACGCCGCCAGAGCTGGGAGGCGGCGAAGAAAGAACTTCCCATTTGTGTCCGTCCAGCTCGTAATCGGCGTGCACCGGCTGGCGTATCTTCGCCTTGTATTGCGCGAGATCATCCAACGTGATCAGCCCGCCCATGGCCTGCATGTCTGCCGCGATCCTATGGGCTGTCTCGCCTCGATAGAACTCATCGGGGCCGTTCTTAGTGATGCGCTTGAGAGTGGCGGCGAGTTCCGGCTGTTTGAAAATGTCACCTGCCTTAGCGATGTTTCCGTCACTGAGGAAGATATGGCGGCTGACGCTGAACTCCTGCAAATACGGGCGCTGGTCCGCGAACTGGCGCGCCAACTTTTCGCTGACGGGGAAACCCTCTTCGGCCAACCGGATCGCCGGAGCCATCACGTCGGCAAGCTTCATCGTGCCGTAGGTTTTCAAGGCTAGGGCGAGACCTGCTACCGTGCCTGGGACGGCGACGGACTTGTAGCCGAACACCGAGAGACCTTTGACGAGCTTCCCGTCCGGTCCGACGTACATGCCGCGTGTGGCTTTTCCGGGAGCGACTTCCCGATAATCAAAAAAAGTGCTTCGACCGTCGGACAGGCGGACAAGCATGAAACCGCCGCCACCAATATTGCCAGCCGCAGGTTCGACGACGGCAAGGGCAAATGCTGTGGCCACGGCTGCGTCGACGGCGTTCCCGCCCCGTTTGAGAATTTCGACACCGGCCTCCGAGCCAAGCTGCTCATCGGAGGCGACCATGCCGTGCGCAGCCCGGACCGCATGCTGCGGCCAATCAGAGTTCGAATCGTTATAGAGGTGGTATTCCGTGGCTGCTTGCCCGCACGCAAGCGGCCCTGCGATCACGAGCGCGAAGGTCGCCAAAATGGTTCTGCGGAATGTGCCCATGCTCGATTCTCCGGCAGACAAGAGACACTAAGTGATTCGAGCGCAAGCGTCAAGGCGGGCTAAACTGGGTCAGGCGCGGTGGAGGTACAGACGGATGGCGGATTGGTATAAGGCTGAACGAAGCAGTCCGCTAACTCGAGCGGGATTCAGGTTGGGCGGGATAGGTAGCAAGCGATTGCGATTAGTTTCACTATTGCGCGCGTGCGGCTCGCGTCCTTGTGTTTGTCCCAATGTTCGAGTCGGGAGCAGTCGTGGCCGGACCATTACGAGGAATTGCCCGGACTTGCGCCGTCTGGCCATTCGCGTTGGCAAGCGTCAACTGGACTTCCGCGATCTGAAGCTGAGAGGCGGAGGCTTGCAGGCTGGCCCGCGAGTTCGCAGCGGAAGGCTGGATCGCGGAGTTTATGCTTTGCCCGGAGGTCGCCAGGTTGTTGACGGCTGCAAATGAAATCACCAGATCCTGAATATGGGTACGTTCCGTAGGCTGCGAAGCTGTGATCACAGGTAACGGCAGCACGGCGCAATGCAGCAGTGAGAATGAGGCAAGGGGAAGGCCCGATCCGCAGACTGTCGCGCGACGGCCGAAAATCTACGAAGTGCCTATCGGCATTACGGTGGAAAACTTCAGTGCAGATCAGAATCAGATTAAATCTAGTGTTTTGTTAGGATTCGGAAAGGAATTCCACGTCGGGAGGGCCAGGCAACAGCCCGGCGGCTGTACCTCGCTGAATCAGCGCCCGAACTGCCTGCTTACCCATTTCACCATATCCCAGCGTCCAGCGATTCACGTACATGCCCACGAATTTATCGGCGATATCCGTTTCCATGTCGCGCGCAAACTGCATCGCGTAGTTCAATGCTTCTTCTCGGTGTTCGAGGCCGTATTCGACGCTGTCTTTAATGGTTTTGGCGATCTGCAGCCCCAGGCCGCGGCCAAGGGAGCGCCGGACGGCGTTTCCACCGAGCGGGAGGGGCAGGCCAGTCTGCTCGTGCCACCAAACGCCAAGATCCACCACGCGGTGCATGCCCAACTGGGGAAACAAGAGCTGGCCCTCATGAATCAAGAGCCCCGCTTCCACGACATTATTCTTCACGGCATCGAGGATCTTATCGAAGCCCATCACGACTGGTTCAAAGTTGGGTTCAAAGAGCTTTAGCGTTAGGTAGGCTGTCGTCTTCAGGCCAGGAACGCCGATGCGCTTTCCCGACAGCTCTTCCTGCTTCATGGACCGGGAAGCAACGACGATCGGGCCGTAGTTCTCCCCAAAGCTGGCGCCGCAATCGAGGAGAATGTATTTGTCGCGAAGCGTTGGGTAAGCCGCAAAACTCAAAGCGGTCACGTCGTACGTTTCGGTCAATGCCGCTTCGTTCAGCGATTGAATATCGGAGAGGACGTGCGTGTACTTATACCCCGGCGTCGAGAGCTTGTGCGTTGCCAGGGCATAGAACATGAACGCATCGTCGGAATCCGGCGAATGCGCCAGTTTGATTTCGCGGGCTTCTTTTTCTGGCCTTGGTGCGGCCTGAGTACCGGACATGGGCTTATCCAGTTCTTTCTCCCCGACCGGCCCAGAGAAGCCGGTGGTGGTAGTGCCCGAACCTTCCGTTTGCTTTCCGCGGAGAGAACTCTCCCCCCGCGGGAGACTCTGCTTAGGGACGGTAAGGAGAGAACGGAAGTGATGCTGGGACTTGCATGGCGCGAGGCCAGTTCAGTTTTCGCGAGGGAAAGGTTAGCACATCCCAAGTCGGGCGACAAACGCCTGCCGACGCAATGCTGGCGCGGATTGCGCTGCCGTCACTCCGTTCGGACGAATTGAAACCTTTGACGGCTAGAATGAAGAGACGATTCGCGCAATGGCGTCATCGTAGCCAGCACTTCCATCCAAATAGGGTTGCCAGAAGCGTACCAGCAGCGCGTAATACTCATCCCAGCCGCGCTGTGAGAGGTCTTCCCGAACCGTGTAAGTTGATCTACTGCTTTGTGTTGAGGCGACAGGTCCGCTGCCTGCCCCCGTGGCGCCGCCCGAAGTGGATCGTGTTTTTCCCCCGCCTGAGGCGAGCATCGGCTGGATCACTTCTCCCGTCGTGTAAAGGATCAACGCAGGCCAAAGGTCGCGCGGAATCGCTTTCTCGCGCTGCCGGCATTCTCGAATAATCGCCTGCTGCACGGGCTCAGCAATTCCGTGGGACGCTTCGTGAAACAGTACCTCGAAAGCTCTGTCCCCCTGATTGCGGGGATCGGTACTGGAGATTGTGACTCGGAGAGGGTCAAGAGTCGTATACGCACCAGAATTATTCGCGTAGGCCGATACATCCACGCGAATTTTCTCGGCCGGCCATTTTGTTTGATAGACAAACGCCAGCCGCTCAGAGACATCAACACCCTGCTGGACGATGAGCGGCGCGACGCGGGCGACCCATTGCCGGTTCGCTCGATCGTGCTCCGGCCAGAGGTGCGCGCGATAGACCGGCGCCGCTTCGTCCAGGACTCGCGTCAGGGCGGCGGGCAAGCCTGCGTCGCAGGCTTTTTTTCGAGCACCTGAGAGGTCGGCGCAATCCTCGAGGTCGCCCAATTCATTCTTGAGCAGAACCATATCGTTGTTAAAAAGAAGATCTTTGCCAGCCATCTTTTCCGCGTAATACGCGACGGCAGTGCTCCAGGCAATTTGTTCCGAGGGGCTTAAAGGAGTGGAGGAGTCCTTCATAGTCTTCATCTGCGATGTAGCCGGGGAGCCACTCATTGAGCCGGCATTCGAGGCGAGAAGGCGCAGCCTGGCTTCGTAATAGAGCGTGTGATGCAGATTAATCCAAAAACCGCTATGAAACTCGAAGACCGGAAGAGGTCCGAAGGTCGAGCCAATTTCCTGGGCATTAATGGCAAAGGGCCCTACCAAAGCAAAAGCCAGCAAGGCAAGCAGCACTCGAGCGGGTGACATACGCATGTTGAACCGCCCGATAGTATCGCCAAGTTGGAGGGCAGACAAACTCCGCATAGTTTGGTTTCCTCATTTTATAAAGCCCGATGTAAGATGCCCGGACGTTTTTGCAGGAGGGAATCCAATGAAGAGCTTTTACGTGTGGACGGGTCTGGCAGCGAGCCTTCTGGGCACGATGGCAACTTTTGCGCAGCAGCCGAGTGAGCTTCCCGGCTACAAGCAGGAAGCAGCCGCGGAGGTGGAAAAGCTCCACACGTTGACGCAACAAATGGTGGATGAAATCTACAGTTATAGCGAACTGGGATTTCAGGAATATGAGACATCCCGCTATGTGACGGGAATTCTCGAGAAAAACGGATTTGCGGTGCAACACGGCATCGCCGGAATTCCTACAGCCTGGATCGCGACCTATGGAAGCGGCAAGCCGGTCATCGCGTTCATTACGGATCTCGACTGCATTCCGCGCGCTTCCCAAAAACCGGGCGTCGCCTACCACGATCCGATAGTTGAAGGCGCGCCGGGACACGGCGAAGGGCACAACTCCGGCATGGCGGTCAATGTGACGGCTGCGCTGGTGCTGAAGAAGCTTATGGAGGAGCACCACATTACAGGTACCATCGAGCTCGTCCCTGGCGTCGCGGAAGAGTTGGTTGCCACAAAAGCGTTCTATGTGCGAGCGGGCGTTTTCAAGAACGTGGATCTTGTTCTTGGCGCTCATGTGGATTCCGAATTCTCGACCTCTTACTCCACCGGGAACGGCGAGTGGAGCGGACTGGTTTCCGTCCAGTATTTCTTTCACGGCAAGGCGGCGCACGCCGCCGCTGCGCCCTGGGAAGGACGAAGCGCCCTCGACGCGGTCGAACTCATGGACACCGGCTGGGATTACCGCCGCGAACACCTGCGACCAGCGCAGCGCTCTCACCGCGTAATCATCAACGGCGGCGATCAGCCCAACGTTGTCCCGCCTGAAGCGGCTGTTTGGTACTACTTCCGCGAGCTGGACTACGACCACATCAAAGCACTCTACGATTTGGGCAACACAATGGCGGACGCGGCCGCGAAGATGACCGGCACAACCGTGGACCACAAGCTGGTCGGTTCGGCCTGGCCTCCATTTCTCAACAAGGTGATTGCCGAAGACCAGCAGAAGAACATCGAAACCGTGGGCATGCCCAAGTGGAGCGATGCAGATCAAACGCTGGCAAAAGCGCTTCAGAAAGAGATCGGCGCAAAGGTCGAAGGTTTGAAAGAGAAGGTGAATCCTTTGAGCGAACCGGTGAAAAATCCCATGGGCGGAGGTTCAGACGATATCGGTGATATTTCCTGGAACGTCCCCATGGTCTACCTCATGTATCCAGCTAATATTCCCAATTTGCCGGGGCACAGTTGGGCCAATGGAGTCGCGATGGCAACTCCGATTGCGCACAAAGGATCAACTGCCGGAGCGAAAGTGCAGGCAATGACCGCGCTGGATTTCTTCCTTCAACCCGCTCTCGTCCAGCAGGCATGGGACTATTTCAAGAATGTCCAGACGAAGGACGTCCACTACCAGACGTTTCTCGGACCGGAAGACCAACCGGCAATTTATTTGAACAAGGAGAAGATGGAAAAGTTTGCACCACTTCTGAAGAAATATTATTACGATCCATCACGCTACGCGAGCTACCTGGAACAGCTCGGAATCCAGTATCCGACGGTTCGGACGCAACCTTAGCTTGACACGAGAGCTTGACACGAGAGCTTGACACGAGCGCCGCCACAGCGCTCAAGCGTGTTTTCCAGCATTCGCCAGCCAGCGCTCCAGCACTGCCAACTGGCTGTTGGTCACGTACTCGAGAAAACGGATGCCCATCCCGAGGCCGGGCGACATGTAGACCACGCGGCCCTCAGATTCAAAGTTTTCGCCTCCGTGTGTCAAACGCAAACGAATTTGAGTGTTCACGGAAGAGGGGTTGAGCGTATCCACATAGCAGCCGCTTCGGCTCACATCCGCGGTTCGCGCGATCGTGCGGGTTCCGCTGCTGACTTCGGTTATTTCCGCAACCAGGATAAGGGCATATCGCGGCGCGTCTCGCCGGTCAGCCATGACATCGGGCATGGACAAGTCTCCTTTGCCTGGAGAGACTTGTGTTCGCGCTGGATCCCTGTGAGAAACCTACGCGGCAGGAGGGGTGACCCAGATTTGATTCTCACCGCTCACCTGCCTGCGCGCAAGCCGCCTAATTGGCAATTGCACCAATAAATTACCTGCCGCACTGCCCCCGCGAAGGCGAGCATTCCAGTTATTGAATTTCAGGATCGTCCCCCGAGCCGATAACGCCCTTGTGGTCCGCTCCGTGAATCTTCCCGCCCGCGTCCCGGAAAAAGGAACGGTGACCCGTGCGTCCGTACATGATGGGCGTGGCGGAGAGTTCATATTTGGCCGGCGCGCCTAGCGTGTTGGCCCCCACGATGACGTATCGAAATGAGTAGCCGTTTTTCATCCCCGAAGAAATGTCCGAGTCCACCAGTCCTGCCGCCTGGGCGCTTGCAGCGCCATGCAGCGGAGGTCCCAAGTCAGAAATGGAATCCGGGAGGCGGAGATACTTGCGGCGGTACGCCTCTACGGCGTTGGCAATAACGCGCAACGATTGAATCGCCGCCTGTTCGTTCTTGTCTGCCTCCGCAGAATCCCATTCGTACTCCAGCGATGGCAGGTCCAAAAGCACCAGGCCAAGCGATAGAATTTTCCATTCACCATTCTCGCGAACCAAACCCATGTTCACCTGGACTGCATCCGCGGAGGAATTGTCGGTTGCGTCGTGCAGGCGGACCGGCATAAACGAGACATTATCGTGCGTGTCCGCCCCTCCAATCTGGATATCCGCCGCGCCGACGGGGGTGTCGCATCGAACGGTTGGGCGACCCGAGGCATTCTCCGTCACCGAAGGTTTCCCAGGTTCATCCAGCAGAACGAAGCGCATCATGAAGGCGATACGCGCAGCGGGAGTCATGCGCTGGAAAGAGGCCTTGTTGCGCACTGTAAGAAAGCGCTCGAACTCACTCTGACTCTGTGAGCAGGCGGCGCTCAGGATGTCGCGCAATGCGGCTGTTGGTCCGTCCGATGCCGTCGGTCGCGCCACAGAACTCGAATCGGCACTCTGGGCGAAAACGCAGGAGCCGCAAAAAAAAAGCAACCCGCCAAGAATTAGCGCCGCGCGCGAGAAAATCCTAGTTGCAAGATTCACATCAATCCTTTGCCGCGCCCAGAATCGCGGCTAGATTTTGAGTGAACGCAGATCGCGGCAACACTTCGCTGCAGCCCGCGGCTCGCGCTTGCGCCGCCAAATCATGTTGGGCATGGGAGAGAAATGCAACGACGCGAATATCTTTCTGCTGCGCGCGCAGCCGCTCAATCGCGGCAACAGGCTGGCTTCGAGCGTTTAAATCCACTATGACAAGCCCGGGGGCTGGATCGAGCAGGCTCATCAACGCGTCGCCATTGGCCGCGACCTTAACCTCCAACCCGAGATGCTTAGCCGTCTCCGCGATTTTCATCTGAAACATCAAATCGTCAAGCAGTGCCACGACTCTGGCCATTCAGCAGCTCCTCCGTCCGGGTTACTCATTATGCGCCACTTCCATTTTTTACGAGTTTTTCGATTAACATTTCTCCATCGCTTGGGAGGTGCGTCATGCAGCAAGGCGTTGCCAGAAGCACCGAACTTTTTGAGTTTCAATCCCTGCAGCCCGCGCTTTCGCTCCTTGAAAAGACGCCATTTCTTCTGGAAACGATGCTTCGCGATTTGCCGGAAACTCTCCTTCGTTGGAAGCCTGCGCCGGAACGCTGGTCCATCGCGGAGGTCATCGGGCATCTCGCGGACCTCGAAGAGGTCTACGCCGATCGCACCCGAAGAATTGTCACTGAAGAAAATCCAACGCTCGAGAAGTATGACGCAACCGGTACCGTGGTGATCGGAGATTACACGCGCGGCTCGGCGGCGGATAACTTGCGTTCCTTTGCCCGGACGAGGCGCGCCACGATCAACTTATTGAGAAGCATCCCCGCGGATGCGGGTGATCGCGAAGCGACGCACACGGAACTGGGTACGATCACACTCCATCAGATGCTCTCGGAATGGGCTTCTCATGATTTGGGGCACTTGCGGCAGATTGCGGAACTCTATCGCGCGCGTGCTTTCCATCCCTATGCGGGCCCGTTTCAAAAATATTCCAACCCGAAACCCTGAAGCAGTGAACTAACAAATTGCGCTGGGCAGTTGCGATTGGGGTGCAGACGCCCGATCGAGCAGCGTCTCAATGTCCGCCGGCGGGCTCGTGTACTCCCACAGTCTTGTCAGGGACGTCGCCAGGCCGGCCCTTCACACGATCGTACACGCTAACCTGGCTCACAGACCCGAGCGCCTCGTTGTAGAACGTGGGTACACCCAGCGCGGTACGAAGTTCCTCGTTGAAACGGCGCAGATTATACAAATGCGTTGCCAGTGCCGGAAGTTTGAGGCCGTCGTCGGTCAACAAGAACTTTTGATAGCCGGCGTCCCACAGCCGGGTGAATCGGCTCTTCAGCATAATCGTTGGCACCACGGTCATCTGGTAGAGCTCGTCAGTGCCTTTACGGAACTCCGCGCCACTGCCATATTTTTCGACTCGCACTACGCCACGCGTGCTGCCGACGGCAAACCCTAGCGCGGCCAGGCTCTCGATTTGTTTCGGCGTGAATCGCTCGTCTACATTCCACATAGGGTCTCTAGCGTAGTAAATGCGGGGCTCTCTGTAAAGCGGATGAAGTTGGAAGTAAAGAACGGAAATGAGCCGCCTTCATCCGTTTTCCGAGCCGCCGCTCGACTCAGCTTCTGTCTCGGGACCACCGGCGTTCCCATGTCCTCCACAGCGTGACATCTCCTAGTCCGAGCTGATTCCACCATTCGTCCATCATCTTTGGATCTAGGCGAAGAATTCCCTCGCGAGTCACCTCAGGAGGAGGAGGCACCAGGGTCTTGAAGCGATCAAAGACCATGGTCCGGTCCGAAACATCGACCCGAGAAAGCAGGTGCCAGAGAGATAGCCCGTCTTTTACGCGGGCTTCGGATAAGATCGTAATGAGTTCTCTCTCTCGCTCGCCTGGGGTGCCCGCCCCGAAGTCAAGCAGTGCGAGCGCGCTTCGAAATGAGGCGGAAGCGTCCTCAAAGTACGGCGTGCCTGGACCTGTTCCGCGACGCGTCGCGCACGCCGCGCCGGCCGGAATAAACGCCTCGTGGCCATTCAGTTTGAATCCAACCCACCCGACAGTTGTCCGAAGCAGTCCCGCGCCCGTGTCATCCACCTGCAATGTGTAGGCACAACCCAAATCCACCGCGATGGCCGAAGGCGTGTCTACGGCGAACTCGCCCGGAGCCGCCCAAATCATTGCGTGGATCGCGCCACGCTCGAGCGCAAACTGATTTCGGCCCTTTGTGTCCGACACCAAACGCAACCGCGTATTTGGCTCAACCGTTACACTGCCGACGTCCGCTACTTCGATCGTGGCGCGTGAGCCGCTGTCGGTCACGATAGTCTCGCCGGTTGTCAGCCGCGCCTTGTTGCTGGTAAAACGAAACACGGAAGATTCCACACGCGGAGTTCCAGCTACGCGTTCCACAGCCCATCCCGTCTTCGAGTTTTCTCCGCGCCAGTCGGTCCAGCGAACGATGCCCAGGGCTGAAAGAATCAAGACCACTGCTGCCGCGGCGGCGAGCCCTATCCAAAGCGTTCTTCGCGCGGCGAAAAGATTCTCCAGAAAACTGTGTTTCTGCATGCCGGCCAGTTCAGGAACATTCAGCTTGTTGACTTGATACTGATACTTCGAGAGAGTTCGTTCGAGGGCTTGCACCTCGGGGTCGGGCTGGCCCGAACCATCCCACAAATATTCGTCCTTCATGGTTTCTTCCTGCCTTCCCGCGAATCCCTGCTCTTTCGCTCAGCCTCGAAAACATCCAGGCTCTGGGGAGCAGGGAGGTAATCCCGGCTCGGCGCACGGGAGAGTTTTTCTCGTAGTTGTTTCATACCTCGGAAGAGGTTCACTCGAACGGAACCGTGCGTCAGCCCGGTTCGAGCGGCTATTTCTGGCCCAGTCAGGCCCTCGACCAGACGCAGGATGAGCGTCTCGCGATAAGCGGTAGAAAGGCTCTGGATGATTGCCATCACGGTCGCTGCCTGTGGATCGGGCAGGGAATTGGATGGCGTGCGCTCCTCCTCGTTGTTCGAGAGGGTTTGAGTCACTGCACCTTGAGCCCGCATCTTCCGGTAACGGTCCTTCGCTTGATTCCGTGCGATGGCTGCGATCCAAGGCCCAAACCTGGTGGTATCCCGCAAGTGGCCCAGGCGCGGCATCGCGCGCAGAAAAACGTCCTGGACGAGATCGTCCACTTCGCTTGCGGGCAGCCTCGAGAGGAGAATGCCGTGAACCATCCTGGCATAACGCTCGTAGAGCGCGCCAAACGCAACGCGATCTCCATTGCGCGCGGCGAGAACCAGGTCGGCATCTGCCGGCGATTCCGCTGTGGTCCATTCCTTCACGTCTCGACAATTCCGGATTCTGCGAAGCGCGTCAACTGAATCGCCTGGTTGCGAGATTGGAGCTGCCGTGGCCATCCCGATAGGCATGACGAAGCAGATCGTCCAACCGTTAGCCGCCAGGCTAACTCTTGAATGAAATCGAAGAGACCGCTTGAACCTTTGCAAGGAAAGGGATAGTCTACTATTCAGGGGGTGATTCCCCTATCTTCTGAGAATTTCTGGATATATCGGCGCTCGCATCTGCTGCATCCAATGCGGAGTGAATTGGTCCGATATCCAGAACACTCGAGGCCCATTAACTGTCTCATGGCGATACTGAATCCAATTTTCGCGGACGAAGGCGCAGAGAGAGCAGCCCAGGTCATCAGCCCTGTTAAGTTGGGAGCCTTTTTACTTGACCTGATTGGGCACACTCCTTTGCTGCGCCTTTCCAGAGTTACTCGCGACTTCTCGAGTATCGAGTTTTGCGCGAAGGCAGAGTGGTTCAACCCTGGCGGTTCCGTCAAAGATCGGCCCGCCCTGAGTATCCTCCAAGCGGGCCTTGCAAGTGGAGATCTCCGACCGGGCAAGACCATATTAGACGCGACGAGCGGCAATACCGGAATCTCGTACGCCTTGATCGGGGCGGCCCTCGGCTACCAGGTAAAGCTGTGCCTTCCGCAGAGCGCGTCGCACGAGCGCAAGCGCATTCTCGCTGCACTTGGGGCCGAGCTTGTGATCACGCCTGGCGATGAGGGCACTGACGGCGCCATTCGCCGCGTTCGCGAAATCGTTGCGGAGCATCCCGAGAGATACTTCTATCCCGATCAATACAGCAATCCGGCGAATTGGCAGGCGCATTACCGGACAACCGCCACAGAGATTTGGGAGCAGACTGGCGGTACCGTCACGCATTTCGTTTCCGCGCTGGGAACGAGCGGAACGTTCGTGGGCACCGCACGCCGCTTGAAGGAAATGAACCCGGCAGTCCGCTGCGTTAGTTTGCAACCCGACGCTGCCTTCCACGGTCTGGAAGGCTGGAAACACATGGCCACTGCAATTCGGCCGGCGATCTATGACGAAACGATAGCTGACGAAAATATGGAAATTCCCACGGAAGCGGCCTACAAGATGGTCAAACGGATGGCTCGCGAAGAAGGCCTGCTCGTCAGTCCCAGCTCCGCCGCAGCCTTGCTTGGATGCCTCGAAGTCGCCCGAAGACTCCCGCGCGGTCAGCACGCCGTAATCGTCACTGTTTTTCCGGATTCGGCGTCAAAGTACCTGAGCGAACGGTTTTGGGATGAAGACTGAATATGGGGAATGCCTCCAAGCTCTCCGTAAGCGAAACTCTTCTGGCGCAAATTCGCCACCACGCCGAAGCAACTTACCCGCACGAATGCTGCGGCGCGTTGTTGGGGCGCGATGCGGAACCTGAATCAACGCAACCGGTTGGCGAGCGCCGAGCGCAAGCCTCTCGCGAAGTTCTTCGGATTTTCCCGATGGACAATCGCAATGGGGACTCGCCGCGCAATCGTTTCATGGTTACGGGGGAAGATGTGCGCGTCGCCGAAGCAGAAGCGGCGCAGCATGGCCTTGAAATCGTCGGCTGGTATCACTCGCATCCCGATCATCCGGCGCGTCCCAGCGAATTTGATCGCGACCATGCCTGGCCTTGGTATAGCTACATTATTGTCAGTGTGCGCCAGCGTACGGCCAAAGAATTGACCGCTTGGCGGCTCGGTGATGACCGCCAGGCATTTTCCGAAGAAGGCATCGAAATTCGCCAGCATGCGGCGATCTAAGAGTTGGGCGTCCAGCGGCTCGTTTAATCCTCAAACCTGCCGGACACCAATCAGTTTTCGAGGAGCACGAAAATGGCTGTAAAAGTGATTATTCCCACGCCTTTGCGAGTCTATGCAGGGAAACGCGATTCCGCGGAGTTTTCCGCCGCAACTGTTGGCGAAGCGCTCGGCCGCCTCACCGGCGAGTACGGCGATCTTCGCAAACATCTCTTCACGGAAGATGGCAAGCTGCGCGCCTTCGTCAATGTTTACCTGAATGACGAAGATATCCGCTATCTTTCGAAGGAAAGCACGCCTACCAATGACGGCGATACGATCAGTATCATTCCTTCCATCGCCGGCGGATCGGCGAATTCGCGCTAAGCTAGACCGTTTGGAACAGGGAGCGAGGCCGATGGCCACGACACTACCGCAACAAGCCGCGACCAAACCGGGCGCGAGTCTTTCGAACGAGGAAATTCTTCGCTACAGCCGCCATCTGATCATGCCGGAAGTCGGCATGGAAGGTCAGCTCAAGCTGAAAAACGCGAAGGTCTTGCTTATCGGTACTGGCGGACTTGGCGCGCCGCTGGGCCTATATCTTGCTGCTGCTGGTGTTGGCCGCCTCGGCCTTGTGGATTTCGACGTGGTGGATTTTACAAACCTTCAGCGTCAAGTCACCTTTGGCACCAGCGATGTCGGCAAATCGAAAGCGGAATCCGCGCGCGCGCGGCTTTCGAATCTCAATCCGGACATTCAGATCCAAACATTTGAGACCAAGCTCACAAGCGAAAATGCGCTCGAACTTTTCCGCGACTTCGACATCATCGTGGATGGCACCGACAATTTTCCTACCCGTTACCTCGTCAATGATGCATGCGTATTGCTTGGCAAGCCCAATGTCTACGGTTCGATTTTCCGCTTCGAGGGGCAAGCGACTGTTTTCGGAATGCCCGAAGGACCATGCTATCGCTGTTTGTACCCTGAACCGCCCCCGCCTGGGCTCGTCCCATCCTGCGCTGAGGGCGGTGTGCTCGGCGTTCTGCCGGGAATCGTTGGCTCGATTCAGGCGATGGAAACTATCAAATTAATTCTAGGGCGCGGCGATAATCTCGTTGGCCGCTTGCTGCTTTTCGATGCGCTCGGAATGAAATTTCGCGAACTGAAGCTACGCAAGAATCCGGGTTGCCCGATGTGCGGAAAAAATCGTTCCATCCATCAACTCATTGATTACTATGAATTTTGCGGCGTTCGCGGCGAGGAGGCTCCTGCGCCCGACCTCAAGGTACCCGAAATCACTCCACGCGAACTCAAATCGCGGCTCGACCGCGGGGACGACCTTTTCATCCTGGATGTTCGCGAGCCCCACGAATTTCAAATCTGCAATCTGAACGGCCACCTCATTCCGCTGGGCGAACTGCCACGGCGCGTCCATGAACTCGATTCATCGCGCGAGATCGTGGCCCACTGCCGGAGCGGCAAACGGTCCGCGGAAGCGGTGGACTTCCTCCGAAAGGCAGGCTTCCGGAAAATCTTAAATCTCAAAGGGGGCATTCTCGCCTGGTCGGATGAAGTGGATCAAAGCGTTCCAAAATATTAGTTCGATTCTTGAGTTGGCAGCGAACTCCGCGTAGTCTTTCAGGCGCGTCCGGCAGCGATTGCAGGGCGCGCTCTCTTTTTGGAGGCCGGAATGGCAGCGACAAAAATCACTATCAATAGCAATGGTTCGATTCGCGTGGAAGGAGACTTCGAAATAGTGGACCCCGAAGGTCGGCCATTTGGTTTAGCAGGGCGAACGACAGTTAGCTTATGCCGGTGCGGACATTCCGCCAATAAACCTTTTTGCGACGGCACCCACAAGACATCCGGATTCAACGATGTCGTAGTAGCACGAGAACTCGCTCCTCCCAAGCCCAAACTATGATGCGAACTGCATTCTTACACAGAAACACCCCATGAGGTGAGACAGTCTCAGAGTGAGACAAATCCACTTTCGCACTTGATACTGTCCGAAGTGTCGGTAACTATAAGGGAACAAAGATGATAGCGCTCTAACCCCGTGTAGAATTTGCAGTAAAAAGTGTCTCGCCCGGATTTGCTCGACTCGCGCCCTCCAAAGTCGCTTCTGTAAGTACTCTGTTTTCAATCACCTACAGTTCCCCCTTTTGCCGCAGAAAAGGGCACTAACTTGCATTCTTCCGCCGTTGTAGTTGTTTCTTCGGCATTTGGGGGTTTTCTTGGGTGGTTGGGGCCAAATCGTAGGGTTTTTTCGGGCTAGCCGCTCGCGCGTGTTCATCGCGTCCGGAATTGCGATGGCGTGCTTGTTTGTCGCTGCCATCGCCTATTTGCGCATGGCTTCAGTCAGCGGTTCTCCGGAAGCTTACCTCTATCTGGAGGTTGGCGGAACACTCGTCAGCTTTTGCTACGCCGCCAACGCACTCGTGCGCTTCCGCGGCACGCATGACCGCACCGCCCTGATCCTCGCCTTCGCTTTTGTTCTCTCCGGAATCATTGAGACGGTCGGCTACTTTGGGCTGAGCGGCATTTTGCAGTCCGGTACGGATGCCCTTACACGAATCCCGATGGGCTGGATGGTCGGTCGCACGATCCTGGCGGTTCTGCTGCTGGCCGCGATCGGAGTCGAGCGCTACATCCCGACCGCTCGCCAGCCAAGCAAGGAAACAGCGGGAGCCGTACTGGTCGTTGTGATTGCGGCCTACGTCACCAGCCTGTCTTTCCTGGCTGCTCCTTCCGCTCCGCTGACGCATCCCTCCGATCTCATCTCACGGCCCTGGGATCTACTTCCAGGCTTGCTTTTCTTGCTGGCGGCAATCTTCTTTGGGCAACGCCTGCGCAGCAGCAAAACCAACAAAGGTGCCGCAAGTCTTTACGATTACGCGCTTTTTGTCGTCGCGTCGCTCAACGTGATCTGCCATTTCTCGGCTCTCTTTTCGCAGCATCTATTTGACGGCCCATTTTTCCTCGCTGAGCTCAGTAAGACGGCCAGTTACGTGGTCATGCTTTCCGGCGCGCTGCTTGATCATGCCCGCCTGTTCGAACAGGTTCGCTCCATGGCCGTCAGCGATCCGCTCACAGGACTGGCGAACTATCGCCGTCTGATCAGCGTGCTCGAGGCGGAACTAGATCGCTCCCGGCGCACGCAGCGGCCGTTCAGCGTCGTGTTGCTGGATATGGATGGACTGAAATCCATCAACGATCAATTCGGCCATCTAACCGGCAGCCGAGCGATTGTTCGGCTCTCAAAAATTTTGCGCAGCCATTCCCGCGCGATTGATACCGCGGCGCGTTATGGCGGCGACGAATTCGCTCTTGTCTTGCCTGAAGCCGCGCCAGAGATCGCCGGTCGCGTAGTCGCGCGCGTCCGCGAGCGCCTTTCTTCGGAGGCGGAAGCGCCGGCTCTTTCCGTGAGTGCCGGAATCGCCGCATTCCCGGAAGATGGCGACACACCAGAAAAATTGCTCGGCGCCGCCGACCGTGCTCTATACGGGATGAAGCGCCGTCTCGGCTCCGCGAATGTTAAAAATCTTACGAGAATTGCGGCCTGCCTGTGAGGAATGATGCCCGCAAAAATCAACAGGCCGGTCTATTCCTTTCATCGCGTCGAACGGCGCATCCCCATGGAAATCCCCGTATTGCTGGATGGACATCTGCGAATGCCCGGCACGGAATCGACATTTACGGAAAATGTGAGCGCGCGCGGCGCGCGGGTCGTGAGTACCCGCCGCTGGGAACAGGGCGAACGGCTGACGTTCGCATCGCGCAGCGGAGAGTTTCGCTCCTCGGCCCGGGTTGCCTACTGCCACCCCTTGCAAGGCGACGGCTTTGCAATCGGAGTGGAGTTCCTCGAGCCAAAAGGGCGATGGGTTGTTTAATCCCCAAGATAGCTTGACGTAAATCGGCAAGCGGATAGGAGGGAATACCTGGAACAAAGGAAGTCAGAAAACTTGCGCAAATTTGAAATGAAGTGAAGCGCCGTGCGGAAGGAGAAGGAGCCGCCCGGCGCTTCACTCTTTTTGGAAAGCTTTCGCCACAAATCCCAAACCGGACAGCCTCGTGGGATTGCTTTGCGGCGCGCCCCGAGTTCTGAATCGTTAGGCTACGATTAATCTCGGCTCTTCCACGTCCTGAGTACGTTTTCGCAGACGGCGATCGTGTCGGCCACCATTCGCTCGGCAGAAAAGCGCCTCTGCACTTCGGATCGCCCGGCGCAACCGAGCCTTTCTCTCAATTCTCGGTTTTCCATCAACTGAATCATCGCCTCTGCAAATTCATCCCCGTTTGGTTCCGCGACCAACGCGGTCTTTTTGTGCTCAACGACTTCCGCAAGCGCCCCGCGCGCCGTTGAGATGGATGGGATGCCGTACGCCATCGCGGCTTGAAGCGCAGTCCCCAATCCTTCGAATTCGGAAGGGAATACAAACGCATCCAACGCCGCATAAAACGTCTCTACATCTTTGACAAACCCGAGAAGCAAGACCGAGCTTTCGATCCCGAATCGGCGCGCTTGCCCCTTTACGGCTTCCCGGCATTTTCCATCGCCCGCCAGCAACAACTTGGCCACCGGAAATCGCGGCAGGATCTTAGCCATCGCATCCACCAAATGCCTTTGTCCTTTTTCCGGGGTAAATACGCTGGCACACCCAAACAAGAATTCTTCCGGTCTCACTCCCCACGCCGCTCGGGCCTTTGTACGAGCCTCCGGCGCAAGCCGTTCCGGAATCTCAACGCCTTCGTTCACAATGCAAATCCGCTCGGCTGCTATTCCCGAATCCGTAAGGCTCCGCGCTACGTCCCGGCTGTTTGCCACGAAACGCTCTACCGCCGCGTACCGGGCTTGCGAAATCCGATTGCCTCGCAGTGGAAATCCAATGCGCCGGGACAACAGCAGCGGCGAGCGCTTGTGGGCTTTGGCAAGCCACGCTGCCGACAACGCATGCGGCTCGTTGAGGTACACCAACTCGAACTCCCCCCCGCGGACCAGCCTTGAAATCATCCGCGCCGCCAACACTCGCAGTCCCAGCCGGGACACACAATGCAGCGAAATTCCTGCGGCTCGGCTTCGTTCGGCGAGCGGTGATCCTTTCGCCGCCACTAGCTCGACCTTCTGCCCGGCCTGAAGCAAGCCCTTGAGAGTCAGCAGCGCCTGGCTCTGCCCGCCGCGCCATTCGCGCTCCAAATCAACGTAAAGAATCTTCATCGCGAGCTTGCCTCGTCCGTCCCCTGAACGAGCTTTCCTAGTTTTGCGTACTTCAAGCGCACCGAGCGGGCTGCCATCTGCGAAATGATCGCGCCGCGGTACCCATCAAGAAATCCGCCGCGAAGAAAATAGTTTTGAAACCAGCTCCATGGAGTCGCCAGCCACATCGCCGCTTGCCAGCTTCGCCTTCCGTCCCGGAACATCTGTTGCGCCGCGAGGGTCGTGTACTCCTCAACTTTTGCTTCGTGCTCGGCGAACGACCGCACGGTGTAGTGCAGAATATCGCCGTACAGCCGTCCCGCCTGGCCCTCGAACCGCAGCGCCTCATGGATGATCCCCGAAAACAGCGCCGTTTCCCGGCGGTACAAGCGCCGCTGAAAATCGGGATACCAGCCGGAATGCTCGATCCACGCCCCCAAATACCATGTCTTGCGCGCCATCTCGTACACGCTGAATTTCGGCTCGTGCTTCTTCCACTCCAAGAGGGACGATTGCAGCGTACTGCTCAGTTCTTCGTCGGCATCCAGGGACAGAATCCAGTCATGCTGCGCCATTTCGGCTGCGAAATTTTTCTGTTCCGAATAATTTGTCCAATCGCGATGATGGAATTGGGCTCCAAACTCCCGAGCAATCGCTTCCGTCCCGTCGGTGCTGCCCGAATCCACAATCACAACCTCGTCCGCGATCTCCTTGAGCGAAGCCAGCGCACGAGGCAGGTTATGCTCTTCGTTGAATGTGATCAGGCAAGCGGAAAGGCGGTTCATCGTGAGTGAGAGAGCAGGATACAACCCTCGCTATTTTACACTCACGAAGCGATTTGGCTGGAGTTCCGTTCTGTTGGCTGGGCCGGAGAATCTCACTTCTTCTGCAAGCTGACCCGGATGTGGCTTTCGCCGATTCGGAACTCTGATCCATCCTGAAGCATCGCTGCGCGCACTCGCTCCTCGTCGTAGAAAGTCCCGTTAGTCGAATCCAGATCCTTCAAGTTGATGACCTTGTCTCGCACTTCGAGCAGGCAATGGTGCCGTGAAATCTCCGGATCGTTCAACGCGATGTCCGCTCCGGTTCTTCCAATCACCGTGCGCGGCTTTATGATGCGGAATACTTCGCCTGCCGCCGGGCCCGAAGTGATGGCTAGTACAAATACGCCTGCAACCGGCAGACGCAAGCCGTCATCTGCCGGAGGCAAATTCAAGTTCGAAGTGGACTTATCCGCGCGAGCGAACGAGGGCAGCGGGCTGATCACTACTGTTTGGTCCGGCCGCTTCCTCAGCTCCACCACGGTCGTTTTTCCGCACTTTGAGCACCGGAACTGGACTTTCGGGTGCGTGCTGGTGTCAATATCCTTCAGCCTATGTTCGGTTCCGCAATGGACGCACGCAGTTTGCATCACTTCAATTTAACACCAGGAGGACCCGGGAGTTGCGCCAGCGTGAGAGGCATGCTGCAAGGGTAAATTTCGGGTCAGCCGCAACTCCCGTCTGATGCGTGTTTCTCCCGCCGTTTGTGCTAGCATAAAGATTCCCATTCAGAAACAGGAGAAGGTTGTGGCGGAACATATTTCGCGCAAGGAACTGAAGCAGGACAGAATTCACGACGCCATCGAGCAGGGCGCCGAGGCAGTATTTTCCCATGGCAGCCTGATTGGCGGTGCCGTGCTCATTGCCGTCCTTATTGCCGCCGGTTATACCGGCTGGCATTTCTACACTAACCGGCAGACGGTACAAGCCTCTGGGGCTCTGGACGTAGCCATGAAGACCTACTCGGCTCGAATCGCGCCGGCGCCTGACCCGGCCGACCCCAGCGAGCTTTATTTCACTACGGAGGAGGCTCGCGCTGCTGCCGCTGCCCAGAAATTTGATGACGTGGCGCGAAAATATCCGAGCACGAATCCCGGCAGGCTCGCGACGTACTATGCCGCGCTGTGTTACGAGGATCTTGATCAGCAGAATCAGGCGCTGGAACAGTTGAAGAAAATCTCTTCCAGCAAGGACGCCGAACTCGCGGCGATGGCGCAGTATCAGATCGGTGTGCTCTACGCGCGCACCGGCAAAACCGCCGATGCCGTGAAAGTTTTCCGCGATCTCGCCGACCACTCCTCGGTTTTCGTTCCCCGCCAGGTCGCCCTGCTCGAATTGGCTCAAACGTTGCGTCAGAGCAATCCGAAAGAAGCCGAAAGCGTCTACGAACAAATCAAAAAAGAGTTTCCTAATTCCTCGGTTTCAGACGAAGCGGACCGCGGTTTGGAAACCCTGGCTCCCCATTCCTGACCTTCGTAGCTTCCCCGGAAATTAAGGCGTAAACTGGCGCCTCTCAGCACACTCTGTGGCTCATACCTGCTTGGGGCAAGAGGCGCAAAACTGTCAACTGACTCGCTTATCGAAGCAAGCTCTCCCGCCGCGCCCTGGGCCATGCGCGCCGAACTATCCCTTGGCCGACGCTACCAGGAACCTCCGCATGTCTACCGTGGTTCCTTCGCGCGAGACCGTGCCCGCATCATCCATTCGCGCGCGTTTCGCCGCCTTGAAGCCAAAACGCAGGTCTTCACCATCCGCTATTCCGATCATTTCCGCAATCGCCTCACGCACACTTTGGAAGTCGCCCAAATCGCGCGCACTGTCGCCGTCGCGCTCGGTCTGAACTCCGATCTGGCCGAGGCGCTTGCTCTGATTCACGATATCGGCCACCCGCCCTTCGGGCACTCCGGCGAAAAAAAGCTCGACGAGCTCATGCGCGCCCGCGGTTCTTATTTCAATCACAATCTACAAGCGCTGCGCATCGTCGAACACTTTGAAAGCCCTTATCTCGAATTTCCGGGACTGAACCTGACCTTTGAAGTCCGCGAAGGCATCATCAAGCATTCCCGAGATTATTCCGCTGCCGAATTTCCGCGCCTGGCAGAGTATCTTCTCGATGTTCGCCCGCCTCTCGAAAGTCAATTGATCGATTGGGTTGACGAAATCGCTTACAATACAGCCGATCTGGACGACGCGCGCGAAGCGGAACTATTGGACCTTGTTGCGCTCCGCAGCGAAGCTCCGCTTTTTGCCAGCATCTACTCCCGAATTGAAAAAGAACATCCTGCTGCCCGTGAAAAACTGATCTTCAATGAAGCGATTCGCCGCGCGGTGGATTTTCTGGCTACCGATTTGATCTCGAACACAACTCATCAGGTCGCGGAGGCGCGCATCGCTTCCCTGGAAGATATTCGCAACGCTCCGACGCGCCTCGCTGGATTTAGCGAACACGTCGCTCAGGAAAACTCCGCGCTCAAGCGCTTTCTCTTTCGTCACATCTACAATCATCCCGCGATTACCGAAGACCTCAATCGCTCTATTCGATGTCTTGAAGAGCTTTTTCTCTTTTACCTGAACACTCCGCAGTCAATGCCGGAGTCCCACGAAGAATCCGCTCGTACCGAGGGGCGTCATATTGCCGTCTGCGACTACATTGCCGGAATGACCGACCAATTCCTTCTGCGAAGACACGAAGAGCACTTTGGCGCCGCAAGCGCCCGGCTTGATCGTCCACCTCGCTAATCTGTCATGCGTTTTGCGTTGGGCGCTACGCGTGCGTGCTTGACGCGGCCAGCGAAGCTGACTAGCCTTTGCTCGAATGGCACGCGGGGTGAACCATCAGCGCTTCAGGAACTGACCAAACTGCAAGGCGGCGAGGCGGAGCGGAATTCGCGAAAGCTGCCGTGCGCGAGGGCGAGTTGCTTTGGACGCCGAGCCCACAGCAAGTCGAAGCTGCGAATGTGACTCGGTTCACAAAGTGGCTTGCGAAAGAACGCGGTTTGCACTTCGAGAGCTACGAGGCACTTTGGCAGTGGTCTGTGACGCGACTTGAAGAATTTTGGCAGGCGATGTGGGACTACTTCGGAGTGCGGGCCTCAACGCCGCCTACAAGTGTGCTGGGAAAACGAACGATGCCCGGGGCCGAGTGGTTTCCCGGTGCGCGGCTGAACTGCGCGCAAAACTTGCTGAGGCGCGAACTTGCCGGGGGCGATGCGGTTCTCTTCCTCAACGAGACGACGGCACTTACTGGATTCCCGTGGTCGAAATTCGCGGGAGCTGTGCGAACCCTCGCGACAAAATTGCGCGAATTGGGCGTGCGACCGGGCGATCGAGTTGCCGCTTACATGCCGAACATTCCAGAGACCATGATTGCGATGCTGGCAACGACTGCGATTGGGGCGATCTGGGCGTGTTGCTCGCCGGATTTTGGGACGCGAGGCGTTCTCGATCGATTCGAACAGCTTTCTCCGCGAATTCTCTTTTGCGTGGACGGGTATCGCTACGGCGGGAAACCGTTCGACCGAACGAGCGAGCTGGGCGAGATCATCCATGCACTGCCATGTTTGGAGCGGGTCGTATTCCTTCCCTACCTGCACGCGGAAGCTACGAGCGCGCCTTGGAGAAACACTCTGCTGTGGAACGAATTGCTGAGCGGGAAAAATGTTTCCGCAGAGGAGTTCGCGTTTGAGCAGGTGCCGTTCGAACATCCACTATGGGTGCTTTTCTCGTCGGGCACGACGGGCCTGCCAAAGGCTATTGTGCAGAGCCACGGCGGAATCCTTCTGGAGCAACTCAAGCTGCAGCATTTCCACATGGACTATCGCGCGGGCGAACGCGCATTTTTTTTCACCACGACGGGATGGATGATGTGGAATTTTTTGGCGAGCATGCCGCTCAGCGGAGTTTGCCCAGTGCTGTATGACGGTAACCCGGCGTATCCAACGGCGGATGTGTTGTGGAAGGTTGCGCAGGATTCGCACGCGAGTTTTTTTGGCGCGAGCCCCGCGTTCGTAGAGATGATGGCGAAGGCCGGAATCGTTCCTGGCGAGCGATTTGATTTATCGAGCCTGCGAGCCATCATGCCCGCCGGCTCGCCGGTGTCTCCCGAATGCACCGCATGGTTTTATCAAAACGTGAAAAAAGATGTGTGGATTGCAACCGGCAGCGGCGGAACGGATTGCTGCACTGGGTTCGTCAGTGGAGTGCCGACGCTTCCGGTGTATGCGGGAGAAATTCAGGCGCGATCGCTCGGGGTGGCGGCGTATGCATTCAATGAAAAAGGGGAAAGCGTCGTGGACGAAGTCGGAGAGCTGGTGATTACCGAGCCGATGCCCTCGATGCCCATCTATTTCTGGAAAGATGAGGATGGCGCGCGCTACCGCGAATCGTACTTCGATGTTTACCCCGGCGTTTGGAGGCATGGAGATTTTTTCAAAGTGAACCGACGAGGCGGATGTTTTGTATTGGGACGATCGGATGCGACATTGAACCGGCAGGGAGTGAGAATCGGCACGGCCGAGATTTACCGGGCGATTGCCCAGCTTTCTGAAATCGAGGATGCGCTCGTGGTCCATCTCGATTTGCCAGGGGGAAAATCTTTCATGCCATTGTTCGTAAAGCTGAGGGAGGGGCAGGCGTTGGGCGAAGCGCTCGAGCGCAAAATCCGCGAGCATCTACGGCGGGAATATACACCCCGCCACGTGCCGGACCGCGTGATTGCGGCGCCTGGAATCCCAATGACTCTTACGAGGAAAAAAATGGAAGTGCCAGTGCGGAAGATTTTGATGGGTGTCCCGCTCGAGCGAGCAGCGAACCGCCATGCGATGATGAACCCCGAAGTGCTGGGCTTTTATCTGGAGTACGCACGCACACAAACCGATTACTCCTTCGCCGATGAGCAAAAGATCGCCTTAGGCCGGGGAGAATTGCACTCGCAGGAGAACTCCGATGTGCGCTGAAAAGACGCCACGCAGTTTTACGCTGCCATCGCAGATTGCGGATGCGGAAGGGGCGCGCGGCTGGCAGGCAATGTATCCCTATTACACGCACTTCCAGCCGGAGGATGACCAGCGCTTCTGGTTTTACAATTCGATGCATTTCCCGGAGCCGATGCCGGCGTTTGACGCGATTACCGCCGTGATTCCTTACGAGGCGCTCGGCGCGTTCACGACACGCGTTTTTGTTTTTCCAACCACGCTCGGCATTGAACACCGCATCGTCAACGGACGTATTTACATCACCGCAAATCCCGTGACGGAACCAGCGGAAATTGAGCGGCGACTTGCGATCTTTCAGCAGCGCGCCGGCTTTTATTATGAGAACTGGGAGCGCCTCTTCCGCGAGTGGAAAGTGCGGATGGAAAAGTTGATCCAGGAACTCGAAGCCATTCCCGTCCCCCGCTTGCCCGAATTCGACGAAAACGAAGTAGTTACGAAGGCCAAGGGCCTCGGCCAGAATCACTACATTCGCGAGGGCTATCACCGCGCCACGGAACTGTTCTCAAAGATGTGGCATCACCATTTCGAAATGCTGATGCTCGGGTATGGCGCCTATCTCGTGTTCTTCGATTTCTGCAAGAAAGCTTTTCCGGAAACCGCGGACCAAACCGTAGCTCGCATGGTTTCGGGAATTGATGTGTTGATGTTTCGCCCGGATGATGAGCTGAAACGGCTGGCCAAACTTGCCATCGAGTTAGGCGTGGACGATCTTTTCACTTCAGACTGCGAGGCCAAAAGCGTTTTCCAGGCGATGGGCGCACGCGGCGAGGGTGGCCGGCGGTGGCTGGAGGAGCTAGAAAAGTCGCGAGAGCCCTGGTTCAACATGTCCACGGGCGATGGCTTCTATCACCATCACTTGAGCTGGAACGACGATCTCTCCGTGCCGTTTGCCGCGTTACCCCGTTACGTCGAGCAGTTGCGCCGCGGCGAATCTCTCGAGCGGCCGACGGAGCGCCTCAAACAGGAGCGAGCACGTATCATCGCGGAATACCGGGCATTGCTAGGCAGCGAAGAAGAGAAGGGCGCGTTCGACCAGATGCTTGGGCTGTGTCATCTGGTATTTCCCTTCGTGGAAAATCACAAGTTTTATTGCGAACACTGGTTCACGACACTATTTTTCAAGAAAATTCGCCAGTTCGGCAGACTTCTGGCGGCATGCGGCGTGCTTGCCGACGGAGAAGATGTGTTTCATTTGCAGTACGTCGAGGTAGAGAGCGCGCTGGCTGACGTGAGCCTGGCATGGGCGGCGGGCGGGAAGCCGCTTGGCGGGGCACATTGGCGGCCGATCGTCGAAGAGCGAAAACGGATTCTGGAAAAATTGAAAGAATGGAATCCGCCGCCGGCGCTGGGACCGATTCCGCCTGCAATCAACGACCCCGCACTACAGATGCTCTGGGGGATCACTTCGGAGACACTTGAGTCGTGGTCGGCCGCTCAAACGGATTCGAACGATGAGCTGACGGGGTTTGCGGCATCGCCGGGAGTGGTAGAAGGGATTGCACGTGTGCTGAAAAACGTGAACGAAATTGGACAGATCCGCGACGGCGAAATTCTGGTGTGTCCCGTGACGGCGCCGAGCTGGGGGCCTGTTTTTGGAAAGATCAAGGCGGCCGTATCGGATATCGGCGGAACGATGTCGCACGCGGCGATCGTAGCCCGCGAATATGGTTTGCCGGCAGTTGTAGGAACGGGGCGAGCAACGCAACGCATCAAGACCGGGCAGAGGATCTATGTGGACGGTAACCGCGGAATCGTTCGAATTCTCGAGTGAAGGAACGCATGACAGCGGAGAGAACCAGATTTGTAAGACGCTTTGGTGAAATTGGAATTCTCGATCGCGCAAGCGCTGGCGGCAAGGGAGCCAGCCTCGGTGAACTGAAGCGCGCGGGAATTCGAGTTCCTCCCGGTTGTGTCGTAACCACGGGGGCTTTTGAAGAGTTTCTGGCGGAGATGGATCCGGACGCATGCATTCGCAAGTCCATGGAAAATCTTTCCTCGGGGGACCTTGCGGCGTGTTCGAAAGCGGCGCAGGAAGCCAGCGCCCGATTTGACCGCGCGAGCTTTCCTCTGGATTTACGCGAAGAGATTGAGTCGCACTACAACGAGCTCTGCGACGCGCGGTGTGGCGGCGAGCCGAGTCAAGCTGTTGCTGTGCGCTCGAGCGCAACGAGCGAGGACAGCGCGAGCGCAAGTTTTGCGGGCTTGCAGGATACCTACCTTTGGGTACGCGGGGCCGCATCTGTCGTCGAGCACGTACGAAAGTGCTGGTCGAGTTTGTATACCGTCGAATCGGTCACGTATCGCCGCCGATTGGGATTGCCGGAGCGAGGGTTGGAAATGGGCGTGGTTATTCAACGCATGATTGACCCGCGGTGCTCGGGAGTAATGTTTACGCGCAGCCCTGCGACGGGAGACCGATCCGTTGTGGTTGTGGAAGCCAGCTGGGGACTTGGTTCCGCTGTGGTCAGTGGAGAGGTAACGCCGGATAAGTATGTCGTGGGCAAGATTACGCGGGAAATTGTCAGCAAAAACATCTCCCGAAAGATGCGGTTGCATAGGCCCAATGCTGACGGGGCTGGAGTGATTGCCGAGGAAGTCTCACCGGATCTGCAAAGCGCGGTTTGTTTGCGTGACGCCGAGCTGGAAGAGCTAGTGGCAATTGCCAAGCGCATTGAGGACCACTACGGCTGCCCGCAGGATATTGAATGGGCTTTGGCCAAGAATTTGCCGGCGGGCGAAAATATTTATATTTTGCAGAGCCGTCCAGAGACAGCGTGGGCAGGCAATGACGCGGGACCCGTCGCGGCGCCCAAGAGCAAACCTTTCGATCACGTCTTTTCGCTCCTCGGCGGGGGAGCCGCGAAAAAATGAAGCTCACGAATGAAGATGTGCAACAAATTCTTCAACTGCTCGATGCCGCGAAGTATGAAGAATTTCACCTTGAGACAGAACAATTCAAGTTGACGCTGCGAAGAAGCCCGGAAACAGGCGCGTGGACACGCGAAACAGAAGTCACTTCCTCGCCCAAGATTATCCCCAACTCGTTCCTTAGTGACGCAACGGAGGGGCAAGCCGCCGCCAACCGAGAGCCTGCGAGTCAACACACCGCTTCAGAATCGAAGCACTGGGCGGAAGTTCGCGCGCATCTCCCTGGCACGTTTTATAGAGCGCCGCAGCCGGGCGCTTTACCCTTTGTCGAAATTGGAACATCGGTGCACGAAAGCACTGTCGTTGGCATTATTGAAACCATGAAGCTCATGAATGCGGTGCATGCTGACGTGCAGGGCGTGATTGCGGAGATCAGCGCGGAAAACGGCCAATTCGTGCAGAAAGGCGCAGTGCTGATGTACATCACTACCGGTGCCGCATGAAGTTTCGGCGCATTCTCATTGCGAATCGCGGCGAAATCGCAGTACGAGTGATTCGAACCTGCGAACATCTCGGAATTGAAACAGTTCTCGCCGCATCCGAAGCGGATCTCGATTCGGTTGCAGCCCGTTGCGCCGACCGCGTGATTTGTATCGGCCCGGCAAGTCCGGCGCAAAGTTATCTGAACATCGAGGCGGTCGCTTCCGCAGCGGTAACAAGCCGGGCCGATGCGCTTCATCCCGGCTATGGATTCCTGTCGGAGAATTCGAGGCTTGCGGCCGCGTGCGATGGCGCGGGCATTGTTTTTATTGGCCCCACAGAGGGACAGCTCAACGCCGTGGGCGACAAACTCAATGCGCGCAACCATGCGACTCAAGCTGGGCTAACGCCAGTGCCCGGCGGAGAAGTTCGCACACCAGCGGAAGCGCGGCAACTCGCGGAGAGTATCGGCTGGCCGGTTCTCCTTAAAGCGGTCAGCGGCGGTGGCGGGCGCGGTATGAAGCGGGTCAACAGCGCCCGCGAGCTGGAAAGCATGATGTCGATCGCTTCAGCCGAAGCGCAGGCCGCCTTCGCGGATTCCCGTTTGTATCTGGAGCGCTACATCGAACATGGCCGACACATCGAAGTACAAATCCTTGGCGATGGCGAGAACACAATTCACCTCGGCACGAGAGATTGCTCGATTCAGCGGCGCCATCAGAAGATTCTCGAGGAGGCGCCGGCGCCCAATCTCAGCGACGGAATCCGAGATGCATTGCACCGCTCTGGCGTGGCCTTTGCGAATCACTTGCGGTACCGCGGGCTAGGTACAGTTGAGTTTCTTCTCGATTGCGACAGCAATTTAATTTATTTTTTGGAAATGAACGCCCGCATCCAGGTCGAGCACCCGGTCACCGAGGAGACCTGTGGACTGGATCTGGTCGAGGAGCAAATTGCCGTGGCCGAAGGGCAGAAGCTCCGTTGGAAGCAAAGCGATATCACGTTTCAGGGCCATGCCATCGAGTGCCGCATCAACGCGGAAGATTGGAGAAGTGATTTTCGCCCATGCCCTGGTGTAGTCAGCCGCGCGGTTTTTCCGGTGGGCCAGGGAATACGAGTGGATACTCACGCTCAATCCGGAGCGAACGTGCCGCCGCAATACGATTCGCTAGTGGCGAAACTGATCGTCCAGGGAGCAAATCGCACCGAAGCCATATCAAAAATGGGCGCGGCTCTGTCCAATCTCCAGATTCACGGCATAGAAACCAACGTTGGGCTTCAGGAATTGATTGTGAACCAGAAAGACTTCATTTATGGCGCAGTAACGACTTCCTTTCTTCACGAACTTCTCGCAAATCGCACGATCGAGGCCGCTTGAACATCAGCAGCCGCACTTTCGTGAAGAAGTGGATCTGACATGGCGAACTTGCAGCTTGTGGATGTATCCATTCGCGATGGCAACCAGAGTCTCTGGGGTGCAATGGGCTTCCGGACGCCGCACATCCTTGCGATTGCGCCGGTGATGGATCGAGTCGGGTTTCGCGCTCTGGATTTTACGTCAAGCACTCATATGGGAGTCGCTGTTCGCACTCACAAGGAAAATCCCTGGGAGCGCAGTCGCCTCGCTCACGCCGCAATGCCGCGGACCATGTTGCAATTTATCGGCACGGGGCTTCGATTCATCTCGTGGGAACTTCAGCACCCCGAATTTTTGCAACTTGTTTACGATAAGCTTGTGGCCAACGGCGTTGAGCGATTTGTCGTTCTTGATCCCATGCACGAGCCAGACGCAATTCTGGCCTCCGCGAGAATGTTGAAAAAGGCGGGCGCCCGCGAAGTCATCGCCGCGCTGACTTACACGATCAGCGATATTCACACCGACGGCTTCTACGCCAAACTTGCCTCGCTGATTGCTTCCTCGCCGCAGATTGACCGCGCCTATATCAAGGATCCGTCAGGATTGCTGACTCCGGAGCGCGCTCGCATGCTGATTCCAGCAGTTCGCGGACAGTTGGGCGGCAAACCGTTGGAATTGCATTCTCATTGCACGATCGGGCTTTCCTCGCATAGTTATATGGCCGCACTGGAGCTGGGCATCGAAGCCCTGCATGTCGCTTGCGGAGCTCTCGCCAACGGATCGTCTTTGCCAAACGCCGAGCGCATTGTCGCGAACTTGCGAGAACTCGGGCACACAGTCGATGTGGACGACCGCTCGCTCTCGCTTGTCAGCGAATACTTTTTCCGATTGGCGCGAGCGGAGGATTTGCCGGAAGGAACTCCCCAGGAGTACGACGCATCTTTTTTGCGCCACCAGGTGGCAGGCGGCGTTATGACGACGACGAGGCGCCAGCTCGCCGAACTCGGTTTAGAGCACAGGTTTACTGATGTCATGCGCGAAGTCGTTCAGGTCCGCGCCGAACTTGGTTTTCCGATCATGGTTACTCCCTTTCCGCAAATTGTTTGCACGCAGGCGCTTTACAACATCATTGGCCGCGAGCGGTACGCGAATGTTTCCGATCAAGTGATCCGCTATGTCCTGGGAAAATTTGGCCGGCCAACGGTTCCCGTGGATGCCAACGTCAAAGATCAGATTCTTTCGCGGCCACGGGCTCACGAACTTGCGGTCGAACCTCCGCCGTTGCCTCCCTCGGAACTTCGCAAGCGATTCGATTCGCGGATATCGGACGAAGAATTTCTGTTGCGGGCGACAATGCCGGCGGAGGAAGTGGATGCAATGCTTGCTGCCGGCGCAGCGCAGCTGGATTACAACCCGGATTCACAGCCACTACTGAAATTGCTGCGCGAACTGCAAAAGCGTCCCCCCGCGGGTGAAATTACGTTTGAAAAGCCGGACTTCCGGCTGACGCTCCGTAGTTCGTCACGTCGCGAGCGCGCGCATGCCTAGGCGTGGGGAAGACAAAGCACTGTCTGCACCGCACCGCAAGGTGCTCCAACGGCTGCGGAACTCACGCGCGTTCGTCCTGGATATGGACGGGACTCTCGTGCTGGGGGACAAGTCGAATCATGGATTGCGGGCGTTACCTGGAGCCCTCGAATTCATGCGTCATCTTTCGGCAAACTACGCCCCGTTCGTGCTCTTCACGAACGGCACTGCTCGAACTCCGGCACAGTACGCAGGTTTATTGCGTGAAGCGGGATTTTCTCTTCGGGATAATGAGGTGCTCACTCCAGCGGTAAGCGCCGCCGATCTCTTTTCGCGGCGCGGTCACAAACGGATTCTCGTGCTCGGCGGCGAAGGTTTGATCTCGCCGTTGCGCAGCGCCGGCTTGGAAATCGTAGCTCCGCAAGGTGAGCCGGTTGCGGACGCTGTGCTGGTTGGGTGGTTCCGCGAATTTACTTTTGATGATTTGGAAGCTGCTTGTCACGCTGCTTGGAATGGCGCAAAAGTTTACAGTTGTTCGCAATCGCTCTACTTTGCGACAGCGGATGGCAAAGCGCTTGGAACTTCGCGAGCGATTTCTGCGATGATAAGTAACTTAACTGGAGCTATAGTTAACGTTATCGGGAAACCTTCGCTGGAGGCATTACGCTGCGCGGCCCGCCGGCTCGGCGTGCGCACGGAAGAGCTAACCGTCGTAGGTGATGATCCTTCCCTCGAGGTGCCGATGGCCCACGCTGGAGGAGCGTTGGCTGTAGCGGTTCAAACGGGAATCGGTACGGCGGCAGATTTCGCCGATCTTCCTGTCCGGCGGCGCCCGCATCTTATCGTCCACGGCGTGGACGAACTTCTCGCACTTTACAAAGGTAATCCATGAAAACCGCGGACCTGATCGCTATTGATGTGCATACGCACGCAGAGGTGTCTTGCCACCAACCCTCGGACGAGTTCGCCCGGGAATTTGACGAGGCGAAGGTGAAATATTTCAAGTCCGGAAAATTGCCGACGATTGCGGAGACCATCGAATACTATCGCAGCCGAAAAATTGGTTTCGTGATGTTCTCGGTGGACAGCGAATTTGAAATTGGCCGCCGCAGGATTCCCAACGAGGAAGTGGCGGAAGTGGCGGAAGCAAACTCCGATATCATGATTGCATTTGCCAGCATTGATCCCCACAAGGGAAAGCTGGGCGTCCGCGAAATGCGCCGGTTGCTCTCGGAGCATGGTGTCAAAGGCTTCAAATTTCATCCGACTGCGCAAGGGTTTTTCCCGAACGACCGCCTGGCTTATCCGATGTACGAGGTCGTTGCCGAACACGGGCTGCCCGCAATATTTCACAGCGGACACTCCGGCGTCGGCACGGGAATGCCCGGGGGCGGAGGGTTACGACTCAAGTATTCGAACCCCATGCACCTAGATGACGTGGCCGCGGATTTTCCGCAAATGAAAATCGTCATCGCACACCCTTCGTGGCCGTGGCAGGACGAAGCGCTCTCCGTTTGCCTTCACAAACCTAATGTGTACATCGATCTTTCCGGCTGGTCGCCAAAGTATTTTTCGCCGCAACTCGTGCAGTACGCGAATACTTTGCTCAAACACAAAATGCTTTTCGGCACAGATTTTCCGCTGATAACCCCGGATCGCTGGATGGCGGATTTCAAGGAAGCTGGATTCCGCGCGGAAGTCGAACCGCTCATATTCAAAGAAAATGCCTGCAAGCTGCTGGGTCTCACCTAGGGGGACTGCGGTTTTGACGGGTCACTCCGGAATCTGCAAACAAAGCTTGTTTAGGCTCCCTGAGCAGCACAATTTGCCTCAAGGGACCGTCGCGACTATTTTCCCGATCTGCGCATTGCTTTCCAGATAGCGGTGTGCTTCCACGATCTGCTCAAATGAGAATGTCCTTGCAATAACCGGCTTCAGCCAACCTTCTCTTAGGCCTTCCTCGACGAATTTCCTGGCGCGGCCAAATCTTAGCTGGTCGTGAATGATTTCAAACACCACGTAACCGCGCATCGCAAACCCCTTCATCACGGACGGTCCGAAAGGGAAGATGGTGCTCTGCGCTTGCCCGCTTAAATTGCCATAGAGAAATAACCAGCCTTGCGGCGCCATCGCCGCGGCAAGCGACGCGACGATTGGACCGCCTATGGGATCGAATGCGACCTTCGCGCCATGATTTGCGGTAACTCGCAGGACGGCATCTTCGATTTTTTCTCTTTCGGTGACCACAACTTGCGCCGCTCCCAGTTCGCGCAACCTCGCTTCTTTCGCGGCGGTCCGCGTCACCGCGATGGGAACCGCCTTTTGATGATTGGCGATCTGAATCGCCGCGATTCCCACGCTGCTCGAGGCAGCCGTGATGATCACGGCATCTCCCGCGGAAAGGTGCGCGATGTCCACCAGCGCGCCATAGGCAGTCAGATACTGCATCCAGATGGAGGCGCATTCATTCACGCTCAGTCCAGAGGGGCGCGGAAGCAATGCGGAGGACGGGACAATCGCACGTTCCGCGTATACGCCATAGCGGTTCATCGAAAATGACGGCATCACGCAGACCGCTTCGCCCACTGAGACGTTGCTCACATTCGGGCCAACTGCCTCGACTACACCGGCTGCTTCATATCCGATTTTCGCGGGAAGCTCGGCGCGCTCGATGTAATGTCCAGAACGGAATGCTGCTTCGGCCCGGTTCAGTCCGATTGCTTCGATGCGCACTCGAACTTCGCCGGCGGCAGGTTCGCCAACTTCCACCGAGTCGAATCGCAACACTTCCGGCCCGCCGTACTCGTGAAATCTGACGGTCTTGGTCTTCATTTTCAATCTTCTCCCAATTCGCGCTCGCGTTCATTCACGCGTTATCGCACTCTCTACAGACGCCAAGCTAGTATGACGTTGCCATCCTGGCAAGCCGTTCCCAATGGTGCGAATACCGGACGCGCTGGGCGCTTGGAAAGCGCGCTGACGCAGTGTATATACGTAGCGCCTAGGAATGCTTGGTGAATCGATGCAGTGGAACAAAGTTGCTTTTCTCGTCGCCGGACTTTGTTTGCTCAGCGGCACAGGATGCCGTTCAAACCGCAACCAGTCCGCTGAGCTTCCGCCCGTCGCTCCTGCGAACGTGGACGCGTCGCGCATGGCGCGTGCCGACGTGGAGCCCGGAAATTGGATGAGCTACGGCCGCTCGTACAGCGAGCAGCGCTTCAGTCCGCTTACGCAAATCAACGACGAGGACGTTAACCAACTTGGGCTCGCCTGGTATGTGGACTTGGACATCCGTCGCGGCCAGGAAGCGACGCCAGTCGTCGTGGATGGCGTCATGTACTTCTCCACTGCGTGGAGCAAAGTTTTCGCCGTGGACGCGGCCACTGGAAAGACGCTTTGGACCTACGATCCCCAGGTTCCCAAGGAGTGGGACATCAATGCATGCTGCGATGTCGTGAATCGTGGAGTGGCCGTCTGGAGCGGCAAAGTCCTTGTCGGAACTCTCGATGGGCGGCTAGTGGCGCTAGACGCAGCAACCGGTAAGACTCTCTGGGAAACACTCACCATTGATCCGAAATTCCGCTACACCATCACCGGCGCGCCGCGCGTCGTCAAGAACAGAGTGATCATCGGAAATGGTGGGGCGGAAATGGGAGTGCGCGGCTACGTCTCCGCCTACGATGCGGATACCGGCAAACTCGACTGGCGTTTTTACACCGTTCCTGGTGATCCTTCGAAGCCATTTGAAAATTCCGCCATGAAGGACGCGGCAAAAACGTGGAGCGGAGAATGGTGGAAGTACGGCGGAGGCGGAACGGTCTGGGACACGATCGTCTACGATCCCGAGCTAGATCAGCTTTACATCGGAACTGGCAACGGCACTCCGTGGAATCGGCGCGTGCGCAGCCCCAAAGGGGAAGACAATCTTTTTACATGTTCGATCGTCGCGCTCAAGCCCGAGACCGGCGATTATGTGTGGCACTACCAGGAAGTTCCCGGGGATGCGTGGGATTACGATGCCGCGTCTCCCATCATACTGGCGGATGTGTCCATCAACGGCGCTCCGCGCAAAGTTCTTTTTCAAGCGCCAAAAGATGGATTTTTTTATGTGCTCGATCGTGAAACGGGAAAGCTGATTTCCGCTAAGCCGTATACTACTGTCACGTGGGCCCAAAGCATTGACCCGGCCAGCGGCCGCCCCATCGAGAATGTAGCCGCGCGCTACGAAAATGGCGCGAAGCCATCGCCCGTGATGCCCGGCCCGCTTGGCGGGCACAGTTGGCATTCCATGTCGTACAGCCCGCAAACCGGGTTGGTTTATGTTCCTGTGCAGGAATCTGGTTTCCTCTACAAGGCCGGATCCGATTTTCACGAAAGCCGGCTCTCCTACAACACAGACATTGATTTTGTCGCCGGCGGAATGCCGCAAAATCCCGCAGTGAAGGATGCGATCCTTGCGAGTATCAAAGGACATCTTTCCGCTTGGGATCCCATCCAGCAAAAAGAAGTCTGGCGCGTGGACCGTTCCAGTCCCGTGAACGGCGGAGTTCTTTCTACGGCCGGCAATTTGGTTTTTGAAGGCACCGCGCAAGGAAATCTCGAAGCTTACGATGCGGAGAAGGGGAGTAAGCTGTGGTCCGCCGGGGCCCAAAGCGGAATCGTGGCCGCGCCGATGACGTATACCGTGAATGGCACGCAATACGTCGCCGTGGAAGTTGGCTGGGGCGGCGTTTTTCCGCTTGCCACTGGCGAGGTTGCGTTGAAGTCCGGTCGGAAGCAAAACATAAGCCGCGTCATCGTTTACAAGTTAGGCGGAAAACTGACGCTCCCGCCACTTCCGGCCATTACGCCTCCCGAACTCCACCCTCCGGCTTCCGCAGCGAGCGCCGCCACGGTGAAGGCTGGTGAGGCGCTCTATCAGAATTACTGCTCGACGTGCCACGGCGATGTTGCGGTCAGTGGTGGCGTATTACCGGACCTGCGCTATTCCGCATTGCTTGCGAATACGCGGCAATGGCGCGAAGTGGTCCTCGGTGGCTCGCTCCAGTCCTTGGGCATGGTCTCGTTCTCCAAAGAGCTATCCGAGAAGGATGCGGAAGCAATCCGCGCATACGTTATTTCTCGGGCGAAGGAATCATTGACGAAGGCTAATTAGAAGTGCCATCCAACAATTGGAATGCCCGACGATGCGAGGCCCGCGAGTTCGACTCACTTTGCTAGTTCGTTTGCAATCGCGTAAGTTCGTGGTTGCACGCCCGTCGTGAATTTCATATTGTGAGTTGAATTTTCTCGCTGCGATGCTGCGCGACTGTACTGACGGTCTGGCGTGCGGTTCAGGGGACCAAAACATCGCCGCAGTGAGTTCCTCAGATTTTGGCACTGTCATGGAGCTGTTCGAGGGCTCCGACCTGGAAGAGAGGCTCAAAGCAAAATGGCGAAGCCCTATCGCGCGGATCACATCGGAAGTTTGTTAAGGCCGCCTTCGCTCTTGCAAGCTCGGGAGGCGGGTGGTAGCCAGGAGCAGCTTCGCGCGCTCGAGGATCAGCACATTTTGCGCGTGCTCGCGAAACAGAAAGAGCTCGGCTTCGAAATCTTCACCGACGGTGAATTTCGCCGTCGCAATTTCATGAGCGACTTTACCGACGCCGTCGAAGGCTTCGACTTCAGCGATGCCGTCGCCCGTGCCTGGAGCGCCGGCGACGCAGGTTCCGCGCCCGTTAGCAGGGTCAGCGGTATCGTAACGAAAACGCTCCGGCAGGTTCGTCCCCTCACCGGCCATGAATTGACATTTCTGAAAGCGAATGCCCCTGGCGACATCAAAATGACTTTGCCGAGCGCGACCCAGTTTCCCGCAATCTCCTTCAAGCGCGGCCTGACGGACAAAATTTACAAGAATCATTCCAAACTGCTCGGCGCGGTCGTCGAAATCATGAAGAGAGATCTGGCCAAACTCTCCGGAGACGGCGTCAGTTACATCCAGATTGACGCGCCGCGCTACAGCTATTACATGGATGCAAAGTGGCGCGAGTGGATTAAGAAAGAAATCGGCGTCGAGCCCGATGCCGCACTCGACGAAGCGATCAAAGCTGATAACGCCTGCTTTCGCGCCGCTCGACGTCCCGGCGTCACTCTGGGAATCCACCTCTGCCGCGGCAACAATCGCAGCCATTGGTATGCCGAAGGCGGCTACGATGCTATCGCCGAAAAAATGTTTTCGACTCTCGAAGTAGATCGGTTTTTGCTCGAGTACGACGATGCGCGCTCCGGTACGTTCGAACCGCTTCGCTTCATTCCCAAGGGCAAAATTGTCGTCCTCGGTCTCATTAGCTCTAAAGTTCCGCAAATGGAGAGCTCCGATCAACTTGCTAAACGTGTTGACGAAGCGTCCAAATTCGTGCCGCTGGAAAATTTAGCTCTTAGCCCGCAGTGCGGCTTTGCTTCCACCGCCGAAGGCAATCTCCTCACTGAGGACCGGCAGTGGGCCAAGCTCAAACTCGTCGTGGACACGGCGCGCCGCATTTGGGGGTAGGTTGATTTCTCAACTGTGTCTCGCCCTGTTTCAGTGCCGCATAATTCTGCCCATAGCGGCAGACTGTTCCGCCTAACGGCTTGACATTCCTGGAACCCCGGAGAAAAATCGCTTCGTTCCCGCTCGCAGAAATCAGTGCGATAAGCGCGCGCATTTTTGCCGTTGTCCTGCGCAATCGAAAATCTCGTTGTAACGGCGGCGTCCCAGGAGGCAACATGTCTTCCACTCCCTACATCGGCGGTAAAAACATCGAAGTTCCGCCTGCGGCCTTATCCGACGTCGTCAATCCTGCCAATCAAAAGCCCTTCGCGCGCATCTTCATGGCACAGGAACAGCACATGCGCGCCGCCATTGACGCCGCCGAGGGCGCAAGAAAATCCTGGGCAGCCACTGTTCCGGCCCAGCGCGAGTCCATCCTCATGCATGCCGCCGACGAGCTGGAAAAAGCTACAGCGGAAGTGTGCGAGCTGCTCATTGATGAAGCCGGATCGACTTTCGGCAAAGCTCATTTTGAAGTTTCATTCGCCGCCAACCTCGTCCGCTCCATTGCCGGTGAAGCACGTCGTATTCACGGCGACGTTTTCCCTTCGGACGTTCCAGGAATGATCTCGCTTGCGATTCGCCGGCCCCTCGGCGTTGTTGCTGGAATATCTCCCTTCAACTTTCCCGTCGTTCTTTCGCTGAAGAAAGTCGCTTTCGCGCTCGCTTGTGGCAACACGATGGTGTTGAAGCCGTCCGAGGAGACTTCGCTTGTTGGGCTAAAGCTCGCGGATATTTTCGCGCGCGCCGGCGTTCCCGCCGGCGTATTCAACGTCGTTCCTGGTGATGGCCCGGCTCTCGCTCGTGTCCTCTACGATGATCCCCGCGTAAAGCTCATTTCCTTCACCGGTTCTTCCGCGGTGGGGCGCGCCATCGCCGTCGAGTGCGCGAAACGCGGCAAACGTTTTGTCCTGGAAATGGGTGGCAAGAGCCCGCTCATCATTTTGAAGGACGCCGATCTCGATTACGCCGTCAATACCGCCTGCTTCGGAATTTTCATTCACCAGGGACAGATTTGCATGGCCGGTTCACGCATCATCGTCGAAGCACCGATCTACGAGGAGTTTCTCCGACGCTTTGTGGTCAAGGCACAAAAAATGCAGGTCGGCGATCCGCGCGATCCTCACACCGTCATCGGTCCGCTGATTCGTTCTTCGCAGTGCCCCTTGATTGACGGAAAAATCAAAGCCGCAGTCGCTGCTGGCGGTCGCCTGCTCACAGGCGGAAAATACGAAGGGAATTTTTTCCATCCCACAGTTCTTGCCGACGTCACTCCCGAGATGGCCGCTTTTCGCGATGAGCTCTTCGGTCCCGTCGCTGCTGTCAGCAAAGCTAACGATGCCGATCACGCTCTCGCTCTCGCGAACACTTCGAGCTACGGACTCTCTTCCGCCGTGCTCACCAACGATTTACAGCTTGCCATGCGCTTCGCCCTGGAACTCGAGTCAGGCATGGTCCATCTCAACGGCCCCACAATCCACGATGAAGCCACTGTCCCTTTTGGTGGTGTTAAGGATTCCGGCAGCGGCCGCGAAGGTGGCCGTTGGTCCACCGACGAAATGACTGAGATTAAATGGATCACTATCCAAACCGGGCAGCGCCAATACCCGTTTTAGAAAATTGTTTTGAATTTGAGAGGGCGCGCGATTCCCGCGTTGCACGACGGCGGTGATTCCTGTGGATCGCACTTCGGTTTTCAGAATGTGGGGGATTCCTCTTGCACACGCACGGTCTATGGCGCCTTAGACGGTTGCGGCCGTAACTCTTGCCCCCGGGCGGCTCGTTCCGCTGTTCGCTTTCGACCAGATCTTCCGAAGATCTTCCGCGCGCCGGATCACTCGCTCCACGACTTGCCTCGCGCCAAGATCTTCCTCAGCGCTGCTGTTCGCCTCTCCTTCCGGCAAAATCTCCAGATTTTCCAGTTTCTCAAAAACCGGTTTCATCGCGCGACTCGGACTCCGCAGAAATTCCGAACTGCGTATACGCGAAAATATCCATCCCATCCGTTCAAGCACCGACTGGCGGTCCATATCGTCAGCCAGCTTTTCGAGTGGATGGTAACGGTCGCCGTCGCATTCGATAGCCAGCCGTTTTCCGCCCCCTTCCACAACCAAATCGATGCGGAATGTTCCAATCTTCCAGTTAGAGGTGACGCGGTATCCCTCCGAGACAAGGCGCTTCATCACTTCCCGTTCGAATGCCGATTGCCCTCGCTTTTCCTTTTCATCCAGCGCGCGCATCAGGCGGCTCGGATCTTCAGCGTGCTCGATCAATTGCCGGCGCAAATCATCGGCCTTCAAGTCGTCGTTGGGATTCAAGGAGTGAACGATCCACATCTGATCGCGTGCGCGACTCGCGGCCACGTTGAATCGCTGCTTAAAAAGTTCCTGGTCGCGAAGCGAAAGCGAGCCGCGCTCAGCTGTATCTACTAGCGAGATGAATACCACGTCCCTCTCGTCTCCCTGAAATTGCGCCGCATTTCCGCAAAGCACGCGATGCAGTTCGTAGCGGTCCGGCGACACATGGGCGCGAATCAAATTATCGATTTCGATCGCCTGCTCGTCTCCAACCAGCGACACAACTCCGAAGCTCATCGGTTGGCCGGAGTCGTTCTTTCTGTATTCGCTTTGTTCCATCGCCGCCGCGAGCAACGACGCAGTTGCCAACGCCTCCTGGCGGTTGAGCTTACCGTCCCGGCTCGATCCAGCAACGCGGTGGGCAATCGTGTGCGGCCGCAAGTGCACGCGGCTGGCGTCGCGCAAAGGCTTGATGCGCCCATCGTAGGAAATCATGTTGCTGAATTGGATGATTTCCGGAACGCAGCGGAAGTGCTCGACAAGGCAGGTCGTTCCTCCGAATGATTGACGCGCCAGGTCATAGATCGAGATTTGTCCGTCGTAGAGATCGGCGTTCGGAACTCCTCGCAGATATTGGAAAATTAAGTTTTGAATGACGCCAAGGTCCTGGCCGACGGCCGACGGGCTCACTTGTTCATGATCGCCAACGACAAGAACTGTCTTTCCCAGGTACAACGCCACCAGCGCCATCACGTCGCTCTGGCTTGCCTCGTCAATGATGACCACGTCGAACCGGGTCGTGCGCGGGTCGAAGTTTTCCACTACTCGCGAAAGCGGCATCACCCACACGGGAACAGCGCCGCGGCATTCGCTCATCTTTCTCGCCGCTTCTGCCCGCAAAAGTGGCACACGAATTCCGTGCCCTTTTCCGATCCGTCGAATCGTATCGAGCCAGCCCACCAGTGCCTGCCTCTGGCGAGAGGATGTCCGTTGGGCTTGCGATGCCCACGCGCGCTTGTCAATCAGCTCGACAGTGGTCCGCCGTAGTTGCTCATTCAATTTTTCGCTTCTTGCCTGCAATGCTTCGAGCGACACGCTTGCGCGCCGGTCCAGTTCGTCGTTCAGTTGCCGCCAAGTCCACGCCGTCCCTGCATCACGCGGAGGCTCGCCCCGCCCGTGCACGCCACTTCGATTGCGAATCGCTCCTGCCCACGCGGGCGCCGCGGTTTCGAGCTTCGCCAGCAAATTCCTCCGCAGCTCGAGATCCGCTTGTTTGCTCTTTAACTCCAGTAGCCGTTCATACGCTTCGCGATAACCGCTGGAGTCTTCGTCACTCACCGCGGCCAGGAGCCTCCCAATCACTTTGGAAGCCTTCGCCCCGCGCGCGGCCAGCTTCAGACGATTCGTGAGTTCCTGAAGTTCCTCCTCCAATTCCGCGAGTCTCAGCTTCATGAATCGCGATTCAAGAATTGGCGGCAGAGTTTTCGTCACCGCGATTTCCATGCGCTGCAGTTCGCCGTCCGCCCCGACCACCGCCGGTTGTTCAGCAAGAAAATTGTCCCAGTGCAGCCCGCTCTCTTCCACCAGCTTCTGTAGCGGCACCCAGGTACGCTCCTGCCAGTTCAGGCAATCCTCCAGCCCGTCGCAGAACTGCATCAGCGTCTTCTCGATCTCTTTTCCCATCTCGCTGGCGCGCGGGGCGCCCAGCGCCGCCATTTGCCGGTCCCATCTCAAGCTCAGCTCTTCCCGGAGCCCACGCAGCCGGAAATACCGGCGCAGCGCGTCAAAATGCTCTAGCTTGCTGGGCCGCTTCCCGTTCACTTTCGTCTCATCCAAGAATCGGCTCCATGCTTTGTGAGTGAACAAGACGATTGATCCCAGCTTGCCGCCGCCTTCAAGATGCGCGCAGATTTCCGCCGCCGTGCGCTGCTGTTCGTTGGCCGCGCATTCGCCGCATGCTTCGGGTCCGTACTTCACGAACGCTTCCTGCGCGTTCGCTGCCTCCCGGTGCACCAGCCGCACCAGGCTGATGAGTTGCTCCCACGGCTCGCGGTGCGCCCCTCCATATCGCCCCGCATACACCGCTGCCAACTTCCATTTATCTTTCCCGGAGAGTGGTTCCACCGCTTGCGCGAGCGCCTCCGCGATCCCCCGAATTTCTTCCGTTGAACTTGGCGTGCCTGACTTGTCCCATAGATCCGGTCGTACATCGAGATCTTCGATGCCAAGCCGGTTCCGTTCATTCACGCTCGCTTCGAATTCTTCCGCCCTCGGCAGTTCGTCCAGTTCAGGGAGCCGGTAGGCGAGTTCCGCCTCGTCCTCTCTCGAAAGCGACGCGCTCGTCCTGTAAAGGTCCGCCAGTTCCCCCGCTCCCAGTGGCAGCGGTGCCACGGCCGCAACGGGACCAGGAATCCATCCATGAGCATCTTTATCGCGCACGATCTGCCGCGCCGCATCCGCCGGCGCCCACGATTTACCGCCAATCGCAATGTCTCGGTATTCATCCGCGCGAGCTTCTATCATTTGGCTGTGCGCGTCCTCGATCTTTTTCAGCAAGTCGATCCGCTCGCTCTCCAGTCTTTTTGCCTCGCGTTCAAGCGACCCCGCGTCCGCCCGCGACAAGCGCTCCGCAATCGATCCCACTGCGCTTTCGAGTTGCTTGCGGCTGTCCAGATCGCTCTCGAGCACGCTCACGCAAAGGGGCCGCAGCTCCGGGACGATGTGGTGCCTCACCATCCTCAGCGCCTTTGTCGTGTGGCTCGTTACCAGCACGCTCTTCCCCTGCGCCAGCAAATGCCCTACAAGATTTCCGATTGTGTGCGTTTTTCCCGTTCCCGGGGGACCCTGCACCAGCACGCCACCATGCTGATCGAGTTGCTGCGCGATGCGAACTTGCTCCGGGTTCGCCGCTTTGCTCAGCAAGACTCCGCAGTGCTCGTTTTCATCTCCCGCCGTTTCCGCGGCGGCTCCGGCCTGCGGAAGCGGCAACTCTTCTCCAACAATATTCAGAAGCGACCACGGTAAATCTTCCCGCGTCCGCAGGTCCGACAAAATTCCCTCGATCGCCGCCGCGAACCCCAAGGTTCGCGCCCGCAGAAACAGCACCGCGTCCCGGCCGATGCACGGATCGCTCGTTTCCGTATTTGGTGCGCGCTCTTCGAGAAATTCTCCACGCGGCGAAAGTTGCACCACCAGCCGCTTCAAATACGCCGAGGTGCTTCCATTCAGCAGCGGATGAAATCCCTGCTCCTCCAGCTCTTCTCTCGATCTTCCGATCAAGCGTCCATCCACGTCGTTCATCGACTGGAACAGCGCCGAATACAACTCCACAGGATGATCCGCCTCCGCCACCGTGAATTCCGGCACTGCGGCGTCGAATTGCAATTGCAGCCGCTGCAGCAATATTGGATGGAATATCGCTCCTTCCGCTCGCTTCCAGCTCAGGATTCCATCACCAAGCACCAGTTCCACCCGCTCACCTTCGCGCTCCATTCTCCCGTACAGCCCATAGAGCGCCTCGAATAGCCGCATCGCCGCCCGGGCTGGCTTTTCCTTGTCCGCCCAAACGTTTCTCGCCGCCTTCCAGCGCTCGAAGCCAGCCACGCGCGACACATCCTCAGCGAACTGTTCGTACTTCGCCTCTCCGTTTTTCTCCGCTTCTTCGCGTCTTACTCTGCAGCTTGCCAGTCTTGCCGGATCGTCCCAGCCATCCTCCAACCACTCCGCGATTTCTTCGGAGGGCTCCGGCGCGCTCGTCAACCTGGGCCTTTGCACTTTCAGGACGTAGCTTGTCCCGTGCTCTTCGCTGCCCTCGCCGTTTTCATTTTTCGCTTTTCCCGCATTCGCGCGCACCGTCCCTCGTTGCACGGCCGGATGCTCCGGCAAGTCGCGTAGCCAGAAGTTCCATGGCTGTTCTTCAATCTGTCGTTTCGCCGGATTTCTGTGCTGGTTCAGCGCTTCCAGGTATCGAAATACACGTGTTAATTTCTCGCGGCTGCTGCGCAGTTTTTCGCCATTCATGATTCTTTGCCCTTCGGTACACTACGGTTCGCTGAGGGTGGGAAGCGGGAAGATTAGATTACCAATTTCGCGCCGCTCTCCTCAATGGTACGCCGCTAGTACCCGCTTCCTAGCCCTGTGCAAATCTTTCCGCCAGCTTTCCCTCAATGCCCAGGACGCTTAGGACTAGGCCGAAGTCAAAAAGAAAGAAAAATCCGCCAAACTTCTCGTAGTCAACGGCTGGAGGGACATATGCGCAAAAGGTTCCTGGCGCGTCGCAGCAATCGTCCTGAGACCTGACGCAGTCATTAAGGAGCTGGAAACTTCACATGGATGGCTTAGGCTGCTGCTGTGTTCTCTGGCGGCGCAACGACTACGGTGCTCGCTCTCTCAACGCTCTTTATAGAGCGATTTCTGGGTAACCTTTACTACCTCCTCGCTCCGTCTCGTTCAATAGCATTCCGCGACTACCCTTTCACAATTCAAAAAAAACCGTTTCGCCTTCGCCTTGCATCCGGATGTTCCATTCGAGTTTTCCGGGCTGTCCTTCAATCGTCTTCGCGATGAGTGTCCCTCTTCGTGCGGGCTCGACCAGTTTCAGCGCAAGATCTTCCGCATTCCCAGCGTCATCCGGAAAATACATCCGAGTAATCAACCGCCGAAGCAAGCCGCGCGTAAACAAGGTGATTTCCAGATGCGGCGCCTGGAGAGATCCGTTGGGTCCCGGCACTCGTCCCGGTTTGATCGTGGAAAAACGAAATCGTCCATCTTCATCCGTCGGCACGCGCCCAAATCCGCTGAACCCCTTTTCCACCGGCTTGTCCTGTGCATCGTCCGGATGCGCATATTTTCCGTGCGAGTTCGCTTGCCAGATCTCGATAATTCCATCCGGCACCGGCTTCCCATCGCCATCCAGAACGCGGCCCGAAATTTCAAACCGCTCTCCAGCAACTTCCGTCGCCGCCAGATTCTCCCGATAGAGCCACGAAAATCCAATTTTGAAAAACGGCCCCACGGTCTGCGAAGCGGTTGCGTGAAGGCTCATCGTCCACCTTCGTGTCCGTGCGCTTCCATTGGTGTGGATTCTCGCCCGCTTAAAATAATGTCGAAGCGGTAGCCCAGCGCTTCCACGGGGATCGTCGTCTCCCAGTCAAACACCGAGATCAACCGGTTTCGCGCTTTCTCGTCGTCCGTGCAGTTGAAAATCGGATCGTAGGGAAGCAGGGGATCGCCGGGAAAATACATCTGCGTCACCAACCGAGTCGCGAACGCCGGCCCGAACAGCGAAAAGTGAATGTGCGCCGGCCGCCACGCGTTGTAGTGATTTTTCCAGGGATACTCTCCCGGACGAATCGTCACAAATCGGTAGCGTCCTTCCGAGTCCGTCATTGTGTGGCCGCATCCGGTGAAGTTTGGGTCGAGCGGCGCGTTGTGCTGGTCGTTGTCGTGCAAGTATCGTCCGCCCGAGTTCGCCTGCCAGATCTCCAGCAGCGTGTTCGCCACCGGCTTCGAGTTTTCATCCACCACGCGCCCGCTCACGATGATTCGCTCGCCCACCGGCTCGCCGGCATGCTGCCGCGTCAAATCCGCTGCTTTTATATTCACAATTTCCCGCTCAAAAACTGGCCCCGTAATTTCCGAAAGCGTATGGGGCAGCGCCACCAGTGGCTGCTGCGGCGCTCGCTTCAGCGAAGATGCGTACGGAGGGTGCAAGTGCCGTGGCTGAGTCCCCGGATAGTTCCGCCGGTAACCCGCAATCATCTCCATCTCACCCTCCCCTCCAGCTTCCTTGGACGTTCTGCCTCTGGTTTCAACCGGTTCGGCGGTCAGTTACCGAGTGGAATTCTACGGCACCTCAAAAAAATTCCGCAATACCGATTATCGAAATTCTGTGCGCCTATCGGTCAACTTGGGAGTAGCATTGCCGCGAATTCTGATTCATCCCATTTCTGGAGATTCCCATGATTGCCGCGAGGTCGAATCCGGGGTCCCGGATGCAGATTCTAAGTAAGCGAGATGCGAAGCACGGTATGACTGCACGCGAGGAATCGATATCCGTGGCGCCGAAAACGGGTACGCACGAGCAATCCGCGGCGGGCGCGCGAGCACAGCAAGCGAACGGTTCCGGCACGTTCGAATCAGCGCGCCGCGATTTGCATCCCGCGGCCGCGGGTTACCCCACGCTCTCGGCGCAAATCGATGCTTTCTCCGGCGATCCCAATTTCATGACTTCGCTGGCACGCGGTCTCGCCGTAATTCAAGCGTTCACGCAACGGCAACGGGAACTCACCGTTTCGCAGATCAGCGCGAAAACCGGATTTTCACGGGCAGCTGTGCGACGCTGCCTTTACACGCTGGCGAAACTCGGATTCGCCGCTACAGACGACAGCAGGCATTTCCACCTGCGGCCGCGCGTGCTTGCGCTCGGCCATTCCTACCTCTCTTCGTTGCCGCTCGCCGCAATGGCGCAGCCTATTCTTGAGAACGTCAGCCGCATCCTCCACGAATCCTGCTCGATTGCGACTCTGGACCGGACGGAAATCGTCTACATCGCGCGTGCGAACGTGACGCGCATCATGTCGATCGATCTGGGCGTGGGTAGCCGCCTGCCCGCATTTTGCACTTCCATGGGCCGCGTGTTGATGGCTGCGCTTCCAGCCGATAAGCTGCAAGATTTTCTGGCGCGCGTGGAATTCAAACGTTTCACGGAGCGAACGGTAACCAACGTCGAGAAGCTCCGGCAGATTCTGCGGATGGTTCAGCGCACTGGCTATTCTGTCGTGGATCAGGAACTGGAGTCCGGCCTGCGCTCTTTAGCCGTTCCGATTCGCGACCCTAATGGTCGGGTGGTTGCGGCTCTGAACGTCGGCACGCATGCTCAGAGGGTATCTATCCAAGAATTGCAAAACAGGTTTCTGCCGCAACTTCGTGCGGCTGCACATGAGCTTTCTTTAGTCGTGAAGTAAAGATGCGAACCAGATTCGATTTCGGTGGCAGCGGCCACATCGGGATGAGAGGCGCAGTCCGAGCACGCCGCGTTGAGCGATATTCGCACGTGTGCCCGATTAATGTCTTGACAGTTGGGACTCGAAGGAATAGACCTGCACGCCAGTGGGGTGTGTTTGCGATTGGAATTCCTGGCATTCATGTCTCGAATCGTTTCCTGAAGGGGTGAATCATGAGGCGATACCTCTCGCCGTTGGCCGTCCTTGGGATCTTGATTCTTTCAGTCTGGACGCAACCAGCTTTTCCGCAGGCGGGCACGACGGCCGCGCAGCTGAACGGCACAGTGCGCGACGCGAGCGGAGGGTCTGTTCCGAACGCGAAGTTAACATTGCGGGAGTTGGGCACCAATCGCACGTACTCCGCGGATTCGAATGCAAACGGGCTATACGTTCTGCCGAATCTCCCGCCGGGCAACTATGAATTGGACACGGATGCAAAGGGTTTCGCAAAGTCCACGCAAACGGGAATCGTGCTGACGGTCGGACAGGTTGCCACGATTGACGTGACTTTGAGCGTCGCGCAAGCTTCGGAAAAAGTGGTTGTCACTACCGAAACGCCTCCAGTAGAACCAACGCGCACGGAAATCAGCCAAGTCATAAACACGAATCAGATTCAGGACCTTCCGATCAGCGGGCGCCTGTTTACGGATTTTGCCCTGCTCACTCCCGGTGTTTCCACCGGCCGCACAAGTTTGCAATCCACGATCACAGAATTTGAAGTGACCCGCATTTCGTTTGGCGGCATGCGCGATTTGAGCAACGCAGTAACCGTGGATGGGGCGGATACCGTCAACACGGCGACAGGCTCGCAGCGAGCTACTCCATCGCAGGAAGCGGTGAGCGAGTTTCGCGTGGTGAACAATAGTTTTGGCTCGGAATACGGCAGAGCGCTGGGTGGAATCGTCAATATTGTGACGAAATCCGGCAACAACGATTTGCATGGATCGCTCTACGACTACCTGCAAAACAATGCGACGGACGCTCGATCGTTATTGCAGCCCGCTCCGCAAGCGAATGCCCTGCGACAAAATCAGTTCGGCGGAACGCTGGGAGGGCCGATCAAGAAAGACAAGACCTTCTTCTTTATGAACTACGAAGGGCAAAGAAGAGGGGAATCGCCGACGTATCCCTCATCGCTGCTGGGAGATCTGGCGCTGATTAATTCTGCAAAAGCGCTGCTGAACCTGCCGGCGGAAAATCTGAACGTATTGAAGACCAAAGATACGGACAATGCTCTCATCAAAATCGACCACCAGATCAACACTCACAACCGGCTCACTCTGCGATACAACATTTTTGACGGACGGGAATTGAATCTCCTCGTTGGAGATACTTTGGACGGAGGAGGAATCGGCGCGCCCAGCAGCGGACACAATGCATTCATCCGCGATCAGGATCTGGTGGCAACCGTCAATTCTCAACTCTCTCCATCGATTGTGAATACAGCTCTCTTTCAGTATGGCCGCCGCCACTACAGCTTCCCGGGTGTGACCGGCCAGCCCAACCTGGACATTCCCAATGACCTCCTTTTCGGGCACAACTTCGGGGTTCTGGATGCGATTTACGAATCGCGCGAGCAAGCCACGGATTCCGTGGCTTGGGTAAAGGGGGCCCATTTGGCGAAGTTTGGCGTAGACACGAACTTCATCGAGAACTTCGTGATCTGGCCGGGATTCACCCCGATGCGAATTGTTTTGCCGGGTGTGAATTGCCTGGTGGACTTCGCGAATTATGTGAACTCGACGAAACCTGCGGGGAGCCAGGGAACACCCATCCTTTCCAATTTCGCTGACGGTCCGTGCCCGCTTGCGCTTCCGCCAACGGGAAATCCCGGACTGAATGGAGGCTCTCCTTTCCCGACGGCCCCTGGCCCCAATCCCGCAGACCTCGAAAATGGAGTGCCCATCGTTTTCTGGGGCGCTCCAATCGGCAGCGGAGCAGTGCCCGCGCCGGGGCAACCCGGATTTCCGACGTTTCCGCCGCCCATCCCGACAAACTGGCAGAACGCATACCTGCCTTCGCAAACAGCAAATTTTTCCGAGACACTCAACCATAGTTACTATGGCTTTTACGCCCAGGATCAGTGGAGGGTTACCCCGAAGCTCACAGTGAATTACGGTTTGCGCTACGATTTCGAGAAGGGCCTGCAGAAGCAAATCAATCCGGATTATAAAGGATTCCAGCCAAGGTTGGGCCTCGCCTATTCACCGAACCGGAAGACAGTCGTACGTGCTGGATTCGGCTTGTTCGACGACCGTTACAATCTTTCGTTCCTTTTCATCACCCAGCCGCAAAGGCCTGCGACTATACCTGGGCTGCCTCTGCCTGGCTTCACAAACCCGCAGCAAGGTGTACGGCAGGGCGCGGATACGGCGACTTGGACGCTCAACCAGCTGCCCTTCGGGATACCGGGAGCACCGTCGCCCGCGAACGCTGCTGTGGACATGATCCTCAACGGAAATTACCTGGTCCCCAACAACACTTTGGTTCCCACGACGGTTGGTGATGGATTGGTGGATCGCGCCAGTAAAATTCCGTATTCCCAGCAAGCAAACCTGCAAATTGATCGCGAGCTCGGAAAGGGAATTGTTTTGAGCGCCGGTTATTTGTTCGTGAGTGCGCACAAAATCGTTCGAGCGGAAAACCTGAATGTCTGCCCCGTATCCGGAGTCTCCACCGGACCATATCAGTGTGCACCAGGCGGCACACCGCTGCCGGGTTGGCCGGCCGGAAAAGATTATTTCAACAACGGAGTGCTATATCCGGCTGGCTTGTTGTATTACACGGACAACAGTGGGAACAGCATCTACCATGGTTTGACATTGGCCGTTACCCAGCACTTGGGTGATTACTTCCACCTCAGCGCAAACTACACTTTCTCGAAGACGCTGGACGACGGCACGTTCACGACATTCGTCAGTACACCGCAGGATCTTTACAAGCGCCCGCTGGAACGCGCCAATTCGAATCAGGATATCCGAAACCGGTTCATCGCTAACTTCACAGCCAACGCCCCGCAGGATTCCTTCGCGCGGAATTTCCAGTTCAGCAGCATAATCACAGCGCAGTCCGGGCGTCCATTCACAATGTTCGTTGGTTTCGACGCCAATGGCGATACAAATCCGGTCACGGATCGCGTCGGAAACGCCGCGCGAAACACCTACTGGGGAGATTCCCTGGTGACGTGGGACTTGCGCCTCTCGAGATACTTCAAGTTCCACGAGCATCAACAGATTGAACTCGCCGTGGACGCCTTCAACGCGCTGAACCGTGCCAACGTCAATGAAGTGACTTCCGTCTATGGAACCTACAACTTCTGCGGACCGGTCCCGAGCCACTACAAAGACGCAGCTTCGATCGCAATTCAAAAGCTGCAGGATACGGGCTGCCCATTGGCCGGACCGCCGGTGGCGAATCCACTGTTTGGCGGGCCACGAACAATGTTCAATCCGCGGCAATTGCAGTTCTCACTGAAGTATTCTTTCTAATGGGCGGAGCCTGGTGAAGGCGCAGGCTTTGGAGCATACATAAGTTTGCATAAGAGTAAACGCTGCGGCACGATGTCTGTCGGCGTTTGTGCGCACACGTCTATTTGTCGCGTACGCGTGCATCTGCCCCGCATAAGTGTATTTGCCGCACTGAATTCAAGTTTCCAGGAGGCCCGCGAATGGATGAACGCGAACGCTATGAACAGGGGATGAAGACAAGACGAGCCGTGCTCGGTGATGCGCACGTCGAAGGAACACTCAAGAGCCGGAACGAGTTCAGCGAGGCATTCCAGGATTTGCTGACGCGGTACGCGTGGGGGGAAATCTGGAGCAGGCCGGGCTTGCCGAAAGAAACGCGCAGCATGCTTACACTGGCGATGATGGTGGCGCTAAACCGGCCAGAGGAACTGCGCATGCATTTGCGGGCCGCACTGCACATCGGCGTCACGAAAGAACAAATCAGCGAAGTGCTGCTGCAGAGCGCGCTCTATTGCGGCTTGCCCGCTGCGAATCACGCGTTTCACATCGCGCAGGAAGTGATTGCGCAGGTGCGCGCATGAATTGTTTGCGAAGCGCCCTCCCACACTGAGGACTGTTCCAGGTGAAAACGCAAGTCGGCATCATCGGCGCCGGGCCGGCTGGGCTGGTGCTTTCCCACCTTCTGCATCTACGTGGAATCGAGTCCGTAGTTCTGGAAACGCACAATCGCGAGTACGTCGAGGAACGCGTGCGGGCAGGAATCCTCGAACAAAATACCGTGGACCTGCTGAACGAAGCCGGAGTCGGCGCGCGAATGATGCGGCAGGGGCTTATTCATCACGGCATTCAATTGCAATTTCTCGGAAAGCGACACCGGATCGATTTCACGGAGCTGGCGGGCGGCAGAGCCGTGATGGTTTATTCGCAGCGGGAAGTCATCAAGGATTTGATCGAGGCGCGGCTAGCGGCGCACGGACAGTTGTTCTTCGAGATTGAGGATGTACAGCCAAAAGACTGGAATGGCGCACAGCCGACAATCCACTTCCGCAAAGAGGGCAGACCGGAAGAATTGAAGTGCGATTTCATCGCGGGGTGCGATGGGTTTCACGGAGTTTGCCGGAATGCAATCGCCAAGGGTGAATTGCGAATTTTCGAGCGTGTCTATCCCTTCGCCTGGCTGGGCATTCTTGCGCAGGCTCCGCCATCTTCCGAAGAATTGATTTATGCCTACCACGAGCGCGGCTTTGCGCTCCTCAGCATGCGTTCGCCTGAAATTTCCCGCTTATACGTGCAATGTTCGCCGAATGAAGATCTCGCGGAATGGCCGAATGAGAGAATCTGGGAGGAATTGCAGATCCGACTGGGTACCGAAGACGGATGGAAGCTGACAGAAGGGCCTGTGCTTCAGAAGGGAATTACTGGGATGCGCAGTTTTGTGGCCGAGCCGATGCAGCAGGGAAGACTGTTTCTTGCAGGCGACGCCGCTCACATAGTCCCACCAACTGGAGCGAAGGGGCTCAACCTGGCGGTGGCGGACGTGCGCGTACTTTCGAACGCGCTGGCCGAATATTACGCCACCGGAAAAACGGCGCTTCTCGATCGCTACTCGGAGATGTGCTTACGTCGCGTGTGGAAAGTGCAGCGTTTTTCCTGGTGGATGACCTCGATGCTCCACCGTTTCTTTGAAGAAAACGAGTTCGATCAGCGAAGGCAAGTCGCCGAGCTCGACTACGTAACCAGTTCGCGCGGGGCCGCGGTTACGCTCGCGGAGAATTACGTTGGATTGCCCATGGAATGAATTGCGGTTGATTGCAGTGAAATAAACGAGGTAATACGCGTGCCACCGACCAAGCGATATCAAACGGGCCTTGTCGCGCTTTTCTTTTTCACCTGGGGCAGCGTTTTTCTGGCGCGCATGAGCGTGTTGTATCTCGCACCTTACATTGCGCCAGAACTCCACCTTAGCCACAGCCAGATCGGGCTACTGGCTTCGGCTTTAGCTCTGGCGTGGGCCGCATCGGGACTTTTGTTCGGAGCGGTATCAGACCGCATCGGCCGCCGGCCCGTTTTGCTCCCGACCGTTTTCTTATTCTCGATTTTTTCCTGGCTTTGCGGACTGGCGCGCAGCTTCGCGGAGTTGCTCATGTTTCGCGTGCTGCTGGGGCTCGCCGAAGGCCCGACATGGCCGACGATGACTTCCACGATCGAAGCAACGTCCGATGCGAAAAGCCGCGGACGCAACATCGGGATCGTTGTGAGCGCGGGCGCGCTCGTCGGGCTGGCGCTGGCCCCGGTCCTGACGACACAAATCGCTGCCCGCTACGGGTGGCGCGTGGCGTTCTACGCGACGGGCCTGCCGGGAATCATTTTGGGGATCCTGATTTGGAAGTTCGTCAAGGAGCCTTCGAACGCCGAAGGAAGTGAAGCGCACCACGCCAAACCTTCCTTGAAAGAGTATGTCGCACTACTGCGTTATCGCAACATGCTGCTCTGCTGCGTTGGCGCGGCCGGATTCATGACGTGGCTATTCGTCATGAGCGTGTTCGCACCCTTGTACATCACGGAAGTCTCGGGACGTTCGGCTACGCTCGCGGGACTGGTGCTTGGAGCAAGCGGACTGGGCGGGTTTTTGTGGGGATGGATCTTTCCGTGGATTTCCGATCGCGTTGGACGGAAACCAATCTTGATCTTTGTTGCGCTGCTTTCGGCAACAGTCCCGCTCACATTTCGAGTACCGTTTCTGGTTGCCCACCCATGGCTGCTCGCGGCAGCCGGCTTTCTCGCCAACGGAGGCCAGGGAATCGCGGCGCTTGTTCTCGTGTTGGTTCCAACGGAGAGCGTGCCAACAAGGGTGGCAGCGACGGCGATTGGATTGGCCACGCTCGTGGGTGAAATATTTGGCGGGGCGCTTGCGCCGGCGGTGGCCGGAGCCGCGGCGAACAAGTATGGGCTTGGAGCGCCACTCTGGATCGCAAGCGCTGGAGCAATTCTGGTGCTTGCCGCATCGTGCTTTATCAAGGAAACGGCACCGCAGAGAGCGGAATCACCGAAACTCAATGCGGCGCCGGTGGTATGAAGTGGGAAGCTGCCTTGTTCAAATTCTCGCGTGACGTTTCCGTGCGGGCCGGCGGAGTGATGCGGGAAGTGGCAGCACCTGATGCGGCGCGGATGGGCTCGCTGGCTGGAAAACTGGCGCGCGCGTGGGTGCGCGGAGCGCCTCTTCGACGATTTGGACTTCGGCGGAGCGACGAACTACCACCGCCCCGGGAATTAAACCCCCTAGTACAACAAACACCACACCGGCGGTAAGAGCCCAGCGTTCGCGCGGCAAAGCATCGGCCATAACGGTAAAGCCTGTACGGCGCTTGCCAAGGAACAAGCGCGTGAACAAGCGAAAGAAACTGATGGCGTTCATGGCCGTGGCGATGGGCACGAGCAATCCAACGAGGGGATGAGATGTGAGCGCGCCATGGATTAACAGATCTTGAGAACAAAATCCGAGCGTGCCGGGCAGGCCGACCAAAGCTAAGCCGAAGATCACGAACGAGACGGAAAGACGCGGCGAGTGTTCCGCCAAGCCGAGGTGTTTGCTCGCCGTAAGATTTTCGCCGAAACGCACCTCGAGCAGCCGAAGAATTCCGAACAGCGCGACGGTCGAGATGGAAACCACAAACCAGTGCACAATCGCCCCTGCCATTCCTTCTGCCGTGCGACTTTCCAGACCGCTGAGGATGCAAGCAGACTGGCTGAGAGCGAGGAACGCCAGAAGGCGGCGCGGCGAATTCTCGGCGAGGGCCCGCACGGCAACGTATACCGCGGTGAAGACGGCAAGGTAGGAAAGCACAGGGAAAAGCTGATCGGTGCGAGGGAAAAGGGGCACGATCAATTTAGCAACGAGCAGCGCGCCGAAATGTCCGTTGAGAAGAAGAGCAGTGGGGATTGTAGGCCCCGTTCCCGCGGCATCGGCAATCCAGGCGTGAGCCGGAAAGAGGCCTTTGCGGAAAATGACGGCGATGACGAGCAGCGCGAACGCCGCAACGCCACCAGGGTTGTGGCCTTTTAGAGAAGCGATCGAAGAAAGTCCAGTGGCCTCCGATATGAGGCCAATCGCAGCAGCAAGCGCGAGGCTCGAGAGAAGAAGTCCAACCAGCGGGCGCCAGGATCGCGAGCCAAACCATCGGGCAAAAAGAAACGGAAGTTCCGAGAAGACCCAGGCGGCGAGAAACACAAGCAGATTCTCCGTCGAGTAGGCCAAGAGAGTGGAGCCGAGGAGAAACAGGATGCCGGCGGTTGTGAGAATCGTGCAGTCACGGCGCGGAAGCACGAGAAGCGCGCCGAGTGCGAGACACGAGAAGAGCAGCATCAAAGCAATATCCAGAGAGCCGCCCTCGGGCGTCTTCCGCAAAAGCATCGCGCTGGCGATCACCGAAAACAGCGCGGAGATGCAGCCAACGGCGCGGGCGTTGCGGCGAACCATCACCAAAACGAGTGCGCCGAGCCACGGCGCGGCGACGGAAACGCCGATGAGGAATGCCGAGCCGAAGATCCACGCGGGGATGGGCATTAGTCACCGCCTTCCCCGGCGGAACGTTGAAGAGAAATTGGAGTAACTTTGCGCGGGCGGGGGACGGTCGAGGACATTCCGAAACCGTCGCTCCGGGCGAGAAACCTGGAGATTTGAAGGAGTGGAACAATCACCCATCGGTCCAGGATTGTATCGAGATGGCCGCGATCAAATGCCCAGCGGTAGAGCCAGAGTTGAACTCGCTCGGGAAGAAAATCTTCCATCTGCCTGCCCGGCTGCGAGACCTCGCTGCCAATCGCGGAGTGCATCTGGTGAAAGTCATGAAGCATGGAAGGCGCCCGCAGGTACTGCATGGTGCGCACGGTGGCGTTGCCCAAAATATGGGCGACGGCAAGCCATTTCCAGCCGAAGCCGGTCTCGATGAAGACGATGCCGACCTGGGTCAACGTGGCGTATGAAAGCGAAGTCTTGGCGTCAGCGCTGGCGCGGCCAACGACTGTGCTGTGAATCGCCGTAGCAGCGCCAATCAAAATGACTAGACCAGACGCGAGGACGGAGCGCGCGAATAGAGGTTCCGCACGCAGCAACAGATATGCGCCCGCGTGTATTGAGATTGCTCCGTAGAAAATGGCACTCGAAGGCGTAGGGCCCTCCATGGCTCGCGGAAGCCATCCAGAGAAGGGAATTTGCGCTGCTTTGCCCGCTGCGGCCAGAAGCAGGAGAAGAGTGATCAGGACCGTTTGTGAGCCGGTTAGAGAAGGAAAGCCGCGCACGAAGGAAGCTGTTCCCGCCCAGTGATGCAGCGCGAAGACACCAACCAGCAAACCGATGTCGCTGGCGCGATAAATCCCAAACACGCGGAGTCCGTTTTCAACGGGCGAGGGCCTGAGCTGGAAGAAGCCGATCAGAAGCACCGATGTGATGCCGACAATTTCCCATCCAGCGGCGAGCAGATCGAAAGAACCGGCTGCGAACGCGAGTAAAGAGCCAAACGCAAACAAGTGCAACAAAAGAAAAAAGCGCAGAAAGCCTCGCTCGCGATGAAGATACGTAGCCGAAAACTGGCCGATCAATCCCGACAGAACCGCGGCCAAAGCAAGGAAAGGCATGGAAAGGCGATCCGCAAGGAGAACCAGCGGGAAATGGTAGTCGCCTACGCCAAACCAACTGCCAAAGGTGACCTCGACGGCTGAATGAGATGGCGAGGCAAGTACTGTCCAGGTCAGTGAGGCGACACCGAGTGTGCTACCTAGAAAGGTTAGAAATGTAATGAAAGTGAGGACACGCTCGCTGAAAGTCCAGCCCAGAAGCCACAACGAAGCCAACACTGCGAACACCAGGCCGGGAGCGAGGACCACGAAAACCAGGATGGCTTGCGAAAGACTCACCTGGCTTCCTCTCCTGCGAGGGATTCAGGGGTTTGAATCCAAGCCATCGGAAGGTGCTGGAGCTTGCCCGTGTACCATTCGTTTGATGAAAGCGCGACAGGCAGACGCTCCAGTGCTTCGTTGAATTCTTCAAAGCGATTTTCTCGCCGCACGTGCACGGCGCCAGAGTCTGGGTCAATCGTCGCGAGCCGGATCCAGCGGTTGTTTGCGAGTTGCGTCAAAGACGCGCTGGCGTTTATGACTTTTTCCAGACGGTCCGGCCTGGTTTCAATCACAAATAAGATTCGGACTGGTTCGTGGATTTCCACCATCTGCCAGGGGAGACCCGTACGCAAGTCGCTGGCGTGCCCGTCCATTACGCCCAACAAGCTCGTGACATTGTGGGGCAGTTTCGTGCCGCAGCCATAACGGTCGTTGTCAACAAATGAAAAATAATATTCCAGGCTGATCCCCGCACAGACGGGGACAACACTGGCCATCAATGCGGAGAGACTGCGATCGTCCAAGTCCTGTGCCGCGTCGTAGGAAACTAGAAACGCGCGCCGGTCCAGGAACAGTCCACGGGTTTGCCGGCGGCGCCCCACGATGCATACTGCATTTGTGCAGTGTCCATACTCCGGGCGCGGCTGCGCCAGATGCTCGCTGCGTTCCTCGACATGACGAAGCGCTTCGTCTGCATCGGCGCCTCCAGTACTTGATTCGAAGCGACGCGAGCGCTCCATCGCGTCCAGCGCTCTCGCCTTATCAAGCGAGATTCGAATCGCTTCCAAATCCTGCCGGTGATCGGCAGGTACCGCGTCGAAATCGAAAAGCTCGACGTCGTCATTGCACGTGTCGTGATAGCCGCCAACGAACCAGGTATCAGCGGGAATGTCGATGCCTTGGGCTCGCAAGCGCTCACGCACTTCGGGGCGGTTGGCCATCGCGGCAAAAAGCCGCGCGTTTGGTCCGCCACGGCGCCCTCCGCATGCGCCGCAGTCGTGCGCGGATTCATGGGGGTTGTTAAGGCTGGTGGATCCGTGGCCGAGAATGACGACCAAACGGGCAAACCCGCTCGAGAGTCCAGCGGGACGCAACACGCTCGCTACTCTTTCCGCTTTCTCGTCCGATGCAAACCCGGTGAGCAAACCTTCCACGGCAGTTTGCGATTGTGCGGTATTCCGCATCAGCGTGAGCTCCGTGCGCGGCTCAGGCAGGAATGTTCGGTTCAGCCAATCGCGCAGCAGGGCATAACGGCGAGGCGCGAGGAGATGCCCGATCAGCGGCACCGCGGAGAGCAATCCGAGCACGGAAGTAGAAAGCCATCCGCGCAAGAGCGTCTTCGAAGAAAGAAACGAATTTTGCATCAGCAGGCCGAGAATTTTCCGCCGCGAGCGGCGGCTCTCCAGTAACGCGCTGTCCTCTGGCTTCGGTTGCTCGATTACGGCGTGCTCGGGTTTGATCACTACTGGGCAGAAAGCCGCGCCTCGCGCGTCATCGATTCCTTTGTAATCCACCGCTATTCCGTAGTAACCCGCGGCGCTGAATGTTTCTAGCCGGGAATCTGCCTCTTCCAATGCCCGGCGCATGGATTCTTCGCGCTCATCTATGCAGAAGAACACCTGCGCGGGCGGCCGGCCTTGCTGGTCATACAATCCGCGGTATTTCCGATGGCTCGCCAGACCACGAAGAATTTCGCGTTCGTGCGCGCGCTCGTACGCCAGGTGCAAAATTCGTCTGCGCTCCAACCCGTTGAACGCCTTGACTTCTTTTGTGAACATCGCCCACTCCGATTCGGAGAGGCGGTTTATCTCCTGCGCCGATAGCCTCAAGACGCGCGCGGCATCGTAAATGCGCGCAGTACGGCTCAGGCGGCGCTTTTCTTGAGACTTGAGCGGGCTCTCCTCTGGAATGGACTCAGCGGCTCCAGCGCGGGACGCTACCGAGGACATCGTCAAGCGCACGGCAAGAAAGTCCATCAATGAACAAGGGAGCGCCTCATGCGGCGCCAGCGTGGGCTCTTGCTCCAATTTGTGCATTAAACCGGCCCACCCCGGGAGCGCCAGGAGTTCGGCTTGGAGAAACTCCGCCCACTCCGCCTGCGCTGCGCATTGGTTTTCCAGGAAGTCGAGGACTACGTCCGCGGCGGAATGCGACAGGAGCTCTTGTTTGCGGAATTCATCATCCAACCCCACTAAAAAAGTAGGGTAAATTCCGCCTCGCTGGGAGAACAGTGCGCGAACACTCTTATAAAAACCTACTTTGCGATTCGGCATTGGCCAGTACGCCGCGCCCTGATCCAGAAAGACCGAGCACAGCCGAATTAGCCATGGATGAATCACTTCATCCACAGGCCGCGGAGGAGCCGGCTCTTCTTCATGAGCCACAGTCCGGGCAAAACTGGCCTCAAACAGCGCACGCAGTGCAGCTCGCCGAAAATCGCGAGCCAAGTCACCTTGTTCAGTCCGCCAGATGATCGTCGCCGCATCAAATTCGCGGACTCCCGGGGTAATCATCGCGCGGCGCAAGGAGTTTCGGCTCAGGCGCGCAAACACCTGCGAATCGGCCTCGCGATCCAGCACGGCATCCACATCAACAAGCTGAATTCGGCCGCGCGACAACTCGACGCGATAGGCCGCTTCACTCATATACGGTTCGGCACTGAACAACTGCGCGGCGCGAAGGACGGCCTCTTCGAACGGCAGGTGTTCGAACGCATGAAGGGTGTTGTGATGAACGAAGACTCCGATGGGCCCTTGCGCGGGAAGGACGTGCGAAGCTTCCTCGATCGCAGAATGCAAGGCGTCCAGGCGTGCTTGTTTGGAGCTGCCTTCGTTGCTCATCGGTGACTCTTCGAGCGCGCCTTGGATTTTCCGCCGGCGGCTTCTTGAAGCATGTGCACCGTGTCGCTGAGCTGCGCGTAGAAATAGCGGCGCAAAATGTCCAGAACGTCAATCAGCGCGCGGTCCCGGATCGAGTAATAGACTTGGTTTCCAGCCTTCCGGCTGGAGACGATTTGTCTCGAGCGGAGGACGGCCAGGTGCTGCGAGGCGTTGGCCTGCTCAATTCCGAGGCGAGCAATGAGAGTTCCTGCCGACTGCTCGCCATCACGGAGGAGCTCAACGATGGCAATGCGAGTGGGATGCGCGAGGCCCTGAAAGATGTCGCTTTTGAATTGCCGGAGTGCGTCGCTCATACTGCTATAGTATATTCGAAATTACGAATATAGAAGCGCGCTGTGCCCAGACACCAACACCCCTGCAACCACGCTCATAGCCCAACCGGCGTTCCCTTGCTGTGCCGGTAGGCGGTCAGCGCTGCCAGGAATATGTGAATTTGACTGCGAAGCGCGTCTCCCGGACTTGCGCCGGGTTTGCCGGAGCCAGGCTCGCGAATTGAGTTCCGACATTATAGATGACGTAAAGATCGCTGCCGGGACGGTAGTTATAGCGTAAGCGCAGATTGGCGCTAACGGATTGGGTGTTCGAAGTGTCCATTTGGATGAGGCTGGTGAACGTCAAGAAACGATTGAAAGAGTAATTTCCCTGAAGGCTGGCCAACTCCACAGAAAAATGCCCATCCGGCAGCGGCAGGATGAAGCGATCCCATGTTTGGGATGCTGCCAGGGAAAATTTCTTCGTCGGCCTATACTCGCTTCGAATCCGAAATTCATTCAGCGTGCCGCCGTAATACCCACCTAAACGCTCATAGAAACTGTACGTAAACCTCCTATTCTGAGCCGAGCCGTACGTCAGTTGGTGTCTCGAGAAATGATATAACCCACTGGGGATGAACACGCTTTTGTAGATGTGCAATGGAGTTGTGATTCTCTGTGTGAAAACGTCGGCAATGTCGTCGTCCGTGTACCCGCCGTTGTTGAGCTCAGCCCGAAACGTGCCTTGCCATTCCTGAGTAGAAACCTGGCCGCTCGTGTCGGGAGCATGCAGAATGAATCCTTCGAACTGCAACTCGCGAACGCCGGTGATTTGCGGCCTTACCTTGAACGTGGCATCCCCGTACGTTTCATCCGAATCCGTTCGTTCGATGAAGCCGACCTCGGGATTGAAATTCGGTCCGGTGCGCCGGCGTTCAACAGCGCCATCCAGCCAGTCCGAGTGGTAGGAGAGCGAAGCACCAACGTCGCTGGCGCTGCCCGGCGCTCCGCTCGGCGCCTCCGGGGATTGCGTCACGGCTGCATGCGCATCCACAAACCAATCCTTGAAAAAGACCAAGCGCGTATCCACGCCACCAGTTTGATTGAAGGAGTCTGCCGAATCGCCCGACCTTTTGTCGATTCCCATCGCTCCGATATAAGAGCCTGCCCACAAAGACTCTTTCACGCGGACTACGCCATAATTGGCGTAAGGGTTTGGTCCACTGGACCGTGTATCGACATCCAGAACCCCCAGCTCGGTCCGGCCAATCTTGCCAGTCAACTTGGCCCCGCCATTGATGGAAACCTGTTGCCCTGTTACCGGGTCAATTCCAATCTGGCGCGTAAAAAAAAGCTGATCTTGATCCCCCAGATCGAAATTAAAGACACCGGCATTCTCCAGGAAAAATTGACGCTTTTCGGGAATGAAAACCTTGAACGGCGTAAGGTTAAAGGGCTCCAGGTCAACGTCTGTATCAGCGAAGTCGGTATTTCCCGTGAGATTGAGCAAGAAATTCGAAGTGATCCCGTACTTGACGTCAACACCGCCGGTCAGCGGATACAACGGATTTTGACCGCTTATCTTGTCGTATCTTCCGAGCGCATACGGCTTGACGATAAAGAGCCTACCGCTTCCGATGTCATGAATCCCCTGAAGTTCGCCCTCTTGCGAGACCTTTGTAATTCCGAACCTTCTCCAGTAGGCCGCCCAAAGATCTTCTTCGTTCTTTCGCCGAATGAATCTCTTGAAGTTCAAGCCCCAAATGACATCCTGCGATTTCGTGATGTTTAGAGTGGAAAAGGGAATTTCGACGGTCGCCGTCCATCCGTCCGAGGTGACCCGAGCCTCCGATGTCCAAACCCCATCCCAACCGGGGTCGAAGTCTCCACCGTCCTGCGCACCTTGTTCCTCAACGACAAGGCCGTCCATTTGTGTTCCCAACGGGTTGATCTGGAAGACGTAAGCGTTTTGACGGTCATGATTCGAATCGATCATGATTTCGAAATGATCGTCCAACTGTTGACTGACGTCGCGTCTGAGCTCGGTGGCTACAATCCTTCCCGGCTCAGCGTCGAAGCAATGAATCCCGAAATAAACCGCACGACGTGTATAAAGAATGCGCACTTCCGTTTTTTCAGTCGCCGGAATGCCTTCGTGAGGTTCCTGCTGGCGGAATTGATCGATAGGTTTCGCACTTTGCCAGAGCGGATCGTTCAGAGTCCCATCCAATAGCGGGGCATGCTCGACGCTCTCCGCTTGTGCCTGAGTCACCGTCGCCTCGCCCGCCGATTGTGCCCGGGAGGGTTCTCCGTGGCTGCTCTGAGCAAACAGCAGAAGCCAGCCAACGCATACTGCGGCCAGCACTCGACTTGCGAGAATAAGCAATTGATCTACGCGCGCCGGGAACTCACTTCTAGCGGTCCGGCAGCGCTTCGTAGACCACCATCTTCGCTGCGGGCCTTCCGTCGTCTTCTTGTTCCGGCGTATACACACGATGGGTTTCCTGGTCGATCGCCAGGCTGTGCACGGCGTGCTGCACTTTGAAGTCCTCGATTTTGGTGAAATGGTTTGCGCCGTCTTCATGAAAAATAGAAATGGCGCCGCTGTAACATGCCGCATAAATCCTGCGCAAGCCGGAATCGAACTTGATTACGTCCGGGTCTTCTGCCATCGGAAGATACGCGATCGGCTTATCCGTATCCAGGTCAAAGACCGTCATCAGCTCATTTCCTTCGCACGAAAGAAACGCGCGGTGGTGCTCCGGGTCAAGCGCCATTCCGTGATTGCCGCGGCAGCGGCCGACAGGATATTTCGCCTCCACCTCGTCCGTGCTTGGGTCAATCACGGCGAGCAGGTTTTGGTCCTGCAGATTCACGTAGACCTTGCGCGCGACGGGGTCGTATCGCGGCATTCCCGTCTCACTCTCGAAGTGCAACGTTTTTATGATTTCGTCCTTGGTGACGTCCACGACGGTTTCCGCCATCCCGCGCTCGTCGGAAACGTACAGCTTGTGAAATGGCGCAGCATAGGCACCGCCGTCTGGCTTGCGCTCCGTCCGCAACTTCTTCACCACTTTCATGGTTCGCAAATCAATCACGCCAATCGTGTTGTCGCCCGCGTTCGACGTGTACACCTTTTTCAATTCCGGAACATACTCGACGCCTTCCGCGCCAGGCGTGTCTTTTACCGTCGCAACCACGCGATTCGTGGGCAGGTCGATGATATATGTCTGACCAGCGCCGAGATGCGCTGAAATCAGATAGTGATCGTCCGCGTCAATCGTCAGGTAGTCGAACCGCTTCCCCGGCGGACCCGGCAACTCGAACTCCGCGATCTTGCGTAAAGCCGGCCGGTTCTCGGGAGCGCGGCTCAGCGAAGTCATGAAGCCGCTGGACATTAAGAACACGAATACGAGGAAAATTGCCATAGGCGGCCTCCTAATAACTGCCGCTCTATCATAAAGTGCAAACCAGGAATCTGCGATTATTTGAAATGGCGCGCCTGGCGTGACTCGAACACGCGACCCTCTGCTTAGAAAAAGCTCTGCATAAAATTCTAATTGCCGGCGCTAATGTCGCTTGCAAGCAATCGCATCACTTATCTCAACCTTGAATTGGGCGGGAGCTGGCCCGAGCTCGTGCAATTACGGCGCCTCGCCGTGTTGGATCGGCGCGATCCGTGGCCACGACGGGATAGCCTGCGACGCCTTGCTATACGAACACTTTTGTTGACCTTACGAATCGTTTCGTGTGGTACCGGTCTCGATGCGTACAGCCCTTGGGCTCGCGGCCATCTCGAAACCCCGCGCCAGTGTTTCCGTGTCGATATACTCCCGGATGTTCGTCAATTTGCGATCCCGAACAGTGATGGCGAAGACAAAATGGTCCTCGAACGTTCTATTCGTAGCTTTCACTCTCCCCCTGCTGACGCCCAGCACCAGAACCCGGTCTCCCTGCGCTACGAATTCGGGGGGCTCCGGATAGGAAATCTCCACAATCTCGAAAGCCTTCTGAAACAAGTCCGCCACTCCCGAGTGGCCGCGGTGCGTGCCAGCAAGCGGCCACTCGCCCGGAATAATCCACTCAATACCTTCGGCAGATAATGCCAGCAGACCTTGCTTATCGCCTCGTCCTATTGCTTCAACTGCATCCTTCACAATTTGAGTATTCTCTCGAGTGCCCATCGAAGTCTCCATTTCCTCTACATCGAATCGTTCCGATCTCATCTCATGCGATCAAAAAAAGCCGCGACGAGAACAAGGGGGGTGATAACGCCCCTCAAGTCGAACGGTCTCGACTCCCTTGTGCTGCTTCAGGATTTTCAAGCCGGGCCGCAGCATGCTGGGTTCCACGCTCTTCGACGCGTTTTCAGATGGCCGAGAAACCCCCGTCGACGGACAACTCCACCCCATTCACGAAGCTCGATTCGTCGGAAGCAAGGAACACCGCGACTGTCGCGATTTCCTCCGGTTGCCCCATTTTTCCCCGCGGAATCAGGGATTCGAACATCTCCTTCGCCTCCTTGGTGAGAACTTCTTCCTGCATTGGTGTGGCGATCGGCCCCGGGCTCAGCACGTTCACGCGGATCTCCCTGCCCTTCAGTTCGTTGAGCCATGTGCGTGCGAAGGAGCGCAACGCTGCCTTGCTCGCCGCATACACGCCGAAACCAGGAAATCCTTTCACCGAAGCAACTGATCCGGTCATGATGATCGATCCACCATCCTTGAACAGTGGCAACGCCTTCTGAACCGTAAACAGCGTTCCGCGCGCATTCAGGCCGAAGGTCGCATCGAAGTGCTGCTCGGTAACCTCGCCCAGTGGTACGGCTTCGCCCCTGCCAGCACTCGCGAACAGGACGTCGATCTTGCCCTTTTCTCGCTTGACCGTATCGAACAGACGGTCGAGGTCGCCGAGATTTCCCGCGTCGCCCCGCACCCCGGTTACGTTCCGGCCAATCTGCTTGACGGCCTCATCGAGCTGCTCCTGCCTCCTGCCCGTGATGAAAACGTACGCACCCTCTTCAACAAATCGCTTGGCGCTCGCCAGCGCCAGGCCGCTCGATCCTCCCGTTATGACCGCAACCTTACCTTCAAGTTTTCCCATAACTGCCCCCTTCGCTAGATTTGAAGCATTTCCTACACTAGAGTAGATTCCTTTGATGGTGGACGAGTACTGCCCGGGAGTCCTAATATTTTGTCTATTCGTCCCAAATGGGAGCTTAAGTTGGACCCGATAACAGACATTTTCAGAACGATGCACGTAACCGCTTTCGGTCAGCACAGGCTCGAAGCCACGGCCCCGTGGAGCCTGATACAGGAAAAGCAGAGCGATGAAAAAGTCCCGCCTGCCGACAAAAAGACTGCACCCACTGATTTGGCGCACTTCGCCATGCTCTCGCGCGGCAGCTGCTGGCTGAGTGTCGAAGGGATTCCGGAGCCGATTCCGCTCACCGGTGGTGATTGTTTTTTAGTGGCCCGGGGAACTTCGATCATTTTGCGCGACAGCCCGCGAACCCGTCCGAGGTCGACTTTCCGCAAGATCGCGGCCACGGCCAACGGCAACGTCGTTCATTGTGGAGGTGGGGGCGCCCCGACGACAGTCGTCTGTGGGTCCTTGAGTTTCGATCGCGCCAGCCTCAAGCCGATCACTCAGTTATTGCCCAGCTTCATTCTGATTAAAGCCGAGCGCGCACACCCGCTTGCTCTTCACATCACAATGCAGGCGCTGGCATCAGAAATGGCAGAACAGGCGCCAGGGTCTGAAGTAGTCGCGACTCGGCTCGCCGAGGTGCTGTTTATCCAGGTGCTTCGCGCGCACTTCGCGTCGGCACCCGAACGCAACAAAGGATGGCTTCGTGCGATTTTCGATCCTCAAATGGGCACCGCCCTGAGCGCCATTCACGACAGTGTGAATTCACCCTGGACGGTCGAATCCTTGGCTGATGCGGCGGGGATGTCTCGCTCCGCCTTCGCAGCGCGTTTTAAAGTGCTACTCGGACAAACGCCATTGGAATATGTAACCGAGTGGCGTATGCAGAAGGCATTGCCGTTACTCGAACAGCGTAACAAAAAGCTGATAGACGTCGCTCGGTCGGTCGGTTACGCGTCCGACGCTGCGTTTAGTAAAGCGTTCAAGCGAGTGGTCGGCGCCAACCCCAGTGAATACCTCAAACGTGGTCTTGAAGACCAGGAGAACGCCAGAATAGCGGCAGACTCTTGAAGCAGCAGATTTTCCGCGCGGGAAGTTGGGCTAACAAAAATGGCGCGCCCGGCGTGACTCGAACACGCGACCCTCTGCTTAGAAGGCAGATGCTCTATCCAGCTGAGCTACGGGCGCCTCGCACACTCCTCTTATTCTAAAGCACCCATGGCCGGGGAATGAACCGTTTTCCCTCGGCTAACGCCGCCGCGGTGCGCCGCGCTGCCAGCCCCTCGCCACTTCCATCATCCCTGCGCCCCGCCCTTTGCTATCATCAAATCCAATGAATCCCATCGCAACTCTGGGAATCGCACTCGGTGCCGGCTTTTCCTCCGGTTTGAATCTCTACGCAACCGTCGCGACTCTCGGCCTCCTCGATCGGTTTGGCGTCATTCATCTTCCCGGTTCGCTTCAAGTACTTTCACACCCGCCCATTCTGATAGTCGCGACGGTGTTGTATTTGGTCGAATTCTTTGCCGACAAGATTCCGTACCTCGACACGATTTGGGACGCCATCCACACCTTTATCCGCCCGCCCGCGGCCGCTCTTCTTGCGTACAGCGCCGCCGTTTCCGCCCCGCCGGAGTGGCGTTGGGCCGCCGCGCTTCTTGCCGGCGGAGTCGCACTCACGTCGCACGGCACAAAAGCCAGCGCGCGCGCCGCGGTCAATACGCTGCCGGAACCGTTCAGCAATTGGGCGCTAAGTTTTGGAGAAGACGTTCTCGCCGTGTGGCTCACCTGGATGGCTTCGGCTCACCCGTTTGCGACCGCGATCATCGTCATTGCGCTTCTCGCGCTCTCGCTTTACCTGCTCTTCCGTCTCTTCCGATTCGCTCGCCGAGCTCTCCAGCGCCTCTTCGCTGCGTGAGGAGCTCGCGTCCTCTCTGCTACAATCCCTCCTTGAACTCGCATGTCCGCACACTCATCGCTTTTTCCGCGCAATTTTCGAAAAGGCTTGCCCGTCGCCGTGGGCGGCGAAGGTTCCTGGCTCTTCACCTCTGACGGCCGCAAATTCCTTGACGCCGCGGGTTCCGCCGCCGTCGTCAATATCGGCCACGGTGTTCCGGAAATCGCCGCCGCGCTCTCCGCGCAAGCCTCTCAGCTCGCCTTCGCGCACACATCTCAATTTCACAACCCTCCCGCCGAACGTCTGGCCGCACGCCTCCTCGCCCTTGCTCCTCCCAATTTCAAAAATGGCTGCGTCTATTTCACTTCCGGCGGTTCTGAAGCGGCCGAAACCGCCATCAAGCTCGCGCGCCAATATTTTCTTGAGACCGGTCAGCCCAGCCGGTATCGCGTCCTGTCCCGCCGTCAGAGCTATCATGGCAGCACGCTCGGCGCCATGACCGTCAGCGGCAATCTCGCGCGCCGCGCTCCCTATCAGCCTTTGCTCCCCGAATGGGGACACATCGCTCCTTGTTTTTGCTACCACTGTCCTTTCAACAAAGTGTTCCCTCAATGCGGGCTCGTCTGCGCCGATGATCTCGACTCTCTTCTCGGCGCAAACGACGCTTCCACCGCCGCAGCCTTCATTTTCGAACCCGTCGTTGGCGCAACTCTTGGTGCAGCCGCTCCGCCCGATGGCTACGTCGCGCGCATCGCGGAAATCTGCCGCAAGGACGGAATTCTTTTGATCGCCGACGAAGTCATGACCGGCATCGGTCGCACCAGCAAACCGTTCGCGGTTCAGCACTGGAACGCCGAGCCCGACCTCATTCTTGCCGGGAAGGGAATTGCCAGCGGTTATGCACCTTTAGGCGCGGTTCTTGTCTCCGCAAAAATCGTCGAGGGCTTCGAGCAGGGCTCCGGTGCGTTCAAACATGGCTTCACGTATCAAGCCCACCCTGTTTCCGCCGCCGCCGGAAATGCCGTCCTCGATTACCTCGAATCTCACCAGCTGTTCGCTCGCGTCACTCCCGTGGCCGAATCTCTTCGCACAGCTCTCGCTCCCCTGGCCGCTCATCCCCACGTCGGCGAAATCCGCGGCCTGGGTCTCCTCCTCGGCATCGAATTCGTGCGCGACAAATCCACGCGCCAACCGTTTGATCCAGCCGAAACCATCGCCGAAAAAATCCGTGCCGCTGCAATGGAGTCAGGCGTCCTAACGTATCCCACGCAGGGCTGCGTTGACGGTGTTCGCGGCGATCATATTCTCCTCGCCCCGCCTTTCATTCTTAGCGCCGGTGAAATCGCTTTCATCGCGCAGGCGCTGACTTCCGCTCTCTCGCGCGTCTTTTCGCGTTAAAATGCGCGTCACAATTTCAGCTTTCTCACCCCGTCTCAAGGAGAGGAGTCCATTCCATGTTTCCTCGCACCCACAAGCTCATCCTTCTTTGCGCTGCAATTCTTTTCGCCGCCCCGGCTCTTCCCGCGCAGCAAAATCCACCCGTCAAGCCGCGCGCCCGCGACCTCGGCGTTCCCTTTGATGGCGTTCCCGGCCCGCTCAACGCCATCACCGATGTCTCTGGCGTCCTCGTCGGCGATACCACCCTCATCTCTGGCGATGGAAAACTTGTCATCGGCAAAGGCCCCGTCCGTACCGGCATCACGGCCGTACTTCCTCGCGGAAAAAATTCCATGAACGATGCCGTCATGGCCGGCTGGTGGACTCTCAATGGCAACGGCGAAATGACCGGCACCACCTGGGTCGAGGAGTCCGGCTTCCTCGAAGGCCCCGTGATGATCACCAACACGCACAGCGTTGGCGTGGTTCGCGATGCCGTCATTCAATGGCGCGTCGCCCATGGCGAGCCCGATCCCACCGGTTACTGGTGGTCGCTTCCCGTCGTCGCGGAAACCTGGGACGGCTGGTTGAACGATATCAACGGCTTCCACGTGAAGCCGGAAGACGCTTTTCATGCGATTGACACTGCGCACAGTGGTCCCGTCGAGGAAGGCAGCGTTGGCGGCGGCACTGGCATGATTTGCAATGGCTTCAAGGGCGGCATCGGCACGTCCTCGCGCCGCTTCCAGATCAAGGGCGAAAATTACACGCTTGGCGTTTTGGTCCAGTGCAATTACGGCTCGCGTCAGAATTTGCGCATCGCCGGGATTCCCGTCGGCCGCGAAATTCCTCCTGAGGATGCCTCATCCTTCGTCCCGTCGGACATCGCCGAGCGCGGCTCCATCATCGTGGTTGTCGCCACGGATGCTCCTCTCCTCTCGCATCAGCTCAAACGTCTCGCCCACCGCGTCGCGCTCGGCCTCGGACGCGATGGCTCCATCTCCGGCAATGGTTCCGGCGACATTTTCATTGCATTCTCCACCGCAAATCCTAATGTTGAGGGCGCCGATCACGCCGTCTCCGTCCAGATGCTTCCGAACGATCTTCTGGAATCCGTCTTTGCCGCTACCGTCCAAGCCACCGAAGAAGCTGTGATCAACGCAATGGTCGCCGCCGAAACCATGACCGGCATCAACAATCATCGCGTCGTCGCTCTTCCGCACGATCAGCTTCGCGCCATCCTCAAAAAATATAATCGCCTTCAGAACTGACGGCATGTGCGAGACTGCAAGCTCGCCGCCTGTTGCAATCGCGCAAAACGCTGCGCGTTGTCTCTGCAACCAACGCACTCCTCGGCGGCGCTCCGCGGAATCTCTCTTCGCAAGTCCGAAATCCAGCCACTCCGCACCACAATTAAGCAGCGTCACCGATTGCTCGTCACATCGCCCCTCCGCGGCCGAATCCCCGAACGAAATAACGCCCGAAAAGTTTTCCACAGGTCGTTCGAATTGCTTCAAAATATCTATTGACAACCGGTTAACAGTTGTTGTACGATCCAAAACTAGGAAGAGGTGCGGAAATTTTCCGCATCCTTCTATTCCGCCCCGCAGCCCGGCTGATCAGCTCTTCTCGCTCCACCAAGAACAAGTAACCTCCATGTTTTCTTATTCTTGCGCACTCTTTTGTTCTTCTCAAAACACTATCCCCCTTGTTTTCAACCGTTTCCGCACTCTTTCGTCAAATCACCCGGGGTGGGTGGTCTAGTGCAGCGTCTTCGCTCAAGCCCAGTCGCAAGCAAGCTCGCCTTTGGGGTTTCTGGCAAACCCAATCATCCCAAGGCCTTACGCAAGCTCACCAGCGCCCTGCACATCGCGCATTCGCGTACCCGAATCTTGTATCGCCCATTCATTCCTGCGATAGCAACTTCCATGCTCCTGCTCATGTTGGTCGGCGGCTGCTCGCGAAAACTACCCTCCTCGCTCGCGATCCTTCACGCCACCGTGATTGACGCCACTGGCGCTCCACCTCAGCCGGACTCGACCGTTCTTATCCAGCGCCAGCGCATCACTGCCGTCGGACCATCCGGCTCCGTTCCCGTTCCGCCAGACGCTCAGATTCTCGACGCTACAGGAAAATTCCTCATCCCCGGCCTCGCGGATTCTCACGTCCACATTACTGCCGCCGGCGAACCCACGGGTAGCCGCCAATTTATGCTGCCGCTTCTCCTCGCCAACGGCATCACCACGGTCCGCGACATGGGCGGCAAAGTCGGATTCCTCGCGCAAATCCGCTCCGAAATTGCTTCCGACAAGCGACTCGGCCCGCAAATCTTCTTCACCGGCCCTTACCTTGACGGCGACCCTCCGGGTTACCAGCCTTCCATTGTCGTCAGGAATGCCGCAGAGGCCCGCAGCGCAGTGGACCTCCTCGTCAGCCAGCATGTGGACTTCCTCAAAGTTCAGTCGGCGCTCGGTCGCGAAGCGTACTTCGCCATTGCAGCGGAAAGCAAAGCCAAGGGCATCCGGTTTGTGGGGCACGTCCCCGATCGCGTTTCCGCGCTCGAAGCCTCGAACGCCGGCCAATCCAGCATCGAGCACCTCACCGGAGTTCTTCTCGCATGCTCCAGCATGGAGGACGAGCTTCGCAAGGAACAATTTTTTCCGGATCCGCCCAACGCTACGCTCGAAGAGAAACTCGCGCGCACCAGATCCTGGCAGCGTCGGCTCCTCGATTCCTATTCGCCTCAAAAAGCCGACGCTCTAATCAGCGCGTTCGTAGCGAACGGAACGTGGCAAGTGCCCACGTTTTCCGCTCTCATCAACCTTGCCTTTTTGACGCCTCGGACAAATTTACTCGGCGACGCCCGCATCAACTACATTCCGCCAAAAGAATTCCAGATTTGGCGGACGGCTGTGAACGCCCAGCTTGAACACGCGACGCCTGCGGACTTCGCTATTCGCGAAGAAATCATCCAGCGCTCGCTCGAGGTTCTCGGAAAAATGCAGGCCGCCGGCGTCCATATCATGGCCGGATCGGACACTCCCGCGCCCAACGTTTTCCCAGGCTTCAGCCTTCACGAAGGTCTCGCCTATTTAGTACAGGCCGGCCTCACTCCCATGCAAGCTCTGCAAGCCGCCACAAAAAACCCCGCGGAGTTCTTCGGCCAACTCGGCACAAAGGGCACCATCACGCCTGGCAAATTTGCTGACCTTGTTTTGCTCGACGCCGATCCGCTCGACGACATCCATAATACAGAAAAAATTCGGGCCGTCGTCTTGCGCGGCAGATTACTCGATCGCTCCAGCCTCGACGCTCTTCTTTCCTCTGTTGAGGAATTTGCCAAGGCCAACTGATGCTCTGCACAAGTAGAAGGGAGACTCTGGGGAGATAAGTCTGCGCTGGGAAACGTCAACAATAGTTATTCTCTCCCGCCCTCGCTGGTTCCGGATCGCGAGCCCCCGCTTCAAATCACAGGCACCGCCGTCTTCCTCGGAGGATTGAAAAACGGCAACGCCACCACTCTCGCAGAAACCGTATGCCTCACCGCCTCGACTGTCATCTCCATTTTCAATATTCCGCCCACCGCCGACTGGTCCTGATTCACGCACGCCAGCGCGATCATCTTCTTCAACGTTGGCGACCACGTCGTCGAAGTGGCTTTGCCCACCTGTCTCCCGTCTTGATAGACAGGTACAGCGGTTCGCGACGCCGTCGCCGGAACCTGCGGCGCCAACCCGATCTTGTCGTACAGCGCTTCCACTTCGTTCCAGTTGATTTCCAGTCCCACCAGACGCCGCTCCGGCCCATCTTCTTTCTTCTCTCGCAGTAGCGCTTCGCGGCCGACAAAGTTTTCCTTTTTCAAATCCACGAGTTTTCCCAGGCCGATTTCTCCCGGCGAAAATTTCTGGGACTCAATCAGCGCTTTCTTGCTCGAAATGTAATCCACTTCGATCAAAATCAGTCCGGCCTCGATGCGCGCCACGTCCAGCGCCAGCATTCCCGCCGGATGAATATCGAACGCTTTGCCATTCTTGACCAACTCGTCCCAAACCTTTTTCCCTTCATTCCATGGCATCCAGACTTCAAATCCCAAATCGCCCGTGTAGCCCGTCCGCGAAATATCCACCGGCACTCCGGCGATCGTGCCGCGCGTCACCCGAAAATATTTCAAATTGGAAATATCCGCATCGGTCACCGCTTTTAGCAAGCGGCCCGAAGTCGGGCCCTGCAGCGCGAGCGCGGCCGTCTCTTCGGAAATGTCCTCGATCTTTACGTCGAGCGCCAGCGCGTTCTGCTCGAACCATCGCAAACTCGGATCCGCCGCCGTCCAGCGGTATTCGTTTTCGCCCAGCCGTGTGATTGTGCCGTCGTCAATTACTTTGCCCTCGGTGTCGCACCAGCAGCAATAAATCACCTGGTCCACGGCAACTTTTTCGATGTCGCGCGCAATCACGCGATTCACCAGCCGCGTGGCGTCCTTCCCCGTCACGTGATATTTGAAGAGCGGCGAAATATCAATCAGCGCGCTCGAATTGCGGATCGCGTTGTACTCGTGCTCGTGGTGCGTTTCGTACGCGCTGACGGTGTAATAGCCGGACCACTCGCGGTAGTTCAGGCTTTCGCACAGCTTCAGCGTTCTTTCGTGAAATGCGGTTCCAACCGGCACGCTTCCTCCAAGACTCGCCGCGGCGCGGGCCGCGAAATCGAAATCGGATTATAGGTGCGAACTTCGCGCGCGGGCAAGCCGCCTCGCACTCGCGGTCGCTTCCGTGAACACACCAGCGGCGCTGGCTTGTCCGTTCCCAGCTGGATAGAATGTAGGCTGCAATTCCAGAGCAGGCGGTTTCTTCATGTCTGGCAACGGCTCGACTCACGCAAAAGTGCTCCGGCTCGATTCGCGCGATAACGTTCTCGTCGCCCTCACCAATTTGCGCAAGGGCGAAACCATTTCCTACGCGGGCAGCGACTGCACGCTCCTCGCCGACATTCCGGCAAAGCACAAATTTCTCACCCAGGATGTTCCCGCCGAAGGCGACGTCATCATGTACGGTTTGCTCGTCGGCAAAGCCCTCGAATCGCTTCACCGCGGAGATTTGCTCACCACGCGCAATCTTCGCCACGCGGCTGCTTCGTTTCATGAGTCCAAAAGCGCCGCTCCTCATTGGACGCCTCCGGACACCTCGCGCTGGGCCAATCGCACATTTCTCGGTTACCACCGCGAGGACGGCCAGGTTGGCTCACGAAATTACTGGCTGGTGCTGCCGCTCGTTTTCTGCGAGAACCGCAACCTTGCTGTTCTGAAACAGGCGTTTGAAGAGGAATTGGGTTTCGCCGCACCGCAAATTTACCGCCGCCAAGTGTCCGAGCTCGCTCGACTCTATCGCGAAGGCAAGACCGAACAGATCAAGAACGCTGCCCTGAGCGACTTGCAGCGCGCCAGCCCCGGCCCCAGGGTGTTTCAAAATTTTGACGGCATCAAATTTCTGCTCCACGAAGCGGGCTGCGGCGGAACTCACGAAGACGCGCGCAATCTTTGCGGCCTTCTCGCGGGCTATATCCACCATCCCAACGTCGCTGGCGCAACCGTACTCAGCCTCGGCTGCCAGCACGCGCAAGTCCCCATGCTCATCGAGGAAGTAAAGCGCCGCGATCCAAACTTCAAAAAGCCGCTGCTGATTTTCGAGCAGCAAAAAAGCGCTTCGGAAGCGGCGATGCTGACTCGCGCAATTCGCGAAACATTTTTGGGAATGATGGAAGCCGATGGCCTCGTGCGCAAACCCGCTCCGCTCTCTAAACTCAAACTCGCTCTGCAATGCGGCGGCTCGGACGGATTTTCCGGCCTTTCCGCGAATCCCGCGATTGGCTATTCCGCGGACATTGTCGCTGCGCTCGGAGGCACCGGAATTCTCTCGGAGTTCCCGGAGCTCTGCGGCGTCGAGCAGCAATTGATTGACCGTTGCGTGCGCAAGGAAGTGGGTGACCGCTTCGCGCAACTCATGCGCGATTATGCCGCGCGCGCAATCGCCGTCTTCGCCACCTTCGCGATGAATCCGTCTCCGGGAAATATTCGCGATGGCTTGCTGACCGATGCCATGAAGTCCGCAGGCGCGGCGAAAAAAGGCGGAACTTCTCCAGTCACCGCCGCGCTCGATTATCCGGAGTACTCGACCGAGCCCGGCTTGAATCTGCATTGCACGCCTGGCAACGACGTTGAGTCCGTCTCCGCGCAAGTTGGAGCCGGCGCCAACGTCGTCCTGTTCACCACTGGACTCGGTACACCAACCGGAAATCCCATCGCGCCGGTTCTGAAAATCGCAACCAACTCAACCCTCGCTCATCGCATGGCGGACATCATTGACATTGATGCCGGAGGAATCATCACCGGCGACACAAGCATCGAAAAAATGGGCGAAGCCATTCTCGAACGCGCGATCCGCGTGACCAGCGGAGAAGAACGCACCAAAGCGGAACTCCTGGGCCAGGACGATTTTATTCCCTGGAAGCGCGGAGTTTCGTTGTGAAGAAGGGTCAACTCGCCCCGTGAAAGCTCTCCTCCTCTCGCAATATAAGCATCTCGAAATCGCCGAAGTGCCGGAGCCCTCGCCCGGCCCCGCCGAAGTCTTGATTCGCGTCGCCGCATGCGGCATCTGTGGCAGCGACGTCCACGGCTACGACGGTTCTTCCGGGCGGCGCATTCCGCCGATCGTCATGGGGCACGAAGCCGCTGGCACAGTCGCCGCAGTCGGTGCCGGCGTAACAGGTTTCGGAAAAAACGATCGAGTCACCTTCGATTCCACGGTCTTCTGCGGAGCTTGCGCGAATTGCCGCCGCGGCGACGTGAATCTTTGCGACCACCGCCAGGTGTTGGGCGTTTCCTGCGGGGATTACCGCCGCGCGGGAGCCTTCGCCGAGTTCGTCGCTGTGCCCGCGCGAATTTTGTATCGATTGCCGGAGCAACTTTCATTTCCAGAAGCCGCGATGCTGGAAGCAGTTTCCGTCGCGCTGCACGGAGTCGCTCTCGCCAAACTGCAGCCGGACTCCTCGGCCCTCGTCCTAGGCGCGGGCATGATCGGCTTGCTGACGCTGCAAAGCCTTCGAGCTTCCGGCTGCTCGCGCATTTTCGTTGCTGACGTGGATGCCACTCGCCTGAAGCTTGCGGAATCCGCTGGAGCCACCGCGACATTTCTCTCGGATGCGACGTTAACCGAAAAAATCCTCCAACAGACGGGGGGCCACGGCGTTGACGTGGCTATCGAAGCCGTCGGACGGAACGAAACGGTCCGCGCTTCTATCGAAAACGTACGAAAAGGTGGAACCGTCGTTCTGGTTGGAAATATTTCCCCCGAAGTGACTCTTCCGCTGCAAAAAGTAGTGACGCGCCAAATCCGGCTGCAAGGTTCCTGCGCATCCGCTGGTGAATATCCGCGCGCCATCGAGCTGCTCGCAACGGGAAAAATCCAGGTGAAATCGCTGATCAGTGCGATCGCGCCGCTGCAGGATGGGCCGCGCTGGTTCGAGCGGCTCTACGCTCGCGAACCGAATTTGATGAAAGTGATCTTGTCGCCGGAGATCGCCGCGTGAGCCATGACCTTTTCGATCTCTCTGGCCGCGTGGCGCTGGTGACCGGCACGAGCCGCGGACTGGGCCAATACATGGCGCGGGCGCTCGCGAAAGCGGGAGCGGACCTTGTGCTCACAAGCCGCGACGCCGAACGATTGCGCCCGTTTGAAGCGGAGATTCAAGCGCTAGGCCGCCGCGCACTTTGCGTGGAACTCGATGTCCGCGAAAAATCGAGCATCGAAAATGCGGTCGCCGCCGCCGAATCCGCGTTCGGCCAGCTCGATATTCTCGTGAACAATGCCGGCTGCAACGTCCGCAAGCCCGCGCTCGACGTCACCTGGGACGATTGGAATCTGATTCTCGAGACGAATTTGCGCGGCAGTTTTTTTGTTGCGCAGGCCGTCGCGCGCGGCATGGTCGCCCGCGGCTACGGAAGAATCATCAACATCGGTTCCGTTACGACCGTCGCGGGCTACGCCGGTCTCGCTCCCTATGGCGCCAGCCGCGGCGGCATCAAGCAACTCACGATGAGCCTCGCCGACGATTGGGGAAAACACGGAATCACGGTGAACTGCCTCGCTCCCGGATGGTTTCGCACCGAGCAAAATAAGGTGCTCTATGAAAATAAAGAATGGGTCGAGTATCTTTGCGATCGCATCCCCATGAAACGTCCCGGCCAGCCAAGCGACCTGGATGGCGCGGTCGTTTTTCTCGCGTCGGAATCGAGCTGCTACGTTACCGGGCAGACGCTGCTTGTGGATGGAGGAATTTCCACGGGAGCGACGCGCGCAATGGTCAATCCGCCGGCGCGAGCTTGATGATCCCATCTAAAAAATTAACGAGGAGCGCTTAAAATGAAAATCCGTCGGCTTGCCCTTGGCAACATACGAACTATCGCGCCTAACGCATCGCTCGTTCTCTTGCTCTGCGGGGCGTTTGCCATCGCAGCGTTGCGCCCCGCAACCGCATCCCCTGCGCCGTCGAGCCACGAAGGTCTGCGAATTTATTTTGTAGACGTGGAAGGCGGTCAATCCACATTGTTCGTTACTCCGGCGGGGAAATCGCTGCTGATTGATACCGGCTGGCCCGGAAATAATGGACGTGACGCGGACCGCATCGTGGCCGCGGCAAAGCTTGCCGGCGTTTCGAAAATTGATTTCGTGCTGCTCACGCATTACCACGAGGACCACACTGGCGGCGTCCCGCAGCTCGCCGCGAAAATTCCCATCGGTACTTTCATCGATCACGGCGTGAATCGCGAGCCCGGCCAAGGGGCGACAGAAGATGCCTGGCAGGCATACCAGAAGCTGCTCGCCACGGGAAAATACAAACGAATCATCGCGAAGCCCGGAGAATCGTTGCCGGTCCCCGGACTCGAAGTGAAAGTAATCAGCGCCGATGGAAACCTCATCGAAAAGCCTCTCGAGGGCGCAGGCGATGAAAATTCCGTTTGTAAAACGACCGAAGCGCCCGCCGCGGATCACACGGAAAACGCGCGCTCACTCGGAGTGCTGATCACTTTTCACAAGCTGCGCATTCTGGATCTGGGTGACTTGACGAAAGACAAGGAGCGCGAGCTGATGTGCCCTGTGAACAAGCTTGGCAAAATTGATATTTTTGTCATCTCCCACCATGGCTCGTCGCTGAGCGACAGCCCGGAACTCGTGGATGGAATCGCTCCACGCGTAGCCATCATGGATAACGGCGCCACCAAGGGCGGGTCGCCCTCGGTCTGGGACACAATTGAAAAAGCGCCTCATCTTGAAAACTTGTGGCAGCTCCACTACTCGAACGAAGGCGGGGAAGCGCACAACGTGCCCGCGGAGTTCATCGCGAATCCGCAGGGGACGGATGCCGGGCATTTTCTCGAGCTGACTGCAAAGCCGGATGGCAGCTTCGCTGTGTTCAACGCGCGCACCAAGGAAACGAAGCAGTACGCCGCCAAATCCGCACACTGAGTCCCAAACAATTCGCAACTATCTCAGGCTGGCTCCGGCACCGGCGTCATTCGCCCCAGCAAAAATATATAAGCGGCGATGCTCAGTACGAGAGTGATCGTCGCCGCGATAAAAGCCCACGCGAACGAATGCGTAAACTGCACGACGTAGCCAGTCACTATCGGCGCCGCAATTCCCGCGAGCTGGTTGCTGAAATTCAAAATGCCGCCAACTGTTCCGACGCTTTCCTTTGGAGCGATGAGCGAAGGAATCGACCATCCCACCGGCGAAGCGGCTGATAATCCTCCGATCGAAAGACTGATCCAGAAGAGCGCCGCCGCCGAACTCCCCGTGTGCGCCGCGCCGAGGATTCCCAGGCCGAGCGCGGTGCCGCCGATCAGAACCACCTGCCGGACGCGAATCGAATTCCAGCCGCGCTGAATCAGTTCGTCAACCAGCCAGCCTCCGATGAAAAGATCGGTGAACGTGGCAATCACCCACGGCACGCTCGTGTAGACGACCGAATGTAGAAGATCCACGTGGTGCACAGCAAGAAAATATGACGGCAGCCAGGTCAGCAGAAGATAGAACGTGTAGTTGTAGCCGGCGAATCCGAGCGCGAGGCCGATAACTTTACGCTGGCGGAGAAGATACCAAAGCGGCGCGCCCTTCGCGGCAACGACGCGGTCTTCCGGTTGCGCGCCGCCTCGAGCGATGAATTCCCGTTCAGCCTTCGATAGGTGCGCGTCCTGGCTGGGATTATTGTAGTAAGCGTAGAAAAGAGCGAAATAGAGAAGGCTGATGAAACCGGTTGCCGCGAAACTCCAGCGCCAGCCAAAATGCAGCAAAAAAATCCCGATCAACGGAATGCCGATCGCGGAAGAAAATTTCGCCATGGCATCGAAGATTGCGGTGGCAAAGCTTCGTTCCGAGCTTGGAAACCAGTAGCCAACGGCCTTGGCGTCTCCCGGAAATGTGGGAGCTTCGCCGATTCCTAGGAAGAATCGCGCGGCAAAGAATCCGGAAATACTCGTGGAAAGCGCCGCGCCGAAAGTAGCGAGAGCCCAAAGAAATGAGCTGATGCGTCCAATCCGGCGAACTCCGAATTTATCGAGCAACAGCCCCGAAGGGAGCTGAAGCGCGGCATAAGTCCAGTTGTAAGCGCTGGAGAGATAGCCAAAAGTGACTGCGGAAATGCCGAACGCCGCGTTGAGTGCGTCTTTTGAGACGGAAAGATTGACGCGATCGAAATAGTTGACCAGAACGCCAAAGCCAAGAAGGCAGGCGATGGCCCATCGTCGTTTTGGGATCGCGGGGAGCTCGAATGCCGCTGGTTCGAGGGAGGCCTGCATGGAGAGGTTTTCTCGGCGAGCTCCGGCAAAAATTTATAAATACGGCTGCGAAACGCCGCGCCGAGTATCCCATACTCATGGAAAAGATGCGGCGGAAATTCGCGGGCGATTAGCGGCGCGACGGCCAGCCTGCTGGTAAGTTCACAAATCACCGCGTTGGAATGCGCGACGATAGAGGGAATTTTTGCTCAACAAAAATGGAGCGAGCGCGAAGGAGCGGCCTATTCGTCCACAGGTTTGGTTGCACCAGGCAGCTCCGTTTTCGGAACGATCGAATGTTCGACGTTTGTTGCAGACTCCGTGTACCGAGTCAGATAGAGATCGATCGGAGTGACCTCGAACGGGATTTTTTCGCGGGGCGATATAGGGCCCATCTGGTGAGTCTTCAGCAGATTGAGGCTGTCGTCCCACGGATTTAGCTTGACGCGTGAGCCAAGCGGAAGCGCGCCAATTTGCTGCAAGCTTGCAGGTTCAAGAGTCGGCGCCATCTGAAGCAATTGCGAAGTGAAATAGACCTGGTTGCCGAGCCGCGCGCTGATCAGCTGCTTGAGCGCGGGCCGCTGTGAATTTAGTTGCGAAAGGAAGAGCCCAACGTTCGCAAGCTTGCCCGCGTACGGAGATTTCTTCATCAATTCCAGCGCCGCCTCGCTGTTCTTGCGCGCTTCCTCCGGCGTATCCACGAAAGAAAGCTTGCTCAGCGCTTGCGTGGGAGTCAGCCGGAGGATGTCGCTGAATCCGTACTGATCCTGAGCTGGCTTGGGAACCATGGCATCGGCGATTTCAAAAGAGAGCAGGGCAGCTAGCGTCTCCTCGTTGGGAATGACGTCTATCAGGCCGCGGCTCAGCACGATTGTGTTTTGCATCGAGAACATTTCGAAGTCGCTGGTCAAAAGCACCCGGCAATGCATTTCGATCCGGCTGTCGAAATTATTCGTGACCATGATGTTGTTCACGATCGTGTTGAGCACTTTTTCGACGCTGCCTTCCGGAGCGACCAGGCCGACACGTTCCAGAACCTCGAAGACATTTTCCTCGGACAGTTTGCGCCAGCCGCGCTGCTGATCGAGAGGAGACCGGTCGTGGTCCTGCGACTCATCCTTTACGCTTTCTTGCGACTCGACCAGAAGGCGGCTCATCTCTTCCTCGCGATTTCGCGAAGACAAGCTGTAGCCCCAAAGATGAGTGCGAGCCTTGAACCGCGGACCTCCGCCGATGCCGGGGCGGCTCAATTCCTGGCTGTAAATCTCCGAGGGCAGCCACACTCCCGGCTTCACGTTCGTCCGCCACGAATCGAAATGAAGATAGTATTCGTCGTCCCAGCGCTTGAGCGAAAAATGAATCTGCGGCGCGTACGTGCCGTTCATGCGAACAATGGATAAGTCCTGATCTTCCACCCAAATCCGCCCCCGGAAACGGTATCCGTGGGCTTTGGCCGTGCGATCTACATCGAAAATGTAGCAACGAACATCTCCCAGAAATTGGCGGCCACGATAATTCAGCGCGTAATTATCGTGGTTGAATCCGCCGGCATCCAGAAATGCCATTTGCAGAAAGCCGGCGGGAACAAAGGACCAGAGAATCGAGCCTTTATGCGTCCGCTCAGTCATCGAATGGACCTTCATGGTCTTTCCGCGGAAGTCGGCTTGGCCAAGAAAATAGAAATCGTCCTTCGGTAACGTGCCCATTAGAGGATCGGACTTCTCCGCCTGAATATACGTTTCGACGATCGGAGCATAGGTCGCGATCGCGGCGTCCAGGTCGCTCTCTCGTTTGAACACGCGCTCGATGAGTTCCGCCGCCGACTGTGCTGGAGCGCCAGCCTGGGAATAGCCGGCGTCTTCTACTTCAATGTCGTCACGCGAAGCAGCCGAAAGAAAATTCTCCTCCAGCGTGGTCGCGGCGAACGCGCTCCCGACGAGCCCAGTCTTTAGCCAAGCCGAAAGACCAAGCGAATTCATCAAAAAAGTTCTGCGATGCATGGCAAACCTCGCGCATCGAACGCGCGGCGAAATTCGCCCGGCGTCCGCAGAGGGAAGGAAAGCAAGCGCAATGCCAAGGGTGTGCAGTGCCCGGTCGGGAAAGCCCAGAGTGGCGGAAACTTAAGAAAACGCAGAGAAATCTGGCAAGCTGCGGCTTTTAGGCAAATTCACACTAACGCGATTTTTCCCAGTTTTGCACTGAACGATACCCAAATTGAAATTGTCGCTTCAAGTTGGTCCCAAGAATTCTTCAAAGGAATCGAACTGCCTCAGCTTGCTCGCCTTCACAGCCGCCAGTAGAATGGCGAGTCTTCTCCTTTAGGTCCTTTGGGACATTTTCGCCAATCAATCTGAACTCGGCGTGTGCCACTTCAGGGAGAAGCGGAGAGAGCGCGAATGTCGCAGCATTACGACGTCGTGGTCATCGGAGGCGGGCATAACGGCCTGGTGAACGCGGCGTATCTCGCAAAAGCAGGGAAAAAAGTGATTGTCGTTGAGCGCCGGCACGTCCTCGGCGGCGCGGCCGTGACGGAAGAAATCGTGCCCGGTTTTCTTTTTTCGGAGTGCTCCTACGTCGTTTCCCTGCTGCGGCCGGAAATCATTCGCGAACTCGATTTGCCGAAACACGGCCTGGAAATTCTTCCCCTCGATGGCACGTTCACGCCGATGCCGAACGGAAATCATCTCTGGCGCATGAACGATCATGCCCGCACGCAGCGCGAAATTCGCCGCCACTCGCGGCTGGATGCGGAAGCCTACGACGAATTTTCGAAAATGATGACGCCCATGTGCCGGTTCGTGAAGCCCATGCTCTCGATGATTCCGCCGGATCCAACGACACTCAAGCCGGGCGATCTGCGGCAATTGCACTTTCTGCTGAAGCGCTTTCGCGGGCTTTCCTCCGACGAGCGCTACACACTAATCCAACTCATGACCATGAGCGCGGCGGACTTTCTCGATCAGTGGTTCGAGACGGATGTGTTGAAGGCCACCATGTCCGCCTCGGGAATTATCGGCACCTTCCTCGGAATTCGCTCGCCGGGAACCGCCTACGTTCTGCTTCACCATTACATGGGAGAAATTGACGGCGCATTTCGCTCCTGGGGATTCAGCCGCGGCGGCACAGGCGCAATCTCAAACGCGATTGCTGGCGCGGCGCGCGAAGCAGGAGTGGAAATTCGGACTCAGGCGCCTGTCGCAAAGATCATCGTAAAAAACGGTCGGGCTTGCGGAGTCGCCTTGCAATCGGGTGAGGAAATTCTTGCCACCGTGATTTCTTCGAGCGTGGACCCGCACCTCACCTTTGAAAAATTTCTCGAGCCGTCGGATTTGCCCGGCGATTTTCTCGAAAGTGTGCGGCGCTACAAATTCCGCGGCTCGTCGGGAAAAGTGAATCTTGCGCTCGATGGGCTGCCGGACTTCAAATGCCTCCCCGGAGCGGGAGCGCATCTGCGAGGCGCGATTTCGATTTCGCCCAGCGTCGAATATATGGAACGCGCTTACGACGACGCCAAATACGGAAATTTCTCGCGTAGGCCGTACATTGATATGGTCATTCCGAGCCTCACGGATCCCAGTGTCGCCCCCGCCGGGAAGCATGTCATGTCCTGCTTCGTGCAGTACGCGCCGTACAAACTCTCCAGCGGAACCTGGGATGAGCAGCGTGACGCCTTCGGCGATGCGGTGATCCAGACGATTGCCGAATACGCGCCAAACATTAAGAAGTTGATCGTTGGAAGACAGGTTCTAACGCCGCTCGATCTGGAACGCGAGTTTGGCCTGACTCAAGGAAATATTTTTCAGGGCGAATTGTCGCTCGAACAGCTCTTTTTTCTTCGCCCCGTGCCTGGATGGGCGTATTACCGCACGCCGGTTGAAAACCTTTATATGTGCGGCTCGGCGACGCATCCCGGCGGCGGCATCATGGGCGCTCCGGGGCGAATCGCCAGCCAGACCATCCTCAAAAATTGGAAACGCTCAAAGTTGTTGCGCTTGAGCGGGAGCAGAAACTAGCCATGCCGATCGGACAGAAAGTAGTTCTGATCGGCGGCGGGCACAATGCGCTGATCACCGCGTTTTACCTTGCGAAAGGCGGATTCAAGCCCGTCGTACTCGAGCGGCGCGAAATGGTCGGCGGCGGCGCAATCACCGAAGAATTTCACCCTGGATTCCATGCCTCCACGCTTGCTCACACGCTCGGCCCGCTTCGCGCGGACATCGCCCGCGATCTCGAATTTCACAAGCTGCCCTGCGAAATCCTGAGACCGGACACGCGCGTCTTCGCACCCGCCCTCGACGGCGCATCCATCGTCTTCTACGAGGACCGGAGCAAAACAATTTCGGAAATTCGCCGCCACAGCGAGAAGGACGCGAAGAAATACGCGGAGTTATCTGAAACGCTCGATCATCTTTTTTCGGTTCTCGATGGATTCCTTTCCATGACTCCGCCGGCGATCGATTCGCCTTCGCCGGAAGATATGTGGAAACTTTTTCAAACGGGGCGCAGTGTCCGCTCGCTCGGCAAAAAAGGCATTTTCGATCTGCTTCGCTGGGGACCAATGGCGGTCGCCGATTTTGTTTCTGAATTTTTCGAAACGGAGCTTGCGCGCGTCGTCGTTGCCGCACGTGGCATTTTTGGCACGGCCATGGGCCCGTGGTCGGCCGGCTCGACGGCCGTTTTGCTCATGCGCGCCGCGGCGGATCCTCATCCCGCCGGCCCGTCAGCATTCCCGCGCGGAGGTCTTGGCTCCCTCACCCGCGTCCTGGCCGATGCAGCCCGGGCAGCCGGCGCTGAAATCCGCACCAACGCTTCCGTCCAGCAAATTCTCGTGAAAGATGGCGCCGTACGTGGAGTTGCCTTGGAGGATGGCGAAGAGATTTCCACGGGCGCCGTCGTTTCCGGCGTCGATCCAAAACGAACATTTTTCCAGTTGCTCGACCCCACTCAGCTTGACCCGCGCTTTGCGCTTCGTGTCCGCAACATCCGCGCATCCGGGACTGTCGCGAAAGTGCATCTCGCGCTAAATGGCATTCCCAGCTTTTCAGCGCTCGAGAATTCTGAGAACGGCCTCAAGGTGCTCTCCGGCCGAATTCACATTGGACCCAATATTGATTACCTGGAGCGCGCCTTCGACGCCAGCAAGTATGGCGAAGTCTCGAAATCGCCCTATCTCGACGTCACCATTCCCACGCTTCTCGATCCGTCGCTCGCTCCAGAAAGCAAACACGTTCTGTCGGCGCATGTGCAATTCGCGCCTTTCCATTTGAAGGAAGGGAATTGGAACGAGCGACGCGCGGCCCTCGGCGATACGGTAGTGAAGACTCTCTCCGAATTTGCGCCCAATCTCCCCGGCCTCATCGAGCACATCCAGGTGATCACGCCTTTGGATTTGGAAACAATTTACGGCTTTAGCGGCGGTCACATTTTTCATGGCGAACTTGCGCTCGATCAACTCTTCACGATGCGCCCCGTTTTGGATTGGGCCCGCTATAAGACGCCCGTCCGCGGACTTTACCTGTGCGGCTCAGGGACGCACCCCGGGAACGGCCTCACAGGCGCCTCCGGAGCCAACGCCGCCCGGGAAATCATTCGCGACCTTCGCTAGAAATTTGATACGCCAACTCGATCTCGTATCGGGCGATAGCTCGGCCCCCGAGCCTCCCCATGAGAGCGAGCGCCACTTGTGGCCCCTGCAACGGGGCTGTAGAATTTAAGATTCATCCATCGAGGAGGAAGTTTTATGGCCACTGCGGAAGTCAAGCTGCACATCCCGGAATTCAGCAACGAGCCGTTTATTGATTTTTCAAAGCCGGAAAATCGCCAGGCTATGGAAGCCGCACTGAAGAAAGTCGCCGGCGAATTCGGCCGCGAGTATCCGATGTATATTGGCGGCGAAAAAGTCACCACCGCGGAAAAGCGCAGTTCGACCAATCCTTCCCACCCCGAGCAGGTCATCGGTATTTTTCAAACGGCGACGGCGGAGATGGCCGCGCAGGCCGTGGAAGCCGCAAACAACGCATTTGAATCATGGAAAAGGGTCCCCGCGGAAGAGCGCGCGCAATGCGCATTCCGAACCGCTAAAATTCTTCGCGAACGCAAATTTGAGATGAACGCCCTGATTTGCTACGAAGCGGGTAAGACCTGGCCTGAGGCCGACGCCGACACCGCCGAAACGATCGACTTCTGCGAATATTATGGCCGCGAAATGCTCCGACTGGCTGGCCCGCAGAGAGTGCTTCCGATGAAAGGCGAGAAAAATTATCTCGTCTATATTCCGCTCGGCGTTGGCGCAGTCATTCCGCCGTGGAATTTCCCTGCCGCCATCACCGCTGGCATGACCATGGCATCGCTTGTCACGGGCAATACCGTTGTTCTGAAACCGGCCGGCGACACGCCAACTGTGGCCGCAAAGTTTGTCGAAATCGCCTATGAAGCGGGAATTCCCAAGGATGCGCTGAGCTTTTTGACTGGCCCCGGCGCCACCGTCGGCGACGTGCTCGTGAAGCATCCCAAGACGCGCTACATCGCGTTTACCGGCTCCAAAGAGGTCGGCTTGCGGATCAGCGAACTCGCGGGCAAGACTGTCCCCGGTCAGCTCTGGATTAAGCGCACGGTTCTCGAAATGGGCGGCAAGGATTCCATCATCGTGGATGAAGAGGGCGACGTGGACGCTGCTGTCGAAGGGGTCGTCCAGGCCGCGTTTGGCTACCAGGGCCAGAAATGCTCGGCTTGTTCGCGCGCGATCGTTTCGGAAAAGGTCTACGACAGTTTCGTGCAGAAGCTCGTCGAGCGCACCAAAAAGATTTCTGTCGGACCAAGCGAGGACCCTAACAATTACATGGGGCCGGTGGTCAGCAAGTCCGCAATGAACACGATTTTGAACTACATCGAAGTCGGGAAAAAAGAAGGAAGGCTGGTGCACGGCGGCGGACGCGCACAGGGCGACGGCTACTTTATTCAGCCCACCATCATCGCCGACGTCCATCCCATGGCCAAAATTTCGCAGGAAGAAATATTTGGCCCCGTCCTCGCGGTCATCAAAGCGAAGGATTTCGATCAAGCTCTGGAAATCGCCAACAACACGGAGTTTGGCTTGACCGGCGCCGTCTATTCGAAAAATCCCGCCAAGCTGGAAAAGGCGCAGGAATCATTTCACGTCGGTAATCTTTATTTGAACCGCAAATGCACGGGCGCGATGGTCGGTGCGCATCCCTTCGGCGGGTTCAATATGTCGGGAACGGATTCCAAGGCGGGAGGGCGGGATTATTTGCTACTGTTTCTTCAGGGGAAGTCCATCGCCGAGAAAGTTCAGTAGCGCTCGGCTGTTTCAGAGCGCTGGCTCGCTGCGAGCATCGCCCACAATTTATCGTTTACCCGCGACGTCCGCGGATACTCCTTCATTCTTGGCCCACTTCAAAATTAGAAACACGGGATAGCTGAGAATCAGGACCAGGAGCGCCAGCACTGCCGGACTCGGCGGCCAAACGCGCCCCGTTACGAACGCTCCTTGCAAATCGGTCACGATTGAGGCCACAAGAAATAGCACGGATGCAGCCAGCGCAATTCCCGTTGTCCAGGGATATCCCTTGGCCCGATAGGGCCGCACCATCTTGGGTTCGCGCCGCCGCAACAGGAAAAGCGAAACGTAGGACAGCGTGTAATTCGCCACGAAGAAAAACGCGAGCATATCAATCACTCGCTCGAACGTCCCCGTTAACAAAAAAAGAATGCCGGCCAGCGTGCTGAGAAACAGCGCAAGCACGGGAGTGCCGCCTTTATTTACGCGCGACGCGGCGTGAAAGAAAAGCCCGTCGCAGCTCATGGCGTGCAGGGTGCGCGTGCAGAAAATCTGATTGGCATTCATCGAGCTCAGCATCGAGACGATCATGATCGAGCGAATCACCGGATCGCCGAATTTTCCGAACACCACATCAGCCGCGGCTCCGAGCGCAAACGTGTTGCCTGCGATTTCGTGCATTGGAAGCACGTACAGCACCGCAAGATTTAGCAGCAGGTAAATCGCCATGACCGAAAAGACGCTGCCGAAAATCGCTCGAGGAACATCCCGGCCCGGATCCCGCACTTCGCCTGCGACGTAAACGACTCCGTCCCACCCGTCAATCGTGTAGACGACGGCCTGTAAACTCAGAATGATGGCTACAACAAAAGCCCATCCGCCGGGAATGGAAGCTGTCGTTTGCGCGGATTTAAAAAGACCGCCGGTAGCCGCGGAACCGCCATGGCCGCCGAACGCAAAGCACGCGGCAACCAGCACGACAAATGCCGCTGTCTTGATCGCCGAAGTGAAAAGCTGCGTTCCGCTTCCCCAGCGGATTCCCCGCCACTGCAGAAAGAAAAACGCCAGAATAATTACGACCGCGAGCGACAACACGTGTCCGCCCAGGTATGGAAACAATTGTCCGCTATACTCCGCGATCACAATGGAAACCGCCGCCGCCGTTCCGCACGTGGAAAGCCAGTCGCTCCAGCCGACGATGAACCCGGCGTATTCTCCGATCGCGCGCCGGGAAAAGTTGTATTGGCCTCCGCTTCGCGGAATCGCCGCTCCAAGCTCGGCGAGAGACGAAGCCCCGAGCAGCGCGTAGAGCCCGCCGACCACCCACATCCCAATGAACAGCCACGCATTCGGCAACATCTTGGCGATGTCGCCCGGTGTGCGCACAATCCCCGCCGCGATGGCGTTGCCGATGGCCACCGCGATTCCGAACCACACGCCCAGCACCTTCAGCAATCGGCCCGGCGCGCGCGTTGCGTCCGCGTCCGCCGCAGGGTTGCCACTGGCCGAAGAACCGCCGGATGTGTTAGACAAGGTAAAATCTCGGGAAAGAAAACAAAACTCCGCCATAATAGCGGCGGCCATCTAAAATGCAAGAAGGAAGTGATGGCCGCACCCCGGATCGCACCATTCGGGCGAGGCACTTCACGGAGGGAATGCAAATTGGCTGTGGATCGCGCAAACACCCTCAAGACTGAGTTGAGCGCGCGCATCGCTATTTCCGGCGACGGGCCGCCCCCCGATGTCTCTGTGGTGATCCCTTGCTTGAACGAAGCCAAGTCCATTTCGTTCTGCGTGGAAAAGGCGATGAACTCGTTCCAGTCGTCCGGACTTCGCGGCGAGGTCATCGTCGCGGATAACGGTTCGACCGACGGCTCGATCGAAATTGCGGAGAAATTGGGCGCCCGCGTCATTCGCGTCGAGCAGCGCGGCTACGGTTCGGCGCTTCGCGCGGGAATCTCCGCGTCGCGCGGCTCATTTATCGTGATGGGCGACGCCGATGACAGCTACGATTTTGGCGAAGTGCCCCGCTTCGTCGAAATGTGGAAGCAGGGCTATGAAGTGGTCATGGGGAACCGGTTTCGCGGCGAAATCAAACGCGGCGCGATGCCCTGGCACCACAAATATCTGGGAAATCCGGGGCTCACCACCCTTTTGAATTTGTTTTTTCACGCCAGGATCGGAGACAGCCATTGCGGCATGCGGGGATTCACGCGCGCCGTTTACGATCGAATGGATTTGCGCAGCACGGGCATGGAGTTTGCCTCTGAATTTGTGATCAAGGCGGCGCAGTTGGGCGCGCGCATCACCGAAATTCCCATCACGCTCTGGCCCGATAAGCGTGGCCGCCCGCCGCATCTGCGCAGCTTCCGCGACGGCTGGCGTCATCTGCGTTTTATGCTCCTTTATGCGCCAAACTGGCTCTTTCTTTTGCCTGGCGTTTTTTTTGTAATCGTCGGCCTCTCCATTGTTTTTTGGCTGCTCCCCGGCCCGCGCCGGATCACGCCGCACGTTATCCTCGATGTGCATACCATGCTTTTTGGAATGATCTTCACTCTCCTCGGCGTCCAGATTCTTTCGATTGGAGCTTTCGCGAAAGTATTCAGTTACTCCGCGCGCTTCGACCATGGAAACATCTCGCTCAAGCGAGTGCTGAAGCGTGTCAGCCTCGAGTCAGGCCTTTTGCTCGGTGGTGTGCTTTTTCTCGCCGGGTTCGGCGGATGCGCCTGGGTAACCTGGAAATGGGCGGCCAGCGGCTTCGGCCCTCTGCATGAGGTGCGTCAGGTACTTTTCTGGGCCATGTGGCTCTTCATCGGCGTGCAGGTTATTTTTGGCTCCTTTTTTCTGAGCATGCTTGGCATCAGCCGTGGCACTTACATCGGGGATTACGAACTCAAATAGATGCCCTACACCGGAATCGATCATTTCATCGCGCGCCAGCGCTTTCGCGCGGCCTATCCCCACATTCGCAAGGGATCCCGCGTGCTGGATCTTGGCTGCGGGCTCGAGACTGCATTTCTTGACTACGCTGCGGATCGCATCGGTTCCGGTGTCGGGCTCGACGATCAGGTCGCGGACGGCACTCGCGGCAGATGGAAGTGCGTTCGCGCGGACCTGCGCTTGACGCTGCCGTTTCCGGACGGCTCTTTCGATCATGTCGTGATGCTCGCCGTCCTCGAACATCTCGTCGAACCGCAAAAGGTGTTGAGCGAGGTCTATCGCGTCCTCGCGCCGGAGGGCTCGTTAATTCTTACGTGGCCCTCCTCCATGGTTGATCCGCTACTCCATATTCTTCACGGATTGCGCTTCGTCAGCGACGAAATGGAGAGCGACGAGCATCAGAAACGGATTCCCGCAAAAAAGTTGCAAGAGATGCTGCGCGAAATCGGCTTTCGCAAATTCCTTCACCTGAAATTTGAATTCGGCTTGAACAATCTGATGGTTGCCTCCCGCTAGCTCCGCGGCGATGCGAAACTGTCGTCAGTCAATGCTGAGGGAAACTACTTTTCTGTTTCAGGCGGTGGAGTGTACGGCAGAATCTTCGTGTTATCCACGTCGGGTTCGACCAGCCAAACATGCCGGTCCTTGAAGTAGGCGAACAACTTGTCGTTCTGCGCGGCGTCCAATTCCCGCGCCCAAACCACTTTTGAGCCGTCAATGTCCGCGCGGTTGTAAACCCACTCATCATGAATGTTGTGCTCGGGCGCGTAGCGAACGACGATGAGCTGCTTCCCAGGCAATCTCTCGAGTTTTTTCAACACCGTCACGCGGCTGGGATCGCCCGTACACGTCCACCACATCGGATCGCAGGCGCCGCGGCCCACGTTAATCCCCGTCTCAAGAACCAGAATGACCAGCGCGGCGCGCGAGAGCGCAATACCGATCGGCCTCTTCTTCCATTGCATGGTGCGCAGGTGGCGCACCGCGTGCACAAGCAATAAGTAGAAGACGCACGTGACCGGCGCGGCGTAGTGCGGCGCCGACCAAATGACTGCAAAAACTCCCGCAACGACCACAACCAGAGTAACGACCGGTAAGCGCATCTTTCGTTCCCGGAAAACAAAAGACAATCCGGGCAGCAAGAAAAGCGCACCTGGCCAGAAGAATTCGACTCCCAGTCTCGCTACCTTTTCTATGGTCACATTTACGGCGTCGCGCCAATTCGTCTGGTAATCCTCGCGCTCCCAACTGTTGTAGAAATCATCGAACTGGTCGTTGTTGTACTTCAGCGGCGGCTTAGCGTGTTCCCACAAAAAGAGCGGTGACGAATGGTACGTGCGCGTATTCAGCACGTGCGGCATCAGCAGCGAATTTCCCGTCAGCCGCCAGTCGTAATAACCCGCAAACGCCACGATAAGCACCACACATCCGGCAACGGGCAGCAGAACAACGCGCGTCCGCGCCGCTAACGTATCGCGCGATTTTATTTTCCCGGCGAGCCACCAGACGAGCCATGCACCCGACGGCAGCGCGAAAAGAAAGCCTTCGTATGGCCGGCTATTCGCAAGGATTGCGATTCCCAGTCCGAGAAGCAGCGCCGGAGAGACCGTCGCGCGCCGCCGAATGCGTGCCAGCGCTCCCAAAACCAGCGCGCCACCGATGCCCGCGACCGCCCCGCCCCAGTAGCTGTTCATCCAGTAGCTGGCGATTCCCAGATTCAGCGCCGCGAAAACGCCTCCGAGAAACGCCCAGCGCGATGGCATCCAAGCTTGCAACATCCAAAGAATCGCCGCGCACATCGCCGCGTCGCTCAGCAGAACTCCAATCCACGGATTCCCGAGCAACTGACCGATTGCCAGAACCAGTCCCTGCGCGGGCGGATACATCGAAGAGTAAGTCGGGTGCCAATTGACGTGAAAAGTTTCGAAGCTCATCCACATCGGATGCGTCGGATTGGCGAGGCGCCCGTGCGCGAACGTGTCCGCCATCAGGAGATAGCTGAACTCGTCGTGAATGCCGGGAATCGGGACGTGGAGGAGCGGCAAAACCGCGAGACGGACCGCAATCACGCCAACGAAAAGTAAAAAAACTGCCAGGCGCTTCCTCCGCGCGAACCGGCAAAAAACATTCTCCATCGTGATCCAAAAGATTTGGCCCAGCCCTGGCTTCCAAAGCGCCAGCACCAGCAACACCAGCGTCACCGCCAGTGCGATTTCCGCCGAGGGCCAAAAATGTACGTCCGCGTCGCTTCCGAGTGGTTCCATTTGGTTAGTTGGATTCAGTCAAGAGGCGCTTCGGGAGTCTTGCCGATGAGAAACCAAGCACGCTCATTTCCTCCGGATTCTAGCGCATTGGAGCGAGCTCGGTACTTTGATTCCGTGCGCCAAACTCCGCGCGTTACGCCGCACCTTAACCTTCACCCGATGCGCTCCCGCAATTGAAAATGGAGCGCTCCTTCGGAATTCGCGCCGTCCAGCATCAATGAGTTCAGATCTTCGGCGAGCCAGTCCGCCCCAGCTTCCCGAAGCTCACTCGCTCCTGAAGTCGTTGTCAGCGCGAGCACGCGCGCGCCCGCCGCCTTCCCCGCGCGGACTCCCGACGCCGCATCCTCCACGACCACGCACTTGGCCGCGACAATTCCCAGCGCCTCTGCCCCTTTCAAGTATGGGTCGGGGAATGGCTTGCCGCGCTGTAAATCCGTCGCCGTCACAAGATGCTTCGGCACGGGAAGCCCTGCGGCGCGAAGCCGCACTTCCGCCAGTGCCCGCGTCGCTGAAGTGACAATCGTCCACCGCGCCGCCGGAATTGCACGCAAAATTGCCACGGCTCCGGGAAGCGCCACGACATCCTCGATATCTTCGATTTCGCGTCGTTCCACTTCGTTGTTTTCCGCGTCCCAATCTCCGTGTGGAAGCAATTCACGAATCGTCGCCAGGCTTGGCCGCCCATGCGCCTCCCGCACCACTTCCTCCGGATCGAGGCCGTGCTTGCGCGCCCACTCTGTCCACACCCGCTCCACCGCCGGCGTCGAATCCACCAGCACTCCATCCATATCGAACAACATCGCGTCGCATTGGATTCGTATCATGGGAGAGATGGATTACCCGGGTTCACGATCGAATTGTTGAAAATTCCGCTGCCGTCTGCATTTCCGGCGAAAGGTAGGTTGGGGTGGGAGATGGGATTTGAACCCACGACATTCGGTGCCACAGACCGACGCTCTACCAGCTGAGCTACTCCCACCGCCGCTTGAATTCATCTAGTTTACGATACTTTCCGGCAGTGGAAAAGCGCCTCGCAACCCACGCCCGAATCCGCCTCCGGTGGCGCCGTGCGCTCCGCGCCACGCGATTCCTTCCACGCGCCGCTTCCCGGACAAAACAGGGTACCCCTCATCCCTAGCCGAGCATCGAATTGCTGGAGCCCCTCGAAGGCTCGCCAGCAGCCTCTCAGGGATTGCAAGGAGCAGGCCCAAACGCTTAGAGTACCCTGTACAAGACTCAGCCCAGGCCTGAGAACCTCACTTGTTTCATTCCGTTCTCCGTGGCAGCTGGAAGCGGTGCGTCGCCGATTCTCGCTACCACAGAGAGCGTTCCGGCTGGTTTGAGTTGCGCTACGAACGTCCCACAGCCGGGCCTTGTTCTTTCCTGGTTGCGGTTTTTTTGCAAGATGCTGCGTTTCTCAAATACTGTTTCAATGTTCCGCTCCGGCGGACCGCCAATGACAGACTCTTTGATGCACGGATCGGACGACCATCTGCAGCCGGGGGGAGACGGAAGCTCCGACCTGTTGCTGAAGCTCGAGCTGACCAGTGACCCTAACTTGCTCTGCGCCGTTCGCGGCGCCGTCGAGCGTCTGAACGAGTCCTTCGGTTTTTCCGCGGAAGAAAGCCGCGCCATCATCCGCGCGGTGGATGAAGCGCTCACGAACATTATTCGTCACGCCTACTCCGGCCATCTCGATCAGCCCATCGGTGTTTATGTGCGCGCGCTTCGCCCCAACGGCACCGCCGCCAATCCGCAAGGAATTGAGATTTTGCTCTGCGATCGCGGCCCCGCCGTTGATCCGGAAAAAATGTGTGGAAGGGCGCTCGACGACGTCAAGCCGGGCGGCCTCGGCCTGCACTTTATTCAAAAGAGCATGGATGTCGTTGAGTACGAACGCGCGGATGGGACCAATCGTCTCCGCCTGGTCAAGTATGTCGCCGCGCCGAAAAAATGACCGAATACGTGATCGATTGAAGGAGATATGATCGTGGAAATTTCCAGCCGCTACTTAGATAAGGCCACCATTTTCGATCTTAAGGGCGACATTGACCTGGCCAACTCGCCCGCCGTGCGCAAGGCCCTTCTGCGCGAAGTCAAGGACAAACGCACGCCTCGCGTGGTCATGAACCTCAGCAAAGTTCGCTACATTGACAGCTCCGGCGTCGCTTCTCTTGTCGAGGGCCTCAAGGCCTCTCGCGACGTCGGATCGCGCTTCATCCTCTTCGGCTTGAGCACTTCGGCTCGCGAAGTCCTGCAACTTTCCCGCTTGCTGAAAATCTTTGAAGTGTACGACAACGAAGAGCAGGCGCTGGCCGGTTGAACATTCCATTCCGGCCTCGAATACTTTTATCTTGCACTGAAGCCTGTTGCAAGAAAGCAGGCGGCGCGTAGGACCGATGCAACTCGTCTCACAAATTGGAGAAAGCGTGACCGATAGCCTGGCCTATATCGGTTCTCTCGCGACGCTCGGCGCGCGCGCAGCCTACTACACCTTTATCGGCCCGTTCAAAGGCAAGCCGCTGCGCTTTCAGCGCGCCGTTTCGCAAGCCATGGACGTCGGCGTCAGCGCCCTTCCGATCCTCTCTCTCATCACTTTTTTCATCGGACTGATTCTTGCCCTCCAGGCCGCCTATGAGCTGCGCCGCTTTGGCGCCATGAACTATGTCGCCACCGCCGTGGCCATTTCTATGTCGCGCGAACTCGGCCCGCTCATCACCGCCATCGTCGTCATCGGCCGCTCCGGTTCCGCCTTCGCCGCCGAAATCGGCACAATGAAAGTCACCGAAGAAATTGACGCGCTAAAGACCATGGCCATCAGCCCGGTGCATTTTCTGGTGACGCCCAAGTTTCTCGCCATGATCGTCATGCTTCCGTGCCTCACGATTTGGGCCAACGCGATGGGCATTCTCGGCGGCTCGGTCTTTGGTGTCGCCCAGGCTGGCTTTACTTTCGGCCGCTACATCAACGCCTCCCTCGAATCTCTCTTCCTTCGCGATATTGTCACTGGCCTCGTCAAAAGCGTCATGTTTGGCATTACTATTACCGCCGTCGGCTGCCAGGAAGGACTCATGACCGGTGCCGGTGCCGAGCAGGTTGGCCGTTCAACAACTCGCGCCGTAGTGGTTTCCATTTTTCTCGTGATTCTGGTTGACCTGATTTTTACGGCCCTGTTCTTCTTCGTGAGTCCTCGCTAGGAGCGTCTGCGCATGCCGCCGGAAAACCAATTCGCCACGCCAGCCGATCCGGACGTCATGATCTCCGTCCGCGATCTGCGCGTGCGTTACGGCGAAGTCGAGATTCTGCACGGCGTCTCGTTCGACGTGAAGCGCGGCGAAACTCTGGTCATTCTCGGCGGTTCCGGCTCCGGAAAGAGCACGCTCTTGCGCACTCTCGTCGGCCTTGAGAAAGCCAGCTCCGGCGAAATCTGGATCAAGGGCAAAAATATAGCCGCGATTCCCGATTCGGAGATGGACGAAATTCGCAAAAAAATCGGCATGTCGTTTCAGGGCGGCGCTCTCTTCGGTTCGATGACCGTCGGCGAAAACGTGGCTTTGCCGCTCCGCGAACACACTAAACTTGAGGAGTCCACCATCGCCATCATGCTTCGCCTGAAGCTCGAGCAGGTTGGCCTCGAAGGTTTCGAGTACTACATGCCTTCCCAACTGAGCGGCGGAATGAAAAAGCGCGCTGCCGTCGCCCGCGCACTGGCCATGGACCCGGAGATTCTTTTCTTCGATGAGCCTTCCGCCGGCCTCGATCCGATTATTGCCGCCGGAATCGATCATCTGATCATCGAATTGAAGCAGGCCTTTCGCATGACCATCATCGTGGTCACTCACGAGCTTGCCAGCGCCTATCTCATCGCCGACCGTATGGTCCTGATTGATAAGGGCCACATCGTCGCCATGGGCACCGTCGCGGAAATGCAGGGCAGCACGCAGCCGCGTGTCCGTCAGTTCCTGGACCGTGTCCCTGAGCCGGAAGTCGCGCGCGAGTTGGATTATTTGCAGATGCTCACGCAGGATCCCCGTGCGCGAGCTGCGAACGAAAGAGAGTGAGGATGTAATGGCTGGAAAGCGAGAACAAGTTTTCGTCGGACTCTTCGTGATTGCCGCCGTTGCAATTTTGATTGGGATGGTCTTCGCTATCTCGGGCGCCTTTGGCCGCGCCACGAAGACCTATCATGCGCACTTCGCTTTTGCCGGAGGTCTCGAACGAGGCTCTACAGTCCGCTACGCGGGCGGTCCCAGAGTCGGCCGCATCGAAAAGTTGGCCATCGATCCCCGCAATCCTTCGCAAATTGATGTGGACTTCTCTGTTGACTCCGATCTCCCCGTGAAGACCGATAGCCACGCCAAAATCATGAGCATGAGCCCGCTTGGCGACAACCATTTGGAAATTTTCCCCGGCGGCGCGAATTCCGCGCTTGCTCCTTCGGGCTCGCTGCTGCCCTCCGATCCTTACGTGGACTTCAATGTCCTCACTTCCCAATTGAACGACCTCGGCCCCAAAGTTTCGGAGCTCGTGGATTCCCTGAATGATCGCGCCGGCGAATTGAAGGTGACCATTGACCGCGTCAACGACCTGCTGAGTCCTGAAAACCGCAACAATCTTTCCGCCACGCTCGCCGATGTCCATGGCATGCTCGCGGAAAACCGTCCCGAGCTAAAATCCACGATTCACAATGTCAATGCCGTCACCGAAAAGCTGGGCCCGCTGATTCAAGACCTTCACAAAACTTCCGAGCAGGCCGATCAGGCTATCGCGCATCTGGACGCCATACTCGGCGAAAACCGCGCTGACCTGCGCGCCTCCCTCTCCGATCTTCACAAGTCCCTGGCCACTCTCACCGATATCACTGGCAAGCTGGACCAGACCATTGACGTCAACTCCGAAAATATTGACGAGCTGCTCGAAAATTTCCGTAGCGTTTCCGAAAATATGAAGGAATTCACGGACACCATCAAAAAGCGTCCGTACACTCTGATTCGCGCCAGCAATCCGCGCGAACACAAGCCGGGTGAGCGATGAACATGAAACGGAACTACACAAAAATTCCTGAACGAACCGAGCGAGCTTTTGTCGGCCGCAATTCGCCGGGCTCTCCGGCGCTCTTCGCCTCTCTGCTTAGCCTATTGTTCTTCGTCTCGCTTGCTTCCGGCTGCGGCGCCGCTCGCCCCAATCAGTATTATCAGTTGACTGTTCCAGGCAGCTTCGCGCCCGCGCCCAATCCGAACGCCGTTCCCGTTACTCTGCTCATCGGCCGCATCAGTGGTCCCGCCATCTACCGCGAAGATCAAATCGTCTATAGCGGTGGCGGCGAAGGCATGGGCCTCTACGAATACCATCGCTGGGTTGAGCCTCCGACCGAAATGGTCCAGGAAATTCTGCTGCGTCAATTCCGCGCCTCGGGAGATTTTCGCGGTGTCTATGCCTTGCGCAGCGATGCGCAGGGAGACTACCTCCTCCACGGCCGCCTCTACGATTTCAAGGAAGTTTCCGGATCTCCATTATCCGGCCGCGTTTCCATCGAGCTCGAGTTGCGCAACGTCAAGACTCACGCCGTTGTCTGGACTCATTACTATTCTCATGACGAGCCCGCCTCCGAAAAAAGCGTCGGCGCGGTCGTTTCCGCGCTCGATAAAAATCTTCATCAAGGCGTCGAGGAAGCCCTCGCCGGCGTCAAGCAATACTTTGAAACGCACCCGCCCGCGCCGGCCGCTCCATCCGCGCCCTAACGCATCCATTCACTCGAAATGTTGGGAAACAGACTGGTTTTTCTAGCTGGCTCGCCGCAAATTTAGCAGCGTCACGTCGTCGTCGAATTCAGCCTGCTTGTGGTACGCCTGCAAGCCATCCAGCAATGCCGAAGAAAGACTTGGCAGTGCTAGCGGCCTTGGCCGCGCTAGAATTGTCTGCTGCGCCAGATCCAGAAATCCTTTCGGCGTAAGCAAATCTCCGCCCGGAGAGCGCGCTTCCGTCGCTCCATCCGAAAATGCCAGAATCATGTCTCCGGGCAGCAATCGTATGCTCTGCTCGTTGTACATTTCTCCGGTCACAAATCCGATCGGCAGGTTTTCCAGCCCGTCTCCAATTTGCAGCAGTTGACCTTCGCGCTCGCGCCAAAGCAGCATTCTCGGATGCGCCGCGTACGCAAAATTGAATTCGCCCGTTGTCCCGTCGTACGTCCCGGTCACGACCGTCGTCAACCGCAGCGGGCCTTCCGTGCCGCTTTCGTCCAGCGTGAATTCATCGTTCAGCGCGGAGAGTAGTTCCGCCGTGTTGCGCACATTCTGGTGCTTGTGCAGCAAATGGTGAACGTGCCGCGCCACGCCGCTCGCGTGGTAGCCATGCCCCACGCAATCGGCCAGCACCACGCGCGCAAGATTGTCCTCGCAGGAAAACAACGCGGATAGATCGCCGCCCCGCTCCGCGCCGGACGGGACCGCAATCACGTCCGCTTCCAGCCCGCCCAGCATCAATGACCGGTGCGCTCGCTCGTTTCCCGCCCACAGCTCCATACACCCAAACGGCCTCTGCGCCGATGTCGTACAGCTCATCTCCTTTGACTCAATTCTCTTGGTCCCCATGTGTATTTGGATGCTCGAGGGCCGCGCCTCATTACAAAGTATCGCTGCCTTCGGGCTTCCCAGTTACTCCTTCCATTCCAACTCGCATACTACCCGGTTTTCGTTTCCTTTCGCTTGCTAGACTAATTCGAGAGGCATTTCGTCCCCGCGCATGACGCCACACGATACTGATCGCCGCCACCTCGAGCGGCAAATCGTTTTCGCGCGCCCGATTGTCGTCCTGCTTTCTCTCCTGGCCCTTCTCCAACTCCCCAATCCACGCGGGGCCGAGCGTACCATCAGCTTTCTAATTGCCTATTTCGTAGTATCTCTCGTCGTCATCCCCATTGAGCGATTCCTTCGCCAGCGTTCCTGGCATTTGCCCATCGCCTGCGACCTGCTCGCCCTCGGCATTTTCATGTACATCACTCCCTCAACTGTGCCGGTCTGGTTTCCCTATCTGTTCGTCTGCTGGGTTGCAAGCATGCGCTGGGGCCTGCGCGCGGCAATCCCCTTGGCCGGCGCTTTGGCTCTCGCTCTTGTCCTGCTCACTGCCGTCAAAGGTGAAATCGGTTGGATGCGCGTCATCGCCTGGATGGGCCTTCTCGGCGGAACGTTTGCCGGCGGAGCAGCTCTCGCCTTTCTTGCCGATCGCAGCCGCCATTTCGCATCCCAAAATGACTTCTTCTCCCGCATCACCGCCACCCTCCAGGTGGATCAGGGCCTCGCCGAATCGCTTCGCCTCATGCTCGAGGAACTCGGCAGCGCTTTCGATGTCGAAGCCGCTTTGCTCGCGTACCGCGACACCGACCTCGAACGTATCTTCCTGTGGCGCCTCAAGACCGGCGAAAGCGAACGCCTCATTCCCGAAAGCTACTCGCTCGCCCGCGCCGACGGCTTCCTCCTCGACGATATGAACGCCACCATCTGCTGGAACTCTCTGGAAGGGCCCGGTAACGGTTTCGGCTGGGACCGCCGCGACGGCCGCCGCCTCTCTTCGCTTCCTCGTCTCCCCGGCCCCACGCAGCAGGAGCTCAGCCTTCGTAATTTCATCACCGTCGCCTTTGACCAGAGCGGCCAGCCCTCCGGCCGCATCTTCCTCATCAACGCTCTCAAGCCCTTCGCTCGCCCCGATCTCCTCTGGCTCGAACGCATCGCCCGCCACATCAGTCCCGCTCTCGAAAACGTTTTTCTCCTTCGTCATCTTCGTGCCCGCGCCATCGAAGGCGAGCGCAGCCGCATCTCCCGCGATCTCCACGACGGCATTCTCCAAACCCTGCTCAGCATCGAAATCCAGCTCGACGTCCTTCGCCGCAGAGTCACTGCCTCTCCCGATCAGGCCGAAGCAGGCCTCGGCAACCTCCAGCACACCGTCAAGAACGAATCCGCCGAGCTCCGCCGCATGGTCACCGACCTCCGTCCACTCCGCGTTCAATCCGCCGACCTCCTTGATCTCATGCAAGGTTTCGCCGAACGCTTCCGCAACGAATCCTCTCTTGACCTTAACCTTATTATCGAATCCGCCGATCTCCACGCTCCCGACCGCGTCTGCCGCGAGATTTTCCAGATTTACCGTGAAGCACTCAACAACATAAAAAAGCATGCGAAGGCTTCCCATGTCGTGGTAAAACTGTCGCAGGATGACAGCCGCATAACCCTCGTAGTGGACGACAACGGCGAGGGTTTTAGTTTTGCCGGGCGGTTTACCGGCGATGAACTCGACCGTCTGCGGCTGGGTCCAATTTCCATCAAGGAGCGTACGCGTACTGTGGGGGGCGTGTTGACCGTCGAGTCAAACCCTGGCCATGGAGCGCGACTGACAATCGAAGTCCCGCTCGGTTGACATGGCCAAAACTAAACAGCAAATTCGCGTCCTCCTCGCGGATGACCACGCGATCTTTCGCGATGGCCTCCGCAAACTTCTTGACTCCGACGACGAAATCACCATTGTCGGCGAAGCTCAGAACGGCGCCGAGTGCATCAAGCTCCTCGCCAAACTCAAGCCAGAAATTCTCCTCCTCGATCTCCGCATGCCCGATAAGGACGGTCTCGCCGTCCTCGAGGAAGTCAATTTCGATACGCTTCCCACTCGCGTCATTGTTCTCACCGCTGCCGAGGACGATCGCGATGTCGTTCGCGCCATGCGTCTCGGCGCGCGCGGCGTTGTCTTGAAGCAGTCCGCCACCGATCTTCTCGTCAAGAGCATTCATCGCGTTCACGCCGGCGAAATCTGGCTCGATAATCGCATGACCGCTGAGGTCATGAAGGCTTTCTCGAAATCTTCCGAGTCCGGCCCGCGCCGCGAAAAACCGCTTCTCAGCGACCGCGAAAAGGAAATCGTCCAGCTCGTCGCGCAAGGTTTTCGCAACAAGGAAATCGGCGAAAAGCTTTTTATCTCCGAGCAGACCGTCAAAAATCATCTTCATAATATTTTCGATAAGCTCGGTGTCTCCGATCGCCTCGAGCTCGCTCTTTACGCCATCCACCACCGCCTCATCGATCAAACTTAATCATTCCCGCAGTGCAAGTGCAGTGCGGCGCTCGCTTCCCCGCGCGAAGCATCTCCGCGTGTTTTGTATCCGCCCCGGCTTCTTGCGAAATCTTGTTTGGAACCCAGCCGTTCGCCCGCTATCATCGTGTGCAAACTTCCCGTCGCGGCCAGGTTCTCCCCGGTCTGCAATGGGGCCCAGCATATGAAAACCACTTCGCGCAAATCGCGCTCATCAAGCCGTCGCCGCAGCGCTGTCTCCAAGTCTCGAAAGCGGCGCTCCTCTTCTTCCTCCGCAAGTCGCAATCCCATTGACACTTACCTTGCCCGCGTCCCTGAGCCCGCCCGCTCCACTCTCCGCAAACTCCGCTCTGCGATTCGCTCCGCCGTTCCTCGCGGCACCACCGAAATCATCAGCTACGGCATTCCCGCTTTCCGCCACAACGGCGTCCTCGTCTGGTTCGCCGCGTTCAAGGATCATTGCAGTTTCTTCCCCACCGCCTCGGTCATCGAAGCCTTCAAGCCGGCCCTCGCCGCCTACAAACTCTCCAAGGGCACCATCCAGTTTCCCGTGGACAAGCCTCTTCCAGCCTCTCTCGTCCGCCGCATGGTCAAAGCCCGCCTCGCCTCGCGCTCTCTCTCGCCGTCCTCCCCGGCGTGACCTCGCTCACATCTCCTCGTGACCCCCATCCTCGACTCCTCCTTCTCTTCATCTGAATCTGTCTGCGATTCCGTTTCGCGCGCCGCGCTGAGGATTCTCTCTCCCGCCCGCGCCTGTCTAACAGGAAGAAATCGTTTCGAAAGTGAGAGACCATGAGAACGAAAACTTATCTCGCCGCATTTTTTGCCGGCGCTCTGTTGTTTTTCGCGGGCCACATGACCGCTAAAATTGCCAATACTCCCAGCCCTAAGACGCTCGAAAATCTTTCCACCGCCATGCATGGCGAAGCCTTTGCCTACGCCAAGTACATGCTCTACGCACATCACGCCAGGCAGCACGGCAATGAAGATCTGGCAAAGCTGTTCACCACCGCCGCCAGAGTCGAGCGCTTCCAGCACTTTTCCGAAGAAGCTGAACTCTCCGGCCTGGTCGGCAGCGATGCGGACAACCTCGCCGATGCCCTCAAGGGCGAATCCTACGAAGTGGACACCATGTACCGCCAGTTTGCCGAGCAAGCCGCCTCTTCCGGCGATAAAGCCGCCGCGGAACGCTTTGAAGAAATCCGCCACGATGAGATGGGCCACCGCGATCTCTTCAAGGCCGCTCTCAACAACCTCCAGCAGCGTGCCTCCACCGGTCGCTGACCGGCTTTTCCCAGCCGCATCTGTCGAGGCATGTCATGAAAAACCGGATTAAACGCTTGCTTCTGATTCTTGTCGTTCTGGCCGCCGGCAGCCAGTTAATCCGGCCTACCAAAACCAACCCGCCAATTGACCCGCAGCGCGAAATTCACGCAAATCTGCCGCTGGACTCCGCTGCTTCCGGCGTCCTTTCTCGCGCTTGCAACGATTGCCATTCCAACCGCACCGTTTGGCCGTGGTACAGCCACGTCGCGCCTTCTTCCTGGCTTGTCGTCTCGGATGTCAACCGCGGCCGCAAAGCCATGAATCTTTCGGAATGGTCCGCATACTCCGCCGAAGCTCAGCAGAAGCATCTCGCGGAAATGTGCAAGGAAGTTACCGAAGGCGAAATGCCCGGGCTTCCTTACACGCTCTTGCATCCCGAGGCGCGGCTTTCTAGCGCCGATCGCGCCGCGCTTTGCAACCTGCCGAATGCCGCCGGCCCAAAATCAGCCGTCGCGGAAGTCGAATAGCCTTTGTTGAGAGCACTTCGCTGGTGAGCAGATCAGCAAGCATCGTGGCCCTGTTTTTCGTCTGATCCGCTCTCCGCGTACCCGCTCTCAACATCCTAGCGGAGCACCGCCTTTACCCGAAGCCGGTGCCCTCCCTCTCTTTTCTTGCCGGTATCGATTCAAGTGTCTTGCTATCAACAGCTTACGGTAGATCAATCCCCGCCCTCTCCCCGCAGCCTCCGCCCCTCTCGTACTCATTTCGGCCTTTGTCCTAGTACCCTCGTACCTCTCAGATTTAAATCGTTTTTGTATCCCAAGTCCTATTGTTCCCTGGACCGTTCCCGCATACACTCTCCCTTCGATCCAGGAGGTATCTCTTGACCGGCTCAGAACGCCGCACTACGCAACGCTTTCAAATGCGGCTCCCGCTCACCGTCCGTTGGACGACGGGCGCTGCCGTTGGTGAAACCAGCACCGAATCCCGCGACGTCAGCTCCCGCGGGGTTTATTTCTTCCTAACCAAGGACGTGCGCGAGGGCTCGCCCGTCGAAATTCTCTTGACCCTGCCCAATGAAATCACCATGGCTGGCCCGGTCCGCGTCCGTTGTCTCGGCCGCGTTCAGCGCACCGAGCCACGCGACGAAGGCGCCATGGGCGTCGTTGCCGCGATCGAGCGCTACGAATTTCTCCGCGGCGACGAAGACCCCAAAGCCTGACCCGGCTCTTCGCGCCGTCGCATCTAGCACTTCTCGAGTTTCTTGCTCGTCCACTGCGGAGGCGGGCAGGATAAGCCGGGGTCCCTCGGCCCCTCAGCGGAGTACCCCGGCTCTAATTTTCTTCTCTTGCTCGCTCGCCCCAGGTTTCGGCCGCAGCTTTCCCGCCGCCAGCATCTCCAACGCAGCGATGCGCTCCGTCAGCTCTCCGCCGGTCAATCGCCCTTCTCGATAAAGCCATCGCAAAAGCTTCTTCGCTTCCTGCTCGCCTTTCTGCGAATTGCACTCCCCGCAGCTCGTCACCAGGTTTCGGTACGAATTGCCGCCTCCCCGCACTTGCGGAATCACGTGGTCAATGCACCGTACCGTCGTCGTCGCTCGCCGCATGCAATAAAAACATCGCCCCTTTTCGCGCGCATAGATTGCTTCTCGCAGCCCTCGCGTTTCCAGAAAGTCCGTTTCCTCCAAATCATCGCCGCTCTTTCCCGCCGTATGCGCCGCTCTCTGCTTTGCTTTCCGCGCCGCCCGCACTCCCGGAATCTCCTCCGGCAAACGCACTTCGATCATGTGCCCTCTCTTGCTCCGTTCCAGCAGCCGCACCACTCCTCTCGCCACCAGTTGTCTCACCGTCTTGCGCACCATCCACTCGGTGATGTTCGCGCTCTGCGCCATCCACTTGATCGAAAATCGCAGCCGGCGCTCTCCCTCCAGCCGGCTATGCCTCAACACATGCCAATAGACCGCTCGCTCGAATATGTTCAGTCCCAGCCGCGGGATCACCAAATCCGTGATTTGCTTCCAGATCAGTTCCGCATCCGGCTTTTTCTCTCTCTTCTTCATCTTGATTCTCCAATTCACGCCGAGCGTGTCTTCTTCGCGGCTTTTGGTTTTCCCGCGCGCACACTTCTCCTGTGCCGCGCGATTGGCCGCTGCATTCCGTGCTTCGTGAAAATCTTCGTTATCGCAGGGCCGTAACCCCGCGTGTTTTGTTCAAATGGGAATGGGGCCTTGCCCCTGTGGAAATGCCCCTGAGGAATTGCCCCTTGGGATTTGCTTAGGAGGAGGGAAGTCAGGGCGTCTGGCTCTGCCACGCCGGAAAATCGCCCCTAAAACACGAACGCCCCGGCAGCTTGCCGGGGCGCACTTCTCAATGCCAAAAAATATACCAAACCGCTCCTTCACTTGTCAAGTAAAATCTTTCGCCTCAAAACCCCACTCCCTCTTCCCCCCATCCTCCTCCCCCCGTCATTTCGAACGCAGCAAGCCGACGCTTTTTCTTCACGTTCGCTCCGGCGAACGTGTCGGCTTGCGCAGAGAGAAACGCTTCTCCATCGTGTGGTTTTTCACGATGAAATCCCTCTTCCTCTTGTCTTTCACGTTCCACGCCCTTCGTGCGATGAAATTCTCTTCTCAATCGCACTCCCTCTTCCTCCCGCCCCCGCGCTAAAATTAATCTTCCCGCCACCCTCGCCCCAAAGGAGCCTGCTTGCCTTCCAACCTCATTCTTCTCCGCCAAATCTACGCTCACTTCAACGCTCGCCACATGGACGCCGTCCTCGCCGCGCTTCACCCGGACGTCGTTTGGGCCAACGGCATGGAAGGCGGCCACGTCCACGGCCGCGAGGGCGTCCGCGCTTATTGGACTCGCCAGTGGGCTCTCGTCAGTCCTCGCGTGGACCCGATCTCCTTCGCCGAAGGCCCCGGCGTTGAAATCACCGTCGAAGTCCATCAAGTCGTACACGATCTTCAGGGCAAACTCCTCGAGGACAAGATGGTCGGCCACATCTTTCACTTCGAAAATGGCCTCGTCCGCCGCTTCGATATCCGCGGCGCTCAATAACTCTTCTCTCCATTCAACGATTCGGCCTCCTCCAAACCCATCGCCCCATCCAATTTTTTTCATTTTGAGCGCCCCATCCACCCGGCGTATAGTCTCGCAAAGCTTCGGCGGAGGGTGGGATGAGTTTTCCTCGGCGTCAATTGCTGCAACTCTTTTCCTATGCTTTCGGGTCCAGCTTCATTTTTTCGCGCAATGATTTAGCTCTGGCGGCGCAAAATCCCGCGCCCCCCGCGACTCCCGCCCCGCCCGCACAAGCCGCTGCTGAACAGAAATCAGGAGAAACGCAAATGGAAAAAGTAGCCGGTATCGGAGGGCTTTTCTTCCGGGCCAAAGATCCGAAAGCGCTCGCGCGTTGGTATCAGGACCATTTGGGAATCGCCACCACTCCAACCGGCGAAGGCGAGCACGCTTGGCAACAGGAGGCCGGGCCGACCATCCTGACTCCTTTTCCTGAAACCACCAAGTATTTCGGCGATCCTCAAAAAGTCTGGATGGTCAACTTTCGCGTCCATGATATCGACAAAATGGTGGCTCAGCTTCGTGCCGCTGGAATCGAGGTCAAGGACCCCGAAACCTATGACAACATCGGTCGCTTCACTCGCTTGCATGATCCCGAGGGCAATCCCATCGAGCTGTGGCAGCCCGCCTGACCCGTCGCTCGATCGACGCCCCAGGTCAATGTTTCAATGTCGGGTGCCGCATCCCTTGTGCTCTTCAAGGGTGCGGGAGTTGACTTTCCCCTGGCACGCCCCCGCGCCTACCTTCCGTGCCTCACCAAAAACTCCAGCGCCAGCCCCGTAATCCCATCGTGCCACGCATGCACCATCATTCCCGGCCGCAAATTCTTCCGCGTCTCCGCCAAAATCCCGAAGAGCAACCCATACACTCCAATCACAATCGTCGCTCTCCAGCCCTGATAAACGTGCCCCGCCCCGAATAAAATCGCCGATATCAGCACTCCCGCCGCGACGCTGTGCGTCCACGCCCCGAACTGCCTCTGCAAGTACCCGCGAAAGATCGTCTCCTCGCAAATTCCGGCGGTGATCGAAAGCGCCAACCACTGTACCGATTCCATCAGTCCATTCGGCGCCAGCGACCGCGCGGCTTGCACCATCCCATTCGAATGTACTGCCAACGCCACGAGCCGGAGAATAACGAGCGCTGCGATCCAAAAAACGGCTGCAATCCCCACGTCGCGAAAGAATTCCGCCGCTCCCTGCCAGCTTTTCCCCGCGATCGCTCGAAATGATTTTCCCCGCCGCCGCATTCCCCAATAGATGTAGCCGAAAACGCACCATTCCCAAATCATCGTGATCAGGTAGAACTCCATCCGGTTCGGTGCACGCGAAGCGCTCCGACCGCGCATCGACATATATCCGGCAATCGCGGCGAGAATCAGAATGAGCAGCAGCACGCACGTGTGTGCCGCTCCCGCAACTGGCTCGCGGCTCTCGATTCCGATTTCCGTCTTGATATTCGCGGACGACTCTTCCATCAGCGCCTTCGCCTCTTGCGTTAACTCGCTTCTCGCCATTTCTCTTAGGTCGAGCGTTCGCTCTCAGCTTGGTTTATATTCGCGCCTCGCCGCCCGGCGCGCGGCCACTTGATCCTCGACGAGCCACGCTTGCCTTAAACAGTGCATAACAAATCCGCTAATCGAGCTTTGTCTTCGCTTCGCCGCAATCCGAATTCGCGCGGCTTCTTCGCTCGAGCATCGGACCAATAAAGCAGTACGAGGCCTTCTCGGGCGCTCTCCCCTCTTTTTCAATAGAGAATTCGTTTCCCCATTCCTTGTGAGCCGTTGAAAAAGCCTCTCATCCATGCTCAGGAACGCATCCATTAAATTCAGCACGTATCCACTCATGCTTCGTCGTTCGCGTTTCGCATGAGCACGAATCGACCCGGCTTCACCCGTTGAACACTGAATCAGCAGAGCTGTGCGGCCCATCGATTGACCCCACCAGACGCGCCACCAGAAGTCTATAGTTCACATCACATAGCAAATGATATGAAAAATCTCTAGTTTTGCCACTGTTTCAGATTGACTCAGAAAATCTTGTTTGCTAACTCTACCCGAAAACCCTCCCAATTGACCGTCTATTGGAAGGCTCAACTTGGGAGCAGGGCTCGGTTCCGCCTGGCTTTCCCGTCGGCCGGACGTTTGTCTCCCTAGGTCCAACGTGCCGGCTGATTCCCGGGACAACCCTCTGCCGATGCCGGAAAGGACAGAAGCATGGCGACGGAGCCTCTGACTGCATTGCAAGTGGCGGACAGAGTCGTACCCATCAAGCCAAATTCCAAAGGCTTGTTTAACAGCAACCATAACTCCATCACACCCCGAATCTTTGAACTGTTTGCGGGCAATGGCCACTGGTTCGGACGTGGCCTCGACATTCGGCCCCGGGCCGAAGCAAAGCTTTTGCATCCCCATCCTGTGGAATTCGCTGAATCAGAGGCGGATTTCACTGCTCGGGCGAAACTCCGTTCGGACCAAGTCCGGCAAACACTCGACTTACCGGCGAACTTTGACACAGCTAGGGCCTCTGCCACAAGTAAGCACGAATTCCTCTCCAACCTCATGGCTCCTCCTGCTATAGCAGCACGAGTCGAGCCACAGGCGGCCTGACCGAATTGCGGCCGGCGCGCCAGATCAGCAGAAAGGGCATTTATATGAACTCACCCGCAATCTTGATCATATCCCCCGACCTCGACACTCAAAATCGCCTGGCTGGTCTCCTCATGGAATCCGGTATGACACTGTTCTTTGCATCGAGGGTGGATCAGGCCGAGGTCATTCTCAGAAATAAGGAAGCCTCGGTAGTCGTTTGCGCTGAACGGCTGACGGATGGCGGCTTTTCCGATATTTTGAGCCTCACCAAGAAGGACGGTCGCCAGGTTCCTGTAATCGTTTTCTCTCCATTCGCCGACTGGAGCCAGTATCTCACCGTGATTCGCGCCGGCGGCTTCGATTACATTCCCTTTCCCACTACTCGCGGTGAAATCGAGCGCGTTCTGAAGCAGGCGTTGAGTTTCACGCCAGAGCCGAAGATGAATAGTGTTTCAGCCGCATGACTTTGTAGCCCGGTGAGGGGCGGGTAGCGGAGTTTCGGGCGGGCGCCCCAACTCGCGCACAGCCCCTCGCCATACTCCCCCGGCTCGCTTTAGTATACTCAGGAGAATTTATGCATTCATCTAGTGGCTTAGTCCCAAGCCGAAGTTGCAGGGCGTGTGTCTTCCGTAAGGGCGGATTCTTCTGTCAGCTTTCCCCGCTTCAGCTGAACGATTTTGACAAAATCAAATCCATCTCCGTGTGTCTTCCGGGCACACTGCTCTTCACGCCGCAGCAAATTCCCAATGGCTTCTACGTAGTCTGCGAAGGCGAAGTGAAGCTGTACCTGCGCTCGATCTCGGGCAAGACTGTCATTCTGAGAATCGCAAGACCTGGAGAACTCGTGGGTCTGTGGGCAGCTTTGTTGGACGCTCCCCATGAAACCTCCGCGGAAACTCTGGGCCAATGCCAGGTCGCTTTCGTCGCTAAGGAAGCCTTTCAACAATATCTCGAAAAGTATCCTTCCATCCTCCGGCGCGTCCTTCGCTACCTGGCTCAGGACTATCGCGCATCTTGTGAGCAGTTGGCCACGATTGGCTTGGGTACCACCGTCGTCGAAAAAACCGCAAGCTTTCTTCTGGAGTGGTCTGCCCGGAGTGGAGTGGTCATGAACAACGCACGATTCAGCCTGCCGTTCGGCCAGGAAGTGATCGCCGAACATCTCGGGACTACACGCGAGTCTGTGGCTCGAGCCATAAGCCATCTAAAAAAAAGAGGACTGCTCGAAGTGGATGGCCAGAGCTTTCTGATTCCGGATCGCGCTGCGCTCCTTTGCTCGCATATCCACGGTCGCCCGCGTGGTCCTCAGCTCGTTCGCTTGTCCGTAGCTCGTTCAAGAGCTGCTTCATAAGTCGCGCAGCCCCCTCCACCCGTTACCTCTCCGCGTCCTGTACTTGCGAACAGGCGATTTTTTTTGCCTTGTGAGCGAAGATAATTTTCGCCCAGCAAAACGAACGCGACACAATACAAAAAATCCGGTCGCAGCCGCCATCAACAATGAATACTGTTTACATAAGTAATATTAGCGGTAACAAAGGCAAGCGCGACGCTTCGCGCAAAGAGTGAAAAAGTGGGGGAAAGTTCCAAAATGCTAGCGGAAATTCAAGAGGCGCAGAAGCACGTCCCTGCGGAACAGGCCGCCGGATCAATTTCTTTAATCGACCTCGCCGAAATTCTCGACCAACACAAACAGTGGGTGGAAAGCGGCGGCGAAACCGGAATCAAAGCGGATCTTTGCGGAGTGAATTTGTCGCATTCGGATCTCACGGGAGTAAATCTCGAAGGAGCATTTCTTCAGCGAGCGTGTCTCACCGGAGCGGATCTCGCGATGGCGAATTTGAGGGGGGCGAGCCTCGTTCAGGCGGATTTACGTGATAGTAACTTACTTGGAACGGAATTACGGGGCGCGAATTTGATGGGCGCCAATTTGTACGGGGCGGAAGGGCTGTGGGTGGGGCGGCTCGGCGGAACGAACCTGTTCGACGCGATTTTGCCGGAGACGATCGCGGCATTCGACACGACGAAAGCGATCGCGGACGCGACAAAAGTCGCGCGGTGGTTCTATTTTCTGATTCTGGCGTCATGCCTGGCGTGCATCGCGCTGATCGGGATGACCACGGACGTGCGCCTGATCATGGACGCATCGGCAATTCCCATCGCGCGTTTTCCGAAAATCATTTCGATGACCAGTTTTTACATGGGCGCGCCGCTGGTGCTTTTTATTTTGTATTTGCGTTTTCATTTTCTGCTTTTGCGGCTGTGGGGAAGCATGTCCGGATTGCCGGCGGTTTTTCGCGACGGGCAGACGCTGGAAAAAGACGGGCCGTGGTATTTGATGGGGCTGGTGCGGCGGCATTTTCGCTGGATGCGCGAAGGCCGCTCGCCATTCTGGGTTCTGGAAACGGTGATTGCGACGGCGCTGGCGTACTGGGTAGTGCCGGCGACTTTGTTTTTGTTCTGGCTGCGGTATCTGGTGCGGCAGGATTTTCGCGGGACGCTGCTGCACGCTTTTCTGCTGACGCTTTGCGTGGCGGCGGCGACGTGCGTTCCGACGATTGTCGCGCGCGTGTTGCAGCCGGGCGATCTTTTGCGGCAGAAATCAAAAAATTTGCTGCGGCTTGGCTTCGCGACGGCGAGAGCGGCGCTGCTGACCGGCTGCGCGCTGCTGCTTTTTTCGCTGGGAATCAACCAGGGGCTGCCATCGGACAAAAACATCGCGCCGCAATATTCTCCGGAGAATTTTCTGCGATGGACTTCGGAGGCATTGCAATCGATCGGCTACCGGCCGTACGCGGAGTTGACGGAAGCAGCGCTTTCCGGCCCGGTGCCGCGTGGAAACTGGAACGATGAAGCGCTCGATGCGATTCCGGGCGCGAAATTGAACGAAATGAATTTGCGTTTTGCGCGCGCGTACCGCGTTTTCCTGGTGAACGCGCGGCTCTGGCGCGTGAATTTTGACGGAGCGTATCTTTCCGAGGGGGACTTGCGGGGAGCGAATTTACGGGAAGCCATTTTGAAGGACGCGATTCTGGACCGCGTTCGGGCGGCGAAGAGCGTGATGGTCTCGGCGGACGCGACGCGGGCGAATTTTACGGGCGCGGATTTGCGGGGCGCGGATCTCTCCTTTGCGCGGATGGAAAACGGAATTCTATCGAACGCGCGGCTGGGAGGGGCGACGCTTTACGCGGTGGACTTGAAGAACGGTCAATTGCTGCGAAGCGATTTGACGAGAGCGGACATGAGAGACACGCGCATGGAGAACGCGGTGCTTTCGTTCGCGACGCTCGAACAAACGGATTTCTCCTCAGCGCGGCTGAACGGCGGAAATTTGACGGGTGCGTCCTTCAAGGGAACGATTTTGATGGATACGGACCTGGAAAACGCGGACTTGCGAGGAGCGTCTTTTCCCGGCGCGGTGATGCGAGGAACGCGAACGGCGGGAGCGACGGTGGGCGGGGCGGACTTCCGCGGGGCGCTGGGATTGACGGCGGAGCAGGTGTGCGCGATGAAGGGCTGGCAGGGCGCGCAATTCGATGCGGACGTGCTGGCGCAGACGCAGGCGCTGTGCGGGGCGCGGCGGTAGAGGGCGGGAAATTCCAAAGCACAAATTCCAGAGTCAAATTTCAGAGTCAAATTCAGCAGGCGGGGTGCGATTCTTCGGGATCGGGGCGGGGTCCTTCGGCTCGCTGCGGTTGCTCAGGGCTTGCGTGCTTTTCCGAAGCTGGGGAGGGGCGGGGAATTGTGCAGGCCCGCACGCGGCTAGCGTCCCGTAAGTGGAGGATGGGACGCTGAACGCGCCGGATGCGGGCCACCAAGGTGGTTGGACATTTGTGGCACACTGAGGTTAACGATCGTGTCGCGGCGTGGAAGGGGAGGGCCATAAGTTCGTGTATTTAAGGCTCTGGCCTTGCCGCCGATCTCCCCACCCTTACGGCCCCGTTCGATGGCTTGAGGGTCTTTGCCCTCGTTCGGGTCGAGCAGAGGCTCAGATGTGAACAAATCTTGGCCGATTGCTTGGCTAACGACGCTTGCCGCTGTTCCAGTGAAATCCAATTTCTTTCCCTTCGAATTGACCTTGGAGGTCGCCATATTCCTATTCTTGGGGAGGGTTGAAGAACGTTCAATCCGCCTAAAAATTTCAAACTGACCCACTACCATAAGTTCACGGCCCTGCTCAAGAGTGGTATCCGGCTGGTATTATTGTGACCAGATGCCCTCTGTCGCCCTTGGCACTACCTTCGTCGGACCAAACGACGAGACGTTCAAAACCACTGATTTCCTCGGCCATGGCGCCTTCGGTGAGGTGTATCGTGCAGCAGGAGAAGCCACAGGATTAGTGGTCGCGGTAAAGCTTCTGCCTGTCGGCGCACTAGCCTCCCCCGACTCCAAAACCGCGCTGCTAAACGAAATACGGGCAGCCCAACAGATTAAGCACCCTAACGTTGTGCAAGTGCTCTGCGTCAACGACGGAAGCGCTTCTCAGATCGGCCCTTACGCCGTGATGGAATACGTTTCTGGTGGGACCTTGGCAAAAGTGCTCCGCGCGGGAGCGCCGATTCCCCTGAGTAGAGCTATGGAAATGATGATCGACATCGGTCAGGGAGCTAGGGCGATCAACGAAAAACTGATACACCGCGACATCAAGCCCGACAACATTCTAATCGAAGGCCGCAGGCTCAAAATCGGAGACTTCGGAATCTCGAAATTTGTGGACGAGAGCACGAGGCTGCACACGTTCAAAGGTGGTCAGCACATCGCGTACATGGCTCCAGAAGGCTGGCAGAATCAGGCCAATACTGTCTACCTCGACGTGTACTCGGTCGGCTTGGTGTTCTACGAAATTCTGACGCTCAAACATCCATTGTTACGGCACGTAAATGACCCGAGCAACTTCCTTGATTGGGAAAAGGCGCACCTCTACCAGCAGTGCCCCGATGTCCGTACCTTACGAAGCGATGTTCCTCTCTCCATAGCGCAGCTATTGTCTCGTATGGTCGGCAAGAGGCCCGCCGACCGCCCATCTTGGGATGAAGTGCTGAAGGTTCTTAGCCAGCCGGAGACTGATAGTCCTTCTAAAAATCCGACTGTCTCGGCTGCCGTGGAAGCCGCTGTTGCTCGCAACCAAGAGTTACAGCGGAAAGAACTCGCGGCGCGGGCGCAACGGGATGAACGGGAAAGAGAGCTTGGGCTGTATCGGTATTCCTGCGGCGAACTGCTCGAAAAGTTGAATCCAGTCGTGGAGCAGTTCAATCGGGAATTCCAGCACGATCAAATTACGCGGCGTGGAGATGCGGGCGGGATCGTATTCAGCGTTCCACAAGGTCGGAGCATTCAGCTTGCGTTTTTCGAACCCCGGAAATCTGGTATCAAATTTAGGAATGGCGAAGTAATTGGAGGAGGGTGGATCGGGTTGACGCAGGGTCGAAGCGCCAACCTCGTGCTGCTCAAGTATGCCGCTGACGACCTCTATGGAAAATGGGTCGTGTGCGAGATCGGAATCATGGCACTGGTGGACGTAGACAAGATAATTGGAAGGTTTGGAATAACGCGGAACACGGTCGTTCCGTTTGGATTCAAGGACGCTTATTTCTATGACCAAATTCAGTACGCAACGGGAATGTTGCACGCATTTACGTACACTTTCACGGATGACGTAGTCGCATTCTTTGCCAACTTGGTTCGCGACGCCTTCGAGTAGGGAACCCCGCTAGGCTGTTGAAATTCCCGTTTTTCGTTCTGCGGTTGCCGAGTGCGATTTGACACCCTTGTCAGTCGGACGTATTCCGACGCTTGGGGTGGGTGCGTTCCACCTCACCGGATTAGCTACTTGTCGCCGCATGGGCGGCGAGAGAAGGCATCGCGCGAAAGAGCACGGGGTGAAGTGGCGATGAGAGATTTCATCGTGAAAAGCCACACGATGGAGAAGCGCTTCTCCCTTCGCGGGCTGAGGTCGAAATGGCGTGGTGCTGTGGGAGGGACAAGACGAAGAGGGATTTCATCGTGAAAAACCACACGATGGAGAAGCGTTTCTCCCTTCGCGGACTCCGGTCGAAATGACGGAGTGTGGTGGGGCGCGAAAATCAAACTGAGGGCTTGGGGGCGGTGTCAGGTCAGCGCGGCGTTCAGGCGTGGGTCAATTTGAATTTCTGACTAAATGTGTCACGAATCAGGAAATTCAGCCTGACCGGGTGCGGACTTTCGGTGATGCGTCAGTTTAAATTTCTGGCTTAGTGTGTCACGAACCGGGAAATTCAAAGGGAGGAATTGGCGGGGGCGAGGGAAGTTATCGCGCGGAGAGGGCGGGATGAAAAGCCGGTTCTCGCTTGGTTCGAGATGGCAAGGAAGAGTACACCGGCAGGAGTGCCTGTGCTACACGGAGAACAAACGGGAGAAAGAAAATGGCTTGCTTCAGTAAATTTCGGCGGGAACTTTCCCCGAAGGTGTCGAATGTGCAGTGCGCGGCGGGATCGCGCGGGCGGCGGTTTAAGGACGGAATGTGCCGGCGTCGGTGGCCGGGCAGGGCTGGCCACTCCTCGTTGAATCACACACTTTTACCGAAGCCAGATAGGAACGGGACTGCTCGGCTTGCGCTGGCGTGGGCTCGGACCGGAAAGATTTCGTGATGGAATAGAGACTTTCATGACCCTGGATAACTTTGTGGAAGCGGAACTCGATTTTGCCGTCCGGCGAGCCGGGGCAAGTCTCATACCACAAGGCAAAAGCGTAACCATCCTCCTCGCCTAGGCTGGAAGAGATTACCTTGCCGTCTTTGCAGGCTTGCGACGGGCCTTGGACGGCTTTCTGATATGCAGTGGGAGTATGGTCGAAGAGGCCGGGAAAGGCTGCGAGGTTGACCAGTTCGGTCCAGTTCTTGGAAGATTCGCCCTGCGGGTAGAGGTTCTTGGTGACAAAGTCGGCGGACCTGGTTGGACTGTCGCTGAGGTATCCGGGCGGCGTAGGCGCGAGAAGAGCCTCTTGCCCTTTCTGAGGAGTGGTCCAGGTGGGGGAGGATAGGACACAGTCTTTCCACTCGGCGACTCCGGCATCGCCGGCGACCGAATTGCGATAGACCTTGTCCATGATGGAGCTGGCCATCGTGCCATAGAGATCCGCGAAGGGTGCGTAGGCTTTTTCGACGGGAATGCCTGATTTTTTATAAGAGCCGGCGAAATAAGCGAAGTAAGCGTTTCTGAGACAGGAATTCGCAACACCCATGCGAGCGGGCGCAATGTTGGCATTTTTCTGCGCGCAGCCGTCGAGGTAGCGAATGGAGTAAGCGCTGGGACTGACAAACTTATCGGCATAGACCCTATCCACGAGGGCCAAAAGAGCGGATTGAGAGCTTGATGCGGGGCGCGATTCATATTGTTTTTTCAAGTTATCCAGAGGCACGCCTTGTAACTTCAGATCGGCAAAGGTCCAGACCGTTTCTCCGAGCCCGACGCAAGGTGGCATGGAAGCAAGTTCCTGGTCCGTGAGTCCGCCTTGTGGCGGAAGGCTCTGCCCAGGAGGCGGCGGGGGAGGAATGGGATTGGAGCGCAATGGTTGCACGCAGGATTCCCACAGATCCAATCCGGTCTGGGCACGCGGCAGGGAACCGGCGTAAACGCGATCAATGATGGAACGCGGGGTTGCGCCGAGCTTGGCAAACTGCGGGTAGACATTTTCTATGGGCTGGCCGGAGTTTCTGTATTCCCACGCAGTCATTGCGATCATGGAATTCTGCATGCAGTAATTCGCAGGCCCGGAGCGATCTTTTCCTACTTTCGCAATGTTCAATGCGCAATCGCCAAAGAATGAGACAGCATAGTCCCAAGCGTTCGTGAATGAGTCTTTATAAACCTGGTTGACGATGAGAAGGGCCATATCCTTCGGAGAACCCTGGAGGCGCCCATCGTAGTATTTGGTGGCATCTGCCAGGCTGACGCCTTTCAGCTTCTGTGCGGCGTTGGTCCAAGCCGTATCCGTCATGCCCACGCAGGCCAGCATGCCGGAGTATTCCTTATCCGTGTAAACAGTCCTTGAGACTGCGTTTTGTCCCCACGCGTTGCTCGCGGATAAGAAAAGAATTACTGCGAAGCCGATATGCCAGACCCTCATTGGCCCTCCCAAAGTTCACAGAGAATATCATCGCGCTGATCGAGATTGCACCGGTTTGTCTGAGGGTGGATGGCGAAGAGCTACACGGTACAACTGTGGAGGACGGGCGAGTTTGGATTTATGGCTTGGTGTGTCAGGGAACAAGAAATTCAAACGGAGGGATTGCGGGCGGCGAGAGAAGTCAACGCGAGGAGGGCGCGGCGGCCGGGGGCGGGATCGCCGGTGATGAGGTAAGCCAGGACAGCGCCTTGAAAAACCTGCAAGACGTGTTCGACTGTTTTGCGATCAGGCTGAAAATTGAATAGCAGATCGTTCCAGAGGCGCTGTTGCGCGGCGTAAAACGCTTTGGCGCGTTTCGAGCCGTTCCAGGCGCGGCGGCGATGCTACTGCTAGCGATTCCGGGAATGATTGGAGAAGCCGTGGTGCTGACGCATCTGGGGACGTTTATGCCGAAGCTGCACGAAGCGTCGGGAGGAAAGTACGCGGCATTTCTATTTGCGACGTATGCCGTGGTGCTGGGAATGGCGGAGGTGGTCACGCTGCGTGCGGGCCGCTAGTTGGGCGGGGCGAGGTTCGTGGCATTTTTTCGAAGTTGAGAGATAGCAGTGGGGCGCCCGTGCAGTTCAGGCCGGCCTTGCCGAGAGCTGCGAGGCTGAGACAGGGGCCGGTGGCGAGAAGGTCAGTCGGGCTTTAATCGTGTTGGGTGCGATTCATGGTTGGGAGCGAGAGGGGCGATATTTGCCGAGGAGAAGCTCAGGCACGCAGCAGAGCAGAATGGCGCCGAGAAGGAGAATTTGTCCGAGAAGACCCCAGCCATTGGCGCCAAGCCGGAGAAGGCCGAAACCAAAGAGGGCAGTGACTGCAGCCATGAGCAGAAAGAAGGGGCCAGTGAGAAAACAATGCGTGCGGCCGCAGCGGCGGGCGTTGACGAGACAAGCGGAGCCGAGGAGGATGAGGGCAATTGTCCAAACGATTGCACGCAAGCCGGAACTGAACGTGTGCTGAGCGGTAACGATGATGGCGATCGCTGGAACGCAGAAAAACAGAGTTGCGGTGAGAGGGCGGGAGAGGAGATCGCGGGAGCATTGGATTGAATTCGGGGAAGGCGAGCTTTCTGCGGGCTCAAACATACATTCATGCTACGCCCGTTGAATGAAGGCAGGGGTAGCTTTAATGAAAGGATGAGGATGGTAAAGTTTGTTGTGAGCTTAGAGGCCTTTCTTGAGTTCGTCCACGCCGGCATGCGAGACCTGAACATCCTGATCTGATTTGCCGCCACTAAAAGCAGCGATGATGTAACCGGACTTGCCGCGCTCGATGACGCCACCGGTCCAGCCGAATTCGCCGGTCATCGGAGGGCGCCCGGCATTGCCGCTGTCCTTCAAGGTGTCGGCCATCTCGGCAGCCTTCGCATAAGCGATTCCGATGAGATTCGAGCCTTTATCGGTGGCGGTGGGGTCGTCCCTCATTCTGCCGAAGACGGCCATGCGGGAACTCCACGAATGAATTTTGTCGCCTTCAAAATAGGCGACGACGGCCACGCCGCCGATCCCGAGCTCTTTCGCGCGTTTGCCCATCGCGGCGAGGGCTTCTCCTGAGAGCGCCTCAAACGGGCTGACCATGAAAGGGCCGTGGCCGAACGTGGGATCCATTTCGGCGATGCCGGCGCGATAGCTGACGGTATCGGCAGTGGGAAAATCGGCGGGAACTTTTTGTGTGACGCGACCGGTGGCGGCCCACTCCGTGCCACGCTGGAACGTAGTGATGAAGCCAACGCAACTGAGGGCCATGACGTCATGGCCCAAGGTCGTATGGAAGATGCGGCCCTTGCCGTAATGCAAGACCATGAGAATGGGTTCGTCGTGGCCAGTGCCGTGATTGTCTGGATCAGAATGAGCGGTGGCGAGGACGGTCATGTTTTTGCCGGGGCCGCGGAGCGTGGCGTAAAGCTCATCGGGAGCGTGCATCCAAACGCGAGGCAAACCTTTGAGGATGGGATGATCCGCGTCGCGAGCGGTCAATTGAAAGGGCAAACGATTGCCATGCGAGCCGGCGGAGCCGGGGGAATTGTCGGAGACGAGTTTGCCGTCCTTGAAATACCACATGGGACCGTCTTTTTCAGTGCGCCCGCGCCAGCCGCCGATGCCGATCATTTCGTTGAAGGCGGGCCAATTGGGGAAAGCGTTGTCGGCAGCATGAACGAGGACGAGGCCGCCGCCGTTCTTGACATACTGCTCGAATTCTTCGCGGAGATTCGCGGGCCAGTCGGGGGCATCGTAGTTCATGACGATGGCTTGATAGCTGGAAAAGTCGGGCTTGAAATTGCTGAAATCCTCGCCAAAGCGAGGAGCGGTGGCGACCGTCACGTCAAAAATGCCGGCCTCTTCCAATTCCTTTTTCATGACGACGGAGGTCAGCTGCCAGTTGTGGTAGGGACCGCCACTTTCGCCGTCGAGCAAGAGAACGCGAATTGGCTTGGCGCGAGTGGGAAGAGGCGAAGCCAAAAAGATTGAGGCAAAAAACACCGCTAGAGCAAAGCAAACTGCAAATTTCCTCATTCCGCCTCCTCGCAAATCACCCAACGTATCGAAAAAATCCTTAAAATTCGCCCCGGCCCATTCGTCCAGCCAGCCCACCCATCAGGACGCCTGTCCTTAATCTAACCCATTGTACAGATGCCATAGCCGATTCCGAGGCCTAGGCTGCGAGTGACCAGCTAACACTCTGCAAAGAGTTCAGGAGGCATTATGCGTGCCTTGAAAGTATTGCCTTTCGTGCTGGTGCTTGGCGCAATCCCGCTCGAAGCCGCTCCTCCTCAAAAACAGCCGGCAATCACGGAAGTGGTAGACAAGATTGTGGCGCAAGAGCAGACAGAAATGCAGACTCTTCGCCAATATTCGCCCATCGTGGAAACCTATATCCAGTTGATGCGTTCGGACAAACAATATGGCGAGGTCCCGAAATCAGACAAGTATTTTCTTGGGAGGGCCGAGCTTTCTCAAGGCGTGGAACTAGAACCGTTGCTGACCGAGACGCGGGCAAAGCGGAAGATGTTTGGCGGGGTCGAGAATTTTTTCTCAACGGAGTTCATGCCGCGCGGCTTTTTGCAGATGATTTACATTGATACCAACGGATTCGACCGGCAGAACTACCGGTTTCAATACGTGGGCCGCGCATTTCTGGGGGAAGTACGCTGCCTGGTGTTCGACCTCTACCCGACATCCCCGCAACGAGGGCGATTCATGGGCCGAATCTGGGTCGAGGACCAGGATTTTCATATCGTGAGATTCAACGGCGGCTATAGCGGGAATTCGAAGACCAGCTATTACGTGAATTTCGACAGCTGGCGAACGAATGCGGGCAAGAACCAGTGGCTGCCTTCGTACATATACAGCGAAGAGGGCGGGCACACGGTGGCGCAGTCTTTCCGCGCGCAAACGCGGCTCTGGGGATACGAGCCGAGCAGCGTGGCCGAAGAGCAGGAACTCAGCAAGGTGCTCATCGAGTCCTCGAATCAGCTGAAAGACCAGAGCGATTCGGCGAACGATTATTCACCGCTGGAGGAGAAGCGGGAGTGGAGCCGGCAAGCGGAAGACAACATCACGTCGAAGCTCGAGCAGCTTGGGCTGATGGCGCCTCCGGGAGAAGTGAACAAAGTTCTCGATACCGTTGTGAACAATCTTGAAGTGACGAACAATCTGGACATCTCGCCGGAAATCCGGTGCCGGGTACTAATGACTTCGACGCTCGAGTCCTTCACCGTGGGCCACACGATTGTGCTGAGCCGCGGATTGATCGACGTCCTGCCGGACGAGCCAAGCTTGGCGGCGGTGCTCGCTCACGAGCTGGGACACGTGGTGCTCGGCCACCGAAGCATTGGAACGCAATATGCGTTCTTCAATCGCCTGCGGTTCGATGAACGAGATACGTTCCACCACTTTGGATTTACGCACACGCCCGAGCAGGAAGATGCGGCGACACAAGAGGGCGTGAAACTGCTGAAGAATTCTCCGTACAAGGATCAACTGGCCAATGCGCAGCTATTTCTGCAGGCGCTGAGCGAGGAGTCGAAAGCGATTCCAAATCTCGTGAGCCCGCATCTTGGGAACCGGCTTGCGCCGAGCCTGCTGAGCGCAGCCGCAGCGCCAAAAACGCAGACGGAGCAAGCAAAGCCGGTGGCGATGCAACTGGCGGCGCTTCCGCTGGGTGGACGCGTGAAAGTTGAGGTCTGGGACAATCAATTGCATCTGCTGAAGGTCAAGCCAGCGAGCGTGGCCGGGGAAGATGAGGTGGCGCCGTTTGAAGTCACGCCGTTCTATCTTTACTTGACGCGGCAGAATGGCGGAGTGCAGAGCGAAGCCGCAACCGGGACGGCGTCCGTGAAGACGGTTTCGGAAGCCAGCGTGCCGGACAACAAGCCGAGGTAATCTTTACTATCAGGTGGCTCAGGCGCTTCGACGAGTGGAGGCCGATCACGCAGCTCTTGCCGTTCGAGCCGTTGAATCGCGAAATGCCCTGCGGCGCTACTTCGATTTCGGCTGACGGCGAAGCGCCTCGAGGATCCACCTCTGCAGAACGATGCGGAAATGAGGCTTCAAGTCGCGGAACTCGACGCCCATTCCCGCGGCCTGCTGAACATATACGACCGTTCCTTTCGCTTCAAAATATTCATTCAAATAGAAAATCTTGAGAAACACCTGCGATCCCTCGGTGAAAGGCGAAAGAGTTGCGATGTGGCAGCCATGCAGGCTGAGTTCCGTCGTTTTGACTGAAACAGTCGCGGTGGGAGCGTTTTCGGGAGCGATTTCGGCGGCGGCGTCAACGGAGAAGCGGAAACCGCGGCGGTCTGGATTCATGGCGAATAGCCTAGACTATCCAGATTGGCATTGTCGCCCACCGCGAGAGGCGGCGCTGCGAAACACGCAACACTTTGCAGAATGGAAAGCGCACTGGTTGCACTAAGAGTTTGCAGGTCGAGGTTCGAGTCAGGAAGCGCCTATCTAGTCTAAGCCTCAAGTTTGCGCAGGAAAGGCACGCTGGCTTTCATGAATTCCAAATTCATCTCGACAAAATAGTTCTGAACGCCGCCCGTTCTCGCCGCGGTGAAAATTTTCTTCCAGTCGAGTGTTCCCTGACCGACGGGAACGATTTTCTTCGTTTTCGCGTCCCACCCCTGCACGTGCATGGAGAAGAAGCGGCCGGGGTAGCGCATGAAGTAGTCAGCGGCATCGTATCCGTCGCTGATAGTCGAAACCTGAAATTGAAAATTGACAAAGTTGGGTTCGAGCAGGCCGATCAAAATATCGTAGGTGCGCTTTCCATCCACGGAAGTCAGTTCGAAGTCTTCATTGTGCAGCCCCTGGCGAATCCCCGCGGAGGCCGCTTTCTCGCCGATTTTGTTGTATTCATCGGCGGCGCGCTTCACGTCGTCCATGGTGGGGTGCTTCGGACCGCCCAGGCTCGCCACGAGCATTTGCTTTAAGCCGAGATCATGTGCCCAGGCGATGCGGTCCTCCTGCTGTTTCCTTAGCTCATCCATGCCAAAGTGCGAGCTGATGCAGGTGACTCCGCAGTCGTTCAAGATGCGGCGAAGTTCGGCGCCTTTGTATTTCGCGAGCCCGCCAAAGCCGGAGTCAGAGTAGCCGACCGGCGAACAGAGTTCGACTGTTTGAAAACCAGCGGCGGCAAGCTGTTTGATCGTGCCGGGAAAATCTTTGGCGATGCCTTCGCGCACCGGCCACGTCTGACATCCAAGAGGCAGGCCCAGCGGGTTGGCGCGGAGATCGCCGAGGTTCGCGGAAAGAAATCCCGTGGCGGCCGCCGCAGTCGCGGCTTGTTTTACAAACGCCCTTCTGGAAATTGGTTCCATGCGTTCCTCCTCTTAAATTACTTTTCCTCGCCGAAGAGTTTTATGTCCTCCGGCCCTTCCTGCAATGGACCGCTGTGGCGACCCTGAACGAGCTCGCGAATTTGCGCAACGATGTCAGGATTAGCGAGCGTTGTGATATCGCCGGTGTCCATGTGATTCGAAATCGCGGCCAGAACGCGCCGCATGATTTTGCCTGAGCGCGTCTTGGGCATATCGGGCACGATGTGGATTCGCTTTGGGCGGGCGATCTTGCCGATCATCAATTCGATGGTGCCAATCACTTTATCTTGCACGGTTTTGGAAGGCAGCACGCCGGGCTTCAGCGAAATGTAAACTTCGGGTACGCGACCCTTGATTTCATCAACCACGGGAACGACGGCAGCTTCGGCAAGCTCCGGAACGCTGAGGCACGCCGATTCGACCTCCTTCGTGCCGAGCCGGTGACCCGCGACGTTGATGACGTCGTCCACGCGGCCGAGAATTCGATAGTAACCGTCCGCGGCCAGCACGGCGCCATCCGCCGCGTAGTAAGGCCAATCGCGCCAGTCCTTGCTCGCGGGATTCTTGCAATACTTCTTGTAATACTGGCTGACGAATCGCTCCGAGCTGCCCCAAATCGTCTGCATGATTCCCGGCCAGGGGTTGCGAATACAAATGTTGCCGGCTTTTCCGGAACCGGGCTTTACCTCTTCGCCGTTTTCGTCCCAGATCACGGGATAAATTCCCAGCGCGGGCGGGCCGGCACTGCCGGGCTTCATTGGGTCGAGCGCCGGTTTCGTGGTGCAGAGAAAGCCGCCCGTCTCCGTTTGCCACCAGGTGTCCACGATTGCTGCCTCGCCCTTGCCCACGGTTTCGTAATACCAGCGCCAGACGTCCGGCTCGATCGGCTCGCCGACCGTGGTCATATGCTTGAAATGATAGTTGTACTTGCGCGGTTCATCGCCGCCCGCTTTGCGCAACATGCGAATCGCCGTCGGCGAAGTGTGGAAAATGTTGACGTCCAGCCGTTCGGCGATGCGCCAGGGCCGCGCCGCGTCTGGAAATTGCGGAACGCCTTCGTAAAGAACGCTTGTTGCTCCGAGCGCCAGAGGCCCATAAACAATGTAGGAATGGCCGGTAATCCAGCCAATGTCCGCCATGCACCAGTAGACGTCTTCAGGATGAATGTCCTGGTAATATTTTGAAGTTCCGGCAGCGTACGCGAGATAGCCTCCGGTGCGATGCTGGCAGCCTTTGGGCTTGCCGGTCGTGCCGCTCGTATACATCAGGAAGAGCGGCGCTTCGGCGTCCTGCGAAACCGGCTCGACAATTTGATTGCGATAGTCTTTCAGCACGTCTTCGACAAAATAATCGCGGTCAATGATCATCGGCGTGTCAGAACGGTAGTGTCCGTGATAGCGCTTCCAGAAAAGCACCTTGTCAATTCGCTGGCCTTCTTTCTTGGCCGTTTCCACCGCGATGTCGGCGCTTGGCTTGTGATCCACCCATTTCCCGTTGCGATGATAGCCGTCCGCGTAAATCAGGACGCGGCTGCCGGAATCCGCCGCGCGCAAGCCGCACGCTTCGCCGCTGAACCCGCCGAAAACTACGGAATGGATCACGCCAAGCCGCGCGCAAGCCAGCATGGTGATGGGCAGCTCTGGAATCATGGGCATATGAATCGTCACGCGGTCGCCGGTTTTTAAGCCGGCGAAATCTCGAAGCATGGCGGCGACTTCGTTCACGCGCTTGTAGAGTTCCTGGTAAGTGATGACGGTGGCCGCTTCGTGCTCCGGCTCAGGCACAAAAATCAGCGCGGCTTTGTTTTTGTAGGCTTCGAGATGGCGGTCCACGCAGTTGTAGCAAACGTTGAGCTTTCCGCCGACGAACCACTTCCAGAACGGCGGATTAGAAGTGTCGAGCGTTTTGCGCCACGGCTTGTCCCAGTCGAGCAGCTTCGCGTAAAGATCGAAGCATTTCGGAAAATTCCTTTCGCTGAATTTTTTTACGAGTGCCGGTTCGGAAAGATTGGCTTGTGCTTTGAATTTCTTTGAAGGGTAAAAATATTCTTCTTCCTTCCAGTGGACGGCGATTTGCGCCTCGGTGACGGATTTTGCAGCCGGCGAGCCTGATGCGCGGCGATTTTTCCTTTTGAGCTGAGCTTTTGGCACGGCAATCGCTCCCTGTGGACCAGTACTTCGCAAGCCAAGATACAACGAAACGCCCATGCCGTGAAACAAGCATGAAATCAGCGCGTGGAGTCGTGCGCGGACCACGATTGAGCCATCGCGAGATTGGTGCGCCGGCGCCAAACGTGATACAAAACCGTCTTGCATCTTGGAGAAGCCATTTTCCTTTTTTTTGCCGGTGCGCTGGGCGGCGCGATCAATGCCGTGGCCGGTGGCGGAAGCTTCATTGCGTTTCCCGCATTGTTGTTCACAGGTGTCGCCCCGATCCCCGCGAACGCCACGAACACGCTTGCTCTCTGGGTGGGAGTGACGGCCAGCGGCGGAGCCTACCGCCATCGCTTGGCGATCTCGCGCCGCGTCATCGTTCCGCTGCTCGCGGCCAGCGTTTGCGGAGGGCTCGCTGGCGCGTTCCTCCTGATTCGAACACCGGGCGAGACCTTCTTGAGAGTGATTCCGTGGCTGCTTCTTGGGGCGACCCTGCTTTTCGCCTTCGGCAAGCACTTCACCAAACGCATTTCCGCAAGCATCGCTCACGACGCGAGCACCGGTGCGCTTGCCGGCGCGGCCGTTTTCGAATTGCTGGTGGCTATTTATGGCGGATATTTCGGCGGCGGCATCGGCATCATGAACCTGGCGTTATTGTCCGCGCTTGGCATGACGGATATTCACGCGATGAACGCGCTGAAAGTCGTGCTCGGAGGGGTGATCAACGGAGTTGCGACGATCACATTTGTCGTAAGCAAAGCGATCGTCTGGCCCCAAGCCGTGGTCATGATTGCAGGCGCAGTTCTCGGCGGATATTTTTCCGCGCATTATGCCCAGAAATTGCCGCAAGCGTGGGTACGGAATTTTGTGATTTTCGTGGGCAGTGGAATGACGATTTGCTTTTTTCTCCGCGCTTACCGCTAGCTTTCTGGAAGCACGCTTGACATGCCTGCGATCGGACGGCAGACTCTCCGCAAGTCTTTACCCGCGAGTTTCCACATTCGGAGAAATTCGCTTCCTTTTCTGACCAAACCGTGACGGCTCCGGCCTAGGACGATGGAGGAACTATGAAACTGAATTATGCGGCGGTGGTAGTTTCAGCGGTTGTCTATTGGCTGATTGGCGGGCTCTGGTATGCCGTTTTGTTCAGCAAACAGTACGTCGCGCTTGAACATCTCACAGACGAGCAGATGAAAGCAGCGAATCCCATTCTTCCTTACATCATCACTTTTGCATTGAACCTGCTGATCGCCTTTGTGCTGGCAAAGTTTTGTTTGTGGCGCAATGCGGACACTGCGGCGAAGGGCGCGTGGCTAGGAATTCTTTTGTGGATTGGATTCATTGGTCCGATCACCTACACGACGTACATGTACGAATTGCGGGCCGTCGAGCTGTTTGCGATCAATCAGTGCTACGCGCTCGTGGGACTGTGCGTGATGGGGCTGATTCTGGGCGGGTGGACAAAAAAGACCGCGTCGTAAACAATAGATTTTGACTGGCACCGCAAGCCGCGCGTTTCGCGGACGCTTGAAAGTCGAATCTTGCTCAGTCCACCGAACTTTTCCCGCGAATCGATGCGTCGAGAATTTGGATGGTGTGGACGACCGGAACTTTGACGCCGAGTCGCCCGAGCGAAGCTTGCAGCTGCAGCAGGCAGCCTGGATTGCCCGTGGCCACGGCTTCCGCGTTTAACGGAACGATGAGTTTTGCTTTGCGGTCGCCAAGTTCGTCTGCCGCATCTGGTTGCACGAGGTTGTAAATCCCTGCGGACCCGCAACAAATCGCGCTCTCTGGAATTTCGGCCAGCTCAAGGCCCGGAATCCCGGAAAGAAGCTGGCGCGGTTGCGACCGTATGCCCTGCGCGTGCTGCAAATGGCAGGAATCGTGAAACGCCACGCGGAGATGCAGAGGGTGGCGAGGCGCCCGCGGCTGCAATTCGGAGAGGACTTCGGTAATGTCTCTACATTTGGCGGAGAACGCTTTGGCGCGCTCGGCGTAGCCCGGATCATCGCGCAGCAGATAGCCGTATTCCTTCACGTTCGAACCGCATCCCGCGGCGTTCGTGACAATGACCTCCACGTTGGCCTTCTCGAACACGTCAATCGTCTTCCGCGCGAACGCCAGCGCACTTTCTTCTTCTCCTGCATGAACCATCAGCGCCCCGCAACAAGGTTGCTCTCCTGGAGCGATCACTTCGCAGCCTTCCACGGCCAGCACGTGCACTGTTGCGGCATTGACCTGCGGCAAGAACTCACGCTGCACACAGCCAAGCAACAATCCAGCGCGCAATCTTTTTTCGCCGGCGGCAGGCGTGACTTCGGGGATCGTCTCAATCGTTCCGACCGCCGGCATCAACGCTTCCATAGCGCCGAGCTTCTTTGGCAGCACCTGAAGAACGCCAGTCTTGCGGACCAGCGCCTGCAGCCCCGATTTTTGGTAAGCGCGCATCGGCCAGCGAAGCACGTGCAAACGATCCGGGCGTGGAAACAGCGCAAAAATAAATTTGCGGTGAAGTTTTTCGAAAAACGAACGCGAATGATTCCGTTCAATCTGCGCGCGCGTCGCTTCGATCAGCTTTCCATACTCCACGCCGGAAGGGCAAGCTGGCATGCACGCCATGCAGCCAAGGCAGGTGTCGAAATGATGGACCCACTGCGAGGTCATCTCCGCACTGCCTTCCGTGGCGATTTTCATCAGCAAAATCCGCCCGCGCGGAGAATCCATTTCCTCGTGCCATAGGACATAGGTAGGGCAAGTCGCAAGGCAAAATCCGCAGTGGACGCACTTATCAATCAGTTCAGCGGAAGGCGGATGGTGCGCGTCAAAAGCCCGGGGTGTCTTAGACATTCGAATTCTATTCGGGTTCCAAGTGCGACGATAACCGAAGGCCGCGCTCTCTGCAAATCGCCTTAGTGTGCCGCAGGAAGCGGAGTGCGGCGCAGTTCCTCGATGTCCTTGAGTATCGCGGCGACCAGCGATTCCGTCACCGCTTTCCCTTTTTCGCGCGTCGCTAAAGTCGGATCGCCCCATGCGCCCGTGGGCGAGTACGTGCCCTTCCCATTTGGATCCCTTGTGAGCGGTCCAGGTTTATCCGGATTCAGGTCGCGAACTGCTTTTTTCATGCGAACTGTTTTGGGCGCGATGTAGAGCATCATGGATGTCTCGATCTCATCGGCGTGACTGCCACCGGATTCACGCACCTTTTTCTCGACGGGATCTTCCTTCGTAAGGTCCAGATAACGAAGCAAGATACCCTCTTTTTCCAGATCGCCGGCGACTGCCGCCAGCGGGCGCAACGTCGAAATCCCGGTGTTGAGAATATAAAATCGGCGCGGGCCATAGTGCACCAGCGAATAAATAATATCGGTGAACATGGCTCGCGCGGTGCTTTCGCTGACGGATGTCGAACCGGGGTATTCAAGGAAGGCGGGGTAGTAGCTGTAGTTGATCGTCGGAGCGACGACGACATTCTGCGGATTTGCAGCGAGAACTCGCTTTTTCAGATATTCCGCCATCAAGAAATCGTTGCTTAGCGAGAGATGTCTCCCGTGCTCCTTTGATTCGGCCCCCAGCGGGATGACCACCACTGCATCGGACGTCAACAAAGGTTCCGCTTCATCCCAGGTGAGCGCCTCCAGCAGCACGGCACCGTGTACGACTTGAGCCGGCACTTTCGAGGGTGAGACGGAGGTTTGAGCGGCCAACTCTCCCGCCGTCAATAAAATGGAAAGGAACACGAGACCGATCCGGAATCGAACTGCAACAACAAGCTTGCTCATCGGCAAATCTCCTCGATTAGATATTGCCCAGGAATCGGCCGGGATTAAGCGTGCCGCGCGGATCAAACTGCTTCTTGATGGCTTGCATGAGTGAGATTGCGTCGCTCGGTTGACCACAAGCGTCCAGTGATTCCATCTCCGCGGGGCAGTACTGGATAACCAGCGCTCCGCCGCCAGATATCATCGCGGCGCGAAGCTCTAGAAGCCCAGCGCGAAGATTCTCGGATTGCGAAGCCTCCAGCCTTACTGTGCCAACTCCCGTGGCCTGCATGACCAGTTTCCACGAGGCTGCATTCTTGCGTGCGACGGCAGCAATGTGTTCGATCGTTTCGGCGATGGATGCAGGCAGCGTTGTGATCTTTGCCAGGGCCGCGCTCTCGCTATTGACCCACACCTCGCGCAACGAGTTCCACACGTCGGCTGAACATTCCTTTGCTCGAGTCGCTCCAATGAGCGCACGAAATTGCTCGACCTGGGCGGAAATTCCCTCCTCCGTGCCCTCAATTCGAATGTCCAGATTCGCGCCCGCCTCGCTTGCCGTGCGAACTTGCAGAGACGTATGCGCCAGTTGCGAATCCTGAATCGCGAGCAAGAGCCGCTGCAGCGCATCCAAATTGAGCGAGGACACCGTCAGCGTAGCTGAATATCGCGGCAGGGGATGTAAGCGGAAGACGGCTCTCGTGATGACTCCCAAGGTTCCGAGCGCGCCCGTCACCAGCTTTGGCAAATCGTAGCCCGCGACATTCTTTACGACTTTGCCTCCGCTGGTCGCCAGCGTGCCATCAGGAAGCGCAATCGTCACGCCTAAGACAAGATCTCGCAGCGAGCCAAAACGAAGCCTAAGCGTCCCGCTGTCGTTCGTGGAAAGTATCCCGCCGACTGTCGCGCGTTCGGTCCAGAGCGGATCGATGGCCAGACGCTGACCGTGCTGGGCCAGGGCGGCCTGCAAATCCTGAATTCGACAGCCAGCCTCGACGCTCACCGTCAGGTCCGCCCACACATGCTCGATAATTTTGTCGAGCCGCCGCGTGGACAAAATTAAATCAGCGCGCCGCGGAGGATTGCCCCAAAAAAGTTTCGTGCCGCCGCCGCGAGGAATCACGCCGATTCCCACGTAGTCCGCCACACGCAGCGCGCTCGCCAATTCTGCTTCGGTCTCCGGTTCGACGACAAGCTGCGGCTGAATCCCTCGGACGCAATCCGCCGCTGTGGCTCCGCGTGCCGCACCTGCCGCGATCACGCCTTGCAATTCTTTTTCGATGCCGACCGAAGTTTTCTGCATTTGCGTTGGGCGCTTCAGTACATTACAACCCATGCGCGGCGTCAAGATGCGCGCACGCCAAGTCGTGACCGCTTCGAACCGCCCGCTGTTCTCTATCCTTTTGTCCGTTACTTCCCAGGCACCCTTCGACGCTCAGCCCCCGTTTTCACCGATAGGGCGGCTATTCTAAAAGTACCCATACGGAGGGCGAAGACGGATGAACATCCATCTACAAGTAAGGAAAACTCCGCGGCAAATCTTGCGTGCTGCGTCAGCGCTTGCCGCGACCTTTTTTCTTGGCGCAGTCTGCCAGGCGCAAACGGCGCCTGCCCGCACCGCGCCGGCGCAAGCCGCGCCGCAGCATCAGCCAGCCGAAGCAACTGGCTTCGAAGAATTGAACAAGTATCCCGGCCTGTTGGAAGAGTGCGGCCGTCTTTACGAAAAGTTGCAGCAACAAGTCGTCATGCCTGGCGAGCGGCAAGATAGCCAGATTCTTCCCTTGCTTCCCGGTACGACGACTTTTTATCTTGCGTTACCCAATTATGGCGAAGCCGCAAGCCAAGGACTGAAAATCTTCCACGATGAGCTACAGCAAAGCGCCGTGCTGCGCGACTGGTGGACGCATGGCGACCCCGCACCGGTTGCTCCCAAGATCGAACAATTTATTGACAAGTTTTCTCAGCTCCACGGCTATCTCGGCAATGAAATCGTCATCTCCGGCTCTGCCGAAGGCAAAGAAACCAGAATATTAGCTGTCGCTCAAGTGCGTAAACCAGGATTGAAAAAATTCCTCGACGAAACCGTTGCCGAATTTGCCACCAGCCCGAAGCCCGGCGTCGTCATTTTGGACGAACAGAGTTTGCCCAAGCTCGTGGCCACGCCTTCGAAAAACGAATTGCTTGTCCTGGTGCGCCCTGACTTCATCATCGCCTCATCCGATTTGAACACTCTGCGCAATTTCAACACGCACCTCGCCGGCAAATCGCGCGATTTCGCCTCCACCGCATTCGGTCAGCGCCTCGGAGTGGAATATCATTCTGGTCTCACCGTCCTGACCGGCGCCGACCTTCACAAAATTATTGCTTCCACCGCGAGCGCCGCTGACTCAAACGAAAAATTCCAGGAAAGCGGTTTTGCCGAGATGAAATACGCAATCTGGGATCATCGCGGCCACGGCGAGCAGGCCCTCAACCAGATGGAATTGAGCTTCAGTGCGCCTCGCCATGGCGCCGCGGCTTGGCTCGCTAAACCAACTTCTCTGGGCAGCCTGGATTACGTCTCGCCCAAGTCCATGTTCGCATTGAGCCTCAACCTGACCGACCCTTCTCGCATCTTTGACGACATCCGCGATATGCAGCGCACGCCAACCACTGACCCGCTCGCCGGAGTCGCCGCCTTCGCTCAAATCCTGAAACTTGATCTCAAGGGCGATCTCCTCAATCTTCTCACCGGCGAAATCACCGCTGAACTCGATTCCATCAGCCCGCAGCCCGGATGGAGAGCCATGCTTGGCGTGCGCGACCCTGCCCACCTCCAGCAAACTCTCGCGACTCTCTTCGCCGCCGCCCACTTGGAAGATCATCAAACTTCGGATGGCGGCAAATCGTATTACACCGTCCGTGTTCCGAGCGGCAAAACCACCATGGATCTGACCTATACTTTTTCCGGCGGCTACCTAATCCTCGGCTCTGCGCGCGACGCCGTTGTGGACTCCATCGCGCTTCATCAGTCCGGCGCGTCGCTTGCAAAATCAGAAAAACTTCTCGCCACCATTCCTCCCGGCCATTCCGCTGAAGCTTCCGGCCTCTTCTACCAGGACCCCGCGGCGCTCGCTGCCATCCAGTTGCAGCGCGTCAGCCCGCAGTATGCGGAAACCTTGCGCAAGTTTTCCGGAAATGGCCGGCCGGGAGCGATGTGGCTTTATGGCCAGGAAAAAAGCATCCAGGAAATGAGCCGCTCCAACGGGGTCGAGCTGCCCGTTGCGCTGGTTGTTGCGGCGGTCGCTATTCCAAATCTGCTACGCGCGCGCACTGCCGCCAACGAATCCGCCGCCGTCGGAAGCGTACGAAGCGTCATCACAGCTCAAAAAGCTTACGCAAACAACTATGCCTATAGAGGTTACGCGATGGACCTCGCCTCACTCGGCATTGACCCGTCCAAGCCCAACTCTCCTTCACCCGAGCACGCGAATTTTCTGGACGCTACTCTGGCTAACTCCGATTGTGCGGGCAGAGGCTGGTGCCTGAAGTCCGGCTACAAGTTCAACGTGCGCTCCGTCTGCTTGCAGGGTAATTGCACGGACTACGTCGTAACTGCAACTCCGGCTGGCGCCGAAACGGGCACGCGAACTTTCTGCGCAACTTCAAGCGGGATCATTCATTGGACCGCCGCCGGATCTTTGAGCGAAGCCATCACTGCGGCGCAGTGCAAACGCTGGCCCGCGCTTCAATAAGCACTGCATTCTTCCGCATCGCAATTCGCTTTGCGAACAAATACGTGGCGCGGATTTCTATTTGAATTACGGGCTTAGCCGGCGTGCCTGCTCAGCATCCCCAGAATCATCGCGATTTGTCCGGAGTGATAAATCACGTGCTCGCCCGCGCCGCGGTATAGATATTCGAAGTTGTACGTTCGCCCGGGCACTTGTCTGCCAAGCTCTTCGTCCGGAAATTTTCGGATCTGTTCTTCCAGATTGTCGCGGCTCACTTGCCATCGCGAAATCAGTTCTTTCCACGCAATCGCCGCTTCAGCCCACTCTTTTTCCGGCTCCCATTTCGGCATCGGCTGCGCCGCCGATGTCAGCCGGATTCGCTCGTTCCAGAGCAGCATGTGCTGCAAGATTGCCGAAATCGTGTTCGCCTTCGGCCGCGGCTCCAGGGTCGCCAGTTCCGGCGTCGTTCTCGAAATCAATTCCGCAAGCGACGGCCCGTACCACGCGTCCTTCACCGTCGCCGCCCGGTACGCATCCGCTATCTGTTGTGTGATTTTCATTGTCACCATTTTTCCACGCGCAGCCCTTCAATCTGAGCGAAGTGTTCGTCCCGGGTCGCCAGAGGTAACCCGTGTTGAGCCGCCAGCGCCGCGATCCAGATATCGTTTTCGGGGATCGGACGGCCTTTCGAACGAAGCTGATCCTTGATCCGGCCGTAATGCTTGGCTGTATCGGCATCGCAGCTAAAGACCGGAACCGCCGCGGCAAATTCGTCAATGCGCTCTGCGTTGGCTTCCCCATGAGCGGACTTTCGCGCGCCGTTATGTAATTCTCCGAGGACTGTGATTGGCAAGCAAATCTCGTGATCCAAGACCCGCTGAAAAACCGCTTTCTCTCGCGAGAAAAACGCGATCACGACATTTGTGTCGAGTAGAACCCTACCAGGCATTCGGTTCGATCACTTCGCAGCCCTCTTCGATGGACTGCGACATGCTCCTCAGGTCGGCAAGCTCCATGCATCCTGCGAAGCGCGCAAGGTCTTGGCCCGTCGCTCTTGCGGCTCCATTTAAGCCCCGTGCGAATTCCAGCACTTCCCGTTGCCGTGGAGCGTCTAAGCGCTCCACCTCTTTTATGATCTGATCTTTGACGCTCTTCGCCATAATAAATTCAATCTAGGAAAGCTCCCCGCCGATGTCAATACAAACCGCGATCCGGCAGCATTTACAGAATAAACCGTCAACCGGATTCCGCAAATCACTTAACCCACCAGAGGCTGATGGATGACTGTAGCTAATGCTTCCAGCAAATCGCGCGCAAAATGGGTCTTGGGTTACCAACCTCTGAGTCAGAACCGTTCCGCCGTGCCGGCCACTTCCAGCGGATGCGCCGCAAATTCTCCCGGCGTCTCCGCGCACAGCCGCGGCGTCGGAAACACTTTCGTCGGATTGCTGATTTGTTGCGGATCGAACGCGCACCGCACTCTCTGCATCGTCGCCAGATCCGGCTCCGCGAACATCTTCGACATCATCTTTTTCTTGTCTTCTCCGACCCCGTGTTCTCCCGTGATCGATCCGCCCGCCGCGATGCACACCTCCAGAATTCGCGTCGCCAGCTCTTCGGCCTCGTGCTGCTGGCCCGGAATTCGCCGGTCGTAAAGCACCATCGGATGCAGATTTCCGTCGCCTGCATGAAACACGTTTGCCACGCGCAATCCAACTTCCTTGCTCAACTTCTCGATTTCCGTCAACACGCGCGGCAGCGCTGTCCGCGGGATCACGCCGTCCTGCACGATGTAGTTCGGCGCCACGCGCGCCATCGCCGCGAACGCCGCCTTGCGACCTTTCCAGAAAAGCGCCCGCTCCGCATCCGATTTCGCCAGCCGGATTTCCGAGGCGCCCTGCGCCCGGCAAATGTCGTTCACTCGCGTCATCAGCGACGCCACTTCCGCGATCGGCCCATCCAACTCCACCAGCAGCAGCGCTCCGCACATCGGATAATTCGCGTGTACCGCCGCTTCCGCCGCCTGAATCGCCAGCGTATCCATCATTTCGATTGCCGCCGGCAACATTCCTGCCGCGATAATTCCGCTCACCGCCGCGCCCGCTTCGTTCGTTCCGGGAAATGCCGCCAGCAGAGTCTGTACGCACTCGGGCCTTTTCACGATTCGCAAAATCATTTTCGTCGCGATTCCCAGCGTCCCTTCCGAGCCCACGAACACGCCGCATAAATCGTAGCCCGGCGCATCCAGCGTTTTTCCGCCGAGATGCACGAGCGATCCATCCGGCAAAACCACTTCCAGTCCCAGCACATGCGTCGTCGTGAATCCGTATTTCAGGCAATGCGCTCCGCCGGAATTTTCCGCCACGTTTCCGCCGATGCTGCACACCGATTGCGACGAAGGATCCGGAGCGTAAAAATATCCTCGCGGCGCCACGCGCGCCGTCACGTCCAGATTCACGACTCCCGGCTCGACCACCGCCCGCGCATTCGCAAAATCTATTTCCAGAATCCGGTTCATCCGCGTCAGGCTGATCACGATTCCATTTTCGACCGGCAGCGCCCCTCCGCTCAGCCCCGTTCCCGCTCCGCGCGCCACGAACGGAATCTTTTCGCGATGGCAGATTCGCACAATCGCCTGCACCTGCTCCGTCGTGTCCGGCAGCAGCACCGCCCGCGGCAACTTCCGGAAATACGTCAGCGCATCCGACTCATATGTATGCAACTCTTCCGCCGCGGTCACAATGTTCCGCGCCCCGACGATCGCTCTAAATTCTGACAGCAGCGAAGTATTCATGGTCCTTCCAGCAAAGGATACTACGTTCGAGCCCGCGGCCGGGCGCAATCGGTGCTATCGCGTCAATCATCATTTGCCTCAGTGAATGAAAGTGAGGCCGTGCGGAATGAATTGCGGAAACACATACGCATACAGCATCACAATCACTCCCACGATCGCCGCCAGCGAAACCGAGTGCCAGAAAACAAACCGGAAGATTGACCCTTCCTCGCCCACTTGATCCGTCGCCGCTGTCGCAATGCAAATGGATTGCGCGTCAATCATCTTTCCCATCACGCCGCCCGCCGAATTCGTCGCCGCCATCAGCACCGGACTCAAACCCAATTGCTGCGCCGTGATTTTTTGCAGCCCGCCAAACAGCACGTTCGAGGATGTATCGCTCCCCGTGAGCGCCACTCCCAGCCAGCCGATGAACGCGCCAAAAAACGGGAAAAGCCATCCCGTTCGCGTGAACGCCAGCCCCAGCACTGCGTCCATTCCCGAGTAGCGCGTGATGTAGCCCAGCCCGAGCATGAACGTCATCGCGATGATCGCGTGCCGCAGCCGCCACAATGTCCGCCCGAAAATGTGCGTGAGCCTCGCCGGACCGAGTCCGAGCAAAATCCCGGAAAGAAGCGCCGCAAGAAAACACGCCGAACCGGTTGCCGTTAGCCAGTTGAAATCGAATTTCGCCGGTTCCGCCGTAGGCGTGGCGACGACCGGCTCGCCGCGCAACACCGCATTGTGCAAGTACGGCACTTCCCAGCCGCCTGCTTTGAACGCCGGCGTCGTCGCTTTTCCCATCGCGGTTTTGATCGAAGGAATTCCCCAGCACAGCACAAACAAGGAAAGGATTGCGAAAGGCAGCCACGCGCGCCCGATTTGCCACCCCGAATATTTTCCGCTCGCCGCCGGCTTCTGACCGATTTTCCACTCATCGCCCATCGTGTCGGTGACCGCCGCTTGCGCTCGAGCTGTTGCGTGCGCTGCTTCGCCTTCGCGCTCTTCCGGAAAACGCCAGATTCGTTTTGGCTGCCACACTCGCAAAAAAAGCAGCGTCGCTACGAGCGAAACGACTCCCGCTGTAATGTCCACAAGATTGCTGTCCATATGGTTGGACCAGAAATATTGCGTGCCCGCGAACGAAATCCCCACAACCAGAATCGCGGGAAGCACCTCAAGCGTCTCCGCCCAACTGACCATTGCGCGCACCAGCCAGAAGGGAATCAGCACCGCGGTGATCGGAAGAATGCGGCCGATCATCGCGCTCACGTCGCTTTCAGGAAGCCCGGTCACGCCGACCAGCGCATGGATCGGAATTCCGATTGCGCCGAACGCCACCGGCGCCGTGTTCGCGATCAAGTTCAGCGCCGCCGCGTGAAAGGGTTTGAAGCCCAGTCCGATCATGAACGCGCCCGCAATCGCCACGGGCGCGCCGAATCCCGCGCATCCTTCGATGAACGCGCCGAAGCAAAACGCCACGAGCAGAAGTTGCAGCCGCCGGTCCGGCGTAATTGCCGCAACGGATTGCTTCATGATTTCGAATTGTCCCGTGTCCACCGAAATGTCGTAGAGAAAAACAGCGGCGATCACGATCCACACGATCTTCAGCAAGCCGTACGCGCAACCGTAGAGAAAACTGGAAGCCGCCAGCGGCGCGGGCATGCCAAACACAAAAATCGAACAGAGAATCGCTGCGGCGGCGCCGGCGATTGCGCAAAGGTGCGGACGCACCTTAAAACCAGCGAGCAGGCCGAGCAGCACGACGACGGGAATTGCCGCGGCGAGCGTGGAAAGCCACCAGTGATGCAGCGGATCGTAAACCTGGGTCCAAACCAAAACGAAGCCTCCGCGGCGCGGCGTGCACACGAGACGAAGAGAAACGCAAGCGTCTCGTTCGCAAAGCGAGAAGTGGAGTTAGCCAGCGAAGCGCGGCGAAGTCAAGAAGTTCGTTTTACCGAAATTGAGAGAGGCAGCGAATCGGCGGAAAAAATCAAAGCGCGGAAGAAACCGAAGTGCCGGCGGCGGCAAAAACCGTGTTCATTTCCGCGGGAGCAAACGACAAAAAGCATTGCACGACCGCGCCATCGAATTGCGTGCCGCTGCAATTCACGAGGCGGCGCGCGGCCTCCTCGACGGGCAGTCCGACGCGATAGGGCCGGGAGGAAACCATGGCGTCAAACGCGTCAATCACGCACACGATGCGCGAGACGATTGGAATTTCCGAATCTTTCAGTCCCGCGGGATAGCCCTTACCGTCCACGGATTCGTGGTGATGGAGAATATCCAGAGAAGCGCGCTCGAAGCCGGGGAGCATCCGCAGAACGGCCCAGCCGTACTCGGGATGCTTTTTCATCAGGGAATATTCTTCGTTATCGAGCTTGCCGGGCTTGCGCAGAATGGAATCGGGGATGCCGACTTTCCCGATGTCGTGAAGCAGCGCGGCGACTTCGAGGTTCTGCAATTCGGATTCGCCGAGGCCGAGCTCCTGGCCGACGCGCAAGCCCCATTCCGCGAGGCGCGTGCTGTGCACGCCGGTGTTGAGATCTTTCAAATCGAGAAGCTGATTAAAAGCGCAAATCACGGAAGAGCGCAAAGCGGAGACTTGTTCCTCCGCCTGCTTGAGGAGAAGCGAATCCGGCGTCCACTGCAAGTGGACGGACATTGCGGACGCCGGAAGAAGCTCTCCGTTCACGCTGATTACCACCACCAACCGGAAGAAGAGCTCGAGCTGTTCACCCAGGCGGAGACAGCTTGATAGACATCCAAGCGTCCGTTGTGAAGATCGGGAGTGAGCTTCACCGCATGGGCAAAAGCGCTCGAGGCGCCGGATTGGTTGAGTGAGCCCTTCGCCGAGAGCATCAAATCGGCCGCGCCGGCAACGAGCGGGGAACTGAACGACGTGCCGGATTCGGCCGCGTAGGTTCCGCCGGGATAGGTGCTGATCACATATTCGCCGGGAGCGGCGATCCAGACGTCCGTGTTGCCATAGTTCGAGAAGTTGGAGCGCGTGTCGTAGTCCGTGGTGGACGCGATGCCCATGACCTTGCTATTCAGAGCCGCGGGATAAACCGGCGCGCTGGTGCTCTCATTTCCGGCAGCGGCCACGAGAACCAAGCCCTTCTGGTTGGCGTAGGAGATGGCATTCGAGAGCGCCGAGGACGGAACAGAAACGTCAAAGCTCATGTTCACGACGTTGGCGTTATGCGCCACGGCGTAATAGAGCGCGGCGACGACGTTCGAGAGATAGCCGGTGCCGTTCGCGCTGAATGCTTTCAGCGGGAGAATTTTGGCGTTGGGCGCGACAAGGTGGACAAGACCAGTCGTCATTGTGCCGTGGCCAAAATCGGCGCAGGAGCTGCCGCCACCATCGAGAATCGCGGCAGAAGATTGATCGAGAATCGCGGCGCTGGATTGCTGAACGAAGACGGGCTGCCCGTCTTCCGAGTTATTGCTGATGGTTCCATTTTGCAGCTCAGGGACATCGAGCCATTCGGAAGCACCGGGCTGATTGCGGGTGAAGTCATAGCCGGGCAAGAGAACAGGCTGGAGAACCGGATGATTGACGTCCACGCCGGTGTCAATGACGGCGACGATGCCGGTGCCGCTGACACCGAAGCCGTTCTGCGCGTCGGTGAGGCGAATGATTTGCGCGGCAGGCTGCGTGGCGTAGCCGTGCGTGACGACTGTCCCGAAATAATTGACTGGAGCGTTGTCGTACAGCCCCGCGGGAATGTTATTCACCGTGCGCTGCGGAAGGGGCAGAAGCTGATCGGGCTCAACGCTCTGAATTCCGAGAAGCGATTCGAGGAGATTTCCAACGAATCCGAGAAGGTTCTGGATCAGGTTATCCGAGGAGGTGACCAGATAAGTCTGTCCGATATTTCCGTCCAGGGAACCTTGAACCTGGCAATTGGCGGAGAGGCAAAGCTTGAGAACGGAGCCGAGGCCACCGTTGGTGCGGACGATATAGCGGTTTTGAGCGGGGGCGGGGGACGCGCACACCGCGAGGGCCAGCGTTAGAACTAAGCAGATGCTAAGGTTGCGTTTGATCAAGTCAGTTTCCTTCCAGGGTCAACTGCAAACAGCCCTCCGCTCTATTGCACTTGGGTGGACCCGCTAAGTCTGTAGGGGCCGACCGCTTGCGCGAATAGTACGGATGGACTTTTCGTGCCAAACAAAAGCTAGGTGGCGGCGTGGTACGCAAGTACCAGAAGCGGCCAGGCGAGCAAAAATCGAAGAGGAGGGGCGAGTCATCGCTTGCCTCCCGGAAGATCTCCCAGCGCATTCCGCAGCGAAATCACGATGGGCTTCTGCGTGTGAGAGGGAATCAAGAGCTCGAGATCGCCCGAGTTTTCGAGATCGCCGGAGAATTCGCCGAAATCGTTGGTAGCAATCATGATGCTGTTGCCGCGGCGATTGGAAATGGTGACCTGAATGCCGCGTCCCACGACGCTGGGATTGCTGAGATCGAGAATCTGGCCAGTCACAACCAGGCGGTTGGTGCCGGGCTTGGGCTCGATCTGGATATCTATTTGGTAGGGGTCAGCGCGATATAGCATTTGTCGGGTTCCTATAACCACGGAGCGGGCACCAGCCAGAGCGGGCTGCTGAAAGCTGTCGAAGAGCAACTGGACGAGGCCGGGAGAGGCTTCCTTCGGCAGCGTCAGGCGCGACGCGGCAAAAGCGGCCTTGGCGAGGCGCACGGCATGTTGCGGAGGCTGGTAACTGGCCTCTGCGTTCGCCGACTTGGTGACTTTCTGCCATAACGTAAAAGTCTCCGTGCAACGGTCGCAGCCTGCGGCGAGATGCGCCTGCATGTCCTTGTGCCGGTCGGCTGCGACGACGTGATTCACGAAATCAATCCACTCCTCGGTCGAAAAGTGCTTCATTCCTCTACCCCCATTTTCCTTTCAACAGCATCCGCTCCCCAGCGGAGGAGATGGATTGGCATCTCCCATGGATTATGGGAAGGCAAGGGGCGAAAAAATATAGGGGGAAGACGGGATAGGCAAAGAGGGGTAAGGACCCCACCCGGGGTGTTTTGGCGAAAGAGTGGGGAAACGATTGAAAAGGCGGGGGATAGCGATTTGGGAAGAGCAAAAGAGTGCGGAAGAATATGAAAAGAAAGAGCTTATGGGGGAGAGGGTGCAGCGGGCGCGGGGGAGGGAGGTGATGCAGTGGTAACGGATTGGGTGATTTGGTTAACAATAATCGGAGGGGGCCCCCGGTGTTTTTTGTAAGTGTTGCTGATAAAGGACTTACGGATTTTGTAAGTGCTTTAGAATGTGCACTTGCGAGGGATTGCAGAAGTGTTGCATCTAAAAGACTTAGAAAATGGCGGATTTTGTTAAGTAGTAAAAGGTGGGGATGGGAAGAGGGTGCCGGGGGATTAGGGGCAGCGCCGGCGAGAGGCATGAGAGAGCGGGGCAGGGCGAAGGCCGAGCCCGGAAGTACAAAAAGAGTATACACGATTTCCGGAGTTTGTCAAGGAGTAAATTATAAGTGCTGGCGGGTCAATGAGTTAGGGGGTGCCCGTTTGAGCTGGCCACTGACGGGTGAAGGGGCTCAAGCTTGTAAGGCGCTGGTGGGGAAGGGGTTAGGCAGCAAGGCTGGAAAGTGAGAGGTGTGTGACGAGTTCATGACCTTTGGGAGATTTCTCCGTTGTCGGCGAAACGATCTTCGATGTGCAGGCGGATGGCGTCCTTGATGTTTTCGACAGCCTCTTCGTAGGTGTCGCCTTGGGTGTAACAGCCCTGAAGGGATGGACAGGAGACGAAGTAGCCGTCAGCATCGGATTCGACAACAATCGGCAAAGTAGGGTTCCTCATGCTTACAATGAGTATAGAGCGGTCTCGGCTGTGCAGTCGATGGTGGGGCACACAGAGCAATTGGGCGTCGGGGAAAGACGCCGACGTGTTGCCTTGAGTGACTTTGGGGGATCGAGGAACAAGTGGCGATTTGCCTGGGGCTGAGCTAAGGGCAATAGAAATTTTGCGCTATTGGGAGAGAATGTTCGGTGGGCCAATTAGGCGTGCGTTGGGTCATCAAGGATTGGTGGAGAGTGAGCGGCAGAGATATGTCGGCCGACTGCGCTTTGCGGAAAGCCCTAATTGCAGGCCACGCCGGGGCGTAATCACATGTGGCTTTCCGATTGATCTGCCGGATGAATTTCCTCGAGGCTGATTTTATTTTCCGACTGAACTCCGATTACGAGGACATAAGAGTCCCAGAGTGGTTTCACAATGTCGCTCATCATGCCGGGGGGCACAACGATGGTATGGCTGACACCTCCGGAATCGATGATTTGTATTTCGTCTTTGTTTTTTCGCCGGGAGTCCGCGAATTTCAGGAACCCGAGGACCCTAACTGCCCTGGCTTTGGATGGCTCTTCGATTCGAATTGATTCCGTTTTTTCAAGATACTGGCTCAGAGTCTTCTTCGAGGTGAGGGCTACCTTGCGGGCTCGATTGTGCCTCAGGGCCGTGAACCCAACAATACTCAGTTCCTTCCCATCGGGGGCGATACCGTCGGCGAGGCCAATGAAATTTCGATAGTAAGCGGGCTCTTTTATGCGCTTTTGTAGCTTGTCTTGTTCTCCGCGGCCGTAAATCTCTAGGCATTCTAAAACTTCGTCGATCACTTGCTCGCCCAAGGATATGCCTGGGAGGCTCGGCTGTTCTGTGTTGCCCAATTTAAATGTCACTGCGAAGCTTGCCGCTCTTGGGACGCTTATATAGAGGCCAAGCTTGTCGCGGAGGGTCTTGTCCCTCCTCCCTTTGTCTCGATAAGGCAGGTTTTGCGTTCGCTCTGCAGTACGATAAAGCAGGTTCTCCGTTTTCTCAACGCGCTCAATAAATGCCTCAGTTGGTGCGAATCCGTATCCAACACCCTTGCCCGCGATCGACATTTGAATCTCGTCGTCTGAGAGGCTGATCCCGCGGAGTTCCAGATGTCGCTGAAAATTGACTTGCTCGTAGAGATCTCGGAGCTCTTCTCCGATTTCGGTCGGCGGTGACCCCGCCAGCGCAATGCAGACGAGCCTCTCTGCCTCAGGTAAGAGATTACAGTCTAGAGCAATCGAGGCCGCGCTTCTCAGAAGGACCGACCGAGTCGGCTCAGGACTGCTCTGAGCTACCGCGTTCATTGCCGCCCGCTGCTCGAGATCGTAGGCTTGTCGAAAGTACCGTTCGGCTGCAGTTGCATCCCCGTTCAGGCGAGCCTCAATCGCGCGATCAGAGAGTGACATTGCTTCCCGATGGATGTCCTTAACCTGCGTCACTTTTTCTCCAGATGAGCCGCTGGTTGTCCAAATTCAACAATCGCCACGTATCCTGGCGCCAAATTGTCAGTCGGACCGATCTGCCTTTTCTTTTGTTTAAGCCTAGCCCTAATATCTGCCGGTGTCCCAGCTAGAATACCCGAGACTTCCAATCTTGCCTTATTGGAGAACATATTATCGTCGTCTTGCTTGCCAAGCCAGTAGTCGAAGCCGGTGCCTTTCCTCGATCTTTCGACGACTACAAGGCCGGTGATTTCTTTGCAAACGAGGATCGCAATTCCGTAAGCGCCACGTTCCGTTGCTTCCTGTAGATCATTGTAGCAGCGTCTTTGTCTGTCATCGACTGTCGGCCAATCTAGGCGGTAGCTCCTGGATGTCCCTGGCCCGATCTCTAAGGTGGCTCCTGACCTGTGGTGGTTATGCTCTAAGCAGACCGCTGCAGATTCGCCGAGTACGTTTCCAGCGGCAGGCGTCAGGCCTGGCATACCCCCGCCGAGCAGGATGAGGTCGATTGTTTTTCCAATCACGTTTGTGAAATGCTCCCAAGAAAAGCAGTGAGTAAATCGCGGATTTCCCACTGATAATAAATCAAAATAGAATCGAGTGTTCAGTAGAGAGCGAAAGAGTAATAGACCTTCATCCGCATGGCGCTTAGTTGGTCGGCAGCTGGCCGATGAGGAGGAAGGGGGCCCAGAAGTAGGGGTGGGGATGGGAGGAACGAAGGGATTGCATGGCGAGTTGGAGGGAGAGGGGCATGTCATTGGTGGAGATGAAATGCTTGTAGAAGAGCTGCATGAGCTGGGAAGTGGTTTCGTCGTGGACGTCCCAGAGGGAGAGGAGGAGGGAGGAGGCGCCGGCGCAGAAGAGGCCGCGCTGGAGGCCGAGGAGTTCATCGCCAGCCGCGACAAAGTTCATGCCCGTGGCGCAGCCGGAAAGAGTGACGTGGCGAGCGCCGAGACGCATTTGGTAGAGGTCATAAAGATTGAGATAACCGTCGCCGAGACGGATGCCGGAAAACATGGGGTTGTCCTGGCGATAGTTGCCATGAGTGGCGATGTGGAGAAGACCGGCGCGGGCGCCGCGAGTGCGGAGGAGTTCGGTGGTGGCTTGCTCGCTCAGGAGGAGCTCGGAGTTGGGAAGAGTGGCGGCGACGGATTGGACTTCGCCGAGGATTTGCGGTGCGCGCTCATCGGGGAGGCCGAGGACGAGGGAACTGTCGCTGGAGGATTGCGGCTTTTCCTGACAGATGGCGAAGACGGTGGCGCTGGGAGCGTAGGAAATGGTGTGCGAATCGCAGAGATAGGAGTCGCCGGATTTGAGGGCGTGAAAGGGAAGGAAGTGAAGAGGGCCGTGGGGAACGAAGATGAGATGTTTGGCGGCAAGATGCGGAGCGAGAGGAGCGATGAGCTCGGTGTAAAGAGCTTCGAGATGGTTTTCGGTGGCCTGGAGAAGAGGAGCGGCAAATTTTTCGGTGTAGGCCGAGCCCATGCGGAACTTGGAGAGTTGAAAGCGGAGGAGTTGAAGGAGATGGATGACGCGGGAATAGACAGTGACGGGAGCGATGGAAACAGAATTTCTGGTGAGGATAGCGGCGAGAAGGCGGTCGCCGGCGGAGTAATACTCGATGAGAACGGCGTTCGCAGGAATGGCGGACTGGATTTTGGCGAGGGAGAAATCGGCGGGAGCTTCGAGAGTGGCGTTTTCGCGCTCGTGAGCGGGAAGTTCGCGGAGGGTGCGAAGGAGCTCATTTTCGTGAGACAGGGCTTTTTCCTGGAGTTGCTGGAGGCGGCGAGTGGAAACCTGCTCGGGCTGGAGCTGCTCGAGTTCGATGCGGTGGTAATACCAGTTGAGCTCCTCGCGAAGATCACGAATGCGGCGGACGAGTTCGCTTTGGCCGGCGTCGCCGAGCGGGAGGCTTTGGCCGCCCTGAAAAATCATTTCGGCCATGCTGCGGGATTTGGCGGCTTCGATGCAGGAGAAAGCTTCTTCGGAGGAAGCGGGGTCCGAGGCGCCGAGGTGAAGGTCCACGAGGGCTTCGTAGACTTGATGGCGATTTTTGACGAAAGAAATTTTAAGTTCCTCGGCGTAGAGGCGGCTGCGAAGAGTTTCGAGAGATTTGCGGGCTTCCTGAAAGGCGGAGAGAGCGGCTTCGCGGTCGCCGGCGGACTGGGCGAGCTGGCCACGAAGATAGTGGGATTGATAGGTGAGGACGGGAGTTTGCAGGCCAGTTAGCTTGCGAGAGGCGGCCTCGGATTCGGAGTGCGCGGCGGGAAGTTCGCCAACCTGAAGCGCGATGCGGGCGAGAAGCAGATGGGCGAGAGCGGCTTTGCCGTGAAGGGCGGAGTCATCGAAGAAAGAGGCGGCGGCGGAAGCGAGGCGGCGCGCTTCGAAGTAGCGGCCTTCGTGGAAAAGTAAAAGGGCCTGATAAAGATCGAGAAGCCAGGGCCAGACGAGATTTTTTTCCGCGGCGAACATGGCGCGGGCCTTGGTGAAACGTTCGAGGGCCTGAACGGTTTTGCCCTGCTGGCCGAAAGCCATGGCTTCGTTGGCGAGAGTTTTGGCGGCTTCGTAACCCATGCCGAGTTTTTGGAAGCGGACAAAACCTTCGGCGGCCATTTCGCGAGCTTCTTCGCTGAGATTGAGCTCGAGATAAATTTCGGAGAGATCGAGATAGCAGAGAGCGTGGTGATAAGCGTCGCCGGAAGTTTCGCAGGAGCGTCGCGTGTTGAAGAGCATTTCGATGGCGCGGCTATATTCGCCGCGGAAATAGTAGAGATAGGCGATGTTGTAATCGGCTTGATCGCGGAGGAGAGGCATGTTGTGGAGGACGCAGAGATCGCGAGCCTTGCGGTAGCACTCGAGAGACTTGGGGAAATCGTTGAGAGAGATGAGGCACATGGCCATGTTGTGAAGGATGATGGCGACGCGCTCCCAGTCCTGATATTCGGAGAGGGCTTTGTAGGCGCGCTCGTAATGATGGATGGCTTCCTCGAAGCGGTCCTGGCGATGGAAGATGTTGCCGACGTTGTTATCGAGGCTGGCGATTCGGCGGGATTCGCCGAGCTGCGTGAAGATTTCGCGGGCGCGCTCGGAATAGTGGAAGGCGCGATCGTATTCGCCGAGAAGAATGAGGGGCTGGATGGCGCTGCTGAGAGTGCGGGCGGATTCCATGCGATTGCCGAGGGAATCGAAGAGTGCGATAGCCTCTTCGTGATGATCAACGGCGGCGCGATTATCGCCGGAGGAATAGAGGGCGTTGGCCTTGGCGCGAAGAGCGAGGGCAATATCCTGGTTGCGGGCGAGCTTCTGGCCGATGAGCATGGCGGCATCGGCGAGGCGAAGAGCGGACTTGGTGTCCACGCGGATCTGCTCGTGGACAAGATCAGCCAATTCTTTCACGACGGAGCTATCGAGAAGGTCCGCGTGGCGCGACAGGAATTTGTTGCGACGGGATTCGGAGGAGAGAGCGGCGAATTCAATGAGAAGCGTTTGCCGCGAATTATTCTTGACCGCCGAATCCATCACACGAATCCCAGGTCGGTTAGATGCTTGCGGAGGCGGTCCATGCACTTCTGGCGTGTGAAACCGATGGAGCCAACGGCGAGACCTAGTTCGGCGGCGACTTCGGAGTAAGGGCGAGCGGGAGTTTCGTAGAAGAGAAGCTCGACGAGGCGGCGGCATTGCTGGGAAAGAGCAGAGACGGCGTCGCGAAGCATTTGCTCTTCCTGAGTCTGCTCGATGAGGGACTCGGCGATGGCGGGAGTTTCGGGGTCGGACAATTTGGAGTCCTCGTCATCGCGGCTGACGAGGTGCTGCTGCTGATGTTTCCAGCGATAACAATGATGATGAGCGACTTGCATGAGCCACTTGGGAAGAGCGCGGGCTTCGCGAAGCTCGGGAAGGCGATTGAGGAGCTCGACGCAAGTGGCCTGAAAAACTTCGGCAGCTTCCTGAGAGGGCAAACGATATTTGACGGGGATGGAGTAGATGAGGGCTTTGTATTTTTCGATGAGGTGAGACCAGGCTTCCTCGTTGCCAGCGAGGCATTCGCGGACGAGGCGCTCGTCGGATAGCGAGCGAGCAGATGGCTTTTTCTTTTTGGCGAGAACGGGCGTCATCGGCCGGCACGCTCCGAGTTGGCGCGGAGGTAGAGCTGGTCGACATTCCAAAGGAGGTAGGGTTCAAGAATCGCGGGATGGAAATTGCCGATGGAATTTTTGGCGCCGACAAGGATGTCCGGACTGGCAAGAAAAATCATGGGTTGATAATCGGCGAGAATTTCCTGGACGCGATCGTAAAACTTTTTGCGCTGAGCATAGACAGGAGTGGAGAGCTGCCGCTCCATGAGGCGATCAATTTCGGCTTCCCAAGGAGTGGCGGGATGCGGCTGGGAAGGATTCCAGAGATGAGTGCTGCCGCTGGAGAGCCAGACATTCATGTTGGGAGTGGGATCGGTGTCAAAGTTGGCGAGGCCGAGGAGGCAGGCGTCATATTGCTTGGTTTGCATGACGCGATCGAGGAGGGAGCGAAATTCGAGAGGAACGACCTGAACGCGCATGCCGAGTTGCTTGAGGTCGTCTTGAATAAGATTGGCCATCTTGCTGCGATCGGCATTGGAGGAGCTGGTGATGATGGTGAACTCGACGGGCTGGCCGGAAGGATCGAGGAGAGGCTGGTCGCCGTTCGAAGAGGAAGACCAGGAGAAGCCAGCTTCCTTGAGGAGTGCGCGGGCGCGATCGAGAGAACGAGCAGGATGAGAGATCGCGGTGTTGATCCAACGATGATCGCCGGGAGTGACGGGGCCCCAAAGAGGAGCACCGTGCCCTTGATAAACGAGGCGGACGATGGCATCGCGGTCAATGACAGCGGAAACGGCCTGACGGAATTTGATGAGGCGAAACCAGGATTGCTTGCGAGTCATTTCGGCGGATGATTTGGAGCCGAGGTCGTTTAGATTGAAGAAGAGGAAATTGAATTCGAGGCCGGGACCGGCGTCGGTCATGGTGAAGCCGCGCTGCTGGCGGGCGAGGGCGGAGAAATTGTCGGCGGAGAGACGGGAGATGAGATCGGTGTCGCCGGACTGGAAGCGGAGGACCTGGGCGTCAGCGCTGGGGACAAAGAGAAAGTCGAGTTCATCGAGATAAGGAAGGCGATGGCCCTGGGAGTCGGTTTTCCAATAGTAGGGATTGCGTTCGAGAACGAGTTTTTGGCCGGGGACGTAGGACTTCAAGCGAAAAGGGCCGAGGCCGACGATTTCGGCGGGGGGAGTGGAAGTCGACCAGAAATCGCTGAGCTTGCCTGCTTCGTATGGTTTTTCGAGGAGATGGCGGGGAAGAATGGCGAATCCGTCAAAGAGGCGCTCGCCGGGGCCATAAGGTTTTGCGAGTTGAAAGACAACGGTGTGGGAATCGAGTTTGCGAACGGAGATGGGCTTTCCACCGACGATGAGCTGATCGCGCTGAGTGGCGTGGAGGTTTTCGTCGAGATAGACGCGGAAGGAGAAGAGGACGTCGTCGGCGTCGAGAGGTTGGCCATCGGAGAAGCGCAAGCCACTGCGGATGGTGAGGGTATAACGGAGACCGTCGGGAGAAATTTTCCAGGATTTGGCGAGAGCGGGCTCGGTGAGTTGCGTGGAGCGATTGATGTGGATGAGGTCGGATTGCATGACGGCAATGACTTCGCGGGACGGAGCGTCGGCGGCGGTGAGCGGATTGAGAGTTTTGGGTTCGGCGCGGAGGGCAACGACGAGGCGGCCGCCGGGATGGCCGATTTCGCCGGGGAGGACGAGGAAGTCTTCAGCGGGAGTGTGCTGTTGAGAGCGAGTGGCTGCGCTGGAGGAAAGCGAGAGGGCGAACACACAGGCGAGCAGGAGGCCAAGCTGGAGGGCGCGGCGCGGTAAGGAGAGGTGTTGTGCGTTCATGAGAGGTACCCACTGCCCTTCTCCTCTATCTTGGACGTCCCGAAGCGCTGCTGCAATGCACTCGCGAGACCCAGGTATCCGAGAAAGAAAGGGACGACGGCGAGGGCGGGCAAGTACATCCACCAGTATGAGACAAGGACGCTGTAATTAAGAAGGCTGGCGAGAAGATTACCCCAACTAGAGGCAGGTTCCGGAACACCCAAGCCGAGAAACGAGAGAGTCATTTCGGCGAGGACAAATTGAGGGATGAGAAGGGCGGCTTGGGTGAGGAGGACGCCGGCGGTTTCGGGCAATATGTGGCGGCGAAGAAGATGGAGATTGGAGGCGCCGAAACCACGAGAAGCGCGGACGAAGTCGCGCTCTTTCACGCTGAGGACGACGCCGCGAACGAGACGCGCGGGGCGAGCCCAACCGACGAGGCCAATGACAATGACGACTAGGAGAAATGCGTCAAAGGGGCTGACCGAAAGAGGCAGAAACGCGCGAAGAGCGAAGAGAAGATAGAGCCAGGGAAGCGCAAGGAAAAGTTCGGCGATGCGCATGAGGAGTTCGTCGCGCCAGCCGCCAAAGAAACCAGCGAATAGGCCGACCAGTGCGCCGAGAAAAAGAGTGACGCCGGCGCCGAGTAATCCCGCGAGAAGGGAGGTTTGGCCGCCGTAGAGGATGCGGGAGAACTGGTCGCGGCCATAGCCATCGGTGCCGAGGAAATGGATGGGAGCAGCGGCGCCAAAGAGGTGGATGCGGGCAGGGATGAATCCAAAGAGGCGGTAGGAGGAGCCGCGGACAAGAAAGAGGAGCGGGATTGGTTGAGAGAGGTCTTCTTCGTATTGATCGAAGGAGCCAGCGCGGACGCGAAGGGAATAGACGAAAGGACGAAGATGGAAATGGCCGTGGGGGTCAAGGAGATGAGGCCGCATCGGCGGGAGATAAGGCTGATCGCGATTCTGCGCGGTGGGATCATAAGGGGAAAAGAATCCTGCGGCGGCGACGACAAAGTGGAGCGCGACGAGAAGGAGAAGCCAGTTCGCGAGTGAGCGGGGGCGTTTCATTGCTGGCGGGCCTCGGTGCGGATTCGTGGATCGGCCCAATAGAGAAGCAGATCGGCGAGAAAATTTCCGGCGACAAGGAAAAGCATGGAGAGGAGCACGCCGCCGATGACGACGTAGAGATCGCGAGCGAGAATGGCTTCGAGAAGGAGCGGGCCGAGACCGGGCCAGCTCATGATGATTTCAACGAGCAGGGAGGCGCTGAGCAAAGTGCCGATGCTGAAACCAAAGAGAGAGATGAGGGGATTCGCGGCGGCGCGCAGGGCGTAGCGATAGAGAAGTTTGCGGCGAGGAATGCCATGGCTGGCAGCGGCGCGAAGAAAGGGCGAATCGAGAACTTCGGCGACGGCGGAGCGCACGTGGCGCAAGAGCATGGGCAGAGCGGAGAGAACGAGGACGGTGACTGGAAGGGCCATGTGCAGCGCGAGATCACGAAACTTCTGGAGAAAAGAGAAAGAATCGAAGCCGAGAGACACTAATCCCCCGGTGGGAAACCAGCCGGTACGGACGGCCAAAATTAGAAATCCGAGAGCGAGGACAAGATCGGGGATGACCATGAGGGCGGCGGTAGTCCAGGTGAGGATGCGATCCGGGAGACGGCCGAATTTCGCAGCGCTCCAGACGCCCAGCGGGAGAGCGAGTAGCCAAGCGATGAGCATAGCGGTGATGGAGAGAAGGAGCGTATTGCGAGCTCGGGACCAGAGAAGCGGGCCGACGGGAGCGTTGTACGCGAATGAGAAGCCGAACTGGCCGTGGGCGACGGAATCGAGCCAGTGAATGTAGCGGATGGGAATGGGGCGATCGAGTTGATACTGGGCGCGAAGGGCGGCAACAGTCTCGGGAGAAATTTGGGGATTGAGGCGCATTTCCTCGAAATAATTTCCGGGAGTGAGCGAGGAGAAGAGGAAGGTCAAAATGGAAACGCCGAAGAGAAGGAGCAGAGCATGGAATGCGCGGCGAAGAAGATAGCGCATCAGAGGTTCACCGGCGGCTGGGAGGTGGAGGAAAGGCGCGGAGTGGCAGCGAGAAGAGAGCGAGTGGCGGCGTGAGCGGGCGAACTGAAGATTTTTGCGGCGAGGCCGGATTCAACGATGCGGCCGTGAGAGAGCACGGCGATTTGATCGGCGAAGAAAGCAGCCATAGCGAGGTCGTGGGTGATGAAGAGGTAGGAGAGCCGCAGGGAAGTTTGCAGTTCGAGGAGGAGATTGACGATTTGGGCCTGCACGGAAGCATCGAGAGCGGAGAGCGCTTCGTCAAGGATGAGGAGTTTGGGTTCGAGGGAAAGAGAGCGGGCAATCGCCAAGCGCTGTTTTTGGCCGCCGCTGAGCTCGGAGGGGCGCCGGCTTGCGAATGTGTGCGGAAGGGCGACTTGGTCGAAGAGTTCAAAGATTCTTGCTTCGCGTTGGATGCGCGAGAGTTTGCGCTGGAGAAAGAGGGGCTCGGAGACGATTTCGAGGGCGGACCAACGTGGGTTGAGCGAGTTTGCCGGGTCCTGAAAAACGAGCTGGATTTGCGGGCGAAGAGATCGAAGGCGAGGCTCGGGAAGCACGGAATGGTTTTCGCCGTTGAAGAAAATATCGCCCGAGGTGGGGCGTTCCAAGGCAGCGATGCAAAGCGCGAGAGTGGATTTGCCCGAGCCGGATTCGCCGACGATGGCGAGTGTGGAGGAAGCGTCCAGGGAAAAGGTGACGTCGTCCAGCGCGACGAACGGAACGCGGGAACGGGCCGCGTAGTGCTTCACCAGTTTTTCAACGCGCAGAAGAGGTTCCATTAGATCGTCCTGCTAGAGATCAGCCGGAAAACTTGTAACAAGCGACGTCGTGCTGCGGTTCGAGCGAGAACGAGGAAGGCTCCGCGTTGGAGCAGCGAGCCATGCGGTCCGCGCAGCGCGATTCGAAGGCGCAGCCGTGCGGTGGCGTCAAGAGATTCGGAGGGTTGCCGGGAATCACCGGGAGGGGAGATTTGTGCTGGGTCGAAGACCCGGAGAACGGGTTGGGCAGGCAGCGCAACAACGCAACGGTGTAGGGGTGTTTGGGAGCGGCCAATACATTTGAGGCGGGGCCGGTTTCCACGACTCGTCCGGCATAAAGAACCAGAATCTGGTCCGCAAAACCCACGAGGAGAGCGGGGTTGTGGGTGATGAAGATAATGGCGAGGCCAAGATTTTTGCGAAGGGAGCGAAAAAGTTCCAGGATTTCCAGTTGAGTGGTCGGATCGAGCGAGGCGGTGGGCTCATCGGCGATGAGAAGCGACGGGTTGCACGCGATGGCTTGGGCGATGAGGACGCGCTGGCGCTGGCCGCCGCTGAGTTCATGAGGATAGGAGCGGTAGATGCGGCCGGCACCGTTTGGGAAAACGGCGGTGAGAAGCTGCGCCGACTTTTCGTCCAGAGATTGCCTGTTTAAGTTTAGATGAGCGGAAAGTACGTCGCGAAGCTGACGGCCAACTTGCAGAGCGGGGTGCAGGGAAGAGGAAGGCTCCTGGAGAATCAGACCGATGCGGCCGCCGCGGAGTTTGCGGAGTTCTTCCTGCGAGCGGTCGAGTAGATCCGATCCTTCGAAGACAATCTTGCCTTGTTGGATTCTCCCGCCGGACGGGAGCAAGCGGAGCAGAGCCGAGGCCAGAGTACTTTTCCCTGAGCCGGACTCACCGAGGATGCCAAGAACTTCGCCAGATTCGATGCGCAGGCCGACACCAGCGAGAGCTGGGAAGGGAGCGCCCTCCGGCGAGGAGTAAGCGACGTGCAGATTCTGCACTTCGAGGACAGAAGCCATTCAGTGGACCCTGAGAGAGAGGATTTGTTCCCAGTATCCATGGTGAAATAACCCCGGCGAGAGGACAAGACGGACTAGCAACTCAGCGAACGAAGGGTAATCAGGAGGGCGGACGGACTGACACGCCGAATAGGGAACAGAAGGGGGAGGGGGCTGGATTTACCAACCCGCTCCCAGACTCAGGTTCGGCGAGCGGCCGAGATAGCGTGGCTATCGAGGGTTGGAATTGGAAGCGGATGCAGACTGAGATGCATCCGTTCGGGGAGTCATCGAAACCACGATGTATTCATGCTCCTTGTCTTCAAATTCGACCTGGCGGAGCAGAAGTCTGTCCTTGTGGAGACGGAATTGGGCGGATTCGCCGATGCGGAGAAGCGCAGGATGCTTGTCATCCTTGGGACGAATGAGATAGACGACGCGATTGGTTTGCAGAGTATATTCCTGGCAGAGAAGTTCCTGCGTGTTTTTGTGCTGGCCATCCGTGCCGAAAATCTCACCGGCGATCGTCTTGCCGTCCTTTTCCGATACGCCGCAAGGTGCGGACTGCATCTGAAGAACGGTGCCGCGCTCAAAATCGTGCTTGTCCTTGGCCGGCGTCGCGATGGCGGCGAGCAACAGGCTCGCGATAATAAGAGAACGTTTCATGCGGATCCTCCGCGCGAGGGATTCGAAGGCGTTCCGGACCAGGGAGGAACGACTCCATCGCGCTTTGAGCAAAGGGGGAAGCAGGGGCGGGAAAAATATAGGGTGGAGAAAATTTTTTGGGAGCCAGGTGGCGTAGGGATAGGGGTGAACGCGACGGGTATTCACCTGAGGCGAGAAAGGCTATTCGGCGGTGTATGTAATCTCGATGCGGTGAATCAGGAAGCAGGAGAGCACCAGGACAGCGAGGGCAAGTGATAGAAGCCCGAGGACGGCGACGATGGGTGCGACGGGTTCAGCAACAACGGTAAAGAGGGCCAGAGGTCCGCTGACCGGCAGACTGACGGGGCAGAGGTGCTTGAGGTAGAAAGTAACGCTCAGATGCTGCGCCCAGGAGGGGAAGATGGGGGCGATGGCTTCCCAGCCCAAAAGCATGGCACCGGGAATGATGGGGTTCTTGAAAAGCAGGCTGAGGGCGAGGAACACGGCGCCATAACCAAGGCACGCGAGAGCAGTTACGAGGAGATAAGAACCAAGCTGGCCGAGGCCAGGGCCATCGAATACATAGGAGCGACCGGCGGCACCGAAGCGGGAGTAGGTCAGATAGAAGCATGCGGAGACAGCGGCTTCAAAAAGAAGGATGGAAATTACGGTGCCGGCAAGAAATTTTCCGAGCACCAGGATCTCTTTTCTGACGGGAACGAGAAACTGGTAGTGAAGAGTGCGTTCGACAATTTCGCCACGAAAGAGCCAAGTGAAAATCCCCATGCAGGCAAAAAAGATGCCTAGCCGGACGTAATAGAGCTGGAAGATGCCGGCTAGAACTTCGGTCTCGTCTTCCATATTCATGAAAACCGGGTGGTAGGAACTCACGATGTTGTGAATGAGCAGGAAGACGGCAGGGATAAAAGCGAGGAAATAGACCCAAAGCCTGCGACGGCTGAAAAGGTTGCGGCGAACGCCATTGCGGACCAGGACGGAGATCTGTGCGGCATAGAGCGACCAAGGTTGTTCCTTCAGGAATTGCCGCGTACGCGCGAGTGATTGCTGGAAATTCATACCGGTCCGCCATCCGAGCCGATGAGGTATTGGTAGATGGAATTGACGTCGTCGTCGGCAGGAGCGACGGCGTCCACCTCGACCAAGCCGCCGGAAACGATTTTGTTGAGGAGCAGATAGAACTGTTCGGCGTCGCGAGTGCGGATGAAAACTCCCTGGCCATCGTTTTGGAGCTTCGCTTCGACGACATGATCGAGCTCGAAGGCGGCAGCGGCGAGGCGAGCAGCGTTCGAACAGCGGACGAGAATCTGAATCGGATGATCGCGGACTTCCTGGCGGACTTCGCGAATCTGGCCTTCGGCGACGACATAGCCGCTGCTCATGAGTACGACGCGATCGGAGATACGGTCCACTTCCTCGAGAATGTGGCTGGAGATGATGACGTGCATGCCCTGCTTGGCGATGGATTGGAAGAGGCCGATGGATTCGGCGCGGGCCATGGGATCGAGGCCGTTGAGCGGCTCATCCAGGACGAGCACGGAAGGATGATGAGCGATGGCCTGGGCGAGGCGTATGCGCTGGCGCATGCCTTTGCTGTATCCAGCAATTTTGCGGCGAGCGACTTGGGACATTCCGGAGCGCTCGAGAGCCTCGTTCGTAAGTTTGGCGGCCTGGTCGTGGCCGAAACCGTGGAGGCGAAGAGGCCAGTAGATGAAATCGTAGCCAATGATGCCGGGGGGAAAAGAATCGAATTGGGTGCAGTAGCCGACGCGGCGGAAATATTCGATAGGCTGATGAGTGGTGAGGCCTAAAAGAGAGATGGAGCCGCGGGAAGGTTTGATGAGGCCGGTGAGCAAATTCATGAGGGTAGTTTTGCCGGAACCGTTGGGACCGACAAGGCTGGTGATGCCCGGATCGAGGGAGAAGCTGACTTTGTTGACGCCAAGGACTTCGCCGTAGAACTTGGAGACGTTGTCGAACACGATTTGAGTGGAGGAGGCGGTCATCCGCGCACCGTTTCGCGAGCGCGCAAGCGCACATTCAAGATGAACAGCGAAAGCAAGCAGACAGCGATGAGCGAAGCCCAAGCGGCGGGAATTGGAACGTCAGCCACTCCCCCGGAGCCGAAAACTCCGGCAGGCTGGCGGAAGGCGCTGGCGAGAATCAGCTTGAACATCTCGGTAAAGTTGAACAGGCGGCCCCAGTACGTGCCCATGATGGCGTTGAACATTTCGCCCAAGCCTGCGGGGATAAAAAAGGAGATGAAAATGACGCCAGTCGCGACGATGCGAAGCTTGACCCAAGCGGAAACGGCGAGCGCGATCAGAGCGAGCGTCAAAATCCAGATCGCGGAGCAAAAGATTATAGGGATGACCAGCCAGAGATGAGACCAGAGCCAACCGTTGCGAGCGAGTCCAGATTGCAGGCTGAAGAGAAGCAGGCTGGGAAACCATGTGATGGCGGAGAGGAGCAGGCACAACACGGAAAGTTTTCCGATAACGTACTCAGAGCGGTTGAATGGGCGGCTTAGGAAGAGAGGAAGCGCGCCATTGGTGAGATCGCCAGCAACGAGGACAGGGCCAACCCAGCAAGTCAGAAGGAAGGCGGCCTGAGTCTGAATCATCAGGATGATGGCAAAGTATTGGGAGCCGACAGAAAACAAGTCCATAGAGCGGATCTGGAGAAGAAGTTGGACGGTCCTGTTGTTGGCGAGAAAGATGTACCCAGCGGAAAACAGAATGGGAACGAGAGAAAGAATCAGGATGAGGACAAAGAAGCGCGACTTGAAGAGATCGGCGAAGGCGTAGCGCGTGAGGACAAAGAAACGCGACCACTGGGGAGTCAGCGAGCCGGAGTAAGAGCTGTACCTGCGTTTATATACGGCCATCAGGAACTCCCGTTTGTTCCATGGCGTTGAGGAAAATATCCTCGAGCGAATCGCGGCGATGATTCATGCGGCGAATCTGAACGCCGCGATCGGCGGCGAGCTTAAACAACGAACGAATTTCGACGGTTTCGGGCATTACGACCTTGATGCGTCCGTTACCAAAGATGGCGCATTCGCAGCCCAGGCTCTCCAACGAGGAAGTGAAGGTTGCTTCGGCACCGACCGTCTCGAGTTCGAGAAACTTGCGATTGGCGCGGCGCTCTTCGGCGAGGTTGCAGATCGAGGCGATCTTGCCATTGCGGAGAATCAGGACTTCGTCGCAAGTTTCCTCGACATCGCGGAGAAGGTGGGACGAGAGAAGCAGGCAGATATCGCTGGCTTCACGAATTTCGCGGATGAGTTCGATCAAGCGCTTTCTGGCCGGAGGATCCATGCCATTCGTCGGCTCATCGAGAATGAGAAGTTTGGGCCCGTGAGCAATGGCTTGCGCCAGCTTCGCCAACTGTTTCATGCCCAGCGAATAAGTTCCCACAGGGCGATAACGGGCTTCGCCGAGGCCGACGTAGACGAATGCTTCATGGGCGCGCTCCATGGCCTGACGCGGGGGAAGGCCGGAGATTTCGGCCATGTAGCGAACGAAGCGGACACCGGACATTTTGGAGATGAAGGCGTCGTTTTCGGGCATGTAGCCGACAAGAGAACGAAGGGCCCTGCCGTCTGTGACGGAATCAATGCCAAGGACGCGCACGCTGCCCTTTGACGGCGAGTGAAAGCCCAGGATGGTATTGATGAGCGTGGATTTGCCGGCGCCGTTGGGTCCGAGCAAACCAATGGCTCGAGACTTCAGGACGCCGGTAAGCCCATGGAGGATGATGCGGCCGCCAAGTTGTACTTCGAGGCCTTCGAGTTCAATCGTTGCTTGGGCCATTTAGAAGTAATTACGGATTTACAGAGCGCGAAGTTTCATGCCCGGGCGCGCCAACAAGATGCAGGAGCGTAAAAGCACTGGGACTCAGGCCAAAGAGTTTGCCGTTGCTGGCGACCTCGATGCTGTCGCTCTCGCCGTAGGCACAGAATACACTCGGTTTGGCGTCCGCGGCCAGTTGCTGGACGAGAGCCAACTGACTGGACGTGAGATGCGACGCGAGAGGCTGCAAAACGGGGCCAAGATTTTGATAGAGCATGGCGGAAAAATTCGCATGATCATCGCTCGGCAGGAGCGAATGAAACGAAGCGGAACGAGCCAGGGACGTGCCGTTATCGTGGGTCTGGAGAGCTTCGATCAGAAGAGCACGGGAGGGCGCCACGATCATGTAGCCGTCCGCAAACGTGTAGTCAAAGTTGTTTGCAAGCCCGGGGCCCTGAGATTGAATGGAGTAGAAGGTCCTGCCGCCTTGCTGTGTTTGAGCGAGCGCGAGCGGTGGCTCATTCGAATTTTGAGCAGCGCGATTGTAATTCTGGACAAGCTTTTCAATGGCGTACTGGAGATTGCCAGAGTTATTGACTTCGAGAATCGCTTTCCACGAAGGAGTAGGCAGGACGGGGCCATCAAGAGCCACCGTGACTTCACCGCCGAGCGAGGCGGCAAGGTCATTGCGAATGTCCAAGCCGAGTTCGGAATTGGCATTCGCCAAGCCCTGGCTGAAATTGGGGTCGGAGGAACCAAAAATAGTGAGGACGTCGTCAAACATCTGCACGGGCTGCTTCGCGACGAAGGAAATGGCGGCTCCCGCATTGCTCGAAACGTAGTCGAGCGAACCCATGGGCGAAGGAGCGGCTAGCCAAGAAGCGATGCCGTGGCGCGGTCCATTGAATTCCAGAGTGATGCGATTGTCGGGTGAATTCGAGGAGCCGGAGCGTGTTGCGAAGAGATACTTGATATCGCCAATGCCGCTCTTGGCGAGCGCGTTGGAGTCTGAGGGCGTGCTGCGCTGCGATTCGAGGATCCTGGCAAAGTTCACGGCTAGGACCGTTTCCGCGCCTTGGGTGTAGATATTGGTGATGCGCTGGCCGAAGTCCGTGGAAGAAAAGGCGCTCGAGGAGGCATCGAGTTGGGCATTCATTTCACGGACTATCGCTGCGTTGCCGCCAGCCACGAGCATGTCCGGCCGGACCAGCATAATCATGCCGCGCTGATCCGCGGGGAGCCCAGCAAGAGTCTGAGGATTCACGATGTGGACGTCAGACGAAGCTTGCGCGTTCGAAAATGCGGCGGCCAGATGTGTGCGCAGAAAATCCTCAAGCCCGGGTTGACGAATTCGAGCAAGGAGTACGGGTCCGCTCTCCGTGGAGTAACCGGTTCCCCGGCAAGTGATCACCACTTCATCGCCCAAGTACTGGCTAACGGCTTGGATCTGGTCAATTAGTTCGCTGGGAGTCGGATGCTGACCGGCGTTGCCACTCCGGTTCCACCAATCCCTAAGCACCTGGCTTTGCGAGAGCTGCTGCTGAAAAATCAGGTTGGCCTGCTGGAGGGCGTCGCCAAGATTGGGAATCCCGATGTACAAAATTGTGTCGGCTGGGAGCAGGGGAAGAATCTTGCTTTCGTAGCGCGGGCCGGGAGTTGGAATATCACTGAGCTTTTCGCGGAGCTTGGAGAATTCAGCAAGAAGAGCGAGCTGATGACCCAGGTCGCTGCTCCAGGAAATTTCTTCACTGACGGGAACTAGGCCAAGGCTGGAGGTGGTGGCCACCTCGTCGCCTGGGTGGAGAATCGAAAGCCGGCCAGCATGCTTGACGCGAACTTCACCTTCAATCACGGCCACGCGAGAACCCTTCGTGCCGGAATTGACGGAAAAGACGGTGCCGGTAACAGAGACGGTGCAATCGGGAGCGCTAACGTACAGGTGGCCGGTGCGGCGTTTCGCGGCTTGCACGATAATGCTGCCCTGATCGAGATGAATGGTGGTGTCGCGGCGCGTGGCGCTGACAGCCAATTCAACGCGCTGATTCATTTCCACTTCAGAGCCGTCGTAGAGGCGAACTTTGGCGCGGGAATTCGCAGCCGTGCGGATAAATTCGCCATTCGCCAGGGAATCGCCGAGCTTCAGAGGGCGCTCGCCATAAGACCCGATGCGATACACCTGGCCCGACAGCGAAGCGATCTGGCCACGATTGCCTGGAGGACCGGCGACGTACCAACTACGCCCAGCCCAGGCAATCGCGAGAAGGAGCGCGATAGAGGCTGCCACGAGCGAGACGCGAGCAAAACTCCAGTGAAAACCACGCGGGGCACGTTCCACCTGCCAGGAAGCGCCTGCGGCGGACGCCATGCCCCGGCCGTGGGCGTAGGAGCGGCAGGCAACACATTCGCGCAAATGATCTTCGACAAGGAGGGCGCGGGCGGCAGTGAGTTCGTGCTGATGGAAGGCCGGAAGAAGGGCGCGAATATCTTCGCAGCCACGAATGGAATGCAGAGCGGCGGCAGCTTCTTCAGAGCCAGCGGCTGCTTGCACCTTTTGCCAAACGCGTTCGGCGGAGGCGGAAAGCAACTGCGCGTCGGGCTGCTCGTCGCGCAACTGGGAAATTACACGATCCAGATTTTCGTCGTGCTTTGAGCGAAACAATTTCATGATGCACCTTTCACAAAATCACGAAGGCCTTTCTTGAGCCGGGCACGAGTCCGATGCAGAGTCACAGCCACAACCGCTTGAGACGTTTTCAGCATTCTGGCGATTTCCGGGTTCTCGAACCCCTCGAGGTAGCGGAGAGTGAACATTTCCGCGGCCCGAGGATTGAGCTGCCCCAACTCGCCGCGAAGGCGCTGCTTCATCTCCGATGAAGAATGAACGCGCTCAGGCGACTGGCTGGGATTGCCTTGAAGCTCTTCTGCCGCATCCACCGGGACGCTCTCGCGATGCGCTTTCGAGCGCAAAATGTCCAAAGCAGCATTTACGGCCGAGCGGTGCAGGTAACTCTGCAAGTTGGTGATGCGGCTTTGATCGATTCCGCCGCGCGCAAGTCGCAAAAAGACGGATTGAGCGACATCTTCCGCATCCGCCATGCTGCCCGTCACCCGGTAAGCGGCCCTGAGGACGCTGGAGTGATGGGCGCGGAAGATATCTTCGAGCTCGGTGGCCGGACGAGTCACCATGATGTTTTCTACCGCGGCCGCCAATCATGCCTCCTTGGCGCTTCTATACCGTAAGACGCGGTAGGCAGAGACTTCTTAACACATCTTTGGGCATTTGGTGACATCCGGCATGTTGGGTAAGCCGCGCCGCTGGGACGAAGCGCCCGCAGGTTCTTCGCGAATCAGAAGACAGCAAAATAACAGAGCTTCACTCGAGCATTTAAGTTTGCGGCTTCAGTTGGACCAACGGAAATGCGCGCGATTTTTGTATTGCTGGAGTTTTGTTCAGGTCGTGAGCCTGTACGTCCGTACAGTTCGCACGAAAAAGAGCAGGATTCAACCCACAACACGCTCGGAGAGGGATTACAGAACTATTACAGAAGTGACGCGCACCGCATGCTAGTTTCGATTGCATGAGCCTCGCAAACGACAAGACGTTTTCGGAACCAATTAATTGGACTACTAGTTTTTTCATGTTTGTATTACATATCGGCGCCATCGCCGCGCTGTTTTTCTTTACCTGGAAAGGGCTGGCACTCGCGGTAGTTCTATGGTGGATGTCTGGAAGCTTGGGCATCGGCATGGGCTACCATCGGCTTCTGACCCATCGAGGGTATAAGACTCCAAAATGGGTGGAATATTTTCTGACGTTCTGCGGGACACTGGCGCTGGAGGGCGGCCCGATCGCGTGGGTTGCAACCCACCGGGTGCACCATCAAAATACGGACAAAGAAGGCGATCCACATTCGCCGCGCGACGGGGGATTTTGGGCGCACATGGGATGGATTCTCACCGGGCAAGCGATGCACAGTAATGCGAAGGGTTTGCTGGCCTATGTGCCTGATTTGAGGAAAGACAAATTCCACGCGTTGATGACGAAATTTCATTGGGTTCCGCTCGTGTTGCTCGGAGTTGGCTTGTTCCTCGCGGGAGGCTGGCCTCTATTGCTCTGGGGAGTCTTCCTGCGCACAGTGGTCGGACTGCATGCTACATGGCTGGTGAATTCGGCTACGCATATGTGGGGTTCACGGCGATTTCTTACTGACGATACTTCGAAGAACAGCTTTTGGGTTGCGTTGCTGACTTTTGGAGAAGGCTGGCACAACAACCACCACGCCGTCCCGCAGTCCGCCCGCCACGGACTTACGTGGTATGAGATTGATCTCAACTGGTATGGAATTTGGGCCTTGCAAGCGCTTGGATTGGCGCATGACGTTAAGAAGCACAAACTGGTGCACACCGAGGAAGACAAGGGCCGACGGCCGGCCAAAGCGGCATCCAGCCCCGTAGTGGCGGCACGAGTTGTTGTGCCGAGCGGCGACTAACTCGAACGGTAGGCGAAGCGGCTCAAATCTTGTTTCCATTCACCCAAGGAAGACTCGGGTGCAAATCTCTCACGCCCGTTCCGCGGTGGAATGCCTCCTGGCGTAAACTACAAGACAATGCGCATCACGCGACGCACCAAAGCGACGGTGTTTTTCATCGTGCTCGGGGCATGCCTTGTGGCCCTGGCCATCGCGCTCAACGTGAGCTGGATTATTTTTCACTGGCGGCAAGTGGTGCCGCTGGTATTGGGAGTGATTTTCTTTGGGTTGCTGATCGCCGGCCTGGTGGTGAACACGATCTTTCTGGTTCGCGAGATCCGACGGAACGAGCAGCAGGACAGCTTTCTGAACGCAGTCACCCATGAGCTGAAGACGCCGATCGCGTCCATTCGTTTGTACCTGGAAACGCTGGCGAGCCGGAACCTGGAAGAGACAAAGCGCCGCGAGTTTTACCGCATCATGCTCGAGGATACGGACCGGCTGCTGGGCACTGTCGAGCAAGTCTTGAAGGCGGGGGAAGTGCGGCACGGCAGCTCGCGAAAAAATTGGGAGCCGGTGCAGTTTTCCGCGATTGTTAACGAAGTGTTGGCGCTCGCGCGGCTGCGGCAGAATCTGGCGCCGGAAGCGCTGGAGATGGGTTCGATTCCAAACGGCGACATCCTGGTACTTGGAAAGCCGGAGGAATTGCGCACGGCGGTGTTCAACTTGCTCGACAACGCGATCAAATACTCCGGTGACAAAAAGCGCATTGTCGTGGACATGATTACGCCGAGCCTGGACACGGTCCTTCTGCGGGTACACGATCGCGGCATCGGGATCCCGCCGAACGAATTGAAGCGAATCTTCAAGCGCTTTTATCGCGCGTCGAACTCGAAGGCAGACAAGGTGAAGGGGACTGGGCTGGGGCTATTCATTGTGCGGTCCATCGCACGGCGATATGGAGGAGACGCGTTCGCTGAGAGCGAAGGCGAAGGAAAGGGCAGCACGTTCACCATTCGGCTTCCGAGGGTATATCCGGCATGAGCCGCATCCTGATCGTGGAGGACGAGACGCATCTTGCCGAGGGGTTGCGCTTCAATCTCGAAGCGGAAGGGCACGCGGTTGAAATTAGCGATACCGGCGAAGCTGCCTTGAAGCGCCTCATCAAGGAGCAGGAAAACTACGATGCGCTTGTGCTGGACGTCATGCTTCCGGGCAAGGATGGTTTCTCCGTCGCGCGAGAATTAAGGAAGGCGAAAAATTTTATTCCACTGCTAATGCTGACCGCGCGCGGGCGGCCCGAAGATGTGCTAAAAGGCTTCGAGTCCGGGGCCGACGACTACCTGCCAAAGCCTTTCAATCTCGCTATCCTGATAGCGCGAATTGGCAGTCTGCTGCGCCGAAAGAATTGGATAGCGGCCAGCCATGGTGAGCCGGCGGGGAAGAGAACTTCGACTCAGGTTGCGGATGGAGAAGATCTCTTCCGATTCGACGATAGGGTCGTGGACTTTCAGAACATGGAGTTGCGAGTGGGGGAGCAAGTCATTCCACTCACGATGATGGAAACGGACCTGCTTCGCTGTTTGATTCGCAATAGCGGGCGAACCGTTTCGCGGAAACAACTTCTGCAGGAAGTGTGGAATCTCCACGAGGACACTGATACGCGAGCGATTGACAATTTCATTGTCAGGCTGCGGCGCTACATCGAGCCAGAGCCATCGAAGCCGCGATACTTAGTCACGGTTCGTGGCGTAGGCTACCGGTTTGTAGCGAATCCCACCGATTCGGCCGGCCGCGAGTAGCGCGGCGCTTCAGCGATAGCCACGCGAGAGTAGGAACTTGGCACCGGCCTCAAAAGTCTCCGGCCCGGGTACGGCAAAATGCAAAGCGTCAGCGAGGCGATTCATTGTGTTGAATGCGAAGCATACGGCCAGCGCTTCCTCAATCTGCTGGGATGAAACACCTGCTGCAAGCACTGCGCGCACGTCTTCTGCACCCACTTGTTGATCGCGCGTGAGCTTGCCGAGTATTCGCAACGTCGCTCGCAGCGGCTCTTCAATAGGAGCAGTGTCGATGTCAGCGAGGACCGCTAAAACTCTAGTTTTGTCGAGACACGCCCTCGCAGCAACGGCGGAGTGCGCTTTGATGCAGAACTCGCACTCATTCAACTTCGATATGTAGGCAGCCATTAATTCGCGGTCTGCAACTGTCCATGCGGAAGGTCCGCGCATCACCTCGTGCGTAAGGCGCTTCATCGGTTTGCCGTAAAAGTCGGAGCGATACGTGACCAATCTAACCGCGTCAACGGCGCGGCTACCGGAAAAGATACGGATCATGGCAAACAGGGCTTTTGCACCAAGCGTTTGATTTTTTTCAAGAATGGAGAGACGCATATTCACGACCTTTGGACTGGGTGGTTGAGAGCCGCCAAAGCGATGTCGTGCTGGCGAGCTGCTTGACCAACCGCTGCGCAAACAAGAAGCTCGAAGATCTGGTCCTCACTGAAGCCGGCGGCTCGCGCAGCGGCGACATCATTGTCAGTGACTTCGCGAGGACGCTGAGCGACTTTTGTGACCAACACGCTTACTGGATCATTCAACCCTGCATTATTAAAGGCTCCTTTTCGGAGCTGCGGCGAACTACAGCCTGGGCCTTCAAGGATTCGTGCTATCAACGTACTGCGCGCCTGCATAAAATTCGGCATGTCAATCGGCCTCGGATTGCGCAAGCTGTGCGAACAGCGCAAGGACACGGCCCCAATCACCCTCGGTCTCGAAGACTCGCCGCATCTGGTCTCGGCGCGCGCCATAACGATCGAGAAGCCGATGCTCGAGTTCCACGCGAGTCGCGTTCTTCCCTTCGGGAATGAAGCGGAGTTCGATTTCAGTCTTTAAGTTTGGATCGTACTGCCATTCGGCAGTTACGTCCCACGAGAGCACGAGTCGCCCAGGCGGCTCCCAGGCGAGCACGCTCCCCCAGTCGCAGGTGCTGCCATCTTCACCACGCTCGTACCAGCGCCCGCCGACACGCGGTTCGACGACAGCATCAATCGCCTTGGCCTTTCCAATCTTGTAGTTCTGCAGCGGCCACCAGGTTCCCATTTTTTCTGTGAAGACTCGCCAAGCAACCGCCTGCGGAGCTTGAACGTGCACGACCTTGCGCACACTGTTTGGGTCCATGCCGCCGGACATTGCCTGCTCTGCCATTACGATCTCCTTTCCTTGCGCGCTTCTCGTTCCGCTGCGGCTTTGAAAGACGCGAGGGCTTGATCCCAAAGTCCATCGAGCCACTCGTAGAGCGTTTCCACTCCACGACGGTCGAGCGCATAGAAGTGCCGCGTGCCCTCGGCGCGCCACTTCGCGAGCCGGGCTGCCCTCAGGACGTTCAAGTGTTGGGAAACCGCTGGCCGGCTGACATCCAAGCCTTCGGCAAGCTCTCCGACTGAGCGAGCCCCAGAGCGCAGCCGGAGAAAGATGGTCCTTCGAGTGGGATCACCGAGCGCATCCAGAACGCGATCTGCGTAAGTCATAGCTTACCGTAAGGTACAACTAACGCGGCTTCGAGTCAAGCGATTGCGATCTCATTGGGGAGAATGGCAAACAAGAGCGGTGGACCTCGCCGAGACCTACGGAAAGCTTCGTTACCCTGTCCGCGACGGCGCATGTTACGCGAGGGGAGACGCTCGGAGTGAGACCAGCGGGCAGAAAGCCTGCGCAAGAGCGTGTTCGCAACTACCGCTGGGAAGACAATGGTGAACGCTCCGGAGGTTTCGAGCAGGTGCGCTTCAAAACTGAGACACAGAACTTTTTCGCCCGGGAGCATGGCGCTCTGCATCTGGACGTTGCGCTGGCGCTGCTCAAACTGAAAGTCAAGATCCATGACGGGCGCCCAAGTTTGGTGCATGTCCTGCATGATCAGGCGGAACACGGAGTCGAGAATCTGCTCTTCGATTTCGGTGAGGTCCCTGGCACCCATGGTAAGCGAACCGGAGCCTCCGAGAACGACGTCAATCATGGGAAATGCCAGAGCAATGTCTATCTGAACTACCGCGTGCGCATCAATGGGCATGACGTGCATCAGGCCGAAGTAGCTAAGATCGGGCACGCGGGCGGAGAATTTCCTGAAAGTTAGTTGCTCGACGGAGACCAGCGTCATTTCAAAACCGACACGCAAGTGGGCTCCCAAGGAATTGCTGATTCTGCGCGCGAACGATTCGTGAAGCGTGGTGAGCGCCGCAATCTGATCGGTGGTAAGTTGCGAGGAGCGCCGGAGGTCAAAAGGAACGATTTTTTTTGCAGGATGAGCCCCGCCAGCGCCCCGAGAAGCTTGAAGCTTGCTGAAGAGCGCGTCTATTTCGGTCTGATCGAGAGTCTTGCTCATTTAGAGTCGATCCCCCAGGTTCTACCTGCAGTTCGGTTCCCCAACGCCACACTCCACTTGAGCGACTTTTTCGGTGATTTCCTGCTTGCATGGCGAGCATCGGCCGAAGGATGCTCACCAAATTACGCCATTCTCATTAAAAAAAATAAATGTTCGCGCCGATCAATACGACTTCTGCATTGGGCGGATGCTGATGTCCGTGACTTCCGCCGTGCGCGGCAAGCGCAGCGAGTGAATTACCATTTCCGTTACATCTTCCGGTTGCATCAGTAAGTCTGGCTTATACAGTCGCCCTTCTTTAATGAAGAGCTTCTCCATGCGCGGCGTGGCGGTTCGTCCAGGGTATACGCTGAGAACGCGAATACCGTCGCCGTTGATCTCATCACGCAGACTATCGGCGATGGAACGAAACGCATGTTGCGTCGCGGAAAACTGCCCGGCCGTGGCGGGAGAACGAAGGCCAGCGGAAGAATTGATGAAGACAATTTGCCCCGGTGCTTTCTTCAGAAGTGGAAGCATGGTTTGGATCAGCGCGTAGTGGCCGCGAACATTCGCGCGATACATGAGGTCGAGGTCGGCGATCGGAGCTGTTTCAAGTGGACCATGACTGATCGCACCTCCGCAAAGCACCAGGATGTGCAACTTGCCAGCCTCGGTTCGAACCCTGCTTTCGATTCCAGAAAAATCTTCGTCGTTTGTTAAATCCAGCCTGCATGCGTGCGCTCGCCCACCAAGAGCAACCGCATCCTTGGCTACCCCTTCCAGCAATTCAACGCGCCGGGCCGCAAGATAAAGTTCCACGCCCTGCGCAGCCAGTCCCAGGGCGATGGCCCTTCCGAGACCGCTGCTCGCTCCTGTCACTACGGCAATCTGGTTCTTTAGGTTTTCCATACCGTGCAGAGCAGCCTCCGCTGCGGGTGGGGGCGGTGAAATAACCGCGCCACTGGTTCAACTCGTGGGGAATTTACTTCACGCCGCTCGAGTCGTCGAAGTTTGTAAGACATTTTCGATCGATTTCGCAACCGCCTCTGGCGTCAAACCATGCCGTTGCTGCATGTATTCCTGGCTGCCGATATAAGGCGAGAACTCGGGCGGTACACCGAGCCTTTTGAACGGCAACTTCGGGATGTCAGCCTCGGCAAGCACTTCGGCGACCGCGCTGCCCAAACCGCCGAGAATGCTGTGCTCCTCGAGAGTAACCACCGCACCTGTCTCCAGTGCAGCCGCGAGAACTGTTTCGGTGTCCAAAGGCTTTAGCGTGTGCATGCTGAGAAGCCGGGCTTGGATGCCTTCATTCGCAAGATGCCGGGCTGCTCGCACCGCGGTTTGCAGAATTCCGCCGGTGCTAATCAACGTCACATCTCGGCCTTCACGCATCTTGATCGCCTTGCCCCATTGAAAATGTATCGGCCCCTGGTGCACTACGGGTTCGCCTGCTTTGCCCAGCCGCAAATAACACGGGCCATCGTATTCGACCACGGCGCGCGTAGCTGCCCTCGATTCGAGGGGATCTCCCGGAGCCAGCACCGCGATTCCAGGAAGAGAACGCATGACCGCCAAATCTTCGATGGCATGATGCGTCGCTCCCATCGCGCCGTACGCAAATCCTCCGCCGACTGTCACGATTTTCACGTTCGCACGGTGATAACAAACATCGTTGCGAATGTGTTCCAGGCAACGCATGGTTGGGAAGTTGCCAATCGAATAGGTGAAGGCAATCTTTCCGCTCAATGCCATTCCGGCCGCAATTCCGGTCATGTTTTGCTCTGCGACTCCGGCGTTGAGAAATTGCCGAGGCAATTGGTCCATAAACGGCGTGACGACGCCAAAGCCCAAATCGCCGGTAATGAACACAATCCGCTCGTCCTGCTTGGCAAGTTCAAAGAGTTCGTTCAGGAATGCGTTTCTCATTTGTTTTGCTCCAGCTCCGCGAGTGCCTTGGTCAAGTCCTCTCCCATCGGGGCGCGGTAATGCCACAATAATTTGTTTTCCATATAGCTCACGCCCTTGCCTTTCACCGTATGTGCAATCACGCAGCTTGGCCGGCCCAGTTCAAAGGGCGCATGTGTCAGCACTTCTTCAACGGCGCGCATGTCATGTCCATCTATCTCGCGAACTGCCCACCGGAACGCCCGCCATTTTTCAGCCAAGGGGTGCAGATCGATCACATCTTTCACTGCGCCTAGACTCTGAATCCCGTTGTAGTCCACGATCACGACTAAATTGTCGAGCTGGTGCTGTGGAGCGAAGAGCGCTGCTTCCCAAATCGAACCCTCGTCACACTCGCCATCGCTGACCAGGCAGAAAACGCGGCTGGGACGACCGTCCCGTTTTGCCGCCAGCGCCATCCCAACAGCGACCGGCAGCCCGTGTCCTAAAGAACCTGTCGAAAGTTCTACACCGGGATTATTTTTGTGCATCACGTGGCCGGCTAACGGCGAACCGTTTTGATAAAAAGTTTCGAGCGCTGCTGCGGGGAAAAATCCACTTTCGGCGAGAGTTGCGTAGAGCGCTGTGCAGGCATGCCCTTTGCTCATAATGAAGCGATCGCGGTCCGGCCAGTCGGGCCGGTTCGGGTCGTAGCGCAGCGCGCTACCATACAGCGCGGCCAGTACGTCCGAGGACGACAACGCGGAGCCGATATGCGAAGCGTTAGCTTTGCCGGTCATCTGCACGCAGTGTATGCGGATTCGATTTGCCAGTTGCTTGAGCTCCGTCAGATTCATTCGATTCATGCTGGATACCTCACTTCGACTTCTCTGGAAACTTCTCGCGGCCGTTAAGGAAAGGCCGCGCAGTTTCTTCTAGCGAGAAATTCTCGCCAGCACATCGGCTTCAACGATGCGCCCACCCGGGCCACTTCCTTGCACGTCTCGCAGATCAATACCGTGTTGATTTGCCAACCGCCTTGCAGCGGGGCTTGCCCGTAGGGAGCCGCTGCTGGGCTGACAGTCGCCGGTGGCAGGAGTGATCGCTACCGAGTGTCCGCCAACTGAGTCTGGCGCAGCCTCCGGCTCCGCAACGGTTGGCACCGCCTCACCGTCGGCTAGGATGTACCCGAATAATTCGGCCACCCGCAGCGTCCTGCCAACTTCAGCGACCGGATGCAGAATGCCCGCAGCTGCAGAGGGAATTTCAAAGGTCACTTTTTCAGTGGTCACCTCGGCGATGGCTTCGCCGATCTCCACTCGCGCGCCTGCCGGCCTCAACCACGCGGAAAGAACTCCCTCCTCGCAGTACATGCCCATGCTGGGCATGACGATTGGCTGCGGCATCAGCTATGCACCTTTCCCCACCATTTTGCGGACGGCCGCAACAACTTGCGCGGGTCGCGGCAAGTAATGAGCCTCCAACACTGCTGCGAAAGGAACCGGCGTGTCGGGAGCGTTGATCGTTGTCACCGGAGCGTCGAGCTCGTCGAAGGCTTTCTCTGCAACCCGCGCTGCGATGTCGCGCCCCATAGATGCCGTGGGTGTGTCCTCGTCCACTACGAGGAGTCGCCGCGTGCGGGACACCGAGTCTAGAATGGTGCTTTCGTCCAATGGCGAAAGCGTAAGTACATCCACAACTTCCGCGGAGGTACCATCGGTCGCGAGCGCGGCGGCTGCCTCCAGGCAGACGTGCGTCATGCGCCCAATTCCACAAAGCGTCACATCTTGGCCTTCGCGGATCACCTCGGCACGCCCGATGGGAACACAATAGGCTTCCTCGGGGACGTTTCCCTTGGCCATCGCGCCCAGAAATTTGTGTTCGAGGAACACCACCGGTCCGTCATCGCGAATCGCCGAAATGAGCAAACCTTTCGCGTTGTAGGCGGTAGAAGGTACCACCACCTTCAGTCCAGGCACATGCGCCAGCACTGAATAAAGTGTCTGCGAATGCTGCGCTCCCGCTCCGCCGCCATACGTTCGCTTGCCGTCTCCTCGCGTGCCGTATGCCGTTCGAATCACCAGCGGGAGCCGAAGTTGGCCGCCCATCATGTAGTGCATTTTGGCCGCTTGGTTGATGATCTGGTCGTAGCAGCACCCGATGAGATCCACGAACATAATTTCCGCGATCGGCCGCAATCCGGACATGGCGGCGCCAACCGCGGCGCCCACAAATCCCATTTCCGCGATCGGAGTATCCAAGACGCGTTCCGGGCCGAATTCGGTGATCAAGCCTTTGGTCGCGCGCAGCGAGCCTCCCCACGCGTCCACAAAACCCAGATGGGCCAAGCCCGCCCCGCCCGCGATATCTTCACCGAGAAGAATGATTGTGGGATCGCGCCGCATTTCCAGCCGCAGCGCCTCGTTGATGGCTTGATAGAACGTCAACTCGCGGAGGGCTACCGGTAATTCAACGCTCATTCCGCACCCGCCACATATACGTCGGTGTAGAGCTCTGCCGCGCTGGGCAATGGGCTTTGCTCGGCAAATGTTACGGCGAACTCAATCTTCTCTTTGTTCTTCCTTTCAATAAGCTCAAGCGTTTCCGACGGAATGGAACCATCCTGCAAAAGCAGTTCACGGAAGCGCTTGATACAATCGCGCTCCCGAGCGGATTCCTCCTCCTCACGCGTTCGATAGCGCCGAGTGTCGTCACCCTGGTGATGTCCGTAGTAACGATAGGTCTTGCACTCGATCAGTGACGGTCCGCCGCCGGCACGCGCTCGATCCACCGCTTCGATCGCGGCATGCCAAACAGCAAGTACATCCTGGCCGTCCACGGTTACGCCGGGCATGCGGTACGCCGCGGCGCGGTCGGCGATGTTTGTGACAGCAGCCGCATATTCGACGGGAGTGGACTGCGCGTAGCGATTGTTCTCGCATACGAACAACACTGGTAGCTTCCAAATGGCGGCCAGGTTCATAGCCTCGTGAACCGCACCAAATCCTGCCGCTCCTTCGCCGAAGAAAGCCACAGCGACCTGCGAGGTGTGCCGCACTTTGGAAGAAAGAGCTGCTCCAACTGCATGGGTCACACCCATTCCCACAATCGGGTTTACTCCCAGCATGCCCCTCCGCACATCGGTGATGTGCATTGAACCGCCCTTTCCACGGTTCGTGCCCGTAACCTTGCCATACAACTCAGCCATCATTCGATGGACCTCGACACCTTTCGCAATGCAGTGCCCGTGCCCTCGATGCGTTGAAGCGATCCAGTCCGGTGGTTCCAAAGCGGCACATACGCCTACCGCGCAGGCTTCCTGACCGGTGTAGTAATGAACGGCGCCTACTGGCACACCGGTCTCTACCAACCATTTCAGCCGCTCTTCGAATTCGCGAATGAGCGTGAGATGTTCGTACATCCAGAGCAATTGCTCGCGGCTCGGGCGGTGGCTACCCACATGGGTGTTCCCGGGAAGCGGGTTCTCAACTACGATCTGAGACAAACAGGATTCTCCTGGGCGATCGCGCCATGCTGAAGCAGCGCTACCTGCGGGAACTGCTAGCCAATTTGTCACACACCGGCGATTCAGACAGTGCGGCCAATCACACGGAAACGTGATTCAGGTCACAATCGATGAGTCGCCGGCACTTCCGATGATAGCGAGCAAGAGCTGAGAGGTACGGATATTGAAGTCTAGTCGGGAATTATTCGTGTCTCAGGGCGAGCATGGGATCGACACGCGTCGCGCGACGAGTGGGACCAAGGCAAGCGAGCACGCCAGTTAGAATGACAATCAACACGACGCCTGCGAACGTCCACGGGTCGGTCGGCTTGACGTGCCAAAGTTGGTTGCGGATCAGGCGGGTGGCACCCCAGGCACCAAAGACTCCGAGACAGATACCGCAGCCGATCAAGATTCCTTCCCTCTGCAGCATGGAGCGCAGGACATCCGCTCGTTGCGCGCCGAGCGCCATTCGAATGCCGATCTCGTGGGTTTGCAGCGACACGTTATACGCCATGACGCTATAGACGCCGATCATCACCAGCAGCAGCCCGACCGAAGCGAATGTTGCGAGCATCACAAACTCAAATTCCGGCTGGGCATAAGCATATTTACCGAACAAGTCCGCCGCAGACACGGTCTGGCCGCTGCGCGAATCTCCAACGTGAATATCCGGGCCGATAGCCCAAACCAGTTGCACAAGCGCGTTCGAGAACCGGTCCGCGTTTCCGGCGGTTCGAACAGAGAGGGCGCCGATGGATTCTGGCACAATTGTCCATGGAATGAACGCTTCTGGCATGGATGAAGCGCTACCTGGGCCGAAAAATGGAGACTTCTCGTCTGAGACGATCCCAACCACATCAAAGTAGTTCTGGGTGGGCGGCTGTGCGACGGAAGCCGTGGTCGATGGTTTCTCGAATGGCGGATGTTGGAGATATCGGTCGTAATCCGCGAAATCTATTTTTTGCCCGATGGGAACTTTCTTGGAAAGGAACCTGCGGGCGAACGTCTCATCCACTACAGCTACCTTGCGAGTCGCAAAGATGTCTTCAGATGTCAGCGCGCGCCCCTGGAGCAAATGCTGGTTGTGGATCTTGTAGTAGTCATCGCCGACCATCTGGACGATTGACCGCCAGCGCTCTGAGTGGGTTGCGGCGCCCAGCACGTTGATTTCGGTGTAGTCACCACCGTTCGGACTCGCGTACAAGATCCCGGGCGTTCCTCGCGACCTGCGAAGCAATTCCTGGAAGAAATCTTTCCGCTGAGCAGCGGAGTCATACTGGCCGGCTGGGAAATTCACATTGACGTCAAGGACCGTTTTCGGATCGAAGCCCAGGTCTTGATGGGTCATGCCGAAGAAAGTGCGCAGCATGAGGCCGGCGCCCGTGAGAAGGATGATCGCGAGGCCGACTTCGGCGACGACGAGGGCGGAGCGGAGTTTGCCATGACGAAGTCCGGCGGCGGATCCCTTGCCAGAACCCGAAAGCCGCGATTGGAGCGGCCCGGCAACGACATGAATCGCCGGAACGAGCCCGCAAAGGATTGTCGCCAGAAACGCCAGGGCCATCGCTGCGGCCAGCACAACTCCGTTCAGCTCGATCACCGATTCCTGCGGAAAGCTGTTGTAGGGAATAAGCGGAACGAGTTCCTTGATGCCGAGCCAGGCGAAGAAGCAGCCGGCTGCGCATCCGGCGGCGGCGAGAACGAAGCTTTCTACGAGCAACTGACGGATCAATCGCCAGCGAGTCGCGCCCACGGAAGCGCGAACAGCGATTTCGCGATCGCGCGCAGTGGCGCGGGAAAGCAGCAAGTTCGCAACATTTGTGCATGCGATGAGGAAAAGGAGGAGCACGGCGCCAAGCAGCGGCGGAAGAATGTGCGTAAACATCGGCGTAACCCGCGCCTGAAAGGAGCGCGCCGTCACCTGGAAGTTCTTCGGATAATTGTCCGGATAAATTTTAGCTAGCCGATGCGCGACGATATTGAGATCGGCGGCCGCCATGGGAATTGTAACGCCTGGCTTTAGCATTCCCAGCGGCCACACGAATGCGTCTTTGAGGTTAGGATCATTGGCGACGGCGGCGCGATTCATGGGAAATGCGATGAAGATGTCCGTCCAGCCAGGCCTGAATCGGGGCGGCATTATGGCGATGAGCTGGTAAGAGGTGCCGTTCAGTTCGAATAACTTGCCAACAATACTCGGGTCGCTATTGAATTGATCCTTCCAAACTTTGTACGTCATCATGAAGACGGGCTGGGCACCGGGGGCGGTGTCTTCGGGCGTGATTAGGCGGCCGAGAAGCGGCTTCACTCCCAAGAATTGATACCCATTGGCGGTTTCGTCGGTATCGGTCCATTGCGAGGCCTGGCCGTCGTGGGTCCAGTGCAGCGCCGGGATGCCTGTGCCCCCTTCCATATCCTCAAAGACATTGTTGTCCTTGCGGTAGTCGAGAAATTCGGGAATAGAAAGCATTTCCCGTCCGTTGCCAGAGGGCTGTCCAACGGGATCAATCGAGAAGCTGACCATGCGGTCGTAATGCGCGTAAGGGAAAGTGTCTATGACGACGCCATAGACGGCGCTAAAGAGTACAGTGGCTGAACCAATGCCCAGCGCCAAAGCGAGCACAGCCAGGAACGCGAATCGGCCGTTCTTTGTAAGACTGCGGATAGCGAACCGCAGATCTTGCCAAATCCATCCGAGGAGATTTTCCATACTGCACCCCGGAGTAACGAGGCCGCACTAGCTCGTTAAGATCCGAGAAGAATCGTAGCACAAGCGCAACAGCTGGCGTTGCGCCGCCATTGTGAGGATCGCCCCCAGGGATCGTTTCCCAATTGCCGTCATCCGAGAAGATCTCTTAAATCGTCAGACACGCAGTATGTGAAAGCACCAGACTGCAACCTCGCCCCCGAATTTCGAGGCTGTTAAGGAGCGGGTACGCTGGCAGCAGATTGGTTTTCGATTTGAGCCAGCTCCTGCCGAAGTTGAGCCGCTTCAGCGCGATACTTGGCTGCCTCGAGATGATACTTGGCGGCGGGGATGCTGCCGACCACACTGAAAATCTTGCTGACAGCATCGTGCTTACCCTTGCCCATGTGTTCGACTTGGTCAGCGAGGTCGTCCTGATTTTGTGCGTCGCCCTCCAAGCCAGCAATCTGGCGGTGAAGATCGTCAATTTTCACCCAACGCTCAGCGGCGGCAAGGGCAGGGTCGTGGACAGGGGAGGTGGCCGACTGGTAGGTGCCATCATCCTCGAGATCGGATGTAAGGTCGTCAAGATTTCTTTGTGCGTGCGGATTTCCCTGCTCAGCAGCCAAGCCGTACCAGCTCAAAGCTCTGGCATCGTCAACGGCGACGCCCTGTCCGTGCTGATACATCCAGCCGATCTGATTTGAGGCGTTGCTATTTCCGTGGGCCGCTGCTTCGACAAACCACGACATGGCCCGGGAATAATCGGTTGGCACGCCGATGCCGTTCTCATAGAGGTAACCAATATTTTCCTCGGCATCGTTGCTACCATGCTCGGCGGCCTTGTGAAACCAGGCGAGAGCATCAGGGAAATTCTTGGGCTCACCCCAACCTTCTTCAGCAAAGAAGCCTAACTGGTTTTCGGCATCGGCGTTGCCGTGGCCGGCGGCACGGAGATACCAGGAACGGGCCTGCACTAAGTCTTGCTTTACCCCATACCCGCACTGGTAGAAATAACCGACCTGTTTTTCGGCCTGCCCAAGATTCTGGTTGGCTGCTTTGCGATACCAGTCCAAGGCTTGTTTGTAGTCACGCTTGACGCCAACACCATCCTCGTACACCCCTCCCAGATCGAATTCTGCGAGCGCATCGCCCTGCTTCGCTGACAAGCGATAGTAGGACAGAGCGCGCTTGTAATCGCGCGGCACGCCCCATTTATGCTGATACATGCTGCCGAGTTGGGATTGAGCGGGAGCGAAGCCCTGATTTGCCGACCTGCTATACCAGAGCAGCGCCTGACGATAGTCCTGGGGGATGCCAATGCCATGATAGTAGTGGTTCGCCAAGGCATATTGGGATTGGGCATTACCGGAAATGGCCGACGCCTGAAGCGCGGCGAGGTCATCATCCGTCGGCGGAGACGTTGCTTGGCTCGATGCCTGGCCCGGTACGTGAGCTCGCGCAGGGGCTGCGGAAAGCAAGAGAAATAGGAAGAAAGCGGTCACCATGGGCCTCGTCAGAAAACTCATGGACTTGTCCCCGGCTCAGAAACTTTAGAGCCGATAACAGCGGAGGATCGGGAAGAACTGGCAGTTCGCTATTCGATTCAACCAGCTTCGCTGGCTCTTTCCGCCACAGCCCGCCATTGGGTGCCTTCCAACAGCCTGACATTCCGGAGCGCGCAAAGCTATAGGCTGCCAGGCGCTCAGTGGAAAGGATGTGCCTAATATCGTATTTGCCTTCTGGCAGACTTTGCTGTCCGGTCACATTGTTGGAAGCGACAGAAGCTTGCTCGGATCGAGGGCACGGCGAAATCCAGAACATACTCGAATCAGCACAAAGGCCCCACCTGCCTTCGTATTTTCTGGTGTTTAAGGTTCGTTGGATTTTCCCAGACTCCGCTATTCTACCTTTGATTTCCACCGACGCCGATGAGGTGAACCTTCGTCCTGCAAATTGCCTAGAAGAGTAAGAAATATTTTGGTCGGGGCGCCCGGATTTGAACCGGGGGCCTCCTGCGCCCAAGGCAGGCGCGCTACCAGGCTGCGCTACGCCCCGACATGGCTACAACACAGATTCTACTTTACGATCTCTCTCATTTCTACTTGCGATCGCGCTCCGTTTCGGAGAGCCAATTTCTCCAGATTGCTCCGCAAGACCCGGTCAGAGAGGCGAGTGGCCACGGGTCTCCAAATACTTGTGACCAATTCCCGCCTGAGTGAATCGAATCACACGAAAGGAGTCCGATTGCTATGACCAAAACTAGCGCCGCAGTGGCACCCGCCGAAGGCCGAGCCATGGAGGCTCCAGCGACAAACAGCGGCTTGAGCTGCGCAGCCGTGACGGAAATTACGAGCGAGCTGCGACCCTTGCTCGCGGATGTTTTCGCCCTTTACCTCAAGACCAAGAATTTCCACTGGCACATGAATGGACGGCATTTCCGTGACTATCATCTGCTGCTTGACGAGCATGCGGATCAGCTCTTCGCAATGACCGATGAGATTGCCGAGCGAGCCCGGAAGCTGGGCGGAACAACGCTTCATTCGATCAGCGACATTGCGAAGCATCAACGCTTGAAAGACAACAACAGGGAGGGCGTTCCCGCGAGCGAGATGCTCCAGGAACTCCATTTCGATAACCGCGAATTGACGCACTTCCTCCGTCTCGCGCATGAAGTTTGCGAAAAGCACAAAGATGTTGCCACTGCCAGCTTGATAGAAAATTGGATTGATCAGACTGAACGGCGGACCTGGTTCTTGTCGGAGATCCTAAACGATAAGTAAGTATCAGGATTTGCCCACGCGGCTAAATTCAGTCGCAAAGGTTTGCACAAGCGTCTGAAAGACTGTGTGCCGCTATCGTAGCGGCTGGGAGAGAGAAAGAATGTCCTCAATTCCTGGAGCATTGCTCGATAACGGGCTGATTCACCTAAACAGTTCCTTTTCCGTAGAAGAAACGCTTGACCGAATCCAATCGGTCCTCACGGGAAGAGGGCTGAAGATTTTTTGCCTGATTGACCACAGCGGCGAAGCCGAAAAAGCGGGGCTCGAGATGCGTCCTACGAAGTTGATCCTCTTTGGGAGCCCTATGGCTGGAACCCCCGTGATGATTGCTTCGCCCACGAGCGCAATTGATCTGCCCTTGAAAGCTCTCGTTTGGCAGGACGCAAATAAAAAGGTGTTTGTCTCTTTCAATTCGCCAGAGTACCTTCAGCGACGACACAATGTTCCCATTGAATTAATTAAGAACATCTCTGCGGCGGGAGCGCTGCTTGAATTAGCAGTGAAATAGCCTATAGTTGGCCAGCACCGCCGGGTGAATGCCAATGGCCGAGATCAGTCCACACGAGCCTGGGCCTGTCCAAACCAATGCCAATCTGGCTCGCGATCATCTAGCGAACGAGCGGACCTTTCTTGCGTGGGTGCGCACCAGCATCGCGATTGTCGTTTTTGGATTTGCTCTGGGCCGATTCGCCATCGCGCTCCGCCAGTGGTTACAGTTCGAAGGCCACGGGCGTTCGATACACACCTCGGGTGCTTCGGTTTGGTTTGGGGCGCTCGCAATTCTTGCAGGAGTCGCCGTGTGCCTGGTTGGGCTGGATCGCTATCGTCGTACTCGCGCGCAGCTCGCGGCTGGAAGGTTCGAACCAGCCGGGTCGGTCATTGATCTGATTGCAGTTCTCACCGCATTATTCGGTCTGGCCCTTGGCGCTTATCTCGTCTATATCGAATTTCACCTATAGCTAGAGCCGGCAAATCAGGAGTTCGCGCTCGTAGACCATTTCCTTCGGCAAATGATCGTGCAAGGTTATGAACAGCTCTTCATGCTCGATCACTTCCTTGCGCCAGGCTTCGCGGTCAAACCTCTGGAGTTCATCGAACCGTTCTCTGGACATCTCCATTCCAGGCCACTCCATGTCGTCATACCGCGGCATCCAACCGATCGGAGTTTCCCTTGCCAGGGCACGTCCTTTTGTCCTGTCCACAATCCATTTTAGAACGCGCATGTTCTCCGAGAAACCCGGCCACATAAATTTGCCCTCCGCATCCTTGCGGAACCAGTTCACGTGAAAGATTCGCGGAGTGAGCGAAAGCGAGCGCTGCATCTTGATCCAATGGCGAAAATAATCGCCCATGTGGTAGCCGCAGAAGGGAAGCATCGCCATAGGATCCCGCCGCACCTTGCCCACTGCACCCGCGGCGGCCGCCGTGGTTTCTGATCCCATGGTGGCGCCAATGTAAACGCCCGAGCTCCAGTTGAAAGCTTGAAAAACAAGCGGCATTGTGGTGGCTCGCCGGCCGCCAAAAATAATGGCGCTGATGGGGACGCCGTTAGGGTCTTCCCAGGCTGGGTCAATCGTCGGGCACTGCGAAGCCGGAGCCGTAAAGCGTGCGTTCGGATGGGCCGCTTTGACACCGGTTTCCTTGCCGATCTGCGGGGTCCATGGCTGCCCCTTCCAATCGAGACACTCCGCGGGAGGCTCGCTCGTCATGCCTTCCCACCAAACACCTCCGTCCGGAGTGAGAGCCACATTGGTGAAGATCGAATTCTTCGCTAGCGTGGCCATCGCATTGCGATTTGTCTTGACGGAAGTTCCAGGCGCCACGCCAAAAAATCCGGCTTCCGGATTGATCGCTCGAAGCAAGCCATTTTGATCGGGGCGAATCCAGGCGATGTCGTCGCCGACCGTCCAAACTTTCCACCCGTCAAATCCCTTTGGAGGAATGAGCATCGCGAAATTAGTTTTTCCGCAAGCGCTCGGGAAAGCTGCAGCTACGTAGGTTTTCTCCCCGGCGGGGTTTTCCACGCCCAGAATCAGCATGTGCTCGGCCATCCAGCCCTCGTCCCGAGCGATGTTCGAAGCGATCCGAAGGCCAAAACATTTCTTGCCGAGCAGGGCATTTCCCCCGTAGCCGGAGCCATAGGACCAAATCTCTCGTGATTCGGGGAAATGGACAATGTACTTCTCTTTGTTGCAGGGCCAGGGCACGTCCTTTTCACCATGAGCGAGCGGCGCGCCGACTGAATGCATGCACGGCACGACTCGCGGAATTCCCGTATCAATGCTTTCGAATACCTTTACTCCGATACGCGCCATGATGCGCATATTCGCCACCACGTATGGGGAATCAGTGAGCTGAACGCCGATTTGCGACATTGGCGATCCTACAGGCCCCATACAGTAGCCGAGGACGTACATGGTTCGTCCGCGCATCGCCCCCTTAAAAAGTGACTTCAACTTCTTGCGCATTTCGTACGGGTTTTCCCAATTGTTGGTGGGCCCGGCATTGTCCTTCGAAAGGGAACAAATAAACGTGCGATCCTCGACGCGCGCCACGTCATTGGGATCCGATCGCGCGTAGTAACATCCCGGCCAAAGCTTTTCGTTCAATTTGACGAGTGTGCCGGCCTCGACCATCTCGCGAAGAAGCATTTCGTTTTCTTCCGCCGAGCCATCCACCCAATGGATAGCCGAGGGATTGGCCAGTTCGGCCATCTTTTCTACCCAACGCAGAAGGTGCTCATTCTTGCTTAGCGGAATTGCTGGATTGCGATGCTTCAGTGCGGCAGGACCTTTCGTTGCGATTCCGGACATGAGAATTATTAATCTCCACTATTTACTTTACTCGGACTCAGAAAAAATGGAAATGGTCTCGCTCGCGCTGCGGCGTGGCGCGAATGCGGGCTTCAGATTGTGACTTGTGCTTCAGAGGTCGGTGCTTTATCCGGTTGAAGGAAATAGTTGATCGCTGGAGTGAAAACCAGGGAAAGAACCATGGAACTGAGCAGGCCGCCGATCACAGCGACCGCCAGAGGCTTGAGCATTTCCGAGCCGGAGCCAATTCCGAACGCGAGTGGCGCCATGCCGAATACGGTGGCTAGAGCCGTCATAGCGATAGGACGCAGACGGCGCTCTCCCGCGCGCATCATCGCGTCAACCGCGGAAAAACCAGCTTCGCGGAAGCGATGCTCTGCATCGAGCAGAAGGATTCCGTTCTTCGCCACGATTCCGATGACCATGATCATTCCCATAAAGGAGGCGACGTTGAATGTGGTTCCCGTGATAAGAAGAGCAAGGAATCCGCCAAACGTGGAAAGCAGCGCCGAAGCTAGAATCGCCGAAGGCGCTGAAAAGGTCCGAAACTCAAACAAAAGGACTGCAAAAAGCAGGACGAGCGCCAGCAACAGCACGAAGGTGAGGTCGTGAAACGATTTCTGCTGCTCCTGGTACAAACCTCCGTACTCGACTCGGATTGAAGAAGGCAGATGCAGATCTCTCACAGCATTCTGCACGCCGGCAATCCCGGTGCCCAGATCCACTCCTTCGAGGCGCGCAGTTACTTCCACCTCGCGTTGCAGATTTTCCCGCCGGATCTCCGTTTCTCCGGGATCCATCGTGACGGTAGCCAGCGAACCGAGCGTGCCCGTGCGGCCTGTCGAGCTAACGAGAAGAGTGTTGCTCATGCGCTCGAGCGATGAACGATTCTCGTCCGGAAAACGGACGCGAATGGTGTACGCGCGGTCGTTTTGAATCACCGGTGTTGGTGCTGGCTCTCCTTCTAATAATGCCGAGGCATCTGTTGCGACCTCTTCTGGAGTAAACCCGGCCCGCGCGGCGACCGCAGGATTAACTTGGAAGGTGACCGCGGGACCGCTGACCGTGTTCTCAATGCCGTCAAGGATGTCCACCACTCCCTTGACTTTGCCGATCGCACTCGCCACCCGCGGCGCCGTTCGATTCAGCAACTGCCCATCCTGGGCAAACATTTTAATTACGATGGGCTCCGGCTGGCTGGTTAGGTCACCAATCATATCCTGCAGAAGCTGGGTGAACTCGATATCCGCGGCTGGTTCCGACTTATTGATTTTGGCTCGGATGTCGGAAATCACTTCTTCGATACCGCGCTCGCGCTTGCTCTTCAGTTTGACGCTGAAATCGCCGTTGTTTGCTTCCGTGACGGCGGCGAGACCCAACTGCAGCCCTGTGCGCCGCGATGTATTTTCGACTTCGGGAGTCGCGCGCAGAATCCGCTCGATGTGTTCGAGGATGCGGTTCGTTTCCGCAAGCGAACTTCCCGGCGGCGTATAGTAATCCAGAATGAAGCCGCCCTCGTCCATTTCCGGCAAGAGGTCGCTGCCAAGGAAGTGATAACAGCCGTACGACAGCACGATGATAATCGCGGAGCTCAGTGCGAGCAGCCACGGCCGCTTCAGGATTACTCGCATCGAGTGGAGATAGAAATCAACGATGCGCTTGAACGATCCTGAAAATTGTGACTCCTCGGCCGCAAGCAATTGCGCCACGGTCATTCCGCTCGATGAAATCTTCTCCTCGCCGCCAACTTTCCGGCGCACGAGATACTGGCTAAGCGTCGGCGTCCAGGTCAGGGCCAGCAGCAACGAAGTGATAAGAGCAACCGTCATCGTGATTGCCAGCGCGCGGAAAAAAGTCCCCGTTACGCCGGTAATGGAAATCAGCGGCAGAAAGACCACAATGGGAGTCACCGTTGAGCCGATCAACGGGATGGTCAGCTCGCGGAGCGCGCTCCCTATGGCCTCAAATCTGCCTTGGCCCGCGTCTCGATGGAGAACAATGTTTTCCAGAACGACGATCGCATCATCTATAACCAGTCCTACAGCCGCTGCAAGGCCGCCCAGAGTCATCAGGTTGAAGCTTTGATTCGTAAACTTCAGAACGATAAAGGTAATTAGGAGCGTAGCCGGAATGACCAAGCCCGCGACCAGCGAGGTTCCCCAATCTCTGAGGAACAGGACAAGAATGATGGAAGACAGGATAAGTCCCAGCAAAACAGCATCCCGGACGCTTGAGATGGAATCGTGCACGATCGTGGATTGATCGTAGAACGCTTCAAGATGCACGCCGGGCGGAAGCGTCGGTTCGAGTTCCTGTATAAGTTGATGCACTTCGTTCGCGACTTGTAAAGTGTTGCTGTCCGGCTGCCGGTTTACATTCAACAGCACTGCTGGTTTTCCGTCAGCGGTCACCATCGTGTAAACGGGCGCAGAGGACGGACCGACTTTGGCAATATCCCCGATGCGAATCGGCGCGCCGCCCGGCGACATTTTCACGACAATCTGCCCAAGCTGCTCCGGCGTGGCGACCTGTCCGCTGACCAGCCCAAGCGTCAATTGATGTTCGTGATCGATCAGTCCTGGCGAATCAATCAGATTTGTCCGCCGGATGGAATCGAGGACGTCCGTGACTGTAATTCCTGTTGCCAATAGCCGCGCCGGGTCTGGCGTGACTTGATATTCCGGGACTCGGCCACCCTGGACAATCACCGTTGCGACACCATCGAGGCGGTTGATACGCGGTTTCAAATCGTACGTGGCAATTTCCCACAATTTGTTTTGCGGCACAGTGTCTGAGGTTAGGCTATAGCCGATGATGGGAAAGACCGCGAAGGTCAACCGGTGCGAATCAATTTTTGCGGTCGGGGGCAGTTCCGTCTGCATTCTGGAGACAAGTGCATCCACGCGCTGAAGCGTGAGGATCATGTCGCTCTTCCAGTCAAAATACAGGTCAACTTCCGCGGAGCCGCGGCTCGTTATGGAGACGACTTTTTGCAGGCCCGGAACGCTGTTGACCGCTTCCTCGATCGGTCGCGTGATTGTAACCAGCATCTGGTCAATCGGCATCACGCCGTTGTCCACTCCGATGACAATGCGAGGGAAGTCCGTGTTCGGAAAAACGGAAACAGGTATGGAAAACGCGACGTAAGCCCCTGCCAGCGCGAGGCTGATGGTCATAAAAAGGATGGGACGGGAAAGCCGTTTAAACCAGGGTTGCAGGTCCGTTGTTTCCGAAGCAGACTTCTGCGGTTCGGACAAGGGTTCCATGAGCGCTTATTCCTTGTCCTTGTCGCCGGCTTTTCCGGCATCGTCCGCTTTATCGTCCTTTTCCGTTGGCTGCGCGGCTTGTACTTTGATTTTCGTGTTGTCCGGCAGTGCGTATCCTCCGGAAGTGATGACCGGATCGTTCGCGCTAAGCCCGCTCAGAATCTGCACCTGGTCTGCATTGCGAATTCCGGGTTTCACTTCCTTCCAGTGCGCCTTTTTGTCGGCTCCGGCGAGCACGACGTAATTTGCGCCGCCGTCCGGATTCTTAAAGAGTGCGTTTGCAGGAATGAGAATCGCATTCTTCACGGTCTTCGCAACCATTGAGAGTCCAACGGTCATGCCCGGCCGCAGTGCGGGTCCCGGTTTGATCGCTTCGACCCAGACTTCCACCGTTGTGCTGTTCGGATCGAGCGCGGGGCTCACCAGGCTCACGCGCCCCTGAATGGGCTCTTGAATGCCTTCCACGGCAAGTTGCGCCGCATCGCCAACGTGGAGCGCGGCGGCTTCGCCTTCGGGAATGTGCGTTTTCCCGATCAGTTTGCTCAGATTCATCACCGTCAGGATCGGCTGGTTGGCTGTCGCGAGGTCACCCGGATACAACGGTCTGTCCGTTACGACACCGTCGATCGGGCTTCGAATTTCTGAATAGCTGAGCTGCGCTTCCGCGGTGTGCATCTGGCCCTGCGCCGAGAGCCGCGAACCTTGCGCCGATTTGATCGCCTGTTCTTTGCCAAGCCGCTGCAGGTCCGCAAGTTGCTTTTGCGCCAAATCATTCGCCGAGCGCGCTTGCGCCAACGCCACGGCTGCCGCATCCAGATCCCGCCGCGGCAGAGCGCCCTGGTCATACAGCTGCTTCCTGCTGTCGTATGCGCGCTGCTGCGCCTCAAACGCGGTCTTCGCAGCGGCCGCATCAAGCTCCGCCTTTTGGACTTGCTGCGGAATGGTGGCATCCACCGAAGTCACATACCCTGCATCGGCTTGTTCAAAATTGCCCTTGCTCGTTTCTGCCATCCCGGTCAGGTCCTTGTTCTCCAGAACCGCCAGCAACTGCCCCTTTTTCACTTTGCTTCCGCGCTGCACCTTGAACTCGGTAATCGGCGCCGTAATTTTGGGAGATAGGACGGCCTGCTCGAGCGGATAAATAACCCCTTCCGCGGAAATCACCTGCGAAATCGAGCCTTCCTGCGCTGGTGTGACCTCGACGGTAACTTCGGGCACCACTTCCTTTTCGTCTTGTCCGCCACACCCGAACATAAATGCCGCAGCCAGACCTGCCAGGACTGCGGCATGCGCGCCGCCGAATGCCCGTGCCCAATTTTTCCTCTGCAAGCTCATGGAGTCGTCAACTCTCCCGTCAAGGTTTGAAGATTTGCGAGCGCGACGCGATAACGAACCGCGCCGTCCTGGTAAGCTGCATTCGCCTGAGCTGCCGTCGTTTGCGCATCCACCACTTCCAGCACAGTTGCTTCGCCCGCCTTGTATCTCATGGTTGTTAATCGAAGGCTCTCCGCCGCAAGTTCCGATGAACGGCTCAATCCGGAGAGTTCATTCAGCGCTGTATCGGCTTCCGCGTACAAAGACTGAATCTCTGCCAGCAGTTTGCGTTGGGCAAACGAGAGTTCGCGCTTGGCTTGCGTTCGCCGGAGTTCAGCCTGCTTCACGCGGCTTTGTGTTGCTCCCCAATTCCAAATGGGAATGTTCAAGGTCGCGCTGATGGAAGAACCAAGATTTGAATACGTCTTCCCATTAATCTGAGTGGGAAAATTCACTCCGAAATTCGGTGCGTCAATGCCATACCAGTAGTCCAGGCCAAGTGTCGGCAAATATCCCGCCCTCGATAACAAAACGTCCTCTCCTGCCGCGCGCTCCGCCTCCACAGCCGCCCGGATGTCTGGGTTCTCCTGTGCCGCGCGTTGCTTGACCGCGTCGAGGGTGGGAAGGGCCACCGCCGAATGCAGGTCATCTGCAATTTCGAAATTCTCGTTGAAGTTTGGAAATATAAGCACTGCAAGATCAAGCCGCGCGTTTAGATAAGCGAGTTGTGCCTCCTGATATTGCCTTTGCCGCTCGGTGGCCTGTAGGTCCGCCTTGATGACATCCGAGTGCGCGACTTCTCCACCCTTCTCCAGGTCCTCGGTCAACTTCAGAAAATTCTGGCCCTCCTCCGCGGCCTGCTTCGCCGTATCCATTTTTTCTTTTGCCGCGGCCAAGGTGTAGTAGGTTTGCACCACGGTGACGACCAACCCGCGGGATGCGATTTCGGCGCGTGCTCGCGCCAGCGCCGAATTTGCTGAGGCTTTCCGGAAATTCGCCACTCCCGCAAAATCGATCGTCTCGTGAACGTTCGCTTGGCTTACGTATTCATGCACCGCGTTGTTCGCAATGAACACTACGGGAACATTTGTTTGTGCCGTGACTGCCGCGGGCGCTCCCTGTGAGTACAACGCCTGATTTTCATAGTTGACGCTCGGCAGCAAAGCAGTCCCTGCCTGAAAGCGGTCTTGCTTTGCAACCCCGGCTTCCGTTTGCGCCGATTGGTATGCGGGATTGATCGCTCGTGCCCGATTAAGTACATCCTGCAGCGTGAGTCGCAAAGGAGAGCTCGCAGCGGAAGTCGCGGATTGCGTGTCGCCCTGAGCTCCTGTTGTCGCTGGCGGCGCGGCTTTTGGGACGGGATTCTCCGCTTGTTGGCTGGCGGCAGGCGGCGGGAACAAGCCGAGTACAAAAAGCGCAACTACGGAAAGAATGGACATCTTTCTGCGCTTGAATCGTAGGTTCATCGCCCTGGTCATGAAGGTGCGCCTCTCTGTGCACACCTCATAGGCTACCTTAGCCAGCAGGAGATAAATGGACGATTAACCAGTTCTCGCGGCGACAGCCCCGATATTTGGCAGGTAAACCGCGAAATGGCTCCCGTGAGCATCGGACTGGACAAGTTTCAGCCGCCCGTTGTGCGCCTCCGCAATCCAACTCGCGATGGAGAGGCCCAAGCCTGCCCCGCTTTCTGAGCGGCCCCGCGATCGCGCGGGATCCGCACGGAAGAACCGCTCAAATACACGGCTCTGCAACTCACGCGGAATTCCGCTCCCAGTGTCTTTCACGGAAATCTCGAATCCTTCCTCAGTCCGCGAGCACGCAACTTCAACCCGTCCGCCGTTCCCGGTGTATTTGATCGCGTTATCCAGCAGATTCAGAATCATTCTCCTTAACAATCCCGCGTCTCCGCGCAGCAGGCACTCCACCGGCGCATCCGATACCAACTCAATGTTCTTCTCGCGCGCGAGGCTGCGAGCGGAATGCGCGCAATCGGAGACCAGTTCTTCCAGATATACGTTTTCCAGCGTCAACTTGTACTGCCCGGAATCCGCTCTTGTCAGCGTGAAGAGATCTTCCACGATCTTGATAAGCCTCGTAGTTTCCTGGTGAAGAATTCGCAGTGACTCCAGATACTCCTCTGCCTCGCGCCCGCGCTGCGACATGGCCACTTCCGCTTCGCCGCGCAATATCGCCAGAGGCGTGCGCAACTCGTGCGAAGCATCCGCGATGAACCGGCGCTGCCGTTCGAACGACTGATCCAACCGGTCCAGAAGATCATTGAACGTCAGCGCCAATTGCCCAAGCTCGTCGTTGGGATGATGCACGGGAAGCCGCTCATGCAGATTGGTCGCGCCAATCCGGCGCGCGTGCGCTCCCATCGCGATCACCGGCGCCAGGCTTTTTCGCGCAAGGAAATACCCGCCCGTCCCCGCGAGAATCAATCCAAGCAGGATCATCCAGGTAAACGTTAAACGGATCGTCTCCAAGGTTTCAAACTGGGCGCGAAGTGAGTGCAGCAAAATGAGTGTGTACTTCCGATTGCCCCCTATAAACTGCCTCGAGTACGCGCGGACTCGAGCATGTTCCCCTCGCAGCGTTCGAACAGAGCTCGCCTGGCCGGGCGCTGCTTTCTCAAATTCACCAAAATCGCTCGAATGCAGCACCCGCTGCAATCGAGGATCTCCTTTTGCTCCGGCGATGATTTCGTCGGCGGTGCTCGCGATAATCTGGCCGTCTGGTCCGAGAACAAGAAAATCGTCGCTGTTTGTCCGATGTTCGATCATTGCCTGGTGCGCAGCGGAAAGAACTGCAGGCGCATCGGTTTCATGAGCATCGAAAAGTTCCGCTTGAAACGTCGCGAGGAAAGATTCTGCTAGTTGCCCGAGGTCGGTGTCGGTTCTCTGCATCGAAGTCTTGCGCACGATCAGGTAGGTTGTTGCGGAAACTAGGATCAGAACAAGCGCGAGAACCACCGAGTACCACAACGTCAGCCGAACTCGTACCGAGTCAAACATTCTTTTTGCGATCGACCGCGCCCGGTTTTCCAGCCCCGCTCGCCGTTGGGCCGTGCTTCCCACTTTCGCTCTCGTCTTCCGCCGTGAGGATATATCCCGCTCCTCGCCTGGTCTGAAGCAGAGCCGCATCGCCTTCGGAATCGATCTTTCGCCTCAACCGGTTGACATACACTTCGATCAGGTTTGAAAACGGATCGAAGGTTTCGTCCCACACGTGCTCCGCAATCTCCGCACGGCTCACAACCCGCCCCGCATTTCTCACCAGATATTCGAGCAGCGCGTATTCTTTGTGAGTGAGTGAGACCGGGGCGCCCCCCAGAGTCGCATTCTGTGAAGCGGTATCCAACTCTAAATCTCCAACCACAAGTTTGGGCGGACGCAGCTCCGTCGAGCGCCGCATCAGCGCTCGCAGCCTGGCCAGCAACTCTCGAAACTCAAACGGTTTTGTCAGGTAGTCGTCTGCGCCCCGGTCAAGCCCGTTCACGCGATCTTCGACCGCGTCCTTTGCAGTGAGCATCAGGATCGGCATTCGCTTACCGGACTTGCGGAGGCGCCGGCACACTTCAAAGCCGTCCGGCTCTGGAATCATGATGTCCAGGACGATTAGGTCGTACTCGTTGATGTCAGTTTGGTAGAGCGCTTCATCGCCCGTTGCCGCTGTATCTACCGCGTACGCTTGTTCGCGCAGTCCCTTGACGACAAATCGCCGCACGCCCGGATCGTCTTCCACGAGCAAAATCCGCATGGTTGCATCATACGTGAAAGTGCTGGATTTCCGGCAGTCCCGCTCTTTTCGCTGGCTTAAGAGCTCTCCGCAGATGCTTAATTCGGCGAGCCTTCGCTTACTTCATCGAGGCGCGAATACCGGCTCGCTAGATCGTCTTGTCTCTCGAATAGCAAATCGCTTCCAGGTTGCACTCGGCGCAGTTTGGTTTACGCGCATAACACACGCGGCGTCCGTGCCAAATAATCTGGTGCGAGAATTGGATCCACTTGTCCTTCGAAATGATTTGAATCAGATCCTGCTCGATTTTTTTGGGATCTTCGTTTTTCGTCAAATCCAGCCGGTTCGTGATTCGAATCACGTGTGTGTCCACGACGATTCCGCTGGCGATGCCGTACGCTGTTCCGAGCACCACGTTCGCCGTTTTCCTCGCGGCTCCTGGCAGAGTTAGCATTTCCTCCATCGTTCGCGGCACTTGACCGCCGAACTTTTCGAGAATCGCCTTGCTCGCGCCCATGATGGATTTTGCTTTATTCCGGAAAAAGCCTGTCGGACGAATGTCTTGTTCTAGTTCGGTGGGATTAGCGTGGGCGAACGCTTCCGGCGTCGGATATTTCTTGTACAAAGTTTCCGCTACCTGGTTCACGCGCACGTCCGTGCACTGTGCCGAGAGAATCGTTGAAATCAGAAGTTGAAATGCATTTTCATGTTTCAATTCGCAGTTCGCGGTTGGGTAAGCCTCATCGAGCTTTGCCAAAATCGCTGCGACTCGCTTTGGATCGCTTCCCGCCGCAGTGCCTTTCATAGTTCGGGGCGGCCTGCGTGCGGATTTCTCCCGCCTAGTCTTCGAAGTCCTTCGCAGCGCGCTCTTTGTTTTCCTGCTGTTTTTTCTTGGCATGACGCCGCAAGAATATCACACCCCTGCTCTCGTGGTTTTTGCCCTTCACGTTTCAAATGTGCAGAATTTTCTTTACAGTCGGTTATTTTGTGAAATCCCGTGTTTCTTTCTGGAGTGACGCGAGCAGTTTACGAAAAGCTTTTCCGCGATGGCTATGCCGATTTTTCTCGTCCGTCGAAAGCTCCGCGAAGGTCTTCTGCAACGAGGGGAAATAAAACACGGGGTCATACCCGAAGCCGCCTCTCCCTCGCGGCGCTTGTAAGATCTCGCCGTCTGCACGCGCCGTCACGACCGCAATCGCTCTTCCTTCCCTGGCCAAAGCAATCGCGCAGATAAAGTACGCGCGACGTTCGACGCCGTTTTTATCCCCTAATTCTCCCAGCAATTTTGCGATGCGATCGGCGTCCGTAGCCTTCTCCCCTGCATAGCGTGCGGAGCGCACTCCTGGTGCTCCTCCGAGCGCAGGAACCACCAGCCCCGAATCATCTGAAAAAACAAGGCCCTCACAAAACCGGGAATAGTGCAACGCTTTCCCCGCGGCATTTTCCGCGAATGTCGGCGCGTCTTCGTCAAATTGAGGAAGGGAAGAAAATCCGGGTAACAGCTCAAGTTCGAAGTCTGAAAAATTTCCGCTCGCCGCGATCGCGCGAAACTCCGCTACTTTTCCCGGATTCGAGGAGGCCAGATACAGTCTAACGCCCGCGCGCACTGAATTTAACCGGCAGGACGGCGCGCTGCTCGTCAGTCAGCCGCCGGATTCCCGCAGCGGCCAACGCCAGCAGATCCTGCATCTCGCTGCCGCTGAATGGCCGTCCTTCTGCCGTCGCCTGAATTTCCACGAAGTGTCCGCTGCCCGTCATCACCACGTTCATGTCCACTTCCGCTCGCGAATCCTCTTCATACGCAAGATCGAGCAGCGCCCGGTCCTCCACGATGCCGACGCTCGTGGCCGCCACCGAATCAATCAACGGCGAATTCTTCAGAATTCCCGCCGCCTGCATTCGTTCGAATGCCAGCGCCAACGCTACAAACGCTCCAGTAATGGAAGCCGTTCTCGTCCCGCCATCCGCCTGAATTACGTCGCAATCCACCCAAACAGTTCGTTCGCCGAGCGCTTCCTGGTCCGTCACCGCGCGCAAAGACCTCCCAATCAATCTTTGAATCTCAAGTGTCCGCCCGGACTGCTTTCCGCGCGCGGCTTCGCGCGGCGTGCGTTCTTCTGTGGCCCGCGGCAGCATTCCATATTCGCTCGTCACCCAGCCTTTTCCGCTGCCTTTCAGAAAACCCGGCACCCCATCGTCCACCGTGGCAGTACAAATCACGCGGGTGAGGCCAATCTCGATCAATACGCTTCCTTCCGCCGTCGAAATGAAATCCGGCGTCATCTTCAAAGGGCGCATTTGATCCGCGCCACGTCCGTCTGCTCGCACTCTTCCTCCACTGAAATCTCGTTTCGCACCTGGGAAATCAACCATCCGCAGCGACTGCGCCAGTTTGCCGGGGCTCTAGCGGGCTGTCAACGAGTACCCGGCTTGTTAGGCGTTCCCGGAAGTTGCTTCGGCTTTTCTGCGGCAGCCGGAGCGGGGCTCCCATTTCCGGTGGGGCTGGTGCGCTGTCCATCCGGAGCCGCGGCCGGAGCCGTCGTCGGTGTCGATGTTCCCGGCGTTGTCGTTCCTGTTGTGGTTGCTCCCAACGCACCTTTCGTATCCACCAGAAATGTTCCCATCAGATCCAGATGCCCAGCGAGCGTCTCCACCTCCTGCCCGTGAATCAGTATCTTCAGCCTCTCCACTTTCGGCACGTTTGCTTCGAGCGTCCTGGTGATCGAGTCCACCGCCATTTGTTCGCTCATGATTCCGGAAGGTGTTTCCGTCGCCAGCGCTTCGGAAAAATCGGCGACCGCCGTTCCATCTGGCATCAGATAGAACGCTAGCAGCACCGCATCAGTCGGCAATGTCCGCAACTCCGTATCCACCGGCCCCGCCAGCAATACGTTCAACACCTGCTTCGCGCGGAGCGCGGGATCGTTCGAAAGCTGCAAATCCACAGTTGAAGGAGCCAGCGTTCCATCCTCGTTCGCGGACGCCCAGAAAAGCTTCGCTTGCACCCGCGGCTGCCCTGGCTTCACGGGAATCGGTTGCGTCAACTCCCTCCTCGCTTGTTCCGCCGTTTGCTGTTGAAGCCGGGCCGTTCTCTCCATCCTTCGTTTCAAAATTGGAAAGTAGATCACTCCAATCAGCACGGCTACACTCAGCACGCCGACCACCCATCTCAGCCAGCGGGAACTCACTGCGTTCCCCCCACCGTTGGTATCACGTACGATGGCCGGAACTGCGCGATGCCCATCGCGATTGCGTCCGCTACTCCCGGTGCCATCTGGTCGAGCGCGGAGCGGTCCTCGACGACCACGCTCGAAATTTCCACCGCTATCGCTGGCGCCGCCGTCGTCCTCAGTTGCCTAACTGCGGCGCTCTCCGCAGCAACTGGTGATCCTTTGAAACGTTGCGCCAGTTGCGCTTGCACCATGTCGCCCAACTTCTGGCTCAATAATCCAAAAGGGGCCTGCGCTTTCCCCCAGGGCACCAGCCCGCCTGCGTCGGATGGGGGGACAAGAGCCGAATAGTCATACACTCTCACCGTCCCGGGCAATCCCGTTGATGCGATATGCAGCGTCACAAACACCGCACCTGTTTGCGCGTTAGCCATCGCGGAGCGATCGTCGAACGAAGGGTTATCGTCCCCCTGCCTCGTCTGCAGAACTTGAAATCCTTGCGCTTCGAGAGCCTTTTTCGCCTGAGCTGCAAAATCCAGCACAATATCGCTTTCTCGCATTCCTCCAGTTCCGCGTGCGCCGGGGTCAGTTCCTCCGTGCGCCGGGTCGAGGACCACGATATTCAATCCCGCTTTGGGTGGGGCACCAGGAGTTGGCACCGGTGCTGCCTGCGGCTGCGTTTGTGGTGCCGCCTGTTGCGAAGCCGGTGTCGGCGTCTGCGAAGGCGTTTGCGAGGAGAAACTTACAGAGACAATTCCCAGCGCGATCGCGAGCGCCGGCGCGCCAATTCGCAAACTCTTCCACGCCCACCCGCGTCCGTTCGTTCGAACAAGAATCTCCACGCCGAGCAGCATATCAAATCTGTTCGGCATTTCGCGCCGCACAATTCGGCGCTCCTGCGAAAAAGGGACGGCCTCTGAAGCCGTCCCTTATCTCACCTTCCATTCGAATTATAACTTGGCGGAGTTCGCTTCGCGCTCAGCCCTGCGGCTGTGCTTGACTCTGCTGTTGCCGCAGCCGCTGTTCTCGTCGTGCCGCCCTCAGCGCACGGATATTGGCCCGCATCTGCTGGCGTTGGTCCGGAGTAAGCAGCTTCACGACTTGCGTCCTCGAATCGCGCCGCAATTCGTGAATCTTCGCCGCCTGCTGGTCCGCCGTCAGCGTGGTGTCCTGCTTCACGGATTCGATTTGCGATCGCGTTGTCTCGTGAATCTTCTTCATCGCGGTTCTCTGGTCGGCCGTAAGGCTCAAGCCCTGCATGACTCCGCGATGTCTCATCGCGGGCTTTGCAGACGTTGCGGCCGCAGCCGGAGCGGCCTGACTTTTATCCTGCGCCTCCGTAGGAGCCTGCGTTTTCGCGCTGTCTTGGGCGATTGCCATTCCGGGCGCAAAGGCCAACGCAAGCAAACCGGTGGCTAAGACAATCTTCATTTTTAGATTTTTCTTACTCATGGAGCGTCCTCATTCTGGGCTGGCGTTCGTTTCTCTTACCCTCATTCAACCCGCATCCAGCCTAAATGTCGCGCTCTGGTCTGATTCTCGTCAATAGAACTACGGCTTTGCTGTGTTCTCGATCTGCACTCGTTGAAGATTCGCCTTTTCCAGAATTGCATTTGCCGCAGCCAAGTCCTTCGCCTTTATCGCCTGCCAACGCGCGAGCGCTCCTCTTCCGGCCGCTTCCCACTTCTCGCTCGCCGCCGTCGCATCTGCGGTTGGTGCCGCGTCCGCGCTCTCCACAATTCCCAGCAGCGCGCTATAGCCTGATAACGCCTGCCTCAACGTCACCGGCTCTTTTTCCGGCACCGAGAATCCGACGAATCCGAATCCTCCTCCAGGACCTCCCGCTGGGCCCGCCGCCTCCTCGATTTTCTTTTGCAGAGTATCGAGCGCTCCCGAAACCTCCGAATTGTTCCCCGCTTCTTTGGCGCGCTTGGCGACTTGCATCCAGACTTGGTTTGCTTCGCGAACCGCCGCCGAAACCTCGCTGATCCCCGCGGCTAGCTTGGAGGCCAGTTCGAACTGCCGCTGTAGCTCGGCGGCAGTTGTTTTCACGCGAGGGTCCATCTTTAAGACAAGCGGCGCGCTCATCGTTTTCCCCGCGGCCGTCAACTTCACTGTGTAATGCCCGGGCACCGCCAGTGGCCCTCCGCCTCCGCGACGGAATCGCCGCCCTCCTCCGTCCGCGAACGCATAGCGCACATCCCACACATACCGGTGCATCCCTGCTTCCGCCGAAAGCCGCTTTTCCGCAGGAAACCAGTACATCGGAATGTCAATCTGATCCGGATTGATTTGCTGGATTTTGTCCGTGCTCGCATAGCTGCGCACAAGCTTCCCCGCTGCGTCGAAAATTTCAAGCTTTACCGGCTCCGGCTGATTTTCTTTCAAGTAGTAATCCAACACGGCGCCCGTCGGCGGATTGTCTGCCTGCGGCTCGTCGAACGGCACAGGCGTCCCTTCGTCCGAACCCGGCCTCATCCGATACGCCGTCGCCGGATCGAAGAGCCAAGCCTCCGCGCTCGCGGCTTTCTCGCCCCACTGCCTCAGCGCGCTGATGTCATCCAGCACCCAAAACGCCCGCCCGAACGTGGCGATCACCAAATCGTCGCCATGCACAACGAGGTCCCGCACGGACACTGTCGGCATGTTCAGTTGCAGCGATGCCCAGCTCTCCCCATCGTCGTACGAGATGTACACGCCTTTTTCCGTGCACGCGTACAACAACCCAGCCACCTTCGCGTCTTCTCGCACGCAATTCAGGAAACTCCCGTCGGGGATTCCATTCGCCGTCTGGTGCCAGCTCTTCCCGTAGTCCGTCGTTTTGTACAAATAGGGCTTCTGATCGTCCAACCGGTGCCGGTCCACTGCCGCATAAGCCTCACCCGCATGAAAGTGCGAAGCCTCGATTTGCGTCACTTTGCTCCACGCCGTCACTTCCGGCGGCGTCACATTCGTCCACGTCTTTCCTTCATCGCGCGTCAGTTGAATCAAGCCATCGTCCGTTCCTACCCAGATTTCGCCAGCGACTTTCGGCGAGGGAGCAATCGTGTAAATCACTCCTCGACGCTTTGACGCAGGCGCATCGGCTGCCGCCGGCGCATCCAGATTCGCAGGCACGCCCGCGTCTTCACGCGTCAAATCCCCGCTGATCTTCTTCCACGTGTTCCCGCCATCCGTCGTTCGAAACAAATTTTGATAACTAAAATAGAGCACGCCCGGCTCACTCTCCGAAAACACCAGCGGCACCGTCCACGTCTTGCGGTATTCGCCGGGGTAAAGCAGCGTCGGCGGCAAGGACTGTACTTGTTCATTGTGAAAATCCTGACGCGAGACAGTCCCGCCGTAGACGATCTCCGGGTGTAGCGGATCCGCCGCCGTGTAATCGCTCTCGCCTCCCGCTTCCATCGGACGCCAGTCATGAAAATTCAGCGCGCGATAAATGCTTCGGCTCGGCGTGGCCGCCGCTCCGCTATCCTGCTCCGCGCCATAAACCCAGTAAGGAAACCGGTTGTCCACCGACACGTGATAGAACTGTCCCGTCGGCTGGTTGTACCAGGAACTCCAGGTTTCTCCGCCGTTTCGCGTGACGATCACGCCTTGATCCACTCCCAAAATCATTCTCTGCGGATCATCCGGGTCAATCCACAACTGGTGATAATCATCTCCGCCAGGCGCGCCCTTGATCGCCGTCATCGTTTTTCCGCCGTCGCGCGAACGGTAAAGCGAAGTGTTCGGCACGTACACCGTATTTTCGTCCTTCGAATCCACGCTCACTTCGCAGAAATACCATCCTCGGCCCCAAATTCGCGGATCTTTCGAAACGCGCTCCCAATTTTCTCCGCCGTCATCCGAGCGGTAGAGCCCGCCCTCTTTCGCGTCCGCAATCACGTAAATTCTTTTTGGATTGCTCGGCGCAAACGCGATTCCCATCCGCCCCAATTCTTCCGAAGGAAGCCCGTGCCCGCTGACCTGTTCCCAGTGATCGCCGCCATCCGTCGTGCGATACAAACCCGTACCGGGTCCCTTCGACGGCGGATAAATGCTCCAGGGCGGCCTTCGCGTTTGCAATAGCGTCGCGAACATCACGCTTGGATTTCCCGGCTGCATCGCCAAATCAATTGCTCCCGTGTTCTCATCCTTGAAGAGCACCTGTTCCCAGGTCCTGCCGCCATCTTTCGAGCGGTAAATTCCTCGCTCCTTGTTCGGTCCATAAGCGTGTCCCAGCGCCGCCACGTACACCAGGTCCGCGTTTGAAGGATCCACAACGATCCGCGAGATATGTTGCGTATCTTCCAGCCCGATGTGCTCCCAGCTTTTTCCGGCGTCCGTGGACTTATACATTCCGTCCCCCGACGAAATGCTCGAACGCATATCCGCCTCGCCCGTTCCCACGTAAATCACGTTTGCGTTCGAAGGCGCCACCGCAATCGCTCCGATCGACGCGACATCCTGCCTGTCAAAGATCGGCTTCCACGTTCGGCCAGCGTCGTTCGTCTTCCATACGCCGCCCTCCACCGAACCAAAATAGTAGACGTCCGATTGCCCGCGCACTCCCGTCACCGCCAGCGATCTTCCCGCCCGGAACGGTCCGATCATCCGCCAGCGCAGTCCTTCAAACACTTTTCCGTCGAATTTCGCTTTCGGTGAATCCTGCGCTCGTGCAGTTCCCGCGCTCTTCGCGTACACGCACACACCTGCGATCGCCGCAATCAGAATTGCCAAAAAACTCCGCAGATTTTTCACGTCGAGTCTCCGGATCAAGAAGGGAATTGGAATGAACGCTGGAGTATACCAGCAGCGCCTCTTTCGCGCCGCATCTTCCTGCCTGTTGACTTAGTCGCCGTACGCCGCGTTGGGCGTCGCCACCGGCGCGACCACCTCTCGCCTCAGCGGTCTTGTCGCCCAGTACAGGAGAAAGCCCGCGGCCATGATCGCCGCGCCGAACGCCAGCCCGCTGACTCCCAGAATCGTTTCGCCCGCGCTATCCACGATCGCCAGGCTCATCAATAACAATGGAAAAACTCCGCAGGAGATCGCTCCCGCCAATCCGCCAGGCACTTTGAATTCGCGCTTCAACTTTGGCTCGCGAATCCGCAGGACTACCAGCGTCACAAATTCCAGCATCAGGCTGGCTCCATACAACATAATGTCCAGCGTCACCAGCTTCTTGAATCCCAATCCCAGGCAAAGCGCCCAGCACGCCGCGCAGGCCGCGATCGCCACCCACGGCGCGTTTGTCCTCGCGCTTGTCTTTCCAAACACTTTCGGAAGCATCCCGTCGCGCGCCATCGCCAGCGGCAATCGCGAATAGCTCATCACCAGCGCGTTGAACATCCCGAACGCGCTCATCATTCCGCCAATTACAATCAGGAATCGCAGCCACTCGAATCCCGCAATCTTTCCGCCGATAAGCCCCGCCACCGTCGCCCACGAGCCATCCGCCGCAAAACTCGACGCCGGAATCCCCGCGATTCGAACCGCCGCAAACGGCAGCACGTACGTCAGCGACACAAGCACCACTGCCGCGATCATCGCTCTCGGATACGTCCTCTGCGGCCTCTCCACTTCCTGCGCGATCGTGGACGCGTTGTCCCAGCCCATGTAGTTCCACATCGCCACGAGCACGCCGCCCAGCAGCCCCAACCCCGTCGTTTCCGCTGCCGCATGTCCTCCCGCAAACGCCCCGGTTTTGAACGGCGCCAGAACCACAATCGCCGCGAACGGCGCCGACAGCAAAAAGAATAGCCACAACGACGTGAATCCCACCACGCGAATCCCCGCCACATTTAGCAGCGCGCACGTCGCCACGACGAAAAGCCCGGCCATGACTCCGTGGCTGTACGAACCAAACCACGGCGACATCTCCTTCAGGTAAAAAACAAAAAGCGTCGGATAAATCGCCATGTCAAAAATGCTGGCTGCCAGCGATAGCCACGCTTCCTGGAATCCCCAAAAATTTCCCATCCCGCGCCGTACCCATTCGTAATACCCGCCCTCGGCGGGCAGCGCGCTCGAAAGCTCGCCGATCATGAACGCCGTCGGCAGGCACCACAGCACCGGCAAGAACAACAAAATCAAAATCCCGCGTCCGTATCCCGCTCCATGCACGATTTCTTCCGTGCCATACGTCCCGCCGGACACCATGAAAAACGTCGCCGCCACAAGCGGCCACATCGTCAGCTTCGCGGTTTTTTTCTTCGCTCTAGGAAATGCACGGGAGGGAATGGAAGCAGGCAGGGTTACTGAACTCAATTTTTACGAATCGTCCTCCTAAGCGAGTCTCACTCTCGCGCCGGGTGAAGTGAGTTCGCCATCGCAGAATACAAGTTTCGTCCCCGCATGCAACAAAAAAATGCGTCCTTTCAAAAATTTTTTCACCCCACAATTCTGTCCTTTTGCACAGCCATTCCTGCCGCGCTTCCTCCCGCTTCCGCACGCGTCCTCTGTGCTAAACTCCGCTGCTTGCTTGCATGAAATTCATTCCTCGGGAGCCAGCCTTATGAAGCCTTTCTCATCCGTCCGCGTAGCCTGCCTCGCCTCCACTTGCTTCGCTGCGCTCGCTGTCTTCGCCGCCTCTTCCCAAGCCCAGTCCCGCCCCATCTCCATTGACGACTATTTCCGCATTCTCTCCGTCCACGATCCTCAGCTCAGCCCCGACGGCAAGTGGGTCGCCTACGCTGTGGATTCGTCCAGCCTCAAGACCGACAAAACGGACACGCGCCTCTGGATGATCCCCACTTCCGGCGGCGAACCCATTCCCCTCACCACCGATTCTTCCACGTCTTCCCATCCTCGCTGGAGCCCCGACGGCAAGTTCATCGCCTTCCTCTCCGCTCGCGATAAAGGCAAGACCCAGGTTTGGCTCCTCAACCGCCTCGGCGGCGACGCCGAGCCTCTCGCCAGCACTCCCCAGGGCGTTGAAGATTTTGCCTGGTCACCCGATTCCCGCCGCCTCGTTCTCATCCTTCGCGACCCCACTCCTGAAGAACTCCACGCCGCCAAAGAGCAATCCTCCCCAAAACCTGCCGCCGACGATGACGACGCCACCAATGCCGACGAACCCGTTCAGGGCCAGCCTTCCGCTTCAAAAAAGCCTTGGGTCATCGATCGCCTTCAATTCAAAGTTGATACTCTCGGCTACCTCGATCGCCGCCGCACCCATCTCTACGTTTTCGATCTCGCCTCCAAATCTCTCACCCAAGTCACTTCCGGCGATTACGACGATTCCGAGCCCGCCTGGTCTCCCGATTCCAAACTCCTCGCCTTTACCAGCAATCGCTCCCAACCCGATCCCGACCGCACCTACAACTCCGACATCTGGGTCGTCTCCGCGGACAACTCCGACAAAGGCGCTCATCTCACTCAAGTCACCACCAATCCCGGCGCTGACAACTCCCCCGCCTGGTCCCCCGACGGCAAATCCATCGCCTACGTCACCAATCTCGATCCCAAGCTCTTCGATTACGCCACCAAGCATCTCGCCATTTCTCCCGCCGCCGGCGGTCCCGCCAAAGTCCTCACTCTCAAACTCGACCGCAACGTCTCCAATCCTCATTTTTCTCCCGACGGCCGCGCGATCTACTTCATCGCCGATGACGACGGCACGCAAAACCTCCTCTCCATCTCTCCTACCGGCGAAAACCTCTCCCGCCCCATCCCCGGCCGCCTCATGCTTAACGCCTACACCGTCGCGCCCACCGGCGAAATCGCCGCCCAAATCGCCACCATTGATCGCCCCGACGAACTCTTCACCATCCCCGGCGGCCACCTCACCCAACTCACCCATCTCAACGACGCTCTCTTCTCTCAGCTCCAAATCACCCACGGCGATTACGTCCACTTCAAGTCGCATGACGGCACCACCATCGCCGGCTACCTCTATAAGCCTCTCAACTACGTCTCCGGCCAAAAAGTTCCCACACTCCTCATCCCCCATGGCGGCCCACAGTGGGCCTACTACGCCGAATTCTCTTTCCTCGCTCAGCTCTATGCCGCCAATGGCTATGCCGTCCTCTTTCCGAATCCCCGCGGCTCCACGGGCTACGGCCAGGACTTTTGCAAAGCCATCTACGCTGATTGGGGCAACAAGGATTTTCAGGACGATATGGCCATCGTGGATTACGCTATCGCGCAAGGCATCGCCGATCCCGATAAACTCGGCGTCGGTGGCTGGTCTTATGGCGGCATCTCCACCGACTTCATCATCACGCAAACCACCCGCTTCAAAGCCGCCATCTCCGGCGCCGGGGCAGCTGAGTTCATCAGTCTCTATGGCCACGACCAATATCAGCGCGACTACGAAACCGAGCTAGGCCTTCCCTGGGAAGCTCCCACCGTCTGGCAGCACGTCTCTTCCTACCGCAACATCACCAAAGTCACCACTCCCACTCTCTTCCTCGGCGGCAATATTGATTGGAACGTCCCCGTCCTCGGCGGCGAGCAAATGTACCAATCCCTCAAACGCCTCGGCGTCCCCACCGAGCTCGTCATCTACCCCGGCGAATACCACGAATTCACTTTGCCTTCTCATCTCAAGGACCGCTTCCAGCGCGACCTCGCCTGGTACGCCCACTACGTTAAAGGCGATTCCTCCCCCGCCACTCCTCCGCCACCCAAATAGCCCGTCCTCACCCCGCGCCTCTCGTAGGGTCATCCTTCCGAGGATGACCGCCGCTCCGCTTCACCCTCCGTCATCCCTCCACCGTCATCACCGTTACCTTCATCACGCTTTCCCTTGCGCTCCCGCGCACACCCATCCGTGACCAATCTCACAGCTACGCCTCCCGAATTCGTTGTAAGGAAACTTCAGGCGGGATGAGCGCAAAGGATGAGCTAGAGGCCGCGCCTCACGGCCGCAATCCTGGCGCATCGTTCCTAGCCGCGCAGCATTCCTCGCCCGCCGCGGCCACGTGAAAGGAGCTTTTATCATGCTCCCGAGTCTCTATTCTTTGATTGCCCTGCTCGCAATCTTCGCTCTCTTCGCCCTGCTCATTGTCTTGGCTCGTTGGTTCTTCGCAAAAGGCTGGCCGCGCCGCATCGCTCTTTCAGGACTAGGTCTGCCTGTAGTCGTCGGCATCGCCGTCCGCCAATACCTCGATTTCATCGGCAAGCCGGTCATGCCGTGGAGTTGGATCCTCGCTTGGTTCTATCAACCTTTCCAGCTCATCCTGCTCGTCCTCATCCTTGCTTATTGGGACATCCCGTTCCTGATCGTTGCTGCCCTCGCCGGAAAGCGCCCGCTCGACGTCCCCCAAAATCGCCTTCTCGTCCGCATGGCCTATGTCGCCACTTTTTTGACTTCCGTCCTCATTTTCGCCTTGCTCTGGCGAAACACAGAAGCCGTCGTCATGATCCTGCCTCTGATTCCTCTCTTCATTCTGCCCGGCACTCTCGCTGGGTACGGCCTCGGCTGGCTCCTCAACCGCTTCTCTCATCCTTCAACCTCTCCGCCTCCCCACGCCATCGCCCATCCCTGATCCGCCCCAGCCTCCCCGATCCCTTTCCTCGTCATGCGTAGACACCGCTCCCGCAAATCTCTGCCCCCCAAGCACTTATTTTTCTCTTGACAAGTTTACTATTTTGTGCTATAAATCCATGTGAATTTTCGTTACCATCTCGCCTTCTCCCCCCTCCCCGCCTCTAACCCCTTTCCTTTCCGCCCTTCCCCAATCTCTTCCCGCCACTCCCTCAATTCCCCCCGCCTCCGCCCGCGCCTCTCCCAAACTTTCCGCACTTCCTCGATCTCCGCCCCTAACTCCTGTCTTATCCGCACTTACAAGAATCGCTCCCGTAACTGTTTTAGAATCCGCACTTACGCACCCCCTTCGGATCTGCGGATTCTAAAGGACTTACCATTCCCCAATTTCTCCCGTAACCCCTTTATTTTCTGCACTTACAGACCCC